>NZ_JADYVU010000016.1:0-124609 GCF_020194115.1 Bradyrhizobium sp. NBAIM01 | reverse complement strand
CCGATATAGAGCTCGCCGGCGACGCCGACCGGCGCGAGGTTGAGGTCACCGTCGAGAACGTAAAGCGTGGTGTTGCCGATCGGGCGGCCCAGCAGCGGACGATCATCCATCGCATCGAGCCGATGGCGCGCCGACCACACCGTGGTCTCGGTCGGACCGTACAGGTTCCAGACTTCGCCGGCTTGCGCCACCAGCCGCCGCGCCAGATCCGGCGGCAGCGCCTCGCCGCCGCACAGCACCCGGCAGCTCGCCGGCAGCGCAGGGCCGTCATGATCGAGCAGCATCCGCCAGGTCGACGGCGTTGCCTGGATCACGGAGACGCCATGCCGCGCCACCATCGCCTTGAGCTTGGCAGGATCATGCGCGGCCGCGCGATCCGCCAGCACGACGCAGGCGCCGATCGTCAGCGCCAGCCACAGCTCCAACACCGCGATGTCAAAGGACAGCGAGGTCAGCCCGAGCACGCGGTCGCCGGCCGTCATGCCGGGCTGCTTCGCCATGGTCGCCAGGAAGTTCGTCACCGCATCATGGCGAACCATCACGCCCTTGGGCAGGCCGGTCGAGCCCGACGTGTAGATCACGTAGGCGAGGCTCTCGCCGTAAACGGCGACATCGAGATTGCCGGCATCGCCGCCCTCGCCGTCCTGTCCATCAACGAACCACGCCTCCGCGCCGGTCTCCGCCAGTATGTCTGCGAACTGATCGTGCAATCCCTGTTGCGTCAGCACCAGCGCCGCGCCGCTGTCGCGCAGCATATGCGCCAGCCGCTCCGGCGGGTAATCCGGATCGAGCGGCAAATAGGCCCCGCCGGCCTTCAGCACCGCCAACAGCGCGACCAGCATCCCGACGCCGCGGTCGAGCGCCAGCCCGACCACGATTTCGGTCCCGACGCCGTGATCCCGCAATCGTCGCGCCAGCCGGTTGGCGCGCGCATTCAGCGCGGCATAGCTCAGCTCCGCCTCGCCGAACACCAGCGCGATCGCCTCAGGTGACTTCCGGACCTGTGCTTCAAATTGCTCGATCAACGACTGTCGCCGATCATGCGCCTGCGTCCGGTTCCACGTCTCCAGCAACAGCTGCCGCTCGTCGGGGGGCAAAATGTCGAGCTGCCGGACCGGCGCACGCGGCGCGCGATCCAGCGCATCGGCCAGTTGATCGAGTGCCTGCTGCATCATGGCGCAAATGCGATCGGCCGAGAACGGATGGACGATCTGGGCGGTCAGGCCAAGCGCCTGGCCATAATCCTCGACCGCCAGCATCAGGGGATAATTGGTGCGCTCTTCACCACCGAGCCATTCGATGCCGGAGTGCTCTCTGCCGGCAGCCAAATCGGCCGGCATCGCATTGTGCCGGTAGTTCAGGATCGCGCTAAACAGCGGCGCGGGCGCCGCGACGCCGCTGTATCGCTGCGCAAGCGCCAGCGAGGCGTGCTCGTGCGCCATCAGCTCGGTCAGCCGACCATGCGCATCACGGACGCTGTCCTCGACCGCTGTGTCGTCGAGGTCGAGCCGCAGCGGCAAGGTGTTGATGAACAGGCCCATGGTGCGATCGCCGCCGGCGCCGGCCTGCATGCGACCGAACAAAACAGTCCCGAACACCACCTGCTCGCGCCCACTGGTTCGCCCCACCACCTGCCCCCAGGCGAGATGGCAAAGGCTGGCCAGGCTGACGCCCAACCGCCGCGCCTGCACACGAAGCCTTGCGTTCAAGCTCTCGGGCAGCATCAGCCGGGTTTCGGCAATACCGGCACCATCGCCGTGCACCCGATCCAGGCCGAACGGCGTGGAGGGCTCGTCGATGTCGGCGAGCATGCCGCGGAAGAAGCGCTCATGCTCCTTGGTCGCCGCCGATCCGCGCGCCTGTGCCACCAGATTCCGGAACGGATAAGGCGGCGGCAATTCGTGGCTCCGCCCGGACAGGATCTTCCCGACCTCGTCGTGCATCACTTCGAGCGTGGAGTGGTCGCCAATCAAATGATGCAGCAGGACCAAAAGCAGCCAGCGCTCTCCACCCGGATCGGCCGCGACCGCAAATCGCAAAAGCGGCGGCCGTCCGAGATCGATCCGATGCAAACGCGGATCGAATCGTCGCGCGAGCTGCTCATCCCCAGGGCCTTCGCCATCCAGCACGACCTCGTCGACGACCAAGGACGCCTGCCGCCAAACCACCTGTGCCGGCGTGGACAGTCCGCTCCACACGATAGACGTTCGCAGAATGTCGTGACGGGCGACCACCTGCCGGACCGCGTCGAGATAGCGATCGAGCAGGTCGCGGCTGGCAAATGCCATTCGGCCGACCAGCAGATAGGGATCGCCTTCCTTCGACAGCAGGTGGTGGAAGAGAATGCCATCCTGAAGTGGCGAGAGGCCGTAGACATCCTGGATGTTGGCGACGCCGCCAGGAACGTCGGCCACGATGCTGTCGATGTCGGATTGCGTCAACGTGATCAGCGGCAACAATTCCGGTGTGATCGCCGTCGTCTGCCGGGTGATTTGATTGACCGGAACGTCGGCTTCTACGCCGCCATCGAGGCTGGCGGCAAATTCCGCCAGCACCGGCTTCGCGAACAGCATGCGCGCATCCGCCCTCAGCGCATGCCGCTGCAATCGCTCCAGCATGCGCACTGCGAGCAGCGAGTGGCCGCCGAGCTCGAAGAAGTGGTCACTGCGTCCGATCCGATCGACGCCCAAGAGCTCGGCCCAGATATTTGCGACAATCTGCTCGACCTCGCCTCGCGGCGGTTCGAAACGGCGCCGCGCATATGCATCGTTCTCCGGCGCCGGCAGTGCCTTGCGGTCCACCTTGCCATTCGGCGTGAGCGGGAGTGCATCGAGACTTACGAACGCTGACGGCACCATGTAGTCCGGCAGACACGCACGCAGGTGATCGCGCAACGCGCTGGCAAGCTCTCCGCCATCGCGCCTTACGCCCCCCCTAACGGCCACATAGGCGACCAGCCGCATATCGCCGCCATGATTGCGCTGCACCAGCACGATTGAATCGGCAACGTCGGCGTGCTCGTTGAGCCGAAACTCGATTTCAGCGAGCTCGATACGAAAGCCACGGATCTTGACCTGGTGGTCGTTGCGGCCGAGAAACGCAATATTGCCGTCCGGGAGATAGCGGCCGAGATCGCCGGTGCGGTACATGCGTGCATCCGCATCGCCGCAGAAGGGATCGCGCACGAAGCGTTCCGCCGTCAGATCGGCGCGATTGAGATAACCGCGCGCGATGCCGACCCCTCCGATATGGATTTCACCGACCGCACCGAGCGGAACGGGCGCACCGAACCGGTCCAGAAGATAGATCCGCGCATTCGGCAGCGGTCGACCGATCGGAGCCGCGTCGCCATCAAAGCCCCGATGCCGCAACCAGCTCGTGGCGCAGACCGTTGCTTCCGTCGGCCCATAACCGTTGAAGACGGCAATATCAGGAGGCAATCCCTTGACCAGCTCGGCCCTGGGCAATTCACCGGCAAGAACGAGAACCCGCAACGAGGCGAGCCGTTCGAGATCGGTCCGCCCGTGCAGCATCGCCGGCGGCAAGGTCGCATGCGTGATCGCATTGTCCGCGAGATAGCCGAACAATGCCGCGGTGTCCTGATGCTCGCGCGTGCCGGCCAGAAACAGCGCGGCGCCCGAGCACAGGGCCATGACGATTTCCCAGATGCTGGCATCGAAGTTGAGCGAGGCAAACTGCACGACGCGACTGCTCGAATTGATGTTGAACAATGCCCGCTGCGCCAACGCCAAATTCACCAGGCCACGGTGCTCGACCATCACCCCCTTCGGCCGACCGGTCGAGCCGGACGTGTAGATGATGTAGGCGAGGCTTCGCGCAGTCAGGCCTTCGAGGAGAACACTCGGATCCGACGTCGCCAGCCCTGCGTCTGCGTCGGGGTCGACCATCTCGCAGGTCCCATCTGGAATGATCGCGCGTCCTGTGGCGTCTGCGATCAGCAGGCGCGGCCTGGCATCGTCGACAATCTGACGTAGCCGCTCCGCAGGATAAGCGGGATCGAGCGGCAGATAGGCGCCGCCCGCCTTCAGCACGGCCAGCAGGCTCACCACCATTGCGATGCCCCGCGGCACGCAGATCGCAACGGGCTGATCCGGCACCACTCCCAAGGTGATCAAGTGCCGCGCAAGCCTGTTCGCCCGCGCATCGAGCTCGCTATAGCTCAGACGAACGTCCTCGTATGCCAGCGCAATGGCGTCCGGCGCCCTTCTCACCTGCTCCGCAAACAGATCTTGAATGCAGCTTTCGGAGGGAAACGGCGTGGCCGTCTCGTTCCAAGTGTCGAGAACGCGCCTGCGCTCATCGGCACCAATGATATCGATCCGGTCGACCTCCTGGTCCGCATCGGAGATCATCGCCCGCAGCACGGTCAACAGATAGCCCCGATGGCGCGTGATCGTCGCTTCGTCGAATAGCGACGTCGCATAATTCAGGGAGCCGACAATGCGCCCGTCCATCTCGCCGAGATTGAGCTCGAGATCGAACTTGACCTGTTGCAGCGGAATATCAGCGACCTCGGCTTTGAGGCCGGGCAACTCGAGAGGCCCCCTCTCGTTGTTTTGCCAGGCGAACACGGCCTGGAAGACCGGTGTCTGCTCCGGCCGTCGCAGCGGTTGGACGATCTCGACGACCTGCTCGAACGGTAGGTCCTGATGATCCTGCGCCGCGAGCGCCGCCGCGCGCACGCGGCGGAGCAGTTCGGCCACGCTGGGCTCCGCCGAGAGATCAACGCGGACAGCCAGCATGTTGACGAAGAATCCGATCAGGCCCTCGATCTCCGGCCTATTTCGGTTGGCCGTCGGAGTCCCGATGACGATATCGGTCTGCGAGGAGAGTCTCGACAACACCACTGCCCAGGCCGCCAGCACCGTCATGAAAGCACTGGCGCCATGCGACTGACTCAGTCGCCTGATGCCGGAGGCCAGCTCCACATCGATCTCGATCGGCAGGGACGCCCCGGCGAGCGACCTGATTGGCGGACGCGGCCGATCCGTCGGCAATTCAAGCACGGCAGGAGCGTCCGCGAGTGCTTCTCGCCAATAGTCGACCTGCCGCTGCAAGCGTTCGCCGGACAGCCATTGCCGCTGCCAGACGGCATAGTCCGGATACTGGATTGCCAATGGCGGCAGAGGATCGTCCTTGCCGGCGGCGAATGCCCGGTAGAGAGCGCCGAGCTCGCGCATGAGCACGCCGATCGACCAGCCATCGGAGACGATGTGATGCTGGGTGAGCAAGAAGAGATGCTCTCCCTCCGCCATCCGGATCAGGCGACCGCGGACCAACGGTCCTGCGGCGAGATCGAACGGCGTCGCGGCCTCCTCGCGGCAGAGGCGCGCCAGCTCCTGCTCGCGATCGTCCCGGCCACTCAGATCATGTTCGAGCAGCGGCACACGCTCATCCGTGGGCAGCAGCACTACGCGCGGCTGTTCGTCCAGTACGCGAAAGACGCTGCGCAGCGCTTCGTGGCGCGCGAACACACGGTCGATGCTGCGACGCAAGGCTTCGAGATCGAGCTCGCCCGTAAGCCGCAATGCTCCGCGAATGTGATAGCTGGAATTCGTACCATCGAGCTGCGCCAGCAGCCAGAGCCGCTGCTGCGCAAAGGACATTTCCAACGATCCGCTCCGCGCCACCACCGGAATGGCACTGGCGCCACTCCTGTCGGCACTCCGGCCGCGATCCCTGGCCAGCGCGACGAGCTTTCTCATCTGCTGGGGATCCAGATCGCGTAAGCTCGGCTTTGCCGTGTCAGCCATGCTCACTGCTCCGTTCCCACCAGTTCCTGGAGCTCTTCGGCATCGAATTCTTGCTCGATGAGCCTGATCGACACGACCCGGGCAAATGAGGCAAGATCGGGATGAGCGAACAGATCCGAGACCGCGATTGACACGCCGGTCTCCTGCGACACCCGGCTCAGCACCCGCACTGCGAGCAAGGAATGTCCGCCGAGCTCGAAGAAGTGATCGTTGCGTCCGACCTGATCGACGTCGAGCAGCTCCGCCCAGATCCCGGCCAGCGCCAGCTCGATCTCGTCCTCGGGTGCCTCGTAGGTGCGACTCGCCAACGCATCCTCGCCCGGCGCCGGCAGTGCACGCCGATCGATCTTACCGTTAGCGGTGAGCGGCAACTGCTCCAGCACCGTCACCGACGACGGCACCATGTAGTCAGGCAGAACGGCGGACAGTGCATCGCGCAAGGCGCGGCCGTCGAGCGACGGCCCGCCACTCGCATAGGCGAACAATTGGCGCCCGGTCCGGCCTTCGCCCGCCACAACGGCCGCCGCACGCACGCCACGCTGCTCGAGCAGACGCGCCTCGATCTCTCCGAGCTCGATACGGAAGCCGCGGATCTTCACCTGCTGGTCGGCGCGGCCGACATATTCAATCACGCCGTCGTTGCGCCAGCGCGCGAGATCGCCGGTGCGATAGAGGCGCGTGCCATCGTCGCTGAACGGATCGGGGACGAACCACTCCGCGGTCAGTGCAGCCCGGTTCAGATAGCCGCGGGCCTGGCCAACACCACCGATGAACAGCTCGCCGGTGACGCCGGCGGGAACGATATTGAGGTCGGAATCGAGAATGTGCGCCGACCTCGCACCGACGGGCCGTCCGATCGGTGCGGGTTGGTGAGGTGTCAACGCGGCGGCGTCGACGATCCACGCCGTCGGCGCGATCACCGTCTCGGTCGGGCCGTAGGCGTTGACCAGAAGATCGATCTTGACAGCTTCTCGAAATGCCCTGACTCCGGTATCGAACCAGGCTTCGCCACCGACGATACAGGCCCTGATCGCCAGCCTGCGCCCGCCCTGCCGCAATGCCGCGCTCAATTGATCCGCATAGGCCGGCGGCAGAAAGATCGAGGTCACAGCGTTGCGGGTCATCTCGCTGACGAGATCGTCAATCAGGAGACCGGGCTTCGAAGGCAGGACGAGCGAACCGCCCATCATCAGCGGTACCAGCCATCGCTCGTGGGCGATGTCGAAATTGATCGATGCCGTCTGGAACTCGCGGTCACGCGAGGTCATGCGGTACAGTCGGCCGATGGCTTCGCAATGCATCGCCAGCGGCCCGCGCGCAACCGCCACGCCTTTCGGCGCGCCGGTCGACCCGGACGTGTAGATGACATAGGCCAGGCTGTCCGGATGGATTTCGATGTCGAGGTTCCCGCCGTCCTCGCCGGCGCGCGGCGATGGCTCGTCGATGCAGAGCGCCTCGACCCCGGCTTCGCGCAGCACCGGTGCAAGCGGCTCGAGCAGCGCGCCTTGCGTCAGGACCAGCGCCGCGCCGCCGTCACGCAGCATGTAGGCGAGCCGCTCGGCCGGATAATCCGGATCGAGCGGCAGATAGGCGCCTCCGGCCTTCAGAACCGCGAGCAGCGCGATGATCATGTCCGGGCTTCGGCTCAAGGCAATGCCGACCAGCCGATCCGGACCGACGTTCCAGAGGCGAAGGCGTCGTGCGAGCGCGTTCGCACGCGCGTTCAACTCGCCATAGGAGATGCGCTGGTCGCCGCAGACGATGGCAATGGCAGACCGCGCCTGCGCGGCCTGTGCTTCGATATGCATCACGACGTCGGCGCAGGATGATGCGGAGGTCAGCCGCGCTGCGCCACTCCATTCGAGAGCTCGTCGCGCGTCCTGCTCGACTGCCGCAGAGAGATCACCGAGCGCACATTCCGAATTCGCCGCAATCCGTTCCAGCAGGGCGTGGAGAATGTCGCGAAGGCGCAGGATCGCCGCCTCGTCGACCCGGCTCCGGTCATAGTTGAATTCAATGTTCAGCCGATCGCCGGCGGCGAACACCGCGACCGCCAGCGCATAGTTCGTCGGCGTCACATGCGCCACACGTCCCAGCCGCGGACCACCTTCCCCGCCTCGCAGCACCCCCTCGTCGATCGGATAGTTTTCGAACACCAGGATACTGTCGAACAGCGGCTGCCCGGCACGGCCGGCGAGGCGCTGAATGTCGTAGAGCGGCGTCCAACCGTGCTCGCGCATCGCCAAATTCTGTTCCTGCAACTGGCGCAGCCAATCGCCCACGATAGCTTGCGGGCTGGTCGCATCGACGATGGGAAGCGTGTTGATGAAGAGGCCCACCATCTCCTCGGACCCGGGCAATTCGGCCGGACGGCCCGAGATGGTCACGCCGAAAGAGACCGCGGACTGCCCCGAATGACGCCGCAGCAGCTGTGCCCACGCACCCTGGATGAGCGTATTGAGCGTCACCCGTTCATGCTTGGCAAAGGACTTCAGCCGCTCGGTCAGCGCTGCGTCCACCGCAAGCCCGACACTGGCATGGCCTTCGGCCGGGGATGTCTTGGAGGGCGCCAGCGTGTTCGCGAGCAATGTGGGCGCCTCGAGCCCTGCCAAAGCCTCGCGCCAGAACCTCTCGGCGCTCTCGCGATCGCGACCCTGCAACCATGCGATGTAGTCGCGGTAGCTGCCCTGCACGGCCGGCAGCGGGCGACCGCTCGCCTGCTGCAACACCTCCGCCACCAGTCGGGCCGAGCTCCAACCATCGACGAAGATGTGATGATGGGTCCAGATCAGCCAGTGCCTGTCGTCGTCGAGACGGATCAGACGGATACGCTGAAGGGGCGGCTGCGAAACGTCGAAGCCCATCTCGCGCTCACGCCGGGATATCTCCGCCAGCGCGGCTTGCAGATCCGCAGGCGCGCTCCCGCGCCAATCCTCCTCGACGAACGGCACCGTCACATGACGATGCACCACCTGCTGCGCAGCACCCGACAGATTCTGCCAGACAAATCCGGTCCGCAAGGCCGCATACCGGTCGCTGACCACCTGCCACGCGGCTTTCAGCTTGCCGGCATCGACGCCGAACAGTTCGAGCCCGACCTGATTCACATAGGCGTCGTTGGCACCATCGCGCAGCGCATGAAACAGCATGCCCTGCTGCATCGGCGAGAGCGGATAGATGTCCTCGATGCCGCGAAGATCCAGGTTCGCAGCCAACCGATCGAGATCGGATTGAGCGAGCCCCGACAGCGGGACATCCGATGGCCTGAGACCGAACGCTCCATTGCAGCAATGGGCGATCAGTTCGCGCAATGCGTCCTTGTAATGTGCGGCGAGCCGCTCGATGGTCGCGTGCCGGTAGCGCTTGCGTCCGTATCCGAGAGATAATTCCAGCCGGCCTTCACGCACGAGGCCTGTAATGTTCAGCCAACCGCGCATCGGGGCCGTGGCGCTACGCGAGGGACCTGCACTCTCCGCTGCGAAGGAGAAGCGCTGGTTGGTCCCTACGTTGGCATCGAATCGGCCTAGATAGTTGAAGACGATCTGCGGCTCTGCCAATTGCGCCAGAGCCTGGCGCTGCTGCCCGGAGCCGAGATGGCGCAGCACGCCATAGCCGATCCCGCGATTCGGAATCGCGCGAAGCGTCTCCTTGACCGCCTTGATCAGCGACGCCTCGTCGCCTGCATCTTTCAGCCGGACCGGAAAGGCCGTCGTGAACCAGCCGACGGTGCGGGACACATCCGCATCCGGGAAGATATCCTCGCGGCCGTGGCCTTCGAGCTCCACGGCGATCTCGTCGTGCTGGCTCCAGCGCGACACCGCACGGACGAGACCGGCGAGCAGGAGATCATTGACCTGGGTCCGATAGGCAGCCGGCGCCTGTTCGAGCAGTTGCGACGTCAGGTCGGCATCGAACACCAATGACACCTCGCCGCCGTCCCCGACGCGATCGACGTCGCCATGGTCGTCATCGCACGGCAGACGCGCGCCGGCGCCACAATCCAGCCAATGGGGCAATTCGCCCGCGATCTCGGCGGTTACCGCATAGGCATGCAGCCGCTCGCTCCACGAGGCATAGGAGTCGCTCTTCGGCGGCAGCGCGACGGGACTGCCACGCTGGAGTTGGTCATAGGCCAACGCCAGGTCCTCCAGAAGGATGCGCCAGGATACGCCATCGACGACGAGATGATGGATCGCAAGCAGCAAGCGTTGGCTACCGTCCGCCAGGTCCATGCCGACAGCCCGCAGCAGCGGTCCCGAAGACAGTGAGAGACTTTCCTGCGCAGCGCGGGCGAGCGCCACGACCTCCGTCGCGCCGGCGACGCCCGCATGACGCCACAGCAGTTCGGATGACGCCGGTGCCGGGCCCTGCTCCGCCCGCCAGGCGCCATCCACCTGCCTGAACCGCAAACGCAGCGCATCGTGATGGTCCAGGATGGCCGCAAGCGCGCGCCGCAGCGTCTCCCAGTCGACCTGCATCCGCGGCAGCAGCAGAACCGCCTGGTTCCAGTGATCCCGGTTGGCAATGTCCTCGGCGAAGAAGCGCGTCTGAATCGGCATCAGACGGGGCATGCCAGATGCGGTGTCGCCGCCGACTGACGTCCTCGCCGCCGGTCTGTCCTTTCTGGTCGTCCCCGCCGACATAACGGCGACCGTCGCCAGCCCGGCAACCGTCTGCTGGCTGAAGATCTGCTTCGGCGTCAGCCGGATGCCGCGCTTGCGCAAGCGGGCGATGATCTGCAGGCTCAGAATCGAATCGCCGCCGAGTTCGAAGAAATTGTCATTACGGCCGACGCGCTCGCGAACGAGCACCTCGCACCAGACCGCCGCGATCGCAACTTCAAGATCCCCCGCAGGCGCGGCATAGCCGGCCGACGCCCCCTGTTCGGCCGGTTCAGGCAAGGCGCGACGATCGATCTTTCCGTTGGGCGTCAGCGGCAGTCGCACCAACATGACGATGTGTGACGGAACCATATAATCCGGCACGATTGCAGCCAGCTGTTGCTTGATCGCCTCGGCCTGCGGACCGGCGCCGCTCTCGGGCACGCAATAGGCGATCAGCTCCTGGCGCTCACTCGCACCGATGGCGCGTGACACGACCACCGCGTCATCGATTCCCCGCAGCGCCTTGATGACGCGCGCGACCTCGCCCAGCTCGATGCGATAGCCGCGCAACTTGATCTGGTCGTCAGAACGACCCAGGAATATCAGCCGGCCCTCGCGGTCGCAGCGGACGCGATCCCCGGTTCGGTAGAGGCGCCCGCCCGCGGCGCCGAACGGATCCGGCACGAAGCGTTCCGCGGTCAGGCCCGCCGCGCCGCGATAGCCCCGCGCCAGCCCAGCGCCGCCGACATAGAGCTCGCCAACGACTCCGATCGGCACCTCGTTCAAGGCGTCATCGAGGACATGGACGCGCAGATTGGCAAGAGGCAGACCGATCGGAACCGAACCGTCCCCGCGGCCTGCCGCGCACTCATGCGTCACCGCACCGACGGTCGTTTCCGTGGGCCCGTAATGATTCAGGATCCGGCATTCCGGCCGCAAACGCCGGACGTCGTCCAGCAGCGCGCCATCGCACGCCTCGCCGCCCAGGACGAGCGCGTCGCGGGGGAGCAGATCGGCCGAGTGCGAGGCCTGAAGCAGCCCTCGCAGATGGCTCGGCACGATCTTGAGAATGTCGACCTCGCCCTCGCGCATCGCTTGTGCAAACGCATCCGCGTCGAATACGGCCTCTGGTGACAGCAGATGCAGCGTGCCGCCGGATGCGAGCGCACCGAACAGGACAGTGTGGCCGAGGTCGGCCGCCACCGTCGAAACCATCGCCATGCTCGCCGACGGGCGCGGCTTCAGACGTTGCAGCAGAGCCTGGACATAATTGGCCAAGGCCCCGTGCGAGACGCTGACGCCCTTAGGCGCGCCGGTCGATCCGGAGGTATAGATGACGTAAGCGGTCTGCGTTGGATGAATGGTCGTGTCGAGCGGCAGGCTCGATACCTCGGCGCGCGCCGCTTCCGCCTCCGCGTCGAGCACCAGGCAGCCCAGCTCGCGCGCATCCGTCAATTTGTCGCCTGCCGCAAGCATGATGTCGATGCCGCCGTCGGTCAGGATACGGCGGACGCGCTCCAACGGCCATTTCGGATCGAGCGGGACATAAGAGCCGCCCGCCTTCAGCACACCGAGCAAGGCGACGACAAAGGCCGGAGAGCGCTCGATCCACAGCGCAACCGGTGTCTCGCGTGCCACGCCCTTCGCGATGAGGGCGTGTGCGATACGATTTGACCGCTGCTCGAGCGCCGCAAAGGTCAGTTGCCCCCGGCCGCATCGAATGGCGATGGCGGTCTGTCGATCGACTGTCGCCGCGCGATGAAGGCTCACCATATCGGCGAAGCCGAACGCCGCAGCCTCACTCGGCACGGTCTGCCGGTGTCCGTCGTCGATGACGAAGTCCGATATCCGCCGCTCGGCGTTGTCGGCGATCTGGCGCAGCATCGAACCGAATTGCGCCGCCAGCCGTGCAATGGTCGGACGATCGAATAGGTCGGTGGCGTAGTTGAACGTGACCTTCATCCCGACGCCATCGATGACGTCGAGGGCGAGATCGAAATGCGAACCAGCGAGATCGACAATGTCGACGTCGGCAGCGAGCCCCTCCACGCCGGAGAAACCGCCCGGCGCCGTCATGTAGTTGAACTTCGCCTGGAACAGGGGATTTTGCCCACCGCTGCGTTCGGGCTTGAGGCTGTCGACCAGCATTTCGAACGGAAGATCCTGGTGCGCCAGTGCCTCGACCACCAATTCCCTGACCTGACGCAACAGGCTCGTGAAGCTCGCTTCGGCGGTCATCTCGGCCCGCAGCACCAGCGTGTTGACGAAACATCCGATCAGTCGTTCGAGCTGCGTATGCCGGCGCCCGGCGACCGGCACGCCGACACGCAAATCACTCTGCCCGGTGTAGCGATGGAGCAGCGCGTAATATGCGCCGAGCAGTAGCATGAAGACGCTGACGCGCTGCTTGCCGGCGATCTCCCGGAGCTGGGACGCAAGCACGGCGTCGATGGCCAGACCGATCGTATCGCCGGCATGGCTCTGGATCGTCGGGCGCGGCCGATCATGCGGCAGCGCCAGCACCGGGTGAACATCGCCGAGCTTGGCGCGCCAATAGGCGAGCTGCCGATCGCCCTCGCCGCCCGCAAGCCAGCTTCGCTGCCAGGCCGCAAAATCAGCATATTGAATTGCCGGAACCGGCGGCACGCCTGCGTCCTGACCGGTACCGGCTCGATAGAGAGCGGCTAGCTCTTCGAGTAGCACATCAAGCGACCATCCATCGACGATGATGTGATGGGCCAGCAACAGCAATTCGTAGGCATCGTCCGCGAATTGAAGCAGCACGGCGCGCAACAATGGCCCGTTCACGAGATCGAATGGCTTGCCGAGCTCGGATCGCCTGACCGTCTCCGCGCGCTCGGAGCGCTCCCGCACAGAATAGGCGCGGAGATCCTCGTGCCGAACGCCGATGCTCATGACATCGTGGACGAGCTGCGTCCCACGGCCGTCTCTGGCGATGAACGTGGTGCGCAATATCTCGTGACGACGGACGATCTCGCCGAAAGCACGCGAAAGCACTGCACGGTCGAGCCGTCCCTTCAGACCGATTGTGCTCGCAACGGTATAGGCTGTCCCAGCAGGATCCATGTTCCAGAGGAACCAGAGCCGCTCCTGTGCGTGCGACAGCATCGTGCGATCGGCCGCGACGGCCCATGGGATCGGCGGGAGCGCCCGGCCAGCACCCGTGCCCGCCAGAGCATCGATCCGGCCAGCGAAGGCCGCAAGCGCCGGCGCGTCGAAGAAGGTGCGCAGCTCCACTTCCACGTCCAGGCGGTCGCGGATCGCAGCAGCAACCTGGCCAGCCGCGATCGAGTTTCCGCCCAGCACAAAGAAATCGTCCTCGCGATGCACCGCCGCGACGCCAAGCGCCTCGCACCACATCGCAGCGACGGCACGCTCGGTATCGCTCGCCGGCACCGTCACGGATGCAGTGCCGCGGCGACGCCCTCTCTCGAACACCGCGAAGCTGTCGAGCGTGTTGTCGGCGAGACGCGTTGCGCAGGCCGACCGCTGCAGCTTGCCGCTCGTCGTCAGCGGCATCGCTTGCGGGTTCAGCAGAACGATCACGGCCGGATATTCCTGCGCCTGCCGGAGCACGGCTTCGCCGATCGCATGTGCGAGCGCTTCCGGATTGCTACGCTTGAGCACGGCGCGGCTGAACTCCGCCGCCACTCCGATGGCTTCACGCCCCTCGACCTCGATGGGAAAGGCGGCAACCCGTCCGCTGCGGACGGATTCGACCTCGGCTTCGACCGCCTGCTCAACATCCGTCGGATAGACGTTCTGCCCGCGAACGATCAGCAGGTCCTTGAGACGACCGGCCACCACGAGTGCGCCGTCGCGAAGGAAGCCGATGTCGCCGGTCCGCAGCCAACGCGCACCATCTCGCTCGACGAAGGCTTGATGCGTGGCCTCGACATTGTTCCAGTAGCCGAGCGCGACACTGGGACCAGTGACCCAGATCTCGCCCACCTCATTCGCCTCGGCCACCGCCGATTCGTCGACGCGCATGATGCGCACGGCGTGACCAGCAGCAGTTCGACCACATGCCACGAGGTCCGTGCCTTCGCTGGCGCTCGCGATGCGGCCGGCGGCGAGTTCCGCGGTGTCGAGCGTGTAGCTGACGGTCTCGGCGGTGATGTCGCTGGCCGTGACCAGCAGCGTCGCCTCCGCAAGTCCATAGCAAGCCGTCAACGCCCGTCGATCGAACCCGGCCCGCGCAAACCGGTCGCCAAATTTCTCGAAGGTGGTGCGGCGGACGAACTCCGAGCCCGAGAACGCAAACCTCCACCGGCTGAGGTCGAGCCGACGGATGGTCTCTTCCGAGATGCGGTCGGTGCAGAGTGAGTACGCGAAGTCGGGGCCACCGCTCAACGTGCCGCCGTGACGGTCGATGGCCTCGAGCCAGCGCCGTGGCCGCTCCAGGAAGTTCCGTGGCGACATCAGGACGCCGGTAAAGCCCGTGAACAGCGGGTTCAGAAGTCCGCCGATCAGCCCCATGTCGTGATAGAGCGGCAGCCAGCTCACAAACACATCGTTCGGCGTTCCACTACAAACCGCTTCGATCGCACGCTCGTTGGCCGCTAGATTGCCATGGGAGACGCAAACGCCCTTCGGCTGCGAGGTCGAGCCGGATGTGTATTGGAGGAACGCGATCCCATCGGTGGCAGGCCTCGTCTCGCACCAGTCCGCGGCGAGATCGGGCGAAATCGTGTCCACCGCAACGATCTCCACGTCGGCGAGCTCGGGCAATGCCGCCTCGATGAGACCGCGCAGCCCCGTCTCCACCAGGATGAAGCGAGGCGCGGCATCCCGCAGGATACCGTTCAGTCGTCCTGCATAGCGCTCGGGACCGCCCTCAGGCGGATACGCCGGCACGGCGACTACGCCCGAATACAGGCAGGCATAGAATGCGACGGCATAGTTGATCCCGCTCGGAAGCAGAATCACCGCCCGTTCGCCCGCACCGCCCATCTGCTGAAACCATGCCGCAAGCGCCCTGATCCGAGCGTCCAGCGCGGCAAACGTCAGCTCATCGGCAACGTCGTCGCCCTCCAGGAATCGCAACGCCACCTTCTCCGGTCGCAAGGCGGCATGCTCTCGCAAGCGTTCGACGAGGTCGGATCTGTCCATGTTCTCAAATTCCTGTCCGGCCGCGCGCCGGAAATCCCCGCCGCCCGAATGAGACGTGCCGCTGATCACCCTTGCCGATCACCCCTGCCGATGAGCTTCCGCCATGGCGACGATCACCTTGCGCGGACCCCTGAACGGGGCCCGCGCGTGCGCGGTGAGCATGTTGTCGAGCATCACGACGTCCCCAGCCTGCCAGGGAAAGCTGATCTTGTGCCTCTCCAGAACGGTCCGGACCGTTGACAATGTTTCGTCCTCGATCGTCGAACCGTCGCCATAGAAGACGTTGCGCGGTAGATCGGCTTCGTCCTCGACCACGTCGAGCAGACTCTCGCGCACCTCCGGCTCGAGATTGGAGACATGGAACAGATGCGCCTGGTTGAACCAGACCCACTCCTTCGTGACCGGGTGCTGCGCCGTGCCCTGACAGACCTGGCGCGTACGGAGTTCGCCATCTTCCTTCCACTCGCATTCGATGTCGTGGCGAGCGCAGTAAGCTTCCACCTCCGATCTGGAGTCGGTGCCGAACACCTGCTGCCAATCGACGTCGAGCCCGTTGCCGTAGTTCCGCACATACATCACGCCCTTCTCGGCGAACCGCTCGCGAATGGCCGGCGGCATGTCGCGATAGATGGCGCGGCTGTCGGCGATCGGCGTCTCGCCGCCTTCCAGCGCTGGCTGCATGCAGTAGAACCAGATCTTCATCGGCCAATCGCGGGTATAGGCCTGCTCGTTGTGCAGCGGGATATGCTGGTGCGGCGGATACTCCGTGGACGTGTAGACGCCTGAGGTCACCTGCGAACGCGGCGTCGACCCGAACTCGTAGGTCAGCAGCGGGTGGCCGAAATCGGCCGCGAAGGCTCGAAACGCATCGGGACCATCGAGCGCGAAATCGCGAAACACGATGCCGCCGCTGTCGGTGAGGTACCGGTCGATCGTTGCACGCAGCATGGGAAGGGATTCGCCGAGCGGCTGCCCGGCCTCACCTGCCCTAAGCAGCATGGGAAGAGCCTTGCCCTCAATGAGTGGCTGGACGGAGAACGCGCTCATGATCCTCGCTCCGATGCAAACCGGTCGATCGCCCCGATTGCCGGGCCAGCGCCCAGCCGATCCGGTCGATCAGTTCGGCCTGCTGTGTGTGAATGAAGAAGTGATGCCCGGGCAGAATATCGAGCGTGAATGCCGCCGAGGTCTCCAGCCGCCAAGCCTCGAGTGCTTCGCGGCTGGTCTCGTCGTCCGCTCCGCCAAAAACGTGTACGGGGCACGGCAATGGACGCCGCGGCCGGTAGGCATAGGCTCCGCACATCAGAAAATCTGCGCGCAGTACCGGCAGCGCGGATCGCATCAACTCGGCATTCGACAGCGCCTCGTCGGGTGTGCCCTGAAGATCACGCAGCTCCTGCATCAGCGCCTGGTCGCTCAGGGGATGGCGCCACTTGCTGCCGTCCCGCACCGCCGGCGCTTCCGCACCCGAGGCGAAGAGAATGGCCGGCGCAGGCGCCCCGCGATCGAGCAGGCCATGTGCGAGCTCGAACGCGATCACGGCACCGAGGCTGTGCCCGAATAGTGCGTAGGGCCCGTCGAGCTGCGCGGCGAGTTCACCAGCCAGCTGTGCCGCCAGCACGCGCGGATCGGTCGCCAGCGGCTCGTCCATGCGCGCACCGCGGCCGGGCCATTCCACCGGCCGAACGTCGATCCACGACGACAGCAGCCTGCGCCACCGCGCATAGAACATGGCAGTTCCGCCGGAATAGGGCAGACAAAGAAGCCGCATCGGACGACCGGACTTCGCTGACTACGTCGTCTGCTGAGGCGACGCGCCGTCCATGAACTTGCGCAAGCTGAGCGGGCGCATGTCGGTCCACACCTGCTCGATATGGTCGAGACATTCCTTCTTGCTGCCGGACTTGCCCACCGCCTTCCAGCCGGCCGGAATCTCCTTGAACGTCGGCCAGATGGAGTATTGCTCTTCGTGATTGACGACGACGGTGAAGGTGACGTCGTCTCTGTCGAACACCATCATGGCGCGATCCCCTTTTCGGAAAGCGAAAGCAGAGACGTTTGACTAGGTGAGAAGCCGACGAGGGTCAAAGCAATATCGACGCGACTTTTTGTAAGACCTCAAAATTGGCGACGGGCGGACACAATGCAACCTCCGCGCTTGCGCGCCAATACGCGGAAAACTATTGGGATTTCAGGACGCGACGAAGATTGCTGCAATTCTAACTGCGCAAGGAGGAACTTTTCCGATGTGGCGTGATGGTGCGATTTTATCGCGGTGGTGTTTCATGACACTGTCATCAATCGCGACAAGTGCAGCTTGCTGATTATGGACCAACGAAAAACCGCCGCGGACCAGATCCACGGCGGTGCGCATCGGGAGTACCAAGGACCAGCGTTCAGAAATTGAACGTCGTCGACAGGAGGTAGGTGCGCGGCGCGCCGAGTGATACCGCGCTACTCACCGTGCGATAGGAATTCCAGTACGCCTCGTTGAACACGTTCTCCACGCTGGCGCGAACAACAATCGGCTTACCGTTCCAAGGCGACACGAATGTGTAGCGTGCGCCAAGGTCGACTCGCGTCCACGCAGGAAGCTCCTGCGTATTCGCATCGTTGGCGTAGCTCTCGCTAGTGTAGATGACCCGGCCGGTCATAGTCAGTCCCGGCAGGAACGGGGTGTCCCACTCGGCGCCGAGGTTCAAGTTAACCGCCGACACGCCGACGGGAACCTTGCCATTGTAGTTGACGATGATCGATCCGACGGAGACCGCCTGCCTGACGACCTCGCCGTCAATGAAGGTCACACCACCCAGCACCCGGAACGTCGGGGTCACCTCCCCGAAGGTGAACAGTTCGAAGCCCCGATTGCGCTGCTCGCCGGAAAGTCGCCTCGCAGGTAGGGTTTGCCCCGGCACTGCGACCGAAATAATGTTCGGACTGGTGATGTCAAATGCGCTGGCAGTAAAGCCGATCCGGCCCATATCGACCTTCATGCCGACTTCCTTCTGCTTGGTCTGAGCAGGAGGAATGATCTCGCCAACGTTCGAATACGACGTGGCGCCGACAACGACTTCGGGCGCCTTAAGGCCTTCGATGTAGTTTGCGTAAAGGGAGATGTTCTCCACCGGCTTGACGATGACCGCATAGCCGGGACTCCAGGTCGGAACGTCGACACTCGATTTGGCAGAGGTCAGCAGGTTCACGCTGTCTACGCCCGCTGTCTGCCGCCTCGCCCCGACAACAAACTGAAGCCTGTTGTTGAACATCGACATCGTATCAGCGATACCGACACTGGTAAGCTTGGTTCGCGTCTCCAGATTCTGGGCGACGGTAGCGAAGTTGGGATAAGGGATCGGAACCGGATTGTACAAGTTTGAATTGATCGCAGCGCCTGCCCTGCCGAACGAACTGTAATCTCGCTCGAAAGCCGAGTAGTTCACAGTCAAGAGATGATTGATGGGGCCGGTATCCACCGAGGCTCGCAGCCCGACCTCACCTGTATAATTGTCATAAACATCGCGCCCGCTGAATGGAACGGCCGTCCAGTTGCCGTTCGCGTTCGTGATGCGCGGCGATGGATAGACGTAGTCGATCTCGCTCTTGTGATATCCAGCCGCACCGTACGCCGTCACCGACTCCGTTAAATCGACTTCACCGCGCGTCATGGCAAACGCGTCTTTCGGTTTCCATGTCGCCCATTCCGGCATGTAATTGGCGCCGGGCTTCGGAAGGGCGGGAACTGGGATGGTGGTCGCGAACGGAGGACTGGTGGTAAACGTCAGGAACCGCAGCGGCGGCTTCAGATCATCAGCCTGATAACCGATATCCGTTGAAAAGCGCACGCGTTCACCCCGGTAGTCCAGATTGAGCACGGCGTTGCCGAACTGATCGGTCTGCCGATCATACGCAGTCGAGCCGCCCCGCGCCTCACCATTGAACCGGACGCCCCATTCTTTATGTTCGCCGTATCGACGGCTCACATCGGTTTGCAGTCCGAACTGAGACCTTGATATGTAAAGTGCAGTGAGTTGCGTGATGTCGAAGTCAGGTGCGCGCTTAGTCACCAAGTTAATGCTACCACCATTGGCACCTGCAGGCGGCATGCCGCCGAGAAGCACGCCCGGTCCCTTCAGAACCTCGACGCGCTCAAGGAAATTCGCTGACGTGGAATAGAACGGCGCCATTCCATAGAGGCCATTCATGGCGTAGTCGCCACTGTCGTGGTAGAAGCCCCTGATGTAGACACCATCGATGCCATTGCCGGCAGGCGTCTTCACCCGGACCGAGGGATCGTTGAACAGCACATCGCCGACGGTGCGCGCCTGCTGATTCTTGATCAGCTCCGCCGTATAGCTCGTCTGGTTGAACGGCGTGTTCATCACGCCGCGATTGCCGAGCAGACCGAGACTCCCGCCGGTTGCAACCTGGCCGCCTGCGTAGGCGGGCGGCACCGTGCCGACCGTTCCGGTCGAGGGCACCACATAGGGAACGGGTGCAGCCTGGCGCGGAGGCGCCGCGGCGACGGATCGCTGTCCACGCGAGGCGCGCGTCGACTGTGATCTCTGGACCGGCTGACGAGCTCTCGGCTTGGAGGCATCCACGGTCACGGGCGGCAGATTGGATTGCGCAACCGCATGCTGAAGGTCACCCGAAGATTCCATCGACAGTGCGAGATAACTCACCGCGCCCAACGATAGTGTACGCACGATTTTCCTGGCCGAGAGTTCACGCGTCATTCCTGCGCCCCAATTCCACTTGCAAGCACGTCCCCGTCGCTTCCTAACATACGACGGTGCTGCGAGAAGGAATTGGGACCTAGAAATTATCTAAGGTTGCACGACGAAACCGTCGTGATCGGAGAAGCGATTTCCTACTTCGAACTTCACTGCAAATTTTCGAAAGCTTCTAGTTTCAAATCGTTCTAAGCGCCGATCCAACATGTGGCATGCAGGCGATACGCTGTCACTCCGTCCGGAATTCTCTATTTAGCCAAGCAGGTTGCGTATGGTGCGCACGAATATTCTTGCACCAATTTCTATCAACTGATCCGGAAAGTCGTAGTTCGACTCATGCAGCCCGGGATGCTCTTTGCCGGCTCCCAGGAAAAACATCGCCGACTTCGAACGGGAGCCAAAACGTCCGAAGTCCTCGGAGCCACGCAGTGGAAGGCCCTCCGCCGAATGTCGCACCCCCTCTGCGTCCAGCGCGCTTCTAAGCTGGGCAACAGCATCGACGTCGTTTGCGCAATGATTGAAGACGTCGCGATAAGCGATTTCCGTGCTCAGCCCCTTGCCGGCCGTCACGCGCCGAACCAAGTCTTCCGCCTCCAGGCGGAGCCGTTCCATCATCATGTCGGTGCATGTTCTCAGTGTCGCCCACAATTCGCCGAAGCCCGGCGCGATACCGAACGCAGGCTCCCCAAGTCTTGCGTGGGTGACCGTCAGCATTGAGAAGTCGTCGTCTAGCTCCGTCCCGCGCCCGAGCGCGGGTATCTCCAGCAGAAGCCTGGCGAGCGCGTCTTTCGGGGAGACACCAAGCTCCGGATTCGACGCGTGCGTCGTTCGTCCTGATAATCTGATCTGCATTCCTTGCGAGGCGCAATTCACCAAACCTTCGGCAAGAGAGACCTGTCCAAGACCGAGGCCGGGAAGGTTATGCAGCGCGAAGACAAAGTCGGGCCGCATCTGCTCAAACTTCGCGTCAGCCAGAACGGCGGCCGCACCGGACCCGTCCTCCTCGGCCGGCTGAAACAGGAGCGCTACGCGACCTCGGCTTGGACGTTGCTGGCTCAGATTTTGCGCTACGGCCGCCAGAATTGCCATATGACCATCATGACCGCAGAGATGGGCCTTTCCTGCTATCAGCGATCGATGCTTGAGTTGTGATTTTTCCTGAATCGGCAGTGCATCCAGTTCGGCCCGAAGCATGATCGTCGGGCCAGACTCACGTCCATCATAGATTCCAAGCACGCCGTGACCACCGAGGCCCGAAACGATCCTGTCGGCACCCGCCGCCTGAAGACGGGCCCGCACGGCTTCCGCGGTTTTTGCCTCTTGCCCCGACAGTTCCGGCACGGCGTGAAGATGGCGTCGCCATGCCACCAATTCATTCAGATCGTTCTCGGTCAGGAACATTGGGCTTCTTTCTCACTCATGACCGGCGGCAAAACGCCTGTTGTAGTCGCTGCACTGCTCTCGTCAATTCGATCGCGCGGAAGCCGAGCTCAGTATCACGCCTCAGACCGTCTGCTCAAATTTGCAGTCGATAGATTTTTGTGCATCTCCCGGTGCACACATGGTGCACACGCCGCCCCTTAGCCGATTGAAAATATTGAGCTCTCGCTCCAATCCATCACGGGCGCCGTAGAGAGCTTTCCATCGTCGCGGTCTCGCCGCGGGCCTGCGGCCGACGCCTTCGTCAGCGCGGGACGACGGCCGTCGCCTCGATCTCGACACGCGAGGATGGCTCGACGAGACGCACGACCTGCACCAGCGCCATGCTAGGGTAATGGGTGCCAATGACCTCGCGATAGACTTTGCCGAGCGCTTTCAGGTTCGACACATATTCGTCCATGTCCACGACGTACCAGGTCAGGCGCACGAGATGGTCCGGCCGCGCGCCTCCCTCTGCCAGAATCGCGACGATGTTCTCGAGCGTCTGGCGGACCTGCGCAACGAAGCCGTCCGCAAATCGCCCGGCTGCGTCCCAACCGACCACACCACCCGTCACGATGAGTCGTCCTTCAGCCATGACGCCATTCGCATACCCCTTCGGCTGCGGCCAGCCGCTGGGCTGAAGCAGTTGCAGACCACGCGCAACGGGGGCTTCCGGCTTGCTGATCGTGCTCATGCGTAGTTCTCAATCCCTTCAGCGCGGCTTCAACAGCTCGCGGGCGACAATCAACTTCTGGACCTCGGTCGCACCCTCGTAGATGCGCAGCGCGCGGATTTCGCGGTAGAGACTTTCGACGACCTCTCCCTTGCGCACGCCGCGGCCGCCGAACATCTGGACGGCACGGTCGATGACGCGCTGCGCGGTCTCGGTGGCGGTCAGCTTCGCCATGGCGGCTTCGCGCGTCGTCGGAAGCTTCTGGACATCGCGGCGCCAGGCCGCGCGGTAGCTCAGCAGCGCCGCCGCGTCGGTGTCGGTCGCCATGTCGCCGAGCGCGGCCTGGGTCAGTTGAAGATCCCCCAGCGTCGCACCGAACATGTTTCGGCTGCGGGCATGCGACAATGCCTCGTCGAGCGCGCGACGGGCAAAGCCGAGGGCTGCGGCGGCGACCGATGCGCGGAAAATATCCAACGTCTGCATCGCGAGCTTGAACCCGCCCCCGGGCGCGCCGAGCCTACGGCTCGCGGGAATCCGGCAATTGGTAAAGCGCAACGCCGCCAGCGGGTGCGGCGCAATGACGTCGATGCGCTCGGCAATGCTAAAACCGGGATCATCCGGAAAGACGACGAAGGCCGAAATGCCGCGGGCGCCCGGCGCCTCGCCCGTTCGCGCAAACAGCGTATAGACGTCGGCAATGCCGCCGTTCGAGATCCAGGTCTTCTCGCCGTCGATGACGTAGGTGTCGCCGTCGGCCCGCGCCGTGCAGGACATCGCCGCGACGTCCGACCCCGCCTCCTTCTCGGAGAGCGCGAAGGCCGCGAGCCATTCGCCGGAACGCACCTTCGGCAGCACGGCCTTGCGCAACTCCGCCGAGCCACCCAGTGCAATCGCTCCGGAGCCAAGCCCCTGCATGGCGAAAGCAAAATCGGCGAGGCCATCGGCATAGGCCAGCGACTCGCGCGACAGGCAGATCGAGCGGGAATCGATCGACGTCGCATCGCCATCGGGCGCCGCGACCGCGCAATCTAGCAACCCCGCCGCGCCCATCGCGCGCACAAGATTGCGACAGGCACCATCCACATCATTGTGATCGATCTTGTCGAGGGCTCCCGACTGCACGAAGCGATCGAGCGCCTCGCCGATCGCAAGATGGCGGGGCTCGAAGAACGGCCAGTCCAGCCATTCGCGCCGGATCATCTTTACCACGGAGTTCATCCGATCCCTCCTTCGCTCACTGCGCGGCCACGGCAGCGGCACGCGCCAGATTGGCTTCGTATTGTCCCTTGGCGGACAGATATTGCTTTGGCCAGTTGACCGCTGTGATCCCGATGCGCGCGGCTTCGTGCAGCGTCCAGGCCGGGTCGGCGAGATGCGGCCGCGCAATCGCGCAGAGATCCGCGCGGCCAGCCGCGAGAATCGAGTTGGCGTGATCGGCCTCGGAGATCGCACCGACTGCTATCGTCTCGATGCCGACTTCGTTGCGGATCAGATCGGCGAATGGCGTCTGGAACAGGCGGCCGTAGATCGGCCGTTCCTCCTTCCAGACCTGTCCCGAGGAGCAATCGATCACGTCTGCTCCCGCCTCCTTGAACATCGCAGCGAAGATCGCGGCGTCGGCCGGCGTGTTGCCGCCTTCGGTCCAGTCATGGCAGGACAGCCGCACCGACATCGGCCGATCGGATGGCCACGCCGCGCGCATCGCCCTGAAGACCTCCAGCGGAAAGCGCGCACGATTTTCGTGGTTGCCGCCATATTCGTCAGTCCGCCGGTTGGTCAGCGGCGAGAGGAAGCTCGATAGCAAATAGCCATGGGCGCAATGAAGCTCGAGCCAATCGACACCGGCGTCGGCAGCACGGCGCGTTGCGGCGACGAAATCGTCGCGGACGCGGTCCATGTCGCTGCGGTTCATCTCCCGCGGCAACTGGCTGTGCGGCAGATAGGGCAGCGCGGAAGCCGAGATCAGCGGCCAATTGCCTGAAGCCAGCGGTTGGTCAATCCCCTCCCAGGCGAGCCGGGTCGATCCCTTCCGCCCGGCATGGCCGAGCTGGATGCCGACCTTGGCATGTCCGAGGCTATGGACCAGATCGACCAGCCGGCGCCATTGTGCCGCTTGCTCATCATTCCAGAGCCCGAGACAGCCCGGCGTAATCCTGGCATCCGGTGAGACGCAGGTCATCTCGGCAAAGATCAACGCGGCGCCGCCCATGGCGCGCGCTCCGAGGTGGGCGATGTGGAAGTCGTTGATCAGCCCGTCCTTCGCCGAATACATCGCCATCGGCGAGACCATGATGCGGTTCGCCAGCGTGAGGCCGCGCACGCGGTGCGGCGTCAGCATCGGCGGCGGTACCCGTTCGCCGTCCTCGACGGCGATGCCCGAGCGCGCGGCAAACCATCGCTCGAATCCTTCCAACCAGGCACGGTCGCGCAGGCGCAGGTTTTCATGGCTGATGCGCTGGGAACGCGTCAGCATCGAATAGAAGAATTGCGGCGGTTCGAGCGTATCAGCATAGCGCCGGCCGACCACCTCGAACCATTCCATCGCATTGCGCGCGGCGTTCTGGATGCGCGCCACGTCGACGCGGCGTACTTCCTCGTAGGCCTCCAGCACGGTCTGGATGCGGTCGCGCCCGTGACCATGGCGATCGAACTGGTTGGCGAGCTCGATGGCGTCGTCGAGCGCGAGCTTGGTGCCCGACCCGATGGCGAAATGCGCGGTGTGCGCGGCGTCCCCCATCAGCACGACATGGGAGCGGCCGTTGAACACGCTCCATTTGCCGCAGATCAGGCGGCTGAAATTGAGCCAGGCCGAGCCGCGCAGATGGCGGGCGTTGGTCAAGAGCTTCGCACCGTCGAGCGTCTCGGCGAAGATCTTCTCGCAGAAGTCGATCGACCCTTGCTGATCGAGCTCGCCCAGCCCGTGAGCATTGTAGGTCTCTTCCGTGGTCTCGACGATGAAGGTCGAGGTCTCCGCGTCGAACTTGTAAATGTGTGCCTGGAACCAGCCGTGCTCGGTCCTCTGGAAATCGAACGTGAAGGCGTCGAACGCCTTCTTGGTGCCGAGCCAGATGTAGCGGTTCGGCCGGATCACCATGTCCGGCCGGAACTGTTCGGCATAGCGGGCGCGAATCCTGGAATTCACACCGTCGGTGGCCACGATGAGGTCGGCGTCGGGGAATTCAAGATCGGACTCCACCTCACGCTCGAAGGCGAGCTCGACACCCAGAGCCTCGCAGCGCCTCTGGAGAATGTTGAGCAGATGCTTGCGACCAATGCCGATGAAGCCGTGGCCGGTCGTGCGCTGCCGCGTCCCCTTGAAGACCAGCTCGATGTCGTCCCAATGATTGAAGGCGTCCTCGATCTCGGCCGCGCTTTCGGGGTCGGCAAGACGCATCGCAGACATCATGGCATCGGAGAATACCACCCCCCAGCCAAACGTATCGTAGGGCTTGTTGCGCTCGACGACCGTGACGACATGTTCCGGATGTCGACGCTTCATCAGGAGGCCCAGATAGAGGCCGGCCGGCCCGCCGCCGATACAGACTATGCGCATGATCCCTCGCTTTCGCGCGTTGCGCCGAGCTCTCACCCAATTATTTTAAGTATAAAATATTTCCTCGACGCGTGCCTTGTCAAGGCGGTTCTGCAAAGGCCCTGGAGGGCACGCCCCTCGCCGCAGCGTCGATCTGAATTTTAGCGTAAATCGGATGCACGGCGGCGCCGATTCCGGATCCCTCGGACCCAGCCTTGAATTTACTTTTGGCACGAACTATCTTGCCAATGTCCACGAGAGCTGCGCCAGCTTTCCTAAGCCACGAAGCCCGGGAGATTCGATTGGCACTCGCGAAGGAGTCCACCCCTGTTTCGGCCAAGAACGAGACGGATCAGGAGGCTGAGTACAGGGCTCAAACACGCCTTTGGCTCCGACTGCTCGCCTGCACGTCCCTCATCGAAAGCGAGTTGCGGCGCCGGTTTCGCGAAGAGTTCGACTTCACGATGCCCCGCTTCGACGTTCTCGCCCAGCTCGACCGCGAACCAAGCGGACTTGTGCTGGGAGAGCTGCCCAAGCGCCTGATGGTCTCGGCCGGGAACCTCACGCCAATCGTCGACCGCCTGGTCGCAGATGGATACATCACCCGCACGGCGTCGAACCTCGACCGGCGGGTGCAGATCGTCTGTATGACGGTCGAAGGCCGCAAGATCTTCAGGCGAATGGCCAAGAGCCACGGCGCATGGCTTGCCGAGCTGCTGGCGGATTTCCCGGCAGATCGGTTCGATGGATTGATCGGCGAGCTCGACGAACTCAAGGCCGCCGTCAGGGACGCCTTGCAAAAACCTTGAGCGAATACGACGTCAGCGTCGTACCTTCACTCCGGCCGCTTCGCGATCCCATGTATCCGTCGTGACACCGGCATCGCGCAGCACGCCCTTCTTGATCTTGCCGTTCTCCGTCAGCGGCATCTGACTGAGGATTCGCACATAGCGCGGAATAGCGAAATAGGCGATCCGTCCTTCGCAATGCCTGACGATGTCGACGGGCTGTAGCAAGTGGCCCGGTTCCAGCAGAATCGCAGCAGCAACTTCATCCTCACCCAACTCCGACGGCAGCGGGTAGACCGCGCAGGCAGCGACCGCGGGGTGCGCCTGGATCGCCTGCTCGACCTCCCACGAGGACACGTTCTCGCCGCGCCTGCGGATGGAATCCTTCATGCGATCGATGAAGCGATAATGCCCGTCGGAATCGCGAACGACCCGATCGCCTGAGTGGAACCACAGATTTCGCCAGGCCTCCACGGTCTTCTCCGGCATGCCGAAATAGCCGGACGCGAACGCAAAGGGTTCTCTCGCGCGAAGCACGAGCTCGCCGGCCTCTCCATCAGGCAGCGCGGAATCATTCTCGTCGACGATCCGCGCCTCAATGCCATCGGCCAGGTACCCCATCGTCCCCGCCCGATCCGACGGAATCGTGCCGGCGAACACGAAATTCGTCTCCGTCGACCCGTAGCCGTCGACCAGCGGTACGCCGAAGCGCTCGCGGAACGGGCCGTGGATTTGCGGCGGCACGCCGCCGCCAAGAGCGACACGAAGACGATGCATTGACTCGTCTGCGCTCTTCGGCTGTGCCAGGAGCATCGACGCCATCGCACCGAGCAGATAGCCGACCGTCGCATTGTGCTGTCGCGCGGCAGCCCAAAAGCCGGAAGCCGAGAACTTCGGCTCGAGCACATACGTGCATCCGTTCAGCAGCGCCTGATAGAACGCATTCAGCGCGTTGGTGTGGAACAGCGGCAGCGTCGTGAACAGCACATCGCCCTCGCGGATTCCGAGCGCCCGCGCCGAATAGATGCCCCACCAGAACAGCTGCGCCTGCGGACAGCACACACCCTTCGCAGGCCCCGTGGTGCCCGACGTATAGAGGATCGCAACGGTGTCGCCGGGACGGACGGCGCCCGCCGGGGCTGCGGCGCCAAGAGGTGGCAGCGGGACCGCGGAAAGCCTGGCACCGATGGCGTCGGCGCCAGCTCCGATGATCCAGGTCCGAGGCGGCAGCTCGACACCCGCCTCGACACTCTCGACCGCGCTGGCGAACTGAGCCTCGACGACGAGAAGCGCGGGACGCGAGTTGCGGAAAACGTGGGACAGCTGGAAGCCGCGCAACGCGGTGTTGATCGGGACGGCAATTGCCCCCAGCCACGCACAGCCGAGATAGACCTGCAAGAACTCCGGACGGTTCGAGCACATCAGCGCGACCCGGTCGCCCGGCTTGACCCCGGCATCGGCCAGCGTCTGGGCCGACGCAGCTGCAATCGCCGCGGCCTGCGCAAAGCTCCAACGCGCCTCTCCGGCAACGAGCAGAAGGCGGTCGCCGTAACGCTCCGCCTGCCGCGTGAGCATCATCGAGAGGATGCGCTCGGACGGGGGAAACGACGCTATCGCGCGCGCCCAGGCAGACGTGGCGTTGTCACGGCCGACCGCATCGGTGATGTTCGCCGGCGCATCGTTCTCCATTGCGGTCATGCTCGCACCTCAAGGCAACAGCTTGTACTTGCCGTCCTCGATCTGAACCATGATGCGCGAGCGATCGTCGACTCCATGCCGGTCCGCCGGCGTGTAGGTGTAGACGCCCTGCGTCCCGACGACCTCCTTGGTGGTGAACAGTGCCTGGCGAATCGCGGTACGGAACTCAGGTGAGCCTGGTTTGGCACCGGTTGCCAGCGCACGCTTGGCGGCGTCGGCGAAGATCAGCCAGCCGTCGAAGGAATAGGACGAGAATGAATCCGTCGGCGCCTCGCCATTGGCCTTTTCGAAGGCCGCGCGGAAATCCAGGGCGACCTTCTGGATCGGATTGCTGGCCGGAAGCTGCTCCGCCGCGGTCACAGGTCCCGTCGGACACATGATGCCATTGGCGGCTTTGCCGGCCAGACGAAGGAAATCGGCGCTGATCAGCCCGTGATTGCCGTAGAGCGGTCCCTTATATCCCCGCTCGGACAGAGCGATGACCGGCAGCGCGCCTGGCGTGCCAGTGCCGCCGAGCATGATGGCGTCGGGACGCGCGGCGAGTGCGCGCAGCACCTGAGCCGTCACCGAGGAGTCCGACCGGGCATAGCGTTCGTTGGCGACGACCTTGATGCCGGCGGCCTTCGCACTCTGCTCGAGCGAATTGTACATGAGATCGCCGAACGCATCGGAGAAACCGATGAAGGCCACGGTCGTCAAGCTCTTCGCCTTCATGTGGTCGACGATTCCTTGCACCAGAAGCGGCGTGGGCTGCGGCGTCTGCACGACCCAGGGGCCGCCGTCGCCTGATGGCACCGGTGCGATCGGCGACACCGCGATCATCGGAATCTTCATTTCGATGGCCGCAGTCGCCATCGCGAGCGTCTGGGGAGCGCCGGACGTGCCGATCAGGATATCGACCTTCTCTTGCTCGACCAGCTTGCGCGCATTGCGTGCCGACGCGGTCGGATCGGAGCCGTCGTCGAGCTGGATGACCCGCAGCTTCTCGCCGCCGATTTCGCCGATATAGGCTTGACCTGCCGCGATCCCCTTTGCGTTGGGAATACCGATCGATGACACCGGCCCGCTGAGGCCGGTAACGAATCCGACGAGGATCTCGGCCTGCGCGAATTGCGGAAAGGCAAGCAGCAATGCAGTGGAAGCCACCAGGCTCTTGATCAAGTTCATGGCACCTGTCTTTCGGGAGAATTTCTTGGTCTGATTGGCGAGCGCCATGGCCTCAGGTCGAGGACACCAGAGCGATCACTCGAAGCGGGCTGCCGGAGCCGTTCTGGATCTTCAGCGGTAAGGCCACGATGACAGCGCCGGTTGGGGGAAGCTGATCGAGGTTACACAGGCATTGCAGACCGTAGCGGCCCGCGCCGTGCAGGAAATGATGCGCCGGATAAGGCGGCTCGAAGTGGCCGGCCTGCCCCGCATCCGTGCCGATGGTTTCGGTGCCGAAACCGATGACACCGCGCTCCACCACCAGCCACTTCATCACCGCCGGGTTCGGGCCTGGCGTGTGTGCGCCGTCGTCCCTGAGATTGGCGTAGTCACGCCAGACCTTCTTCGACCAGTCGGTCCTGAGCAACACCCAATTCCGCTCGGGGATCCGGCCGTGCCTGGCTTCCCAGGCTTCGACAACCGGGACGGTCAGCAGGAAATCGGGATCCTGGGCCGCCTCCGCCGAGCAGTCGATGACACAGGCCGGTGCGATCATGTCCTTGACCGGCATGGTGTCGACAGCATTGTTCGGCAGGTCCTTGCCGGTAAACCAGTGAATCGGCGCGTCGAAATGCGTGCCGGTGTGTTCGCCGAACGTTACGTTGTTCCAGTACCAGGCCGGGCCGCGGCCATCGTATCGCGATATCTCCTGGATGCGGACAGGCGCGGCCTGACCGAACTCCGGCGGCAGGACGATGACCGGAAAGTCCGGACTGAGTGTGAAGGTCAGATCGACGACGCGCACCGCGCCGGAAGAAATCGCACTCGCTAGCTCCAGGAGATTGCTTTGCATCGTCAAGTCCTCCAGCTCGGTTGAAATCCCGCTTCTTATCGGTCGAGCTCGCGCTCGAGCGCTTTCGGATTGGCCGCGAGACGTTGCCGGATCTCTTCGGCGACATCTCCGACATACATCTCTTCGAGTCCGTTCTTGAGGCCCGACACGACCGCCTGCGCAATCACGCGCGGCGCGACCTTGGGCGGCGGCACGGTCTGGAACCATTCGGTGTCGACAGGGCCGGTGAACAGGTTCATCACCCGGACGCCGCCCGGCCGCAGCTCCGCGCGCAAGCAATGCGACAACGACAGGCAGGCGGCCTGCGAAGCCGAGTAGGCGCCGAAGGCGGGCCAGTTCGCCAGTGCATAGACCGAGAGAATATTGACCCATGCCGCGCTGCTGTTGATGCCGTCGGCACCGCGCATCCGCATGGCGGGGCCAAAGGCTTGAGCGAGATTGATGAAGCCGAGATAGGCCTGATCGATCTCGTCCCGTGCGATGCTCGTGCCCCTGCGGTCGAGCAGGCCGCCCGGCCGGACATATTCCGTCGTGTTGACGAGAATATCGACCTTGCCGCCGATGTCGGCCGCAAGATCGGTAGCCGATTTTTCGTCAGCAGCATCGAGAGTCACGATCTCGATCCCTTCCTGGCCGCGCAGCCGCTCCTCGCCGGCGAACGGCCGCCATGGTTCGGCAACGCCGACGAACACCGTCTTGGCGCCCGCCGCCTTCAAAGCGGCGACGGCTTCCTGACCGATGACGCTGCGGCCGTTGGTGACGAGCGCGCGACGGAATTTCGGATCGGCCGTCATTTCCCGCCACTGCTTGTCGTCTGCCATGTTGGGAGTCTCCCCTTCGGGACGGGCAAAGGCCACCGCCTGGCCGCTCTTGTCGAGTTGCAGCGACATGCTGACGGCCGCGCCCTCTGCGCAGTCGGCATGAAGATGTGCGACGATCATCGGACCGCAATCCATCTTGATGAGGCCGATCCGCCACGGCGCCCGTTCGCGGAAATAGACGTCGCTCGGCACCCGTGCGGTTGTCTCGGCAAGCAGTACACCTCGCCGCGGCGCATCGACGAAAGCGAGGCCGGCCGAAAGACAAGACGGGCAGGCTTCGCGCGCCGGATAGGCAAAGGTGCCGCAAGCCTCGCAGCGCTGCAGCATAAAGCGGCCTTCGGCGGCCGCGCGCGTGAACCCGTGCGACATCCTGCTGCGCGGTCGCGGTGGCGAGGCCGGTAGCCGCGTCCGCAGCAGCGGGTTCTTGCGCCGGGGCGGCTTGATCTGCTCTATCATCGCGACGGTCCAGCAAGGATCGCGGCACCCGAGGCGAGACCACGATCATAGTTGATCATACCGAACCCCGAGGCCAGAGCGAGGCTCGCATTCCTGACCTGCGTGGGACCGGCACTGCCCAGAACCTGCCGCAACCCTTCAACGAGGCCGAGATAGGCGCCGGCGGCACCGGCCTGCCCGACCGAGAGCTGTCCGCCCGAGGTGTTGTGCGGGAAGTCGCCATCGATGGTGAGATCGTGTTGGCGCACGAACTCAGCGCCCTCGCCCTTCTTGCAGAATCCGAGATCCTCGAACTGCATCATCGTGATGACGGGATAGTCGTCATAGGTCTGCACGACATCGAGATCGTCAGGCTTGACGCCGGCCATCGCATAGAGCTCGTCGACATCCATCGCCCAGCCGCCGCGCACCTGCATCGGATCGTCGGCAAAGGCATTGTGTCGCTCGATCGTCGAAAGGAGTCGCGCGGCGGGCAGCTTCAGCGATGACGCCGTCTCATCGCGCATCACGAGGAAAGCTTCCGCGCCCGCACAGGGCATCACGCAATCAAACAGGTGGATCGGATCGGAAATCGGCCGGGCCGCCAGGTATTGCTCGAGCGTGAGCGGAGCCTTCATGAGCGCATGCGGGTTGCGCAGGGCATTGGCGCGCTGGGCGACAGCGATCTTGCCGACGTCCTCGCGCGCGACGCCGAACATTCGCATATAGTTGCGCGCAATCAGCGCAAAGCTGGCATTGGCGCCGCCCGCGCCGTAAGGATAGACGGCGTCCTGATTGAACCGCGAGAAATTCTCCAGCGTCAGCCTGAACGAATCGACGTGATTGGTGTCGCCAGCGACGCACGCCACGATGTCGGCATCGCGCGCCTGAACCGCGCGCGCCGCCTTGCGCAGCGCCGCAATAGCGCTGGCGCCGCCGAGCGGGATCGTATCCAACCACCGGACGCAGAGCCCGAAATGCTGTGTCAATCCGATGCCACTGTCCGTGCCCATGGTGAAACTGGAGACGCACAGGCCGTCGATGTCGGAGGCCTTGATGCCGGCCTGCGCGACGAGCGCGCTCAGCGCCCGCCCGATCCACCACTGCGCGCTCTCGATGGAGTAGCGCACATAGGGAATCGTGACGGGAGCCGCGATCACCACGCCGTCATATGGTGCGCGCAAGGTGTTGGTCACCGACCGCCCTCGTTCATCCGCCTCAGACCACCGTCAGTTTCACGTCAATATTGCCGCGGGTTGCGTTCGAATAGGGGCAACGCTCATGCGCACCGGCAACGACCTCTTCGGCCACGGCCTTCTCGACACCGGGCAGGCTGACCTTCAGCTCGACAGCGAGCGCATATCCGACGGGCACCGGCCCCATCGCAACCTTCGCAGTCACGGACGGCTCGGCAGAGGGCACCACCTTCCGCGTGCGCGCGACGAGCTTGACCGCGCCGAGAAAGCAAGCGGCATAGCCGGCCGCAAAGAGCTGCTCGGGATTGGTGCCTTCGCCGCCGGGACCACCCATCGATTTCGGCAAGGACAGGGACACCGAGAGCAGACCGTCAGCGCTGACCGCCTTGCCATCCCGACCTCCGGTCGCCGTCACCTCGGTCTCGTACAGGATCTTTTCGGGGGTCATCATTATTTGTTCTCCAGGAACGGTTTTTCGAGGACTAGCGGCTGTTACGGGCAAGTAGCGCGCGGAAGTCATCGCGGGCCTGGGCGCTGGCCCGCCTGAAGCTCGGCCCGCGGCTGGGCTCGGTGCCATTGAGCTTCCGGAGCTGTACCCACATCTCGGCACTCTTGAGCGCCACGGCCGCGCAGTTGACCACCGGAGCGTGGCCGACCTTCAGGCCATGCTCTCGCCCGATCAAGAGGCCTGGCAACACGCCGGCCGGGATCACGACATCCGCGCCGCGTTCCACCAGCGGGAGCGCGCAGGCGACGAAGTCCTTGATCATGCGGGCTTGCGCGGCAGCGTTTCCGGCGAACGCATCGGCGAAATCATCCGGCCTGCAGCCAAGGCCGGTCACATGGACGACGCGATCGCCGAGGCCGTAACGCTCGGCCTGCTCATAGTGCAAGACCTCGAAGACGGGATCGAGCGTCACAAGACCCAGCCGCCGCCCGAGTTGTGAGGCCGCCAGCAACGTCGCCTCGCCAGTCCCAATCACGGGAATGTCGAGCGCCGAGCGCAGCTCGTAGAGTCCGGGATCCTGAAAATGCCCCATGACGAAGGCGTCGAACCCACCCTCCTCCGCTGCAATACCGTTGTCGATTGCCTGGACCGCACAGCGCAATTCCGCGAGCCGTCCGAACTCGCGGTCCGGCGGACTGATGCCCTGGACGTGGACCGTCGTGCCTGGCGCAGCGATGTCGTTCAGGTATTCCGACAGCCGCGCCATGTAGGGCGCATTCACGCTCGCATCAACAAAGCTCTGCCAGAAGATGCGCATCGTCCTTCTCCTCAAGCGGTGATCGGAGGATCGGTCGTCGGCTGCCGATGAATATATTTCAACCATAAACTAATTGACGCGTCAAATGCGCGCGGCGGCGACGGCGACCAGTGCCGTCGGGGTCAAGGCGAGCACGGCGTTTTCTATGGGTCGATGAGCGCAGGAGCGCCGCACACTGACGAAATTGTATGCAACAACATTTTTTTCTGACAGCCCCGTGACACGTGTTGACGGCGCCACCGGAGTTACTTTAGGCTTTAAGTAATTCCTCGCCGGTCAAAGACCGGTGGCCATGACAATGATGTTGCAGGGCACCGATTTTGAGAGACTCGATCGTGTGGACAGTCGCCGTGCTCGAACAGCCGGCCTTAGCAGCAGCATCGCCGTTCGCGCATCGCGGCGGCACCGACGACCTTTCATCGCTCCGGAAAAGGCCCGCTTGCATGTGCCGGTGGGCCTATCGTTCGCGCGGCACGCAACATCATGGCTGCTGAGCGCCGGGCGAGCACACTCTTTTCGGTCGCGCCCGGTATTTGGCGCCGCAGCAATGTTTTCAATCGGCCGGTTCGTCGTTCGGGGACGCCGTGCGGCAGCATCGAAGCATTCCTATCCAGCATCAACGGAGGAGAACGCATATGCGCAAGACTCTGAGTTTACTTGCACTTGCCGCCGGCATCGTCACAGCCCCCGCCGCGCGGGCCGATATCACCATCGGCTTCGTCACCTCGCTCAGCGGCAACGGCTCGTCGATCGGCATTCCCTACGGGCGCGGCATCAACGCGGCCTATGAATACAAGAAGACCATCAACGGCGAGACCGTCCGCCTGATCCAGCTCGACGACGGCTCCGACCCGTCGGCCGCGACCCGCAACGCGCGCAAGCTGGTGGAAGAAGAGAAGGTCGACCTCCTGATAGGCACCGCGACGGCGCCCTCGACCATCGCCATGGCGGCGGTGGCGAGCGAATTGAAAGTGCCGATGATCGCGGTCTCGCCGATCGGCAAACTGCCGGAAACACCCGAGCAGTGGGTGGTGTCGGTGCCGCAGCCTGCGTCCCTCCTCGTCAAGATCATCGCCGATCGCATGAAGCGCGACGGCATGAAGAACATCGGCTATATCGGCTTCTCCGACGCCTGGGGGGACCTCGTCTACAACGGCGCCAAGGCGGCGGAGGCCGCCGGCGATGTCAAGATCCAGACCAACGAGCGCTATGCGCGCACCGACACTTCGGTCACCGCGCAGATCCTCAAAGTGCTCGCGGCGCGGCCGGACGCCGTGCTGGACGGCGGCTCGGGGACGCAAGGCGCGCTGCCGCTCCTCAGCCTCGCGGAGCGCGGCTTCAAGGGAAACACCTACGGCACGGTGGCGCTCGTCAATCCGGACTTCGTGAACGTCGGCGGCAAGGCGGCCGAAGGCATCCAGGTCTCCGCCGGCCCGGTCATCGTGGCCGAGCAGCTGCCCGACGAACATTTCGCCAAGAAGATCGCGCTGGATTTCCGCAGCGTCTACCAGAAGGTCCATAACATCCCGACCACCGACGGCTTCTCGGCCTACTCCTTCGACGCCTGGCTGATCTTCGCCAACGCAGCGGAGGGCGCGCTCAAGACGGCGAAGCCCGGCACGGCGGAATTCCGCGCCGCCCTGCGGGACGCGATCCTCAGCACCAAGGAGCTACCGGGCGTGCATGCCATCTACAACTTCAAGCCGGGCGCGGTGACCGGCGTCGATGAGCGCGCGCTGGTCGTGGTGCGCCTGACGGGCGGCGCCTGGAAATACGCGCCGTAGTCGGACGGCGGCAGGCCACCAGAACAAGGGGGACGACGTTCTCAATGACGAGCGACATCGCAGCCATTCTTGCGATCGACGGGATCGCCACCGGCGCAGTCTACGCGCTGGTGGCGATCGGGACCGTCCTCATCTTCACGGTGACACGGGTCATCTTCATTCCCTTTGGCGACATCGCGGCCTTCACGGCGCTGACGCTGGCGGCGCTCGACGCGAAGCGCTTTCCCGGCACGGGCGCGCTGGTCGTCATTCTTGCGTGCCTCGCAACCCTGATCGAAATCATCTCGCTGCTGCGCAACGGCGAGCGTCGGCTGGTTCCGCGCGCGCTCTTCTTCTACCTCGCGTTGCCACTGGCCGTGGTTGGCCTCGCCTGGCTGACCATGCGCGCCGAGCCGCCGCTCGCCATCAGGCTCGTGCTGGCCTTGATGCTGATCACCCCCATCTCCCCGCTGCTGGACCGGATCGTCTTCCGTCCCATCGCGGACGGAACGGTGCTGCTGCTCCTGACCGTTTCCGTCGCCCTGCACTTCGCGCTGGTCGGCCTTGGGCTGCTCTTCTTCGGTCCCGAGGGTGTCAGGACCGAGCCGCTGACGTCATTGTCGACCGAACTTGCGGGCGTGCTGATCTCGGGCCAGACCATGCTGATCGTGATCGCAGCCCTCGTCTTCTCTGGCCTGCTCTATCTCTTCTTCGACTTCACGCTGGTCGGTAAATCGCTCCGCGCGACGGCCGTGAACCGGACCGGCTCCCGCCTGATGGGCATACGTCCCGCCCGCGCCGGCACCATCGCCTATCTCCTGGGCTCGCTGATGGCCGGCGTCTCCGGCATCCTGATCGCGCCCGTCAACACCATATTCTACGATTCCGGCTTCCTGCTCGGCCTCAAGGCCTTCGTCGGCGCCATCGTCGGCGGCATGACGAGCTATCCCGGCGCGGCCATCGGCGCGGTCGGCGTCGGTATCCTCGAAAGCTTCGCATCCTTCGAGAGCAGCGCGCTGAAGGATGTCATCGTGTTCTCGCTTCTGATCCCGATCCTGATCTGGCGATCCCTCGCCTCGCTGCATTCCGAGGAGGAGATCGAGGAATGACGCGCCTTCACGTTCAGCTCGCGGCGGTGGCGGCGGTAGCGTGCCTTGCGCTCGCGCCATTCGTCCTCAACCCCTTCAGCATCACGCTGATGAACTATATCGGCATCTATTCGCTGGTCGCGATCGGCCTTGCCCTGCTCACCGGCGTCGGCGGCATCGTCTCCTTCGGACAGGCCGCCTTCGTCGGCGTCGCGGCCTATGCCACGGCCTGGGTCTCTGCTCTGAATGGATATTCCCCGTGGCTCGGCCTCGTGTTCGGGGTGGCGCTGACCTGCGGCGTCGCGACCATCCTCGGCGTCGTCACCTTGCGGCTCCAGGGCCATTTCCTGTCGCTCTCGACCGTCGCCTGGGGGCTCGCCATCGGCTTCCTGTTCGGCAATGTCGAGGGGCTCGGGCGCTTCAACGGCATCTCGTCGATCCCGCCGATCAGTATCGGATCACTCGCGCTCGTCTCGAGCGCCCAGATCTATTTCCTTATCTGGGGCATCGTCGTCGTGGTGCTTTTCCTCGGATACAATCTCCTGGACTCCCGGGTCGGCCGCGCCATGCGCGCGCTGCGCGGCGGCAATATCCTGGTCGAAAGCCTCGGCATCAACGCGTTCCGGATCAAGCTCGTGACCTTCGTGATCGCGGCCTTCCTCGCCTCGCTCTCCGGCTGGCTCTACGCCCATATGAGCCGCTTCATCAGCCCGGGCCCGTTCGATGCCGGCATGGGCATCGAATATCTGATGATGTCGATGGTCGGCGGCGCCGGCAGCCTGCTCGGCGGCGTCGTGGGCGCCGCTATCGTCACCTTGCTCAAGAACAGCGTGCAGGACTATCTGCCGCTGATCGCCAAGGGCGCGTCCGGCCAGCTCGAGATCGTCGCCTTCTCCGCGCTGTTCATCCTGTTCCTGCAATGGGCGCGGCAGGGCATCGTGCCGTTCGTCGCGCGCTACTTGCCGAAGATCAAGCGCGAACGGCCGCCAGCCGCCCCGCCCCTGCCCCGCCGTCCCCAGCCGAAACCGGGCGAACTGCTTCTGAAGGTCGACGGCGCCGAGCGGCGGTTCGGCGGTCTCGTCGCGGTCAACAATGTCAGCTTCGAAGTCCGCTCCGGCGAGATCCTCGCCGTCATCGGCCCGAACGGCGCCGGCAAGAGCACGATGTTCAACTGCCTGACGGGCGCGCTCAGGGTCAACAAGGGCGAGATCGTCTTTGCCGGACGCGCCATCACGCGCGATCCACAATCCCGCATCGCGAGGGGCGGAATCGCCAGGACCTTCCAGCATGTGAAGCTGCGGCCGCGCATGAGCCTGCTCGAGAACGTCATGCTCGGCACCTACGCGCGCACCAGCACGGGCCTGTTCGCCGGCGCCCTGCGCCTCAACCAGCGCGAGGAAGCCAGCACCCGGCACGAGGCCTTGAAGCAGCTCGAACGCGTCGGGCTCGGCGACAAGCCGTTCGAGCTCGCGGGCAATCTGCCGCTCGGCAACCAGCGCATCCTGGAGATCGCGCGCGCGCTCGCCGCAGACCCGGCGCTGCTGGTGCTGGACGAGCCGGCCGCGGGCCTGCGCCGCCAGGAGAAGCTCAGGCTTGCGGAGCTGCTCCGCTCGCTGCGGTCGGACCATCTGACCATCCTGATCGTCGAACATGACATGGAGTTCGTGATGTCGCTGGTCGACCGCATCGTCGTGCTCGACTTCGGCTCCAAGCTCTGCGAGGGCGCGCCCGCCGCGATCCGGAGCGACGAACGGGTTCAAGAGGCCTATCTCGGAGGCGTCGCGTGAGCGAGATGTTTTCCATGACGGACGTGACCGTCTGCTACGACAATGTCGAAGCGGTCCGCAACGTCTCGCTGTCGGTCGAGGAAGGCCAGATCGTTACCGTGATCGGCCCGAACGGCGCCGGCAAGACCACGCTGCTGATGGCCGCTATCGGGCTGCTCGCCTCCCGCGGCCGCCTCGTCTTTCAAGGCAACGACATCGGCAGGATGTCCGTCGAGGACCGCGTCGAGCGCCGGCTGTGCCTCGTGCCGGAGAAGCGCGAGCTGTTCTCCGACATGTCGGTCGCCGACAATCTCCTGCTCGGCTCCTACAGCCTGCGCGACCGCTCGGGCGTCCAGAAGACGCTGGACGAGGTCTATGATCGCTTTCCGCGCCTGAAGGAGCGGCAGCGCCAGGCCGCGGGCACCCTCTCCGGCGGCGAGCGCCAGATGCTGGCGCTCGGGCGCGCGCTGATGGCCAAGCCGAAGCTGCTCATGCTCGACGAGCCGAGCCTCGGCCTCGCACCGCTGATCGTGCGCGAGATCTTCCGCACCATCGCCTCGCTGCGCGATCTCGGCGTCTCGATCCTGCTGGTCGAGCAAAACGCCCGCGCCGCGCTGGAGACGGCCGACTACGGCTATGTGCTCGAGACCGGCGAGATCGTGCAGTCCGGCCCCGCCAAGGATCTCATCCACGATCCCCGGCTGATCACGGCCTATCTCGGCGGACACTAGCGCCGGCCTGGATCAGGCCCCGCTCGCTGAAAACACAAAACGTCGAAAACAACCCCATGCACAGTAGCCGCTGACAGCGTTTTCAATGACTTGCAGAGAGCCTTACGGATTTTACGAAAACAGGTTGTTCCGTCGGGCAAAACAGGGGCATAATGCCATCATCGCCGCTCCGGATGCCGACGGCTTCAACCGCCAACCTGGACTTCCGTTTTCATAAGGTACACTGCAAGACGCGCCGACCGTCTGAATCCGTGCGACGCCAATTCTCCAACGCTCTCGCCAATCTAGCGCGTGGACTCGTAACGCGCGGTCAGCCATAGCCGTGGATTTCACTCGTCAAGCCACCGCGTGACCTTTCCATCGATTGGTCCCAGTTCCTAGTGGCACAGCGCCATGCTGATGGACGCGGACAATCGAGGTGTCGATCTCTGGACAGCGGCATCATGGGCAGCAGCAAGTGCGTCTAGAGTGACTTACATCACCTTATTCAAGTAACCCCCTCCGATCGTGCGCCGTATGTCGCGCTGATTTTGAACTCCCCCGCTTTGCGTGGCCACCAACGGCTACTCTGAACTCGAACTCCATAGGGAGAAAACCATGATGACCAAGACGCTGTTCGTCGGACTTCTTACAGCCGGATTTCTCTCTGCATCTTTCGCAGTTGATGCAGAAGCAGAACCAACTCGTTCCCAGCAAGTGAAAAACGTGGGAACTAGCCAGAGTGGTGCCCGGGCGGGCTCCATGGATAGCTGGCCGCAGACGATGGACGAACTGAACAACGCCTACAACTGTGGTCCGTATGCGGACAAAGAGTCGGCCAAGAAGTGCAAGAAATAAGCGTGTTTTTTGATCGCTCAAGTGCTGCTGAAGGGGTCAGCTACACGCTGGCCCTTTCTCTTCGGGCAATAACTCCGTGGCGGCCGCACGGCGCTACGCAAGGACCCGGCTTTCGATTTCGCCGCGCTCGATCGTCAGCGTCACGTCTGCGAAGGTCTCGAGCAGCTTCGGGTTCGACTCTGTGATCAGCAGGGTAATGTCCCGGTCCTGCGAACGAAGCCGACGCAGCGCCTCGGCGTACCTCTGCGCCAGCACAGGGGCGAGGCCCTGGAACGGCTCGTCCAGAATGACGAGGCGGGTGCCCAGCATCAGGGCGCGCCCGAGGGCGACCATCTTGCCTTGGCCGCCCGAGACGGAGCCCGCCGGGCGACCCGCCAGTTCCTCGAGCTCCGGCAGGACGGAGTAGGCTCGCTCCAGCCGCCGGCGCGCCTCTTCCGCGCTAAGTTTCGCGACGCGAGCGGGCAAAAGAATGTTTTCTTCCACCGTAAAGGCCGAGAAGAGACGACGGTCCTCGGGGGCGTAGCCGATGCCCAGGAAGGGCCGTCGGTGCGGAGGAACATGCCCCAGGTCCTGACCGCCCAGGCGCACGGTACCGCTCGCCTTCGTGAAGCCCATGATGGTCCGTACCGTCGTGGTTTTGCCGGCGCCGTTTCGCCCGATGAGCGCGGCGGTCGCGCCCGGCGGCAGCGAGAAACTGACGCTGCGCAGCACCGGCGCATCGGCGATCGCGACGTTGACGTTCTCGAAGTCCAGCATCGCCGTCATATGCCGATCACCTGTTCGCGGACCTTGGGATCGGCCAGAACCTCCGCGGGCGTGCCGACCTTTTGGATCTTCCCGACGTTCCACACCGCGACTCGGTGGGCATAGCGCTCCACCATGTCCATGTCGTGCTCGACGAAGACCGAGGTCACCTTCTCCTTGGCGAGCGCGGACGTCAGGATGTCCATGATCTCCAGCTTCTCTGCGGAGGCGACGCCCGAGGTGGGCTCGTCCATCAGCAGCAGTCTGGGCTTCAGCGCGAGCGCCAGAGCGATGTCGACCAGCTTGCGTTGTCCCTCGGGAAGCTCCCTCGCTTTGCGAGATGCGTACAGCTTGACGCCGACGAGATCCAGGAGGCGCTCCATTTCAGACAGCTCAGGCAGGGCGGAAAGAGCCCTAAAGCCGGAAGGGCTTCCCAGCCGCGAGGCTGCGGCGATCAGCATGTTCTCCATCACGGTCTGATCGAGAAAAAGCTGCGGTATCTGAAAGGCCCGCGCGATGCCGAGTTTGGTGATCGTGCGCGGGAGCTGCGCCGTGATTTCCTGGCCTAGAAAGGTGATGCTTCCGGCCTGCGGCCGCAAATAACCCGTCGAGATGTTGAGGAAGGTGGTCTTTCCGGCGCCGTTCGGTCCGATGATCGCGAGGTTCTCGCCTTGGAGCACGTCCAGATCGATACCGTCGGCGGCGACGACGCCACCGAACCGGATTTTGATGCCCTTCGCGGAAAGGAGGACGTTGGTCATCAATGTCCTCCCTGCTTCGCCTGGCCGTAGCGCTGCCTGAGACCTATCAGTCCGTTAGGCGCATAGAGAATGATGACGATCAAGACCACGCCGAGGATCAGTTGCCAGGTGTCGGCCAGGTGGGCCGCCGCATAGAAGCGCACGCACTCGAACATCGCCGCGCCGGCGAACGCTCCGAAGGCGTGGGCGCTGCCGCCGAGGATCGCGATAAAGACGAACTCGCCCGACTTCGTCCAGAACCCGAACTCGGGCGTGGCGATCTGCTGGATGATCGCCACCAGCGTGCCGCCGATGCCGCCGAGAAAAGCCGAGATCACGTAGCCTATCAGAAGCACGCGCCGTGCGGACGTCCCGAGATACTCGAGCCGCGTCTCGTTCGATTTGATGGCACGCAGCATGTGTCCGAGCGGGCTATCGAGATAGCGTTGCACGCCGTAGAAGGCGACGACCGCGATCAAGAGGCTCACGTAAAGAATGACGTACTGGAAGGTTTCGGGCGTAAACGACAGCCCCAACAGGGCCGGACGAGGGACCCGGATGCCGTCGGCGCCGTTGGTGTAATGAAACATCTTCTCCAGCAGCGACCACAGCACCATCGAAAACGCCAGATTCAGCATTCCAAAAAAGATCTCCCGGTAGCGCACGACGAAGAGCCCGACGATGAGGCCGAAGACGGCGGAGGTTATGCCGCCCAGCGCGATAAAGAGCACGATGTCGCCGCCACCGACGTACTTGCCCCAGAACGCTGCGGTATATGCCCCGGTAGCGAAGAACATTGCATGTCCGAACGACACCTGTCCCGCCTGCAGCAGAAGAATGATACCGAGGACGACGATGCCCTTCGCGAGGATCAACGCGAACAAGGTTGCCCAGCTCGCTACAAAAAGGGGCGCGACGGCGCTGGCCAGAAAGAAGATGGTCGCGATCGTGGTGACCGGCTTAATGCGACCGCTCATCATATTTTCCTTACCTGCACGGCGCCGAACAGGCCGAACGGACGCACCAGAAGCACCAGCACCATCAGCAGATAGGGAACGAGAACTTCGAATTCCGGCTGGAGATAGATTACGAAGGCACGGGTCAGGCCGATCATCAGCGCGGTGAGCGCGGTGCCCTCGATCTGGCCGAGACCCGCGGTCGCAGCGACGGCAAAGGAAAGCACGATCATATCGGCGCCCATTCCAGGGACCAGCGAGGTGGTCGGCGAGGCCAGCGCTCCTCCCAACGCGGCCAGACTCGCGCCAATGACGAAGGTGACGAAATATACGCGTTTTGCGTCAATCCCGATGGCCGTCGAAGCTTCGCGATCCTCCGTGACCGCAAGGATCACCGCTCCCGACAGCGTCCTGCGCAGGAAGTAGCGGAGCCCGAACAGCGTCGCCAAGGCGACTCCGGGCAGCAGAATGACCTGGTACGACGTGTAGCTGACGCCGAACACGGCGATGTTGGGAAGTAGTCTCAATGGCTCCGCGGCGAAGATGGGCTGCACGCCCCAGATCAGACGCTGCAGGTTGTCCATGATCATGAAGGCGGCGAAAGTGATCAGAAGCTGGAGGACGTCCTCCTGTCCGGAGAGCGGTCGCAGCAGAAACCGTTCGATGAAACCGCCGCACACGACGCCGATCACGATGGAAGCGGCCAGCAGCGCGGGATAGGTGAGCCAAGGCGAGATCGGCGCGATTGCAAGGCTGAACGTCGCAGCCAGGTAGGCGCCGAACGCGTACAGCGAACCATGCGCGACGTTGACCACGCGCAACACGCCGAAAATCAGGCTGAGCCCGACCGAGACCAAAAACACCAGTGCGGCGTAGCTGATCCCATCGAGGATCGCCAAGATAGCGAGTGTCGAGTTCATGATGGCCTTCGGAAAAGGTCCGTCCTCCGGGACGAGGCACGGAGGACGGGGATCAAAAATCGAGCGTGCCGTTATTGAGCTTTGAAGGTCGGCACGTCCATCTTGACGAAGTCCGGCTTGAGCGTCTTGAGCCATTCAACCGACCGTACGCCCGCCGGGTTGGTGATCATCTTCGGATCGAAGATCATCATGTTGTCGAGCAGCTTGAAGTCGTACCCCGGAACGGACTTGGTGACGCCGACCAGCTGAGCTTCGAGACCCTGGTTGTCCTCGGGCCGCAGCGTAATCGGACGGCCGAATCCGGTGGCGAACTCGATGCCCGCCGTCGCGTCGACGACCTGTTCGCGGGTGGGCCAGTTGCCGCCGTTGGACTTGATCGCCTTGTCGTAGGCCGTCTGCAGGGCCTTGAATGCCTGCGCCATGTGATAGACCGGGTAGATCGGCCATGCACCGGTCTTCGCCTTGAAGGCTTCATTGAACGCCTTGAAGGCGGCGTCGTTCTTCTTCTCGGGATGCAGGAACCAGTGGTCTCCGCGCGCGCCGACGATCAGGCCTTCAGGCAAGTCTTTGCCCAACCGCTGGATCGATGATTCGCCGATCCCGAGCACGAAGGTCGACTGCTGCAACAGGCCGCGCTGACCGGCCTGGCGGACCAGCGTGTCGAGATCTCCGCCCCAAGACGTGGTCAGAACCACATCCGGCCGCAGCGCCAACAGACGGGAAACCTCAGTGGAGTAGTCCGGTGCGCCGAACTTCGGGAAGAGCTCCGCGACGACTTGCACGTCCGGCTTCATCGCCTTGAGCGCGGTCGAAAAGATCTCCCAGCTCTCCCGACCCCATGCATAATCCTGATTGACCACCGCGATCGTCTTAAAGTCGGGCTTGGTCTTGAGCAGGTAAAGGAGCACGGCCAGCATTTCCGGCGTGCCGTTCGCCTGAGTCCGGAAATTGTAGCGGTACTTCTTGGTTTCGAGGATGGAGGCCGCACCGCAGTCCCACATGAAATTCATGACTTTGAGGTCTTCGGCGACCGGCACCAGCTGGGTGCAGCTGCCCGACGAGATCGAAGCAAACGTGGCATCGACCTTTTCGTCCTGCACAACGCGTCGGTAGTTCGAGACGAGCGCTTCGCCTCCCGCGCCTTCGTCGATGAAGGAGAGCTTGACCGGCACGCCGCCGATGCCGCCCTTCTTGTTGAGGTCCTCCGCGATCATCTCCGCCGCGGCCTTCGCCGGCACACCGAAGACTGACGCAGGGCCCGACAGGAACGTCGTGATGCCGATTTTGAGCTCCGACGGCTTGTTCTGCGCAAGCGAGGGGCCCGTAAAGCTCGCAACTATAAGCCCGGCCGCAACCGCAGCCTTGAGAAACTGCATCGAAAGTCCTCCCTGTTTTATTGTTGCGCCCGGTTTCAGCCGCCGTGCGCTTCTTCTTGCAACAACGCTACTATAATTGTCGCGTGTTGCCAGCCCTCTTCTGCCATTCACGAGCCGACGAATTCAGTTCGAAGCCGCCCCCCATTTTGTCGGAAGCGCATCGATCGAAACGGACAAGGCCCCCAAAATGGTCGATGCCTTTAATTCCATGGTGCGATAAAAGCTCCGGCCAGAGCCCGCTGCGGGCCATTCGTGCCTGCCGTTGCTCTGCGACATAGGCGCTCCCGTTCCAGCAACAAACACCGAACGCGCTTTGCGCTTTTGGCCCGTTGCTGACTTCCCCTTTTGACCGCGCACGGTCGGCTTCCAAGGGCTGAGCGGAACGCTGCCGTGGAGCTGCCGAGGGCAGCCTTGACCCAAAACGGAAGTCGCCCCTCTTGGCCTATTCAACGGCATAAGGGTTGAGCTTCGGAAAGCCCTGCTTCCACTTCACCCATTCTTCGGCGTCACGGAGGGACACGAAGTCCGCAACAGGAATGTCCTCGCGATCGGGGCGACGCTCACTGATCCGCTAGCCGCCCTCGACCAGACGCTCGATGATAAAGCTCTCGACAGGCAGATCAAGGTTGGTCATTTCTAACTGTATCAATCTGTCGGCTCTAGCGGAAGCGTAGAGTGTTCATGAACGAAAATCTTGACATGGCCGAGCGGTGTGCTGAAATTTCCCAGACCACGAGCGACACGACACTTCGCTCGATATTTGGCAGGATGTCAGAACTGTATCGTCAGTTGCACGCGGAAGAGGAAAAACTTGCTGACTGGAAGAGCAAGCAAGACCCTTCGTCAACATTAGATTTCATTTTCAAGAAGCCGCGAGATTAAGATCACGGCAAGCCGCGAACCTTTGGATGATCGAACTCGACTGGAAGGATCAGAGGATGACGGCCTCGGACTTAATTTGCTCCTTTTGTGGAAAGGAGCCGAGAGAAGTTGTTTCCGTGGTCAACGCCGTATCCGTGAGCGTACAAGGTCAGCAGACCGCCGGTGCTATTTGCAATGAATGCGTTGAGCTTTGTGTACAGGTCATCGGTTTGCAAAAGCCGGAGTGGCTTGAGCGACATCGCCAGTTCGTCGCTACGCTAGGAAAGTGATAGGCGACTCACCTGTTGGCCCTTAGCGGGCTGCCGCAGCATGGGGCGCCACGGCAACTTTTGACCCGTTGCAGACATTCGGTGTCGCCGGTTACAACAGCTTCGTGTTTAGCGTGTGAGCGTCGCTATGAACCAAAAGGTCGCGGAAGGTACCTGGTATTACGACGGCAATGTTCCGCGGCGCATTGCCGTTTATAGAAAAGAAGCACGTCTCGCGTCGTCGAGATTTAAGCGCGACACTGACGAAGAGCCGTCGATAGATGAGACCCGACCGATACCGGAAACGAAGGACGGGTTCTTGTACTATTGTCTGCTCACTAACTCGGGGGAACACCTCTCCCTGGCTGAGGCTAAAGCCTGGGCGGACGCCCAGCCGTGGGGTCCCGTCAAATGGGAGTAACTGCAGTTTACCACGTCCGTTGTTGGCCCATCGCTTTCGTTAGGCGTAGCGAGGAGTTGTCCGGAAACGGGGGTAGACTGGAAGCGCCCGACCACTGGGCAAATCGGCGGCTTTTGACCCGAGGCAGACGTTAGCGGTCAGTCTTTCATGCCATCCACACCTGGATGATCTTTGTTAATTTCGTCGTGAAGCATGGTGTCCATCCGAGCGATGATATCGCCGACCGATCTCCTCAATTTCAGAAACTCATCTGCTGGAGAGGCTTCTTTGGCGAGCATGAGCGCCAGCGATAATTCCTCAATTGCCCGCTCTACGTGCTGTTTCAATCGTGCAGCCGATTTCGCGTCCATAGAACCATCTCGCAGGAAGGGGCCTGCCTTGCAAAAGGCAGCATACCCGCTTTTAGACCAAAACTCCTTTCAAATCGCTGGAGCGCTACTCTTCCGTTAATGGCCCATCGCGACATACTGCGCCGGCGCACGAACTCGGTCGCTATAGGAGCAAAGCAGACATTGCTTTTGGCCGCGTCACGCCGCCGGATTTTGTGGGTACGCGGCCTAGGACCTCGCCCCCACCACTCTGGTCAGCATCGGAAAATGCTTGTTGCCGCCTGCGAATGGCGGGAATTTCGCGAAGTCGGCACGCATGTGCTTGATCACGTCGGAGCCGAGTGCGTGCGCGAGGGCTTGCGGGCTGTCGAACACCAGCTTGTTGCGCTGCATATGCTCGACGCGCTGCGACGGCAGCCGGTCGACCCAGTCGATGCGGGTGTAGATCTCGATCTGGCGGACGTTCGGGAAGGTCCGCATGATCGAGGGGTGGTGCTCCAGATAATGCAGGTTCCAAGCGTTCATATCCTCGGCCGGGCCGGGATAGTGCACGAGGTAACTGCACGGGGTGGTCGTTCCCGCCGGATGCTCTGCGACATCGACCGGAAACGGGCGCGTCAGCATCACCTGGTGTGCGACATCGAGTCCGGTGAGGCCGGATAGCCCGGCCCCTGTTGCGAGGCTGGCGAGGACGCCGCCGCGGTCCATTGCCGCCTCGCAGGCGAACAGGTCGGGAAACCGGAGTTGAAGCGCAAAGGCGGGGCCGGTGCCGTCGGCCTTGTAAGGATGGTCGACCGACTGTTCCAGCGGCGTGAACAGCAGGGCCTCGGTCATGCCTGGGATCGATCCGACGCGCTCCGCCACAGCGGCAACCTCATCGGGACGGAGTCGCCGTTCGCCCGTGGAATCGGAGAATGTCATGAACAGCGAGATCATGCGGGCGTTGCCTCGGTCCCCTCGCCCACACTCACATGCGCCATCAGAGCGAGGCGAATGTCATCGGGCCATGGGATCGCATGATGATCGACCAGCGAGGTCGCAGCAAGGATCTGGCGCGCGCGCCAGCGCGGGCCATTCGCGCCGGAGATGACATGCTCGAGATGAAGAGATGACCCACCGACCCTGATGATGCGCAGCTTGAATGTCAGGAGATCGCCGAACATCGACGGCCGGGAGAAATCGCAGTTCAGGTGCACCGTGGGCGTTCCGATCTTTCGGACCGCGATCAGCTCCGGCCATGGAAAACCGATTCCAGCCCAGAACTCTTCGACGACGCCGTTGAGAATGTTCAAATAGGACGGGAAGTACGCGATCCCCGAGGGATCGCAGTCTCCGAACCTGAGCACGCGATCGAACGAAAAATTCGTCATCAGATCGCAACAACGGGGTGGCGGATGACACCGACGCCGTCGACGCCGGCCTCGACCACGTCGCCCGGCCAAAGCCATTCCTGCGGGCTCATGCCGGCGCCGACGCCTTCAGGCGTACCGGTGGCGATGATGTCGCCCGGCTCGAGCGTCATGCCCGACGAAATGTCCGCTATCAGCACCGGAATGTCGAAGATCATGTATTTGGTGTTGGAGTCCTGCTTCATGACCCCGTTCTTGGTCAGCCACAGCCGCAGATCGTGTGGATCAGGAATCTCGTCCGCGGTCACGATGCACGGGCCGAACGGCGCATAAGTGTCCATGCCCTTCGAGAAAATCCACTGTCCGGCGCGGCGATTGTCGCGCGCGGAAATGTCGATCATCACCGAATAGCCGAAGACGTGGTCCATCGCCTTGTCGGCCGCGATGCGCGTTGCGGTCTTGCCGATGATGACGGCGAGCTCGACTTCCCAGTCGAGCTGCTGCGTCATCTTCGCATTGTGCTGGATCGCCGCGCCCGGGCCGATCACGGAGGTCGGCGGCTTGGAGAAGACGACCGGCTGCTTCGGCAGGTCCTTGTCCGTATCCAGGCTTTTGGCGGATTCCGCCACATGCGCCCGATAGTTCAGCCCGATGCCGAATATGTTTTTCCGCGGCCGCGGGATCGGCGCCTGCAGCTTTACATCCTCGACCGCAACCGCCGAGCCAGCCGGGAAGCGGCCATCGGCGTCCGCCAGTGCATCCCTGAGCGCAGGCAGCAGGGTCACGCTGTTGTCGATGAACGACAGCATATCACCCGGCCATGTCACGCCGCTGGACGCACCAAGGTGCTCGACATCGACGACCAGTCCATTGACGAGGGCTCCAAGACGGGCACCGCTGGAGCCCAAGGTGTAGGTGACGAGACGCATGAAGGCTTCTATCCGGCTGTTCTGGTTGAATTCTGCAAGGGCCTATCAGGCGGCAACCGACTGGTAACCGCCATTGTCGCCATAGGCCTCTTCCCGATAGAGCCCGAGGCCCTCGATGACGGGCAGGTCGTTGAAGCAGAACAGGCAGGCATCCTCGCTCGCTGAGGCATTGCCATGCTCGTGCCAGGCCCAGGACGGAACGCAGAAGATGTCGCGCTCCTCCCATTCGAGCCGCTTGCCGCCGATGATCGAATAGCCACGCCCCTTGGCGACCTGGTAGATGAAGCTGCCGGTGTGCCGGTGCGACTTGGTCTTCTCGCCGGGGCGCAGCAGCTGCATGCTCGCACCGATCGTCTGCATCACGTGCCCGCCGGTGACCGGGTTGACGTAGTTCATGAGGATGCCGTCATAGGGTGAGCCATCGGTCGCGGCCGCATATTTCTGCAAGGACTCGTAGGTCGGCTCCCACTCATATTTGAACATCGGCGAATAGCCCTTCGACCAGCGCGAGTCCGCCGGCCGAAGACCGGGATTGCCCCAGGTCCGGGTCATGTCGTCCACGGGATAGCCGGACGGCTCCTGCTGGATGTTCGGATGCACGACGAAGAAATTGGCTTCCAGCGCGTTGACGAGCGGGATGTCCAGGCCATCCTGCCAGATGCAGACCGAGCCGTTGCCTTCGACGCCATGCTCGTGCCAGGTGCCGTTCGGCGTCAGCACGAAATCCCGCGCGCCCAGCGTCATCTTGTGACCGTCGACGATGGTGTAGGCGCCCGCGCCCTCCATGATGAAGCGCAGCGCCGAGGCCGAGTGGGCATGGGCCGTGGCGACCTCGCCGGGATGCATCACCTGCAATCCGGAATAGAGCCAGCCGACCGCGGCCGACACGTCGCGCCGCCCGGGATTGTTGAGATAGATCACGCGCCGCCCGGCTTTCTCGGGCGAGACCAGCTCGACCGAGCGCAGCACGTGCTCGCGCAGATCCTTGTAGCGCCAGAGCACGGGAACCGAGGCCGATTGCGGCGCCCACGGCTCGATCTTGTTGGCGACGGTCCAGAGCGCTCCGGCTTCGTACCTTTCGAGATCCTTGTAATAGGCCTCGAGCTCGGGGGTGTCCTCGACATTGGCCCGGCCGATCACGTTCTCGCGCATCCTATCCTCCAAGTCCTGTCTTATGATCCCGCACCCTCAAGCGAACCGGCCCGTCATTCCGATCGACCTGGAATCGACGAGAAGCCCGCCTGCTCTTGGCCGGCGACGGCTTCCGCCTCTGTCAGACCGAGCGGCGTCTGCGGACGACGGTTGACCCGCAGATCGAAAATGTCGAACCGGTTATAGTGCCCGACGATGTCGTGCATCTGCTTCGGCTGGATGCAGCGATCGAGGTCGATGTCGGCATAGACGATGCCTTCGTCGTCGATCAAGGGATCGCCGACCACGCGCCCGTCCGGACCGATGATACCGGAGAATGCGCTCGACTTCCGTTGCAAACGCGCGCGTGCGTCGGGAACGACGGTCTCCATCGCCGCGATGATTTCCTCCGACACGGTCGAGCAAGAGACGATCGTGAAGATCTTGCCTTCGAAGGAGTGGGCAATCGCGCGCAATTTGATCGCCTCCGCCATGTCATAGTCGGGGGGCGCGACGGGAAGCGAGATATAGCTGGCGACGTGCACGAGCTCGCCCTGCCCGAGCAGCGCAAAGCGCGCGAGCGTGTTGGTGTTCTCGCCGCAGGCCAGGCCTCCGAGACGCCCGATCTCGGTATCATAGACGCGCAGGCTCGACCCGTCACCGCCGGTCCAGGTCAGCTTCTCTGCCCAGGTCGGCACCAGCTTGCGATGCTTGCCGAGCAACGCGCCATCGGGCCCGATGAAAACCAGCGTATTGTAGATCGCGCCGAGCGAGACCGGGCTGCGCTCGTTCACGCCGAGCACGACGTGGCATCCCGTATCGCGCGCGGCCTTGCAGACGATTTCGACCTCCGGCCCCGGCACCAGCACCGACGCCTTGGCGAGCTTCTCGAACCATGCACTGCCGGTGACGGGATCGGTGATCCAGTTCCAATAAGGATAGCCGGGAACGAACACTTCGGGGAACGCGACGAGCTTCGCCCCGTTGGCTGCGGCCTCACGGACCAGTGAAGCCGCCTTCTCCGCGGTCGCGCTTGCGTTGAGATAGACTGGTGAAGCCTGGACGGCGGCAGCTTTAAAGCGAGGCAGCTTCAGCATCGGCCCTACCCTGTCGCTGGCTCATGACCGCCTTGTCGGAGAGAGCATCCGCAAGCGTGATAGCATGGCGCGGCGTTGACTTACTTCACATGTAAACGTATGCTATCGCATATTTCTGGAGGGTGCAATGGCTGAACGGTCTTTTGCTCGCGAGGTCGAGGATCTCAGGCTCGGCGATGGCGACACGTTCCGCGGCGAAGGCATCCTCGCCATCACCAAGGCGCTGCTGCAATCGGGGGTCGCCTATGTCGGCGGCTATCAGGGCTCGCCGATCTCGCACCTGATGGACGTGCTGGCCGACGCCAAGGACGTGCTCGACGATCTCGGCGTCGTATTCCAGAGCTCGGCGAACGAAGCCGCCGCCGCGGCGATGCTGTCGGCATCGGTGATGTATCCCCTGCGCGGCGCGGTGGCGTGGAAGTCGACCGTCGGGACCAACGTCGCCTCCGACGCCCTTGCCAACCTCGCCTCGGGCGGTGTCACCGGCGGCACCATGATCATCGTCGGCGAGGACTATGGCGAAGGCTCCTCCATCATGCAGGAGCGTACCCACGCCTTCGCGATGAAGTCGCAGATGTGGCTGCTCGATCCCCGCCCCGAGCATGAATGCATCGTCAATCTGATCGAGAAAGGCTTCGAGCTCTCCGAGTTCTCCAACACGCCGGTCATGCTGGAGGTGCGCGTGCGCGCCTGCCACATGCACGGCAGCTTCGCCTGCAAGGACAATGTCAGGCCGGCGCACACCATCAAGGACGCGCTCAACAATCCCAAGCGTGACGTCAACCGCATCGTGCTGCCACCGGCGGCCTATGAGCACGAGCAGGAGAAGATCAAGACGCGGATGCCCGCGGCTATCGGATTCATTCGGGACAACAAGCTGAATGAGTGGATGGGGCCGAAGCAGGGCAAGGTCGGCATCATCATGCAGGGCGGCATGTACAACAACGTCATCCGCGCGCTGCAATATCTCGGGCTGTCGGATGCCTATGGCAACACGCAGATCCCGCTCTACATCATGAACGTCACCTACCCCGTGATCGATACCGAGGTTGCGGAATTCTGCATCGATAAGGAGGCCGTTCTCATCGTCGAGGAAGGCCAGCCGGAATATCTGGAGCAGGCGATCAATACGGTCTTGCGCCGCAAGGACATCCAGGCGCGCGTCCACGGCAAGGACGTGCTGCCGATGGGCGGCGACTACACCGCTCAGGTGCTGCTCGGCGGCGTCAGGGAATTCCTGGAGAAGACCGAGCCGCGGCTGCTGGGCAACCGGCCGCCGGCGCCGGACGCAGCGCCCGTGCTCAATCACCCCGCGGTCGAGAAGCTCAAGCAGGTGGTGCCGGCGCGCCCGCCCGGGCTTTGCACCGGCTGCCCGGAACGGCCGATCTTCGCCGCCATGAAGCTGGTCGAGGAAGAGCTCGGCCAGCACCACGTCTCCGCAGACATCGGCTGCCATCTGTTCTCGATCCTGCCGCCCTTCAACATCGGCGCGACCACGATGGGCTTCGGCCTCGGCCCGGCCTCGACCTCGGCCTTCAACGTCAAGGCGGACAAGCGGTCGATCGCGGTGATGGGCGACGGCGGCTTCTGGCACAACGGACTGACCAGCGGCATCGGCAATGCCGTGTTCAACAAGCATGACGGCGTGTTCGTCATCGTCGACAATTACTACACTTCTGCCACGGGCGGTCAGGACATCCTGTCCTCGCGCGCGGTCAACAAGCGCCGCAAGACAAACAATTCGATCGTGCAGGCGGTGAAGGGCATCGGCGGCCAGTGGGTGCGCCAGCTCGACCGCACCTACGACGTCGGCAAGATGCGCGACACGCTGAAGGAAGCGCTGACGACGAAAGAGGAAGGCCCGAAGGTCATCGTCGCGTCCTCCGAATGCATGCTGAACAAGCAGCGGCGCGTGAAGCCGCAGATCAACAAGGCGATCAAGGACGGGACGCGCATTGTCAAGGAGCGCTTTGGAGTCGACGAAGACGTCTGCACCGGCGACCATGCCTGCATCCGCCTCTCCGGCTGCCCGTCACTGTCGGTGAAGCAGCTCGACGACCCCTTGCGCGACGATCCGGTCGCGGCGATCGACAATTCCTGCGTCGGCTGCGGCAATTGCGGCGAGGTCTCCGAGGCCGCCGTGCTCTGCCCCTCGTTCTATCGAGCCGACGTCATCCACAATCCGACTCGCTGGGACATGTTCAAAGCAAGGGTCGCGATGAGCGTGATCGGCTGGCTGCAGCGTCGGCGCGACCGCCGGCGTCCGGCGCTCGAGGCACTGGCATGAGGGACGAGACGATCCGGCTGGCCCTCCCCGCCGCAGGCGAAGCGACGGAGCGGCCGATCTCGATCGCGATTGTCGCGATGGGGGGCCAGGGCGGCGGCGTCCTGACGGACTGGATCGTTCAGCTCGCCGAGAACCATGGCTGGGTCGCGCAGTCCACCTCCGTGCCCGGCGTCGCCCAGCGCACCGGCGCCACGATCTACTATATCGAGGCGATGCCGCCGCTCGACGGCCGCAAGCCGATCCTGTCGCTGATGCCCACCCCCGGCGACGTCGACGTGGTGATGGCCGCCGAATTCATGGAAGCCGGTCGATCGATCCTGCGCGGCCTCGTGACGCCGGATCGCACCACGTTGATCGCGTCCAACCACCGGTCGTTCGCGATCGGCGAGAAGATCGCGCCGGGCAACGGCATCGCCGACGGCGGCGCCGTGACCGGCGCCATCGGCATTGCGGCGAAGACCGAGATCATCTTCGATCTGAACGCGCTGGCGATCGCGCATGGCAGCGTCATCTCGGCCGCGATGTTCGGCGCGCTCGCAGGCGCGGGCGTGCTGCCGTTCAGCCGCGACAGCTATCTCGACGTCATCCGCACCGGCGGCAAAGGCGCCAAGGCCAGCGTCGAGACGTTCGAGGCCGCCTTCGAGCGGGTCAAGACCGGCCCGACCGAAGTTGCGGCCCCCGCGCCAACCAAACCGGCCGACGATACCCCCTCTTCCGCGACGCCCGATCCGCAGCTCGGCGAGCTTGTCGCAAGATTGAATGGGGAGCTGCCCCAGCCTGCACTCGGCATGGCTCGTGCAGGCTTGCGGAAGGTCGTCGACTTCCAGGACATCGCCTATGGCGGCGAATATCTCGACATCCTCAAGAGGTTGCACGCAGCCGACCGAAACGCCGGCGGTGACGCACATGCCTATGCCTTCACGGAAGCCGCGGCAAAGTACCTCGCCAACGCCATGACCTATGACGACGTCATCCGCGTCGCCGACCTCAAGACGCGCGCCGGCCGCCGCGCGCGCATCGAGAGCGAGCTCGAGATGTCGAACGGACAGGTGCTCCAGACCACCGAGTTCATGCATCCCCGCATGGAGGAAGTGATGGGCATGCTGCCGGCAGGCTTCGGCCGCTGGCTCGGCGCGCGCCCGCGCCTGCTCGGCTGGCTCGATCGCCGCGTCAACCGGGGACGTCGGGTGCGAACCTACTCGCTGCCCTGGTTCCTGGCCCTCTATGTCGTCGGCGGGATGCGCGGCCTGCGCCGCCGCTCGCTGCGTCACGCCATCGAGACGGCGCACCGGGATTCATGGCTCAAGGCCGCGACCGAGGCGGTCGGCACCAATTACCAGCTCGGCATCGAGATCCTGCAATGCCGACGCCTCGTCAAAGGCTATTCAGATACCCACAGCCGGGGGCTGTCGAAATTCGACAGGACGCTCGCGGCGATCAAGCTGGTGGAGCGCCGCGAGGATGCCGCCGACTGGGCGCGCCGCCTGCGGGAGGCCGCGCTGAAGGACAGCGCCGGAACGGCGCTCGACGGCGTGATCCAGACCATCAAGACTTTCGCATGATTCCACGGGCGCCGGACGTAGGATTGGATTGCCGTTCGCCCCTCAGGAGGTCAGGATCGGACGGCTTGACTACGATTCTCAGGTTGTTAATCGGAGCGAACGACCCGCAGTAATTCCCTTCACTCGACGAGACATTCTGTACTCGATGGTCATGCGATGCCGGCAGCACTCAAGGAGAACGTTGTTCCCGTCCCTGGGCAGATCGAAACCCGGCTCTGGCTCCAATTGCTGTCGCTGCATGGTGAGCTGTTCGCCTCGCTCAATTCGATGCTGAGTTCGGAGTTCGGCCTGTCGCTGGCAAAATTCGACGTGCTGGCCCAGCTCGATCGTTACCAGGAGGGCCTCGCGCTCGGGCAATTGTCGCAAAATCTGAAGGTGACCGGCGGCAATGTCTCGGGGCTGGTACAACGTCTTCTCGCCGACGACCTCATCAGCAGGGAGATGTCGAGCGAGGACCGGCGGTCCTTCATCGTGCGCCTGACGCCGAAAGGCGAAGCGCTGTTCCGGCAGGCGGCCGAAATCCACAAGAAGCATCTCGCCAGACGGCTCGAGAACGTCCCGGCCCGGGAGCTGGACAGCGCGCTGTCCGTGCTGAAATCGCTTTCCTCGAAACTTCATACCGAGAGCAAGAAGCAAAGTCGCAAGAGATAATGGCCAGAGAATCCAAGAGCAGATGGAAGTCGGGTCCGCCGAGGACGAGGGACCAGCTGCAAACCTATATTCCGTATCTGTTCAACCGGCTCGCCAATCGCTGGAACCTGGATCAGAACCGCGATTTGAGCGAGCACGGCATCAACAATGTCGTGTTCCGGACGCTGTCGGTGCTGTTCATCTACAAGACCCTCACCGTCAACGAGGTCGCCGTTCTCGCGGTGACCGAGCAGTCGACGGCGAGCCGCATGGTCGAGTCCATGGTGTCGTCGGGCCTCGTCAAGCGCGAGATCGCCGAGGAGGACCAGCGCCGCCGCGTCGTCGGCCTGACGCCGGCGGGCGAAGCGCTGCTGCGCAAGATCTGGCCGATCATGGCGAACAATTACGACAGGCTGGTCGCGGGCATCGAGCCCGACGACATCGAGGTCTGCGCGCGCGTGCTGGCCAAGATGGTCGAGAATATCCGCCAGAACCAGATCTAGAGCGCGCGCGTCAAGGCCCGAGGCCGACGAGGCTGGTACCGCCGCAGACATAGAGCACCTGGCCGGTGACGAAATCGGAGTGCTCGTCGAGGAAGAACGAGATTGCGTGCGCGACGTCCTCGCGCGAGCCGAGCCGCCCGACCGGAACGTTGCGCGCCATCCGCTCCTGCTGCTCGGAGCCCTTCGGGATGATGCCCCAGAAATTATCGGTCAGGATCGGCCCCGGGGCGACGACATTCACGGTGATGCCGCTCGCGGCAAGCTCCAGCGCCCAGGTCCTCGCCATGCCGTGCACGCCGGCCTTGGTGGCCGAATAGGCCGAGCGCGTCACCGCGCCCATCGCGGCGCGCGACGAGACGAACACGATGCGCCCGAAGCGGCGCGCACGCATCCCTTCCAGCGCCGCCTGGGTCAGGAGCATCGGCGCGCCCAGATGCAACTGCGCCAGCATCAATATGTCTTCCGGCTTGGCGTCGGGCAGCAAGTTCGGCAGGATGATTCCGGCATTGTGGACCAGGCTGTCCACGGCGTGATCCCGGCAGATCTCCTGCGCGATCGCACGCGTCTCTTCGATATCGGTGAGGTCGGCGCGATAGGCCGCGAGCAGATCATGGGTCCAGGTCGGCTTCTCCAGCCCGACCGAGACCACGCGCTGCCCGCGCTCCACGAGCTTCTTCGCCAGGGCCTCGCCGATCCCCGAATTGCCGCCGGTGATGAGGGTGGTGCGGATCTCGCTCATGATCAGACCTTCTTGATCAGACTTGCCGCTTCTTGAGGTCGCGCAGATCGAAGAACGCGCCTTCGCGCATCAGCTTCCCGACAAAATCCTTCAACCCGCCGCGCTGGATCTTCTCAGTCGCGGTCAGCGGCAGACTGTCGGCGAAGCAGATCCACCCCGGCGCCTTGTAATAGGCCATCTGCTCAAGGCTCCAGCGCACGATCTCTTCGGCGAGCGCGCGGTCCGCGCCGGCCTTCTCGGCAATGATGACCGCCGCAACCTCGTCGCCGCGCATCTGGTCCGGCGTCGCCGCAACCGCGGCCTGCCGGATCGCGGGATGCCGGTTGAGGACGGATTCGACCTCGACCGCGGCAATGTTCTCGCCGGAGCGACGGATCACGTTCTTCTTGCGATCGACGAAGTGCAGGTCGCCGTCCGCATCGCGCGACACGATATCGCCGGTGTGCAGCCAGCCGCCGGCCCACGCCTCGGTGGTGGCAGCCTCGTTCTTGAGATATTCGCGGAAGAAGCCGTAACGCGGATCGGCGCCGGCGCGCCGCACCAGCAGCTCGCCGGGCATATCCACCGGCGCATCATGGCCGCCGTCATCGACGATCCGAATTTCGATCTCGAGGGCCGGGCGGCCAAAACAGCTGGTGCCGACCTTGCGCGGCTCGACATTGGCGGCGATGACGCCGCCGCTGCCGGTCTCGGTCATCGCCCAGGCCTCCAGCAGCGGAAAGCCGAAGCGCTGCTCGAACGGGGCATGCAGCAGCTTGTCGACGCCGGCGCCGAAGCCGAAACGCACGCTGTGCGCGCGGTCCAGCTCCGATGGCGGCGCGCTCATCAGCATCGAGGGCATCACGCCGAGATAATGCAGGCAGGTAGCGCGGCTGTCGCGCACCGAGGCCCACCAACTGCGCGGGTGGAAGCGATCGAGCATGGTCAGGCAGCCACCGACTGACAGCATCGCCATCAGCGACACCGCCATCGCGTTCATGTGGAACAGCGGCAGCGGCGTGATCATACGCTCGCCGTCTGGCTTGAGGTCGATCAGCCCGCCGACGTCGCGATACCAGTTTCCGCAATGCAGGAAATAGGTGTTGGTAAGGACGCAGCCCTTGGGCTGGCCCGTCGTCCCCGACGTATAGAGCAGCGCGCATTCGCTCCCCTCGCTCGCCGAGGTCGAGGGCCGCGCACCGCCGAAGGGTGCGGGAACGTCGTCTTGATCGTCCACGACAGGGATCGGCCTGCCGGCCTGACGCGCGGCCAGCGCCACCTCCTCGTGCCGTTCGGCGAGGACGAACGCAGCATTCATCTCGGAATGCGAGATGATGTATTCGAGCTCGCTGAGACGGAGGTCCGGATTGATCGGCACCACCGAGACGCCGAGCGCATTGAGCGCGAACCACAGCTCGATGAAGACAGGCCTGTTCTGGAGCAGCAGCCCGACCCGGTGGCCTTCGCCGTAACCGCGGCTCGCAAACGCCGCGCGCCAGCGCTCGACCCGATCGCGCATCGCGCGGTAGGAAATCTCGCCCGCCGCAATGCCGTAGAGGCCTGCCGTCTCCGGTAGCACGTTGAGGAAGCCCGCTTCGCCACGGCGGAGCGCGGTCTCTTGAAAACGGGCATAGACGGTGGTCGCAGAGGTCAAGGCAGTCTCACATGAAAAGCTGGATGTTGCCGAACGGCGCATCGAAATTGACGAGATCGACGCGCTTGAGCTTGATCTTCAGGGCATCGCCGACCTGCACGAGCTCGTGCGAAGCCCATCCCGAATAGCGCTCCAGCATATCGCCGCGAGTCTCGGTGTAGATGTAGGAGGTTCGTGCCTTGAACATTCCGGCAGCAGGATCGCACGCGACGATCCGCGGTGCCTGGAGCAGATGATGGCAACGGCTCTTCGGCTTCTGGCTGAAGGTGCGCTCGCCGGCGAGCCGCTCGACCCGCACCTTCAGCAGCAGAAGATCCTCGTACATCAGAGACGGCTGCAGCACCGGATCCTGCTGCTGCCATTCGAGCGGCATCCAGTAACGCCCTTCGGGGTGAAACAGATCGAGCCAAGCCTGCCACTGCATCGTGTCGAGCAGCTCGGCCTCGCGATAGATGAAGTCCGTGATGGCCTTCTCGCCGATCATTCCGCGGCCTCGATGCGCTTGTCCATGTCCATAGTGATGAATTTCGCCCAGGCGTGAAACTGGTTCCGCATCTGCCGCTCGGACGTGCCGTTGATCACCGCCGTGACGTCCTGCTCTTCATGGCCGTCGTAGAGCCGCCGCAGATTGACCCATTGATTGCCGTTGGACTTCAGTCCCTCCTGCGCCCGCTCATACATCTCGAGGTCGTCGTGGCCGACGATCGAGGTCGGCGCGTTGATGAAGCGGTTGTACATCAATGCGCGCTCGTAGAGCTTGTCGGGCGCGCCGACCAGGCGATAGACCCAGCTCTCGACCAGCGTCTTGTCGACAGCGATCGGGATGAAATTGCGCAGGATCTGGACAGCGCCCTTCACCATGATGTTCGGAAAGTAGACGGTGTTGTGCCTGACTTCGCCAAGGATCTCATGCGCGCGCTGCTCGCCATAGGCCGCGACCATCTGGTCGAGATAGCCCGGGACATCCGAATAGTTCGAATGGATGGAGTTGGCGACGCCGGTGTGGCCGTGGCCGTTCGGCCAAATCCGGATGCCGCTCTGCTCGTAGAACTCGTACGGGCTCATGAAGGGACCGTACAGCTGTACCGCCATCGGTGTTTCCGTGGAATCGCCCTGCTCGCGCTTCCAGACCTTGACCGCGGTGCCAGCCGAGCTCTCGTGCGCCACCATCGGATGGCAGGTGTCGGTCTGGTTCTCGACCAGCATCTTCCAATTGCACGTGTGCATGTAGCGGATCGGCGTCGCCTGGACTGCGAGCTTCCCCTCCGGCGATCGGTCGACCATGTTGTCGATGGTCGAAAGACTTTCGCCGAAATAATCCTCGAAGGAGACGCCTGAAACGCTCAGGCGAGCGAAGATGAAATCGCGGTAGATGACGACGTTCCTGACCTTCGACAACCCTTCATTCGCCTGAGTGTCGCCGAAGCCGGTGCCCTCGTAGCCCTTCTTCAGCGGGATCGCGAGCAGCGAGCCGTCGGTCTTGAAAGACCATGCGTGATAAGGGCAGCGGAAGAACTTCCCGGTGTTGCCGCAGGGTTCGGACGCGATCTTCACGCCTTTGTGCGGGCAGCGATTGTAGAACACATGGATGGAGCCGTCGGTATGGCGGCTGGCCATGACCGGCTGCCGGCCGATATTGGCGGTGATGAAATCGCCGGGTTTTGCAAGTTGACTGGCGTGGCCGACATAGACCCAGCTGTTGGGAAACAGATGCTCCATCTCGAGATCGAAGATCTCGGGGTCGACATAGACGTCGCGATGCACCTCGGCCTCGCGCACCAGCGCCGCAATCGCGTGGGCATTCCCGCCGTATCTTTTCATGGCGTCCCTCGTCTCCCCTAGAGATCCAGCACCAGTCGTTCCGACTTCGCGCGTGACACGCAGATCTGCATGACCTTGTTGGACGCCCTCTCCTCGTCGCTGAGGATGACGTCGCGATGATCGGGGACTCCCGCGATCACGCCGCACTGGCAAATGCCGCAATCGCCGCGCCGACAGTCGTAGAGCACGTCGAAACCAGCCGCCTCCAGCGCCTCGATGATGGTCTGCCCCGCAGCAACGCCGACGACCTGCCCGGTCGACTTGATCTCGACCTCGAACGGCCGGTCAGGCGATGACGGCTGCTCGGACTTGAAGAGCTCGTAATGAACGCGATCGGCTGACACCCCGGCGGCGGCCGCAGCGGCCTTCACCGCGTCAATCATGCCCGAAGGGCCACAGACATAGACGTGGGCGTTTGCTGCGGCATCGTCGAGCGCCGCGGCAATGTCGAGGCGGGATTCATCGCTGTCGTAGTGGACGGACAGCCCTCCGGCGCAGATCTCCTGCAATTGCGGCAGGAACGCCAGCAATCCTTGCGTGCGCCCGGCATAGTGCAGGCGATATGAGCTTCCCCGCGCCGCCAGTTCCGCCGCCATCGACAGAACGGGCGTGATACCGATGCCGCCGGCGAACAGCAGCGCCGGCGCTGCTCCCTCGTGCAGTCGGAAATTGTTGACCGGCGCGCTCGCCTTCACGACGTCGCCGACCTTGAGCGCGTGCATGAACTGCGAGCCGCCGCTCGAAGCCTCCTCGCGCAGGACACCAAGCGCCAGCGCATCTTCAGGAAGTCCCGGTAACGCCATCAGCGAGTACGGCCGGTCTCCGCCATTCGGGAGCGCGACGCGGAGATGCGCGCCTGCCTGCCATTGCGGCACGACGCCGTCCTCCACACCAAACACAAGGCTCCGTATGAACGGCGTCTCCGCGACATACGACCTGACCTTGAGCTTGAGCGGATGCACGTCCATTCAGGCATCTCACGGATTATATGAATTTGCATATTTTTAGACATGTAATAATTCGCTTGTCAATCGTCAGCGTGGAGCAGGTCCGGATGATGCAATCAATGGATCGCCAGCTGGCGTCTCGGGCGATCGCCCGCCGGCAACGTCAGTGGCCAGCCGGGGGGCTCGCTACCGGCTTGCCGCCGGTCGTCAGGCCCGGCGCATCATGCGCTCTCCTGCGCTCGGCATCGAGCAAGGATACAAGGGGCGAAAGCCGGCGGTAATGGCGATCCGGTGATACTTCGAGGCACCTGCCCATCCCGGCACGCAGCTCAGGAAGGCGGCAGGCGGCATACCGGACGCAACGAATGCAAGCTGGCCGACTTCATTCCAGAAATCAGAACTTACAACCTGACAGCGCCGGTCGTCCCCACGTGAGGGCACGTCGCGATCAAGCAGCAGCCGCCTGGTACAGGCACTCGCGAAGCCAGGCGTGGCCTTTGTCCTCCTGATTGCGCGGATGCCACAGCGCGACGATGCGAGCGGGCGGCAGATCGAGCGGCGGGGGCGTGAGATCGAGCTCGTGCGCGAAGCGGATCAGGAACCGCCGCGGAAGGGTGCAGATGCAGTCACTGTGCGCAAGGATGACCGGCGCGAGCGCATAGGTCTGGATCGAGACGGCAACACGCCGCGAGCGGCCGAGCGCCGCCAGCGCATCGTCGACGAGGCCCGAGAAGCCGCCGCCATCGGCGGAGATCAGCAGATGGTCGAGCGCGCAAAAGCTGTCGAGATCGAGCGGACCGTTGCCGCGGGGGTGACCTTTGCGCTGTGCGGACAGGAAGCCGTCCTCGAACAGCGGCCGTTGCATCAGCTCGCCATGTGCGCGATCGGCGCCCGTCACCAGGATGTCGATCTCTCCCCTTTCGAGCTGATCCACGACATCGCGCGCGGGGTGAACGAGGGCGAGCCGCGCCCGCTCGGCCATCCCGGTCAAGCGCGCGACCAGGCCGGGCGCCAGCGTCACGGCCGGATTCTCGTGGATGGCTACGACGAAGGTGCGCTGGCTGCTGGCGGGGTCGAACACAGCCGGCCCCTCCACCATGCGACGAAGCTTGCCGAGCACGTCCGCAAGCTCCGCCTGCAGCTCCACGGCCCTCGTCGTCGGCACCACGCCGCGCCCGCTCGCTGCGGGCACGAACAGCGGATCGGCAAAGATCTGCCGCAGCCGGTTCAGCCGCGCCGAGAGCGCAGGCTGCCCGATATTGAGCCGGGAGGCCGCGCGCGTCACGTTCCGCTCGCGCAGGAGAGCCTCCAGAGCCAGCAACAGACCGAGGTCGATCTCGGCGAGATCGTTATCATCGGCCGGCCGACCCCGGCCGTGTTCCGCATCCTGCATCGGTGGCACCTCCGTCTGGGGCATGTCGCGACCGCGACGAGCCGCGATACGAGGGTTAGGGCCAAAACGCCGGCGTGAAAAGCTGGGCCAGCATCCTTTCCGATATCGACAATGTCGATGGGACCTATCGAGCCCGCGACTCTCCCCAAGGCCTGGCGCGCTTCGTACCTCATTGTCACCGCGGCCCGGGCAACCAGCCCTACGCCGCGGTCCAGTGGAGGACATCTTGATGATTCACGCGGCCAAGACCTATCAGGTCGGCGAAGCATCCGTCACGCGGATCGACGAGTTGCGGCTTGCCGCATTCAAGTTCGACGCGCTCTATCCGGGAGGCGAGCCAGAGGCGCTGGAGCGCAATCGCGACGAGTTGGAAGCGGGCTCGTTCGATGCTGCGACCGGCACCTTCATCCAGAGCATTCACAGCTGGCTGGTCAGGACACCGCACCACACGATCCTGATCGACACGGCCACCGGCAACGACAAGAACCGGCCGGAGATTCCGCCGCTTCACCGGCTCAACGAACCGTTCCTGGCGCGGCTGGCCGCAGCGGGCGTCACGCCGGAGCAGGTCGACTACGTGCTGCTCACCCACGTGCACGCGGATCACGTCGGCTGGAACACCCGTCTCGTCGAGGGACGCTGGGTCCCGACCTTCCCGAATGCGACCTACGTCTTCTCCGCGATCGAGCAGGCCTATGGCGAGAGCCTCGCGACGGGCACAGAGCCGACCGGAGCGGCCCGCCCGGCCCCGGCCCTCGGCCCCGCGCTGCGCAAGCCGGCCGACCGTGTCTATGACGACAGCGTCCGGCCGGTGATCGAGGCCGGACTTGCCAGGCTCATCGCTGTGGACGGGAGCGAGGCCATCGAGGGCATCTCGTTCGTCCCGACGCCCGGCCACAGCGTCGATCACGCCTCCATCCGCCTCGTCTCACGCGGCGAGGAGGCGCTGTTCGCCGGAGACGTGATGCACCACCCGCTCCAGGTGTATGAGCCTTCGCTCAATTCCTGCTTCTGCGAATTCCCGGAAGCCGCGTTGCGCTCGCGCGCCTTCGTGCTGGAGGACGCTGCCGAGCGGGGCTCAATCATCTTCACCACCCATTTCGCACAGTCATCGGTCGGCCGCGTCAGCCGCACCGGAGGACGCTTCACCTGGCAATTCGTCTGAACGGAGAACGATCATGAATCAGCACGCCAGCGCGCGCGTCGACAGGCCCAAGATCGTAGTCGAGGATCTCATGATCCCGAGCGACACGGCCGGAATTTCGCTTCACCTGCGCAACAAGCGTCCCGCGGCGCTCGAGACCTTCTCCGCCGAGCGAACCATCCTGATGATGCACGGCGCGACCTATTCATCGGGAAGCCTTTTCGATACGCCGCTCGGCGGCCTCTCGTTCATGGATCATCTCGCCGGCCATGGCTACGACGTCTTCGCGCTCGACGTGCGCGGCTATGGCCAGTCGACCCGCCCGTCCGAGATGGACATCCCGCCGGAGCAGTCCGCACCGCTCGTGCGCACCGAGGCCGGCGTGCGTGACCTCGCCAGCGCCGTCGCGCACATCCTGAAGCAACGCAGGATCGCGCGACTCAATCTGGTTGCCATGTCCTGGGGCGGCTCGGTGGCCGGTGCTTACACTGCAGGCAACAACGACAAGGTCGTCAAGCTCGCGCTGGTCGCGCCGCTTTGGGTGCTGCAGGGCCCAGCTCCGATCGATGCAGGCGGGCGCCTCGGCGGCTATCGCAACGTTCGCGTGCTGGACTTCAGGACGCGCTGGCTCTCGGCTGCGCCGGAAGCGGCACGATCGAGCTTGATCCCGGCGGGCGGCTTCGAGCGCTGGGCCAATATCTCGCTCGCCACCGACCCGCTAGGCAGCGCGCAAGCGCCTGCCATCATGCGTGCAGTCAACGGCCCGATCCTGGACATCCGCGAATACTGGGCCGCGGGCAAGAGGCTCTATGACGCCGCCGACATTCGCGTGCCCGTGCTCCTGGTCCACGCGGAATGGGACCAGGACGTTCCTATCGCCTCGGCGCAGAACTTCTTCCTTTCGCTGACGCATGCGCCCTACCGGCGATGGGTCGAGATTGGCGAAGGCACGCACATGGTTCTGCTGGAGAAGAACCGTCTGCAGGCGTTCGATGCGATCAACCAGTTTCTCGGCGAAGATTACAGCTAGCGCGGCGTCCTGCTGCACCGCGAAAATCACTCGCGCCGCAACATTCAAAAATGAGACTACCGGTCAAGCCGAACGAGGCCGCGATGGGTGCAGCGCATCCGACTTCGGTTAGCTTTCCTCCAAAGCCGCGGGCTTCGAGAGCCACGGGCATCATACGGTTCGTCGCGGCAACAAGCGATGACACAGGGAGGAGCACATGTCGAAATGCAGCATCGGACTGCTCGCGTTGAGCAGCCTGTTTCTTTCGGGCGCGGCGATCGCCCAGGAAAAGATCAAGGTGGGCGTGACCGCAACGCTCGAGGGCACCTACACGGTGCTCGGCGAGGACGGCATGCGCGGCCATCAGACCGCGCTCAACGTGCTCGGCAAGAAGGTCGGCGACAAGGAACTCGAATTCATCGTCGCTTCGACCGATGCAACGCCGGACTCCGCCGTGCGCGCCGTGCGCAAGCTGATCGAGCAGGACAAGGTGCAGATCCTGCTGTCGCCGCTCTCCGGCGACGAAGGCATCGCGGTGAAGAATTTTGCCAAGTCCCATCCCGGGCTGACGTTCATCAATGCCGCATCCGGCGCGCAGGAAACGACCTATGTCGACCCGGCACCGAACTTCTTCCGCTACAACATGGACGGCGCGCAGTGGCAGATCGGCCTCGGCAAATACGCCTATGAGGAGAAAAAGTATCGCAAGATCGCGACCGTCGGCGAGGACTATTCCTTCATCTATACTCAGGTGTTCGGGCTGGTGCTCGAGTTCTGCGGCATGGGCGGACAGGTCACCAACCGGCAATGGGTGCCGCTGGGAACGAAGGACTTCGCCTCCGTCATCGCTGCCCTGCCCGACGACGTCGATGCCATCTATCTCGGGCTTGGCGGCGCCGACGCCGTCAACTTCCTCAACCAGTATCAGCAGGCCGGCGGCAAGGCGCATCTGATGGGCGGTTCCATCATGATCGACCAGACGATCCTGTCGTCGAAGGGCAACGCCAAGAACGCGCTGATCGGAACCATCGCGGCGAGCGGACAGGCCGACACCTGGGAGGATCCGGGCTGGCAGAAATTCGTGAAGGCCTATCAAGACGCCTTCCCGCCCAACAAGCGCTTCCCGAGCCCGTCGCTGCTCGCCACCAACTACTATAATTCAACCATGGCGCTGATCCTCGCACTGCGTCAGGTCAACGGCGATCTCTCCAACAACCAGGCCAAGTACAAGGAAGCACTGGCGAAGATCGAGCTCGACGCACCGAACGGCAAGATCAAGCTCGACTCCAACCGCCAGGCGATCGGCACCAACTTCGTCACCGAAGTCGTCGACGACGGCAAGGGCGCGCTGTTCAGCAAGGTCGTGAAGGTGATCCCGAACGTGAACCAGACGCTCGGCTACGACCCGGCCGTGTTCTCCAAGATCGGGCTGCCGAGCCGCACCGTGCCGGAATGTAAGAAGTACTGACGCATCACGTCAGGCAGACGCAACCGGGGAGCGACTCGCTGACGCGGTCGCTCTCCGCTCTTGCAATCTCGGCGGTGTTGTTGAAGGCTGGCCGAAAAGACAAGAACATTCGGGAGGGGAAGGCATGAGCCGTGCGCTCGCCGTCTTCCATGGCCGCTTCGGCCGGGCGACGGTTTATCAGTTGAACCGGCCTTTCAATATCCACGCCCATCGCGAAGGTCATCTGATCTTCCATGTCGGCGGCATGTCGGCATGCATCGATGTCTCCGACGGGCATTACGATCTCACCGAGACGTCGGTCGTCGCTGTCAATCCCTGGGAACCGCACAACTTTCTGCCGACCGATCTTGAGGGCGGCGCCATCTTCTTCGTGCTCTACGTCAATGCCGAATGGTTTGCGCCGGATGCCTCCGGCTCCGACCGGTTGCGCTTCGGCCGCACCCAGGTCAAGCGCACGCCAGCACTCGACAAGCACATCAGGCGGACCGCCGCGCTCGTGTGCGGCGCACCATCGCTCTCCAGTCTCGATTCCGAGCTGAGGCGGCTGATCGACATCTGCTACGACGAAAGCTGGCAGCAGGCCGAGATCGCGCGCGATCCGCGCGCAGGCGGCGCCGTCACCGACTTTCGCGTCCGCAAGTGCATCAAGATGATGTCGGAGAGCCCCGGCGCTGAAATCGAGCTCGACACCATCGCGCGCGAATCCGGCCTGTCGCGACCGCATTTCTACCGGCTGTTCCGCGTGCAGACCGGCGTCACCCCGAACCTCTATCTCAACACGCTGATCATGGAACAGGCGCTCGAAGCGCTGGTGGCGAGCGAGGTACCGATCGCCGACATCGGCTTCGATCTCGGCTTCTCCTCGCAGAGCGGTTTCACGCGCTTTTTTGCCGCCAATGTCGGGATGGCCCCGACCGATTATCGTCGCGCCGCCAAGGTTTTGCGTGCCTGAGCGCAGGCTACGAAAAGATACTCACGATCAAACGTCGCCCTCGCCGCTTGGCTAGGATGCCGGCAACGCGATCCCGGAAAAGAGGATCGCGAGTGACGGGAGCGCACGTTCATGGCGAGGCTAGCGGCCGGTCACGGTCTGCATGCCCCCTCGCCCCGCTTGCGGGGAGAGGGTCTGGGTGAGGAGGAGTCTCCGCAAGTGCGGCGGCAGTTTGACTCGCGGAGAGTCCCCCTCACCCGGCGCTACGCGCCGACCTCTCCCCGCAAGCGGGGCGAGGTGAAGCCATGAACCGCTTCGTCGAACGCCATCCGGCCTGGGCGCTGATTACGATCATCGCGATTGCGGTCGCGCTCTGGCTGACCTTTGCGGTCTGGCCGCCGGGGCTGGAAGAGGCGATCGGCCGCAAGCGCGTCTTCCTCAACGCGGTCTTCAATGGCATCACGCTCGGTGGCCTCTACTTCCTGGTCGCCAGTGGCTTCACGCTGATCTTCGGCCTGATGCGTAACGTCAACCTCGCGCACGGCTCGCTCTACCTGTTCGGCGGCTATATCGGCTATGCCATCAGCACATCGTCCGGCTCGTGGATCCTCGGCTTCATCGTCGCCTTTGTCCTGACCGCCTTTGTCGGCGTGCTGCTGCAGGTGATCGTGTTCCGCCGGATGGAGGGCCAGGATCTCAGGCAAACAATGGTGACGATCGGGCTCTCGATCGTGTTTGCCGATCTCATGCTGTGGGCCTGCGGCGGCGACTTCTACCAGATCCAGACCCCGAAATGGCTGATCGGTCCCATCGAGCTGCCGCTGGTGACTGCGATCAAATCCTCGGGCGATCCGGTCTACCTCAGATATCCACTCGTCAGGCTCGTGATCTTCGTGGCCTCCGTGGTGATCGGCGTCGCGATGTGGCTCGCGCTCAACCGCACCCGGATCGGCATGATCATCCGCGCCGGCGTCGACGACCGCGATATTCTCGCCGCGACGGGCGTGCGCATCCAGCTCGTCTTCGTCGGGGTGTTCGCCTTCGGCGCGGGGCTTGCCGGCATCGCTGGCGTCGTCGGCGGCACCTTCCAGTCATTGTCGCCCGGCGAAGACATCCGTTTCCTGCTGGCGTCCCTCGTCGTCGTGATCGTGGGCGGCATGGGCTCGATCCCGGGCGCTGCGCTGGGCGCGCTGATCATCGGCCTCGCCGAGCAGCTCGGCTCGGTCTACATCCCGACCTACGCCATCGTCGTGACCTTCCTGATCATGGTGCTGGTGCTGGCTATCCGGCCGCAAGGCCTGTTGGCGAGGCGCTGAGATGTCGCTCGCCCACGATGCCCACGTCACCGTAGGCCGCACCACCAAGGCGCAGCGCCCGGCCCGGACGTGGCCAGAGATCAACAACCCAGCCGCCTGGGCCGTCGCGGTCATCTTCCTGATCATGCCGCTGATCGCGAGCAGCTTTTTTCTGATCGAGATCTTCGCGAGCACGCTGATCCTCGGCACCGTGGCGCTGAGCCTGATGTTTCTTGCCGGCTATGGCGGCATGGTCAGCCTGATGCAGCTCACCATCGCGGGCTTCTCGGCCTACATGGTCGCGGTGTTCGGCGTCAGCGGCAACCCCAATATCAGCCTGGGCTGGCCGTGGTGGCTCGCAGTGCCGATGGCGCTCGCGCTGGCGACCGCCTTCGGCACGCTCGGCGGCGCGCTCGCGGTGCGCACCGAAGGCATCTACACCATCATGATCACGCTCGCGATCGGAGCGGCCTTCTACTATTTCACCAACCAGAACTGGGCGATCTTCAACGGTCATACCGGCATCAACACCGTGGCCACGCCACACTTCTGGGGCGTGAACTGGCGCGCCGACATTCCCTTCTATTACATCGTGCTCGCGGTCGCCGCGCTCTGCTATTTTGCCGTCGAGTATCTCTCGCGCGCCCCGTTCGGCCTTGCGCTCCAGGGCGTGCGCGACAATCCGCGGCGCATGGCGGCGCTCGGCTTCAACGTCAATGCGCATCGTGTCGCGGCCTATGCCTTCGCGTCTTTCGTCGCCGCGCTGGCCGGCGTGCTCCAGGTCTGGAACTATCGCCAGATCTCGCCGGGCTCGGTCAGCGTCGGCGCCTGCATCGACGTGCTGATCATCGCCGTCGTCGGCGGCATCACGCGCCCGATCGGGCCCTTCATCGGCGCGCTGATCTTCGTGCTGCTGCGCACCTTCGCGCTCGACTTCCTGGTCCGACTTGGACTCGACGGCAACCGCTTCCGCCTGCTGATCGGGCTCGGCTTCCTTGCCATCGTGTTCTGGTCCTCGGACGGCGTCATTGGCCTCTGGCAGCGCTGGCGTCAGCATCAACGGCGCGAGGTGAGCCGCACCAGTGGAGGGCGCGGCCATGGATAGCGTCGCCCAACGCCTTTCCGCAGTCGGTGCCGGCGCTGCGCTGGAGCTGCGCGGCGTGACGCGGCTGTTCGGCGCGCTCGCCGCGCTGACCGACGTCACCATCACCGTGCGGCCGGGCGAGCGGCGCGCCGTGCTCGGCTCGAACGGTGCCGGCAAGACCACGCTGTTCAACTGCATCACGGGCGACTTCCCACCCTCCTCCGGCACCATCCGCTTCTTCGGCGAGGACGTGACGCATTTCCCGCCCTATGAGCGCATCCGCCGCGGGCTGCGCCGCACCTACCAGATTTCGGCGCTGTTCCCCGGCCTCACCGTGCAGGACAACGTCTATCTCGCCTGCCGCGGCGTGTCGCGCGGACGCTTCTCGTTCCTGCGACCGGGGCAGAACGATGCCCTGATGCACGCGGCCGACAACCTGGTCCAGGCCGTGCATCTATCCGCGGTGAAGGACCAGCGCGTGGCCGAGCTCGCCCACGGCCAGCAGCGCCAGCTCGAGATCGCGCTCGCGCTCGCCGGCGCGCCGCGCTTCGTGCTGTTCGACGAGCCGGCCGCGGGTCTGTCGCCGACGGAACGGGCCGAGCTGATCGAGATCCTGACCTCCCTGCCCGCGCACATCGGCTACATCATCATAGAGCACGACATGGACGTTGCGCTGCGCGTCGTCGAGAGCGTCACGATGATGCACAACGGCCGCGTCTTCAAGGAAGGCCTGCCGGAGGAGATCCAGTCCGACCCCGAGGTGCAGGAGCTCTATCTCGGAGGCGGCCATGAATGAGGTCCGCCGCAGCAATCCGGCGCTCGAGGTTCGGGGCCTCGACGTCTACTACGGCCACTCGCACGCGCTGCAAGGCGTCGATCTCGTGCTTGATAGCGGAGTGTTCTCCGTCGTCGGCCGCAACGGCATGGGCAAGACCACGCTGTGCAAGGCGATCATGGGGCTGGTCGGCGTGAGCGGCGGCTCGATCCGCGTCCGCGGCGAGGATGTCACGCGCCGGCCGCCGGCCCAGATCGCCCGGCTCGGCGTCGGCTACGTGCCGCAGGGACGCCGTCTCTGGCGCTCGCTCAGCGTCGACGAGCATCTGCAGCTCGCCGGCGGTCTGCGTTCGGGCGCCTGGACCGTCGAGCGCATCTACGACACATTCCCGCGCCTCGCCGAGCGCAAGGGCCACGGCGGCGGCCAGCTCTCCGGCGGCGAGCAGCAGATGCTGGCGATCTCGCGCGCGCTGCTCACCAATCCGCATTTGCTCATCATGGACGAGCCGACCGAAGGCCTCGCACCCGTCATCGTCGCGCAGGTCGAGGAGATGCTGCTGCGGCTGGGCGACGACGGCGACATGTCCGTGCTCGTGATCGAGCAGAACATTGGCGTCGCCACCGCGATCTCGCGCAACGTCGCGATCATGGTCAACGGCCGCATCAACCGCATCATCGACTCCGCGCGCCTTGCCGCCGATCGCGAGCTGCAGCAGCGCCTGCTCGGCGTCGGGCTTCATGCGGAGCTCGAACCGGATATCGAAATCGCCGCATCCGGCGCCGAAACGAAGCCGGCGCCGGCGCCACGGCGCGACGGGCCGGTGCGCATCTACATCTCCAATCCGACGCTGCCGACGCGATGGTCGCAACCGGTGCCGATCGCCCGCATCGAGGCCGCGGCGCGGACGCTCTCGACGCAGGTCGCCCGGCTCGACGAGACGGCGCGGCGCAAGCACGAACCGGTGGCGGCGCAGGCTTCGGGCCCGCCGGTGGTGCTGGTCGTCGGCACGCTCGATACCAAGGGCCAGGAGCTGCGCTACATCCGCGACATCATAGCCGAAAGCGGCCTGCGCACGCGGTTGGTCGACGTCTCGACCAGCGGCAAGCATTCCTCCTGCGATGTCTCCGCGCAGGAGATCGCCCTGAACCACGGCCGCGGCGGCTCCGCCGTGTTCGGCACCGACCGTGGTGCCGCCGTGACAGCAATGGCGGATGCGTTTGCGAATTGGCTGCGGCGCCAGGGCAATGTCGCCGGCGTGATCTCGGCGGGCGGCTCGGGCGCGGCCTCGCTGGTCGCCCCGGGGATGCGGGCCCTGCCCGTCGGCGTTCCCAAGCTGATCATCTCATCCGTCGCCTCGGGCGATGTCGGCCCCTATGTCGGCCCGGCCGACATCACCATGATGTACTCCGTCACCGACGTGCAGGGGCTGAACTCGATCTCGCGCGCGGTGCTCGCCAACGGGGCCAATGCGCTCGCCGGCATGGTCAAGGCGCGGCTCGACACGCGTGCCGGAGCGGCGCGCGAAGCCGGCGGGCTGCCCGCAATCGGCATCACCATGTTCGGCGTCACCACGCCGGCCGTGCAGAAGATCGCCGCCGACCTTCGCGACGATTTCGAGTGCCTGGTCTTCCACGCCACCGGCGTCGGCGGGCGCTCGATGGAGAAGCTCGTCGAGTCCGGCCAGCTCGCCGGCGCGATCGACCTCACCACGACTGAAGTCTGCGACCTCTTGATGGGCGGCGTGTTTCCCGCCACCGAAGATCGCTTTGGCGCGATCATCCGCAGCCGCCTGCCTTATCTCGGCTCGGTCGGCGCACTCGACATGGTCAATTTCGGCGCGCCCGACACCATTCCCGAGCGCTATCGCGGCCGCAAATTCCACGTCCACAATCCGCAGGTGACGTTGATGCGGACCACGGCCGAAGAGAACGAGCGCATGGGCCGCTGGATCGGCGAGCGGCTCAACCAGATGGATGGCCCGGTGCGTTTCTTCCTGCCCGAGGGCGGCGTCTCGGCCCTCGACGCGCGAGGTCAGCCGTTCTGGGATCCGGATGCCGACGCCGCGCTGTTCCGCACATTGGAGCGGACCGTGCGGCAGACCGGCAACCGCCAGCTCATTCGCATCCCCAAGAACATCAACGATCCCGATTTCGCCGCCGCCATCGTCAGTGCATTCCGAAACCTGTTCGGGCGGACCGGTATGCGGCGGAGACTCGCGAGGTGACCGATGGCCAGGTTTGAACGCGCGGCGCTGCTGAAGAGGTTTCGCGACATGGCAAGGCGCGGCGAGCCGATCGTCGGCGGCGGCGCCGGCACGGGGCTGTCAGCCAAATGCGAGGAAGCCGGCGGCGTCGACCTCATCGTCATCTACAATTCCGGCCGCTACCGCATGGCCGGGCGTGGCTCGCTCGCGGGCCTGATGGCGTATGGCGATGCCAACGCCATCGTGCTGGAAATGGCGAGCGAGGTGCTCCCCGTGGTCGACCAGACCCCGGTGCTGGCGGGCGTCAACGGCACCGATCCCTTCCGCGACATGGACGTCTTTCTCGACCAGCTGAAGGCACTTGGCTTCGCAGGCGTCCAGAACTTTCCGACCGTCGGCCTGATCGACGGCACCTTCCGCGCCAATCTCGAAGAGACCGGCATGTCCTACGCGCTCGAGATCGACATGATCGCCAAGGCGCACGACAAGGACATGCTGACCACGCCCTACGTGTTCAGCGAGAAGGAAGCCGCGGCGATGGCAATCGCCGGCGCTGACATCATCGTCTGCCACATGGGCCTGACGACCGGCGGCACGATCGGTGCGCAAACCGCCTTGAGGCTCAAGGACTGCCCGGCGCGGATCGACACCTGGGCCAGCGCCGCGCTCAGCGTCAATCCGGACATCCTGGTGCTGGCGCATGGCGGCCCGATCGCCGATCCCGCCGACGCCGATTTCATCATGAAAAACACCCGTCATTGCCACGGCTTCTACGGGGCGTCCTCGATGGAGCGGCTGCCGGTGGAGCGGGCGCTGACGGAACAGGTGCGGCAATTCAAGGCGATCGGTGCGCGATAACGCCTGATTGGTTCGAGGGAGGGAAAGATGTCAGGGATGTTGGTCGGTGAATTGATCCTCTGGCTGATCGTCGCGATCATCGTGATCGTGGTTAGCGTCTATATCGTGAACTGGCTGTACCACCGCTCCTCCAAGGAGACCTCGTTCGTCCGCACCGGCTTCCTCGGCGAACGCGTGGTGATCAATGGCGGCGCCTTCGTGCTGCCGTTCATCCACGACTACACCCCCGTCAACATGAACGTGCTGCCGATGGGCATCGTGCGTTCGAAGCAGGATGCCGTGATCACCCGCGACCGCATGCGCGTCGACATCGAGGCCGACTTCTATGTCCGCGTGCAGCCGACCCGGGAGGCCGTCTCGATTGCCGCGGCGACACTCGGCCGCCGCACCCTGGAACCCGGGCAGCTCCACGCGCTTCTCGCCGGCAAGTTCATCTCCGCGATCCGCTCGGTCGCTTCCGAGATGACCATGGAGGAAATGCACGAGCGTCGCGGCGACTACGTCGCGCGGGTCAAGACCGAAGCGGCGGAAGCTCTTGCCCAGAACGGCCTCGAGCTGGAATCGGTCGCGATCACCGATCTCGACCAGACCGATCTCGAGTTCTTCAACCCTTCGAACCGGTTCGACGCCGAAGGCCTGACCCGGTTGATGGAGGACATCGAGGCCAGACGCAAGCTGCGCAACGACATCGAGCAGGATTCGATGATCAAGATCCGCTCGCGCAACCTCGAAGCCGAGCGGCAGGCGCTGGAGATCGAGCGCGAGAGCGAGACCGCGCGCCTGGAGCAGGAACGCGACATCGAGATGCGCCGTGCGCTTCAGCGCACCGAAGTCGCGCGCGAGCGGGCACTGCGCGAGACCGAGGCCGAACAGGCGCAGATTTCCGCCCGCGAGGCCATCGAGCGCGCCCGCATCGCCAATGAGCAGGCGATCGCCGAGGCCCGTATCGCCTCCGAGCGCGAGACCCGCCAGAAGGAGATCGAGCGGACGCGCACGATCGAGGAGAAGGAGCTGCTGGCGCGCGAGGAGATCGAGAAGACAAGGATCGCCAACCAGCGCTCGATCGACACCACACGCATCGCTTCGGAACGCGAAGTCCGCCAGCGCGAGATCGAGCGGATGCGCACAGTCGAGGAAGCCGAGATCGCCGCGCGCGAGGCAATCGAGAAAGCCCGCATCCAGCAGGACCGCGTCGTCACCGACGCCCGCATCGCCAACGAGGAAGAGACGCGGCGCCGCGAGATCGAGCGGACGCGCGCGGTCGACGAGGCCGAGATTGCCGCACGCGAGGCCACCGAAAAGGCGCGCATCGCCCAGACGCTGATCGTCAATGTCGAGCGCATCTCCTCGGACGAGCGCACCCGCGCGCTGGAAATCCAGCAGGTGCGGACCATCCAGGAGGCCGAGATCGAAGCGCAGCGCGCGGTCGAGGCCGCCCGCATTGCCCGGGAGCGAACGCTGGCTGCCGAGCGCATCGCTGCCGAGCAGAACACACGGCAGCTGGAGATCGAGCGCAACCAGGCGCTGGACGTCGCCGGCATCGCCGCGCGCGAGACCACGGAAGCCTCGCGCATCGCCCAGGAGGAGCGCGTGCGCTCCCTGGAGATCGCCCGCAACCGCGCCGTCGAGGAAGCTGACATCGCCTCGCGCGAGGCGATCGAGGCGGCCCGCATCGCCCAGGAAAAGGCGGTTGCGGCCGAGCGCATCCAGGCCGAACGGGAGACGCGCGCGCTCGAAATCGAGCGGACCGGCGTCCTCGAGGCGGCCGAGCTGAAGCGGCGCGACGCCATCGAGCGGCAGCGCATCACGGTCGACCTGGCGCTCGAGGCCGAGCGCATCAATTCCTCCAAGAAGCGCGAAGTGCTCAACATCGAGCAGAAGAAGGCGATCGAGATCGCGGACGAGGACCGCGTCATCGCGCTGTCGACCAAGAAGTCCGAGCGGATCGACGCCGACCGCCAGGTCCGGCAGGCCGAGATCGTGGCGCGCAAGGAGGTCGAGACCACCGACGTTTCGCGCGAGCAGGCGCTGGAGGCCGCCCGCATCGAGCGGCGCCGCGCCATCGAGCAGCTCGAGGTCGCCCGCGTCCAATCGCTGCAGGAGGCAGAAATCGCCGCGCGCGAGGAGGTCGAACGTGCCCGCATCGCCTCCGACCGCGGTCTCGACGAGGCCCGTATCGGCCGCGAGCGCGAGCTGCGCAAGCTCGAGGTCAATCGCGAGAAGGACGTCGAGACGGTGCTGATGGAGAAGGCCATCGCGATCCATCAGAAGTCGCTGGAGGAGTCCGCCGCGCGCGCAGCTGCCGAGGAAGCACGCATCCGGGCGACCGAAGCCGCCGAACGCGTCATCACCGCCCGCGAGAGCGAGATCGCCAAGCGGCGCAAAACCGTGGAGGTCCTGCTGGCGGAGAAGCAGGCGGAGGAGACCCGCATTGCCGCCGAAGCCGAGCGTGTCCGCGCGGCGGTCGAGGCGGAGGCGCAGCGCATGCTGAACGAGGCCGAGAACGTGCTGACCGACCAGGCGCGCTACTCGCTGTTCCGCAGAAAACTGCTCGACCGCATCGAGGGCATCGTGCGCGAGAGCGTCAAGCCGATGGAGAAGATCGAGGGCATCCGCATCCTCCAGGTCGACGGCCTCAACGGCAACGGCCACGCAAACGGCAATGGCGGCCGCAGCGCTACCGACGAGGTGATCGACTCGGCGCTGCGTTATCGCGTCCAGGCGCCGCTGATCGACTCGATCCTGTCGGACATCGGCGTGGAGGGCGGCAGCCTGGCCAAGATGCCGGGGCTGATCCGCGAGGCCCGCGACATGCAGGGCATCAAGGAGGCCGCGCGCAAGGGTGGCGGCGGAGGTGGTGGCGGCGGCGACAAGCCGGCGGCCGCTCCGCCTGCGACCGAGGGCGGCGAGCCGCCGGCCGAGCGCGGGCCGCGGAAGAAGAGCTGAGGTTTGAGCGATGGCCCGCGTCTACGTCTCCACCGTCGTCAACGCCCGCAACGACCGCGTCTGGGCGCGGGTGCGCGATTTCAACGGCCTGCCGAACTGGCACCCGGCCATCGCCGAAAGCCGGATCGAGGGCGGCGAGCCCGCCGACAAGATCGGCTGTGTCCGGGATTTTCGCCTGCGCAACGGCGACCGCATCCGCGAGAAGCTGCTCGGCCTCTCCGATTACGACATGTTCTGCACCTACTCGATCCTGGAATCGCCGATGGGCGTCGAGAACTACGTCGCCACCCTGCGCCTGACGCCCGTCACCGACGGCGACCAGACGTTCATGGAATGGACCGCGGAATTCGACTGCGCGCCGGAACGGGAGACCGAGCTCGTCAACAACATCGGCGGCGGCGTGTTCCAGGGCGGCTTCGACGCCCTGAAGCGCGTGTTCGGAGGCTAGCCGTGCCGCATATCGTCAAGAGCACGATCCTGAACGCACCGACGGACGCGGTGTGGGACGTGCTGCGCGATTTCAACGGGCACGACCGCTGGCACCCGGCAGTTGCGACCTCCTCCATCGAGCGCGCGCAGACCGCCGACAAGATCGGCTGCGTCAGGCGGTTCAAGCTGAAGGACGGCTCGGAGCTGCGCGAGCAGCTGCTGGCGCTGTCCGACCTCGAGCAGACCTTCAGCTATTGCCTGCTCGATACGCCGGTCCCGATGTTCAATTACGTCGCCCATGTCCGCTTGCTGCCGGTGACCGACGGTGACCGCACCTTCTGGCACTGGGAATCGCGTTTCACGACGAAGCCGGAGGACAAGGACCGCATCACTCACATGGTCGCCGAAGACATCTATCAGGCCGGATTCGAAGCGATCCGCCGCCATCTGAAGGAGGCCGCTTAAGCCATGGCCGTGACGGTAAAGACCTTTACGAATGCGAGCGAGGCGGCTGGCGCGCTGTCGTCGGACCGGAGCGCGCGCTATCTCGGCGGCGGCACGCTGGTGATGCGCGCGCTGAACGAAGGCGACGTCTCGATCTCGACGATCGTGCGGGCTCAGGACCAGGCGCTGACCCGGATCGACGCCTCCGGTCCGCGCATCACCTTGGGCGCCGGCGTCACCTTCGCGCGCGTGCTCGCCGAGCGCGACCTCGCCTTCCTGCATGCCCCTGCCCGCTCGATCGGCGGTCCCGCCGTGCGCAACATGGGCACCGTCGGCGGCAATCTGTTCGCGCCGAACCCTTACGGCGATTTCACCGTGGCGCTGCTGGCGCTCGACGCCACCATTGCGGTTCAAGGCGGCTTCGGCTCGCGCGATATTCCGATCGAGGAATTTCTGCAGGGGCGCGAGCGTCAGGCCGGAACTTTGGTGCTGTCGGTCTCCTGCACGCGGCCGGCAAGCAGCGAGGCGTTCCGATATCGCAAGATCGCGCGCATCAAGCCGAAGGGCGGCTCGGTGATCACGCTCGCCGCGCATCTGCCGGTCAGCGGCGGACGGATCGCGGGCGCGCGGATTGCGCTGGGCTCGATGGCGCCGACCCAGATCCGCGCCCGCGCCGCCGAGCGCGCGCTGGAGGGCCGCTCGCTGGATGCGGCAACCATCGCAGCCGCGGCTTCTGCCGCCACAGAAGGAACTTCGCCCTCAGACAACGCGCTCGGCAGCGCCTGGTATCGCCGCGAGATCGTCGGTGTGCATCTGCGCCGCCTGCTGTCGGGACAGGAATAGACGCCATGGCCAAGATCCCCCTGCAGTTTCGTCACAACGGCCGCGACGTCGCGATCTTCGTTGACGGCGGCACCAACCTGCTCGTCGCGCTGCGCGAGCTGATCGGCGACATGACGCCGAAATTCGGCTGCGGCCAGGGTGGCTGCGGCACATGCAGCGTGCTGATCGATGGCGAGCTTCACCTCTCCTGCCTGACGCTCGCCGAGACCGTCGCGGGCCGCTCGGTCGAGACGCTCGACGGCATGAAGCAAGGCCCGAACCTGCATCCGCTGCAGCGCGCCTTTGCCGACAATTTCGCCGCCCAGTGCGGCTATTGCACGCCGGGCATGCTGATGGCTGCAAAGGCGCTGCTCGACCGCAATCCCGCCCCGAGTCGGGCCGACGTCATCGAGGCGATCTCTGGCAATATCTGCCGTTGCACCGGCTACGAGCCCATCATCAATGCCATCCTCGCCGCCGCAGGCGGCCGGGCCAGCGCCTGAGGTCAGACCATGCTGGAACTGCGCAAGGACATCTTCGCCGACGAGCGTGACGATAACCTGAAGGAAATCGGCAAGGGTACGCAGCGGCAGGACATGCTCGGCCACATCACAGGCACGTCCAGCTATTTCAACGACCACAAGCTGCAGGGCATGCTGCACCTGAAGGTCGTTCGTTCGACCCAGGCCCATGCTAGGCTGCGCCGCATCGATACCACCGAGGCCGAGCGCTCGGCCGGCGTGCGCCGGATCATCCGCGGCGCGGACGTGCCACGCAACCTCAACACGCTGCTCAGCCTGATCAACTTCGGTAAGGACGACGAGCCGTCGCTGGCGGTTGACAAGGTCCGCTACAAGGGCGAGCCGATCCTCGCTATCGTCGCCGACAGCGAGCGCGAGGCGTTCGAGGCGATCGCAAAGGTCAGGATCGACTACGAGCCGCTGCCGACCGTTTTCGACGTCGAGGATGCGCTGAAGCCGGGTGCGCCCGTCGTCAACGAGACCTATCCGAAGAACGCCTTCATCTATCATGACGTCTACGACCACCAGCGCCTGCGCTTTGGCGATGCCGATGCCGCGCTCGCAACCGCCGACCACGTGCTCGAGCAGCGCTACCAGATGTCGCCGATCGAGCACGCGCCGACCGAGACCAACGGCGCGATCGCCGCGCCCGATACCAACGGCCGCTACGTCGTCTATACCTCGACGCAGGCACTGTTCTTCTCGGTCGACACCTGCGCCAAGATCCTCGACGTGCCCTCCAACACCTTCCACTTCATCGGCGGCACCGTCGGCGGCGGCTTTGGCGGCAAGGTCGACACCTTGACCGAGCCGCTCGCGATCCTCGGCGCCATGTTGACGGGGCGCCCCGTCCGCTACGTGTTCGGCCGCGAGGAGGAGATGCAATACGGCCCGCCGCGCGGCGCAGAGCGCATCTACATCAAGGACGGCGTGATGCGCGACGGCCGCATCGTCGCGCGCAAGATCCGTGCCTATTTCGACAGCGGCGCCTATACGCGGCTGTCGAGCTATGCCGCGGTGAAATGCGCCGCGCATCTGCCGGGTCCCTACACTATCCCGAATGTCTATGGCGACATCTATTGCGTCTTCACCAATCGCACGCCGGCGACCGCCATGCGCGGCTTCGGCGTTACCGCGATGGACTTTGCCATCGAATGCCAGATGGACAAGCTCGCAAACCTCGTCGGCATGGACCCGATGGAGTTCCGGATCCTGAACGCCTATCGCGACGGCGACATGAAGGCGCATCGGCGCGAGGCCAAGAACACCGCGCTGATCGAGTGCGTCCAGGTTGCCGCCGAGAAGGCCAAATGGCCGATCCGCGACGAGTTCAGGCGCGCCTCCTCGCGCAAGGACGGCGGCGGCAGCCGCGCCGTGATCCCGCCGACGCCGACGGAGTCCCGGGCGCGGCCGGCCGCGCCTGCGCAGCAGCGCACGAGCTATGACCGCGCACCGATGACTGCGACGCGGGAGCCGCCGCGCGAACCACCTCCGCCGGCGCCGCCGCCTCCCCCGCCCCGCCCGGCCGCGCCATCGCACGGCGTGACCCGATTCTCCTCCGTGTTCGGCACCAGGAGACGCTGAGATGACCCGGCATCGTGGACGCGGCATGGCGTCGATCAACTACCCCATCGGCATGAATCTCGGCGGCGATCCGAGCCAGGCGCTGGTGCATTCCAACCCGAGCGGCAAGTTCACCGTGGCGCTGTCGTCGATCGACCTCGGCCAGGGCATGAAATCTGTGACGCGGCAGATCTGCGCGGAGACGCTTGGCGTGCCGGTCGAGGACGTCTATGTCGACACCGCGGATTCCGATACCGGCCCGCACTGCATGGGCTCGTTCGCCTCGCGCGGCACCCATCGCGTCGGCAATGCCGTGATGGCCGCAGCCCGCGAGGCGCGCGGCGTGATGATGGAGGCCGCCGCCGAGGAGCTCGAGGTCAACGCCGCCGATCTCGAAACCGACGGTCGCGGCAACATCCACGTCAAGGGCGCCCCGCACCGCTCGATCTCGACAAAGGACGTGGCCATTGCTGCGCAGTTCAAGCAGGGCAAGACCATCTCGGGCCGCGGCATCTTTCTCGTGCCGCTGTCGGATGTCGATCCTGAAACCGGCGAGATGTCGCCGGCGACCTGCTATGCCCATGCCTGCCTTGTCGCCGAGGTCGAGGTGGACGATGAGACCGGCGAGGTCGCGATGGTCCGGATGGACTCGGCTTACGAGCTCGGCCGTGCGCTCAATCCGCGCCTCGTCGAGCAGCAGCTGGTCGGCGGCGCTTGGATGGGCGTCAGCCACGCCCTCTACGAGACGCCGGAGCCGTACTATCCCGATCCTGTCCACGGGCCCCGCGACTTCGTCGAATATCTGATGCCCGGTCCAGGCGATATCTGCCCGCACGATATCGCGGTGCTTGAACGCCCTGCGCCTGATGGTCCGTTCGGGGGAAAAGGCCCCGGCGAGATGTGCGCCAATCCGGTGCTGCCCGCCGTGGCGAACGCAATCTTCAACGCCGTCGGCGTGCGGATCGACGACCTGCCGATCACGCCCGAGAAAGTGCTGCGGGCGATCAAGGCGCAGGGCGGCGCGCGGCCGCAGGCGCGGCGTTAGAGGATCGGCCGTGGCGGTTCGCAGCAACATCGTCGGCATCGACAGCCCGGAGGCGCTGGAGCGGGCGCTGCGGGCGGCCTATTATCTCGCCGACGAAGGGCTCGCGACCGCCGCCTATCTCGGCCTCGCGCTCGGCAAGCCGCTGCTGCTCGAAGGCGCGCCCGGCGTCGGCAAGACGGAGGCCGCCAAAGCCATCGCCGCCGTGCTCGGCCGCCGCCTGATCCGCCTGCAATGCTACGAGGGCATCGACGCCTCTGCCGCGCTCTATGAGTGGAACTATCCACGCCAGATGCTGGCGATCCGTCAGGCCGGCGACGAGAGCATCGACATCTATGGCGAGACGTTCTTGATCGAGCGGCCGATGCTGGCGGCGCTGCGCGCACCTGATTCCACCGTGCTCCTGATCGATGAAATCGACCGCGCCGACCAGGAGTTCGAGGCCTTCCTGCTCGAATTCCTCTCCGACTTCCAGATCTCAATTCCCGAGCGTGGCACGGTCCGCGCGGCCGAGCGGCCGGTCGTCGTGCTCACCTCGAACCGGACCCGCGATCTGCACGAAGCCTTGCGCCGCCGCTGCGTCTATCACTGGATCGATTATCCGACGGCGGAGCGCGAGGCACGCATCATCATGATGCGCGCCTCCAGCGTCGCCGAAACCACGGCCCGCGCCGTCGTCGCGGCCGTCGAGAGATTGCGGCGTGAACCGCTGAGCAAGGCCCCCGGGATCGCCGAAGCCGTCGACTGGGCCGAGGCCGCGACCCTCCTCAACAAGGGCGGCGCGCGCTGGCCTGATGCCTTCAAACGCTCGATCGGCGTCGCGCTTAAGGACGAAGAGGACCTGCACTTCATCGCGCCGCGGCTCGATGCCATGCTCGCGGAGGCGACCGCATGAGCATCGAGCCGCAGCTCCCGCGCGCTGCCCGCACCTTTGTTTCCTTCGTCGCCCTGCTGCGCGCCAACGGCTTCGCCGTCGCGCCGGAGCAGACCACCGCGTTCCTCGCCGCGATCGCGCTGCTCGGACCGCGCAAGCTCGACGACATCAGGCAATCTGCGCTCGCCACCCTCGCCCCTCCGCCCGAGCGCCGCGCCACCTTCGATCGGCTGTTCGACCTGCATTTCCGCGGCAGCGAGGCGATCGAGCGTGCCGACGACGGCGAGGACGACGAGACCGTCCGTCTGCAGGAGGAAGGTCGCGGCGACGAGGAGCCCCTGCTCTCCGACGAGGCCAACGAGTCCGGCCTGACTGCATCGCGCACCGAGGCGCTGGTCGAGCGCCGCTTCGTGCAGCTATCCACGACCGATGCCCTCCGACGCCTGGCACGCGAGGCGCCGCGGCGCCTGCCACGGCGGCGTGGTCACCGCCGCATGCGGGCGCGCCGCGGCCCCTTTGCCGACCTCCGCCGCACCTTGCGCGACAGCGTCCGCAGCGACGGCGAGATCCTGCGGCTCGGTCACATGAAGCGGCGGCAACGCCCGCGCAAGGTCCTGCTGCTGATCGACGTCTCCGGCTCGATGAAAAGCCGCACCGAGGAGAACATGAAGCTTGCGCATGCGCTGGTGCAGGCCGCCCCTCACGTCGAGGTCTTCACCTTCGGCACGCGGCTGACCCGTGTCACGCGTGCACTGCGTCTGAAACGGCGCGAGCAGGCGCTGAGCGCCGCGACACATCTGGTCAGCGACTGGGACGGCGGCACCCGGATCGGCGACGCGCTGCAGGCGTTTCTGGCGGTCCCGCGGTTCGGCGGCTACGCCCGCGGCGCCGCTGTGATCATCGTCTCCGACGGGCTCGAGCGCGGCGAGCCGGACGCCCTTCGCGACGCCGTCGCGAAACTGTCGCGGCGGGCGTGGCGGCTGAGCTGGCTGACGCCGCTCGCGACAGGCCCCGCGTTCCGTCCGCAGACAGAAGCGCTGGTCGCGATCGAACGCTTCGTCGACGATCTCGTGGACGGCGGGTCGAGCGCATCGATCGTCGCCCACGTCCTGGCACTGGGAAGGAGAGCTGCGTGAACGATATCGTCGACGGCCATCATCACATCTGGCGGCAGGCCGATCTGCCCTGGCTGACCGGTCCCATGCAGCCCCGCATCTTCGGACCGTACGAGCCAATCCGGCGCGATTATCCGATCCAGGAATATCTCGACGATCTCAAGGACAGCGACGTCACCCGTTCCGTCTATGTGCAGACCAATTGGGCGCCCGAGCATTTTGAGGAGGAAGCAGCGTGGGTACAGCGTACCTCCGACGAACATGGCTGGCCGCACGCCATCGTTGCCTACGCCAATTTCGCGGCCGAGGACGTCCGTCCGCAGCTCGACCGCCTCAAGCGTTATCCGCTACTGCGCGGGGTGCGCATGCAGCTGCATTGGCACGAGAACCCGCTCTATCGCTTCGCAGCGCGTCCGGATCTCTGCACCGACCCGACGATCCGTCGCAATGTCGCACGTCTTTCCGATTACGGCTGGAGCTTCGATTTGCAGGTGTTCACGCCGCAGATGCCGGATGCTGCGCAGCTGGCCGAATCCTGTCCCGGCGTGACCTTCATCCTCCAGCATGCCGGCATGCTCGAGGATCTCTCGCCGGCTGGACGGGCGGCCTGGCGCGCCGGGATGGCCCGGCTCGCGAGTTGTCCGAACGTGGTCTCGAAACTGTCCGGGCTCGGCACCTTCATCCATCGCAACGATCCCGCGCATATCGCCGCCGTGCTCACCGATACCGTCGCGATCTTCGGCGCCGAGCGCTGCCTGTTCGGCTCCAATTTTCCGATCGAGAAATTGTGGACCAGTTATCGCGAGCTCGTCGCAGCCTTTCGCGCCGCCGCCGCCCCGTTCAGTGCGGAGCAGCAGGATGCGATCTTCAGGACGACGGCGACGCGCGTCTATCGGCTTTGACAGACAAGAAACGAGACGGGAGGGAAACGAATGGCGCTGGAGATCAAGATCCTGGACTACGGCGATATCGAGCTGGAATCGAGCTTCCTGGTGCTCGGCCGCGACTGCGGCCGCACCCGCCGCGTCCTCACGCTCGGCTTTTTGATCCTCGGCGGCAAATATCCTGTTGTCGTCGACACCGGCTATCGCTCCAACCAGATCATGGAGACGCTGGGCATGCGCGGGCTCCAGTATCATGAGAACATGATCGAGAACCAGCTCGCGCGCCACGGCGTTCGCATGGGCGACGTTCGCTTCGTCTGCCACACGCATTTGCATATCGACCATGCCGGCAAGGACGACCTGTTTCCGATGAACACGACCGTCGTGCTCAACCGCAAGGAGCTCGAATATTCCGTCTCCGGCCTGATGCATCCGCAATATCCCGCGCCAGACATCAAGCACCTGATCGACCGGCTGCATACCAAGAGCGCGCTGCGCTTCCTGGACCTCGAGATCACCGGGCCGATCGAGCTGATGCCCGGCGTCTATTGCGACGCCGCCAACGCGCACACCGAGGGCTCGATGAACATCATCGTCGAGACCGCCGACGGCATCGCCACCATCTGCGGCGACGTGATCTACGACTTCAACGACCAGATCGTCACGCCCTTCCATGAGATCCACGATTGGGAGCCGCGTACCACCGGCAACCATGGCACCACCAAGCGCGCGGAAAAGGCGGCGATCAAAAAGCTGCTGAGCAGCTCGCGCTACCTGCTCCCGGTCCACGACCGTCCCGCCAAGATCGAAGGCGGCAATGTCGTGGGGCGTCTGCACGATCAAGTCCCTGGCCCGATCGTGCAGTCGCTGCCCGAGCGCAACTGGTTCCCGGCTTGACGTTGTCGAGGATCGACCGATGACGCATGTGACGTTGCGAAGCGAGTTCGAAACCCTGATCGACCCCTATGCGCCGGTCGCACAGATCGGCACCGGCTTCGACTTCACGGAAGGGCCGATCTGGCATCCGGTCGATCAGTATCTGCTGTTCTCGGACATGCCGGCCGACGTGCGGCGGCGCTGGGATGCGCGGCGCGGCGTCGTCGAGGTCAAACGCCCGTCGAACAAATGCAACGGCATGACCTATGACGCCGAGCTCAATTTGATCGTCTGCGAGCACGCGACCTCGTCGCTGATCCGCGAACGCCCGGACGGACGGCGCGAGGTGCTGGCCTCGCATTTCGGCGGCCAGGAGCTCAACAGCCCGAACGACGTCTGCGTGCACTCATCCGGCGCGATCTATTTCTCCGATCCATGGTATGGCCGCATGCCGGTCTATGGCGTCGAACGGCCGCGCCAGCTCGGCTTCCAGGGCGTCTACCGCGTCGTGCCGGGCGGCGAGCCGAAGCTCGTGGTCGAGCGCAATCTGTTCGACCAGCCGAACGGGTTGTGCTTCTCGCCGGACGAGAGGCTGCTCTATGTCAACGACACGGTGCAAGCGCTGATCCGCGTGTTCGACGTCAACAGCGACGGCTCGCTGTCCAATGCGCGCGTGTTCGCCAGCGGCATCAAGTCCGAGCTCGAGCCTGGCTTGCCCGACGGCATGAAATGCGATCAGCACGGCAATGTCTGGGTCACCGCCCCCGGCGGCGTCTGGGTCTATTCGCCGCGCGGCGAACTGCTCGGCAAGGTCCGCGTGCCCGAGCTGGTCGCCAACCTCGCCTGGGGCGGGCCGGATTTCCGCACGCTCTATCTCACCTCGACGCATTCGGTGTATGCGATCCCGACCCGGGTCGGCCCGCGGCATGAGCCCTATATGAGCGGCAGGCGCGCTGGCGGCGGAACAAGCCCGAGCTCATGGCCAGCCGCGCCTATTCTGACCGAGCGCGAGATGCGGCTCGATCCGCAACGCTGCGCCATGATCATCCAGGATCTCCAGAACGACGTCATCATGGACGGCGGGGCTTTCTCCGAGTCCGGCGCGCCGGGTCATGCCAAGCAGCAGCATGTCGTGGAGAATGTGCGGCGCCTGGCGGAAGCCGCACGCGCCCGCGGCGTCACCATCATCCATGTCTGGTTCGTGGTCGAGCCCGGCGCGCCCGGCGTCACACTGAACGCTCCGCTGTTCGAAGGTCTCGTCGACAGCAAGGCGATGGTGCGCGGAAGCTGGGGCGCGGCTCCCGTTTCAGGTCTCGAGCCACGGCCCGGCGATTTCGTCGTCGAGAAGATGCGGATGAGCGCCTGGGAAGGCACGCGGCTGGAGACGATCCTGAAAGCGACCGGTCGCGACATGATCATCAATACCGGCGCCTGGACCAACATGTCGATCGAGCACACGGCGCGGACCGGCGCCGACAAGGGCTATTTCATGATCGTGCCCGAGGATTGCTGCTCGACCATGAATGCCGACTGGCACAACGCCTCGATCAACTTTGCCATGCAGAACGTCGCGGTCGTGACCAGAGCCGACGCCGTGATCCGAGCGCTGGGATGAGCTGTGGCAAAGCTCCTGCACTTGTCCTGCTCGCCGCGCGCCGAGGCCGAATCGACGGCCGGCGCGCGGGTCTTTCTCGATGGCTTCCGCCAGGCCCGGCCGGATTGGGACATTGATGTCGTGGACATCTGGCGTGAGCGGATGCCGGAATTCACCGGTCCGATCGTCGAAGCCAAATACGCCCGCATGAAGGCTCAGGCCTTCACCGATGCGCAGCGCGACAGCTTTGCCGAGGCCGAGCGAATGGCGCTGCGCTTCTCGCTCGCCGACCGGGTGCTGATCTCGACCCCGATGTGGAACTTCGGCCTTCCCTACAAGCTCAAGCAGTGGTTCGACATCATCGTCCAGCCCGGTCTCACCTTCCGGTTCGATCCGTCGCAGGGATATCTGCCGCTGCTCAAGGACCGGCCGACGCTGGTGATCATCGCCAGCGGCAGCGATTTTGCCACCGGCATGAACCGCGGCCGTATCGATATGGCAACGCCCTACTTACGGGAGATCCTGCGCTTCATCGGGATCAGCAATGTCCGCTTCGTCCTGATCGGTCCAACCACGGGACCACAAGCGCCGATCGATGCCGCCCGCGAACGGGCCCATCAACGTCTCGCTGCAATGGCCGCGACCTTCTGAAGCGCGATGGCGGCGTGTCGAGCCGGATCAGATCAGGCTCGACTTGCCCCGGCTCAGCACCTGGCCTGCGCCTTTGGCGCCGACGATCCGGCCCTCGCTGCAGACCACCTCTCCCCTCGCGATCGTCGTCACCGGCCATCCCGTAACCTCGAAACCTTCCCAGGGCGTGTAATCCGCGCCGTGATGCAGATCGGCCTGCCGGATCGGCTTCTTCAACTTGGGATCCCAGAGAACGATGTCGGCATCGAAGCCGACGCCGATCGAGCCCTTCCGGGGATAGAGACCGTAGATGCGGGCGTGGTTGGTCGCGGTCAGCTCGACGAACTTCTGCAGGGTGATGCGGCCCTTCGAGACGCCTTCGGAGAACAGGATCGGCAGCCGCGTCTCGACGCCGGGGATGCCGTTCGGCACCCAGCGGAACGAGGTACGGGCGTTCGGCGTCAGCTTGCCCTTGGGATCATCGTAGCGGAACGGGCAGTGATCGGACGAGAAGGTCTGGAACACGCCCGACGTAATGCCCTCCCAGATCGCCTCCTGGCTCTCGACATCGCGCGGCGGCGGCGAGCAGACGTATTTCGCGCCCGTAATGTCCATGTTGAGGCCCTTCATGTCGTCGGCCGTCAGCGTGATGTATTGCGGGCAGGTCTCGGCATGAACGGGCAGACCGCGCTGCTGCGCCCAGCGTACCTGCTCCATCGCCTCGCGTCCGGAGACGTGCACGATCATGATGGGAACGCCGATCACCTCGGCATGGCTGATGGCCCGGTGCGTCGCCTCGCGCTCGACCGCCTGCGGCCGCGAGGTGCCGTGATAGTACGGCGCGATATGACCTTCGCGCTCCAGCTTGCTGGTCAGAAAACGGATGGCGTCGTAGCCCTCGCAATGGACCATGACCAGCGCCTCCTCGCGGCGCGCGACCTCGAACACTTCGAGCAGTTGCTTGTCGCTGAGCACGAGGTCGTCATAGGTCATGAACACCTTGAACGAGGTGTAGCCGTCCTTGACCAGCGCCGGCAGCTCCTGCCCGAGCACCACGGCAGTCGGATCGGAGATGATGAGATGGAAGGCCGTATCGATGTAGCACTCACCTTCGGCGAGCTTGCGATAGTTCTCGACACAGCTGCGCAGCGAGGTGCCTTTCTCCTGCAGCGCAAAGGGCAGCACCATGGTGTTGCCGCCGGCTGCGGCTGCGCGCGTCGCCGAGGCAAAATCGTCGGCCATCACCACGTCGGGGCCCGAGCGCTGGGAAATATGGACGTGGCTGTCGATGCCGCCCGGCAGCGCCAATAGGCCCGACGCATCGATCTCGCGCGCTGCGCCCGCGATGCTATCGGCGATGCTGACGATGCGGCCGTCGCGAATTCCGATATCAGCGCGAAACTCGTCGCTGGCCGTCACGATGGTGCCGCCGCGGATGGCGAGGTCGAGCTGCGTCACTGATGTCTCCGTCACCTGATATTTGGCATTGTCTGGAAGATCCGTCCCCATTGCGCAAGGGCCGTCACATCGCCGCCGGCGAGGCAGAGGGTCCGCCACAGCGTCACCGCGACCGAATCGAGCACGGCGATGTCCAGCTCCCGCTCCAGCGTGGCCGCAAGCGCCGCACCATCGAGATTGGTGCAGAGGATGACGATCGCGTCAGCCCCCTCCGCCGCTACGGTGCGGATCATATCCGTGATCGACGACGGCGCGACTTCGCCAAAGGAAAAGTTGTCGCGCAAGCCGAGATGCCGCTCGGCATGCGGGGTGATCCCCTCCTCAGCCCAGACGTCGGCAATGCGCCGCTGCACGTCGTCGGTATAGGGCGAGACCAGGCCGACGCGCCTGGCGCCGAGCGCGCGGGCGGCATCGATGCAGGCCAGGGTCGATGTCGTTGCCGGCACATTTGTGCGGGCCGTGATCGCCTCGCACAGGCTGCGGTCGCGGCCGACGCCGAGCCAGCTTGCGGACGTTCCGTTCCAGGCGATCGCGTCGACCTTGGCATCCGCCAGCAGATCGGCCGCCGGCAACATCACCGAGGCATCGAACTGGCTCAGCGCCGCGGCGTCGAGCGCGATCTCGGTGACGCGGAAGCGCGAGAAATGTGCGGTGACGCCGGAGACACCGGCCAGCATGGCGCTGGTGACGGGCTCCAGCACCGAGTTGGAGGACGGCGTGATCATGCCGAGGCGCTTGCGCATGGCTGACATCGATCACAGTCGCTCCGTTGCCGCAGGGAGCATCAACGCTCCCTCGAAACGATCATCGGCATCCCCGGCGCCGTGCGCAACCCGCAATTTGCATACTGCATACAATTTGTTCGATATGCATTTGTTTTACGCCACATACGTCGCCTATTTGAGCATCGCGTTCGGCTCGGTATGGCTAGGATGAGTTGCAAGCAGGAAGCCTCGCGTGCAGCAGAAATCCGAACTGAACCCGGGACGAAAGTCGCCCAAGCTCAAGCGGATGGGCCTGCATGAGCGCGCCGCCGCGCGGATGCGGACGATGATCATTCGCGGCGAGCTGCCGCCGGGCTCGCAGACTCAGGAGACCAAGCTGTCGAAGGAGCTCGGCGTGTCGCGCACGCCCTTGCGCGAGGCGATGAAGGTGCTGGCGGCGGAGGGCTTGATCGAGCTCCGTCCCAACCGCAGCCCGCGCATTGCCGATATCGCGGTCGACGGCATCTCGGAATTGTTCGAGGCGCTCGCCGGGATCGAGCGGCTCGCCGCCGAGCTCGCCGCGGAACGCGCCACCGAGCGCGATCTCGTCCGCCTACGCACGCTGCAGACCCGGATGGAGGGTCATCACCGCAGCGGCAAGCTCGACGATTATTTCGCGATCAACGGCGAAATCCACAACGCCATCGTCCGCATGGCCCGCAACACCCCGCTCCGCGAGGCGCACGAGACGCTGATCTTCCGCGCCGAGCGTGCGCGCTATCTCGCGCTCGGTGCCGACAGGCGCTGGAGCAATTCGGTCGACGAGCACGCCGACATCCTGGCCGCCCTCGAAGCGCGCGACGGCGAAGCGGCCGGCCGCCTGCTCGGCGCGCACGTTGCGCGCACCGGCACGGCGCTGCTGGAAGTTCTCGCCGCCTCTCAGGCCAAGCGGCCGGCGGCATGATCATGAAGCTGCTCCTGCTCAACCCAAATACCAGCACCGAGGTCACGCAGCTGATGCTGGGGGTCGGGCAGCGCGCCGCCTCGGCAGGTACCGAGCTGATCCCCTGCACCGCGGCCCGCGGCGTGCCCTATATCGCCACGCGCACCGAAGCGCAGATCGGCGGCGCCATCGCGCTGGAGATGCTTGCCGAGCAGCACAAAAAGGTCGACGCCGCGATCATCGCGGCCTTCGGCGATCCCGGCCTGTTCGCGGCGCGCGAGACCTTCGACATTCCCGTGATCGGCATGGCGGAAGCCGCGATGCTGACCGCGTGCATGGCCGGACGCCGCTTTGCCATCGTTACCTTCGCGCAGGCGCTGGGGCCCTGGTACGAGGAATGCGTCCGCGCCCACGGGCTGTGGGAGCGCTGCGCCGGCATCCGCATGCTGGATACGCCGTTTCAGGCGATCTCCGAGGTCGGCACCGAGAAGGAGGACATGCTGGTCGAGCTCGCCCGGCGCGCCATCGTCGAGGACGAGGCCGATGTGCTGATCTTTGCCGGCGCCCCGCTCTCGGGTCTTGCCGAGCGCGTCGCCGACCGGATCCCTGTCCCCGTGGTCGATCAGGTCATAGCTTCAGTGAAGCAAGCCGAGGCGCTGCATGCGCTGCGTTTGCGCAAGGCCGTTGCGGGCACCTTCCGCCGCCCCGCCGCCAAGCCGACCATCGGCCTTGCCGATGCGCTCGCCGCCCGGCTCGAGCATCGCGACAGCTGATCAGAGAGGCGGCCGGCGATGCGAAAAACCCAATTCGTTCTCGAGCACGCGGCCGAAGGCAAACAAGCGGGATTCGCACCCCGGCGGTGCGACGATCTGCATGCCGAAGGGCAGCACATTCTCCCCGCGCGGCACCGGCACGGTCAGCACCGGGAAGCCGACCAGCGACACGATGAAGGTCACGGCGAGATAGTCGATCGGCGTCTCCAGCGCGGCCCCATCGATGGCCGTGACGTCGGCGATTTCATTCGGCCAGGGCAAGACCGACGCAGCCGGCGCGACCAGGAAATCGGCGCGAGTGAACAGCTGGCGAAAGCTGCGGTAGATCGCGGTGCGGCGCCGCTCGGCGTCGAGGTAGTTCTGCGCGGACAGTTTTGCCCCGGCTTCGATATTCCAGATCACCGTCGGCGTGAGCTCCGCACGCCGCGTTCTCAGCAACTCGCCGTAAGCGTTGGCGATATGCGCGGCGCGCAAGGTGCGGAAGGTTTCGATCGCCCCGCCGCAATCCGGCGAGGACGGCACGACATCGGCGACACGCGCGAGCGCCTCGCACGCCGCCGCGAAGCGGGCACGAGCCTCGCGCGCAACGGGCGCCACGCCGAAATCGGGCGTGACCGCAATCCGGGCACGGTCGGGGACTGGTCGATCATCATCGGTACTGCCGAGCGAGAGCGGATCATGCGGATCGCTTCCGGCGCAGACCGACAACGCGAGTTCGAGATCATCAACACCGCGGGCGAGGAAGCCGTGGGTCGCCAGCATGTCCCAGCCGAGCGGCCGGCGCGGCAATGCAATGCGGCCGGGTGTCGGCCGGATCGAGGCGACACCACAGAAGCTGGCGGGCGTGCGCACCGAGCCGCCGAAATCGGTGCCGTGCGCCAGCGGCACCATGCCGGATGCGACCGCGACGGCAGAGCCGCCGGACGATCCGCCGAGGTCAGCGCCGGATCGAAGGGGTTGCGTGTCGGCCCGCACAATCTGTTGGTGCAGATCGCGCCGAAGCCGAACTCCGGCGTGTTGGTTTTGCCCAGAATGACCGCGCCGGCACGCCGCAGCCGCGCCACGACGAGATCATCCTCGGCCGGGACGTGATCGCCGAACAGCAGGGATCCGTAAGTCGTCGCAAGTCCCGCAGTGTCAGTGAGGTCCTTGACCGCAATGGGCACGCCGTGCAGCGGGCCCATCGGCGCAGAGGCGGCATCGCACATCTGCGCTGCACGGCGGGCACCATCCGCATCCACCGTCACGAATGCCGCCAATCGGCTGTCGAGGCTCGCCATCCGCGCCAGATGCGCTTCGACGGCCTGGCGGGAGGACACTTCGCGCCTTGCAATGGCGCGCGCGAGCTCTGTCGCCGTGAGGTCGCATATCGATCGATCCGATGTCATGGGGTCACCATGCCAAAACGCTCCGCGAAAAGCGACAGTCGCGGGCACGAGACTTGCTTTCTCCTCTGGGGCAACGGGAGGCAACACCATGGTTGATGCGCCAAGCAGCCGATCGCTTGTCGTCGATGCGGTCACCCACCGGTATCCGAGTGGCGCGCTTGCGGTCGAGAACATCAATCTCGACATCAAGGGCGGCGAGATCATTGCGCTGCTGGGTCCGTCCGGCTGCGGCAAGACAACGCTGCTGCGCATCATCGCCGGCTTCATCGCGCAGACGCAAGGGAGGATCATCATCGGCGACGACATCGTCGATGCGCTGCCGCCGAACAAACGCGCCGTCGGCATCGTGTTCCAGAACTACGCGTTGTTCCCGCACCTGTCGATCAGCGAGAACGTCGCCTACGGCCTCGCCGCCCGCGGCATCGACAAGGCCTCACGTCAGCGCGAGGCGCAGCGCCTGCTGGAGCTGGTGCAGCTGCCTGCTATGGCCGACCGGCTGCCGCGGCAGCTCTCCGGGGGCCAGCAGCAGCGCGTTGCGCTCGCCCGCGCGCTCGCGATCAAGCCGTCGATCCTGCTGCTCGACGAGCCCTTCGCCGCGCTCGACAAGAATTTGCGGCTGGACATGCAGATCGAGGTCAAGCGGCTGCAGCGCGTCTCCGGCATCACTACGCTGATCGTGACACACGACCAGGAAGAAGCGCTGTCGATGGCCGATCGTGTCGCCGTGCTGAGCCATGGCAAGCTCGAGCAGTTCGGCTCGCCATCGGACGTCTACGACCGTCCGCAGACGCTGTTCGTCAACACCTTCGTTGGCTCCACCAACCGCATGCCCGGCATTGTGGTCTCAGCGGACCGCACGGCAGCGAAAGTGCGCCTCGATGCCGGCGCGGAGATCATCGCGCGTCCCGCAGGCGGTGCGCTCAGCGAGGGGGGCCGCGTCACCGTCTGCATCCGCCCCGAGCACCTGCAGTTCGTCGGCGACGAGACCGGCTTTGCCGGCGTCGTTGGCATGTCGCTGCCGCTGGGCGCCACCGTCGTGCACGAGGTCACCACCGCCGACGGCTCCGGCGTCAAAGTTTCTCAGGCGCGCATCGGCGAGACGCGCGCCCTGGAGAACGGCGCTGCGGTGCGCCTCGCGCCGCTCGCCCCATCGCTCGCCAACGCCTTTCCCGCAACGCTTTAGATCCAGTCCTTGTCCAGAGGGGAGTTTGATATGATCATGAATCGCAGAAGCCTGCTGACCACGGCGCTCACGCTCGGGGCCATGAAGGCGTTTCCAGGCCTGAGCTACGCCCAGGCGCGTCCGCTGGTGTTTGCGACCTTCACCGGCAGCTGGGAGGAAGCGCACAAGGCCGTGCTGGTGCCGGCGTTCCGCAAAGCCAATGCGGACGCCGCGATGGTGCTCGATCCCATGCTCTCTGTCGACCAGATCGCCAAGGTCAACGCAGCGAAAGCAAATCCGCCGATCGACGTCATGCTGCACGATCCCGGTCCTGCCCTCGTCGCCGTCGGCCAGGATCTGGTCGAGCCTTATCCGGTCGAGAGGAGCGCGTACTACAAGGACCTGATCGCCGAGGCACAGGAACCGATGGGCCCCGCCCCGTTCTTCCAGGTCGTCGGCCTCACCTACAATCCGGAAGCGGTCAAGACGCCGCCAACGTCATGGGCCGATCTCTGGAAGCCGGAATTCAAGGGCCGCGTCGGCATCACCAACCTCAACTCGACACTCGGCACCGGCTGGCTGGTCGAGATCGCCAAGATGCGCGGCGGCTCGGAGGCCAATGTCGATCCGGGCTTCAAGGCACTGGAGGAGCTCAAGCCCAATCTCGCCGCGGTCGCCGCCAATCCCGGCGCGCTCGCGACCCTATTCCAGCAGGGCCAGATCGACATCTCGCCCGGCAATTTCAACGCCATCCAGATCCTGAAAGCGCGTGGCGTGCCGGTCGAGTTCGTGGCGCCGAAGGAAGGCGCCATCGCCTTCAAGACCACGATTCACATCGTCAAGAACTCACCGAACCGCGAGCTCGCCTTCAAGCTGATCGAGGCGGCCCTGACGCCGGAGGTGCAGACCACGCTGATGAACCCGCCCTACCTGATCGTGCCGACCAACTCCAAGGTGACGATGGGCGGCGAGATCGCACGTGTGCTGGCCAAGGACACCGCCGAGCTGAAGAAGAAGTTCGTGTTCCAGGACTGGAAGAAGATCAACGAGCAGCGCTCGGCCTGGATCGAACGCTTCAACCGCGAGATCAAGATCTAAAACCTCGAGGTTCAAGCCATGGGCGCAGCGCCGGCAGCACGGGACGTGACGTCCTACGGAATGGGATTGGCAGCGCCGCTGGCGCTGTTCTTCCTGGTCTTCTTCGTCGCGCCGCTGCTGCAATTGCTCTGGCTCTCGCTGCACAACGACACGGTGGGGCTCCACTGGGGGCTCGGCCAGTACTTGCACTTCCTCACCGATCCCTTCAGCCTCGGCGTGCTCGGCTCGACGCTGCTGCTGGGCGCCGAGGTGACCGCCGTCTGCCTCGTGCTCGGTTTTCCCATCGCCTGGCTGTATCAGCGGGTCGGGCCAAAGCTTCAGACCGTCATCATCCTGATCGTGCTGCTGCCGCTTCTGACCAGCGTCGTGGTCCGCACCTTCGCCTGGATCGTCATCCTGGGGCGCCAGGGCATCATCAACGCGACGCTGCAATCGCTCGGCTTGATCGATACCCCGCTAAAGCTGCTCTACACCCAGTTCGGCGTGGTGATCGCGCTGGCACAGGTGCAGATGCCCTTGATGACGCTGCCGCTGATCACCGCGCTCAGCCGCATCGATCCCAATCTCGACGATGCCTCCTGCTCGCTCGGCGCGGGAAGCTGGCGCACCTTCTTCCGGATCATGCTGCCGCTGTCGTTGCCGGGGGTCATCGCCGGCTGCACGCTGACCTATGCCGCCGCGATCACCGCCTTCATCACCCAGTCGCTGATCGGCGGCGGGCAGATGCTGTTCATGCCGATGTATCTCTACCAGCAGGCGTCGACGCTGCAGAACTGGCCGTTTGCGGCGGCGATCTCGATCATCTTCCTGCTCGCCGTGCTCGCGGTCGTCTCGGTCTTCACCACGCTCGGCCGCATGTCGCGCGGCTATGGAGGCGCATGATGAGCGGCCGCAAGCGCACGCTCGAGGCGATCAGCTTCGAGCTCGTCATGACCGTGATCGCGGTGATCGCGCTTCTCATCATCATTGCCCCCTCGCTCGTGGTGCTGATCGTCTCCTTTACCAGCGGCTTCTCGCTGCGCTTCCCGCCACCGGGCTATTCGCTGCGCTGGTACGTTGAGCTGTGGAATGCCTGGCAGCTGCACTTCGCCGCCAAGAACAGCCTGATCGTTGCGATGTGGGCGACCGGCCTGTCCGTTACCCTCGGCGTCGCCGCGGCGCTCGCGATCTCGCGCTCGCGGACACTGTCGGCGCGGCTGCTCGATTCGCTCTTCATGTCGCCCCTGGTGCTGCCCGCGCTCGCCTTCGGCCTTGCCGCCCTGATGCTGTTCTCGCTGGTCGGCCTGCCCGTGTCGCCGCTGACGCTGGTGATCGGCCACACCGTGGTCTGCGTGCCCTATGTCGTGCGCAACACGGTCGCAGCGCTGGCCCAGCTCGAGCCGACCCTGCTCGAAAGCTCGGCCGTGCTCGGCGCGAGCCGGCTCTACACGTTTCGCCGCATCGTGCTGCCGCTGATCCGGCCGGGAATCATCGCCGGCGCGTTCATCGCCTTCATGTCGTCCTTCGACAACGTGCCGGTGTCGCTGTTCCTGCGCGATGCCGCCACCGACATGCTGCCGATCCGGATGTGGCAGGATCTCGAAGGTAAGCTGGATGTCACCATCGCGGCCCTCTCGGGCGTGCTGATCATCGCGACCGTCGCGCTGGTCGCGGTCATGGAGCGCGTCACCGGCCTGTCGCGGCGGCTGACCAACTGATCAGGCGCCGCGGAACAGCGAATAGCCCCAGCGCGTGAATTTCAGCGGCAGATGAAAATGCTCGTCAACGTTCTTGATGCGAAAGCGGAACGGCGTCACGGTGAGGAAGCCGTCGCGCTCGCCAAAGAACTCGCCGAGATGGAACAGCACCTCGTACGCGCCTGCGGTCACGCCGGCGCCTTGCGCAACGGAATGATCGAGCACGCCGTTGGCGCCGAGCCGCCCATCGGCGATGCGTTGGGACTCCGGATCGATCCGCCAGATTTCGACGCGCAGCCCCTGCGCCGGGCGCCCGCTCGCCACATCGACCGCGTGAATGGAAATACCGCCTGCCACAATGTTCCTCCCATGAGCACGCCGCCATGGTAGACGGAAACACGGCCGCTCGGCCAGCACCGGCATTGTTGCCTGCTTTGGGGGCGATGACCGGGCTGCAGGCTCTCGTCGCGCTGGCCCTGTTCGCGCCCGGCGTGGTCGCCCCGCGCGCCCATATCGAGGTCTGGCAGCTCTCGTTGTTCTCCTGCGCCGTGTTCGCGGTCGGCATCCCCGCCTCGTTCTGGGGCGGCGACTTCATCGCGCGGCTGGGCTCGCTGCGCATCGCGAGCCTGTGCGCGGCGGCCATCGTCGTCGGCATGGCACTGGCTTCGCTCGGAACGAGCGCCGCCCTGCTGGCCGCAGGCCTCTGCATCGGGTTTGCGATGGGGCCGGAGACGCCGGCGAGCGCGGCGCTGCTGGCGCGGCTCGTCACCGCCGAGCGACGCGCCTTCGTGTTCTCGGTGCGCCAGACCGGCAATCAGATCGGCGCCGTCTGCGGCTCGCTGGCGCTGCCCGCGATCGCCATCGCGTTCGGCCCGGTGTGGTGCTATGCGGCCGTTGCTGCCTTGGCGCTACTGGCGATCGCGCTGTTCGAACGGTTGCGGCCGGCCTATGCCGGCAAGGTCGCCCCGCCGCCAAAGCTCGATCTCCGCGCGCGGGCGGCGCTGGTGATCGCGGACCGGCGGATCGCGATGCTGGCGCTGGCCTCGATGCCGTTCAGCGCGATGCAGGTGTCGCTCAACACGGTCTTCGTCACGCTCGGCACACGCGAGCTCGGCCTCAGCCATATCGAATCCGGCATGGCGCTCGCCTGCGCGCAAGCCGGCGGCCTGATCGGCCGTCTCGGTTGGGGCTATGTCGCCATGCGGCTCGATGCCTCGCGCGCCGTTCTCGTCGTCATCGGCCTCGGTATGGCCTTCTGCGCCGCGCTGCTCGGCCTGAATGGCGCTTCGCTCGGCCGCAGCGGACAATTCATCATTGCCGCATTGTTCGGCCTGACGGCGTCGGGCTGGAACGGCGTCTTCGTCGCCGAGATCGCCCGCCTCGCCCCGCAGGACCGGATCGGCGAGACCACCGGCGCGGTGCTGACCGCGTCCTATGCCGGTCTCCTTGCCGCGCCCGCGCTGGTGTCGATCCTGGATCGCGTGGCCAGCCTCGGCATGGCCTTCTTCGCCCTGGCGTGCCTTGCCCTTGGCGGTACATTGGCGTTGATCTGGGGAGGCCATGACAACGCGGACAAATAGCGCGCGCGAGACCGTTGCCGACGTCAGCGCCGGGCGGACCAATGCCGTCGAGACCGCGAAAGCCGCGCTCGGCCGCATCGAGGCCGCCAAGCCCTTGAACGCGGTCGTCACAATCGATCCCGCCCGCACGCTGGCGGATGCTGCGGCGGTCGATGATTGCCTGCGTATGGGCGAGATCATGCCGCTCGCCGGTGTTCCCGTGATCGTCAAGGACAACGTCTGGGTCGGCGGCTGGCGCGTGACGCAGGGCTCGCGCTTGTTCCACCATTTCATCGCGCCGCGCGATGCCATCGCGGTCGAGCGGCTGCGCAAGGCCGGTGCCGTCGTCGTCGGCATCGGCGCGACCTCCGAGTTCGCCTGCAAGGGCGTCACCACCTCACAGCTGTACGGGCCGACGCGGCATCCGCTCGATCCCGCGCTGACGCCAGGCGGTTCATCGGGCGGCCCGGCCGCAGCGGTTGCGGCCGGCCTGGTGCCGCTCGCGATCGGCACCGATGCGGGCGGCTCCAGCCGCAGGCCGCCGGCTCATGTCGGGGTCGCGGGCTTCAAGCCGTCCTATGGCGCGATCCCCTATGGGCCAGGTTTCGCCGAGCCCTTCTTCGGCCTCTCCGTCATCGCGCCGATCGCATCGGACGCGGCCGATATCGCGCTGGCGTTTGAAGCCATGGCCGGCGCCGACCCGCGCGATCCGGAGTCTGCCGTCGTGGTGCAGCAGGCCAAAAACATCGGCAGTCAGCGCATCGCGTTCTCGCCGCGCCTTGGTCTCGACGTCGCGATCGACGACGTCGTCGCGAATGGCCTCGCCGCCGCCGTCGAACGGCTTTCCGCAGCAGGTTTGCACATTACACAACGCGATCCCGCCTGGCCGGCAGGCGCCACGGAGGATGCGATCATGCCGCTGCAGCATGCGGGGCTCGCGGCACTCCACGGCGAACGCTTTCGCAAGGATCCGACTGTCTTCGATCCTGACATCGCCAAGCAGATCGAGCGAGGTCTGTCCTGGTCGGGTGCGGACGTTGCAGCGGCGCTGCTCGCCAGCACCGCGATCGCCAATGCCTTCGCAGCCTTCTTCACGGACGTCGACCTGCTGCTGACGCCGACCGTCCCCTGCGTCGCCTGGCCGCTGACGCAGCTCGGCCCTGATATGATCGGCGGAAAACCCGCAAGCCCGCGGGCCCACGCGGTGTTCACGCCCTTCGTCAATCATGCCCGCCTGCCGGCGATCTCGATTCCGTGCGGAACGGATCGGCGCGGGCTTCCCTTCGGCCTTCAAATCATCGCGGCGCGCGGACAAGACCGCTCGCTCCTCGCAGCAGCGCAAGAGATCGAAGCGATCTTGCGTAGTGCCTGACGCAAACGGAGACTCCCATGGTTGAGAACCCTCATTCGACAATTCGGCCGCTCGACCCCCGCGACCGCTGGTCCGAGCTGTCCCGGGCGGAGCGCAGTGCGGCCTATGACAACAACGCGGCGGTCAAGAATAGCCCGGCCCTGATCGCCGAGCGCAACGAAGCCTCAAGCCGGCTGCGGGGCTCGCTCAAGTCCCATCTCGACCTGCCCTATGGCGAGCGGGCGAATAACAAGATCGACCTCTACCCGGCCGCAAAGCCTGATGCGCCCTGCCTGGTGTTCCTGCACGGCGGCTACTGGCAGCGCAACTCGCGCGAGCTGTTCGCGATGCTGGTCGAAGGCGTCGCCGCGCATGGCTGGTCGGTTGCGATTCCCGGCTATTCGCTGGCGCCCGAGGTGTCCCTCACCGACATCGTCGCCGAGATCCCGCGCGCGCTCGACTGGCTCGCGGCGCACGGCGCGTCCTATGGAATTGCCGGGCCGGTCGTGCTGTCGGGCTGGTCCGCCGGCGCCCATCTCGTCGCAATGGCGCTGGATCATCCGCGTGTCCATGCGGGGCTCGCGCTCTCGGGCGTCTACGATCTCGCGCCGATCCGCGATACGGGGCTGAACGATGCGCTGAAGCTGACGGACGAGGAGATCGCCACGCTGTCGCCGCTGCGCCTACCCGTCATCCAGAAACGCCTCGACATCGCCTATGGCAGCAACGAGCTGCCGGCGCTGGTCTGCGATTCGATCAATCTCTTCGACAAGCGCGTGGCGGCGGGAGCGCCGGGCAAGCTCATCCCGGTCGAAGGCGCCGACCATTTCACCATTCTCGAGGCTCTGCGCCGCCGGGACGGAGTCCTGGTGGAGGCCGCACGGCGGCTACTGGACTAAAAGTGCGAAAAACAACCCCATGCACAGTAGCGATGTCGTTGTTTGCAAAGGCGAATTGTTTGAGGGTCGATCGACACCGCCATTGCCGCTTTGACTCGTCGGGCAAAACAGGGGCATGATGTCATCATCGCCCCGGCTGCCGCTCCTGCATCTCAATCCAGATTCGCTCGCCCGTGATCCGCACCGGATAAAGCCGCAGCGGCCGGCTCGGCCATCCCGCACTGATTGCCCCATCGCGCAAATCGAACGACGCCGCGTGACGCGGGCAATGCAGCCGCCCCGTGCTCAACTGCCCCAAGGCCAGATCCGCCTGTTCGTGCGGGCACGCACGTTCGCAGGCGACGACGTCGCCCTCGTTCCAGATCACGAGCAGGTCGCGCCCGGGGACGCGGACGATGGTCTCCGCCTTCAGCCGGTCGAGATCGCAGACGTCAATCCACCCGGCGTCGTCACCCACCAAGATAGGCCTTGCGCACATGCTCGTTGGCGATCAGCTCGGTCCCGGCGCCCGATAGCACGATGCGGCCGTTCTCGAGCAGATAAGCGTGGTCGCACATCTCGAGCGCAGCGAAGGCGTTCTGCTCGACCAGCAGCACCGTGGTGCCGGCATCGCGAATGCCGCGGATGATCGCAAAGGTGCGCTCGACGATATTGGGGGCGAGCCCGAGCGACGGCTCGTCGAACATGATCAGGCGCGGCCGCGACATCAGCGCGCGGCCGATCGCAAGCATCTGCTGCTCGCCGCCCGACAGCGTGCCCGCCGCCTGCCGGCGCCGCTCGGCGAGCCGCGGGAATTCCGAGTAGATACGGTCGCGGTCGGCCGCGATCTCGCCCGAACGACGCCGGAGGTAAGCGCCCATATCGAGATTTTCCTCGACGCTCATATGCGGAAACACGCGCCGCCCTTCCGGACAATGCGCGATGCCGCTCGCCAGCACGCGCGGCGGCTTCGCGCCGGTGATGTCGATGCCCTCGAACTTCATCTGGCCCGAGCGCGGCGGCACCAGGCCGGAAATCGCGCGCAGCGTCGTGCTCTTGCCGGCGCCGTTGGCTCCGATCAGGGCGACCAGCTGGCCGGCCTTCACGTCGAGCGAGATGCCGCGCAGCGCGGTGACGCCACCGTAGCCGCAGACCATGTCGCGGATCTCAAGCACGTCCTGCTCCATGTCCAAGATAGGCTTCGATGACAGCAGGATCGTTGCGGATCACCTCCGGCGTCCCTTCGGCGATGATGCGGCCATAGTTGAGCACCACGATGCGATCCGAGACGGTCATCACCATCGGCATGTCGTGCTCGACCAGCAAAATCGTGATGCCGCGGTCGCGGATGCCACGGATCAGCTCGACGAAACGGTGCGTCTCCGAGGCGTTCATGCCGGAGACGGGCTCGTCGAGCAGCAGCATCGACGGCTCGGCCGCCAGCGCCAGCGCGACGCCGACCAAGCGCTGCTCGCCGTAGGAGAGCGAACCTGCCGCATCGTGGGCGCGGCGTTCGAGCCCGACCCATTCGAGCAGCTCGCTCGCGCGCTGCCGCAGCTTGCGCTCCGAGGCGCGCGCGCCTGGCAGGCCGAAGATGGCGTCGAGCAGCCGGACCCGGCCCTGCCGGTGCAGGCCGATCAGGAGGTTGTCATAGACGGCGTCGTTCGGGAACACGCTGGTGCGCTGGAAGGTGCGGATCAGGCCGAGATCGGCGATCTCGTGCGGCTTCAATCCGGCGAGCGCAGTGTTGCGATAGGTGACGCGGCCGGCGCTCGGCGTCAGGAAGCCGGTCATGACGTTGAAGGCGGTGGTCTTGCCAGCGCCGTTCGGCCCGATCAGGCTGACGATCTCGCCCTCGCCGACCTCAAAGCTCATGTCGGAGATCGCGACCAGCCCGCCGAAGCGGACGGCGACCTGATCGATGGTCATGGCGATGCTGCGCGCGGTCATCACGCCGGCTCCTTGGCGCCGGTTTCAGTGAGCGTCACCGGTGCCAGCGCCGTCGTCCCGCGCCGTCGCCGGGTCAACCGCTGCGCCAGCGACGGCACGATGCCGCGCGGCAACACGAACAGGATGGCGATCAGCACGCCGCCATAGGCGATCCACTGCGCTTCCGGCGCCATCACAGGCCGCAGCGCGACCGGCAATAGGCCGAAGATCAGGCCGCCGACGACGGGACCCGCCAGCGAGCCCTTGCCGCCGCTGATGACCATGATCACCATGGTGACGGTGTTGATGAAGGCGAAGACTTCAGGGTCGATGATCCGGATGTAGTGTGCATAGAGACTTCCGGCCGCGCCGGCGATCGCGGCGGAGATCACCGCAGCAATCGTCAGCGTCCTGGTCACGTCGATGCCGACCGAGACGGCGAGCGTTTCGTTCTCCATCAGGCCACGCATGGAGCGGCCGAAATGGGAATGAACGAGGCGTGCGATCAGGAGATAGGCGATGAGCGCAACGACCAGGACGAGATAATAGTTGTGGAATTTCGTGCGCAGCGTCAGCTCGCCAAAGCCGGGCAAGGGCAACGCGACGGACGGAATATTGGTCAGCGCCAATGGACCCTGCGTCAGCTCGACCCAGTTCAGCGCGACCAGCCGGACCACCTCGGCAAAGGAGATCGTCACAATGACGAAATAGGCGCCGCGGACGCGGAACGACAACAGACCGACGAAATAGCCGCACAATCCTGCAATCAAAATTGCCAGCACGAAGCCTACGATCGGCGGCCATGGTGTGTGGACAAGACGAAAACCCCCTAGCAGGCCGATGTCGAAGCCGAGCGATGTCAGTGCGCTGACATAGGCGCCGATGCCGAAAAAGGCGATATGGCCGAGGCTGAGCTGGCCGGTGAAGCCGAGCAGCAGATTGAGACTCATCGCGCCGATGACGAAGATGCCGGTCGTGATCAGCGCGTTGAGCAGATAGGGATCGCGCAGCCAGAGCGGCACCGAGGCCAGCGCCGCGACGGCGAGAATGGTGACGATCGTCTTCATCCGACGCGCTCCGCGCGCGCGAACAGGCCGGTCGGCCGGAAGATCAGCACCGCGATGATGATGAGAAAGCCCATGGCATCGCGGTAGCCGGACGAGACGTAGCCGGCGCCGAGCTCCTCGGCCAGCGCCAGGATGAAGCCGCCGATCACCGCGCCCGTGATGTTGCCGAGGCCGCCGAGGATGACGATGGCGAAAGCCTTGACCGCGGCGAGATCGCCCATCTGCGGGAAAATGACGTAGACCGGCCCGAGCAGCGCGCCGGCGGCGGCCGCCAGGCTGGAGCCGATCGCGAAGGTCGAGGTGTAGATCATGTCGACGTTCACGCCCATCAGCGACGCCGTGTCATGGTCCTGGAACGTCGCCCGCATCGCGCGGCCGAGGCTGGTCTTGTTGATGAGCAGATACGTCACAAGGATCAACATGGCCGCAGCGGCGAGCACGAACAGGCGCAGCCAGGAGACGGAGACCGGCCCCAGCACCAGCGGCGCCTCCGGGAATGGCGTCGCCACCGCTTTCGCGACTCCGCCCCAGATCCACAGCGTGCCCGACTGCATCGCGATCCAGGCGCCGATCATCACCAGCATGGTGGTGTCGATGTCGGAGCCGCGCAGCGGACGCAGCAAGGTCAATTCGATGGCCGCACCCAGCAGCCATCCGGCCAGCACGGCCACCGGTAGCGCGAGAAAGAAGTTCAGCCCGATCTGCTGCACCACGATGAACATGATGTAGGCGCCGAACGTGTAGAGCACGCCATGCGTGAAGTTCACGACGTTCATGATGCCGAAGATCAAGGTCAGCCCGATACCCAGCAGCGCATAGGTGCCGCCGAGCACGAGCATGTTGATCAGATGCTGAAGGAATTCGCTCAAGATTGTTCCCGATTAGTCCGTATTCGGCGAGAGCGGTGACGTACCGCCCTCGCCTGCGAACAAGCGCGTCAGAGCGTCTTCATCTCGATCTTGCCGTCGGCGATCTCGATGAGATAGACATTCGGCTGGCTCTGACCGCTTTCCTTGCCCTCGGGGCCCGACTTGCGGAACACGATGTCGCCGTTCAGCCCCTTGATGTTGATGTTCCAGAGCGCCGCCTTGATCGCGGCAGGCTCAGCCTTGCCGGCCTTCTCGATCGCGGCGGCGACGGTGCGGATGCCGTCATAGCCGCGGAAACTCTCGGTGCAGCCGGCGAAGTCGAAGCCGCGCTTCTTCCATTCCGCGATGAAATAGTTGGTGGCTTCCGGGTTCGGCGTCTTGTCCGGGAACCAGGGCAGGAACGTCGTCAGATGCATGGTGCCGTTGGCGGCGGCGCCGGCTTGCGCGATGATCTGGTCCGGATTCTGCGAGCCGCCGGTGGTGATGATGCGCTTCTTCAGGCCGAGCGCGGCGGCCTGCTTGAAGATCAGCGTGAGCTGGTCGACGGCGGTGGTGACGATGACGGTCTCGGAATCCGAGGTCTTGATCTTGGACAGCTGCGCGCTCATGTCCTGCGCGCCCTGGTCCATGGTCTCGACGAGGCCGATGCCGATGCCCTTCTCCTTCATCATCTTGCTGAAATCCTCGGCGGTGCCGCGGCCCCAGTCGTTGTTGATGACAAGGAAGTCGACCTTTTTCAGCGCGAGCTTGTCGACGATGTTCTTGAACGCGGCCGCCTCGATCGCGGAGGGCGGCGAGATGCGGAAGATGAAGGGATTGCCCGTCGTCGTGATCTTGCCGGAGGACGAGGTCTCCACCACCATCGGCGTCTCGTATTCCATCAGCTTCGGCATCACCGCGAGCGTCAGGCTCGAGCCCCAGGCGCCCATCAGGACCGGCACCTTGTCGCTGGTGATGAGCTTCTCGGCGACGGCGGCGGCCTCCGTCGGGTTGCTCTTGTTGTCCTCGATGACGAGCTCGATCTTCTTGCCGAGGATGCCGCCCTTGGCGTTGATCTCGTCGGCGGCGATCTTCGCACCATTGACGACGTAAGTGCCTGAGGCCGCGAACGCGCCGGTGAGCGGCTCGTTGACGCCGATCTTGATGGTCTGCGCCCCCGCGGCGCCGCCGAACAAGGCCGTCGCCAACGCGATTGCCGGAACCAGTCCGAGTGTTCGTGTCATGTTTGTCTCTCCAAATCCCACGCTGTTGATGTCAGGGCAGTCCAGGCTTCGTCACTCCGCGGCGCCGGTTCGCCGATCATTCCGCGCCACCTCTTCCGAAGGTGCGGCGAAATATTTGCGCGAGCCGGGCTCGCAAGACGTCCGATGCAATCGACCAGAAGCTGAGCTCCGCCGGACCTGCCTGCCCCGACGAGGCGCCGGACATGTGGCGGTCGAGATTGGCGGCGAACTCCGCAACGAGACGTTTTGCAAGGTCTCGCACGAGGCCGGGACGACCGACCTGAGCCAGCATTCCCGTGAGCGTGTAGCCGATCGACAGTTCGACCGCGGTCGCCGCGCCGCCTTCCAGTGGCAGCAGGCGGTAACGGATCTCGCCCTGCGTCGCCGAATGGCTGCGCTGGTCGGTGCCGATGCCGACGATGCGCCCCGAGAGTGTCGCGGGATCCCGCTCGACGCGCGCGGCCCCCTCGAAGCTTGCTGCGATCGGACCGAGCCTGACGCGGATCGATCCTTCGACGCGCTCCGGCTTTGGCGTCGACGACAGCGATACGCCAGGGAGGCAGGCGGCGATACCTGCGATGTCCTCGAACATCGCGAACACCTTTGCCGGCGGATACGGCAACGTGAAGCGCTGATCGAGCACGGTTGCCGGCGTGAAGTCGGGGATGCTGCTTGGGGTGGCACTTTCCAGTGCCGGAGCTGGCGCGTGCCGCGCAGGCCGCAACTCGTTCCGGGCGGTTGCCGCTCGCCCCGAGCCGGCAGGACCAAGGACGGTCCGACCCCCATCCGCCATCGGCGCGACGTTGCGCGCGCGCCTTGCCTCGATCACGGACTGCACCGCGCGCACAATGCCGACATAGCCGGTGCAGCGGCAGAGATTGCCGCTGAGGCCAATGCGAATCTGGCGCTCGTCGGCGTCGGGCAGACGCAGCACCAGGTCGCGCGCCGAGACCAGCATGCCGGGCGTGCAATAGCCGCATTGCAGGGCATGCTCGCGGGTGAAGGCAGCGCGCAGCTCGGTCGTGATCTCGTCCTCGTCGAGGCCTTCGATCGTGGTGACATCGGCGCCCTCGCAGGCCGCCGCATAGGTGATGCAGGAGCGCGCCGGCACGCCGTCGAGCAGCACAGTGCAGGCGCCGCAGACCCCATGCTCGCAGCCGAGATGCGTGCCGGTGAGATCGAGCCTGTCGCGGACGAAATCGGCAAGGCTGGTGCGCGGCTCGGCGTGCAGCTCCACCGCGCGGCGATTGACCTGAAGCGCGATCGTGGTCATGCCGCGGCCTCCAGAACGGCGCGCTTCAGCACGCTGACATGGATGTGGCGCTGCGCGGCATCGTCGATGCCGGCGCTTGCGAGCAGGGCATCGGCGGCACGGACATCGAAGCGCTGCTTGTAGTCGGCGGCAATCCGGCCGCCGAACAGCTCGGCGGCATCGGTGATGACGATCGGCGTCGTATCGATGGCACCGATCACGATACGCGCCGAGGCGGCAGCGGGATCGACCAATATCGCACCGATGGCATGGGCGAATTCGCCGGTCTTGCGGCAGCTCTTGGCATAACCCCAATGCGCTGTCGCCGATCGCGCCGGCACGTGGACCGCCTCGACGATCTCGCCGGCATGCAGCGCAGATTCCAGCGCACCGACCACAAACGCTTCGACCGCCATCGATCGCACACCGGCAAGACTGCGCAATGTCACGCGCGCACCCAGGGCCGCCAGCGCCGAGATCCAGTCCGCGGCGGGATCGGCATGGCTGAGCGAGCCGCCGATCGTGCCGCGATTGCGGACCGCGCGATAGGCGATGTTGGCAGCGACAGCCCGCATGGCGCCGCGGGTCACGTCGGCCGTGCGGCCGTCCTCGATATCGGCATGGGTGACGAGGGCGCCCAGCACGAGCTCGTCGCCGGAGACCTCTGCGCGCTTGAGCTCGGCAAGGCCGGAAATGTCAATAACCAGCTCCGGCTGCACCAGCCGCAGATTGAGCATCGGGCCGAGCGATTGGCCGCCGGCGATGATCTTCGCCGATCCGCCGCTTGCGGCCAGCATCGAGAGAGCCGCATCGAGATCGCGCGGGCGCTCGTAAGCAAAGGGCGCCGGTTTCATGCCGCGCTCCTCTCAGCCGCACGCGCGGCCAGCACCGCCGCGACGATGCGATGCGGCGTGATCGGCGACTGCATCAGCTCGACGCCGAGCGGGCGCAGCGCGTCGTTGACGGCATTGGCGATTGCGGCGGGCGGTGCGATGGCGCCGCCCTCGCCGATGCCTTTCACCCCGAACTGAGTATAGGGCGACGGCGTCTCCATATGATCGAGGCGCGCGGCCGGGACCTCGGTCGGACCGGGCAACAGGTAATCCGCGAGCGTCGTCGCCAGCGGCTGGCCGGAGGCATCGAACGGCATTTCCTCGTAGAGCGCGGTGCCGATGCCTTGCGCGAGGCCGCCATAGATCTGGCCGTCGACGACGAGCGGATTGACCAGCACGCCGCCGTCCTCGACGATCACATAGTCGAGGATCTCGACCTCGCCGATATCAGGATCGACCGCGACCACGGCTGCATGCGCGGCATAGCTGAAGGTGCCGCTGTCGCGCACGGGCTTGTAGCCTTGGGTGACCTCGAGCCCGCCCGGATCGACGTCTGGCGGCAAATCCTGCGGGCGGCGGTACCAGGTGTGGGCGATCGCCTTCAGGCTGACGCTGCCGTTGACGCCGCGCACCTCGCCGTTCTGCAATACCACGGAGGCCGGATCGTGCTGCAAAAGTTTCGCGCCGATGCGGCGCGCACGTTCGCCGAGCTCGCGGCAGGCGGTCGCGACCGCACCACCCGCCATCACCATCGAGCGCGAGCCCCAGGTGCCGGTCGAATACGGCGTCATCGCGGTGTCGCCGAGGACGATGCGGATGTTTGCGACATCCACGCCGAGGATTTCGTGCGCGACCTGGGCGAGCGTCGTCTCCATGCCCTGCCCGTGCGAGTGCACGCCGACACGCAGTTCAAGGCCACCGTCCGGCGTCAGGCGCGCCGAGGCCTGCTCATGGCCCGGCACCATCGGGATACCCCAGCCGGAATAGACCGAGGTGCCGTGCGCGGCCTGCTCGCAATAGATGGAGATGCCGACGCCGATGCGGCGGCCGTCGGCCTCGCCCTGCTTTTGCCTGGCGCGGATGGCGTCGATGTCGATGGCTGCGAGTGCGCGGCGCATCGCTTCCGGATAATCGCCGCTGTCGAAATGCTTCTTGGTGATGTTGTCGAACGGCATCTGTTCAGGGCGCACCAGATTGCGCAGCCGCACCTCGCCGGGCTCTAGGCCGGCTTCCGCCGCCACGAGGTCGAGCATCAATTCCAGCGCAAAGCAGACGCCGGTGCGCGCGACGCCGCGATAGGGCAGGATCGGGCATTTGTTGGTGGCGACCGAGAAGGTGCGGCAGCGATAGGCCGGCATCTTGTAGGGACCGGGCAGGATGCTGGCGACCTGCGCGGCCTCCAGGCAGGCCGAGAACGGATAGGACGAGTAGGCGCCGGAATCGACCGTCGCTTCACAGTCGATGCCGCGCAGCGTGCCGTCACGGTCAGCATAGACCGTGATTTTGTAATGATGTTCGCGGCAATTGGAGCTGGCGACGAGATGCTCGCGCCGGTCTTCGAGCCAGCGCACGGGATGGCCGCAACGCATCGTCAGCCAGGACAGGCAGACCTCTTCGGGCAACAAAATTCCCTTGTGACCGAAACCACCGCCGACGTCGGGCGAGATGACGCGGATCTGGCCCTCCTCCATGTCGAGGCATTCGGCGAGGCCGCTGCGCGTGATGTGCGGCATCTGCGCCGCCGAATGCAGTGTGAGCTGATCGAGCCTCTCGTCGAAGGTCGCGACCACGCCGCGGCCTTCCAGCGGCGACATGCATTGCCGCGCCGTCGAGATCTCGCGCGTCACCTTGATCGGCGCATCGAGCGCGGCGGAGATGTCGACCTCGTAATTGGTCTCCAGGAAGACGTTGTCGCCCCAATGCTCGTGCACCAGCGCCGAGCCGGGCTCGCGCGCCTTCAGCATGTCATGGATCGCCGGCAGCTCCTCCAGATCGAGCGTCACGGAGGCCGCGATGTCCTCGGCCTCGGCGCGGGTCGGCGCGAGGCACATCGCGACGAGCTCACCGACCTGGCGCACCTTACCGGTGGCGAGCACCGGCTGCTCCGAGATCTTGAAGCCCGGCAGGCCCGACACCGCACGGATCGGCTTGATGCCGACGAGATCGGTCGCCGTGAACACGCTGCCGCGATGGCGTTCGGGCACATGGATGCCGCGGATGCGCGCATGCGCCAGCGGGCTGCGCACGAAGGCGACGTCCTGAAGGCCGGCGAGCCTGACGTCTCCGACATATTGGCCGCGGCCGCGCATCAGGCGGTCGTCTTCCTTGCGCGGCAGCCGTGCGCCTACGCCCTGCCCCGTCTTTCCGTCCGGAAATTCTCGCTCGTTGCGCAACTTCGCGTTCTCCTCCACCGCCCGGCCTTATGCCGCGACGGCCTGCGGCAGGATCGGCGCGACCGCATCGAAGCGGGTGCCGGCGCGCAGGCAGAAGGCTGGCTGCAGCAGGCGCTCGGCAATCACCTCGTTGTTCTCGTTGTCCTTCAGGACGAAGCGGCCGTTTCTCTCCGTGAGCACGGAGACGTCGGCGTCCATGCCGATCTTGAGCGCGCCGATCTCGTGGCTGCGGCCAAGCATTCTTGCGGGATTGGCGGTGACCATCGGCACCACCTGCTCCAGCGACAGGCCGAGCGCCATCATCGAGCTCATCGCCTGGACCAGGCTGAACTTGGCCTGACCGGCAAAGGGATGGTTCTCATCGTCCTCGTGCTGGTCGGGCGTTCCGGCCGGCGCGGGCACATGGGTGTTGTAGCCGTGGATGTCGGCGCCGAGCGTGGTCGGAATGATTCCGGCGGCGATCGCCTTCTTCGCGAGCCGATAGGAGAAATGGCTGCCGTGGCCGACATCGACCTTGAGGCCGCGGTCGAGCGCGGCCTGGATCACCGGATGCACCTCGCCCTCGCGATTGACGAAGCCGCCGGGATGGCGCGTGAAGGGATGAGCGAGGATGTCGCCCTCGCGCAAGAGCGGGATCACGCGGGTGAGGATGGTGTCGGCGTCCTCGCCATTGGCGCCGCTCTCGGGCAGGCCCCAGAGCTGGCCGAAATGCACATAGACCGGCAGGTCGGCGCGCTTGCCGATCTCGGCCGCCATCTCGATGACACGAATGCCCCAGCGCGCGAAGCCGCCGATCTCCGCGTGAGCCTTGATGCCGCGCACGAGATCGAGATTGGCAGTTGCCGCCTTGACGGTCGCATCGATGTCGACGCCGTCGGGGCTGTAGAGCTGCGGATAGAAATGGCCCTCGAGGCCGCCGACGAGATAGGCGGAGATAAAGGCATAGACGCGCGAGGCCGAGGCTTCCGCGATGAAATGGCGGAAACCCGGCAGCGTCATGCAGGACGGACCGCCCTGGTCGACCAGCGTGGTCACGCCGGACTGCACCCCGACCATGTCGGGGTTCATGCCGAAACGGCCGGAGACATATTGATAGACGTGCGCGTGGGTGTCGATCAGCCCGGGCAGCACGAGCTTGCCGCTGACATCGGCGACCTCCTTCGCGCTGGTCGGCAGAATGTCGGATGCGACCGCCGCGATCTTGCCATTGCGCATGGCGACGTCCTTGAGGCCATCGACGCCGGAGGCCGGACAGATCACGCGGCCACCCCGGAGCAGAAGATCGAAGCTGGCAGTGACGGACATGGCGCTCTCCTCTTCTTGCGAGGGGCGACGGCTTCGTCCCTCGAATTACGAAGCATGCTTCGCATTTTGACAAAAGCAAGCATCGTGCCATGATCCCGATGTGGCAGGCGCACTCGAATCGAGCTAAGCGCGGCAGGGTTTCGGCTTGGGAGTGTGTGCATTGCGGCAAGCGAAGACACGTCGCGGCGGGACGCGGCACCGCCCCTGGCCCTTGTCGGAACGGCCCGGCTATCTGATCCGCCGGCTGCACCAGATTCACGTCGCGCTGTTTCAGGAAGCCTGCGGCGAATTCGAGGTCACGCCGCTGCAATACAGCCTGCTCTCGGCGCTGGCGGTGCGAGAAACCGCCGATCAGACCACTTTGGCGGCCGATATCGCGCTCGATCGCACTACGACGACCGGTGCGTTGAAGCGTCTCGCGGCGCGCAACCTTGTCGAGCGCGCGGTGAACAAGGACGATCGGCGCGCGCGATTGTGCCGCCTGACGCCGGCCGGCGCCGCGCTGCTGGTTAAAATCGAGGGCGCGGCACGGCGAGCGCATCGCGCAACGCTCGGTGATTTGAGCCAGCGGGAACAGGCCCTCTTCATCGAGATGATGCAGCGCATCGTGGCCGGCCATCCCAGTCGCGACAGCGCCGCTGCCCTATTCGACTAGAGGCGAGTGCTGCGCTTTTGAGTTGGGCTGCTTAATTTATCATCGTACCGCTGCCCGGCCGTGCATCGATCGCCGTCAACCGGCGGCGGGTCCGGTGTGCTGCGGCAGGCCGGCGCGTCGGCATGGCCGGCGCTTAAAAACGCAGTCGCATCCGAGGCGAGCCTCGCTGCGTCCGGCATCGAAACGCGCCCGGCCCGGCCGCTCCGCAACCCATGGCACGATTTATGCTGCGATGATGCGAAGCGTGCTTCGTATTGGGGGATGCCATGACGGATTCCGAACTTCGCGCTGATATTCACAGCATCGAGCCAATTCCCGACGCGGACCGGGACTCCAGCGGGCCGCAGCAGATGTGGATCTGGGCCGGCGCCAACGTCGCGCCGGTGAACTGGGCGCTCGGCGCGCTCGGCATCATCCTCAAGCTCGGCCTGATGGAGACAATCGCGGTCATCGTGCTCGGCAACATCGTGGGCTGCGCGATCTTCGCGACCTTCACGGTGATGGGACACAAGACCGGCGTCAACCAGATGGTGCTGAGCCGGTCCGCCTTCGGCGTCCGCGGCGCCTACCTGCCGAGCATCCTGATGTTCCTGATGACGCTGGGCTGGATCGGCGTGAACACCTATTTCCCGGTCAAGGTCTCGATGGGCATCCTCGGCCAGTTCGGCGTGCCCGACACCTGGCTGGTCGAGATGATCGTCATCACGCTGGTGATGGCGGTGCAGGTGATGATCGGCGTCTACGGCTTCTACGCGATCCGCACCTTCGAGAAGTACACGGTGCCGCCGACCATCGCCATCATGGTGCTGATGAGCGTGCTGGCCTGGACGCGGCCCGGCGTCGTCAACTGGAACCTGACCACCTCGCTGCCGCCCGGCGCGCATCTGGCGATGCTGACGATGCTGATGACCGCAATCGGCGTCGGCTGGGGCATTTCCTGGGTCACCTGGGCCTCCGACTATTCGCGCTTCGTGCCGCGCTCCACGCCGTCGAAAGCCGTGTTCTGGTACAGCTATGTCGGCATGTTCGTGCCGACGGTCTGGCTCGGCATTCTCGGCGCGACCATTGCCTCGACGACGCTGGACACGGATCCCGCCAAGATGGTCAGCGCGGTGTTCGGCGGTCCCGTCAGCATCCTTGTCCTCCTGATGGTGCTGCACGGCCCGATCGCTACCAACATCCTCAACGTCTATTCGGCGGCGCTGGCCGCCTTAAGCGCGGGGCTGAAACTCTCGCGCTTCTGGCTCACCGTCATCGTCGGCGTCGCCGGCTATCTGGTCACCCTCTACTTCATCTTCGCGCCGTCCTTCGCGAAGGCGTTCGACCATTGGATGATCAGCCTGCTGTTGTGGATGAGCCCGTGGGCCGGCGTGGTGCTCGCCGACTTCTTCATCAAGCGCAAGGGCAAGATCGAGGTGGCCGAGTTCTATCGCTCGCCGGAGAGCAGCGCCTATGGCGACATCAACTGGGCCGGCATGATCGCGTTCTTCGCCGGCCTCGTTGCCGGATGGCTGGTGCAGGACGGCCTCGTCAGCGCGCTGCAGGGGCCGATCTCGATCTATCTGCTCGGCGGTGCCGATCTGAGCTGGTTGTTCGGAATCGGCGTGGCGGGCCTCGTCTACCTCGGGCTCGGCAAGTTCGCGACCTCGCCCACACCGGCCGTCGCGAGCCGTGCCGGCAGCTAGCCTGAGAGCGCTGACCCTCGTCTGTCGTCAGCGCTTGCGGCCAAGCCTCACGATCATGTCGCCGGGCGCAAGTGCTCCGGCGACATGACGGCGCAATCGCCACAGGCTCTCGCCGTCGACCAGCGACGGCATCGGCAGTTCGAGGTCGGCGAGATTGGCGACAATCTGCAGAACGTCGCCCTGCTCGGTCTGCCAGCGCACATCCACGCCGCCCATGCTGGGATCCGCGCCGAGCAATTGTCGCTGCGCCGAAACGAACCCGCGTTTGATCAGCGGCACGATCTTCTCGCGCCGGATCGTCAACAACTGCGTCGTCAGTGCTCGGAACCTGGTGCCGGAAGGCGATTGCTCGATGCGGGTCCAGTCCAGCTTGGAGGCGCGGAAGGTTCTTTCGTCGCACGGGTCCGGGATTCCGGCGCGCGTTTCGGGCGTCGCGAACGCCTTGAAGTGTGAAAACTCCTTGCGGCGGCCTTCCCGTGTCAGTTCGGCGGCTTCGCCCGACCAGTCGGCGAAGAACAGGAAGGGCGTTTCGGCTGCCGCTTCCTCGCCCATGAACAGCATTGGAATATGCGGGCTGAGCAGAACCAGTGCGAGGGCCAGCTCCAGCTTGTCCGGACCGACCAACCGCGACAGCCGCTCCCCGAAAGCGCGGTTGCCGACCTGGTCGTGGTTCTGGGCGAAGAAGATGGTCGCTTCGGGCGGCAGATGAGCACTCGGCTCGCCGCGCGGCGCCTCGTGCAGGGGAAACACCTCGCCCTGATAGGCGAAGCCCTCGGTCAGGGATCGCGCCAGATGTTCGAGCGGCTTGTCCGCAAACGCCCGGTAATAACCTTCGTCCTCGCCCGTGAGCAGGACGTGCAGCGCATTGTGGAAATCGTCGCCCCATTGCGCATCGTAGTACGTCGCGCGTCCTTGTGAACGCGCGAGCAGGTGCGCCTGATTGGCCTCGTTCTCCAGCATCAGATGGATGCGCCGGCCCGCCAGCTGGCTGCGCAGGGTCTCCGCGAGTTCGACCAGGAAATGACGGTTCGAGTCGTCCTTCAGCGCATGAACGGCATCGAAGCGCAGGCCGTCGAAGCCATAGTCGCGCAGCCACATCAGGGCATTCTCGATCAGAAACTCGCGCACGAACGCGCCGTCGGCTCCTTCCAGGTTGACGGCGGGCCCCCAGCCGGTGGTGTGGCGCGGGTTGAAGAAATTCTCCGCATAGAGATGCAGATAGTTCAGCTGCGGCCCGAAATGGTTATAGACGACGTCGAGATAGACCATGATGTCGAGGGCATGCGCCGCGCGCAGCAGCCGCTTGAGATCCTCTGGCCGGCCGTAGCGGGCATTCGGCGCGTTCAGGAGCACGCCGTCATAGCCCCAATTGTGCCGTCCGGGCACGTCGTTGAGCGGCATCAGCTCGATGGCGGTGATGCCGAGATCGCGAAGATAAGGCAGCTTCTTCTCGACGCCGGCATAGGTCCCCTCCTCGCTGAACGTGCCGACATGCAGCTCGTAGATCACGGCTTCCGCCCAGGGACGGCCCGGATAGAGCACCGGGTCCCTCAACGCGGCCATGTCGACCACCTCGCTCGGCGCGCCGACGTCGTCCGGCTGGAAGCACGAGGCGGGATCGGGCACGACGAGGTCTTGGTTGATCCTGAACTGATAGCGCGTGCCGGCGCGCGCAGTTTGGCTCAATAGCTGATACCAGCCGTCCGCATCGCGCGGCATCTTGCGTGGCGGCTGGCCGATTTCGAGCAGCTCGACCGATCGCGCCGTCGGCGCCCACAGGTGGAACGAGACCCCATGATCGACGATCTGAGGACCATGGCGCCGACTTTGCTCGGCCATTCCCAGTCTTTGACTCAAGCCCATCCCCTTTCGCGGCATGCCCACCTCGGCATGCAATTGCGCGCGTCGGGGCGACAAAGCGGAGCCGTGTGCGTTCGTTCCTCCACGGCGCCGACGCCGGACATTTGCAGCGCGACGGGAACGGAATCATCAGCGCGACGGTTACCATCCCAGACAGGAGCCGTGGCCATGCGCCGCCCGAAGCCGCAACTGATCCGCAACAAGCTCGACCTGACCGACCGCGCCCAGGTGCGCCTCGTCAAGAAACGGCTCGGACTTTCGGACGCTGAGCTGATCGCGATCGTCGGGCGGATCGGCAACTCCATTCCGGCCATCAGCAAGGAGGCGGCTCTGCAAAAAGCCAACGCGCCGTCCAAGCCGGCCGACGTGGAGCCCACCGCCGCGACTGCGCCGACATCCTGACGGGCAACTCGGGGGCAGAGATGGACCAGCCAGCACATTCAGACGAGGCCCTGACGCGGACGGCCTCACGCCTGCGCCGCACCCGGATCACCGAAGGCAGACCTTTCCCGCTCGGCGCCACCTGGGATGGCCTCGGCGTCAATTTCGCGCTGTTCTCCGCCCACGCCACCAAGGTCGAGCTCTGCCTGTTCGACGATACCGGCGAAGCCGAGCTCGAGCGCATCGAGTTGCCCGAATATACCGACGAGGTCTGGCACGGCTATCTGCCCTCCGCCCGTCCCGGGACCGTCTACGGCTATCGCGTCCATGGTCCTTACCAACCCGACGCCGGCCACCGCTTCAATCCCAACAAGCTCGTGCTCGATCCCTACGCCAGGCAGCTGGTCGGCCAGCTCCGCTGGGGGCCGGAGCTGTTCGGCTACCGGCTGGATCACGCCGACAAGGACCTGTCCTATGATGAACGCGACAGCGCGCCCTTGATGCAGAAATGCCGCGTCATCGATCCCGCCTTTACCTGGGGCGTGGCGCGCAAGCCGGAAGTGCCGTGGGAGCGCACGATCGTCTACGAGATGCACGTCAAAGGCTTCACCCAGCTGCATCCGCTGGTGCCGGAAGCCGATCGCGGCACGTTCTCGGGCCTCGCACATTCGGAAATCCCGGCCTACTTGCGCTCGCTCGGCATCACCAGCGCCGAGCTGCTGCCGATCCATGCGTTCGTCGACGACAGCTATCTGGTCGAGAAAGGCCTGCGCAATTACTGGGGCTACAATTCCATCGCCTTCTTCGCTCCTGATCCGCGCTACCTGAAGGCGACGTCTGCGAACGAATTCAAGGCCATGGTCAACCAGTTTCACGCCCATGGCATCGAGGTCATTCTCGACGTCGTCTACAATCATACCGCCGAAGGCAACGAGCTCGGCCCGACCCTGTCGTTCAAGGGCATCGACAATGCCAGCTATTACCGCCTGCTGCCGGACAAGAAACGCTACTACATCAACGACACCGGCACCGGAAACACCGTCAATCTCTCGCATCAGCGTGTGCTGCAACTCGTCGCTGATTCCTTGCGCTACTGGGCGACAGAGATGCGGGTCGACGGCTTCCGTTTCGATCTCGCCACCATCCTGGCGCGCGAGCCCTATGGCTTCGATGAAGGCGGCGGCTTTCTCGACGCCTGCCGCCAAGATCCCGTGCTCTCCAGCGTCAAGCTGATCGCGGAACCCTGGGATATCGGGCCCGGTGGCTATCAGGTCGGTCAGTTTCCGCCGGGCTGGGCCGAGTGGAACGACAAGTTCAGGGACACGGTGCGCGCCTTCTGGAAGGGCGATCCGGGCACGCTGGCCGACGTCGCCAAGCGCGTTTCGGGCTCCGGCGACCTCTTCAACAAGCGCGGACGCCGGCCCTGGGCCAGCGTCAATTTCGTCACCGCGCATGACGGCTTCAACCTCAACGATCTCGTCTCCTACAACGACAAGCACAACGAGGCGAATGGCGAGGACAATCGCGACGGTCACGACAACAACCATTCCTGGAATTGCGGCGTCGAAGGGCCGACCAACGACGCCGAGATCACCGCCTTGCGCGAGCGCCAGAAGCGGAATCTGCTGGCAACGATGCTGCTGTCCCACGGTACGCCGATGCTGCTCGCGGGCGACGAGTTCGGGCACACCCAGAACGGCAATAACAATGCTTACGCCCAGGACAACGAGACCACCTGGCTCAATTGGATGGGCATCACCGCGAACGGCCGCAGCCTGCGCGAGTTCGTGCGCAAGCTGATCGCCACCCGCAAGGCGTTTCCGATCCTCTACCGCAGCCGCTTCCTGGTCGGCTCGCACAACGAGGAGCTCGACGTCAAGGACGTCACCTGGCTCTCGCCGTCCGGCGAGGAGATGACGACGGAGCAATGGCAGGACGGCAATGCGAAGTGCTTCGGCATGCTGCTCGACGGCCGCGCGCAGGAGACCGGGATCAAGCGCCGCGGCTCGGATGCGACCATGCTGCTGGTCTACAACGCGCACCACGACGTCGTGAATTTCACCCTGCCGGAGGTCACCGACGGACGCAGCTGGCTCGGCCTGATCGACACCAATCGGCCCGACGCGCCGATGGCCGAGTTCGAGTTCGGGCATGCTTACGCGGTGACCGCGCGCTCGCTCGTGGTGTTCGGCCTTGCCAACGACAGCATCGCGACGCGGCGCCTCCGCCAAGGCCTCGGCGCGCTGCTGGACATCGCCGACACGCCTCTGCCCGAGTAGGTGCGTGCCGGCCGTTCACGATCAGCGATCGACTTCGCCGAACACGATGTCCAGCGAGCCCAGGATCGCCGAGACGTCCGCCAGCAAATGCCCTTTGCAGAGGAAATCCATCGCTTGCAGATGGGCGAAGCCGGGCGACCTGATCTTGCACTTGTAGGCGGTGTTGGTCCCATCCGCGACGAGAAACACGCCGAATTCGCCCTTAGGCGCCTCGACGGCGACGTAGATTTCGCCGGGGGGAACATGGAAGCCCTCGGTGTAGAGCTTGAAGTGATGGATCAGCGCCTCCATCGACCGCTTCATCTCACCGCGCCGGGGCGGCGCGACCTTGTTGTCCTGCACGATCACCGGGCCGCCGCCGTCCGGCGACTTCAGCTTCTCGATGCACTGCTTCATGATGCGGACGGACTGCCTCATCTCCTCCATGCGAATGAGATAACGGTCGTAGCAGTCTCCGTTCTTGCCGATGGGGATGTCGAAATCCATCTCCGCATAGCAGTCGTAAGGCTGCGCCTTGCGCAAATCCCAGGCGGCGCCCGAGCCGCGCACCATCACGCCCGAAAATCCCCACGCCCAGGCCTGCTCCAGCGTCACCCTGCCGATATCCACGTTGCGCGCCCTGAAGATCCGGTTGAGCGTTAGCAAGCGGTCGAGATCATCCACGACTTTCAGAAACGGATCACACCAGGCCTCGATGTCGTCGATCAGCTTGGGCGGCAGATCCTGGTGCACGCCGCCCGGCCGGAAATAATTGGCATGCATCCGGCTGCCGGAGGCGCGCTCGTAGAACACCATGAGCTTCTCGCGCTCTTCGAAGCCCCACAGCGGCGGGGTCAAGGCGCCGACGTCCATGGCCTGGGTGGTGACGTTCAGAAGGTGCGAGAGGATGCGGCTGATCTCGTGATAGAGCACCCTGATGAGCTGGCCGCGGCGCGGCACCTCAATGCCGATCAGCCGTTCGATGGCGAGGCAGAAGGCATGTTCCTGGGTCAGCGGAGCAACGTAGTCGAGCCGGTCGAAATAGGGAATGGCCTGGAGATAGGTCTTGGCCTCGATCAGCTTTTCGGTGCCGCGGTGCAGAAGGCCGATATGCGGATCGACGCGCTCGACGACTTCGCCGTCCAGCTCGAGCACCAGCCGCAACACCCCGTGCGCGGCAGGATGTTGAGGACCGAAGTTGATGGTGAAATTTCTGAGGCTCGGAGATTGTTCTGGCATCCCGCTTCCGGTCGGAGCTGTCGCAGCCGTCACCTTAGCCGCGATCTGCAGCGACCGGCTTCACACAGGTTAACGGCTCGCCGCAAAGGGCGGCCATGCGTGCCGTTTGAGCCTTTGGAACACGGCATCAAGAGCCGCGTTCAATTGTCGACATTGGAGCTTTGAGATGAATGTCGATTGCTCGCCGCCGCTCTCGCGATCAATCTTCGCTATTGCGGGAGATACCGGTGATCGGCGCGACCACCCGACCGGCAATTGGCGCCCGTCTTGACCGACCGTGCAGCTGAGCCTGGCGGCACAGCCGAGCGTCCTCTCACCGCCATCACGTTCTCCGGCGGGCTCGGCCTCGGCGCCTATCATGGCGGTGTGTTTGAAGCCCTCAGTTCGCTTCGGCTGCCGATCGACTGGGTGACCGGTTCGTCGGCCGGGGCCATCACGGCCGCGCTGATCGCGGGGAGCCCGTGCGACGATCGGCTGCGCAATTTACGCAGCTATTGGCATGCCCCAAGCAGTCCAGCCGACGTGCCGAACGCGGGCCGCCATACTTTCGCGTGGCTGAGCTCGATCAGTACGCGCGTGCTGGGTCATTCCGGTTTCTTCCACCCCCGCCTCCCCATTCCGGCGTCTCACTACGGCGGCATCTACGATCTCGGCCCGACCCGCCAACGCCTGCAGCGCTTGATTGATTTCGGACGTCTGAATGGCGGCGATCTGCGCATCACGATCTGCGCCACCGATGTCGAGAGCGGCGATGCCGTGTTGTTCGACTCCGCATCGGAGCGGATCGAAATGGACCATATCCTGGCCAGCTGCGGCTTTCTCCCCGAATTCGCTCCGGTGCAGATCGCCGGCCGCTGGCTCGTCGACGGCGGGTTCTCGCTGAACGCGCCGTTCGATCCGATCCTGGAGACTGCAGGCCCGCTCCGCCTCTATGCGATCGATCTGTTTCCGCGCGACGGCAAAGTCCCCGATGGGCTCGAGGCCGCCTCCGAGCGCAAGAGCGACCTGACCTTCGGCAACCAGACCTTCCAGCGCCTCGGCTACGCTCTGGAGGCCCGTCAGCTCCGCGCCGAGCTTCAGGACCTCCACTACAAGGACGAGGTCTATCTCCTGAGCTACCGGCCGGGCCGCGAGGAGGCCGGGCCGGAAAAATCCTTTGATCTGTCGGAGACGGCCATGGCGCAGCGCTGGCGCGCCGGCTTTCTGGATATGCAATATGCCGCAAGCCTCACTCTAGCCCCGAACGAGATCTGCAGCGTCCGGCGGCCCTAGCGATGTCTCTCGGTGTCGGGACCCGAGCTAGGCGCTGTCCTGCCGTCAAGCCGCTCGCGAATGTCGTGCAGCAGCCGCCTGAGACCGTCATCGGCAGCCATACCCTCGGGCGGGGCGATGGTGGTGATGCCCCAGTTGGCGAGCACCGCCTCCTGCACCGGATTGCGCTGCGCGACGAATACGAAGGATCGCGGCCGGTCCTGGCTGTGCCCGGACTCGTCCCAGATCTGCCAGATCCGGTGCAGCAGCAGCCGGATGTTCGGATCGGACATGCTGTATCCGACGAAGAGCAGCGTGCTTCCCAGCGCATCGGCGCGAAAGCGGATATCGAGCGGGGAATTGAAGGCGAGCCGGTTGAGAAAATCGGTCTCGGTCAGAACCAGCGAAGCATCGTCATCGAAGTCGCCGTGGAATTTGATGATGTGGGTGACGCCGGCGCGAGCGCTCGCGATCTCCTTCGCGTTGCTGATCTTCGCAAAGGGCTTGTTCAGCACGTCGAACGCGGTTTCGAGGTTGCGGTCGTAATTAGTGGTGTAGATGACCGGAAAATCCAGCTCGACGATCATCCGGTGCAGCTCTGAAGCGGCGATCTTCTCGGGGTCGACACGCCAATTGCGGTCGAGCCAGCTGCGCAGCGGGCCGATCCCGCCGCGCTTGATCCGATAATATTCCGCAAGCATCTGATAGCCGCCATGCATTCCGTCGATGACGTTGCGTTCGAGGCCCAAATCGTCCAAGAGATGATCAATCAGGGACTGCCAGGACGGCAGGCCGACGGCCATCGAGACACCGGCGCCCACGAACAAGACGGCGCGGCGTCGCTCGATCGCCGCTGCCAGGATGTCGTGAGGCGGCCGCTCCTCCGATATGAGCCCCGTGGTTTGTTGGTCCATCAAGCTTGAATGATTGGGCGCGCGACGTGTTCCTAATCCCGGCCCCCCCTCACCGGCCGAGCGGCGAGGATGTCTCGCGCGCCGTCTGCGCCGCGAACCGGGCGATCAGGCGCCGGAGCTGCGCCTTGTGCACCAGGCGCGCCGCCGTCTTGGGCGAGACCCAGATCGCCTCCCGCTCGCCCTTCTCGGGCCACCAGCGCTGGCGCCCGTGCACCTTCATGGGGAAGACGGCAACGTTCATGGTCCGCTTGCGATCACCTTTTCGCTTGCGATGCTTGAAGCTGCCCAGTGCGCGCGTGGCCACGACACCGACCAGGCCCGCCTCCTCATAGGCTTCGAGCGCAGCCGTCAGGTGCGGCTCCTTGTTGCGCATCGGCGATCCCTTTGGGACGCTCCACCTGCGCTTGCGCCTGGTCGTGATCAGCATCACCCGCAGCTCGGACTTGTCCAGCCGAAACGGCAGAGCGGCAAATTGCTTCTTTCCCATCAGGCGCCTCCAACTCGCGTCTGATAAGCGAGCGCCGCAGCCATGGTTCCTGTTTTGCGCAGTGGCGTCTCGCTCGCGATCAGAACTTCCGCTCGACCATCTTGAGCCGCAGAGCCGAAATGGCTTCTCCGGGATTGAGGCCCTTTGGGCATGCTTTCGCGCAATTCAGAATGGTGTGGCAGCGATAGATCCTGAAGGGATCCTCGAGCATGTCGAGGCGTTCGCCGGTGGCTTCGTCCCGGCTGTCATTGATCCAGCGCGCCGCCTGGATCAGGGCTGCCGGCCCGAGAAAACGCTCGGAATTCCACCAATAGCTCGGGCATGAGGTCGAGCAGCACGCGCAGAGAATACACTCGTACAATCCGTCGAGTTTCGCCCGATCCTCGTGGCTTTGCCGCCATTCCTTCTGCGGCGTGGGGGACGTGGTCTGCAGCCACGGCTCGATGAGTGCGAGCTGCGCGTAGAAGTTGGTCAGATCCGGCACCAGGTCCTTCACCACCGGCTGATGCGGCAGGGGAAGCACGCGGAGCGGCTCGCCTTCCGCAACATCCTCGTTCATCGACCTCGTGCATGCCAGCGTGTTCTGGCCGGCGATGTTCATCGAGCAGGAGCCGCAAACGCCCTCTCGGCAGGATCGCCTGAAGGTCAGGGTCGAGTCGATGTTGTTCTTGATCCAGATCAGCCCGTCCAGCACCATCGGCCCGCAATCCGTCTGATCGACGAAATAGGTGTCGAGCCTGGGATTGCGGCCATCGTCCGGATTCCAGCGATAGACCTGAAATTCCCGCAAGCTCTTGCCGGCCGGCTTTGGCCAGACCACCCCCTGCTCGATGCGGGAGTTTCTTGGAAGCCTGAACTCCACCATGGTCACCTCCGCGCTCAGACCGGCGAAAAACAGCGCAACTGCAAGAGATCGTCGACGGAGAGGCCGAACAGCACTGGCCGAAACGCCGGCGCCGTCGCGAGCACGAGCAGCAGCAGAAACATCACGTAGACCAGAGCCGGCGGCGTGTTTCTAACGAGCCTGTAAGCTGCCTTTCGCATGCACTCCCTCCTGCGCGCCCGCGCGTGCCATGGCAACGCCCATGACGATCATCGCAGCTCCCCACAGCAGGAAGCCGATATCCCAGAAAATGCGCTGGCCGTCGGGCACGGTCTCGTTCACCTGATGCAATCTCAGGATCTGGTGATCGATCACGCCTTCGACGAGATTGAAGATGCCCCACCCGATCAGGATCGTCCCGAGACACTGCGAGCGGGACCACCGCGGCGCGCCTCGGCGTGCCCGCTGCCATAACAGATAAAGCCCAGCGAGTACGAGGACATAGGCGGTACTGTGAAAGATGCCGTCCCAAGTCGTATTGAGGGTGATGTTCTCGATGGAATCGAGCGGATACCAGCCGCTTAACATATGATGCCATTGCAGCAGCTGATGAAAGACGATGCCGTCGAAGAATGCGCCGAGGCCAAGTCCGAGAAGGACGCCTGCGGACGTCGGGAAATTGCTTTGTCTGTCTTGCATGTGGTGAACTCGTGCGCGGCTCGGCACTTCCGATGCGGAATTAAGCCATGCTAGACGGACACGTTCCTATGGCGATCAGCATCTCACTGGGATCGAGCTTGCGATCAATCGTGCCAATTGATCGAGACTAACATGCGTTAAGGCGAGCGAGACGTTCGTCGGCACGCGTGCGCGATTGGTCATCGGCTTCATTCCGGATAGGAACGTTCGATATCACGCTGCGTCTGTCGCTCACATGTTGGAGATGCACATGCCGAGAAGATCGTTCTTGCTTGCTTTGGGTGGCCTCGGATTGTCGACCCTGAGTCACCTCAGGGAAATCGCATAGCGCGTAGCGACGGAAGCCAGAGAGGCGATCATGGCATACGCCCTGTTCAAGGACGGAGAGAAGATGAGCCGCACGTTTCCGACCAAGGAGGAAGCGCTGGAGAAAGCCGATGAGGCGGGGTTGGTCGAGCATGCCGAGGGCGAGGCGGTGCTCGAGGACGAGTTGAAGATCAGGCCTTGCCCGGCCGACCCCGAGCCTTGCGATGATGCGGACCTGGACTGGACGCCGGTCAAGCCGGCGTCCTGATCAGGGGCAGCGCAATCGCATATGACTTGTGGCGGCGGTCTGCGCGCACGCCTCGTCCTTCGAGACGGCGCTGACGCGCCTCCTCAGGATGAGGCTAATCGGTGTCAGTGCCCGTTGAAACTGCTGCCGCGCACTCCGACCTCATCCTGAGGAGCCCGCCTCAAGCGGACATCTCGAAGGATGGCCGCAGGGAAAATCTCAAATGCGAAAGCCCTGCTGATCAAGGGGTCAGCATCATGGGCTCAGCATCCCCTGCAGATGCCTTTGATCTTTCGATCCGCTTCGGAATCGCGGGAGGTCTCCGAGCGAATCTGGTCGTCGCCCTGCAGCGAGGGTCCGGGCGTGACGGTCCCATCGATGCGTCCGATATTGGTGCCGCCTGCAGGATTGCCGGGTCGGCCGACGGTCGTCGATCCCCGTGGGCCGGAACCGCCGCTCGATTGCGCTGTCCCGGCCGAGTTGGTCCCGGGCGCCGACGACGTGCTCCCGGCCGCCCCGCCACCGGCGCTTCCTCCCCCGC
>NZ_JADYVU010000015.1:0-143554 GCF_020194115.1 Bradyrhizobium sp. NBAIM01 | reverse complement strand
CACCCAATCCCACCCCCCGCCTAACCCATTGATCTTGCAACCCCCGTCTACTGTGCATGGGGTTGTTTTCGAACTTTTGTTGTTCCATGCCATCACGCGAGGCGTTCAACCGCCCCGGCACCCGATCCGCCGCCGTCCACCAAGCGAGACCAACATGCACTCTTCCGCCAGCGGCTGGGGCAACGGGCTTCTCGGCGTCATCATCTTCAGCGGCTCGCTGCCGGCGACGCGCGTCGCCGTCGGCGGCTTCTCGGCGCTGTTTCTGACCTCGGCGCGCGCCGTCATCGCGGCGCTGATTGGTGCTGTGGTGCTCGGCCTGCTCCGGCAGGCGCGGCCGCAGCGCCGTGATCTCGCCTCGCTCACCATCGTCGCCATCGGCGTCGTGGTCGGCTTTCCCCTGCTGACGGCGCTCGCGCTCCAGCACATCACCTCCGCGCGCTCCATCGTCTTCATCGGCCTGCTGCCGCTGTCGACCGCGATCTTCGGCGTGCTGCGCGGCGGCGAGCGGCCGCGGCCGCTGTTCTGGCTGTTCGCGGGTCTCGGCAGCGCAACGGTGGCCGGCTTTGCTCTCGCCGGCGACGACGCGGCCTCGCTTCAAGGCGATCTGCTGATGGTCGCCGCGATCGTGCTGTGCGGCCTCGGCTATGCCGAGGGCGCCGCGCTGTCGCGCCGCCTCGGCGGCTGGCAGGTGATCTCCTGGGCGCTGCTGCTCGCGCTGCCCTTGATGCTGGTGCTCGCGGTGCTGACCTGGCCGCCGGTCTGGAGCGGCATCGGTGTGCCCGCCTGGATCGGGCTCGCCTACGTCTCCGTCTTCAGCATGTTCGTCGGCTTCATCTTCTGGTACCGCGGGCTCGCCATCGGCGGCATTGCCCGCGTCGGCCAGCTGCAGCAGCTGCAGCCGTTCTTCGGTCTGGCGCTCGCCGGTCTTCTGCTCGGCGAGCCGGTCGCAGCAAGCATGATCGCCGCGACGGCAATCGTCGTCGCCTGCGTCTTCTTCGCGCGGCGCTATGCGTGAGCCTGTCGCCTCACGCCTGCCGCCAGTGTCATGCGGCCGCCGAACCTTGATCTAGATCAATGCCTGTCCCGACTCGGTGTCTGCCTTTACTTGCCTGAACAGCGAGGGAGGACGTCATGCGAACTAAATTGTGGCTGGCCGGCGCCGTTGTTGCCTGCGCAGCATTGACCTCGGTGCAGTGGTCGGCAGAGGACGGGCTTTCATTCTCGATCCAGAGCGCGGAAGCCCGCGTCGGCCGGCCGGCGACGCCGGCGAGTGTTGCGGGCGTCGCACGTCGAACGACGCGTCGTGCCGTGGTCGGTGGCGCCGCCGTCGGTGCAGCAGCCGCAGGAGCCGCCGTCGTCGCGCCAGCCTGCGTCCGCGTGCTGGTCAACGGCGTCTGGGTCTGCCGCTAGGCCTCACTGCTGCCCCATCACCGTTCGCGTCAGCGCGCTCCGTGCGAACTTCTTCAGCGGCATCGGCTTGCCGAACAGAAAGCCCTGATTGGGGCCTTTCGATCCCGGGTAGTCGCGCGATCTCTCCGGCGAGGAAATCGACCAGGAGGCGCACGCGCGCAATGCCGGACCGCTCCGGCACGATCAGCATGTTCAGCGGAACGGGCGGCGGTGAATAGTCCGGCAGCACGCGTTCGAGCCTGCCGTCCGCGAGCAGGTCGCTGACCAGCCACAGATGCGCCGGCGCAATGCCGCGGCCGGCCGCGAGCGCCTCACGCGCGGCGAGCCCGTGATCGAGGCGCAGCCGCCCCTCGAAGGGTATCGCATGGCGGCCGCCGCGGCGCCCCTGCAGCACGAGGACATCGCTGGCAGCGATGTTGGACATCCGAATGCCCTCGTGATGAGCGAGGTCTTGCGGGCGCGCAGGCCGGCCACGCGCGGCAAGATAATCGGGTGCGGCCACCAGCAGCCGCCGCGACTGGCCGAGCGACTTCAGCTTCATCGTGCTTTCGGCGAGCGGCCCCAGACGCAGCGCGACATCGACGCCTTCCCTGACGAGGTCGATCCGCTCGTCGGTCAGGCTGAGGTCGACCGACACCTCCGGATAAGCGTCCTGGAAGGCGAAGATCAAGCGGCTGACGTGGAGCACGCCGAACGCCGCGGTGCAGGAGACCCGCACCGTTCCGGCCGGCGCGCCGCGCGTCGAGCGCGCTTCATCACCGGCCTGCTCGACCAGACGCAGGATGTGCACGCAGTCGGCGTAGTAATGGCGGCCCTCTTCCGTCACGGTGACCCTGCGCGTGGTCCTGGTGAGCAGCGGCACGCCGACCGCCTGCTCCAGCTCCCGAATGTGCCGCGTCACCGTGGATTGGCCGATCCCGAGCTCGCGCGCGACCGCGGACAGGCTTCCGCGCTCGGCGACGCGCACGAAGCTGCGCATGCGCTCGAGCGTAACCTCCGGCCTATCCATTTTCCGGCACAATCTTATCCATCGGCTACGTCTACCGGATCGCGGGCCACCGCGCTATCTGCCGAGCCACAATCCTCAATCCAATGGTGCCCGAACATGAAAGTCTTGATCGTCTATGCTCATCCTGAACAGCGCTCGCTCAACGGCTCGCTCCGGGATGTCGCCGTCAGAGAGCTCGAGGCGCAGGGGCACGAGGTGCGGGTCTCCGACCTCTATGCCGAGGGCTGGAAGTCCGAGGTCGACCGCGGCGACTTTCCGTCGCTGCCGGTCGATGCGCGTCTCGCGGTCGCCGCGGCATCCAAGCAGGCGTTCGAGGCGGGCACGCTGACTGCCGACGTCAAGGGCGAGATCGAGAAGCTTCTGTGGGCGGATGCTCTGATTCTGCAGTTTCCGCTGTGGTGGTTCAGCATGCCCGCGATCCTCAAGGGCTGGGTCGACCGCGTGTTCGCCTACGGCTTCGGCTATGGTGTCGGCGAGCACAGCGACAAGCGCTGGGGCGACCGTTACGGCGAGGGGACCTTGGCCGGCAAACGCGCGATGCTGATCGTGACGGCCGGCGGCTGGCAGGACCATTATTCCGCCCGCGGGGTCAACGGGCCGATCGACGACCTGCTGTTTCCGATCAATCACGGCATTCTCTATTATCCCGGATATGACGTCCTGCCGCCGTTCGTGGCCTATCAGGCCGACAGGTTCGATGAAGCCGCTTTCGGCGCGACGGCCGAACGCCTGCGCGAGCGGATGAGAACGCTTGCGACAACTTTGCCGATTCCCTATCGGCGCCAGAATGGCGGCGATTACGTCATTCCGAGCATGCAGCTCCGCGCCGGGCTCGAGTCTCCCGGAGCGCGCGGTTTCGCGCTCCACCTCGATTCCGCTCACGAACGCGGCGCGCCGAGCAAGCCAGGAGCGATGCGGTCAACGGCAGATCTCCGCGAGGAAACGGCGTAGCGAACGCGGTCATCCCATCACGGTGCGCGTCAGCGCGGCCTTCGCGAACTTCTTCAGCGGCATCGGCTTGCCGAATAGAAAGCCCTGCACGACATCGAAGCCGATCTCGCTCGCTGCGATGAGGTCGGCGCGGCTCTCGACCCCTTGTGCTACCGCGCGCGCGCCGAAGGTCTGCGCCAGCTCGACGATGTGACGGCACACCGTGCGCTTCAGCCGATCGCCGCCGCTGCCGGTGACGAACTGCCGGTCGGCCTTCAGCTTGACGAAGGGAATCTTGTCGAGGTCCATCAGCGACGGCCAGTTGGCGCCGAGATTGTCGATCGACAGCCCGATATTGTGCAGGCCGACCTCGCGCGCGACCTCGGCCAGGAAATCGAGTTCGCGGATCGCCTCCTCGCTGTCGATCTCGACCGTCAATCCGCCGAAGGCCGGATGCGTCGGCACGCGGCGGCAGAGATCGCGCACCGCCTGCGGCCCCCTGAGATAGGCGGCGGGAAGATTGATCGACAGGTTGACCGGGCTTTGTTGCTCCAGAAGATAGTGCCAGTCCTGCACGGCGCGATCGATCACGAACTCCGACAGCTCGCGAAAATGCGGATCGTGCGGCTCCGGGATGAAATAGGCCGGCGGCACCACGCCCCAGGTCGGATGCCGCATCCGCACCAGGGCCTCGGCGCCGTTGCGGACCAGCGTGCGCGCGTCGATCTTGGGCTGGTACCAGAGCTCGAGCCAGCCGGCATGCAGGGCTTCGCCGACATGCACGGCCGGGCTCGGCGCCGGCTCATCCGGCAGCAGCATCGCAACGCGCTCGCGCAGCGTCTCCGCGGCAAAGGGCGTGGTCAGCGGCGGCAGCATGGCAAGGCCATATTCGTCGCCGACCTGCCGCACGGCTTTGACGATGATCGAATCGCGGGCGCCGACGGCGAGAACCTTGCCGGCAAATGCCTCACGCACCAGGACTTCGAGGAATCGTCCCGGCTCGATGCCGTCGGCGGCGACGCCGAGCAGGATCAGATCCGGCAATTCGCTCGCGAGCACCGTCTTCAGCTCGTCGGCGCTGGCACATTCGCAGGTGACGAAGCCGAGATCCTCGAGGATCTCGCTGAGGAACGCGCGCAAGTGACGCTTGCTGTCGGCCACGCAGGCGCGCGGCGTCACCTTTCGCCGTCCGAAGGTCACAGGCCTTCGTCCGACGAGTTCAATCATCCCATCGTTCATCGTACACCACTCCCGTTCCGTGACGGTTTCTTAAACGCGGAGCGTGGGTTCAAATAAGGAGAGCTTCACATCGTTCTTGAATTATCTGAGTAACGTTAAGCCCTGCAATTCGAGCTAATTTGTCGACGAAATCTTTGGGCGCACGCGCGCGGTTGTCCCGCGGCGGCGATGAAGCCGGCGCAACGTGAATCGGCGGCGGCTTTCACGCTTGCGTCTTCCCGCGATGCGCGCACCGCCGCCTTTCGCTCGCGACAGTTCTGCGACAACGGGTCCGCGTCGGCGGCCAAGAATGTGAAGCACATCACACGCGCATTGCCGCACTCGCGCTAAAGCTCCCCCGAGCCGGTGGAGGGCTGTCGAGGATTACAGCTATGTCGATGCGGCGAATGATCTATTGGTGGTTCAGGTTCGTGCTGTCAGGGCGATTCATGGATCGCTTCCTGTGCCTGCCGCGCTAGCCGCGCGGCGCATCGTGGCTTTTCGCGACCGAACCGGGTCTAGAGCATGATCCGGAAAAGTGTGCAGCGGTTTTCCGGAAAGATCATGCTCAAACGCTTTAGGTTTGCCCGATCAATTTGCGGAACGCCGCCGCACCGTCCTGCATCGCGTCGCGTCCCTTCCAGGCCAGATAGCTCAGCTTGCCGCCGAGCGTGTCGTGGCTGCGCAGCCGCCGCGAGCCGAGAATGTGGCCGACATTGGCAGGGAAGCGGCTCACCTCGGCGGAAACTAGCGCCGCGATCGCATCCATCAATTGCTGGAGCCGGACACCCCATTCGCATTGCTCGATGCCGTCGATGCGGACCTTGAGCGCATATTCGGTGTCGTAGATGTCCGCGAGCAGGTCGCGGGCGATCAGCACCCGGTTGTGCCGGAGTGCGACACGAAGCGCGAGGCGCTTGTCGTCGAGCCGGTCGAGAACCATGGGAACGACGCAGGCATAGGGGGTGGCGGCGACGTCTGCGGCGGCCTTGCTCGCAGCGGCTCGGGTAGCGAGCCGCACCAATTGCCAGGACGCCTTCAGGCGTCGCGCCACCAGCGCCAGCGCGAAGGGCAGTGCCTGGGGATGGGCCTTCTTGAAGGCGTCGAGCTGCGCGGTGATCTGGGCGACCTGGCCGTCGTCGAACTTCGCGATCTTGTCGGGCAGCTTCGCGTTGAACTTCGGCAGTGCATCGCCGGCGCGCAACACGTGCAGCATCTTCACGACGTCGTCGAAGGCGGTGCGCGAGGCCGTATATTGCCCGAGCTTGGCGCGCGCGGATTCGGCGCTCTCGGGCGAGGCGAGGGTGCTCTCGAGGACCTTGACGACCTTGATCTGGAAGGTCGAGGCGATCTTCTGGACTTCCTTCGGGTTGTTGGCCGCGACCTGGTCGCCGATCGCCTTGATGTAGTCGCGCGCCATGGTCGGCAGCAGGTCGCGGCAGATCCATTCCCAGATCGGGGTGAGGGTATTGCGCGAGATCCGCCCCATGTTGGCATGCTCGGGCGCGCCATCGATCAGCAGCAGCTCGAGCGGCGCGAAGAAATAGCGCGACGGGCTGGTGGCGCGCGCCTGGGTCGATCCGTCCTTGCGGAATTCGGCGCGCAAGCGGGCCTGGATGTCGGCCGAACCCGGCATGTCGATGCCGCACAGCTCGAGCCGTTCGAGTTCGCTGAGCAGACAGCTGCGCGACAGCGGCGTCAGCCTCTGCAGAAATTCCGATAGCCGGTCGATCTCGTCCATGGCACGCAATCTTTCGCAGCGTGGCCCGCGGGCTTGCGGGCCCAATGCGTGGAGGCATTTGCGCGCTCTCAACCTCCCTAGAGAAGCAAGTCGCCGTTAATTAATCCGTAAAATCCGGGGGGTGGATGTCGGAGCAAGGCGTTCGCCGAGGAGCTTTTCCCGTTCCCAGCCCAGCATTCGGCAGAAAACTCAACCGCTGCATGGTCGCGTGCGGCGCCGCGCAAGCACAAATTGTGCCGAAGTCGTCATTTCAGCGTAAAACCGTCTAAATCACCGTAGTCATACGGAGCAAAAAGTTAATCACAGACCCGCCCCGGTTCCGCTAAACGAGTGACATGGGGTCACAGAATGATACGGCCACCGATTCGCGGCCGTCGGCATGGCACGAAAGCAGCGCTGCTTCAGCTGAAGAGCTCGATTTCGCCCGCCTGAGCGCCTTGCGTGCCAAGGCGGCCGACGAAATGGGGGCTGCCATCGCCCGCGAGCTCAATGGCCCCCTGACCGCGCTGCTGCTCTACATGGGCGAGATCAAGCACCACAGCGATCAGCTCGTCCCCGCGACCGGCGATCGCGCCTATTTGCAGCGGGTGGTGGAGAACGCGCTGGCCCAGACCGAGCGCGTTTGCGGCCTGGTCAAGCAGCTCGCCGGCCCGCACAAGGGCGGCTTGCCCAGCCCGTCCGAAGAAGCGGAATCGAAGGCCGTCCGCGTGCTGCAACCGCCGCGGCCGCCGAGCGCCGATCTGATCGGCCCGTCGGGCCAGAAGCGGCTGACCAGGCGCGAGCGCGAGGTGCTGAGGCTGATCAGCGAAGGCTACTCGAACAAGCAGGGTGCGCTTCGCATGCAGATCAGTCCGCGCACTTTCGAGAGCCATCGGGCCGAGGCGATGCGCAAGCTCGGTGCGCGCAACACCGCGGACCTCGTCCGTGCGGCGCTGCTGCATTCGATCGACTGAGGCCGGGCCCGTCGCCCGCCGTCGGGCGAGACCCGACGCCTATCTCGAAAGTTGGGAAATCCGTGGCGCTCAGAAATAGTCTTCGGCGAAGGGACGTGCGCGCGAGGTGGGACGCAGCGGCTTGATCTCTTCCTTCGGCGCGCTCGGAATGATCGTGATGGTCCAGCGGGGGGGCATGCTCGATTCCTGCTCCAGCACCGAGCGCACGAAACCGGTCACGGTCGAGCCGCCGGCCTTCACCGTCGCCATCCGGCCGTTGAACTGTGCGATCCGGAAGCGACGAACCTCCTTCTGGTCTGCGGTCTCGTAGGTGAACATGGAAAACCCTCCTGGTTTTCCGGGACTATCGCCAGCTATGATTAGCCATCTGTGAAAATCGCAAACCGTAGAAGTACGGCGGGAATGCACGCGCGAGTAGTCCGGAGCGTTTTCACGCGAAGCAGCGCGACGAGCGCGCATCCCAAGCCAGCTCGCCTTGCGGCTCCTGCGCATGCGCGGCGGCGTAGGCCGCATCCATCAGGTCCAGCAGCGCGCGGAATTCGGTCTCGCCGAGGCTTTCCGCGGTTTTCTCCAGCCGCAGCGCCAGCGCTGCGAGCCTGAAATAGCCGAACGTTCCGGCCGCGCTCTTCAACGAATGCGCTTCGCGCGTGATCCTGGCGTGGTGCTGCGCGGGCGAGAGCGTGCGGAACGATTGCAGGCGCGCGCAGGTCTCGCTCCAGAACACGTCGCGCACTTCGCCGGCACCGTCCTCGCCGATCTCGCGCACCAGCGCTTCGTACGCGCGCGGCTCGCGCGCGGGTTCGGCATCGATCGCGTTCGCAAGCCCGACGGTGACGTCAAACATGTCTTGCCTGCCCTGATCCCGGTTCGTGTCGCGCGGCACGCCGCCGCGCGAGGCATGTCGCGTGTGTACGGCCTTCGAATTTCAGTTCTGGTAGCAGGATGGCTGGTGTTTGCAGGCCGGCATTAGCCCGCGGTTTACCAAGCGACCGCGGCGTTCAGGGCGGGCCGAGCAGCCGGTCGTACTGGGCCTTCACGGCGGCGTAGCATTCGCACGCCGTCTGACGCAGCCCGTCCAGGTTGGTGATCTGGATGTGTCCGCGGCTGTAGTGGATGAAATTGGCCTGCTGCAGGGAGTTGGCGACCAGCGACACGCTGTTGCGCCGGGCCCCGATCATCTGAGCCATGGTCTCCTGTGTCAGCAGCAGACGCGACTCGCCCGACATGTCATGCGTGTGCAGCAGGCAGCGCGACAGCCGCGACTCCACCGGATGAGCGGCGTTGCAGCCCGCGGTTTGCTGCACCTGGGCGTAGACCGCCAGCCCGTGACGCGCAAGCTGCGTGCGCAGGGCGCTGCTCTGATCGGCGGCCATGCGCAGGCGGTCCAGATCCACCACCGAGGCGGCGCCGGGAACCAGCACGATGGCGGTGTTCAACGCACACGCATCACCCTCGATGGCGAGCGTTCCGAGCAGGCTACCACGGCCGATCATGGCGACCTGCACATGCTCGCCTTTGGCCAGTTCAACCACCAGCGAGATGACGCCGCGGTGAGGAAAATAGGCGCGCATGAGCGTCTCGCCGGTCTCGACCAGCACCGCCCCGTGGGGCAGATCCACAGTTCGCAGGTGCGGGCGGATCAACTCATAATCGTCTGCCGACAGTGCGGACAGGAAACCGTTGGACGGACGCGCCATGCTTTCCAAAGCTGCCTCCTCCGTACCCTTGCACCTGGGAATCGCACGCCTGCACTCACGCGGTGCGCGGGTAAGTTCCATCATCCTCGCGGCGGGATATATTGGCAATTGAGACAAGTTGTCCGGCCCTGGCGATGCATCGACGCTGCGTGCACGTCGGAACACAGAGATCGCATCGTGCTCCCGTCACGCCACGATTCCCATCAGGCGCAGGTGATGGGCCTTCACCGCCGAATAGCAGCCGCAGGACGTCGCCAGCAGCGCCTTGGGATCGATGATCTCGATCTGGCCGCGGCTGTAGCGAATGATGCCGGCGCGCTGCAGCGCATGCGCGACCAGCGAGATCGCGTTGCGGCGGACGCCGATCATCTGCGCCAGCGCCTCCTGGGTCAGCGGCAGGATTTGGCCGTCGGACAGGTCGTGGGCGCGGAGCAGCCAACGCGCGAGCCGCGCCTCGACCAGATGCAGCGTATTGCAGAGCAGCGATTGCTGCACATGCGCGAGCATGACCTGCTCGTGGCGGACCATCAGCTTGCGGAGGCGTGCGCTTGCGGTCGCGACCGCGCGGAAAACTCCGATTTCGATCACGGAAGCAGCTCCTGGGAACAGCACAACCGCGTCCATCGGCGAGATGCCGTCGGCAAGGGCCGCACCGGCCCCACGACGCTGTCGCGGCCCAGCATCGCAATTTCGATCGTCTGTCCTTCGGACAGGCTCACCCTGATCGAAACGCATCCACCATGCGGGAGGTAGACATGTCTCGGTGCAGTGCCGATCTCGCCCACGACAGATTTGCTGACCATTTCAACCGTCGCGAGGTGCGGACGCAGCAGATCGAAATCCGCGGCATCGAGCAGTTGCAGCAGCTGGTTGGGCGGGCGGCCGCTCACGGTCATGCAGGTTAATCCGGCGGGTTCGATGGACGCTGGGCGCGGCGGCCTTCGTCACTCAGTTGCACGGCGCGCAAATACTAATCTGAAGGTTGTGGTGTCGTCCATATACCCGTTAGAGGGCAGACAACCTGTCTCATTTGCGGCGGAATTAAGTAGCGCACGCTGATTCGTTGACGAGGCGGCCGTCCTGCAACGATTGCGCAGGGAAAAAGCGGCAAGGGGGCCTCAGGAGCCGGAAGGCATTGCAGTCGCGCTGGCCATTGGGCCGGCTCGCGTCGCCTCGACCGCGTCCGCAAAAATGTTAGTTTCATCTCTCATCGAAAGCAAAGGAGAAAGGCGTGCCCCACGGTTCGATTGTTGAATCGCCGGAACGGGAAGCTCAATCCGGGCGAGACGATCTGCGCCATATTCTCGTCGTCGACGATGACCCGATGGTGTGCATGGCCATCGAGGTTTACCTCCAGCGCAACAATTTTCGGGTGACGATCGCCGAGGGTGGTGAAGCCGGACTGCGCGCCCTCGAGCACAAGCAATTCGATCTGATGATCATCGACATCTTCATGCCGCACATGCGCGGGTTCGAATCGATCCGGATTTTCCACGACCGGGCTCCGGTCATTCCGCTGATCGCGATGTCCGGCTACGCCTTCGCGAATTTGGACTCGCCCGCGCCGGACTTCCTGCGGATGGCGTTGGAGCTCGGCGCCGCGCGCTGTCTGCGCAAGCCGTTCACGCCGCACGCGCTGCTCGCCGCCATCAACGATTGCCTGGCAGAGCCTCGCCCCCGCTCCGACATTGCCACGGCCGTGCAGCTCGGTTAGCGCGACACGAGCCGCTTTCCCCGCGGGGTAACGCTTCGTTTACCTCGAGCGTGGACCGCCTAGATCCGGCAACGCCCAAGCACTCGCGCGACGAGGGCGCGGCCGGCTTGCCTCGACCGCCTCTATCGTTCTTCACGAGCAGGACTTTCTCGCACGCCGCGTCGCGCGATTAGTGGCTCGTTCACCGCGCGGCTCCCGCCGTTGCGGCGCGGGGATGGTTTTGCCGAAAAGCGCTGCAACACGCGGCAGAACCGCAAACTTCTCTTCAAAATCCGTAGTAGCACGGAGGATGAAATTAACGGGACTGTGAAAGGGGATGTCTAACGATCCAGGATAGGGCGTCCGTCCGTGCCAAGGGTGGCTCGGACGTCGCGTTTGCGGCCCGGGTCAGTAAGGCGTAGCTCATGGATGATCTGTTGCGGGAGTTTCTGACGGAGACCAGCGAGAGCCTGGACACCGTGGACAATCAGCTGGTGAAGTTCGAGCAGGAGCCGAACAACGCCAAGATCCTGGATAACATCTTCCGCCTGGTCCACACCATCAAGGGCACCTGCGGCTTCCTCGGCCTGCCACGGCTGGAAGCGCTGGCGCATGCCGGCGAGACCCTGATGGGCAAATTCCGTGACGGCATGCCTGTGACCGCCGAGGCGGTGACGGTGATCCTGTCCTCGATCGACCGCATCAAGGAGATTTTGGCTGGCTTGGAGGCGACCGAGGCCGAGCCTGAGGGGAACGACCGCGATCTCATCGACAAGCTGGAAGCAATGGTCGAGCAGGGCATGGCGGCCATGTCAGGCTCGGCGGAGCCGATGCCGACAGCCGGCACTGCTGCTCCCGTTGCCGATGCGCCGCCGCTGGTGCCGGAAGCGCCCGCCGCTGCAGCCGCCCCCGCCAAGGAGATGACCATGGGCACGCTGGTCGATCAGACCCTGGAGCGTCCGCTGCGTCCGGGCGAGGTCTCGCTCGACGAGCTCGAGCGCGCCTTCCGCGAGACCGCGATCGAAGCGCCGGTGCCCGCGCCCGTGGCCAAGGCTGAGGTTAAGGCCGAGCCGGCTGCTGAAGCCGCAAAGCCCGCCAAGGAAAAGGCCGCGCCGAAGAAGTCGATGGCCGACGAGATGGCGGGCGAGGGCGACCGCATCGCCAACCAGTCGATCCGCGTCAACGTGGATACGCTGGAGCACCTGATGACCATGGTCTCCGAGCTGGTCCTGACCCGCAACCAGCTCTTGGAGATCTCCCGCCGCAACGAGGACACCGAGTTCAAGGTGCCGCTGCAGCGCCTCTCCAACGTCACCGCCGAGCTGCAGGAAGGCGTCATGAAGACGCGCATGCAGCCGATCGGCAATGCCTGGCAGAAGCTGCCCCGCATCGTCCGCGACCTCTCATCCGAACTCGGCAAGCAGATCGAGCTCGAGATGCACGGCGCCGACACCGAGCTCGACCGCCAGGTGCTCGATCTGATCAAGGACCCGCTCACCCACATGGTGCGCAACTCCGCCGATCATGGCCTCGAGACCCCCGCCGAGCGCCTCGCCAGCGGCAAGGGCGAGCAGGGCACCATTCGCCTGTCCGCCTATCACGAGGGCGGCCACATCATCATCTGCATCGCCGACAACGGCCGCGGCCTCAACACCGAGAAGATCAAGGCCAAGGCGCTCTCGTCCGGTCTCGTCACCGAGGCCGAGCTCGAGAAGATGAGCGAAGCCCAGATCCACAAGTTCATCTTCGCGCCGGGCTTCTCCACTGCCGCTGCCATCACCTCGGTCTCGGGCCGCGGCGTCGGCATGGACGTGGTCCGCACCAATATCGACCAGATCGGCGGCACCATCGACATCAAGAGCGTGGCCGGCGAAGGAAGCTCCGTCACCATCAAGATCCCGCTGACGCTCGCCATCGTCTCGGCGCTGATCGTCGAAGCCGCCGGCGACCGCTTTGCGATCCCGCAGCTCTCGGTGGTGGAATTGGTCCGTGCCCGCGCCAACTCCGAGCACCGCATCGAGCGCATCAAGGACACCGCGGTGCTCAGGTTGCGCAACAAGCTGCTGCCGCTGATCCATCTGAAGAAGCTCCTGAAGATCGACGACGGCGCGGCCTCCGATCCCGAGAACGGCTTCATCGTGGTGACGCAAGTCGGCAGCCAGACCTTTGGCATCGTCGTCGATGGCGTGTTCCACACCGAAGAAATCGTGGTCAAGCCGATGTCGACAAAACTGCGTCACATCGACATGTTCTCCGGCAACACCATTCTGGGTGATGGCGCGGTCATCATGATCATCGATCCCAACGGCATCGCCAAGGCGCTCGGCGCCGCCGGCTCCTCGGCCCATGGCATGGGTGACGAAGCGGCCGGCCATCACATCGGAAGTGGCGAGCAGACCACCTCGCTGCTGGTGTTCCGCGCCGGCTCGTCGCAGCCTAAGGCGGTTCCGCTCGGCCTCGTCACGCGCCTGGAAGAGCTGCCGGCCGACAAGATCGAGTTCTCGAACGGCCGCTACATGGTGCAGTACCGCGAGCAGCTGATGCCGCTGGTGGCCATGGAAGGCGTCACCATTGCTTCCCAGGGCGCCCAGCCGATCCTGGTGTTCGCCGACGACGGCCGCTCCATGGGCCTCGTCGTCGACGAGATCATCGACATCGTCGAGGAACGCCTCAACATCGAGGTCGGCGGCTCCTCCTCCGGCGTTCTCGGCTCGGCCGTGATCAAGGGCCAGGCCACCGAGGTGATCGACGTCGGCCACTTCCTGCCGATGGCGTTCGCCGACTGGTTCACCCGCAAGGAGATGAAGCCGTCGCTGCATTCGCAGTCGGTGCTGCTGGTCGACGACTCGGCCTTCTTCCGCAACATGCTGGCGCCGGTGCTGAAGGCCGCCGGCTACCGCGTCCGCACCGCGCCGACCGCGCAGGAGGGCCTCGCGGCACTGCGCGCCCAAAGCTTCGACGTGATCCTGACCGACATCGAGATGCCCGACATGAACGGGTTCGAGTTCGCGGAAGTCGTCCGCTCCGACAACAACCTCGCTGCGACGCCGATCATCGGCCTGTCGGCGCTGGTGTCGCCGGCGGCGATCGAGCGCGGCCGTCAGGCCGGCTTCCACGATTACGTCGCCAAGTTCGACCGTCCCGGCCTGATCGCGGCGCTGAAGGAGCAGACCGCGGGTGCCGCCGGCGCCTCCGAGCTGAGCCGGGCGGCCGCGGCTTAAACCTTGAGCGGCATGGACCAGGAGACCCTGAAATGAGCAAGAAGACCCAGTCCAGCGAAGGCGCCATGGTCGAGTACGTCACCGCGATGATCGGTGGCCAGCTGTTCGGCCTGCCGATCTCCCGCGTCCAGGACGTGTTCATGCCCGAGCGCGTCACCCGCGTGCCGCTGGCCTCGCGTGAGATCGCGGGCGTGTTGAACCTGCGCGGCCGCATCGTCACCGTGGTCGACATGCGCTCGCGCCTCGGCCTGCCCAAGGACGAGGACGGCAAGACCGCGATGGCGGTCGGCGTCGACCTGCGCGGCGAATCCTATGGCCTCCTGATCGACCAGATCGGCGAGGTGCTGCGCCTGCCCGAGGACGGTAAGGAAGAAAACCCCGTCAACCTCGACCCCCGCATGGCCAAGCTCGCCGGCGGCGTCCACCGCCTCGACGGACAGCTCATGGTCGTCCTCGACGTCGACCGCGTCCTCGAGCTCGAAACCAAGACGCAAATGGCCGCCTGAGCCAACGAAACATCGAAGCCGGAGAACAGAAATGAAGACGTGTTTGGTGGTCGATGATTCCAGCGTGGTGCGCAAGATCGCGCGCCGGATCCTGGAAGGTCTGGAGTTCGAGGTCACCGAGGCCGAAGACGGCTCGAAGGCGCTCGAGATCTGCCAGCGGCAGCTGCCCGACGCGGTGCTGCTCGACTGGAACATGCCGGTCATGGACGGCTTCGAGTTCATGGGCCACATGCGCCGCCTGCCAGGCGGCGACCAGCCGAAAGTGGTGTTCTGCACCACTGAGAACAACGTGGCTCATATCGCTCAGGCGCTCAGCGGCGGTGCCAACGAGTACATCATGAAGCCCTTCGACAAAGACATCATCGCCGACAAGTTCGCTGAAGTTGGTTTGATCCCGGTCGGACAAGTCATGGTCTGAGTGTGTCAGGCCCAAAGCGCTTGGGCCAGAGTGTTCCAGTACAGCTTTCGAGAGGCCATCCGTGACCCCGACCGAGTATGAGTACCTGCGTAAGTTCCTGAAGGATAATTCCGGTCTCGACCTGTCCGCAGACAAGCAATATCTGATCGAAAGCCGCCTATTGCCGCTGGCTCGCAAGGCCGGGCTCTCCGGCATCGCCGAACTCGTGCAGAAGCTGCAAGGCGGCTCGCGCCAGCTGATCACCGACGTGGTCGAGGCCATGACCACCAACGAGACCTTCTTCTTCCGCGACAAGGTCCCGTTCGATCATTTCCGCGACCACATCATGCCGGAGGTCATCAAGGCGCGTGCGGCCAAGCGCAGCGTGCGCATCTGGTGTGCCGCGGGCTCGACCGGGCAGGAGCCCTATTCGCTGGCGATGTGCCTGAAGGAGATGGGCGCAGCCCTCACCGGCTGGCGCGTCGAGATCATCGCGACCGACCTGTCGCAAGAGGTGCTGGAGAAGGCCAAGGCCGGCGTCTACAGCCAGTTCGAGGTGCAGCGCGGCCTGCCGATCCAGATGCTGGTGAAATATTTCAGGCAGACCGGCGAGACCTGGCAGATCAATCCCGAGTTGCGGGCGATGATCCAGCACCGCCAGCTCAACCTGCTGCACGATTTCGCCCAGCTCGGCACCTTCGACGTCATCTTCTGCCGCAACGTGCTGATCTATTTCGATCAGGACACCAAGATCAATATCTTCAACCGCCTGGCGCGCCAGATCGAGCCCGACGGCTTCCTGGTGCTCGGCGCCGCCGAGACCGTGGTTGGACTGACCGACACGTTCCGGCCGATTCCGGAGCGGCGCGGCCTCTACAAGCCGAATGATCCGCGCGCGGCCGCGGCCAAGCCGGTTCTCGCCGGTGCGGCGCCGCGCATGGCGGCGATGGCGGGACGATAATCATGGCCGAGGATGGCAAGGGCGCGGAGCGTGTGACCTTCAGCCGTGGCTATGATGTCTGCATCATGGCCATCGACGGCACCTGGCGGCGCGACTGCAAGCTCAACGCGATCTCCGACACCGACGCGGTTCTCACGGTGGAGGGCTCGATCCAGGGCTTGAACCTGAAGGAGTTCTTCCTGCTGCTGTCGTCCACGGGTCTCGCCTATCGTCGCTGCGAGCTGGTCCGTGTCAACGGCGCCGAAATGGACATCCAGTTCCTGCGCGGCAAGAACCGGAAGAAGCGCGGTGCGGCCGGTGGCCACGACGCCGCGGCCTGATCTCGCCGCCGCCGTCGCTGCGCTTTCCCGCACTTTGCTTCACATTTGCTGAACGTTTCCGAGTCAATTGCTCGCGGCAGCTTTACGCGGCTTCAGCGCGAGCCGTGTATCCATTGACGCTCTCAATCCCAGGATACGGCAATGCCCAGAAGTTCTCTTTCCCCGATCTCGTCAAACCTGCCCGACGGCGCCGAGCGGCGTGCACTTCAGCTCCTGGTGGTCGATGACGACGCCACGCAGCGCCGCCTGATCACGGTCGCGGCCAAGCAGGCGGGCCACGAGGTCACTGTGGCGCCATCGGTGGCGGACGCGATCGAGAAGCTGCGCGCCGCGCGCTTCGACTGCGTGACGCTCGATCTCGTGCTGGAGGACGGCGACGGCGTCGACGTGCTGCGCGAGATGGCGAGCGCGAAGTTTGCAGGCTCCGTGATCGTCATCAGCGGCATGGACGGCAAGCGCCGCAGTGCCGCCCGCAGCTTCGCCCGTTCGGTCGGCATCGAGCTCCAGAGCCTGCCGAAGCCGCTGGATCTCGCGGCGCTGCGCATCAGCCTCGCCAATCTCGGCAAGACCGCGATGGGCCTGCCGGCGATTCACACCTGGGGTGGTGTCGCCACCGACGCGATCGTGGAACGGCACCGCGCCTGAGCTTGCGGAGCCGCCATACGGTCAGACGCGGCTTCCGGCCGCGTTGCCGGATTCCGATAGACATTGCAGGGCGTGGCCGAGGCCCGCCCGGCAGACATTGAGGGCCGCGCTCGCGCTGGCGTAGCGGGGCGTGACGTCGTCGAGCAAGACGACATCTGCGGAACCTTCCGGATCGCTGCCGTGTTCTTGATCCATGGCTGCGGCGATCCGGCGCATGCTGGTCTCGATCTGTGCGATCAGTAAACGAAGGTCCGCCGCAATCAGCTCACGGCTCTCGACTTCGGACGTTGCGACAGGAGGCGGCGTGTCGGCCAAATTTAGCATGGATATTCTCCGTCCAATGCAATTAGGCGCCATGCCGCTACTTGTGCGTTAAGTCCATGTCCCGTACAAATACGGGTGGGCCGAATCCGCGCCGAGCGCCATAACGAATGGCGCGGACGCGAGTCCTTCATGCCAACCGGATGTGGCACATGGCCGAACAAAGCTCTCGCGGTGAAATCTTCGTGGTCGATGACGACCCTGCCGTTCGCGACACCTTGTCGATGGTGTTGAAGGCGGCGGGCTATGAAGTGATCTGTTTTGCGGACGGTGCAGCGCTGCTCTCCGTCGCGCGAAACCGCACGCCGGCTGCAATCCTGCTCGACGTGAATATTCCCGGGAAGTCGGGTCTCGACATCCTGAAGGAGCTGCACGGCGAGGATTATCCTGCGCCGATCTTCATGATCTCCGGGCAGGGCGACATCGCGATGGCGGTGGGCGCGATCAAGAGCGGCGCGCTCGACTTCATCGAGAAGCCGTTCCGCGGCAGCGAGATCGTCGGCCGTCTCGACGAGGCGATCGGTGCCTATGCACGCAGGCAGGCGGAGAACGCGTCGCCGAAATTCGGCTCGCTGCATTTCCCCGGCCGCGAGCCGCTGACGCGCAGGGAGCGCGAGGTGTTGGAGCAGTTCGCCTCCGGCGCCTCCAACAAGGAGGCTGGCCGCACGCTCGGCATCAGTCCGCGCACCATCGAGGACCACCGTGCCAACATCATGAAGAAGCTCGGCGCGCGCAATGCCGCCGACCTGATCCGCATCGTGATGACCGCAGCCCAGCGCGCGTCGTAACATGGTCTCGTGCCACGGCTCAGCAGCGCATCATGCAATGATGCGTTGCTGAGCCGGGTCCATCTCTCCTCACCGACGGTTTCGTAGCCCGGATGGAGCGCAAGCGTAATCCGGGATTTCGCGCGCCGCACGATTGTTCCCGGATTGCGCTGCGCTCCATCCGGGCTACGGGCCTTCACCCGCTCAATGCCTTGCGGATGATCCGCGCCAGATCCGATTTGCGATAGGGCTTGGCCAGCAACACCACGCCGGAATCCAGCCGGCCGTGATGGATGATCGCGTTCTCGGTATAGCCTGACGTGTAGACCACCTTGAGATCCGGGCGCGTCTTCATCAGCTCGTCCGCGAGCTGCCGTCCGTTCATCTTGCCGGGCATGATGACGTCGGTGAACAGAAGGTCGAACGGCTTGCCGGCCGCGACGATCGCGAGCGCCTCCGCGGCGTTCGCGGCCTGCAACGTGACGTAACCCAGCGAATGCAACTGCGCCAGGACGTAGTCGCGCACCAGCCGGTCGTCCTCGACCACCAGGATCGTCTCGTGTCCGCCCTCGATCGTCGCCGGTGTCACGCCCTCGCCGACCGCCGTCGGCGTCTTGCCGGGCGGCAGATACATCTTGATCGTGGTGCCGTGGCCCTCCTCGCTGTAGATCTTGATGTGACCTGCGGACTGCTTGATGAAGCCGTAGACCATCGAAAGCCCGAGTCCGGTGCCCTTGCCGGGCCCCTTCGAGGTGAAGAAGGGATCGAACACCCGGGGCAGCATGTTCGCAGGGATTCCGGTGCCGGTGTCGCTCACGGCGATCAGCACGTAGTGCCCCGGCGGCACGTCGTTGGCGCTGGCATAGACCTCGTCGAGATAGGCGGCGCCGGTCTCCACGATCAGCTTGCCGCCGCCGGGCATGGCGTCGCGCGCATTGAGCGCGAGGTTGAGGATCGCGGTGGTGAGCTGGTTGGGATCGACGATGGCAACGCAATTCTCGTCCTCGAACACCGATTCGATCTGGATCTGCTCGCCGAGCGTCGGACGCAATAACTTTGCGGTGTCGACGATCAGCGAGTTGATGTCGATCTCGCGCGGCTGGAGCGGCTGCTTGCGCGCGAAGGCGAGCAGGTGCTGGGTCAGGTCGGCGCCGCGCGCGGCGGCCTCGTCGATCATCTTGGTGATCGCCGCGAGCTGCGGCTCCTTGGCGACCGCCTCCGCGAGAATTTCGATCGTCCCGGTGATGACGGTGAGAATGTTGTTGAAGTCATGCGCCACGCCGCCGGTCAGCTGGCCGACGGCCTCCATCTTCTCGGCATGGCGGATGCGCTCATCGGCGGCGATCTTGTCGGTGAGGTCGCGGTAGAAGACGTTGAACAGCAGGCCCTCGCGCCGCTTCAGCGCGGTGACGCTCAACTCGGCCTTGAATTCCTTGCCGTCGCGCCGGCAGCACATCAGCTCGCGGCGGCGGTTCAGCGTCCGGCCACCCTCGTCTTCGAGGAAGCGTTTCAGGCCGGCTCGGACCCGGCCACGTTCGCTCTCGGCGACAATGAGGTCGATCGTGCTCTTGCCGAGCACCTCGTCGCGGCGCCAGCCGAACAGCTGTTCCGCCTGCGAGTTCCAGTTCAGGATGCTTCCGGTCTCGTCGGTCTGGACGAAGGCGTCGAGCGAGGTCTCGACGATGTTGCGGGCGAGCCGCTCGCTCTCGAGCAGCGATTCCTGCGCGAGCCGCGCTTCCGTCATGTCGCGCCCGACGAAGAAGAAGCGCTTGGCGCGCTCGGACCAACTGCCGAGCCAGGACAGCCAGACCTCGTGCCCGTTCTTGTGGTAGCAGCGGGTGTCGGCCAGCCTGACGCGCTCGCCGTGTCGCATCGCCCGCATCTCGGCACGGGACTGCTCCAGGTGATCGGGATGGATGAAGTCGGCGCCGCTGCGGCCGATCATCTCGTCCGGCCGATAGCCGAGAATGGTCTCGCTGCTCGGGCTGATCTGCGCGACATGACCCCGCGCGTCCATGATCATGATCAGATCCTGCGACGTCTCGAAGATCTGACGCCGCTCCTCGAGTTGGTGCTGCAGCGCCCGCTCGGCGCGCCGCGCCTCGGTCAGGCTGCGCGCGCTTCCGGACGCGCCGATGGTCTCGCCCGACGGTCCCTTGATCGGCGACAGGCCGAGCGAAATCTCGACCGGCGTGCCGTCCTTGCGCAGGCGGACCGTCTCGAAGCGTTCGATCGGCTCGCCCCGCGCGATCCGCCGCAGATAGTCCTTGCCCTGTTCGCGGCGGTCGGACGGGACGATGATCGAGGTGGGCTTGCCGATCGCCTCCTCCGCCGTATAGCCGTAAAGGCGTTCGGCGGCCGGATTCCAGCCGGTGATGATGGCATCGAGCGTCTGCATGACGATCGCATCGTCGGACGATTCCACCGCGGCACTGAACAGGTTCTCGCGCGCCGCGTGATGGCTCCGCGCGGCCTCGGTGCGGCGATGCTCCTCGATCTCGCGTTCGAGCGCGGCCGTTTTCGCGCGCATCTCCTCCACCATCCGCGCAAAGGCCCGGGCCAGCACGCCGGTCTCGCCGCTAGCATCGACGGGGATCTCCGCGGGACGTCCGCTGCCGATGGCCTGCACCGCCTCCGTCAGACGCCCGATCGGGCGGGTCAACGAGCGCGCCAGCAGCACCGCGAGCGCAGCCGCGGCGAGAACAGCCAGCACGCCGACGAGCAGGGACGTTTTTTGAATGGCGGCCGGCACGCGGCCGAACACGGACGGGGGAACAGTCGCGACGATGGCGACCCATTCCCTGCCCGCAAGCGATAACGGCACGAATGCCGCGCCGCTCGTCCGGCCCGCCTCGTCGGTTGTGACCCGCGTGGCCACGTCCGACGTGCCGGCCAGTTCTGACAAGAACGGAAGGTCTTTGCGCCAATCGGTCGGATGGCCCCGCGATGACCCGAACTCCCGCGTCCGGTCGGGATGGACGAGATAGTCGCCGCGCGCATTCACGACGTAGATCTCTCCGCCCGAGGTTGTCGCCGCGCGGACCCGCTCGAGTGCCGGGCGCATGTCGATATTGGCCACGATGATGCCGAACGGCTTGTCGTCGGCCGTGAACAGCGGCATCGCCACGCGCAAAGTCGGCGCGTGAGGCGCCGTCGTTCCCCCCTGACGGGTCGCGAGCTCGATGGGAGACACATAGATCTCGCCGGGCCCGAGCCGTATGGTTTCCTGGAAGTAGGCGCGGCCACTCTTGCGCTCCAATTCGCTGTCCGGAGCGATCCGGGCTGCTCCGTTGGGACCCGAACGATCGACGTGGACCAGCTCGCGCTGGTCGTCGTCGACGCCAATGATCCTGAACTGCCCGTAGATGGGCTTGGCGTCGATCTCGGCCGCGAGCCGCGCCGCGATACGCTCGCGCCAGGTCTGCTCCGAAACGCCGTCCGCCGGATCGATCCCGCCGCCGGCATGAGCGCGGATCAGGCCGTTGATTGCCGCTGCGGCGCGATAGCCGACCAGATCGCCGCGTACGCCGGCAACGTAGGATTCAAGATTGGTTGCAAGCAGGCGGGATTGGGCTTCGACCCGCTCCAGCACCCGCGGAATGACGGCCTGTGTGGTGTTGCGATAGCCCAACCATCCGACTGCGGCCACGGTGACCGCAACCAGCAGGATCATCGCGAGGGCCAGCCGCGTGGCCAGCGTCGTTGCTGCTCGCATGGGGAGTTTCGCCGGACCTGCCGCAGCGCTGCGCCATTTTTGGCTTGCAGCAGAGGCGTTCTTGTCATCGGCGGCCGGAGCGGACATCGGACCCCTCTGGCGCGTCGGCCTTCAGGCAATCTGCGACCACGGCAAGCAGTGCATCGGGCCGGAACGGCTTTTGCAGGCTGGCCACGGCGCCGAGCTTGGTCGCCATCTTCAGGAAGTCCGGCTCCGCATAGGCATCCGGCGTGATCGAACGGCCGGAGATGACGACGATCGGAACGGCTGGGGCCAGCATCCGAATGTGACGCATCGTCTCCAGTCCGTCCATACCGGGCATGAAGATGTCGAGAAACAGCAGGTCGAACCGGCTGGCCTCGAACAGCGCCAGCCCCTTGCGGCCATCCTCGGCGACCGTCACGTGATGACCAGCCCGTTCCAGCAGCAGCCGGATGGTGAACTGGACGGCCGGATCGTCATCCACGATCAGGATGTTGGCCACGCCTAAAATCCTCCGGCCGCATTGGGCGTTCCAGCGGCCCCAAATCAAAGCAACAAATGCGAAATTGTTGCGCGGATTCTGGCCGCGCTGCAAGCACCTCGCGTTTGCCGCGAATGCCTTCCTGGCGTGGCGACAGACGAGGCGCTGTGGCCGGTACGCACGCTTGCGTGCATATGCGATCCGGTCCGAACGCAATAAGTCGTTTCAAAGACAGGAGATATTCTTCTCGCCGTAGTTGTACAGAACCCGATCTTCACCGCGAATTAAAGAGGGCGAACTACTATCTCCGCGAGTTCCATCTCGGTACCTCGCGTATTTCAATTTCGGCATTCCTTTACCCGACGAAGCCGGTTCCCCCAACGGCCACCAGCTCGAGATCTCTCATGTTCAAATCGATCGCGAACACCGGAATTCGCACCCGGCTGCTCGGCGGCTTCGCGTTGATCTGCGGCCTGCTCGCAGCGACCGTCATCTACACCGTCGCCGCCGTGTCGGACATTTCGTCGCGGATCAGGACAGTCGTGGATCAACGCGCGCCGGTCGCGATCGCGAGCACGGAGCTCGTCGGCAATCTCTATTCCACGCTTTCGACGCTGCGCGGCTATCTGCTGACTGGCGATGCGCAGGGCAAGCGCGACCGGGCCGCGGTCTGGGCCGAGCTGGATCGCACGGCCGCTGCAGTCGACCGCATGGCAGAGGGCTTTTCCAGCCCCCAGAACAAGACCAATTGGAGCGAGGCTAGAACGTTGATGGCGGAATTCCGCAAGGCCCAGGACAAGGCCGAAGCGGCCGCCTTCACGCCTTCGGCCTATCCGGCGAGCGAATTGCTGGCGAAGGAAGCCGCGCCGCTGATCTCGGCCATGTTCGCCGAGATCACCGGCATGATCGACGAGGAAGAGGCGCTGGAGGCGACGCCGCCGCGCAAGCGCCTGCTCAAGACGTTTGCCGATGTGCGTGGCAATCTTGCCGCCGCGGGATCTCAATTGCGCCTGTACGTTGCCTCGGGCGAGGCGGCCGATCGTGACAAGTTCGAAAAGCCGCTGGCGACCTTCAGGGCCGCGCTTGCGTCGGTCGGTACCCAGACCGATCTGCTCACCGCACGGCAGGCGACCGCTTATCGGGCCATCGTCAAGGCGAACGAGGCGTTCATACCGCTGCCGCAGAAGATCTTCGCCATCCGCCAGACGCCGCAATGGAATATGCCGGTCTTCATCCTGTCGACCGAGGCCGCGCCGCGCGCCGCCCGGATCCTCGACCTGCTCGACGGTCGCAAGGATACCGATGGCAAGCGCTCGGGCGGTCTCAAGAGTGATCAACAATCGAAGCTCGCCGACGACGCCCGCAGTGTGGCCGACGCAGTCGAGAGATTGCTCCTGCTGCAATGGATCCTGCTCGCCGCAGCGCTTGCGCTCGGGGCAACGATTGCGATCCTGGTTGCGCGCTCCATCACCCGTCCGATCATCGAGTTGGTGGGCGATTCCGCGCGCCTGTCCGGCGGCGACACCAGCGTCGAATTCAGGACGGCCGAGCGCGGCGACGAGATCGGCGTGGTGTCGCAGGCGGTAGCCAAATTCCGCGACAATGTGATTGCCCAGCAACGGGCGGCGGCGTCTCTCGCGCGCGAGGCGGAGGCACGCGAAGCGGCCAACCGCAACATGGAGGGGGCGGTCGAGGAATTTCGCGCGACCTCGCGCGACCTGCTCGCGCTGGTCGGCGAGAATGCGGGCACCATGCGGCAGACCGCAGAGAGCCTCAGCGGCATCGCCAATCATGCGACGAGCCAGGCCGCGTCCGCAGCGACCACCTCCGAACAGACCGCGGGCAACGTCCAGACCGTCGCCGCGGCGGCCGAGCAGCTCGCGGGCTCCATCGTCGAGATCGGCCGCCAGATCGAGCTGTCAAACACGACCGTGCGCTCCGCGGGCGAGGTGACCGCGCGTTCGGAGAGTGAGATCGAAGGGCTCGCGCACGCCGCACAGAGCATCAGCTCGGTGGTCGACCTGATCCAGGCGATCGCGGCCCAGACCAACCTCCTGGCGCTCAACGCCACCATCGAGGCCGCGCGCGCCGGCGAGGCCGGTCGCGGCTTTGCCGTGGTGGCGTCCGAGGTCAAGGCGCTGGCCGAACAGACCCGCAAGGCGACGCAGGAGATCGCGCAGCACATTGTCGCGATCCAGAACGCGACCGGCAGCGCAGTTGCCTCCGTCAAGGAGGTCGCAACCGCCATGCGCCGGATCGACGAGGTGACCGCGGCGATCGCAAGCGCCGTGGAAGAGCAGGGGGCCGCCACGCGCGAGATCTCGCAGAACGTTCAGATGGCGGCGTCGGGGACACAGACGTTGGCGACCAGCATCGGCACCGTTTCCGGCGCCATCGCGAAAACCAATCGCTCGGCCGACGAGGTGATGGGTGCCGCGAACCACGTCGCGGGGGCGGCCGAACGCCTCGCCGCCGAGGTCCAGGCCTTCTTCGTCAGGCTGCGCACCGGTCCGATCGACCGCCGCAAGAGCGGCGATGCCGATTACCACGGGCCGGAACGGTGCAGCGGCCGCAACGCGGCCTAAAACGGAATGGCTCCGGCTAATTCGATCGTCGCGGGAGCGGCGTAGGCCGCCTTCCGCACCCGGGTGAGGACAGATGTAGCCGGCGCAGCCGGTCGATCTACCCGCTGCGGCTGCACGCCAGCGCCCAAAGCTCCCCTTGCCCTCCTCGGCATACCTGCAGTCTTCACAGGCCTCTTGACCGAGATCATCATCCGGCTCTTTGTCGAGCCCTGATCTTCCGCGTGATCGAGCGGAATACCATCCAGAAATGGGGCCCCATCATGAAGAAGAAAACGCCCGACCAGCTCCGCAGCGCGCGTTGGTTCGCGCCCGACGATCTGCGCTCGTTCGGCCATCGCTCCCGCGCCATGCAGATGGGTTATGCGCCGGAGGAGTGGAAGGACCGCCCGATCATTGCGATCCTCAACACCTGGTCGGACGCGCAGCCCTGTCACATGCACTTCAAGTCGCGCGTCGAGGACGTCAAGCGCGGCATCCTGATGGCGGGGGGCCTGCCGCTGGAGCTGCCGGCGCTGTCGCTCTCGGAATCGCTGCTCAAGCCCACCACCATGCTCTATCGCAACCTGCTGGCGATGGACGCCGAGGAGCTGCTCCGCAGCCATCCCGTCGACGGCGTGGTGCTGATGGGCGGCTGCGACAAGACCACGCCGGCGCTGCTGCTGGGAGCAACCTCGATGAACATTCCGGCGATCTATCTGCCGGCAGGCCCGATGCTGCGCGGCAATTGGAAGGGCAAGACGCTGGGTTCCGGCTCCGACGGCTGGAAATATTGGGACGAGCGCCGCGCCGGAAAGATCTCCGATAAGGACTGGCTCGACATCGAGGCCGGCATCGCCCGCAGCTACGGCACCTGCATGACCATGGGCACCGCCTCGACCATGACCGCCATTGCGGAAGCGATCGGCATGACGCTGCCGGGCGCTTCCTCGATCCCCGCCGCGGACGCCAACCATATCCGCATGGCCAGCGAATGCGGCCGCCGCATCGTCGAGATGGTGTGGGAGGATCTGACGCCGAAGGTGATCCAGACCCGCAAGGCGTTCGAGAATGCCATTGCGGTCGCGATGGCGATGGGCTGCTCCACCAACGCCATCATCCATCTGATCGCGCAGGCCCGCCGCGCCGGCCAGGACATCGGCCTCGACGATTTCGAGACGGCGAGCCGCAAGGTGCCCGTCATCGCCAATGTCCGCCCGAGCGGCGATACCTACCTGATGGAGGACTTCTTCTACGCCGGCGGCCTGCCGGCGTTGATGGGCCAGATCAAGCCGCATCTGCATCTCGACTGCATCACGGTCACAGGCAAGACGGTGGCAGAGAACATCGAGGGGGCCGAGGTCCACAATGCCGACGTGATCCGCGGTATCGACAATCCGATCTACAAGGAGGGCGCGCTCGCCGTGCTGAAGGGCAATCTCGCGCCCGACGGCTGCGTCATAAAACCCTCCGCCTGCGCGCCGCGCTTTCTCAAGCACACCGGCCCCGCGCTGGTGTTCGACGATTATCCCTCGATGAAGAAGGCGGTCGACGATCCCGATCTCGACGTCACCGAGGATCACATCCTGATCCTGCGCAATGCGGGTCCGCAGGGCGGGCCGGGCATGCCGGAATGGGGCATGCTGCCGATCCCGACAAAACTCGTGAAGCAGGGCGTGCGCGACATGGTGCGCATCTCGGATGCGCGCATGAGCGGCACCAGCTACGGCGCCTGCATCCTGCACGTCTCGCCGGAATCCTATATCGGTGGCCCGCTGGCGCTGGTGCAGAACGGCGATAGCATCACGCTCGATGTCGCCGCGCGCACCATCAATCTCGATGTGAGCGAGGCCGAGCTCGCAAAACGCCGCGCCGCCTGGAAGCAGCCCGCGCGGCGCTTCGAGCGCGGCTATGGCTGGATGTTCACCAAGCACATCAAGCAGGCCAATGACGGCTGCGACTTCGACTTCCTGGAGACCGATTTCGGCGCGCCGATCGGCGAGCCGTCCATCTACTAGCACCTGTCATTCCGGGACATCGCGAAGCGATGGGCTATGGTGCGCAATTGCGCACCTGAGAATCCATAACCACGATAGGGAGTATGGATTCCGGGCTCGCGCCAAGTGGCGCGCCCCGGAATGACGAACGAGAGAGAGCACGACATGACCAAACTTTCCGAAGCCACCCGCAACAAACTCAAATCCGTCTCTACCGCCACCGTCGCCACCGCGCTGTTCAAGCGCGGTCTGCGCATCCAGATGATCCAGGATGTCCGTCCCTTGAGCCCGGATCAGCCGGCCATGGTCGGCGAGGCCTTCACGCTGCGCTACATGCCGGCGCGCGAGGACCTCAACACTATCGACGTGTTCAGGGACCGCTCCCATCCGCAGCGCAAGGCGGTCGAGGATTGCCCGCCGGGCGCGGTGCTGGTGATGGACAGCCGCAAGGATGCGCGCGCGGCTTCGGCCGGCGCGATCCTGGTGACGCGGCTGATGAAGCGCGGCGTCGCCGGCGTCGTCACCGACGGCGGCTTTCGCGACTCCGCCGAGATCTCAAGGCTCGGCTTTCCCGCCTTCCACCATCGTCCCTCGGCGCCGACCAATCTGACGCTGCATCAGGCGATCGACATCAACGTGCCCATCGGCTGCGGCGATGCGCCGGTGTTTCCCGGCGACGTCATCCTCGGCGATGCCGACGGGGTCATCGTGATCCCCGCGCATTTGGCAGACGAGATCGCCAACGAAACCTTCGAGATGACCGCGTTCGAGGATTTCGTCACCGAGGAAGTCGGCAAGGGCCGCGGCATCTTCGGTCTCTATCCCGCCACCGATCCGCGGACGCTCACCGATTTCGCGGAATGGCGCAAGAAGAACGGGAGGTAGCGCTCTCGTAGCCTGGATGGAGCGGAGCGTAATCCGGGAACAGTGTTGATCTCTGCGCGAATCCCGGATTGCGCTCCGCTCCATCCGGGCTACGACGTCACGCCTCCGCCATCCCCGCTGCCCACAGCGCGAACGCGTACACGATCGCGACTTCGTCGAGCCGGTCGAAGCGGCCCGAGGCGCCGCCGTGGCCGGCGCCCATGTTGGTGCGGAGCAGGACCGGGCCGCCCCCACGCATGGTGGCGCGCAGGCGCGCGATCCATTTGGCGGGCTCCCAGTAAGTGACCCGGGGATCAGTAAGCCCGCCCATCGCCAGGATCGCCGGATAGTCCTTTGCCGCGACGTTGTCGTAAGGCGAGTACGACAGGATGGTGCGGAAATCCTTCTCGCTCTCGATCGGGTTGCCCCATTCCGGCCATTCCGGCGGCGTCAGCGGCAGCGTGTCGTCGAGCATGGTGTTGAGCACGTCGACGAACGGCACCTCTGCGACGATACCGGCGAACAATTCGCCGGCGCGGTTGGCGACCGCGCCCATCAGCATGCCGCCGGCCGAGCCGCCATGGCCGACGATGCGCTTGGCGCTGGTGTATTTTGCATCGATCAGCGCGCGGGCGCTGGCGGCGAAATCGTCGAACGAATTCGTCTTCTTCTCGCGCTTGCCGTCGAGATACCAGCCCCAGCCCTTGTCGGCGCCGCCGCGGATATGGGCGATGGCATAGACGAAGCCGCGGTCGACCAGCGACAGGCGGTTGGCGCTGAACGAGGCCGGCATGGCCATGCCGTAGGAGCCGTAGCCGTAGAGTAACAGCGGCGCTGCGCCGTCGAGCTTCAGTCCGCGGCGATAGAGGATCGAGACCGGCACCTCGGCGCCGTCATACGATTTCGCCATGATGCGGGTCGTGACGTAGTCGGCCGGGTCATGGCCTGACGGAATCTCCTGCCGCTTGCGCAAGACGCGCGTGCGCTTGACCATGTCGTAATCATAGACTTCCGACGGCGTCGTCATCGACGAATAGGCAAAGCGCAGTGTCGTCGTGTCGAATTCGTAGGAGCCCATCGTATCGAGCGAGTAGGCGGCCTCGTCGAAGGCGATGGCATGCTCCTCGTTTGATGCAAGATCGCGGATCACGACCGACGGCAGCGCATTGGCGCGCTCCAGCCGCACCAGATGGCCGGCATAGAGATCGAGGTCGATGATGTAGATGCCGGGCCGATACGGGATCAGGTCGCGCCAGTTCTTGCGCTCGGGCGCGTGAAGCGGTGCGGTGACGATCTTGAAGTCGACGGCATCGTCGGCATTGGTGAGGATGAAAAGTTCGTCGCCGCGGTCGGCGAGCGAATATTGCACGCCCTCCTCGCGCGTAGCGACCAGGCGCGGCGGCGCCTCGGGATTGGCGAGATCGATCAGCCGCTGCTCGCTAGTCTCGTGATCGCCGCCGGCGATGACGCAGAAGCGGCCGCTGGTGCTTTCATGCAGGTGGGTGAACCAGCCGGCATCCTGCTCCTCATAGACCAGCGTGTCGTCGGCTTGCTTGGTGCCGAGCTTGTGCCGCCAAACCTGCATCGGGCGGTGATTGTCGTCGAGCTTCACATAGAAGAAGCTCTTGCAGTCCGCAGACCAGACCACGCCGCCGTCGGTCTCCTCGACGAGATCGTCGAGGTCTTTTCCCGTCGTCCAGTCGCGGACACGGATCGAAAAATATTCCGAGCCCTTGGTGTCGGCGCTCCAGGCCTGCAGCTTGTGATCGTAGGAGTGGCGGCTGCCGCCGAACTTGAAATATTGGTGGTCCTTGGCGAGCGCGTCGCCATCGAGCACGATCTGGCCGTCGCCGCCGTCGCGCGGCATGCGGCCGAACAGCTCGTGCTGCCCGCCCTCGCGAAACCTGCGGAAATAGGCGAACGGCCCATCCGGTGACGGGACGCTGGAATCGTCCTCCTTGATCCGCCCGCGCATCTCGCGCACCAGCGTCTTCTGCAGGCCCGAGGTGTGGCCGAGCAGGCTCTCGGTGTAGGCGTTCTCCTCGTCGAGATATTTGCGGATGTCAGGATCGAGCACGGCGGGATCGCGCAGCACCTCCTGCCAGTTCGCGTCCTTCAGCCAGGCATAATCGTCAGTCACGGTAATGTCGTGCCGCGTGAAGGAATGCAGCCGGCGCGGGGCGACGGGGGGCTTCGAAGGCGTCTTGGCTTGGGTCACTCGGTCCTCGTTCAAATACGTGTCGCGGCCTCCTTCACCTCTCCCCGCCTGCGGGGAGAGGTCGGAATTTGCGACAGCAAATTCCGGGTGAGGGGGTACAGGTCTCGCTATGGTCTCATCTGTGGAGAGAGCCCCTCACCCCGACCCTCTCCCCGTGAGAACGGGGAGAGGGAGAAGAAAAAGCGGCTCGCCGTGTTCCACCTTATATCGTTCCGATTCCGCGGATTGCCAGCACGACCGCCCATGCTGCCGGGTTGTTGATCGGCCCCTTGTGTGCTTTGAGGGGCAATATCCCGCCGCCGGTCCAGCCCGATGCTGTTCAATTCCTATGCGTTCATCCTGCTGTTCCTGCCGGTCGTGCTCGCCGGCTATTTCCGGCTCGGCCGGCGCAGCAATCTGGCTCCGGTGGTCTGGCTGGCGCTGGCTTCGATCACCTTCTACGCGATCGGCAGCTGGCAGTTCGTCGCCCTTCTGCTGCTCTCGATCGCCTTCAACTACGGCGTCGGCCATCTTCTCATCGTGGCGGAGCTCACGCACTCGCAACGAAAGGCCGCACTCGCGCTCGGCGTCGTCGGCGATCTTCTCATGCTCGGCATCTTCAAATATGCCGGCTTCGTCGCGGAGAACGTCAACGCGCTGCTCGGCACGGATGTCGCGCTCCACATCCTGCTGCCGGTCGGCATCTCCTTCTACACCTTCACCCAGATCGCGTTTCTGGTCGACGCTTATCGCGGCCAGGTCGCGGCCTATGCGCTGCCGCATTACGCGCTGTTCGTGACGTACTTCCCGCATCTGATCGCGGGGCCCATCCTCCATCACAAGGACATGATCCCGCAATTCGAGCACGAGGAGACCAAGCGCCCGGACGGGCATCTCATGTTGTGCGGAATCATCATCTTCGCGATCGGCCTGTTCAAGAAGACCTGCCTCGCCGACGGCATCCAGCCGCTGGTCGCGCTCGCCTTCGAGGCGCGCTCGCCGAGCTTCGACCAGGCCTGGCTCGGCGCACTCGCCTACACCTTCCAGCTCTATTTCGACTTCTCCGGCTATTCCGACATGGCGATCGGCATCTCGCTGATGTTCGGCATCTTCCTGCCCGTCAATTTCAACTCGCCCTACAAGGCCACCAGCATCGTCGAGTTCTGGCGGCGCTGGCACATGACGCTGTCGCAATTCCTGCGCGACTATCTCTACATCCCGCTCGGCGGCAACCGCCGCGGCCGCGTGCTCCGTTACGTCAATCTGCTGATCACGATGCTGCTCGGCGGTCTCTGGCACGGCGCGGCCTGGACTTTTGTCATTTGGGGCGCGCTGCATGGCGCCTATCTCTGCGTCAATCATGCCTTCAATGCCTTGGTGCCGAACGGTCCGCCGCTGATTGCACGCCCAGCTCGCATCGCCGGCGCCGTGCTGACCTTCCTCGCTGTCGTCATCGCCTGGGTGTTCTTCCGTGCCGAGAGCGTCGCCTGGGCATTGCGGGTGCTCCACGCCATGGCTGCCCCTTCGAACCTCGTGCTCGGCCGCGAGGAGATCGCGGCCCTGGTGCAAGTCGCGATCTATGCGGCGCTGGTGTGGCTGGCGCCGAACACACAAGCGCTGATGGAATACGACCACGGCAACCGCGAGGTCGGCGAGGCCTTGCGGGCAGGGCGCATGCGGCCGCTGGTGCTCTATGCGGCCTCGCTGCTGCTCGCCTTCGGCTTCCTGGGCATCCAGAGCCACAGCGAATTCATCTATTTCCGGTTCTGATGCAGGGCGCGTTCACCCATCTCAGGCGTCTTCTGCTGGCGAGCGCGGCCTGCGTGCTTGGCGCCGCAGCGCTCACCTTCATCGTCGATCCCCTGCAGCTGTTCCGCCCCTCGCGCCTGGTCCCGGCCTTCTACTCGGAGGACACGCGCGTGCAGAATGTCGGGCTGATCAGCAGCCAGCCGTTCGACACCGCCTTCATGGGCACCTCACTCGCAATCCATTTTCGCCAGAGCGACATCGACCGCGCGCTTCGTGTCCGCTCGCTGAAGCTGGCGATGACCGGCTCCAACTCGCGTCAGCAGGCCTTCGTGCTGGAGCAGGCGATCGACCGCGGCGCAAGGCGCGTGATCTGGGAAATGGACGATTTCATCTTCATCGATGCCGCGGACATCGAGACCGACCCTTATTTGTCCGTCGATCTTTATCGCCGAACCGCCAAGGGCATCGCCTCCTATCTGTTCAGCGCGGCGATGGCGAAGGAATCGGTGTTCGCGCTGCTGCGATCCGTCCCGCTGCTGCGGGAGCCGCTGACCCGGGCGTCGCCTTATCTGCCGGTCAAGTTTGCGTTGTCAGACGTCGACGACATCTACGCCCTGCCGCGGGATTTCGACGTCGCGCGAGACTACAACGCCAGAAAGACGCTCGCCGCCTTCACCTACATCACTGATCCCGTGCGCCGTCGCTTCCTCGGCGAAGGCTACAGCTACGAAGCCATGGTCCGGCATTTCGAGCACGACGCCGTCGGCCTGATCGCGCGCCACCCCGACGTGACCTTCGACATCTACCTCCCGCCCTATTCGATCCTGCAATTCGTCGCGATGCGCGATGCCTCGCCCGAAACTCTGAAGATCGTCACCGATCTCACGGCACACATTGCGCGGCGATTGACGCAACTGCCCAACGTCCGCCTGCACGATTTCCGCGCGATCAAGGCCGTCACGCACGATCTTAACAATTACAGCGACGTCATCCACCATTCGCCGGTGATCGATGCGAAGGTGCTGAGATGGCTTGCGAGCGGGGAGCACCGCGTCGACCCGAAAGCGCCGCTCGCGCCGCTGAATGAGCTGAAGGCACAGGTGGAGGCGTATCGGGTGGAGCGCTGATCTTCCCCTCTCCCCTTGCGGGAGAGGGTGGCTCGCCGCATAGCGGCGAGACGGGTGAGGGGTTCTCTCCGCGAGTACTGGCAGTCGGGAATCGCGGATAGAACCCCTCATCCGGCGCTTCGCGCCACCTTCTCCCACAAGGGGAGAAGGAAGAGGCGCGCGCGCGACTTACACCGCCACCTCGTCACCCAGATACGCGACCGCCGCCTCCAGCCCGCCCTTGCCGTGCGGGATCTTCAGCGCGTTCAGCCCGACCTCGATCACGCCGAGCGTGCCGAGCAGCATGGGCGCGTTAACATGGCCCATATGGGCGATGCGGAAGGCTTGGCCGGAGAGATCGCCGATGCCGGTGCCGAGCACGACGCCGCACTTGTCCTTGCAATAGCGTTGCAGCACCGCCGGATCGTGGCCGTTGCTCATCGTCACCGTGGTCACGGTGTTGGAGCGCTCGCTGGCTTCGGCCACGTTGAAGCCGAGCACCTGGCCTTCCGACCAGACCGAGACCGCGCGGCGGGCGGCTTCGCCGAGCAGGCTGTGGCGGCGGAAGGCGTTCTCCAGGCCTTCCTCGTGCAGCATGTCGATCGCCTTGCGCAACGCGAACAGCAGATGCACCGGCGCGGTGCCGGCATATTTGCGATAATTCTCGGTGCCCTCGCGCTCGCTCCAGCTCCAATAGGGCGTCGACATGTTGGCCTTCTTGTGCACCTCGAGCGCGCGCGCATTGGCGGCGACGAAGCCGAGGCCGGGCGGCGTCATCAGCCCCTTCTGCGAGCCGGACATCGCGACGTCGATACCCCATTTGTCCATCTCGAACGGCATGCAGCCGAGCGAGGCGACGGTATCGACCATGTAGAGCGCGGGATGGCCGCTCGCCTTGATCGCCTTGCCGATCGCCTCGATGTCGTTCTGCACGCCGGAGGCCGTGTCGACCTGGACCACGACGACGGCCTTGATGCTGTGCTCCTTGTCGCGGCGCAGGCGTTCCTCGACCTCGTGCGGCCGCACCGCGCGGCGCCAATCGCCCTTGAGCACCTCGACCTCGGCGCCCATCAGCGCCGCCGCGTTGCCCCAGCCGATCGCAAAACGTCCGCTCTCGAGCACCAGCACCTTGTCGCCGCGCGACAGCACGTTGCTCAGCGCCGCTTCCCAGGCGCCGTGACCGTTGGCGATGTAGATGTAGGACTTGCCCTTGGTCGCGAACAGCTTCGAGATGTCGCTGAGCAGGCTCTCGGTGAGATCCAGCATCTCCTGGGAGTAGATGTCGATCGCCGGACGGTGCATCGCCCGCAGCACCTCGTCGGGCATCGTGGTGGGCCCGGGGATGGCCAGAAACTCCCGGCCCGCGCGAACGGTCATTGCTGTCGGTCCTTATTGCCTGAGAACAGGATGGTGGGTCGCTGAATCATGCTTTTACGTGCCGGCGCGTCCCGAGAAAAGCGCGCAAAATGCAGGGCTGGGTTATCGCTTCGTCTCCCGGCAACCGGCCGCTTCGGCCTCCTCGACCGAGCAGAACCAGCGGGTGCCCTTGCTGATCTTCATCCTGATCTGCGTGTACCAGCGGCTGGTCGGCTGGTGAAAGATGCACTCCCCGGAGCTGTTGACGTTGCCCTTGATGGTGCAGTCTGGCGACGGCGCGACCGGCCCCGAGGCCGAAGCGAGCAGCACCGCGTGCGCGCCGTCAGGCGGCTTGGTCGCGCCGAGGATCGCGGTCTTCTTGTTGCGGACGCGCCAGTCCCACGGCGCGATGAAGGCGCCCTGCCACATCCCTGCCTTGGCCTCCCGCGCGGCCTTTTCATCGGCTTCATAGTCGCGGGACATGTGGGCGTAGGCCAGCGCCCAGCCGTTGCGCACCAGCCATTTCTGGATGTCCTCGCCGCCGACCTCGCAGCGCGCCACCGTGCGGCCGCGCCGGTCGACCGATCTCGGGCGGCAGATCCAAGTCTTGCCCTCGGCGTATCTGGCGAGCTCATCGCGGGCCGCGACGCCGCAAGTCCAGCGCTCGGACTTGGTGTTGAGGCAGAGCTGGTCGATTGCAGGCGCGTCGATGCCGCCGAGCCGGATCCGCGTGGTGCCGATCACCACCGCATCGCCAGCGCGGACCTTTGTCGTGCCGGTGATCTCGGCGGCATCCGCCAGCGAAGGGATGGCGAACAAAGACAGCGCAATCAGGACCTTTCGCAACATGCCCGTCCAGTTGTGATGAAAATCTCGATAGACGGCGCAATTGTGGTCGGCTTTTGGCCGCGCGGCCAGCGCATGCCGAACAGATAGGCTTTCAACTTCCTGTCATTTTGCGACGGTCTCGTAGGGTGGGTTAGCCGAAGGCGTAACCCACCACTGTTCGTATCCGCGGAGGTCAGATGGTGGATTACGCTTCGCTTCCACCCTACGAGACCCCTCACCCTCGCGCCATCGCCCGCTTCGCCACCGCCAGCCCCATCAGCACGAACGCCGAGGTCACCTCCGGGCCACCGACCAGGATCCGCGTCGGCGTCTTCATCTTGTTCCATTCATAGGCGCGGAACGGGCCGCGGCGGCCGCCTTCACCGAGCCCGGCGACGATCACGTTCAGCGCCGGTGCGAAGGCGCGCGGGTCGGCGCCGAGATGGCCGAGCGCGATCAGTGCCAGCGCGGCGTCGAACACGTTCATCTCGGCCGCCATCAGCTCGCCCTTGACGTAGGACAGCACGCGGTGGCGGATGAAATCGAAATCGCCGGCGGGATCGATCGCGGCCTGCGCCGCCAGCGGCAGCGCCAGGAAGGCGGCATAGCAGCGGCCGAAATAGGCGCTGTAGAGCTCCGGCAGATAATAGATGTGCGAGCGCGGATTGGCGAAGGCGCCGCTGGCGGCCAGCCGCTTCTGAAAGCCGATGATCCGGTGCAATGTTGCAAGCCGCGACGGCGTCTCCAGCACCTTCCAGCGCTCAAGGTTGCGGAAGCTTACCTCGAGAATGTCGAGATTGAGCGTCGGATCGAGATCGTTGCCGTAAGGGCGCTCGCCCTTGAGATTGTCGATCCAGGTCGCAACCCCGCCCTCATAGTCGATATTGTCGTTGAGCGGCACGGTCACGCGAGGTTCGTTGACGCCGGCGCGCACCTGATAGCCCGCATAGAAGTCCAGGAGCGGCTGGTCGATGATCGCGTCGGTACAGCCGGCCTGCGTCGCCGCGGAGATCGAGCAGGCCGTGGTGTCGCAATCCGGCACGTAGATGCCGAAACCGAGGTCCTGCTTGATCTGCGCGAAGTAACGGGAGAAGCGCGGATGCGGCGCCGGCGCCAGTGCGGTGACGACGTTGAAGCGCGCGCCGCCCAAGCCCTCGACCTCCTCGCGACTGATGTTGACGCAGAAATCGACCATGTCGGCGATCGCGCGCTCCGCCGCGACCTTGTCGGCCGGGGAGGCGAGCCCGGTCTCGACGAAGCCGAGCAGGGCCTCGATGAAGAACGCGTCGTAATAGGCCGAGCGGTGGCGGATCTGCACCGGCTCCCACATCGGCTCGGCAATGCCTTTCCAGGGCGGATTGACCACGGCGCGCGCGGGCGAGCGCGCGATGAAGACGCGGGCGAGGTTGAACAGCAGCGAGGAATTCTTGTAGCCGCGCGCGTTGAGGCCCGTGAGCGCCATGATCAGCTCGCGGCCGCGGACATCAGGATCGCCGATCAGGTTGAAGGCGGCGTAGGTCGGCAGGAAGCCGTTGCGGCGGTACGAGCCGAGCAGATGCTGCGCGCAATCGCGGATCACGCCGTCGATCTCAGCGCTCTGCGGCATGGTGGCGGTGAACGGCACCGGCGGCGGCTTGGGGTGGTCGAGCGCGATGCTGTCGACGAGATCGGCGATCGGCTGCCCGACCGCCGCCCAGTCGGGCTCGGCCTCGTCGCGGGCCTGGGCGAGGGCCGCGCGCAGCCGCGTCAGCATCCCCTCGTCGCGCAGCTCGGGCAGGCCGGCGCGGCGGAGCAGGATCCGCAGCGCGGGATTGCCGAGGGCGGTCCTGTAGAATTTGGCGAGATGCGGATCGCCGCTGGCCGTATCCGACAATACGGGATCGCAGACGTCGTAAAGCGAGGGGCCGTCCTTCCGCGCCGTCAGCGCCCGGCAGGCGGCGCCGGCAAAATAATGAAAGCTCATGAAATACCTGGTCGCGGGGGCCTTGGTCGGGGACATCAGGCACGCTGCCATCTGCGCGCCACCCCCTGCAAGTCGTTGAAAAAGCTACCCGGATTCGCGGGAAAAACAAATGTGATGGAAGTCACGGAAAAGCCGGCACGAAGGCTGCATGATCGCTCTCCGGAAGGCTACGGGGAAGCCGTAAAGGCGGCAATTTGGATCGGAGAATTATCAAGTATATTTAGACGCTTAGTTCAAATTTTGAGCAATCTATTGCCCCAGGGCCTATATCCGGTTAAGGGTTTGTTTGGTGCGGCGCCGCAAATTGCGCGCAATTCGGGGTCACATCCCCGGCCAATCCCTCAAACCTAAAGCCGCTATCGCGCTACTCAAACAGTGTGCGCGCGCTTGGTAGGTCTTTGGCACAGGAAACGAAGCGAGATGAATCTAAAGCAGCTCGACCTTTCCAGACGTACGATCGCCCTCGCCGCGGCCCTCATCGGCACGGTGTCGCTGGTGATCGGCGCCCATGCTGCTCTCAACATGCGTGCGATCGATGCCGCCAAGGCGGTCTCGACCGATCAGATCACCGGTTCGATCGGCCAGAGCTCGCGCCTGGCGCTAGTCATCGGCAATGGACATTACCCCGACGCCAGCGCGCCGCTGACGCAGTCGATCAACGACGCCCGTGCGCTGTCCTCGTCCCTGCGCAAGAACGGCTTCGACGTCGACATGGTGGAAGATGCGACCCGCGACGACATGGTCCGCGCCGTGAGCCGCCTGAAGTCGCGGATCACCCGCGACAGCGTCGTCATGCTGTTCTTCGGCGGCTACGGCGTGCAGGCCGGCCGCGAGAGCTACATGCTGCCGGTCGATGCCGTGATCTGGAAGGAAAAGGACGTCCGCCGCCAAGGCGTGTCGATCGAGGGCGTGCTCGAGATGATGAAGGAGCAGGGCGCCAAGGCCAAGCTCGTCGTGGTCGACGCCTCCCGCCGCAATCCCTACGAGCGCCGCTTCCGCTCCTACAGCCACGGTCTCGCGCCGATCAGCGCGTCCGACAATGCGCTCATCCTCACCTCCGCCTCGCCCGGCAAGGTCGTCGACGACGGGAAGGGCGAGCACAGCGTGCTGGTCAGCGAGTTCCTCAACAACCTCAGCAAGCCCGGCAGCGCCGAGAGCGTCTTCAACAAGACCCGCCTCGCCATCTCCCGCGCCAGCGAAGGCGACCAGGTCCCGACCGTATCGTCGTCGCTGCTCGAAGACGTCCGTTTCGGCGAAGCCGGCGGTTAGTTCGCGGCTCTTGTAGGGTGGATTAGCCGAAGGCGCAATCCACCGCTTCTCTCGCGTCAGCTTGGAGAGCAAAGAGGTGGGTTACGCCTTCGGCTAACCCACCCTACGACGTTGCTCCTACTTCGCCGCTTCCGCGCTCGCCATCACGGGACGCACCGGATCGCCTTCGCGCAGCAAGGCACCGGCGCGGGCGACGACGACGTCGCCCTCGCTGAGGCCGTCGCGGACCTCGATATTGCCGCCGGACATCAAGCCGACCTCGACACGCTTGGTCTCGACGCGGTTGCGGCGGATCACCTGCACCACGGTGCCGGCGGACGAATATTGCACGGCGGTCAGCGGCACCGCCACGTTGCAGCTCTGCCCGGTCTTGATCAGCGCGCGCCCGCTCCCATTCAGCAGCAGCCGCTTCTGCGAGGAGATGCCGATGTAGACCATGCCCTGCTGGATGTTCGGCTCGACGGTCGGTCCGATGCGGCGCACCTTGCCGCTGATGTCGCCGCCACCTGGGATCCGCACGGTGGCCTGCTGATTGACCGCGAGCTTGCGCACATCGGTGGTGGCCACGAGGCCGACGAGGTCGTACTCGCTGCGCGCCACGATCGTGAACAGCGCCTCGCCCTTGGCCGAGGCGAAGTTGCCGATCTGCGCGGTCGAGGTCGCGATCACCCCCGCCACGGGCGCGGTGACCTGAAGCGTGCCGCCTTCGGGCAGCGCCAGCCGGGCCAGCACCTGGCCGGCGGTGGTGGTGTCGCCGGCTTCCGCCAGCACGTCCGTGACCTTCAGGCCGGGCCGCTCGGGCCGCACCGAGGTTTCCTCACGCGCGATGATCGTGCCGGTGGCTTCGACGACGTCGGAGAAGCAGGATTTCGCGACCTTCAGCACCGTGACCGCCGGCCCCTTCGGCGCGTCGTCATCGGCGGCGCCGGCCGGATGGGGGCTGAGGACGAGCAGGCCGGCGACGGCTGCGGGGCACAGGTTTCGAACAACGGCGCGGGGCAAATGACGCATCGGAAATTCCAATTGGGTAAATTCCACTTGGGCTATGCCTCCAATCGATAGCAGATGGCCGCCGCCCGCACTACGGCCGCGTCGTCCCGAATCAGGACGCCGTGCCGCCGCCGGCAGTCGCGGCAAGCAAGTCTTTGACAAGCAAGTCTTTGATGAGTCGCGGGATTGGAGAACAGGTTCGCTCCGAAGAGCTCGAGTCGCGCGCGGCGGGCGTCAGCGGCGCCGCTCACCCACCGGCTTGCCGCTGGCCCGCTCGATCAGATGCAGCCGCGTGCAGGCCGGACACGACACCGACACGTGCGTGCGATCGCTCGGCTCGTCGGTAAGCCGATGCTGCACGTTCAGGCCCGTCTGGGGGCATTTGAAGACAATCTGCCGGTCCATGACCGAGATATGGCGCCAAGCCGGGCCTCGCGAAATTACGGATGTTTACGTAGGTCGGCGATGGCTCCTCACGGCAGTTTCAGGAACTCGACCCAGTTCGGTTTCTTGCCGGTGGGGTAGGATTTCAGCTTGGTCAGCGCGCCGCTGCCCTGGTCGATGGCATGAACCGTCATGCTGTCGGAGAGCTCGCCGACCGCGGCGAGATAGCGGCCGCTTGGATCGACCTGAAAGCCGCGCGGTTGCTTCTCGGTCGGCACGCTGCCGATCGTGGTCAGCTTGCCGCTCGAGCCATCGACCCTGTAGGCGGTGAGCGTGCTGGTGGTGCGCTCGGAAGCGTAGAGGAAGCGGCCGTCCGGCGTGATGTGGATGTCGGCCGCCCAAGGTTTTCCCGAAAACCCTTCCGGCAGCGCGGTGGTGCGCTGGATCTCGTCCCACGCGCCGCTCCTGGCTTCATAAGTGAAGGCCGCGACATCGCCGTTCAGCTCGTGGAGGAGATAGACGAACTTGCCGCCGGGATGAAACACGAAGTGCCGCGGCCCCGATTTCTCCGGCACCTTGCGCCCCGGCGGGTCGTTCGGCGTCAGCGTGCCGGTCGTGGCATCGAATGCGAAGGCCAGCACCTGATCGGAGCCGAGATTGGTCGCAAATGCGAAGCGGTTGTCGGGCGAAGGCAGGAAGGCGTGCGCGTTCAGCCCGGTCGGGATCACCTGCTTGGGCTCGCCGGCAACCCCGTTGCCAAGCAGCGGATTCAGCGCGACCTTGTTGCCGCCATAGGAGGCGCTGAACAGGTACTTGCCGCTGCGGTCGATGGCGATATGGGCCATGCTGTCCGCGAGCGGTCCGTTGCCGAGATGGCTGAGCTCGCCCGTCCTGGGATCGATCGCAAAGCTCACCGCGAGAGTGGGCTGCGAGCGGATTCCGGCAATCAGCGTACGGTGGTCGGGCGTGATCGCGAGCGGTGTCGAGGAGCCCGGCTTTTCGACGCCCTTGAAGGCGGCCGTCTGCACGAGCGTCATCTCGCCGCTCTCGCTCATCTTGAACACGCTGATGTCGTTGCTGTCGGCATTGCCGACATAGGCGAAGGTTTCGGCCATACCGGCACGGACTCCAGAAATGAGGGTAAGCGAAGCGAACAGGGCGGCGGCGATCGCAGCGCGTGGCGCGCGCGATGCGATGCGTCGGATCGGTCTCGACATCGGTCTCGACATCGGTCTCGACATGGGCTCCTCCTGAAAGCCGGCTCGCGGCATTATCGTTTTTGCCGCGAGCATAGCGGGCGGAGCGACGCCGCACCAAAATCCAATGGGGATCGATCGATGCCGAAATCGCATCGGTCGCGGGATGCCGGGTCAGCGCGCCGCTGCGGTTCGGGAGGGCAGACGCAACCCGGACGGCTGGTCCGGCGGCCCGAGCATAGTCCACACGGTGATCGCGACCAGGGCGGAGGTCATGAGGGTCCAGAGGATGAGTCGTTTTCGCATCAGGCCAATCCATCGGTGCAAGCCGCGAGGCCAAGGGCCGCGTCAGCGATCCTGCACTGCAAAGAGCGGCGGTTCTATGAGGCCGTTCACAGGGCGAAAACGGCCGATGCTGTCGCGAACCAATGCGCTGCGAACGCATTGAACCGACATGTCCCGCGCAAACGATCTCGAAGGCAAGCCCGACATGGGCGGCAAGCATGGCGGTCAAGCCGGCCAGCCCAAGCTTCCGCCGCGCCCGCACGAGGGCGAGCGCGATGCGGATGTCGTGGCAAAGCGCCACACCGGCCAAACCGATCGGGCGGCGCCGCCGACCAAACCAAAATAGTTCCTTGCCGCCGCCCTCGCGGCAGGCCCCGCGCCGGGAAGGGCGGCATCGCTCTGCCGTTAGCTCGGGGCGCGAGAGAGGGAAAAGGGAGGCTGGCTCGTGTTTTGGATCTGTTGGAACACCGCCTGGTCGCTGATCATCAGCGGCATCATGGTCGCCACCATCGTCAGCCACCCCGACGCCGAATTCGCCGAAGTGCGGGCGGCCCGACAATCGATGTGAGCTTCTCTTACCTTGCCGAGCCCGTTCCGGATCACGTCATGCTGCCGGGCATGAAGCAGCGGATCTTGGGGCGGCCGTTGACGTAATAGGGCCAGACCATGGTGCGCCCGTCGTCGAGCGCCGTGCCGTCGGCGTCGGCACAACAGGGGTGAGGCCCGACTGTCGAAGCGCCGCTCGCGGACGCTTTGACCGCACTCGGCGCCGCCAAGTCTCAACCAGCGGTTGGCGGGCCTTGGAACGCTCTGGGCTTCGATGCGTTCAAGCTGATTGCGTAGGCGCCCGCCTGCGGCACGTCGGGGCTATGTATGTCGAATGTCGAGGAATTTCCGCTCTCTGCCCGCAAGCTGACCGAGTTCGAGGCCCTGGTAGCGGCGGCTCCGGGTGCGCTCGAGGCCATTCCGGGCGCGGTCTATGTCTGCGATAGCGAAGGCGGGCTCGTGACCTACAACCGCGAAGCCGCGGAGTTGTGGGGCAGAACTCCAGAGCTTGGTTCCGTCGAAAAGTTCTGCGGGTCGCATCGTCTCTACAGGATGGACGGCACCCTGCTTCCGCATTCCGAGTGCCCCATGGCCAATGCGGTCCGGCTCGGCCTCCCCGCGCGTAACACGGAGGTCATGATCGAACGGCCGGACGGCTCGCGGATCACTGCACTCGTGAACATCCGTCCCCTGCGCGATCATGCCGGCCGCATCCAGGGCGCAATCAATTGCTTTCAGGACGTTTCAGATCGCAAGAAGATCGAGGAAGAGGTTCGTGCAAAGACCAAGGATCTCGAGGACTTCTTCGAGAACAGTGCGGTCGGACTCCATATCGTGGGTGGCGACGGCATCATTCGCAGGGCCAATCAGGCCGAGCTCGATCTGCTGGGCTACAGCGCCGAAGAGTATATCGGTCACCATGTGGCCGAATTTCACGCGGACGCCCCCGTCATCGGCGACATTCTTCACCGACTCTCCTGTGGCGAAAGGCTGGACCGCTATCCCGCCCGCCTGCGCGCGAAGGACGGCTCGATCAAGCACGTATTGATCACCTCCAACAGTCGTGTCGAGCACGGCAAGTTCGTCAGCACGCGCTGCTTTACAACTGACGTCACCGGGCTGCACGTGGCCGAGCTGGCGCGCGAGGCGAGCGAGACTCGCCTCGCTGCAACCTACCAAGCGGCCAAGGTCGGCATCGCCGAGGCCGATGAACATGGGCGGCTGCTCCGGGTCAACGATTATCTGAGCGAGATCACCGGGAGATCCCGTGAGGAGCTGCTGGGGATGAGCTTTTCCGACTATACTCATCCCGACGATTGCGCCGCGGATCTTGCCCTCTATGAGCAACAGGTCCGTGGCGAGATTCCAAGCTACACCTGCCGCAAGCGCGCCCTGCGCCCCGACGGCAGCGTGCGTTATCTCGAGATCTTCAGCTCTTCGGTCACGGACAGCGCGGGACGCTTCCGCTACGGCGTTCGCGTCAGTCACGACGTCACGGAAGCCAAGCGATTGCAGGATCGGATTCGCGAGAGCGAGCAGCATATGCGCGATCTGCTCGAGGCGCTGCCCGCCGCACTCTACACCACCGACGCAAACGGCCGCATCACCTTCTACAACAAGACCGCCGTCGAGATGGCCGGGCGCACGCCGCTGCCCGGCGACGAATGGTGCGTGACCTGGAAGCTCTATTGGCCCGACGGCACGCCTCTGCCGCACGACCAATGTCCGATGGCGATCGCGCTCCGGGAGGGGCGGCCCGTGCGTGGAGTGGAGGCTGTTGCGGAGCGACCGGACGGCACGCGCGTGCCGTTCATTCCCTATCCGACGCCGCTATTCGATTCGGGGGGCAGGCTGATCGGTGCAGTCAACATGCTGGTCGACATCACCGAACGCAAGCGCGCGGAAATGGCGCAAACCCTCCTGATTGATGAGCTCAATCATCGCGTCAAGAATACCCTGGCGATGGTGCAATCGCTCGCCGGCCAGACCGCGCGCCATACCAGCAGTCTGGACGACTTCAATCGAACCTTCGAGGGACGGTTGCTGGCGCTCTCTCGTGCGCATGATCTCTTGACCGAGCGCAAGTGGCAGGACGCGCCGCTCCAGCGGCTCGTCGAAGACATCACGGCGGCTGTTGCGGAGGATGGCCGGATCAGGATGGAAGGTCCCCCCGTCGCGCTCAATGCGCGCTCGGCGCTCAGCTTTACGATGGTTCTCAACGAGCTCCTGACCAATGCGACAAAGTACGGTGCCTTGTCGGCGCCGGATGGGACGCTCTTGATGCGATGGAGCCTGCGGAATGCCGGGCACGGCACCATTCTCGATTATGAATGGGTGGAATCCGGCGGGCCGAAAGTCACGCCGCCCATGCGCCGCGGCTTCGGCACGCGGCTGATGGAGCGCTGTGTCGAGGCGGACCTCGGCGGCGAGTTCGATCTCGCCTTCGAACCGGGCGGCGTGCGCTGTCGCATGTCGATGCCGGTCACGGGCACTGTCGGATCGAATTGATTCGCGCGATCCATGGCTGATCTCTGGATGACAGCATATCGAGCTCGCTTGCGAGCGCGATGGCTTCTTTCACGTCCGGCATGACGAGCCCTTCACGGAGCCTGCCGACAACAGGCACAAGCAGGTCCACCGCCTGCTCAAGCTTGTCGGAATCTCGCCAGAGGCGGGCCAGGCTGACGGCTGTCCGCAGCTCCCACGAGCGGGCATTCTGTCCGCGCGCGACTTCCAGCGACTGCACGAACAATTCCTCGGAGTCGGCCGCTGGTCCGGCATGGGCCCGGATGAACTCCCCTTGCAGGCGGTAGATCTCCGCCAGATAGAAGTGATCGCCCGTCCTCTTCGCGACCGTCAAGGCACCATCGAGCGCGCGCAAGGCCGCTTCCGACAGACCGGCCCTCGCATAGCCTTGCGCGAGGAGGCATCTGAACCAGCAACTGGCGAGCCAGGAATTCTGCGCCTCATAACCCTCGACGCCCGTGCGCATTTCGCTCAGACCTGCATCCATGTCCCCGAGCTCGGTCAGCGCCCATCCATGCAGAATGGTGGCCTGTTGCTTCCAATGCAGAAAGCCGTGTTGCGATGAAATGGTCATCGCGCGGCTGGCATAATCTCTGGTGCCCGTGACGTCGCGCAGATGCTGACAAAGGTACGCGCCAAACACTTGCGCGAATGCCAGCGTAAAAGGATGGCGCATTTGCTCGGCATCGGAAATCGCCTGCTCGCTGTGCTGCCGCGCGGTGTCGGGCTGCCCCAGGAACCATAGCAGGTATCCGAGGTACGACATCGACATGACGCCTGGATTGAGGAGCCTTTCCGCCGAACCGCGATGCAGAACCGGATCATCGAGTTCGATGGAGCGACGAAGATGATGTTGCGCCGCCAGAAACCGCCCGCGGTAAAGCATGGTCGCCGCGATCGACCTGTGGGCCTCCACGAGGTACAGCGTCTGCTTCGACAGCAACTCGCTCGGGCGTTCCCGTTTGGCGAATTTCAGGAGTGCGGCACTCAGACCATGCGCCTTGGTCAGGTCAGCCCGAATGAAGTGGTGCATCCAAAGGCCTCTTATCGCCGCTAGCACCTTGTCTTCATCATCGAGCTGCCGTCCGAGCTCGAGGCTCGGGCAAAATTGTCTTCCACCTCCTGTGTGCCGTAACCTTTGGCAGCGATCAGCGCGTTACCCAGCGCAATGCGAAGCTCCAGCTCCATTTCATCGCGGTCGGGCATCTCGGGACTGCCGAGGACGACCGCTAGGCCACGGCGCAGGTGGCCGATCGCTTCCAAATAGGCTCCCAACCTTGCGGCGTGCCTGCCGGCCTTGATCCAGGAAGCTGCAGCCGGCTGGCTTTGATCGGATTCGGTCAGATGATAGGCGAGAAGCTCCGGCTCGCGCTCGGTCTTTTCCGGATAGTTCTGAGCCAGCACCGACGCGATCCGCGCGTGGAGCCGTCTCCTCTCGCTGCGCAACAGGCTCGCATGCGCTGCATCCTGGATCATCACGTGCTTGAACGAGTAGAGCGCATCCGGCGGATGGCCCAGCCGGACGATCAGCCCTGCCTCCTCCAGGCGATCGAGCGCCGCCTCGATCTGGTCGGCTGGTACGGAGGCGACAGCGTTCAGCATCTCGTAGGAGAACTGCCGGCCGATGGTGGCTCCGATCTGTGCGACCCTCTTGAACGGGCCCAGCCGATCCAGACGCGCCATCAGCGAATCCATCAGCGTCGCCGGGATTGCCAGCGGTCGCCACGAACCGGAGAGCACATAGTTTCCGCGTTCCTCGGTCAGAAGGTCGCTTTCGAGAACGGCTTTGGTCAGCTCCTCGACGAACAGCGGCACGCCGTCGGTCTTGACGATGATGTCCTCGACGACTTCCTTCGGCATTTTGCGGCTGCCGGCAACCCGCTCGACCAAGGTCGTCCGCTGCTGCCGGCTCAGCCTGTTCAGCACCAGCGTCGTGATGTGAGAGTGAGCGCTCCAGCTCGGCTTGAATTCGGAACGGCAGGTGATGACGACGAGAATGGGCGTGTACTGGACCCGCTCCACCAGCAGATCGATGACCTCCCGGGATGTCGGATCGATCCAATGGGCGTCCTCGAAGGCGATCACCAGCGGCTGATCGTGCGCGAGGCCCAGGAGATGATTGATGAGGGCGGAGACGATGGCGTCCTTTTGCTGCTGCGGCGACAGATCGAGCGGAGGATAGCGACCTCCGGTCGGGATCGACAGCAGCGCCGCAAAGAGCGGCGTCATCTGCTCGATGTCGCCATGCGCGGCCGCAACGGTCCGCTCGAGACTCGACAGAGACGAGGCCGAAGCATCGTCGCGGTCGAGGCCCAGGGCAAATTTGAGCTGCTCGATGAAGGGATGGAACGCCGTCGAGCTGTAGTAGGGCGAACACTGGAACGAGACATGCCCGTGCCGATCCCCCGCAATCCGCACGAAGATTTCCTGGACGATGCGCGACTTGCCAATGCCCGGCTCCCCGAACAGCACCACGACTTGGCCGTCGCCCGCCTTGGCCTGCTCCCAGCGGCCGAGCAGAACCGTGATCTCGTCGTCGCGATCGACGAGTGGCGTCAGCCGGGAGCCGATGGCTGCGGCAAAGCGGGTCTCCACGCGCGACGGCCGTACCACATGCCACGCCTGTGTTCTTCCGGCTATGCCCTTGAGTGCATGGACCCCGAGATTGCGATAGTCGAACTTTCCCTTCAACAGCGACTGCGTCGACGACGAGATGACCACCCCGTTCGGCGGCGCCAGGCCCTGCAATCGCGCCGCCAGATTGACGGTCTCGCCGACCGCGGAATCGCGCTCCTCGGTCCCCTGGCCGACCAAGTCGCCCACGACCACCAGTCCCGTCGCGATGCCGATCCGGACGGCGGGCGCATGGTTGAGCGCACCCAGCGGCTCGATCGCGGGCGCGGTCGACAATGTCCGCACGATCTCGAGACCAGCCCGCACCGCTCGCTCGGCATCGTCCTCATGCGCCTTCGGGTAGCCGAAATAGACCAGGATGCCGTCGCCGACGAAGCGGGCGGCAAATCCTTCATAGTGTTTGACCACACCCACGCAGGTTTCGCGAAAGCTCGCGATCATGTCACGCACGTCCTCGGGATCGAACTGTGCGGAGAGCGCGGTGGAATCGACCATGTCGCAGAACATCGTGGTGAGCTGGCGACGTTCCGCAACGATTGCCGTAGCGGGCAATGTGTGGCCCGCGGCTGGCGCGGCCATTCCGGAAAGGGACGCCGTTGCACGCTGAAGCCGCTTGCGGTCTCCGAGCGGCAGTCCAATCTGTGCCAGATCCGGTTCGGTCAGGTGGGGCAGGATGTCGAGATCGATGCGATGGCGGACGAAGAGGTCCGTGTATTGGCTGAGCCCAACGCTTTCAAGCCAGTGTCTCAGACGCTCCGTCCCCGTCCTCGACTCATCATTCGGCATGCAGAAATCCCTGGTTCAAATTGCGCTGAGTGGCTCCAAAATGCCTGTGGTTTGCGCTTGGATTGGGACTCGATGCGACTCTTCGTTGCGGCGGCCAATGGAGGCAAACCATCGGCATTTTGAGCGTTTCTTGCCCGCGTCTCGAAAATGAGGCGGATCGGCGGCTCACCATTTCGACGAGCCAGGTGCGCAGAATTCAATGAATTGATAGCTGTCGGTCGCTGATTGTCAAATCGCCGCACGACCTCGAACCAAACACTCAGCGGCGCCGCTTTCCTCGCAGCGGACATCCGGGCCAGACGTGGCGTCGCCGGCTAGGCCGCGACCGCCTGCGCCGCCAGCAGCTGCTTCAGCTTCGTCGCCGGTACCGCCGGGCTGAACAGCCAGCCCTGCATCTGGCTGCAGCCGAGCTGGCGCAGCACCTCGGCTTGCGCTTCGGTCTCGACGCCTTCGGCGGTGGTCGCCATATGGCGCGCGGCGGCCATGCGCACCACGGCCTGCACGATCGGCGAGGAGTCCTCGGACTGACCGATGTCGCTGATGAAGCTGCGGTCGATCTTGATCTTGTCGAACGGGAAGCGGTGCAGATAGCTGAGCGACGAATAGCCGGTGCCGAAATCGTCGAGCGCGATGCGCACGCCGAGCTCGCGCAGCTGCTGCAGGATCGCCAGCGCCTCCTCGTCGTCGCGGATCAGCACCGTCTCGGTGATCTCGAGCTCGAGCCGGCCCGGCGCGAGCCCGGACTCCGCGAGGGCGGCGGCGACCTTGAGCGCCAGCGTGCGCGAGCGGAACTGGACCGGCGACACGTTGACCGCGATATGAATCCGGCCCGGCCACGAGGCAGCCTCGACGCAGGCCTGCTTCAGCACCCATTCGCCGATCTCGCCGATCAGGCCGGTGTCTTCGGCGACCGGGATGAACTCCGCCGGCGAAACCATGCCGCGCTCGGGATGGCGCCAGCGCAGCAAGGCCTCGCAGCCGGTGACGACATTGGCGGTGAGGTCGACCAGCGGCTGGTAGTGCACCTCGAACTCGCCGCGTGCGAGCGCCTGGCGCAGATCGAGCTCGAGCTGGCGGCGCTGCCGCGCCTTGGCGTCGTATTCGGGCACGAACAGGCGGAAGGTGCGGCGGCCTTCCGACTTCGCCGCATACATCGCCAGATCGGCGCGCTTGAGCAGATCGTCGAGATTGTCGCCGTGGTCGGGCGCGACGGCGATGCCGATGCTGGCATCGGTCGGAACCTCGTGCCCCCTGCAATCCACGGGTGCGCGCAACGCCTTGAGGATGGTTTCCGCCAGTGCCGTCAGCTCGGCCGGATCGGAGGTGCCGGCCTTGACGATGGCGAATTCGTCGCCGCCCAGCCGCGCGACCATGTCGTTGCCGCTGACGCAGGCGCGCAGGCGGTTCGCCACCTGGCGCAGCAGTTCGTCGCCGACCTCGTGTCCGAGCGAATCGTTGACGCCCTTGAACTCGTCGACGTCGATATAGAGGATCGCGAATGGCTTGCCTTGCGCGAGCTCGGCGACGCGGCGTTCCAGATGCCCGCGCAGCAGCACGCGGTTGGGCAGATCGGTGAGGGCGTCGTAATGCGCCAGATGGGCGATGCGCTCGTCGGCGCGGATTCGCTCGGTGACGTCGTCATGGGTGGCGAGCCAGCCGCCGGCAGCGGCCGGCTGGTTCTTGATCTCGATCAGGCGGCCGTCGGCGGTTTCGACGATCGCGCTCTTGGTGCGGCCGACATTGCTCAGGATGTCGTCGCAATAGGCCTCGACGTCGCCCTCGAACGAGCCGGTGTCCCGGCGGTGCCGGATCACGTCGCGGAAGTGGACGCCGGGCTTCACCACGGCGACAGAGAGCCCGTACATCTCGATGTAGCGGCGGTTGCAGACGATCAGCCGCTCGTCCTGATCGAACATCAACAGGCCTTGCGTCATCGTGTTCATCGCGGTGTCGAGCCGCTGCTTCTCGAGCGACAGGCGGTGCGTCACCTGGCGGAAGATCAGAAACAGCGTGAGCACCAACAGGCCGATCGACAGCGCGGCAATGGTGACGAAGAATTTCGTCTGTGTGCGCCAGGTCGCCAGCGTCGCATCGAGCGACTTGGTCGCGACCACGACCAGCGGCTCGCCGGTGAGCAGGCGCGAGGCGACGATGCGGTCCTTGCCGTCGATCGGGCTTGCGAGCTGGGTGGTGACGAAGGTGCGCTCGAACACCGCCATTTGCTCCAGCGTGCCGGTGCGGAAGTTCTGCCCGATCATCGCTTCGACGTGTGGAATGCGGGCGAGCAGCTGGCCGTTCTGGTGGTGCATCGCGATCGAGGAATCCTCGCCGAGCCCGGTCGAGGCGAAGAAGGATTCGAGCTGCTCGGGCGTGATCGCGCGCGAGACCAGCCCGAGGAATTCGCCGTGCGGGCCGGAGATGCGCCGCGCGAACACGATCGCCGGTCCGTTGCCGAGCCGGCCGGGCACGACCTCCACTTCCTCTTGCGCAGCCGGATCGTCCTTGAGACGGTTGAAATAGCCGCGATCGGCGATCGAGATATCGGCGACCGGCCATTGCCGCGACGAGTTGATCAGCACGCCCCTGGAATCGAACACATTGGCGCCGGCGACGTCGGACCAGCCGCTGGCTTTCGCGCGCAGCACCTCGTGCACGGCGAGCGTGCCCATCTCGCTGCGGAAGATTTCGGCGGACTGGATGCCGTGGCTCTCGAGCTCGGCGATGATGCTCTTCTGCAGCACCGCAAAGTCCTCGAACTGCCGGTCGAAATGCCGGGCGAGCATGCGGACGGCGTTTTCCAAGCTGTCGCGGCCGCTCTCGATGGCATTCTGCCGGAAACGGTCGACCGTGAGCGCGGTGCCGATGGCGGTCGCAAGCATCAGCACGAAGCCGCCGGCGATCAGCCACGTCAGCGGCGCTCCGCGCCAACGGCGGAGCAACGCGCGCGTTCGCGCGGTCCATCGGATCGATGCGCCCATCCAGCCCTCCCGTGGGATGCAAGATGCAGCAAAACCGACAAGACCCGGTTACCATTGACGGTTAGGAAAATATGAATCGGAATGGAATCAGAGGGTTGGTTCCATCGTACAGGAGACCGCGGCGAGACCGCAGGACCTCACCGCCTGATTTCCCACCTCAAGGCTGCCGCGTTGCCCTTGGCGAACATCTTCGGCACATCGAACTTGCCGGTCGCGAGGTCATAGCGGCATTTCCAATCCGCAAGGCCCTTCACCGCGCCGTTCTTCGGAGGCTTGTCCATCTCGCCCGACAGCGAGATCAGGAGATAGCGGTTGTTGGTCCAGTCGACGCCGAGCCAGCGATACGCATCTTCGGTGCCCTTCACCAGATTCGCCGTGATGTGATAGTCGAGCTTCATGCTCTTGGTGTCGGGCCGGCTGCGGAAGTAGGCCCAGGCCAGATCGCCGAGCGACGTCTTGGTCGCGTTTACGAAGCTGCCGTTCTCGAAATGATAGAGGAAGAGGTCCTGCTCGCCCGAGCCGGTCTTCTGCATCCGCACCAGCCATTGCGAGTCGGCCGTGAAACGGAAGCCGGCCGGATAGCCTTGCTCGGGCTTCAACTCGCGCATCTCCCCGCCGCGTCGCGCCCAGACCTGCCACTTGATGTCGAAATCCTCGTCCTCCTTCATATACTGCTCGAGCCTGGTGGCGCCGTCGGGCGAGGTGAAGGCGAGATCGGCATCGTCGGAAAGCGTGAAGCCGGGCGGCGGGCCGGAGGCGGCCAAAGCGGGTGCAGCGGCCAGCGTCAGAGCAACCGCTAGGGATCCCGCGGCACGGGAGAATACGGTCACGGGAGGAATTCCCTTGAAGAATGCCGCCAGGCGGCCTTGATACTTGGACACCCGCGTGGTCGCGCCGGTTCATCCCGCGCGCCTGGACGGAAGCATAATCCTATCGACAGTCTTGCTGCGGCAGCCAAATCGGCGCACCTTGCCGGCCTCGGCTGATTTGCCACCCAAGGTCCTTTTCAAATGATCACCGCCTCCAAGGCCTTCATTGCCTTCTGTCTGCTCGCGCTGGTCGGCACCGCGCTGGTGATCGGCCCGACCGAGCTGCGCCGCCTGCTGCCTGATGGGACGAAGGTCACCGTCGCCGCCAAGCCGGAGGCCAAGGTCGAACCCCAGGTCGGAGCCAAGGTCGAGCCCAAGCTTGAAGCCAAGGTCGAGCCCAAGGTGGAGTTCAAGCCTGAGTCCAAGCCTGAATCCAAGCCAGAGCTGAAGCCGGAACAGCCGAAGCTCGTCGACAGCGCGCCGCCTGCACCCGAGCCGAAGGCGGGCGCGCTGGCCGAGACCCAGAAGCAGGTGGCCGCGCTCGGTGACCTCGTGCCGGTCAAGCCGCCGGCGCCGGCTGCAGATGCCGGCCCCCGTTTCGACGTCGCCCGCATCGACGATCACGGCGAGGCGGCGGTGATTGCCGGCCGCGCCACGCCGGGTGCGCGGGTCGAGCTGCTGCGCGACGGCAAGCCGCTCGACAGCGTGGTCGCCGACGCCTCGGGCCAATTCGTGATGACCCCGCCGCAGCTGCCGGCCGGCTCATATGACCTGACGCTCCGCGCCAGGGCGCCGGACGGCACGGTCACCGAATCCGGCCGGACCATGCCGGTCACAATCGCCGCGGCTGCGCCGCCGCCCGTGCGCATGCCGCCGGTTGCGAAGCAGGAGGCCAAGCCGGCCGAGAAGCCCGACGACAAATCGGATGTCGTCGCCGCGCTGCCGTCGGCCTCGCCGCGGCTGGCGTCGGTGCCCGACAGGCAAGCGGCCCGGCCGAAACTGATCGGCGCACCGAAACCCAAGGCCTTCGCGCAGGCGCCGAGGGCCACCGTGGTTGCATCGGCCTCGCCGGCGGAGGCGCTCACCGCCGCGCCGGCCGAGGCCGGCGGCAGCCGGATCATCGCCCGCGGCGACAGCCTGTGGGCGCTCAGCCGGCTCGCTTACGGCGACGGTTCCCGCTACGCCGTGATCTTCAACGCTAACCGCGACAAGATCCAGAATCCCAACTTGATCTATCCCGGCCAGACCTTCGTGATGCCGCAAAAGGCGGAGTGACACGGCACGGCCGGCGCGTTGCGACGCATTGTCCTGTGTCTCTCTGGAACATTCGGTTCCCTCGCGCGTCTTCGTGATGCGACGCATTGCGCGCCTGGCGCGGGAGGGAGGGCCAAGACGTGGCCGAACAAGACGTGGCCATACCAGTCGTCAGGTCAAAAATCCTGTCGGGGCGCATGGGACTGGCGCTGGCTGGCGCGGTCCTGGTGGTTGCAACAGTGCTGCTGCCTGACAGAGCCGAGGCGCAGTTCGGCTTGCGCGGCGGTCCGGTCGGGGTTGCGCGCTTCGCCGTCGGCCACGTGATCGGCCTGTCGCGCCTGCGCCATTCCCGCATGGCGGTGCGCGGCGGCCGCTACCGGTCAGCTGCGCTGAGGTCGCAGGACCCGCGCGGGGCCGACCGCAGCCAGCTGTCGAACCCTTACGTGATCCGTGCGGCCCTCACGGCGCAGGCTGCGCTGGCGGGCTGGCAAGGCGGCCGCCGCCCGCAGGGCTGGTGGCGTCATCCCGATGGCAGCTATGGCTGGGTCGGCCCGGTGTTCTGGCCGTTCGCCCATGACGATCTCACCAACGCGATCGTCTTCGGCGACACCACCAGCCTCTCGCTCTACGGCTACGGCGATATCTATGCCGCGCTGTTCACGCCCTATGCCGCCACCGAGCTTGCCGCCTACACCGTGCCGCAAGGCCGTCGCGCGCGAAAGGTCCCGACCGCGGAGACGCTGTGCGAGGCCAGCGATACCGGCGGCCTGCCGGTCGAGCGCGTCGCGAGCGCCGTTGCGCCGAACGAAGCTCAGCGCACCGCGCTCGACGAACTCTCATCCGCCTGGCTTGCCGCGCGCGACACCATCCGCACCGCCTGCCCGGCGCAAACGCCAGGGAATGCGGCGGAGCGCCTCGGCCTGATGCGCGAGCGTGTCGAGGCCATGATCAAGGCCATCGACACCATGGAAGCGCCGTTGTCGAAATTCGTCGGCCTGCTCAATGACGACCAGAAAGCCCGGCTCAACGCCTTAGCCAATGAGCGTCGCGCCGCGCTGGCGTCCTACCAGTCCAAAAATGCTGACAAGAACGATATCAAGAACGCGAGCAAGAACGCTGAAAAGAACGCTCCCAAAGACGCACCCAAGGACGCGCAGGCGGTCAAGGCCTGCCAGGCGGACTACGATCCTGTTTCCGACGAGAACGCCCAGCGCCAATACGAGCAGCTGCTCCAGCAGCAATGGCCCGCCGCCGACATCGCCACCACGCTCCAACTCGACGAGGTCGCCCGCGCCCGCTTCGAGGTGCTGCAGGACACCACGCTCCGCACCATGCAGACGCTCAGCGCCTGTCCGACAGAACCCGCTGCAACGGCGCAGGCCCGCCTCGCCGCCGTGAAGGCGCGGCTGCAGACCATGCTGCAAGCCGTCGGCGCCATCGCCGACGCGCTCGACGATTTCCAGGCCGATCTCAGCGACGAGCAAAAGGCCGGATTCGAGGCGATCGGGCCAAAGCGAGGGGCGTGAGGGGACGCCAGCTTGGAATGCCATCATATCTCCCTATGATATGCAGATAGGGATGCACATCACGGAGGGTGCTGGTGCTGGTTTCCAAATGGGGCAACTGCCTCGCAGTGCGCCTGCCCAAAGCGCTAGTTGATGAACTCGGCCTCAAGGAGGGCGACGAAATCGATATCGTGGCCACTCGCAAAGGCGCGATCGAAATCGAGACCAAGGCGGAGCAGCGTCGGCGTGCGATCGAGAACATGGAGGCGCGCAATTGGGCGGCCTTGCCTGCCGGCTACAAATTCGATCGGGACGAGGCGAACGAGCGGTGATCGCGTTCTTTGACAGCGGTGATTCTGGGACCTTCAGCACGGCCGCAGCATCGGCGGGCTCACCATCGTCAATCCGTTCCTCGGCATGGCTCCGTGAACGCTCGCATCATCGCAAAGTCCGGATCCTTGCGCGGCTTCCATGATCACCCGCACGCCCAGTCGAACTTCATGTCCTTGAAGTCGAGCTGCGCGTTGCCGCCGCCGAAATTGTAGCCGCCGAAATATTCCTCGAACTCGATATAGAACGGGCTCATCTCCGGCACGGCCTGGCAGGGCCGCATGGTGCCGCCGAGGTGGTTGTGGGCGTGATCCTTGGCCCAGTCGTGCAGGCGGAAATTGTCGCGGCCCGGCTTGCCGCCGACATAGTAGTAATATGGCTGATAGCCGGTCGGCGGATTTTCGCGCACGTGCTCATCCTGCGGGCCCTTGCCGGCGTTGGGATCATCAGCGCGCGGCGACAGCGCGATCGCGCGCGTCTCGTTGAGATCGGCACGCGGCGGGGCTGCAAACATCTTCTTGGCGTAGCTAGGTGCGGCCTCGAAGAAGGCGCTGGCACCGCCGACATCGAGCCAGCGCGGCCGCTCCACCGTTGCCAGCGCAAGCGGCGCCGGCGGCGCGGCGAACGCGCCGTCATATTCGGCCTTCGTCAAGAGCAGCGCGGCATAGGCGTAGTCGAGAATGTCGGTCATGCGCGACAGCCGCGGATGCGACGGCCGTGCCAGCACCGCCTCGCGAATCTCGGGATCGTCGGGCGCGCCGCCATCATTGTGATCGGGCGCCGTGGCGAAGAACGACAACGCGACGATGTCCGCGCCATGCACCCGATAATCCTCCGGCAGCAGAAGCGTGAAGCCGTGCATCAAGGGATAGCCGGTGACGGGATCGAGCGGCCATTGCTCGGATGCAATGCCCGGCGGCAGCCCAAACACCCAGCCCTGGTCGCGCGCGCGATCCGCGGGCCGGTCCAGCATCTGCAAATCATAGGCACGCGAAGGCAGGGCAAGCGTCACGGGGTGTCTCCGACGAAATCAGCCTCGCCGTTGAGGCGAGGGTTGGTCGCGGGGAGGAGGGATGTGGTTCGTGAGAGGGGGCTGGGATGCTGCCAATCTGTCGGTGTTTTGCCCGACGTGTCAAATTGCGCGGCACGCGGCCGAGGCCTGCCGTAAGTCATTGATCCCAAAGCCCCTGCCTACTGTGCATGGGGTTGTTTTCGCAGTTTTGTTTGCGGCTACCCCCTCCGCCGCACCGCCGTGGCATCCACCACGTTCTCGACCTCGTCGCGCCAAGACAAAATCTCCATCGCCAGCACGGGGTGATTGAAGCCCTTGAGCTGGAGATCGTCGAGGGCGCGGGCTTCGACGAAAGGCTCGACCATGCCGTAGACGCGGCGGCTGACCACGATCTGGTTGGGCTTGGCTTCGCTGCAGAGGCGGGAGGCGAGGTTGGTGACGCTGCCGATCGCGGCATATTCCAGCCGCTGCTCGAAGCCGACCTGGCCGAGCGTGGCATAGCCGAGCGCGACGCCGATGCCGAAACCGAGGCTATGACCGCGGTTGCGCCAGCGCTCGGTCAAGGGGCCGATCGTGTCGCGCATCTCCACCGCCATCTTCACCGCGCGCTTGGTGTGGTCCTCGAACTGGATCGGCGCGTTGAACAGGATCATCACGCCGTCGCCGGCATATTTGTCGAGCGTGCCCTCGTACTTGAAGATCAGCTGGCCGAGCGCGGCGTGATATTCGCGCAGCACGTTCATCGCCTCTTCCGGCTCGGTCGCTTCCGTGAACGCGGTGAAGCCGCGCAGGTCGCAGAACACCACCGTTACCTCGCGGCGTTGGCTGGTGAGCAACCCCTCGGGGCTGTCGGAGGAGGCGATCAGCTGCGCCACCTGCGGCGCCAGGAAACGCTCGAGCTTGCGGATGCGCTCGATCTCGCCGAGCTGGGTCCGGACGCGCTCCTCCAGCGATTTGTTCCAGTCCTTGAGCTGCTCGGTCTGCTCGCGGAGCTTGTCGGCTTGCGCGCGCACGGTCGTGTTCGCCGCCTCCAGCGCGTGGCTCTTGTGGTCGACCTCGGTGAACAGCTGCGCATTGCGCATCGCCAGCACGGCCTGGTTGGCGAAGGTGCGCATCAGGCCGATGATGCTGGGCGCGAACGCCCCGGTGGCGCGGCGCAGCACCACGAGCGAGCCGAGCGTGCCCTGCTGGTCGATCAGCGGCACCACCAGCACCGAGTTGAAGCCGGCCGCGAGCGCGGCCTCGCGCAGCGGCTGCTCGGCGGCATCGCCGAGCTCGGCCAGCGCGATCGGCTCGCCGCTGTCGGCGGCATCGCTCAGGATGTTGCCGCCTTGGGCGATGGTGACATGCGCGCCCTCGGCGGATTTGTCGATGCCGTTGGCCTCGACCAGGTTGAAGCAGCGTGTCTCGGCGTCGAAGCCGTAGATCAGCACCGCATCGGCACGGGTGATCTCGATGGCGCGGGCGGCGATGGTTGCAAGCACCGCGTTGAGATCGAGCGAGGAGGCCACCGCGCGGCCGACCTCCTCCAGCACCTTGAGCTCGTGGATCGACTGCGCGAGATCGCGGGTGCGCTCCTCGACCTTGCTCTCCAGGTTCGAATAGGTCTCCTGGATCTGGTCGGCCATGCGGTTGAACTGCCCGGCGAGGTCTTCCAGCTCGTCGGAGGTGTGCACGTCGATGCGGTGGCTGAAATCGCCTTCGCCGAGCTTATGCGCACCGTCGCGCAGCGCCGTGATCGGGATGATCATGCGGCGGGCGAGCAGCGTGCCGGCGAGGATCGCGACCATCAGGCCCATGCCGATCAGAAGCGCGATGCGCACCAGCTGGTCGCGGATCGGCATCAGGGCCTGCGTGGTCGGTTGCTCGAACAGCACGCTCCAGCCGAGCTTCGGCACGATGCTCGCGGCGCTCATCACCGCATGGCCGTTGAAGTCGGTGCCCGACGTCTCGGCTTCGTGGCCGGGCGCGATCGCGGCCGCCACCTGCGGCAGTTTGGAGAGGTCCTTGCCGATCTCGGGCCCTTTCGATGACGTCGCCAGCACCCGGCCGCGCGGATCGACGACATAGGCGAAGGCGGCCTTGCCGACTTGCGCGTCGGACAGGAAGTCGGAGAGGAAACCGAGGTCGATCTCGGCCACGGTGACCCCGGCATTGAAGCCGGAATGCGCCACCGAGATCGACATCATCGGCGTCTGGCCTGCGAACCAGGCTGGCGCGTAGGTGACGCCGCGGGCGACGGCGTCGGTGAAGCGCACGTCGCGGGAGAGGTCGGCATTGCCGCCGGTCGTGGTCGATTGCCTGGAGACGCGCAGCACCTCGCGGCCGTCGCCGTTGAGCTGGAACAGCTGGTTGACGACGGAAACCTGATGCAGCAGCGACGCATAGTCGGCGCGGCGCTTCTCCAGCGTGTCCTGGCTCGCGCGCGTCACCCAGCTGATCTGGCGGTCGAGCTCGGAAATCGCCTGCTCGATGCGCCGGGCGGCCGCCTGCGCCTTGTCCTCCAGCCCGTCGGTCAGCTGTGTCCGTGTCGCGCGGTAGGAGATCCAGGTCTCCATTGCCCCGTTGACGGCGAGGACGAACACGACGAGGCCGACGAGGGAGACGACGTATTTGGCGAAAAGGCCCTCGCGCAGAGATCGTGTCTTGTCGTTCGCTCCTGCCATCCCGATCCTCTCGCGCCGCCACTGACGCTGCGCGCTATGGGCCGTACAGGCCCTTCCAAGCCGTTCTAGCACAATTTGGACCGAAGGGCCGTCGCGCGGCCGGGGACCGGCCGGTGTGGTTACCCCCCTGTGGCCTCCTGGGCAGGTGGACGGGCGGCGATGGTCGCAGCCCGATCTGTTCGAAGGAGGGAGCTTAGCGGTTGAAGAGCTGCCGCAGCACGTCGTTCATTGGCTGACTGTCCTGCTGCGCGGCCGGCGGGTCCTCCAGGGCGGGGGGCGCAGGCGAGGCCTGCGGCGCCGGCGTGGAGGGCGTTGCCGGCAGGCTGCGGTTGCGCCCGGTGCCGGTGCCAGTGCCGCTCCCCGCGCCGCTGGAGAGACCCTGCTGGATCAGATTGCCGATCGCTTCCCCGAGCGGGCCCCCGAGCAGATTGTTCTGCCCCGCTTGCTGGCCTTGCGGATTGGCATTGCCGGTTGCATTGCCGCCCGGCGCGACGGTGCCACCAAGGCCGAGGCTGCCGAGGATGTTGCCGAGCCCGGCGCCGTCGGGGCCGAACAGGCCCTTGCCCATCTCGCGCAGCTTGGCATAGGCGGCGTCGGGATTGTCCAGCATGCCGGCCATGTCGGGATAGATCCGCGGCTGCGACCAGGAGCCCTGGATCATCACGGGAATGCCGAAGCCGACCGGCTCGGAGGTGCGGCCCTGGCCTTCGGTCGTCATCACGAGCTTCGGCTCGACGCGAAAGCCCATCATCTTGGTGTCGAGCGCGATGGTGCCGGCGCCGGTGACGCGCACCAGCGGCCCGATCAGGTTGAGATCGGTCGTCACCGCCTGACCCTTGTCGATGCGGAAGGAGGCCGAGAGCTGCGACAGATCCGTGCTCTGCTCCTGGCTCGGGTCCTGGTTTCCGTTCTGGTTTCCATTCTGGTTTCCTTGCCAGCCGGAGAGCGTGCTCGTCGTCAGCGAGCGGATCATCTGCGCGACATTGATGCCGCGGATCGCGCCGTCCTGGAAATTGACGAAGGCCGTCCCTTGCATGTTCGCCATCAGCGCGCGCTGGCTGTTGCCGGCGCTGCGCAGGGCGAGCTTGGCCTGCAGCTTGCCGTCGATGCGATCGAACTCGGCAAGGCCCTGGAGCAGCGGCAGCGCGCGCACGCCGACGAGGTCGGAATGCATGGCAAAGCTCGGCGCGCCGGTCGTCGCGTCCAGGATCACCTCGCCCGAGACCTGGCCGCCATAGGCGCCGAGATTGGCCGTGCCGGCCTTCAGCACGCCGCCGGCGAGCTTGGCGTCGAGCGCCAGCGGCGCAATGCGCGCATCGCCGATCACCGCCTCGTTGGCGGAGATCCGCACTTGCGCATCGACATAGTTGAGCCCCGAGACGTCGATCGGCGCATTGCTCCAGGGCTGCCCGGACACGCCTTCCGGCGATTTCGCCAGCGGCATGGCGAGCCGCTGGAAGTCGAGATCGACCTTGACCAGCGGCTTGCTCGCGATGTCGACGGAAGCCCAGCCATTGAAGGCGCCATCGCCGAGCCTGCCGTTCACGCCGTTGATCATCACGACATTGCCGCTCAGCCGCATCTCGGCCTGGCCGGTGAGCTGGGACTTCAGCACGCTGGGCATGTCGACGGCGAAATCCACATGAAACGCCGGCCGTTCGGTCGGCGAGGCCGCCTTGATGTCGAACTTGGTCGGGTGATCGCCGACACGCGCGGTGCCGGTGATATTGACCTTGCGGTCGCGGTCCAGGGTCGCGTCGGCGTTGATGGCGCTGATGCGGCCCTCGACACGGTCGCGCAGGCGCGAGAATGCCACTTCGCCGTCGGTGACCTTGATGCGGTCGATGGTGGCGCCTTTGGTGTCGAGCGCGAGCGGCTTCGCAGGCGCGGCTGCATTCGGCAGGCGTTCGCGGAGCAGCGGCTGGTAGAGCACGGGATGGGTGACGACGAGCTCGCTGATCTCGGGCCTGCCGGACCACACGCTCGCGAGCGACATGTCGGCCTGCACGCGATCGATCGTCAGGCGCGTGATGCCGCTGCGGTCCTTGGGGTCGGCCAGCGTGAGGTCGTTCAGCGTGACGTTCAGCGTCGGCCATAGGCTGATCTTGGTGGTGCCGTCGATCGACAGCCGATAGCCGGTCGCACTCTCGAGGCGCGAGGCGATCGTCGAGGTCAGGAAGCCCGAGGGGATCCCGACCACGAGCAGAAGTGCGATCACGACGATGACGGCGGCCAAAGCCCCGCCGACGAATTTCAATGCTCTCATGTCGACTTTCCAGCAACGGACAATCCGCGCCGAACCCGGCCGATCACCCGTCCTTTGCGCCCGGAGTTTATCCCCGGACGGGAAGCGGCTCCAAGCGCGTAAAAATAGTCAGGGGGTGCTGCAAAGTTATGTGACTTATGACACACTTCTCCGGCGCTGTTTTACGCGATCCTGAAGTTGATGGTTTCAAGCGATTTGCCAAGACGATTTGCCAAGAGACGATGACCAGCACGTTCACAAGGACATTGACATGAGCAAGCAGGCCGAATTTGCGGTCATCCTGAAGATGAACCCGATGTTCGCCGATCTGGGCGCAGACGAGCTCCAGCGGCTGTCCAATCTCTGCCACACCCAGCATTTGGCCAGCGGCGAGGTGCTGTTCCAGAAGGGCGATCCCGGCAATGCGCTGTTCGGCGTGCGCCGCGGCCAGGTTCGCATCGAGACCGGCGCCGCCGACGGTAGCCGGCTGACGCTGAACTTCATGGGGCCGGGCGACCTGTTCGGCGAGGTCGCGGTGCTGGACGGCCAGAACCGGACGGCGGACGCGACCGCGGGCGAGGCCAGCGAATTGTTCGTGCTGCGGCGCGAAGACTTCCTCGGCTTCCTCGAGCGCGAGCCCAAGGTCGCGATCAAAATCATCGCGCTGCTGTGCCAGCGCATCCGCTGGCAGAGCGAGCGCATGGAAGAATCCATGCTGCAGCCGCTGCCGGTGCGGCTGGCGCGGCGGCTCTGCGCGCTCGCCGCCGATTTCGGTTCCGAGGTCCACATCTCGCAGGAGCAACTCGGCGTCTTCGTCGGCGCCGCCCGCGAAAGCGTCAACCGCCAGCTCCAGGCCTGGCGCAAGGAAGCGATCCTCGATCTCCAGCGCGGCCGCATCCTGCTGCGGAACATGACCAAGCTGACCGCGATCGCGCGAAACGAGTAGGGCGAGCAGTTTCACTCTTGCTCGGCGGGTGGAGACAGATCGACGGCTAGATCCTCGGCGAGGAACGCCGCGTATCGCAATGCCTCATCGATGTCTTCGCGCTCGAAATACCGATATTCATTGAGGATCGATTCGCGCGTCTCGCTGGCCGCCAGCAGGCCGAGCAGCCGCGCAACCGGAAAACGCATCCCGCGAATGCAAGCTTTGCCAGTGCAGACGGCAGGGTCCATCGTGATGCGCGCGAAGGCCATGCCATAGGCTAGCGGACGCAAACGACTTGCGCCACCTGGGCTTCCAAGCTGGCGTGGACCCTACTCCGCCGCGGGCCGTGCGACGCTCGTCACCGCCGGCCTGGCTTCCGCCTCCGCAGCCCCATGATGGTCCGTCTCCGCATCCTCGCTGTGCACGATCAGCCGCTTGGCGAAGCGCCAGATCAGGGCGCCGAAATCGTCCATCACCATGAACATTGCGGGCACGAACACCAGCGACAGGAGGGTCGAGAAGATCAGGCCGCCGATCACCGCGAGCGCCATCGGCGAGCGGAATTCGCCGCCGGCGCCGACGGCCAGGGCGCTCGGCATCATGCCCGCGGCCATCGCGATCGTGGTCATCACGATCGGACGGGCGCGCTTCATGCCGGCGTCGATCATGGCCTCCTCGCGCGGCGTGCCGGCCTTGATGGACTCGATGGCGAATTCCACCAGCATGATCGCGTTCTTGGTGACGATGCCCATCAGCATCAGGATGCCGATCCACACCGGCGTGGTGAGCTGCTTGCCGGTGACGAGCAGGGCCGCGATCGCGCCGCCGATCGAGAGCGGCAGCGAGAACAGGATGGTGATCGGCTGCAGGAAGGTGCCGAACAGCAGCACCAGCACCGCATAGACCATCATCAGCCCCGCCGTGATGGCGGTCGCAAAACCCTCGGACAATTCGTTCAGGCTTTCGGCGTCACCCGAGGGCGAGACCTTCACGCCCTTCGGCAGGGTCTTCATGACCGGCAGGTCGTAGATCTTCTTGGTGGCATCGCCGAGCGCGGCGGAGCCGACGAGGTCGGCGGCAACGGTCGCCTGCCGTTCGCGATCGTAGCGGCCGATGCTGGTCGGACCCTGGTCGAGCTTGACGTCGGCGATGACCGAAAGCGGCACGCCGCCCTTCTCGCCGCGCTCGCCGAGCGGCACGCGGAGCTGCTCCAGCGTCTTCAGATCGCCGCGGGCGGCGTCCTCGAGCTGCACGCGGATCGGCACCAGGCGGTCGCCGACGTCGAACTTGGCGAGTGCCGGTCCGACGTCGCCGATGGTGGCGACACGGATGGTCTGCGACAGGCTTTCGGTGGAGACGCCGAGCCGTGCGGCGAGATCGGCGCGCGGCTCGATGCGCAGTTCGGGGCGCTCCAGCGAAGTTTCGGAGATGACGTTGGCGATGGTGGGAATGCGCTTCATCTGCGTCGCAAGCTCGCTCGCGACGTTGTTGACGATGTTGGGGTCGACGCCTGTCACCACCAGCGAGATCGCGCGCAGGCCGTTCTCGTCCAGGAACCAGAAGCGGATATCGGGAACGTTCTCCAGCTCCTGGCTGATGGAGAATTCGAGCTCGCGCTGGGTGATGTCGCGGCTGTCCTTGGGTGTGTAATTGATGATCAGGGCGGCGCGGCGCACCTCCTGGGTGCCCGGCGGGACGCGGCCGCCGTCGACGAAGATGCTCTTGACCTCGGGCCGCTTGCGCAGGCGCGCGACGATGTCCTCGGTGACCTTCTCGGTGTAGGCGAGCTGGGTGCCCGGCGGCAGCTCGAGCGCAAGCAGCGAGCGCGCGCTGTCCTGGGCCGGCAGGAAGCCCTGCGGCAGCAGCGTGATGCTCCAGATCGAGGCGGCGAAGACGCCGAGCCCGATCAGCACCGTGATGAAATAGTGCTTCACCGACCAGGCAACGATGCGATGATAGGAGCGCAGGATGAGGCCGGGCGGCGGCTCCTCGTGCGTGCTGTGCTTGAGGAAATAGGCGGCCAGCACCGGCGTGACGAAGCGCGCGGCGAGCAGCGAGAAGAACACCTGCACCGAGACGGTGATGCCGAACTGCTTGAAGAACTGTCCGGCAATGCCCGACATGAAGCTCGCAGGCGCGAAGATGGCGATGATGGTCAGCGAGATCGCGATGACGGCGAGGCCGATCTCGTCGGCGGCCTCGAGCGCGGCCCGGTAGGGCGACTTGCCCATGTTCATGTGCCGGACGATATTCTCGATCTCGACGATGGCATCGTCGACAAGAATGCCGGTCGAGAGCGTGATGGCGAGGAAGCTGACGAGGTTCAGCGAGAAGCCGAGCAGGTCCATCGCCCAGAACGCCGGGAAGATCGACAGCGGCAGCGAGATCGCGGCGATGATGGTGGCGCGCAGGTCGCGCAGGAACAAGAGCACGATGATCACGGCGAGGATCGCGCCTTCGAACAGGGTCGAGATCGCCGCGTGGTAATTGCCGTTGGTGTATTCGACCGAGGTGTCGATCACCTTCAGGTCGACGTCGGGATAGGCGGCTTTCAGCGCGTCGATGCGCTTCTGCACGGCCTCGGCGACCTTCACGTCGCTGGCGCCCTTGGAGCGCTTGATGCCGAGCGCGACCACCGGCTCGCCGTTGAAGCGGGCGAAGGTTCGGCGGTCGGCGATGGTGTCGGTGACGGTGCCGAGATCGTCGAGCCGGACCTCGCCGCCGCCGAACAGCGGGATCATGGTGCCGGCGAGATCGCCAAGCGTCTTGGCGCCGGCGAGCGTGCGGATCGCCTGATCGTTCTTGCCGATCTCGGCGCGGCCGCCGGCGACGTCGACATTGGTGCCGCGCAGGCTCTGGCTGACATTGACCGCGGTCAGGCCCATCGCCTGCAGGCGATCGGGATCCAGCGAGACCAGGATCTCGCGCTCGACGCCGCCGATGCGCTCGACCTGGGCGACGCCGCGCACGCCCTGCAGCGCGCGCTTGACCACGTCGTCGACGAAATAGGAGAGCTGCTCCGGCGTCTTGCCGGGCGAGATCGCGGCATAAGTCACGATCGGCAGGCCGATGACGTCGACGCGCTGGATCAGCGGCTCGGTGACGTTCTGCGGCAGGTTGGAGCGCACGCGCGTCACCGCGTCCTTGACGTCGTTGAGCGCGCGATCGGTGTTGGTCTCGAGCGCGAACTGGATCGTGGTGACCGACAGGCCATCGGTGATCGACGAGGTGATGTGCCTGACGCCCTCGACGCCGGAGACCGCGTCTTCAACCGTCTTGGTGACCTGGGATTCCAGTTCGGCCGGTGCGGCGCCGAACTGCGACACCGCCACCGAGATCACGGGGATGTCGGCCGAGGGCAGCCGTGTGATCGCAAGCTTGGTGAAGGACACCCAACCCAGCACCAGCAGGATGATGGAGAAGACGACCGACGGCAGCGGATTACGGATCGACCATGCCGAGATATTGAGAGCCATCAGCGTACCCGCGTGCGATCGAGTTCATCGGCGAACATGGTCTTGATCTGGTCGCCGTCATGGAGCGAAGAGCCGGCGTCGGCCACGACGATTTCGCCGACCTGCAGCCCTTCCAGGATTTCCGTCGCGCTGTCGGACGACAATCCGACCCGCACCTTGCGTGTCTCGACGACATTGCCCTTGACGACCTGCACCGTGAGGTGATCGATCGCGGTCTTCGGGATCGAGACGCCGCAGCTTCGCTTGGCGTCGATCGAGGCGCGAGCGAACACGCCGACCTTGAGCGAGGGGTTGTTGGCGACGCTGATGCGGACCCGCCCGAGTTGCGTGGCGCGGTCGATCTCGGGTGCAACCAGCCGGACCCGCCCGATCAGGTCGGGCGCATCGTCGCGGCTGATCCGCACGGTGGCGCCGGAGGTGAGCTTGGACATGTGCACCGCCGGGACCTGGGCGTCGAGCTCGATCTCGTTGTTGACGGCGATGCGGAACATCGGACCGGCCTGCGGCGAGGCCGGCGCGCCGACGATGGTGCGGACTTCGGTGACAAGGCCCGGCGCGGGGGCTTTCAGCGAGATCGGGCCTTGCGGGCCGGGCCGCTGCGGCTGGCCCGGAATCTGCGGCGGCGCGGTCAGGCGCGCTAGCTCCTGATTGTCGGCGACAATCGTGCCCTCGGTGACCAGGAGGTCGGTGACCCTGGAGCCTTCCTGATCGGCAACGACCACCGCCTCGCGGCGCGGCACGAAGAAGCCGGTCACCCGCACCAGATCGGAGAAGCAGGCATTGGTCGACTTCGTCACGATGACGAGCGCCTCGCTTTGCGTCTCCTTCGGCTCGGGACGCTTGCGATGCTCGAACAGATAATAGCCGATGCCGAGCGCGGCGACGAACAGCACGGTTCCGGCCGGCTTGAGATATTCAGTCAAATTCATCGCCGGATCATCCTGACCTGGCTCACGGCCATCCGCGCGAGGCCCAAACGGAGCGCTTTTCTGACATGAAGCGGCGTCCCGCAAGGCTGCGGGACGCGCTTTGGAAACGAGACCTTACACGACATCACGACTTGTCACTGGCAATGGATTCGTCGTGCTCACTTCGATGCGGTGGTCTTGTTTTCCATGTTGACGACCTGCACGCGCCGGTTGGCCTCCGCCAGCGGCTGGTTCGGGTCCTTGAGCTTGCTCTTGCCGTAGCCGACGGTGACGAGATCGGTCGCGGAGATGCTGTACTTCTCGACCAGGTAGCGCTTGATCGAATCGGCGCGACGCTCCGAGAGGTCCTGGTTGTAGGCTTCGCCGCCGGCGGCGTCGGTATGACCGGCGACCACGAAGGTCGAGCCCTTCAGATCCGGGCTGGTCAAGGCGCGGCCGAGCGCCTGCACCGAGGGCAGCGACTTGGCGCTGATATTGGCGGAGTTGTAGTCGAACGTGATCTCGAGATCGATGTTCGGCTTGTCCTTGGCGGCCAAGGCGATTTCCTCGCGCTCGGTCGACGACAGCGAACGCGTCGAGCGGCCGCGCACCGACTGGATCAGCTTGGAGTCGGTCGCGCTCGGTGCAGGGGCGGTCTGCGGACCGATCGAGAGGCCGCGCGTCAAGGGCTTCTTCGGCGCCGGCGCCAGCGCGCGGACGATCTCGTCCTCGGTGACATTCTTGCTGTTGCCGTCATCGCCCGCATATGCGGCCGAGGTCGGCAGCGACAGCGCGGCGCCGACGGTGATGATGGACAGAATCGCGGTAAGCCAATTTGCAGCCGATCTCATTCCCAGTCCCTCCTGCGCAGCCAGCTCACGTGCTCTCAAAATTCAAGCAACACGCCCCCGAAAAAGCCTGTTGCGGCATCCGCCCATTGGTCTTCCCAGGGCTGTTCAAGGTTCGAGCCTTGGACGGGGGCCCGACTCAAAAAAATACTAGCGCACTCCGTAGCTTGCGAATTCCTGAACGATGTTCGGATCCATCGCCTTGGCATTGGCGATGTCCAGCGCCCCCTCCTGGGCCGAGCCGTTGCGTTGCTTGGCAAGGCCGCGTCCGTAGAGCGAGGACGTCAGGCGCGGGTTGATCTTCAGGGCCGCGTCGAAATCGGCGATCGCATTCTTCACCGCGCCCGACTTGAGATTGACGAGCCCGCGGCTGTCCAGTGCATCGACGAAGTTCGGCCGCAGCCGCAGCGCCTCGTTGCAATCCTTCAGCGCGGCCTGGAGGTCGCCGACCACGGTGCGGGTCCAGCAGCGGTTGTTGAGGGCCTCGACGTCCTTCGAATTGATCCGGAGGGTGTCGTCGAAATCCTTGATGGCGAGGCTGTAGGCGCCCTTGCTGGCATAAACCTGGCCGCGGCGGTACAGCGCGTTCACGTCGTCAGGGTTGGCGGCAATCTTGGCAGTCAGGCTCTTGATCGTGGGATCGTCAGCCAGGGCGGCAGCGCTCGGCCCACCGTCCGTGCTCGGCGCAGGAACGGGATCAACCGGCTTCACCGGCGGTGGCGGCGGGGGCAGGGCGGCCTCGATCTGCGGCCTCGGCGTGGGAGCAGGCGCGGGCGCCGGTGCCGGCGCCGCGACTGGAGCCGCAGGTGGCGGAGGCGCAGGAGCGGGAGCCGCAGCCGCGCTGTCGGCCGGCTTCGGCGGTGGTGGTGGTGTCGGCGGTGCGGGAGGGGCGGCCGGCGGGTTGTTGGCGACGACGGCCGGCGCAGCGGGAGGCGCGGGCGGCGGCGTTGCCGGACGCGATCCGCCGGCGCCCGGAATGAACGAGAAATCTTCGGCCAATGACGAGGAAATCCACGGCACCTGCTCGCCGCGCGAGGCGCGGGTGACGCCCATCTTGGTGCGGTTCAGCGTCTCCTCGGCCATCAGGTCGGGAACGCGGATTTCCTTCAGCAGCTCCTGGACGAACAGGCTGCGGTCGCCGCCGGCGTCCGAGACCACCGAGGCCAGCGCCGCCGAGTACATCACCAGCGTGCCGTTCGGGGCGATCACCGGGGTCAGGCCCGCTGAGAAGCTGCGGAACCGGCGCTCGAACGGGTTGCGCCTGGACGCATCGACCAGCGCGATCTTGACGCCGGCGCCGCGGGTGTTGAGCTCGCCGAGGACCGTCTCGAGGCTGAAACCATCGCGGCGCACGTCGGACTCGGTCCAGATCTGCGCATCCACCGGCAGCAGGTAGCTCTGGCGCGCGGACTGGATGCCGAAACCCGAGAAGAACACCAGCGCGACCGAGCCCGGCTTGATCTTGCCGTAGAGCTTGTCGAAGGCGCGGCGCATGGCGTCGCCGGTCAGATTCTCGCCGAGTTCGACCGAAAAGCCGTCGCGCTTGAGCTCGTCGGCGACGGCGCGCGCATCGTTGATCGGTTCCTTCAGCGGGGCATCCGCATCCGGATATTTGGCGTTGCCGATGACCAGCGCAAAACGGTCGCCGGCCGCAAGCGAGGGGGCCGTCGGGACGAGCGAGATCAGCAAGGGCAGAAGAAAAAAGAAGCGAATTTTCATAATCAGCGCGGTCCAGCCAAAAGGCGCCGTTCCAGCTTGCGCCGCGGCGACCTTAACTTACGCTTACCTCATTATCAAACCGGGGACGGAGGGCGTCAACCGCTTGGAGATTCGACCTTATCCCGATGATGGACCGCAGCGGATGGGCATGCCGCGAGAGGAATGGATGGGGTTATCATGACGGTCCTCGGTACCTCGATGCTGTCCGGCGGACCTTAGCGCAGCCAGGGCGGGTGAAGACGTGATCGATCTCACATTGCAGCCGCGCCTCCGGGTTTGACCTTTCCTGCCGGTGGTGGCTTGGTGTGCGCGATCGTCCAAGATCCAACTCTAAAAAAAAGCGAGCCCCATGGGAAACGTCTACGAGATCTACGCCCTGCGCTATGCGACGATGTCGCCGCGCACCCCCCACATGAACTTCCTCGTGCCCGACCCGCATGACAGCGCGGCGCAGGACCTCGATTATTTCGTCTGGCTGATTCGCGGGCACGGCCGCGACATTCTGGTCGATACCGGCTTCAACGCCGAGGAGGCGAGCGCGCGGGCGCGCAAGCTCACGCTCAATCCCGTCGATGCGCTGGAGCGTTTCGGCGTTTCGGCGTCAGCCATTCGTGACGTCATCGTGACACATCTGCATTACGACCATGCCGGCAATCTCGACCGCTTTCCCAACGCGCGCTTCCATCTGCAGGAGCGCGAGATGGCCTACGCGACCGGACGCTGCATGTGCAACGGCCTGCTGCGCCACCCGTTCTCGGTCGAGCATGTCACGCTGATGGTGCGCCACGTCTATGGCGAGCGCGTCACCTTCTATTCCGGCGATGGCGAGGTTGCTCCCGGCGTGACCGTGCACCGCGTCGGCGGCCATTCCGACGGCTTGCAGGTGGTGAAGGTCGAGACCGCGCGCGGCGCCGTGGTGCTGGCCTCAGATGCCGCGCATTATTACGCCAATCTGCAGCGCAAGAGCCCGTTCCCGATCGTTTATAATGTCGGCGACATGGCGCAAGGCTGGGACACGATCGAGCGCCTCGCCGGCCATCCCGACAGGTTCATCCCCGGCCACGATCCGATCGTGACCGAGATCTATCCGCGCGCCAGCGATGAGGTCGATGCCTGGGCGCTGCATCTGCCGCCGACGCGGTCGTTTGCGAGGTGATGGTGTCGCCGTCATTCCGGGTTCGCCGCTCTGCGGCGCCCCGGAATGACAGCTCGTAGGATGGGTTTCGCTGGCGCTCTACCCACCAGCTCAGTTCGGGGCGTTCAGGAGGTCGTGTAGACCAATGGCCTGTTGATCGTTGAGCAAGATCCGCTTCGCGCCAACATAAGTCAGCTCGAACCGTCCCGCTTCGTCGTCAATGGTTCGTACGCCATCGAGCACTGCAAGAAGCCCGAACAGCGCTTGATGGACTGATGTCGCGATCACGCGATTAACGTTATCAGCGTCTTCCGGTCGTAGGCCGTTGTACCAATCCGAGCACGCCCGCTCTCGGAGCGGCACACTCCTACCCGGAGGGTTCTTCAGACCGGCTATTGTATCTTCGATTGCGGCATCCTTCACATAGCGCTTGATGGCTTCAACGAATTCTTGGCTATTCATTTCGCCTCTCATCTACTAACCGCTCGCGACAGCCTGCCCTAATACGCCTGCTTGGCGTCGGCCTCTTCGCTGGTCTGGATCAGATCGAGGCTCTGCTCGATCTTGCCGAGCAGGGCCGAGAGCTGCTTGCGCTCCTGCGCCGAGAGGCAGGCGAGGATCTCGTCCTCTCGCCGCAGCAATTGCGGGAACAGCTCCTCGTAGAGTTCGTCGGATGGGTTGAGACGGGAGGCGGGCGCGATGTCAACGAGCACCGGCAGGATCCCCGCAAGCAACGATATCGTGGGGAGATTTTCGAGCCGCTAGCTCCGGAGGAGAGAATACCGCCAGGTATCCTCCGCCCCCTGCGAGCTTATATGTGGCGATCTCGCGATAGTCGACGGCGGTCAACTCGCAGCGCAAGAGCTCAATTGGCGTGCCATGCTTCGACGTCGGAAGCTCAAGATCGACAATTCCGACCCGCGCACCTTGCTTCAAGGCGGACGCAAGATTGTAGAGAAAGGCATAGGGTTGGGCTATCTCGTGATACATATGCACAAGGATTGCGGCGTCCAGCGAGGAAGCGGGCAGACGCGGGTCGTGTGGTTCGCCGAGCGCGAATTGCACGTTTGTCAACTTCAGAAGTTTTGTTCGCCTGGCGAGTTCGACGAGGTAATCCCGCGTGACGTCCTGGGCAACGATAGAGCCGGCGGATCCGACGAGGTGCGAGAGCCTGACCGTGTGGTAGCCACTGCCTGCTCCAATGTCGCCGACAGTCATCCCTGGTTTCAGTTCAAGAGCGCGTGCGATTTGACCGGCCTCATTGAGGGCGTCGCGGCGCTCTTCGGCGGAGCGGCGCGGGCTGACGATCCGTGCGACAGGACGCTGCGGTGAGGGAAACTCGTTTGCCGCGACTCCAGGGGGAGCCAGATAACCTATGTCAGCGGCGTATGCGCGAGTTGCGGCAAACGCCACAAGGAGCATCGCTATATACCTCGCTGCCGTCACGGTCCTACCAAGTTTTCTCAACCGGGCTCCCAATAGCTGACGTCTGCGCCTTATGGGTGGGCGCCCTAATACGCCTGCTTCGCATCCGCCTCTTCGCTGGTCTGGATCAGATCGAGGCTCTGCTCGATCTTGCCGAGCAGGGCCGAGAGCTGCTTGCGCTCCTGGGCCGAGAGGCAGGCGAGGATCTCGTCCTCTCGCCGCAGCAATTGCGGGAACAGCTCCTCGTAGAGCGCGCGGCCCTTCCTGGTCAGTTGCAGGCGGAATTCGCGGCGGTCGGCTTCGTTCTCGACCCGCTCGATCAGGCCGTCGCTGAGCAGCGCCGTCACTGCGCGGCTGATGGTGGATTTGTGCGTGCGGGTGCATTGCGAAATGTATTGCGCGCTGCAGGCATCATTGCGGAAGCCGAGCGTGGCGATGACGCGCCAGGCCGGAATGTCGAGGCCGTGGCGTTCCTGATACTCGACCGACAGCGCGGAACTGACCTCCGCGGCGAGCCGATTGAGGCGGAACGGCACGAACCTGAACAAATCGAGCCGCGGCTTTGGCCGCTCGTCGGCCGCACGCGCCTTGAGCGCGATGTCGCTGGATGTCCTCGCCAAGGAGAGCGCCTCCGAATTCCAGTTGACGGCCGGCCGGCTCCGGTCCAAAATAGTTGCACGTGAGACTATCTAGCAGATCGATCCTGTCCTGACCAGAGCCGAGGTTCGTGTATGGCGCCGGCCAATACCCCTCACGCCGAGACCGCTCAAGCTAAGACCGCTCAAGCCAAGACCCAGTTCGGCTACCGCCGTCACCCCGATCAGGACCGCCCCGGCTCGAGCCCCGCGGCGCATCCGGTCGTGATCGTCGGCGCGGGCCCGGTCGGGTTGTCGCTGGCGATCGATCTTGCCCAGCGCGGCCAGCGCGTCGTGCTGCTCGATGATGCCGACCGCATCGGCGAGGGCTCGCGCGCGATCTGCTTCTCGAAACGCTCGCTGGAATATTGGGACCGGCTCGGCGTCGGCGACCGCATGGTCGAGAAGGGCGTGGTGTGGAGTGTGGGGCGGATCTTCCATGGCGAGTCGCAGCTCTACCAGTTCAATCTCCTGCCCGAAGACGGTCACAAGCGGCCGGCCTTCATCAATCTCCAGCAATATTACGCCGAGGCCTATCTGGTTGATCGCATCAACGAGCTGCCGGAGATCGACCTGCGCTGGCGCAACAAGGTGACAGCGCTCGAGCAGCGCAACGAATCCGCGCTGCTGACGATCGAGACGCCCGAGGGCGCCTACCGCCTGAATGCGCGCTATGTCGTCGCCTGCGACGGCGCGCGCTCCTCGCTGCGGCAGATGGCCGGGGCGGAATTCGCCGGCCAGGTCTTCGAGGATCAGTTCCTGATCGCCGACGTCAAGATGACCGCGGAATTTCCGACCGAGCGCTGGTTCTGGTTCGATCCGCCGTTCCATGCCGGGCGTTCGGCGCTGCTGCACCGGCAGCCCGACGATGTCTGGCGCATCGATCTCCAGCTCAATCGCTATGCCGATCCGGTCCTCGAGAAGAAGCCGCAAAACGTGCGGCCGCGGATCGCGCGCATGCTCGGCCATGACAAGTTCGAGTTCGAGTGGATTTCGCTCTACAAATTCCAGTGCCGGCGGATGGACCGCTTCATCCATGGCCGCGTCATTTTTGCCGGCGATTCCGCGCACCAGGTCTCGCCCTTCGGTGCGCGTGGCGCGAATTCGGGACTCGAAGACGCGGAGAATCTGTCCTGGAAGCTCGACCGCGTGCTGCGCGGCAAATCGCCTGCGAGCCTGCTCGAAAGCTACCATCTCGAGCGCAGCATGGCGGCCGACGAGAACATCCGCGAATCCACCCGCTCGACCGACTTCATGGCACCGAACTCGCATCAGGAGGCGCGGTTGCGCAAGGCGGTGCTGTCGCTGGCCAAGGAAACCGAGTTCGGCAAGCGCATGGTCAATGGCGGTCGGCTGTCGGTGCCGTGCAGCTACGATACGCCGCTGTCCTCGCTTGATGCGGATACGTGGCGCGGTGGACCGCCGCCCGGCGGTTCGATGCTCGACGCGCCCGCCGCAACGTCCGCCGGCGAGCCGATCTATCTGACGGATGCCTTCCGCAAGGGTGGAACGGATTTCACCTTGCTGTCGTTCAGCAATGGCGCGCCGATCGATGCGCCTGATGGTATCAAGGGCATCCGCATTGGCGCCGACGGTGAATTTGCCGATCCCTCGGGCCTAATCGCAAAGCGCTACGGCGCCGTGCCGGGTGCCGCCTACCTGCTGAGGCCCGACGGTTATGTCGCGGCGCGCTTCCGTCATCCGACCCGTTCGGCGATCGCGGCGGCGCTGGCGCGAGCCGAAGGTTTGTATTGAGGTCTGGCATGCCGCTCTCCACCAGTTCGAACTTCGCGCGCCCTGACGACGCCTTCCGCGCCATCGTCGAGGCGCATCGCGGCCTGACCGAGGAGCAGAGCGCCGATTTCGACGCGGCGCTGGTTCTGATCCTCGCCAATCATATCGGCGACATCGACGTGCTGCGCGAGGCGATCGGACTCGCCAAGCGCCGCATGATCGACGGCCAGCAGCAGCAACAGCAACAACAATAACCCTGACCTGAAGGACGAATTGATGGCGAAGAACTTCGCATCCACCGGCGATCTCTCCGAGAAGAAGATCACCTTCTCCGAGATCGGCACCGATCTCTATGCCTTCACCGCCGAGGGCGATCCCAACACCGGCGTGATCGTCGGCGACGATGGCTGCCTCGTGTTCGACGCGCAGGCGACGCCGGCCATGGCGAACAAGGTGATCGAGCGGGTCCGCACGGTGACCGACAAGCCGATCAAATATGTCGTGCTGTCGCATTATCACGCCGTGCGCGTGCTGGGCGCCTCCGCCTATCACGCCCAAGGTATCGTCGCCTCGCAGGAGACTCATCGGCTGATTGCGGAGCGCGGCCAGCAGGATTGGGATTCCGAGTACGGCCGCTTTCCGCGCCTGTTCCAGGATGCGGAGAGCATTCCCGGCCTGACCTGGCCGACGCTGACCTTCGAAGGCGAGATGACGATCTATCTCGGCAAGCGCGAGGTGCGCCTGATGCAGCTCGGCGCCGGCCACACCTCGGGCGACATCGTCGGCTGGGTGCCGGATGCAGAGGTGATGTTCTCGGGCGACCTCATCGAATATCACTCGGCCTGTTATTGCGGCGATGCGCATTTGCGCGAATGGCCGATGACGCTGAACGAGATCCGCAACTTCAATCCGAAGGCGATCGCGCCGGGCCGCGGCGATGCGCTGAAGGGCACCGCCACGGTGCGCGAGGCCATCGCGATGACGCGCGACTTCGTCACCTCGCTCTATGGCGCGGCCGAAATCTCGGTCGCCAGGGGCCGCAGCTTAAAGGAATCGATGGCGGCGACGCGCGAGGTGATGGATCCGAAATTCTCGAGCTTTGCCATTTACGAGCACTGCCTGCCGTTCAATGTCTCGCGCGCCTACGACGAAGCATCCGGTATCGACGACCCCGTGATCTGGACCGACAAGCGCGACCAGGAAATGTGGGCCGCTTTGCAAGGAGGAGGATAGTCATGAACATCAATACCTCGCCTGATCAGATCATCCGCAGCTCGGCCCAGGTGACGCCGGGCTACATGTCCGGCTTCGGCAACTCTTTCGAGACCGAGGCGCTGCCGGGCGCGCTGCCGATCGGGCGCAACTCGCCGCAGCGCTGCGCCTACGGACTCTATGCCGAGCAGCTCTCGGGCTCGCCCTTCACCGCGCCGCGCGGCAGCAATGAGCGCTCCTGGCTCTACCGCATCCGCCCCTCAGTGAAGCATTCCGGCCGCTTCGAGAAGGTCGACGCCGGGCTGTGGCGTTCGGCGCCGTGCCATGAATACGACCTGCCGATCGCGCAGCTGCGCTGGGATCCGACGCCGCTGCCGAAGGAGGAGGTCACCTTCATTCAGGGCGTGCAGACCATGACGACGGCGGGGGATGTGAATACGCAGGCCGGCATGGCCGCGCATGTCTACCTCATCACCAAGTCGATGGTGGATCAGCATTTCTACGATGCCGACGGCGAGCTGATGTTCGTGCTGCAGCAGGGCAATCTGCGCCTTGTCACCGAGTTCGGCCGTATCGATGCCGAGCCTGGCGAGATCGTGGTGATCCCGCGCGGCGTCAAGTTCCGCGTCGAGATTCCGAACGGCCCGGCGCGCGGCTATCTCTGCGAAAATTATGGCGGCGCCTTCACGCTGCCGGAGCGCGGGCCGATTGGCGCCAATTGCCTCGCCAATGCGCGTGACTTCCTGACGCCGGTGGCAAACTACGAGGACAAGGACACGCCGACCGAGCTCTACGTGAAATGGGGCGGCTCGCTGTTCAAGACCACGTTGCCGCATTCGCCGATCGACGTCGTGGCCTGGCACGGCAATTACGCGCCGTACAAGTATGATCTGCGTACCTTCTCTCCCGTCGGCGCGATCGGCTTCGACCATCCCGATCCCTCGATCTTCACGGTGTTGACCTCGCCGTCGGAGACGGCGGGCACCGCGAATATCGACTTCGTGATCTTCCCGGAGCGCTGGATGGTCGCGGAAAATACCTTCCGGCCGCCCTGGTATCACATGAACATCATGAGCGAGTTCATGGGCCTGATCTACGGCGTCTACGACGCCAAGCCGCAGGGCTTCGTCCCCGGCGGCATCTCGCTGCACAATTGCATGCTGCCGCACGGCCCCGACCGCGACGCCTTCGAGCACGCCAGCAACGGCGAATTGAAGCCGGTGAAGCTGACCGGCACCATGGCCTTCATGTTCGAGACCCGCTACCCGCAGCGCGTCACCGCGCATGCGGCGAACGCCGCCACGCTCCAGGCCGATTACGCGGATTGTTGGAAGGGGTTGGAGAAGCGGTTCGATCCGGGCAAGCCGTAGTTACTTGGTCATTCCGGGATGCGCCGAAGGCGCAGGCCCGGAATCCATAACCACGATTGTGAATATGGATTCCGGGCTCGCGCTCCGCGCGCCCCGGAATGACGGCGGAGAAACTGTGAATAAACATTCGGCAGGAACCAATGCCCCACCCCAACGACCCCAGCCTCCGCTCCTTCATCGCCGTCGATCCGGCCTCGGACTTCCCGATCCAAAATCTGCCCTATGGCGTGTTCTCGACCAAGGATGGCCGTGCCCCGCGCCTCGGCGTAGCGATCGGCGACTACGTGCTCGATCTCTGGGAGCTCGAGCAAGATGGCCTGATCAGTGCGGGCGATCCGGGCACATTTGCAGGAGGACTGAACGCCCTGATGCATCTGGGTCCAAAGGTTTGGTCGAAAACCCGCGCGCGCATCAGCGAGCTCTTGCGGCACGACAATCCGGAGCTTCGCGATAACGAGCAGTTGCGCTCGCGCGCTTTCGTTCTCATGCGCGACGCGAAGCTCCACCTGCCCTTCGCCGTCTCCGGCTACACCGATTTCTATTCGTCGAAGGAGCACGCCACCAATGTCGGCGTGATGTTCCGCGGCAAGGACAATGCGCTGCAGCCGAACTGGCTGCATATGCCGATCGCGTATAACGGCCGCGCCTCCACCGTCGTGGTCTCCGGCACCAGGGTGAAGCGGCCGCGCGGGCAGCTGAAGCCGCCGAACGTGGAGCTGCCGAGCTTTGCGCCGTGCAAGCGGCTCGATTTCGAGCTGGAGATGGGTGTCGTCATCGGTCAGCCGTCGCCGATGGGCGGCATGCTGAGCGAGCAACAGGCCGAGGAGATGATCTTCGGCTTCGTGCTGCTCAACGACTGGAGCGCGCGCGATATCCAGCAATGGGAATATGTGCCGCTCGGTCCGTTCCTTGCAAAGGCGTTCGCGACCTCGATCAGCCCCTGGGTGGTGACGCGCGAGGCGCTGGAGCCGTTCCGCCTGAATGGGCCGGAGCAGCAGCCGGTGCCGCTCGATTATCTCAAGCAGACCAAGCCGCAGAACTACGATGTCGAGCTCGACGTCTCCTTGCGCGCTGCGGGTGCCAATGCGCCCGCCAGCATCAGCCGCACCAATTTCAAGTACATGTACTGGTCGTCGGTGCAGCAATTGATGCACCACGCCTCCTCGGGCTGCGCCATGAATGTCGGCGATCTCTTAGGGAGCGGCACCATCTCCGGCCCGGAGAAGAACCAGCGCGGCAGCCTGCTCGAGATCAGCTGGAACGGCACCGAGCCGGTCGAACTGCCCGGCGGCGCCAGGCGCTCGTTTCTGGAGGACGGCGACAGCCTCGTCATGCGCGGCTGGTGCCAGGGCAACGGCTATCGCGTCGGGTTCGGCGAGGTCGAAGGAACGATATTGGCGGCGGAGTAGCGGGCCAAATCACCGTTTCTCCGGCGGCACGTCGCGCAGCCGCGCGCAATGCGCCGCGACATCCTCGACGCTGTACTTCAGATGCACCCGCTTGTCGGACGGCGCCTGCTTGGTGATGCATACGCCCGGCCGCCATTCCTGCGCCGGCCTGATCGGCCGCGGAGCGAAGCCGCCGCCGCAATTCGGGCAGACATTGAACAGCTTAGTCTCGACGCAGTCCGCGCAGAACGTGCATTCATAGGAGCAGATCCGCGCATTGGTCGCGTCGGGCGGCAGGTCGCAATCGCAATATTCGCAGTTCGGTCGCAGCTGGAGCGCCATGTTGAATCTCCGCAACTGGAGCTGCGATCATCGCAGATCGCGTTGCCAGCGCGAATGCCATAGTTCCCTCGATTTCAGCCGGGCTTGATCTCCTTCAGCGGCAGCTTCGAGCTCTCCTTCAGCCTATCAAGCACGATCGAGGAGCGCACATGCGCCACGCTCTGGTGCGGCATCAGCACGTCATTGACGAGGTTGGACAGGCCCTTGAGATCGCGCAGCACGGCCTTGAGCACATAGTCGGCATCGCCCGTCAGCGAATACGCCTCCTGGATCTCATCGATCCGGTTCACCAGCGCGCGAAAACGCTTGGAATTGTCCGGCGAATGTGTCGCCAGTCCCACCTGGATGAAGGCGATCACGCCGAAGCCGAGCGCCTCGCTGGAGAGGTCGGCGTGGTAGCCCGCGATCACCTTCTCCTCCTCCAGCCGCATCCGCCGCCGCGAGCATTGCGAGGCTGACAGGCCCGCGAGCTCGGCGAGCTCCTGGTTGGTGAGGCGGCCATCGTCCTGGAGCGCGCCGAGAATCCTGAGGTCGAAGGCGTCAACAGAAATCATGCGTCTTTCATCCGTTTCATGCGCGGATCGTGCATAGAATAGCCAAAGCCCGTCTCGTTTGCACGCTCATTGCATGGCCCATGAAGGATAGTTCCCTGTCAGCAGCCATTCGGGAGAACACCATGGGACCGTTTCCGCACGATGCACCGCCGGCCACGATCACTGCCGACAACCCGATGGGCACCGACGGCTTCGAGTTCGTCGAATACGCCCATCCCAATCCGCAAGACTTGCACGCTTTGTTCAAGCTGATGGGCTATGCGCCGGTCGCGCGCCACAGAACCAAGAAGATCACGGTCTATCGCCAGGGCGACATCAACTATCTCGTCAACGAGGAGCCCGGCACGCACGGCTATGAGTTCGTCGCCGCCCACGGCCCTTGTGCGCCGTCCATGGCCTTTCGCGTCGTCGATGCCAAGGCGGCCTATGACCGCGCGATTGCGCTCGGCGCCGAGCCGGCCGATGTGTCGTCGGCGCAGAAGACGCTCGATGTGCCCGCGATCAAGGGCATCGGCGGCAGCCTGCTTTATCTGGTCGATCGTTACGGTGCCAAGGGCTCGGCCTATGACGCCGAGTTCGAATGGCTGGGCGCGCGCGATCCCAAGCCGCATGGCGCCGGCCTGTTCTATCTCGACCATCTCACCCACAACGTCCATCGCGGCCGCATGAATGTCTGGGCCGGGTTCTACGAGAAGCTGTTCAACTTCCGCCAGATCCGCTTCTTCGACATCGAGGGCCGCGCCTCCGGCTTGTTCTCGCGCGCGCTGACTAGCCCCGACGGCAAGATCCGCATTCCGATCAACGAGGACGCCGGCGAGTCCGGCCAGATCGAGGAATATCTGCAGACCTATCGCGGCGAGGGCATCCAGCACATCGCCTGCGGCTGCCGCGATATCTATCGCACCATCGAAGGTTTGCGCGATGCCGGCCTGCCGTTCATGCCGTCGCCGCCCGACACTTATTTCGAGAAGATCGATACGCGCCTGCCCAAGCACGGAGAGGATGTCGCCCGGCTCAAGAAGAACGGCATCCTGATCGACGGCGAGGGCGTGGTCGATGGCGGCCAGACCAAGGTGCTGCTGCAGATCTTCTCGGCCAACGCAATCGGCCCGATCTTCTTCGAGTTCATTCAGCGCAAGGGCGACGACGGTTTTGGCGAGGGCAATTTCAAGGCCCTGTTCGAATCGATCGAGGAGGACCAGATCCGGCGCGGCGTGTTGAAGGTGGGGGACGCGGCGTAGGACGTCAGCCGCGCTGCCGTAGGGCGGGCAAAGGCGCGTAGCGCCGTGCCCACCATCTCTCTGTGATCTCGCCCAAAGTGGTGGGCACGTTTCGCTTTGCCCACCTACGAGAGCGTGCCCGCTGGCTCTACCGCTGCCAGGCCTTCATCACCGCGCCGATCCCCGCCGCCTCCGGCTCGCGTGCCGCTGACGGCGTGCGCGAGAACCGTGGCGCGGGCGCCGGCTGCTTCACGCCGTGCCGCTCGATGAAGACGTTGCGGGCGACCATGTGCGGATGCTGTGTCGCCTCAGACATGGTCAGCACCGGCGCGAAGCAAATGTCAGTGCCTTCCATGATCTTGCACCAGTCCTCGCGCGTCTTGCTCTTGAACACGGCCTTCAGCTTCTCCTTCAGCGCTGGCCAGGCCTTGCGGTCCATCTGCGCGTCGAAATCGGCGTCGGTGAGGCCGGCGTGCTCGCGCAGCAGCGCGTAGAATTGCGGCTCGATCGAGCCGATCGAGACGAAGTGCCCGCAGGCGCATTCGTAGACGCCGTAGAAATGCGCGCCGCCGTCGAGGAAGTTCTGGTTGCGCTCCTCGGTCCAGCGTCCCATCGTGGTCATGTCGAAGAAGAACGACATCAGCGAGGCCGCGCCGTCGCACATCGCCGCGTCCACCACTTGGCCTTTGCCCGACTTCTGTGCTTCCAGCAGTGCGGCGAGCACGCCGACGACGAGATAGAGCGCACCGCCGCCGAAATCGCCGACCAAATTGAGCGGCGGCACCGGCGCTTCCTTCGTACCGATCGCGGCGAGCGCGCCGGTGATGGAGATGTAATTGATGTCGTGGCCGGCGGCGTTGGCGAGCGGGCCTTCCTGGCCCCAGCCGGTCATGCGGCCATAGACCAGCTTCGGGTTGCGTGCGAGCACGACGTCCGGCCCGAGGCCGAGCCGCTCCATCACACCGGGGCGAAAACCCTCGACCAGCGCGTCCGCGCTCGCGAGCAGATCCAATACTTGCGCGATCGCCGCCTTGTCCTTGAGGTCGAGCTCGATCACCTTGCGGCCGCGCCCGGCCACCGACTTCATGCTCTTCTTCGCGCCGACGCGGTCGAGCGTGACGACGTCGGCGCCCATGTCGGCCAGCATCATGCAGGCGAACGGACCGGGCCCGATGCCGGCGAATTCGACGATGCGGAAGCCCGAGAGCGGGCCGGAAGCGCGGACGGAGGAGGTGGGGGAGGGTTTGTCGAGCACGTTGTTGTTTCCTCGGGTCGCGGACGGATGCCGGCGATCGGCAATCGCCTCTGACGTTTCTTCTGTTGAGCGAGTTAATCGGCCGATTAACTTTTCTCGCCTTCACGCCAGCGAGGCAAGCGGTTTTCATGCCGCACGGCCAAAATAAAACGGCGCGCACCGAAGTGCGCGCCGCGGAAAATTTGCGTGGAGACGCTAAGTCGAACTGTCAGCGCGCAGCAGCGACCGCGCGTTGTGCCATCACCTTGATCAGATTGGCGCGATATTCCGCCGTGCCGTGGATGTCGGCCAGCAATCCGTTCGCCGAGATGCTGACGCTGTCGATCGCCGATGGCGACCAGTTCGCCTTCAGCGCCGCCTCGATCGCGCCCACCCGCATCACGCCGGTTTGCGAGGCGCCGGTGGCGGCGACCCGAACCTCGCCCGACTTGGCTTGCGCCACGAACACGCCGGTCAGCGCGAAGCGCGAGGCCGGATGCCGCATCTTCTCGTAGCCCGCCTTTGCCGGCACCGGGAATGACACGGCGGTGATGATCTCGCCGTCTTCGAGCGCCGTCGTGAACAGGCCCTGGAAGAAATCATCCGCCGCAATCGACCGCTTGTTGGTCTTCACGGTGGCGCCGAGCGCGAGCAGCGCCGCCGGGAAATCCGCAGCCGGATCGTTGTTGGCGATCGAGCCGCCGATCGTGCCGCGATAACGCACGGCGGGGTCGCCGAGCACCGAGGTGAGATAGGCGATCGCGGGGATCGCCTGCTTCACATCGGCATTCGTCATGATGTCGTAATAGGTCGTCGCGGCCTTGATGGTCAGAGTGTCGCCCGACAGCTCGACGCCCTGCAGCTCCTTGATCCTGCCGAGGTCGATGACGTCGGAGGGACCTGCGAGGCGCTGCTTCATCACCGGCAGCAGCGTCTGGCCGCCGGCGAGGAACTTCGACTCGCTGCCTTTGGCGAACAGGCTGGCGGCCTCGTCGACCGAGGAGGCGCGATGATAGGTGGTCTGGTACATCTTCGGTCCTCCCTTAAGCCGCGTGGATCGTGCGCCACACCCTGTCAGGGGTTGCGGGCATTTCCAGGTTGTTCTTGCCGATCGCATCCGTGATCGCGTTGATCACGGCCGCCGATGCGCCGATCGCGCCGGCCTCACCGCAACCCTTGATGCCCAAGGGATTGCCCGGGCAGAGCGTCGTGGTGTGGGACAGGTTGAACGACGGCACGTCGTCGGCGCGCGGCATGGCGTAATCCATGAACGAGGCCGTGACCGGCTGGCCGTTCGCATCATAGATCGCATGCTCGAGCAACGCCTGCCCGATCCCCTGTACAAGGCCGCCATGGACCTGGCCCTCGACGATCATCGGGTTGATCAGCCGACCGAAATCGTCGGCCGCGACGAAATTGACGAAGGAAGTCTTGCCGGTGCCGGGATCGACCTCGAGCTCGCAGATATAGGCGCCGGCCGGGAAGGTGAAGTTGGTCGGGTCGTAGAAGGCGCTCTCCTTCAAACCCGGCTCCATCCCGTCAGGCAGATTGTGCGCCGTATAGGCCGCGAGCGCGACCATCGGCAGGGCGATCGCCTTGTCGGTGCCTGTCACCTTGAACTCGCCGTTCTCGATGACGATGTCGGCCTCCGATGCCTCCAGCGCATGCGCGGCGATCTTCTTGGCCTTGGATTCCATCTTCTCCATCGCCTTCAGGATCGCGGTGAGGCCGACGGCCGCCGAGCGCGAGCCGTAGGTACCCATGCCGAACTGCACCTTGTCGGTATCGCCATGGACGATCGAGACCTGGCTGATCGGAACGCCCAGGCGCTCAGCGACGAGCTGGCAGAAGGTGGTCTCGTGACCCTGGCCGTGGCTGTGCGAGCCGGTGAGGATCTCGATGGTGCCAACCGGGTTGACGCGCACCTCGGCCGATTCCCACAAGCCGACGCCGGCGCCCAGGCTGCCGACCGCCTTCGACGGCGCGATGCCGCAGGCCTCGATGTAGCAGGACACGCCGATGCCGCGCAGCTTGCCGTCGGCCTTCGCCTTGGCCTTGCGGGCAGGGAAGCCGGCATAATCGATCGCTTTCATCGCCGCATCGAGGGAAGCGTTGAAGTCGCCGGTGTCGTAGGCCATGATCACAGGCGTCTGGTGCGGGAACTGGGTGATGAAGTTGGTCCGCCGCAACTGGGCCGGATCGACGTTCAGCTGCCGCGCCGCCGTTTCCATCAACCGCTCGATCAGATAGCTCGCCTCCGGCCGGCCCGCGCCGCGATAGGCGTCGACCGGCGTGGTGTTGGTGTAGACCCCGATCACCTCGGCATGGATCGCCGGGATGTTGTACTGGCCCGACAGCAGCGTCGCGTAGAGATAGGTCGGCACCGAGGACGAGAACAGCGACATGTAGGCGCCGAAATTGGCGTAGGTCTTCACCTTGAGGCCGATGATCTTGTTGTTGGCGTCGAAGGCCATCTCGGCATGGGTGATATGATCGCGGCCATGCGCGTCGGTGAGGAAGGCTTCGGTGCGGTCGCCGGTCCACTTGACGGGACGGCCGACTTTCTTCGAGGCCCACAGCGCCACCATCTCCTCGGGATAGATGAAGATCTTGGAGCCGAAGCCGCCGCCGACGTCGGGCGCGATCACGCGCAGCTTGTGCTCGGGGGCGATGTTGTAGAACGCCGAGAGCACGAGACGGGCGACGTGCGGGTTCTGCGACGTCGTATAGAGGGTGAAGTGCTCCTCCGCGGTGTCGTAATCGGCGATCGCCGCGCGCGGCTCCATCGCATTCGGCGCGAGGCGGTTGTTGGTGACGTCGAGCTTCACCACATTGGCGGCTTTCGAGAAGGCAGCATTCACCGCGCCCTCGTCGCCGATCACCCAATCATAGACCTGGTTGCCGGGCGCCTCAGGATGAAGCTGCGGCGCGCCGGGCTTGATGGCGGCGTGCATGTCGGCGACCGCGGGGAGCTCCTCGTAGTCGACCACGACGGCTTCCGCCGCGTCGCGCGCGAGATTCTTGCTGTCGGCGATCACGACGGCAATTGCCTGTCCGACGAAGCGCACCGTCTCCGGCGCCATCGCCGGCCATGCGCCCATCTTCATCGGGCTGCCGTCCTTGGAGGTGATGGCCCATCCGCAGATCAGGTTGCCGACCTTGTCGTCGACCAGCTCCTGTCCGGTGAGCACCGCGACCACGCCCGGCATCTTCAGCGCCGCGGACGAGTCGATCTTCTTGACCTTGGCGTGCGCGTGCGGGCTGCGGATGAAATAGGCATGGGTCATACCCGTCAATTTGATGTCGTCGACGTAACGGCCCTTGCCGGTAATGAAACGCTTGTCTTCCTTGCGCACGACGCGTGCGCCGATGCCTTCAACACCCATGTCTGGTCCTCCCGACCGGAAATTTCCTTGATCGCGCCGTCCATCGACGGCTGCGACGGTTGTTCTTGTTTCGAGGCGCGCCGCTTACTCGGCCGCCTGCGAGACCTTCATGCGGCCGGCGGCGTCCAGCACCGCCTTGACGATGTTGTGATAGCCGGTGCAGCGACAGATATTGCCTTCGAGCTCGGTGCGGACGGTCGCCTCGTCGAGCTGTCCACCATGGCGGTGCACGATGTCGATCGCCGACATGATCATGCCCGGCGTGCAATAGCCGCACTGCAGGCCATGATTGTCGCGGAAGGCGGCCTGCATCGGGTGCAGTTCGTCGCCCTTGGCGATGCCCTCGATCGTGGTGACGCTGGCGCCGTCGGCCTGCCCCGCCAGCATGGTGCAGGATTTCACCGCGCGGCCGTCCATGTGCACGACGCAGGCGCCGCACTGGCTGGTGTCGCAGCCGACATGGGTCCCGGTCAGGTTGAGGTGATCGCGCAGGAGCTGGACCAGCAGCGTGCGGTCCTCGACATCGACAGCAACGGCCTTGCCGTTGACCGTCAGTTTGACTGTAGACACTTGAAGTCCTCCCAAAGTTATTTTGATTGGTTCTAATTAGAGACAGCGCAAACGAAACTTTGCAACTGGGTTTTTGCTGACCGCGGTCATGGAAGGGTCATCGTGATGACGGTCGCCGATCTGCGATTCGGCCACAACGTCTCGTGCCGCCGCCATCACGTGCTGCGACATTGTGGGAGACACACGGAAAGTCGCAGCTAGCATCTGCAATGGCGTGCTCGGCTGCCGCCGCAATAGGCGCGTGAGCCGGTCGCGCGTGCCGTGGTCATCTCGCCGCTTGCCTTGGACCTAGGCCCGGTCGTGCGTCGTTCCTCCCTTTAATGCCGTGCTCGTTGCGCGAATAGGAGCATGCGCCCCCGCCTTTGTAATCGCGATCTTGGTAGTAGGACGAGACGACTTAAGCCATTGATTTTGCTTACGGCAATGCAGCGAAATCATGCCCCGGGGCGAGGCCGGCGGGCCAATCGCCGGGCCATGCGCGCCTAGTACTTCCTGGCGATTGAACGCAGCCGCCCGTGCCCCTAGTCGAGCCGTACAGGCAACGGCAACAAGGGTGGAAGCGATGCAGATGAACGACAGTCAGCGGATCCCGGCGTCGAAGGACACGGTGTGGGCTGCGCTCAACGATCCCGAAATTCTCAGGCGCTGCATTCCCGGCTGCCAATCGCTCGAGATGGCGTCGCCGACCGAGATGACGGCGACCGTGGTGCTGAAGGTCGGTCCGGTGAAGGCGGCGTTCAGCGGCAAGGTGAGGCTGACCGATATCGATGCGCCCAACGGCTATCGCATCGTCGGCGAGGGCGCCGGCGGCGTCGCCGGCTTTGCCAAGGGCGGCGCGAAGGTCAGGCTGGAAGAAGAAGCCCCTGATGTCACCATCCTGCACTACGAGGCCGATGCGCAGATCGGCGGCAAGCTCGCACAGCTCGGCTCGCGATTGATCGACTCGACGTCGCGAAAACTCGCCGCGAGCTTCTTCGAAAATCTCGCCGGCGTGGTAGCGCCATCATCGTGATTGATGCGCGATGCCGCCTTCATTCGAACGCGCATTTCAAGCTGCAAAACAAGGGCAGGACGCAAGGCGCGACAACAAGATGAGCGGCGAAAGCCGCCGATGATTTGCACTACTACCTTCCGCCTATACTAAGCGCGAAACGGCGATGCTGTAATTTCGAACGATGGCTCGCAGGCGAACTGCGCATCACGAGCGCAGTGCGCTCAGGCGCCCAACGAGGCGTGCACAACAACATCGCGGAGGGAATACATGACCTTTGGAACGAAGGGCTTCTTGGCCGGCATCTCCATGATTGCGATGCTCGCCGCCGTTACACCGGGCGTTCGCGCCAACGACTCGGTGCTCAACGCGCAATCCGATTCGAATCAATGGGCCGTTGCCGGCCACGATTACGGCAACACGCGCTTCAGCCCGCTCAAGCAGATCAACACCGAGAACGCCGGGAAGCTGACGCTCGCTTACTCCTTCTCGCTGGCGTCGTTGCGTTCGAACGAATCCTCGCCGATCGTCATCGGCAACACGCTGTACGTTTCGAGCTCGTGGGGTCCGAAATACGTCTATGCGCTCGATGCGGCGACGGGGCAGCGCAAATGGACCTGGGAGCCCGATATTCCCGAGGACGTGCTGCAATACGCCTGCTGCGACGTGAACAGCCGCGGCGTCTCCTACGCCGACGGCAAGATCTTCGTCGGCCGCCTCGACGGCAAGCTGACCGCGCTCGATGCCGCGACCGGCAAGTCGCTGTGGACGGCGAAGGTGGTCGACTACAAGCAGGGCTCGGTCATCACCTCGCCGCCGCTCGTCGTGCGCGACAAGGTCATCACCGGTTTCGGCGGCGGCGAATACGGCGTGCGCGGCGCGCTGCTGGCCTTCGACATCAACACCGGCAAGCAGGTGTGGCAGACCTACACCGTTCCTTCGCCGGACGAGCCCGGCGGCGATTCCTGGAAGGGCGACTCCGCCCAGCATGGCGGCGGCGCGGCCTGGCTGGTCGGCTCCTACGATCCGAAGACCGACACGGTCTATTGGGGCACCAGCAATCCCGCCCCGTGGAACACGGCGGTGCGTTCGACCGGCGACGGCAACTTCGGCAAGCTGACCAACCTCTACACGGCTTCGACGCTCGCGCTCGATCCCAACACCGGCAAGATCAAGTGGCACATCCAGACCACGCCGGCCGACGCGTGGGACTATGACGGCGTCAACGAAGCCGTGCTCGCGGATCTCAAGATCGGCGGCAGCACCGTTCCGACGCTGATGAAGGCCGACCGCAACGGCTTCTTCTTCGTCGCCAACCGTGAGACCGGCAAGGTGCTGTCGGCGGAGAAATACGTGTTCTCCAACTGGGCCAAGAAGTGGGACGTCGCCACGATGCGCGCGGTCGAGGATCCCGACAAGCGTCCCGGGCCGGGCCATCCCGCCAAGGACATCTGCCCGAACCTGATCGGCGGCAAGAACTGGCAACCGATGTCGTTCAATCCGCAGACCGGCCTCGTCTACATCCCGTCCAACAACGTCTGCATGGACTGGTCGGTCAGCGACGTCACTTACAAGCGCGGCGTGTTCTATCTCGGCGCCGAATTCCCGACCAAGGAAGGCCCCGGCGGCTTCCTCGGCGAGCTCGTCGCCTGGGATCCGGTCGCGCAGAAGAAGGTCTGGTCGATCAAGGAAGACCTGCCCTTCAACGGCGGCACGCTGACCACCGGCGGCGGCCTCGTGTTTGCCGGCAACATCCATGGCGACTTCCGTGCCATCGATGCGAAGTCCGGCAAGGTGCTGTGGAGCAAGAATCTCGGCTCCGGCATCGGCGCAGGTCCGGTGACCTATCAGGTCGACGGCAAGCAATATGTCGCCATCGTCGTCGGCCGCACCGCTGCGCTGCCTGCGTTCCTGGGCGAGGTAGGAAAGAAGATGACGGCCGCAGCCCCCGAGGGCGGCTCGCTCTTCGTGTTCTCCGTCCAGTGACAACTCGCGCGCGTATCCTCGAGGTGACGGGATACGCGCGCGCTTTCTCCGGATTTTAGCTGCGGCATCGGCCGATGCCTGGTGCCGCTGCGCCCGGCTCAACGAGCTCCGGCGCAACAAAGCCAACACCAAGGGAGACGAGGATGCGTCCGAATCATTCCGCCACCGGTGCGAGCCGACATCGCGCCATCGCAGGCCTGCTCGCATGTGCCGCCGCGGCGCTGATCGTTCCGGCCTCGCCGCTGCAGGCCAACGAGGCGCAACCGTTCCGTCTCTGCGCCGATCCGACCAACCTTCCATTCTCCAGCGACAGTTCGTCGAAGCCGGGCTTCTATGTCGAGATCGGGCAGGCCTTGGCGCAGGCGCTCGGCCGGCCGATCGCCTATGACTGGTACAAATCCTATTTCGGCAAGCGCACGGTGCGGGTCACGCTGCTCGGCAAGCAATGCGACGCCATGATCGGGCTGCCGCGGTCCGCAGATTTCATGGGCCCGGCCGTGATCTTCTCCGACGCCATCGCCAAAGAGGGCTATGCCCTCGTCGCCACCAAGGAATCTGCGAAGGGCGCGGCGATCGGCGGCATCGAGGGCCTCAAGGGCAAGCGCGTCGCCGTGCAGTTCGCCAGCACGCCGCAAAACCTGCTCGCGAGCCGCGACGACATCCAGAAAGTGACGGTGCTGTCGCCTGAGGAGGGCATGCAGGCGCTCGACCAGGGCCGGGCCGACGTCGCCTTCATCTGGGGCCCGGTCGCCGGCTGGCTGAACAAGACCAGCTACGGCGGCCGCTACCAGATCGAGCTCACCGAGGGCGAGGGCCTGTCATGGGACGCCGCCATCGGCTTTGCCAAGGCCTCGACCGAGTTGCGCGACCGCGTCAATGCCGTGCTGCCGCAGCTTCAGGGCAAGATCGGCGAGCTCGCCGTGAAATACGGTTTGCCGGGCGGCGCGCCGGTTCGCTTCGGCGCAGCGCCGACGCCAGCGCCGCTGACGACGGGCACGGGAAGCGGAGCCGGCGTCGTCCAGGTCGCCAATGTCGTGGCGACTGAGACCAAGGGCGATGCGGTCACGCCGGGCCTTGAGGCCGTCGGCGCGGGCAAGGAGATCTTCAACGGAACCTGCGCCCACTGCCACGGTCCCGATGCGATCCAGAGCGAGCGCAAGATCGATCTGCGGCTGCTGCGTCACCGCTACGGCGACGAGATGCGCGAGAAATATTTGACCACCGTGCAGGAGGGACGGCCGAACAAGGGCATGCCGGCCTGGAAGGAGGTCTATACCGAGGACCAGGTCAACAGCATCTATTCCTTCCTGCTGACGGTCCAGGTCGAATCGAACGATTGAACGGTCTTGACCGAACCCGATCGGGAGGATGTGGTAGCGTTCATCCGGCGCCATCCCGGTGCCGGATTGATGCCGGATGGTTCCGCCTCTTCCGCTGCGGCGGCGGATGCCCGTACGGTGCAGCATTCGGCGGTGCAGTCCTGTGAAGGCGCCATGACCAGCTTCCTGATCATCGACGATCATCCGCTGTTTCGCGAGGCCCTCGGTAATGCGGTGCGGCTGGCTCTGCCGGAGGCGCGGATTGTCGAGGCGATGTCGATCGAGGACGCCCTTCACATCCTGACGGCCGAGCAGGGCGAGGGCATCGACCTCGCACTGCTCGACCTCCTGCTGCCCGATGCGACCGGCTTCTCCGGCTTTCTGCGCTTGCGCGAGGCCCATCCACGCCTGCCCGTCGCCATCGTGTCGAGCGAGGAGGACCAGCGCGTCGTTCGCGAGGCGCTGGAGCTTGGGGCCGCGGGTTTTCTGCCGAAGTCGCTGTCGAAGCGCGAGCTGGCGCAGTCGATCGAGGGCGTGCTGAACGGATCGGTGTCGGTGCCGAAGGATTTCGTGGTAACGTCGCAGCGGCGTCGGGCCGAGGCCAGCAAGGCGCTCGAGGTCAAGCTGCGCGAGCTCACGCCGCAGCAGCTTCGCGTGCTCGATCTGCTGCGGCGCGGCTATCCGAACCGGCAGATCGGCCAGGAGCTTCAGCTCGCCGAGTCCACGGTGAAGGCGCATATCACCGAAATTCTGCGCAAACTCGGCCTGTTCAGCCGCAACAAGGCGATCATCGAGATCGGCAAGGTGGACCTGCCGGATCCCAAGGCCCGGCCTTATGCGCGGGCCGACCGCGGGCGGCCGCAATGACGCGCAATATCCTGCTTGATCTGGATCAAACCGGTCTGGTCCGGCTGCGACATTCTCGTTTCGGCGTCGAACCCTTCGATCATCTGGCCAATCAACCGGGAATGGCTCACGCGTGATGCGATTTCTGATCGTCGAAGACCATCCGTTGTTTCGAGAAGCCTTGGAGGGCGCGCTCCAGATGGCGGCGCCGGCGGCCGAGATCCTTCAGGCGACGTCGATCGACGGTGCGCTCGAGCAGGCCGCGGCGGCTGCCGAGCTCGACCTCATCCTGCTCGATCTGTCGATGCCGGGCACCACGGGCCTTTCCGGCATCATCCGCATCCGCAAGGCCTTTCCCAGGATTCCCGTCGTCATCGTATCAGGGCATCAGGATCCGCAGATCATAGCCGGCGCCTTGTCGCTCGGCGTCTCCGGCTACATCCTCAAATCGTCCTCCAAGCAGGAGCTGGCGCAGTCGATCGGCGAGGTGCTGCGCGGTGCGGTCTGTGTCCCAGCCGCCTATCGCGGGCTCGTCCGCCCGCAACGCGCCGCCGGCCCGGCGCAGGATCTGCTGAAACGCCTGCACGAGCTGACGCCGCAGCAATTGCGCGTGCTCGAAATGCTCAAACGCGGCCTGCAGAACAAGCAGATCGCCTTCGAGCTGAACATCTCCGAGACCACGGTGAAGGTCCACGTCTCCGACATCCTGCGCAAGCTCAACGTGCTCAGCCGCACCAAGGCCATCGTCGAAATGTCCCGGATCGATTTCGCGACCCTGGCCGGCGAAGGCGCCGGCCTGAAGGGGGAGCGTTCGCAGGCCGATCCGCCCTCAGGATAATCCGGTGTCATTCGTCGGAACGAGGCGAGCCGCGGTTCAAGCCGGTAGCGGCTGGCCGGCTTGCTCGCGAGCGATGTAGTCGGCGTACCAGTCCGGCCAGTTCGCATCGTACTGACCGCCGTTCCGCTTCTCGTGCTCACCGTGTGCCTTAGCCGCACGTCGGAGCGCGCTCGCGAGCTCGGACGAGGAGGTGAATGTTGTTCCTGCTGGCTCTACGCGTCCCGGCAATCGCGTGGTGATCTCCTGGAACAGCCAGCCGTTGCCATCGGGATCGTTGAATGAGACGTACGAGCGATAGCTGGCGCGTGCGGGATCCAGACCAGCAATCCGACGGCGCCCGAACAGATAAGGCTCGTCGGGTCCGGTGTGCACGTCGCCTTCAGCGTGGAAGACTTCGCTGACCTCGACGCCGCGACCGCGCAGATCGTCTCGCGCGGCTTCAATGTCGGAGACGATCAGGTACAGACCCTGGGCGGAGCCGGGCGCCGCCGCGGTCACGTTCTTGCCGAAAATGACCGAGGAGGGGGAGCCGGGAGGTGTGAACTGGATGACGCGGTAGTCGTCAGGCCCGGCGAAATCGGCATCGAGCCGCCATCCGAGGTTCGCATAGAACTTCTTGGCGCGATCGATGTCCGAAACAGGGATGACGACGACTTCGAGCTTCATGTCGATCGTTGGCGCTTGGGTGGTCTCATTTGCATCGGGGGCAGGCATTGCTTCTCTCCTGATTATAAGCGGTTACGATATAATCGTGTACGAGATATAAAATACCTTGGAGCCTCAATGTCAACCTTCCGATTTAATCGGACACGATATATATGCACGCGGAGTTTCACATGTCCGTGTTGGAAAGGGCACCCCCATGAGCCTGAAGAACGGTCCCAGAGCCGAATTCAGAGACGATTCCAGAGATGATTCAACGACCAATCAGCCGAAACCGGCCGAGGGCGACCGGCGCCTCGACGATTTCCTGTGCTTCGCGATCTATTCGGCCAACCTCGCCTACGGACGAGCCTACAAGCCGGGCCTCGATGAGCTCGGCCTAACCTACCCCCAGTGGATCGCGATCGTGGCGCTGTGGGAGCAGGACGACCAAACCGTCAGCGAACTCGGCGACAAGATGTTCCTGGAATCCAACACCCTGACGCCGATCCTCAAAAAGCTCGAGGCGGCAGGCTATTTGCGCCGCCAGCGCGATCCCGCCGACGAGCGGCAGGTGCGCGTCAGTCTCACCGACGCCGGCCGACGCCTCCGCGAGAAAGGCATGCACATGAATCTCGTGAAGTCGAGCGGACTAAAGCCCGATGAGTTCGCGCGGCTGCAGAAAAGCGTCGTCAAGCTCCGCGACAATCTAATCAAGGCGATGGAGGAGGAGTGACAGGCCCCTGTCTACTTTGCATGGGGTTGTTTTCGACATTCTTGTCTTGGCTACGTCCGATAGCCCCGCCGCAAGGAAGGCGAGGCGAAGATCATCCGCGCTTCAGCTCAGCAGGAACGACAGCAGCGCCCGCATCTCGGCCGGCTTGATCGGCTTCTTCAGCACTTCGAGGCCCTGCAGGCTCGCCTGCTTCGCCGCCTGTTCGGAATAGTCGGCGGTGATGATCATGGCGGGCGTGTCGAGCTTCAAATGCTCCCGCACGTCGGTGATGGCCGACAGGCCGCTTTCGCCGTGGTCGAGATGGAGGTCGGCGATCACGACATCGGGCGCGCCGCCGAGCTCGCTGAGGCGCACGAGCGCGTCCGCACCCGATCGCGTGGTCGCGACGTCGCAGCCCCATCCCTCCAGCAGCGCGGCCATCGCCTCCGAGCCGTTCGGATCGTTCTCGATCAGCAGGATCTTGGCGCCTTCGAGCCCGCTGTAATCGTAGTGCCGCGCGGCGGGCGCGACCTCCTGCACCTCGTCGGCGACCTCGGCGAGGTCGGCCGGCTCCAGCTCCAGGGTGAAGGTCGATCCCTTGCCGAGCTGTGACGACAGCCGCACCTCGTGCCCGAGCTCGCTGGCGAAGCGGCGGACGATGGAGAGGCCGAGCCCGAAGCCGGCTTGGTCGGCCGCGTTGGCATCGCCGCGCTGGAATTCGCGGAAGATCGCCTCCTGCTGCGCCTGCGCGATCCCGGGTCCGGTGTCGGAGACCTGGACGCAGATCTGCCCGCTGCGCGGCCGGCATCCGATCACGACGCCGCCGCTGCGGGTATAGCGAATGGCATTGGCGAGCAGGTTCTGCAGGATCCGCCGCAGCATCATCGCGTCCGACATCACCGCGAGCTGAGAGGGGCGGATGCGCAAGGACAGGCCTTGCCGCGCGGCGATCGGCTCGAACTCGTTGCGGAGCTGCTCGAACAGGGGGGCCAGCGCGATCGCGCGCACGTCGGGCTTGAGCGCGCCGGAATCGAGCTTGGCGATCTCCAGCAGCGAGCGCAGCAGGTCCTCCAGCATCACCAGCGAGCGGCTCGCCTGGTCGATCAGCACGCCCGCTTCCTGCGACTCCATCATCTCCGTCAGTGCGGACAGGGTCAGGCGCGCCGCGTTGAGCGGCTGCAACAGATCGTGGGTGACCGAGATCAGCACGGAGGATTTCAGCGAGCTTGCCGCCTCTGCCTGCTGCTTGGCGCGGTAGAGCCCCTCATTGGCACGCTCGACCGAATGCAGCGCCTCGCGCAATTGGTGCGTCCGGTCGCGAACCTTGTTGTCGAGCGCGATGGCGGTTTCGAACAATGAAAAGGCGTTGAGCTGCTGGTCCATCGAGCGCTCGACGCGCGACATCAGCGCGGCATTGATCTTCCTCAACTTGGCGGCCTCGCGCCTGAGCTGGTCGACCGCATCGGGGCCCTGCCACATGTCCGTCACGACGGGCGCCTTCCGATCGCAACTCCCGTGAAGGTCTGGTTCACATGCATGGAGCCGAACTGCTCGCCGTAAGTGTGAAAGCCGACCACACGGTTCTGCCGGTACAGTTCTGACATGTCGCGGGCGAGCTGATGCTGCTCGGCATCGAGCCGGCGGAGCAGGCATTCGAAGCCGATATAGAGCGAGACGTCTCCGATCTGGTCGCGGATGTCGGCGAACGTCTCGCGGGCCGCGCCGACCAGGCTTCGCGAGGTCGCGGCGGTCAGCACCATGCCCTCGTCGATGGCGCAGAAGAAATGCAAGGAGCCGTCCGGCTCGACGCGCTGGATCGAGCGTGCGTAATAGGCGCCGCCGACGCGCACGAGGACCGGATGCGAGGCGAAGGAGAACGGATCGAGCTTGGCATCCATGATGCCGACCACGCGCGAATATTCTTGCGCGGCAGGCTCTGCGTTCAACTCCCGGACCATGCGGTTTTCGATGTCGGCCTCGGTCACCACCATCTTCTGCGCCTGCGGCTCGAAATTGTCGCACTTGAAGACGCGGAACGGCAACGAGGTGTTCAGCAGGATCAACAGGGCAGCATTGCTGTGTGCCTTGCCGTCGAAAAACACGAACGTCTTCTCGAAGCGCAGCCCGTCGCCTGCCGACCCGCCGACGACCGGAATGTCGTCCAGCGATGCATAGATCGCGGACATCACCGCTTCTTCGCGGCGGCACAGGCCGTCGATCAGGACTAGGCCGAAGGGACTGCCGCGCTCGACCTGCGGCGTGGCCCGCAACAGCTCGTGCCGGAGCTCGCCGCCGATCCTGCGGCCGTCCTCGACGCGGAAGCTGTCGAGATTGAAGATCGGCCGCACCACCGCGGAAAAGTCCGCGCGGCTGAACGCCAGCGCCACGACGCTGTTCTCGTCCCAGCCGTCAGGAGCAAGCTCGCCCGCGGTGGTACAGCCGCAGACTTGTGTGTCGTCGAATTGGCGGCTGATCTCCGCGATGAAGCGATCGGGGTCGTAGCTGGGGGAGACGAACACCAGGATCAGCGCCAGCCCGTCGGACGGGAGCTGGGCCGCCAGCTCGGCCACGGCGTCATCGACGCTCGCGGCCTTCGACTTGGCCACGGCAACGCCAGACGCACCGCCAAACCGAAAATCGGTTTGCCCCACTCCGTTTCTCCCTTAAGGCTCGGTCTGATGCCAAGTGCCTGATAATTATCGAGAGTAGGGCGTTTTCCGGTGAGCCGCAACACGGCAGCCGCTCCCCGCAAGCCCGGTCGGATTTACCACCCCTTGAGGATTCTGCCCTAATTTTCCGCAACGTTCGGAAAGGGCTGCTTCCGGGCCGCAGAATCACATGAGCTGGGGGTTGGGAATGTCCGGGCGTACCGCGTCGCCGTCGAAGCGTGCACTATTTCCGACTCCCAAGTTCCGCGCAAAGATCATACTCGGCTTCGCCGCCGTGCTGGTGATCTCCGCCGGCAGCATGGCGTTTTCCTATTTCGGCTTCGAGCGGGTCGCCGCCGGGGTCGGATCCTACCGCAGCAGCGTGTCGGAGGCCGATCTCGCGCGCAACATCGATCGCGAGCTGCTCGCCTATCGTTCGGCCGTCAGATATTTCGTCGTCACCGGCAAGGAAGACGACGCCAAGGCGGCGCTCGATGCCGAGGCCAGCCTGAAGAATGCCATCGACCAGGCCGTCAAGAGCGCCAAGCAGCCGCCGCGGCAGGAAAGCCTCGGCAAGCTCGCCAAGGAGTTCTCCAACTTCTCCGCCACCTTCGCCAAGGTGCTCCAGGCCAAGCGAGACAGCGCGCTGCTGGTGCAGAACCAGCTCCAGCGCCAAGCCAATCTCCTGAAGTACAAGCTCGACGACATCGGCAACAACGCCTCCGACGCCGAAGCGCAGGCGATCGAGTTTGGCACCAAGCAGGTCAACGCCCAATTCCAGACCGCAAGCGCTGCAGCCACCCAGTTCGTGCTGACGTCCGATCAGGCGATCGCGAACAGCGCCTTGGCGCGGCTGAAGTTCGTCGAGAACTCGCTGGGCGCGGTCTATTCCATGGACGACAAGATTGTCGCTGGCCTCAAGGAGGCCAAGTCCATCCTCGGCGCCTATCGCGAGGCGCTGGAGAAGTTGATCGCCAACGCCAAGCTGGTCGATGGCCTCGTCACGGAGATGAGCGGCTCGGCCGGCGCGATCCAGCAAGGCGCCACCGCCATGAAGGCGGACCTCGTCGCCGAGCAGCAGCGGCTGGATTCGGAGTCGGCGGCGACCATCGGGCAGACCGAGCAGCTGGTGCTGATGCTGGCCGTCGGCGGCACGCTGTTAGGCGCGGTCCTCGCCTTCCTGCTCGGCACCGGCATCTCGCGGCCGATGATTGCGATGTGCAAGGCGATGCGCGAGCTGGCCTCGGGCAATTTCGATGTCGTGTTGCCGGGCCTGGGGCGCAAGGACGAGATCGGCGAGATGGCCGGCGCGGTCGAGGAGTTCAAGATCCAGGCCGTTGCAAAGGCCGAGCGCGACGCCGCCGCCAGCGAAGTGCAGAACCGCGAGCAGGCCGCAAGCCGCCGCGCCGAACTGATCCGCTTTGCCGACGATTTCGAGAGCGCGGTCGGCGCCATCGTCTCCAACGTCTCGGCCTCGGCCGTGCAGCTGGAATCGGCCGCCTCCACGCTGACCCGCACCGCCGAGACCACGCAGAGCCTGTCGAGCCAGGTCGCTGGCGTCTCCGAGCAGGCCTCCTCCAACATGCAGTCGGTCGCGACCGCGACCGAAGAGTTGTCGGCCTCGGTCGAGGAGATCGGCCGCCAGGTGCGCGATTCCAGCCGCATCGCAGAGGCTGCCGTCATGCAGGCCAAGGAGACCGACGGCCGCATCGGCAAGCTGTCGCACGCGGCACAGCAGATCGGCGAGGTGGTCAAGCTGATCACCGCGATCGCCGAGCAGACCAATCTGCTCGCGCTCAACGCCACCATCGAGGCCGCCCGCGCCGGTGAAGCCGGCCGCGGCTTCGCCGTCGTGGCGAGCGAGGTGAAGTCGCTGGCAAGCCAGACCGCGAAGGCGACCGACGAGATCTCCTCGCACATCACGGGCATGCAGGGCGCCACCGCCGAATCGGTTGCCGCGATCAAGGAGATCGGCGCGACGATCGGCCAGATCTCGTCGATCTCGACCTCGATCGCGAGCGCGGTGGAGCAGCAGGGCGCGGCCACGCAGGAGATCGCCCGCAGCGTCCAGACCGTCGCGCAGGGCACCCAGACCGCGGCCACCGATATCGGCGAGGTCAACCGCGGCGCCGCCGAGACCGGCTCGGCCTCCGAAGAGGTGCTGAACTCGGCCAAGACACTATCGAGCGAAAGCACCCGCCTTCGCACCGAGCTCGACCGCTTCATGGCGAACATCAGGGCGGCGTAGTAAAGCGCACCTTAACAAATCCCTACGTCACCTAACCGCCAGTTGCGGCGCCACAAGTTTACCGCAGCTTATCCTTTGCCGGTTACCGTGCACACGAGTCGGAAGCGGGCTGCTTCCCGGCTGCGCCTGGTTTTCCGCGAATGGAATGGGGTGGGGGAATGTCGGTCACGTCCAAATCGAGCCAATCGAAGTCGCGCCAATCGAAGCTGCCAACGCTGCGTTTTCGCGCAAAAATCATCCTCGGCTTCGTGGCGGTGCTCGCCATCCTCGCCGTCAGCATGGCGTTCGCCTATTTCGGCTTCGAGCGGATCGCAGGCGCTGTGGCCTCCTACCGCACCAGCGTAGCGGAAGCCGATCTGGCGCGGACGGTCGATCGCGAACTGATCGCCTATCAGGGGCTGGCACGGGCCTATACCCTGACCGGCGCAGCTGATGACGAGACCGCGGCCAAGGCCGCTGAAGGAAATCTGAAGAGCGCGATCGCCAAATCGATGGCCGCCACCACGGGCGCGGCTCGCCGCGAGCAGGTCGGCAAGCTCGAGGCCGAGTTCCAGAGCTTTACGAAAGTCTTCAGCGAGATCATCACGCTGACGCGCGAGAACAACAAGATCGCGGCCGACGAGCTCAACAGTGTCGGCAACAAGATCCGCTTCAAATTCGACGATCTCGCCGACACCGCGGCGCTGGCGGGTCTCTCCTCGGTGCAGACCACGGCCAAGGACATCACCTCGCAATATCTGGCGGTCTCGACCTCGGTCAGCGCTTTCGTCGCCAAGCCGGAGCCGAAGACCGCCGACGGCGTGATCGCCCGCATCAAGTTCCTCGAGACGCTGCTGGTCTCCGTCTACGCGAACGACCAGAAGATCACCGATCGCGTCAAGGAGATCGGCGATCTCTTGAAGCAGTACCGCACCTCGTTCGCAAAGCTGACCGAGAACGTGAAGGTCATCGTCAAGCTGAACGGCGAGATGACCAAGACGGCGGCGACCATCCTCAAGCTCTCGGCCGAGCTGCGTTCGGATCTCACCGCGGACCAGCAACGCATCGAGGCGAGCGCCAATGCGACGATCGTAGAGACCCAGCAGCTGATGTTGATGATGGCGCTCGGCGGGCTGGCCATCGGCATCGTGCTGGCCTTGTGGCTCGGCAACGGCATCTCGCGGCCGATGATCGCGATGTGCAAGGCGATGCGGGAGCTCGCCTCGGGCAATTTCGATGTCGTGTTGCCGGGCCTGGGGCGCAAGGACGAGATCGGCGAGATGGCCGGCGCGGTCGAGGAGTTCAAGATCCAGGCCGTCGCTAAGGCCGAGCGCGATGCCGCCGCCAGCGAAGTGCAGAACCGCGAGCAGGCCGCAAGCCGCCGCGCCGAGCTGATCCGCTTTGCCGACGATTTCGAGAGCGCGGTCGGCGCCATCGTCTCCAACGTCTCGGCCTCCGCCGTGCAGCTGGAATCGGCCGCCTCGACGCTGACCCGCACCGCCGAGACCACGCAGAGCCTGTCGAGCCAGGTCGCCGGCGTCTCCGAGCAGGCCTCCTCCAACATGCAGTCGGTCGCGACCGCGACCGAAGAGCTGTCGGCCTCGGTCGAGGAGATCGGCCGCCAGGTGCGCGATTCCAGCCGCATCGCAGAGGCTGCCGTGATGCAGGCCAAGGAGACCGACGGCCGCATCGGCAAGCTCTCGCATGCCGCCCAGCAGATCGGCGAGGTGGTCAAGCTGATCACCGCGATCGCCGAGCAGACCAATCTGCTCGCGCTGAACGCCACCATCGAGGCCGCCCGCGCCGGTGAAGCCGGCCGCGGCTTCGCCGTCGTGGCGAGCGAGGTGAAGTCGCTGGCAAGCCAGACCGCGAAGGCGACCGACGAGATCTCCTCGCACATCACGGGCATGCAGGGCGCCACCGCCGAATCGGTTGCCGCGATCAAGGAGATCGGCGCGACGATCGGCCAGATCTCGTCGATCTCGACCTCGATCGCGAGCGCGGTGGAGCAGCAGGGCGCGGCCACGCAGGAGATCGCCCGCAGCGTCCAGACCGTCGCGCAGGGCACCCAGACCGCGGCCACCGATATCGGCGAGGTCAACCGCGGCGCCGCCGAGACCGGCTCGGCCTCCGAAGAGGTGCTGAACTCGGCCAAGACACTATCGAGCGAAAGCACCCGCCTTCGCGCCGAGCTCGACCGCTTCATGGCGAACATCAGGGCGGCGTAGGTTCGCTGCTCCTGTAGCTCGCGGTCCCGAAGGGCCGCGCTATCGCCTTACACTCCGCTGTCCGGAACGACAGCGGAGTGAGTTCATTCCCTTCCGAACGCCCGCTTCAGCTCGACCTTCGCGCGCTCCAGTCGCGTGCGCTGCGTCTTGGGCAGCGTCTTGCCGGCGCGGTTGATGTAGAAGGTCAGCATCGACAGCGCCGACCGATAGGCGCCGGTCTTGCGTCGCGAGCTGTGCTCGGCCGAACGCTTCAGCGAGGCCGCAATCCTCTTCGCGCTGGTCAGCTTGAACACCCCTTGCTTGAGGTCGAGCGCATCGCTCTCCTCCGTCACGCGCTGCGACCAGCGCCTTGCGGCGCGTTTGGTGCTCTTGCGCGCGGTCCCGCTCCGCCGGGTGTTTGCCTTGCGTGCCGTCTTGCGCGGGCTGCTGTTTCGAGAATGTGTCGTCTTTCTGACCTGAGCCATGCGCCAACTCCTTGCGGGTCCAGCGGAAACGAGCGGTGCTCGCTGGCGTTCCCGCGGGAACCCGGCCCCCTCGCAAACGTTGTCGCAGGTGGCAGGCAGAATGCCGCACCCCGATGATCGGATCGACCCCGTCCACGTCATGTGAGCCGGGGCCGCTTCCATTGATCAGACGCAACAATCCGATGGAACTGCAGCAGAGCCCAGCGCTGAACTATGCACCCGTAGTCTCGGCGGCGGCCGTGACCGACCGCATCGTCGAGACCAGCATTCCCTCGCGGCTCGATGCGCTGCCGTGGAGCGGTTTTCACACCCGCGTCGTGCTCGCGCTGGGCATCACCTGGATTCTCGACGGCCTCGAGGTGACGCTTGCGGGTGCGCTCTCCGGTGCGCTGAAGCAAAGCCCATCGATGCAGTTCTCCAATCTCGATCTCGGCATCGCCAACTCCGCCTATCTCGCGGGCGCCGTGCTCGGTGCGCTCGGCTTCGGCTGGCTGACCGACCGTATCGGCCGCAAGAAGCTGTTCTTCATCACGCTGGCGCTCTACCTCTCGGCAACGGCCGCAACCGCGCTGTCATGGGATGTCGCGAGCTATGCGCTGTTCCGCTTTCTCACCGGCGCCGGCATCGGCGGCGAGTACACAGCGATCAACTCGACGATCCAGGAGTTGGTGCCCGCACGCTATCGCGGCTGGACCGATCTTGTGATCAACGGCAGCTTCTGGATCGGGGCTGCGATGGGCGCAGTGGCGGCCATCGTGCTGCTCGATCCCGCAGTATTCGCTCCCGATCTCGGCTGGCGCCTGGCCTATCTGATCGGCGCCGCCCTCGGCCTCGTCGTGCTCTTGATGCGGATGTGGATCCCGGAAAGTCCGCGCTGGCTGATGATTCATGGTCGTCCCGACGAGGCCCATGCCATCGTCGACGGGATCGAGCGGTCGGTGATCGGGCACGACCAGGATACGAGCGACGGACGCTTCACCAAGATCCGCCTGAAGATGCGCGATCACACGCCGATCCCCGAGGTGGTCCACACCTTGTTTTCGGTCTATCGCCGGCGCGCATTGGTCGGCCTCGTTCTGATGAGCGCGCAGGCATTCTTCTACAACGCCATCTTCTTCACCTTCGCGCTGGTGCTGACCGATTTCTACGGCATCAAGGCCGACCACGTCGGCTGGTACTTGCTGCCGTTCGCGGCCGGCAATTTCCTCGGGCCGCTGCTGCTCGGCCGCTTGTTCGATACGCTGGGACGCCGCACCATGATCACGTTCACCTATGGCGCATCGGGCCTGTTGCTGGCGCTATCAGGCTATCTGTTCTCGATCGGTGTCCTGAGCGCGCAGGGGCAGACCATCGCCTGGATGGTGATCTTCTTCTTCGCCTCGCCCGCCGCGAGCGCGGCCTATCTCACCGTCAGCGAGACCTTTCCCCTCGAGGTTCGCGCGCTGGCGATCGCGGTGTTCTATGCGGTCGGCACCGGCATCGGCGGCGTGATCGGGCCGGCGTTGTTCGGCGCGCTGATCGACACGGGATCGCGCACCAGCGTATTCGCCGGCTATCTGCTGGGGGCCGTCCTGATGATCGCGGCTGCGATCGTGGCGTGGCGCTATGCCGTCGCCGCCGAGCGCAAATCGCTCGAACACATCGCGCGGCCGCTCGCCTTTATGGAGTAGACTGATGAAATCGGAACTTGCGGAAATGGCGTTGGACCAGAAGCTCACCATACCTGATGACGACGAGACGCCGGAAACGGTGCCGGTGCCGCATGCGTTGGTGCCGCATCTCGATGAAATCGCCATTCTGCTCGACATCGATGGCACGCTGCTTGAGCTGATGCCGACGCCGCGCGAGGTGTGGGTGCCGCCGGGCCTGTCGGAAACGCTGAAAGCTTTGACCGAGCGCACCTCGGGGGCGCTGGCGCTAGTCAGCGGCCGCTCGCTCAACGACATCGACCTGATCTTCGCGCCCGACGTGTTCCGCGCCGTCGCCGGTCATGGCGCGGAGATGCGGCTGGCGGTGGACAGTGAAGCGGATGCCCTGCACGCGCCGCCGCTCGACAAGGAGCTGAAGCGGCGCCTCGCCGCCATCGCCAAGCTCAGCCCTGGAATCCTGCTCGAGGACAAGGGCTATTCGCTCGCGCTGCATTACCGCCTGGCGCCGCATGCGGAGAAGGCGATCTACGAATCCGTCTCACTGATCCGCGCCGATCTGCCCAATGCGCCGATCGAGGTGCTGCCGGGCAAGTTCGTCTGCGAGATCAAGCATTCCGGATTCACCAAGGCGAGCGGCGTGCGCGAGTTGATGAAGCGCGCGCCGTTCAAAGGACGTCGTCCGCTGTTCATCGGTGACGACGTCACCGATGAGACCGTGTTCGCGATCATGCCCGACATGGACGGGCTGGCGTTCTCGGTCGGCCGCCGCGCCATGGGCGTGAATGGCCACTTCGATGCGCCGGCGGATGTGCGTGCGTTCCTTGCGCACCTGCTCGATCCCAGGTGAAACCAAGGCAGCGTCATCTCGCAGACACAAAGGCTTGCATCGCAGCGCCATTGCGCGGTGCGATGCATGCTGCGCAACAGGACCGGAAACGCTGTCTTTGCAGCGAAATGACTGGGTTCCACGAGCGAAACCAGTTCCAACGCGCACGCCCGATTTTGGTTTCAATTGGTTGAAACGATGATCAGGAACCATATTGATGAACGGCAGTTAAATGGGGCGGAATGAACAGGAGGGGACGACCTGTGAACTTGATCGTCGTTTCAAATCGCGTCGCCCGCGGCAAACCCAACGAGCCCATGACGGGCGGCCTTGCGGCGGCATTGCTTCCCGTTGTGGAACATTCTGGTGCGATCTGGGTCGGTTCCTCCGGCCGGGTGCGTGATGGCCACCAGAAGGAGCCGTTCGCCGAGATCGAGGCGCTCGGGACAGGCGCGATTGCGACGTTGGATCTGCCGGCGGCCCATTACGGCGGATACTACGAAGGCTTTGCCAATTCGGCGCTGTGGCCGGCGCTGCATTCGCGCAGCGACCTGATCCGCGTCTCGCGCGAGGACTATGTCAGCTATCGCGAGGTCAACGCCTTCATGGCGCGCGCCTTGATGCGTTTCCGCAAAGCCCGGACTGCGTTCTGGGTTCAGGACTATCACTTCCTCGCGCTTGGTGCCGAGCTGCGCGAGCTCGGCGTCGATGATCCCATCGGCTTCTTCCTGCATACGCCGTGGCCCGTCACTGCTGTGATGCAGGGCGTACCCAACCATCGCGAGCTGATCACCGCGATGCTGGCCTATGATCTGCTCGGCTTCCAGACCGAGGAAGATCGGCAGAACTTCCTCGGCTATGTCGGCGCCGAGCTCGGCCTCACCATCGAGGACGGGGTCGTGGTCTCGCAGCATGGGCGCACGCGCTGTGAAGTTTTCCCGATCGGCATCGATGCGGAGAAGTTCGCCGCCTATGCCGCGAAGTCGGCCGCGCATCCGGATGTGTCGCGCCTGCGCCGCAGCCTCAACGGCGAGCGCCTCGCGATCGGCGTCGACCGGCTCGACTATTCCAAGGGTCTCGTCAACCGAATCAGCGCATTCGACCGGCTCTGGACCGAGCAGCCGCAGTTTGCGCGCAGCATCTCGCTGCTCCAGATCGCCAATCCCTCGCGCGGCGGCATCGAGGCCTATGGCAATCTCCAGAACGAGGTCGCGCGCCTCGTCACCGACGTCAACGGCCGCCACGGCGAGGTCGACTGGACGCCGATCCGCTATTTGAACAAAGGCTTCAGCCAGGCCGTGCTCGCCGGTCTCTACCGCACCGCGCAGGTCGGCGTGGTGACGCCGCTGCACGACGGCATGAACCTCGTCGCCAAGGAATACGTCGCCGCGCAAAATCCCGCCGATCCCGGCGTGCTGGTGCTGTCGAAGTTCGCCGGCGCCGCCAACGAGCTCGACGCTGCGCTGCTGGTCAATCCGCACGATATCGACGGCATGGCCCGCGCGGTCGCGGTCGCGGCATCCATGCCGCTCACCGAGCGCAAGATGCGCTGGGATGCGATGATGAAGAAGCTGCGCGGCCACACCATCCAGCAATGGTCCGCCGATTTCGTCGCCGAGCTCGAGAAGTGCCGCACCGAGAAGGCCGCCGTGGCGCCGCTCGCGGCCCAGCCGCCGCAGGCGCTGCGCTGGTTGAAGTCGGCGATCTCAGGCGTGCGGTTGATCTAATCTCAGCTTGGCTCGATCTCACCCTCTCCCCTTGTTGTGGGAGAGGGTGGCATAGGGGGCCTCTGGCCGCCGTTCTTAAGAACGCCGATGCTTTGCATCGGCTATGGCGACAGCGGCGAGACGGGTGAGGGGTGTCTCTCCACGCGTGAACGTCTCGCAGCAAGATTCGTGGGTGCAACCCCTCATCCGGCGCTTCGCGCCACCTTCTCCCGCAAGGGGAGAAGGCAAGAGCGCCCCTCAATAGCAATACGACACGCCGTCCAGGATCGCGCATTGCCGCTTGTTCGGCGCGTTCGGATTATCCAGCGGCACCACGCCCTTGCCCTGGCCGACGAACACGCCGGGCCCGACATGCACCGAGCTCTTGTTGCCGATGATCACGCTCTGATGCGGCGCCGAGCTGGAGCGCGTGCCGTCCGGCCAGAGGATGGCATCGCCTGAAAGCACCCCGCGCCGTCCGTCGTCGCAGCTGACGTCGCCCCCCTGCCGGGTGCAGACCTGGGCCAGCGCCGGCGCGGCAAGGGCGGAGCCGAGGGTCGAAATCAGGCTCAAGGCGGCGATGGTCTTGCGGATGGTCATGGCGTCCCCGGTCGTGTGTGGCGGCTTGCCGTGAATCGTCGCGCCAGGGCCGCCCGCGGTTCAGCCCCGCGGCCGCTCCAGGTACCTGTGGAGCCGGATATTATGCTGCAAATACAATAAGTTGCGGAAAAATCGCCCGATATCTCCGCGATCCCTTGCAAAATCGTCGGCGCCCCTTCAAGAGAGGGCGCTCCGGAGAGATGGCCGAGTGGCTTAAGGCGCACGCTTGGAAAGCGTGTGTGCGGGAAACCGTACCGTGGGTTCGAATCCCACTCTCTCCGCCACCCGCTCAAATCAATGGCGCCGGCTTATTTGCCTTCGGGGCCAGCAATCGTCGCCAAGCGTCCGAGCAGGGCCGCCTCGGCCCTGGAAGTCAGACGGTAGCCTTCCGCCATCTCGGCCATGTCGCCGCGGGCGACGCACGCGTCCCACCAGTCCCTCACAAAGCCCTCGGCGTACCCGCGCGTGTTGAAGCCGTAAGGTTCGGTGACAAGGTCGAAAGCGATCATCAGCTCGTAACAAGGCGAGTCGTAGGAGGCGCCGGTCTCGGGACGGCCTACGAAAGCTTCGAAGGATCTGGCCGTACGGAGGCTCGAATAAAGCCAGAACATCAGTCCATACATCAGATGTGAGCGCTCGTCGTCGTGCAGGGCAAAGAAGCCTTTCTCGTCCACGATCTGCCGGGCCAAGGTGCGCAACATTCGCTCGCCGTGCGGCAGACGGTCGCCGACGGCGGCCGAGGCTCGCACCACGATTGGCGATAACGTTCCCCGCTCGACGGTCGCGATCGCAGCGGCCCGATCCTCCTCAGCAGTGTCGTACTCGGACTCCTCGACCAAGCCGCGAATGAAGGTCTCGAAGTCCGGCGCGACGACGACGATACGGCAGTCATCCTCCTGGTCGACGTACACGACCTGCGGCTCGCCCCGCTTTCCGCAGCTCCGGTAGTCCAGCATGATCAGTTCGTGGCCGCCGGCCGGCGTGTCGGCGATTCCGACGCCAATCGGCGGGTAGCCCCATTCCTCGATCATGAACTTGGCGCCAAACTTCCCGGCGAGTGAATAGGTGGACGTACGGCCAAGAGCGAAGAGCCCCTCGATAGCCACGTGGTCCTCCGCCCAGCCTGTACGCTCCTTCATTGGATGGCAGTTGCGCTTGACCATTCCGCCATTGTGGCGCCGTGCGAGGTCGACATAGGCCGCCGGCAGCCGATACCCTCCGATTTCATGCTCAATGGAGGCGATCAGCTCGTCGGTCGGCGGAGGCTCGACATAGTTCTCCAGGGAATACGGACAGTCATTCCAGAAGCCTTCGAAGTCGAAGTCGTCAAAGAGCCGTTTCGTCGCCATCTTCATTACCTCGTCATGTTACGAGGCGTGTCTAAGCGCCCAGTAGCCAGGACCGTTGATTGCCGCCCTTCGGAATGAAAACAGCTTATACGTCAATCAGGATTGACTGACACTCTCTCCGCCATTTGCTGCCGCTCATAACGGTTTGGTTGCAGGCTCGAGTCCCGCCGGTGCGGTTGAGGCGCTTAGTTGCTTTCATTGCTGGGCAGCGGCTTCATATTCGTGGGGTCATGCCCTCAGGAGCTTATTCCGTGCCGCAAGCGATCCTATCCGCGCAGAGCCGACCCCTCCGTTCTCGTGCCGAGTTAGCCTCCATCATCATAAGCGCCTATGAGCGCATCGAGCGGGACCGGCACCGCAATTGCTGGATCTATGTGCGGCCCATGGAAGAAGCGCTGGCTGAGGTTGATGCACTTGTGCAACGAGCGGAAGAGGGTGAAGTCCTGCCGCTCCTTGGCGTGCCATTCGGCGTCAAGGACAATATTGACGTTGAGGCCATGCCAACGACAGCAGCCTGCCCGTCATTCGAATATAGGGCTGCGCAATCGGCTAGATGCGTCGAGAAATTGGCGGCCGCGGGTGCGATCTGTCTTGGCAAAACCAACCTGGATCAGTTCGCAACCGGACTGTCCGGCGCCCGCTCCCCTTACGGCGCCTGTTCCAGTGCGGCGGACGATCTGTATGTCTCCGGTGGTTCGAGCTCCGGCTCGGCTGCTGCCGTAGCATCCGGCCATGTTGCCTTCGCTCTCGGCACAGATACCGGCGGCTCAGGCCGGATTCCCGCGGGTTTCAACGGAATCATCGGGATCAAGCCAACCGTCGGCCTCGTCTCGTCCCGGGGACTTGTGCCGAACTGTCCGACGCTCGATTGTCCCTCGATCTTCTGCAATTCCATTGCCGAAGGTCGAATTCTGCTCGGGTTGATCGAAGGATTCGACGACAGTGATCCCTTTAGCCGCCAACGGATTGCCTCGTCCTTCCCATCTCCTCGCAAATTCCGGTTCGGCCAGGTCCCTGTCGGTCATCTCAATTCATTCGGCATGCCGGAATGCGATGACCTCTACAGGCAGGCCTGCACGAGGCTTTCGGGATTGGGAGGTCAAGCCAGGAACATTGACTTCGCGCCTTTCGCCGAAGCCGGTGAAATGCTCTTTTCAGGGCCTTGGATTGCCGAACGTCATGCGGCGATCAGCAAGCTCATGAACATCGATCATGGAGACCTGCTTGACGTCATCCGCAACGTGCTGAGCGGAGCTGCCCGGTTTTCCGCAACAGATGCATTCGCCGCGCAACATCGACTTTGGAAGCTGCGACGCCAGATCCAAACGCTTTTCGAGGAGATCGATGTTCTGGTGGTACCGACCGCGCCACGCCCCTTCACGATTGCGGAGATGATGGAAGATCCCATCACGCTCAACAACCGCCTCGGTTACTACTCCTATTTTGCCAATCTCGTGGACTTGTGCGCGGTGTCGGTTCCCAATGCAACGCTCGGCAACGGCATGCCGATGGGTATCACTTTGCTGGCACCTGCATGGCGCGACCATGTTGTTCTCGACCTTGCCGAACGATGGCTGCCCGATGCGAAGGCCAGACTGTTCGATCTAAAGGAATATCCGAAGGCCGCCTCCTAGACCACTTCGAGATCGAGAGCGCGCAGATTGAGGATCACAATCAGGCCCCGGTGATAACGGATGACGCCTCTTGCCTGCATGCGGGAAAGCTGCACTGTCACCCATTGGCGGGTTGAGCCGATCAGATTGGCGAGATCACCATGCGTGAACGGGATCCCGATCACGATCTCGCGGCCCTGCTGCGAACCGTAGATCTTCGAGAGGAAGACCAACAGACGATGCAGCCGCTCGGTCACCGAGCGGGTCCCCAGCATTTGCGCCATGGCCGAGTAGCACCGTGCCTTGAAGGCGAGCGCATCCAGCAGCGCGACTGCGATACTTGCCGATTGAAGCGCCAGCGCGCGCAGGGCTGGGCCGGGCAAGAACGTCACTCGGCTGCGTTCTACTGCAACCGAAGACCATACGTGGGCACCAGTACCGAACAGATCGGGGCCGCCGACGAAATTGCCGGCGAACCAGTAGGCCAGCGTCACCTCGCGTCCGGAAGGCGCAGCGTAGTAGCTGCGAATACGCCCCTCTTCGATCAGATAAATGCCGTTCTGCAGATCGCCCTGACGCCAGACATGCTTGCCTGCCTGTAGAACCTCCTCGCGGCCGATGGCGAGGACACGACGCCGGTCAGCCTCACACAACGGATCCAACAAGCTCGGCAGCGATCCGACCAGAGCATCCGATCCCGCCAGCATGATGCCGGTCGCATTCCTGAGACTTGCCGCTGACATCTGCTCGCTCCCCTGCCGCCGCAGGGGAAAGCTATTCAAGAGCCATGCCAGAACATATCGTCAGGCGCCTACGTCTTGATTTCCATCTGCTCGAAGGCCCTGCGGCCTTCCGAGCGGATCAGGTCAAGGCAATCCCGCTTGAGGGCGAGATAGGCGGCCTCCGCGACGATGGCGCTGGAGCGCGGCCGCGGCAGGCCCACCTGAAGATCCCTGAGGATGCGGCCAGGTCCGGCGCTCATGATCAGCACACGGTCAGAGAGAAGGATCGCTTCATCGATGTCGTGTGTGACGAAGACGATTGTTGCATTGATCCGCTCGCGGAGCTCCAGCAGATTGTCCTGCATGACCGCCCGGGTCTGCGCATCCAGCGCTCCGAACGGCTCGTCCATCAACAGGACACGCGGCTGATTGGCGAGGGCACGGGCAATCGCAACCCGCTGCTGCATGCCCCCGGATAGCGTGTGCGGATATGCCGGCGCAAATCTGGTCAGGCCGATCATCTCGATGAGGCCGTCGGCAATCCGCAGCGCCTCCGCTTTCGGCTTGCCGAGAGCGCGGGGCCCGTGCGCGATATTCCGGCGCACCGATTTCCACGGAAACAGATGTGGCTGCTGGAAGACCATTCCGATCTCGGGTCGTGGCTTGCGCATTGCTTCGCCGGCCATGAGCACCTGGCCTCCGAACGGCCGCTCGAGGCCGGCCATTGCATTCAGCAGCGTGGACTTGCCGCAGCCGGATGGACCGACGATCGAGACGAATTCCCCCTGGGCTACTGCCAGGGATACGCGGTCGACTGCGATGACCTGCCCGCTCGGCGCATCGAAGACGATGCTCAAATCCTCGACCCGGATGATCGCCTGACGCGCCGCGGCGGACGGCGGGTACGTATCCACGAGCCTGAGCGGCTGGTCTGGACGAAGCAGGCTCGGGATCATCGCCACCACACAGCACGTTCGGCAAGAATTGCGAAGGAACGGTCGGCGATGAAGGAAAGCAGCCCGAGAGCCGCCAGCCCGCCCATGACCTGACCCGTTTGCATGTTCTGTTGCGCAATTTCGATACGATAAACGATACCGGCGAACGCTCCCGCCAACTCGGCGGCGACCAGCGTGTAGAAGGAGATGCTCACCGCGGTTCGAAGACCGACCGTGATATAGGGCAGCGCGCCAAGAAGGACGATCTCCCACAGCATCTGCGGTTGCGGCGTGCCGAGCATCTGGGCGGCTCGGATAAGTCCGTGGTCGACTTTCTGCACCCCGATGTGGGTCGCCAGCCATACCGTGAAGAACACGCCCCAAACGACCAGGAAAAGCTTGCCTGTCTCCGAGAGGCCAAACCAAAGGATGACGATCGGCACGAAGGCTATGGGAGGAATTGGGCGAAGGATGTGAAACAAGGGCGAAAGCAGGCTGGACACCAGCCGAAACCGGCCGGTCAGGATGCCGAGCACGATTCCGCCCGCGGCCCCGATGGCAAATCCCGCGGCCACGCGCGCGAGGCTCGCCATCAGGTCGGCGAAGAATTGTCCGCTGCGAATCCATTCGAGAACGGCAACGGCGACGGTCGATGGCGGCGGAAACAGCACGGTGTTCACGATGCCGGAGCGCGCAACCAGTTCCCACATGCCTGTGAAGGCGGGCACGGAGAGGACGGCGACCAGTACGCTCAGCCGTTCGGTCGCGCTGCTGCGTCTGCCGACGCTCACGGGCGTGCCCCCAGCGTGACGCGAGCTGAATCGAGCGCCTTCAGCGGCGCCGTCACCAGGACTTTCGTGAAATCGGGCATGCTCGCTCCAGGGGGATGATTGCCGGTCTCGAGCCGCCAGGCGGCATGGGTTTTCAGAGTCGTGAGAATCCTGTCGTCGAGGCGCACATGGTAGACGTAGTCCGTCCAGATCGACGCCAATTCATCGCGTTTCATCCCAGTCGCCGCTGCGATGACGTCGATTGCTTCACCCGGATTCGCCTTGAGCCAGCCCTCGGCTTCGATGAGGGACGCCAGGAACTTGCTGACGATCGCCGGGTTGGCGGCGAGGTAAGACTGCGTCACGACGATATTGAAGGTCTCCGAGTAGAGACCTTTGGTATCAAGCGGGATCGCGCCTTCGCCGAGAGCCTTCTTCGCATTCGCGACGTGCGGCTCCCAGGTGTCGAATGCGTCGATGCTGCCGGCCGCCATCGCAGGGAGCATCTCCTGCGGTCGCAGGTTGACGAGCGTCACGTCCTTCGACGTCAGGCCCGCCGCTTTCAACAGAACCGAGGTGTAGACCTCGCTGCCGGTTCCGGCCGTGAAGGCGATTCGCTTTCCACGCAGATCGGCCTTCGTCTTGATCCCGGCAGAAGCTGCGGTCATGGTCTTCAGATCCGAATATTCCATCCCCGCCACGAAGGCGATGGGTTGCTGCGCCATCGCGGCCGCCGTGACCGGCGCCTCGGCTGTTGTCGCGAAATCCGCCCCTCCCCCAAGCACCGTATCGAGGCACTGCTTCCCGCTGGTGAAATTGGAGACCGAGATGTCGAGCCCGTGCTTGGCGAAAAGGCCCTTCGCATTGGCAACGATCGCCAGTCCCGAGATCGGCCCAAGATTCTGGGCGAGCCGCGCCTTCAGCAATTCCTCGGCCGTCGCGGGCTCGGACGGCGCAAACAGGAAGGACGCAGATAGCACGAACACGGCGAAGCGAAGAGCAGTTGTTGATCGCATGCCAAACCCCTGTGATGCCGGCGATCGGAGGTGATCGACCTTGACGACAGGATCGTCTGAAGATGGGAAACCATGAAGCAATTAATCGACAAGGTCCGCTATCCACTTTTTGCGCAAGCAAACAGCAAGCTGCTCACGACTTGGGCGCATCATAGCCTGCGGCAATAGCACTCTGCTGGCTTTCGCCAAGCCCTGATCCCGGTTCAATCAGAACCGATCGGGCTTTCGATGCCGTTGCGTGCGCGGCGAAACCAGGCCCACGTCTGACGCGTCACTGCGATGTAGCCCGGGCCCCGATAGACGATCCGATCGGCGACGATCCGGTTCAGTTTCGGCAGCGCATGGAAAGGAATCGAAGGATAGGCATGGTGTTCGACATGATAGGGCATGTTCCATGCGAACCAGCGCACGAACCTGGCGGTATAGGTGGTGCGGGTGTTCTGGAAGGCGCTGCGCGTGCGATCGCAGCCGGTGTGTTCGGCAAGCAGATACGGACGCAGAAACAATTGACCGACGATCACGGGGACGACCCAGACCCACAACAGGATCAAGGTGGGCAACGCGATCGATGCCAGCAACAGCGCGACGTAGCCTGCCAGATGGAGACGCGCCTCTGTCACGACGATGTGGCGTTTATTTTCAGGAATCCATGGTGACGTGGCGTTGCCGGTCAACGCATGGCGAAGCATCAGCCCCACCCGGAAGGCAACCTGCCGCAAGCCGCTGTAGACGATCACCAATTGCGCGTCCGAGGTCGGGATCGGAACCGACAGCAGTTCCGGATCCCTCTTTGGATCCTGCGTGTACCGATGATGATCCCAGTGGAATAAGCAGTAATATTCGTAAGGCAAGCCGACCGCGAACGAGGAGAGATGACCGAAGGCGAGATTAAGCGCCCGGCTGCGAAACGCTGTCTTGTGGGCGGTCTCGTGGACCACCATGAACAGGAATGCGACAAAGTAGCCTTGGACGACCACCAGCGGCAACGCCCAGACGATTCCGTATTGCGATGAGACCAGCCAGATCAGCAGGCCGACAACGACGATGACGCCGTAGTGGCTGGCCGCGCGGATCAGACCCTGCCAGTCGGACCGCACCGACAACTCGCGCAGCATGGCCGGAGTCAGCGGCTTCTCTCCGGTGGCAGTGATGGCATTGCTCATGATCGTGGTCGCCTCTTTTTCGGAATCGCACACTTGACCGTGCTCGTGCGGTCGCTGGAATTGGCCAAGCACAGGCCGACCCTAGGAAGCGCGGCCGCAATGCAGAAGCAATTTATTTCGCCGGCGTTGGCTCGCCCGGCATCCCTGGACTGACACTCTCCTCGCCAGCCTTCGCAAACGACGTTTGCGCAAGGCTGGCGCGCCGAGCCCGCAGGGCGAAGGTGGACTCGGCAAGCCTGCCGGGGGGCAAGCTTCTCCTGCGCTCGCCGCCGCTTCACCCCACCAGCTTCCACTTCCCATCCCCGGTCCGCTTCAACGCGGGGTCGCTCACCCGCACGTGCTCGGCGAGGAAATCGATGAACGCGCGCACGCGTGCCGGGAGTGGGGCGGTGTGGCCGACATAGACGGCGTGGATGTCTTCGCGGTCGCCGGGATTGTATCCTTGCAGCACCGGGACGAGGCGGCCGGATTCGATGTCGGGGCCGATGTGGAAGAGCGCGAGGCGCGCGAGACCGACACTGCCGAGGCAGAGGCGGCGGGCGGCTTCGCCGTCGCTGGCGCGCGCGACCGGCGGGGGCAGGGCCTCCTCGGCGTGGTCGCCACGCCTGAACGGCCAGCCGCGGATGCTGCGTGGAAAGGTCCAGCCGATGCCGCGGTGGTCGGCGAGATCGGCCGGAATCTTCGGCATGCCGCAACGGGCGAGATAATCCGGCGCGCCGACCACGACCATGCGGCTGGTGCCGAGCTTTCGCGCGACCAGCCGCGAGGCGCGCAGCGGACCGACGCGGATGGCGACGTCCGCGCGCTCCTGCATCAGGTCGATCACCGTATCGGTCAGCACGAGATCGAGCGTGACGTCGGGATGCTGCGCCAGAAACCGCGGGATCAAAGGCATCACATGCAGCATGCCGAAGGGGATGTTGCAGTTGACCGTGAGGCGGCCGCGCGGCGCCGCGCCCGAGGCCGCCTCGCGCTCGGCCTCCTCCATCTCGGCGAGGATGCGCAACGATCGCTCGTAGAAGGCCTGGCCTTCCGCTGTCAGCGTCAGCTTGCGCGTGGTGCGGTTGACGAGCCGCGCGCCGAGGCGCGCCTCCAGACGCGAGATCAGCTTACTGACGCCCGATGGCGTCAGACGCAGCTTTCGCGCGGCCTGGGTGAAGCCGCCGAGGTCCACGACGCGGACGAAGACCTCCATCTCGGCCGAGCGGTTGGTATCGAAACGGGCCATGTTGAATTCACGTCACAAATGATTGGATTGCGGACATTCTAATGGTTTGGCGGCAGCGCCGCTATCTGCGTGGCTCGTCTCATCCCTTGGAGCAACGCATGCCTCCTGCCGTTCTAGCTCTCACCGCCGGTGCCTTCGGCATCGGCACCACCGAATTCATCATCATGGGCTTGCTGCTGCAGGTCGCCGCCGACATGCACGTCTCGGTGCCGGTCGCGGGCCTGCTGATATCAGGCTATGCGCTCGGCGTGTTCGTCGGCGCGCCGGTGCTGACGCTGGCGACGCGGCGGATGCCGCGGAAAACCGTGCTGCTGGCGTTGATGGCGATCTTCACGCTCGGCAATGCGGCTTGCGCGCTCGCACCCACCTACGAATTGCTGATGGCCGCGCGGGTGCTGACCTCCCTCGCCCACGGCACGTTCTTCGGCGTCGGCTCGGTGGTGGCCACCAGCCTCGTCGCCGAGGACAAGCGTGCGTCTGCGATCGCCACCATGTTCATCGGCCTGACGGTCGCGACGCTCCTGGGCGTGCCCTTCGGTGCCTGGCTCGGCCTGATGCTCGGCTGGCGCGCGGCGTTCTGGGCGGTGACTGTCATCGGCGTGATCGCGTTTGCGGTCGTCGCCGCGCTCGTCCCCGGCCATGTCGGCGATGGCGACAAGCCGATCTCGCTTGCCGAGGAAGTGGCCGTGCTCGGCCGTCCGCAGGTGCTGCTCGGTCTTGCCATGACCGTGTTCGGCTTCGCCGGACTGTTCGTCGTCTTCACCTATATCCAGCCGATCCTGACGCGCTTCACCGGCTTTTCGGAGGCTGCCGTCTCGCCGATCCTGCTGGTGTTCGGCGTCGGCCTTGGGATCGGCAATATCGCCGGCGGCAGGCTTGCGGACCGCGGCCTCGCACGGGCCTTGACCGGCACGCTTGCCGCGCTTGCGATCGTGCTGCTCGGCCTGGCGGCCGTGCTGTCGATCAAGATCCTGTCCGTCGCGCTGATCCTGCTACTCGGCACCGCCGCCTTCGCGACCGTCGCGCCGCTTCAGCTTCGCGTGCTGGAAGCTGCAGGTCCCAGCGGCCGGACGCTCGCCTCCAGCCTCAACATCGCCGCGTTCAATCTCGGCAACGCGCTCGGCGCCTGGGTAGGCGGCGTCACCATCGACCGCGGGCTCGGCCTTTCGGCGCTGCCGCTGGTCGCGGCCGGCATCACCGCCATTGGCCTCGTTCTGGCGCTGTGGAGTCTCCGGCTCGATCCCGCGCCGGCAACCGTCGCGGCGTGCCCGGCGGAATAGGAGAGCGATCATGGAATACCGCAATCTCGGCGCTTCCGGGCTCAAAGTCCCCGTCCTCAGCTTCGGCACCGGCACGTTCGGCGGCCAGGGTCCGTTGTTTTCCGCCTGGGGCCGCAGCGGCATCGATGAAGCCCGCAGGCTCGTCGATATCTGCCTCGATGCCGGCGTCAATCTGTTCGACAGCGCCGATGTTTATTCGAACGGCGCCTCCGAGGAGATCCTCGGTGCCGCGATCAAGGGGCGCCGCGACAAGGTGCTGATCTCGACCAAGATGAGCCTGCCGATGGGCGACGGTCCGCTCGATGCCGGCTCGTCGCGGCAGCGGCTGCTTGCCTCGGTCGATGCGGCGCTAGGACGGCTCGGCACTGACCATATCGATCTGCTTCAGCTCCACGCCTTCGACGCGTTCACGCCGATCGGGGAGGTGCTGTCCACGCTCGATATGCTCGTGCGCGCCGGTAAGCTGCGCTATGTCGGCGTCTCGAATTTCGCCGGCTGGCAGCTGATGAAGTCGCTCGCGATCGCGGACCGGCATGGCTGGCCGCGCTATGTCGCGCACCAGGTCTATTACTCCCTGCTGGGGCGCGACTATGAATGGGAACTGATGCCGCTCGCGCGCGATCAGGGCGTCGGCGCTCTGGTCTGGAGCCCACTGGGCTGGGGCAGGCTCACCGGAAAGATCCGGCGCGGCCAGCCGCTGCCGCAAGGAAGCCGCCTGCATGCCACCGCACAGTTCGGTCCGCCCGTGGACGATGCGCGCCTCTACGCCGTCGTTGACGTGCTCGATGCGATTGCTGTGGAGGCCGCTCGGACCGTGCCGCAGGTCGCGATTGCCTGGCTGCTGTCGCGTCCCACGGTCTCTTCCGTGATCATCGGGGCGCGCGACGAAGCGCAGCTGCGCGACAATCTCGGTGCCGTCGGCTGGTCGCTGAGCGCGGACCAGATCAAGCGGCTCGATGAGGTCAGCGGGGTGATGCCGCCTTATCCGTACTATCCCTATCGCGTCCAGGACGGCTTTGCGCGGCTCAATCCACCGTTGGTGTAGGAGCTTGCTCATGGAAGGCTGCGATTGCGACAGAGCGTCGCGACAATGCGCCATGCAGAATCGCGCCTGTACAGGGTCCCATGTCGTCCCTAACCTCCGCCGCGCAAATTTAGGAGATGCGGCGTGGCGAAGAAGACGGCGACCAAGAAGAAAAGTGTGTTGAAGACGACGGCGAAGGCTTCGAAGAAGGGCTCCGGCCGCAAGAGCGCCGTCGCCAAGCCGGCCGGAAAGGCCGCTGCCGGCAAATCGGCGAAGCCGCGGCGCCCGAAGGGCCCGGCCTGGCAATGGTCGGCGGTTGAGACCGCGGCTGCGATCCGCTCCGGCGCCATCTCCGCGGTGGAGGCGGTGGAAGCGCATCTCGAACGAATGCGCACCGTCAATCCGAAGCTGAATGCGGTCGTCGTCGATCTCTCGGAGGAAGCACTCAAAGCGGCGCACGCGGCCGACAAGCAGCGCGCCAAAGGCGGCGAGCTCGGTCTCCTGCACGGCGTGCCGATTACGATCAAGGAAAATGTCGACTACGAGGGCCGGCCGAATTTCAACGGCGTGCCCGCCAACAAGGACCTCATTGCACCCTCCGACTCGCCCGTGGTGCGCAACCTGAAGAAATCAGGCGCGATCGTCATCGGTCTCACCAACACGCCCGAATTCTCCTTTCGCGGCTTCACCGACAATCCCCTGCACGGGCTGACGCTCAACCCCTGGGATCCCGAAATCACCTGCGGCGGCTCCTCCGGGGGCGCGGGCTCGGCGGTCGCTGCGGGCATCGGCACCATCGCCCACGGCAACGACATCGGCGGCTCGCTGCGCTGGCCGGCGCATTGCAACGGTGTTGCCACTATCAAGCCGACGCAGGGCCGCATCCCCGCCTTCAATGGAAGTGCGACGTCGGAGCGGCCGATGCTGGCGCATCTGATGTCGGCGCAGGGGCCGCTCGCGCGCCATGTCGCCGACGTGCGCCTCGCTTTGGAGGTGATGAGCCAGCGCGATCCGCGCGATCCCTGGTGGGTGCCCGCGCCGCTGATCGGCGAGCGGCCGAAGCGGCCGATCAAGGTTGCACGGGCAAAGATCCCCGAGGACATGGACGTCGATCCCTCTGTCGCCGCGGCGCTGCGGCAGGCTGCCGATCATCTCGAGCGGTCCGGCTACCGTGTCAGCGAGGTCGAGGTGCCCGACATCAACGGGGTCTGGCAGACCTGGTGCGACATCATCACCAACGAGACTGTGATGATGCAGGAGGCCGCCATGCTGAAGGTCACATCCGAGGATTTTCACAAGTCCTGGGGCGGCATGAAGGCCAAGGCCAACGTGCTCGATCTCAAGGGCTGGATGCAGGCGACCGCCGCGCGCAACGGCCACATCCGCGCCTGGCAATTGTTCTTCGAGGAGTATCCGGTGGTGCTGGCGCCGACCACGGTGAAGCCGACGCCGGGCCCGCGCGAGGACACCATCAGCTCCGAGCGCGTGCGCGAGATCTTCTGGGGCGAGATCCGCTTCATCTCCGCCATCAACGTGCTGGGCCTGCCCGGCGCGGTGGTGCCGGTGGCGCTGCATGACGGCAAGCCGATCGGCGTGCAACTGATTGCCGGCCGCTATCGCGAGGATCTCGCCCTCGATGCCGCAGCCGCCATCGAGAAACGCGTCGGCGTGCTCGCGCACCGGCTGTGGGAAAGAATGGCGTAGCGGCGGGTAATTTCACCCTCTCCCCTTGTGGGAGAGGGTGGCTCGCCGCAGAGCGGCGAGACGGGTGAGGGGTATCCCTCCACGAGTTCGCGTGTGGATAGACACCCCACATCCGGCGCTTCGCGCCACCTTCTCCCACAAGGGGAGAAGGAGCGCCACGGCGAGAGCGCGTTCGTTAATCCGCCTTAACCCGGATTTCAGCCAATCCGCGAGCAAGCATTAGGGTTACTTCCTCGATCTCTAAGCGAATTATTGTCCGCTTTACCACCCGCCTCTAACAGAGAAGCGGCGGACAACGCACATGCCTCATTCTAGGCCAATAAGTGCGGCCCGCTCCACGCGGAGGTGGCACGATGCGCAACGAGACGATCGCTATTCACGCCGGCTACGAGCCTGAAGCCACCACGCACGCAGTGGCCGTGCCGATCTACCAGACCGCGGCCTACGCCTTCGACAGCGCAGATCATGGCGCCGCCTTGTTCAATCTGGAGACCGAAGGTTTTCGTTACAGCCGCATCGCCAATCCGACCAGCGCAGTGCTGGAGAAACGCATCGCCCAGCTCGAAGGCGGCGTCGGCGCGCTCGCGGTCGCGACCGGGCAGGCAGCGCTGCATTTCGCCTTCGTCAACGTCGCCGATCACGGCGGCAACATCGTCTCCGTGCCGCAGCTCTACGGCACCACGCATACGTTGCTCTCCCACATCCTGCCGCGCCAGGGCATCATCGGCCGTTTCGCCGAGAGCGACAAGCCAGAGGCCGTCGAGAAGCTGATCGACGAGAACACCCGCGCCGTGTTCGCCGAGACCATCGGCAATCCCGCCGGCAATGTCTGCGACATCGAGGCGCTGGCGAAGGTCGCGCACGCGCATGGCGTGCCGCTGATCGTCGACAACACCGTCGCCACCCCGATCCTGTTCAAGCCGTTCGACTATGGGGCCGATATCGCAGTGCATTCGCTGACCAAGTTCTTGGGCGGTCACGGCACCACGCTCGGCGGCGCCATCGTCGATTCCGGAAACTTTCCCTGGGCCGAGCACGCCGATCGCTTCCCGGCCTACAACAAGCCCGACGTCTCCTATCACGGCCTGGTCTATGCCGAGCGCTTCGGCAAGACCGCCTATATCGAGCGCGCGCGCTGCGTCTATCAGCGCACCATGGGCTCGGTGCTGTCGCCGTTCAACGCCTTCCTGCTGCTTCAGGGCATCGAGACCGTGGCGCTGCGCATGGAGCGCCATGTCGAGAACGCCCGCAAGGTCGCCGAATTCCTGCGCGGCGATCCGCGCGTGGCCTGGGTCAATTACACCGGCTTCCCGGCCAGCCCCTATTATCCCCTCGTGCAGAAGTACCTGAACGGCAACGCCTCCTCGCTATTCACCTTCGGCATCAAGGGCGGCATGGAGGCCGGCAAGGCGTTTTACGATGCGCTGAAGCTGATCACGCGCCTCGTCAATATCGGCGATGCCAAGTCGCTCGCCTGCCATCCGGCATCGACCACCCATCGCCAGATGTCGGCGGAGCAGCAGCGCGCCGCCGGCGTGCTGCCGGAGACGATCCGTCTGTCGATCGGCATCGAGCATGTCTCTGATATCATCGAGGACATCGACCAGGCGCTGGAAAAGGCCTGCCCGTCGGCGCGCCGCGAGGCTGCGGAGTAGGCGGCGCCGGCCATGACGATCTTGATCGACAAGGATCAGGTCATCGCGGGCCCGACGCTGGTGCCGGCCGCGCACGATCTCGCGCGCGATGCCGGCGCCGAACTCACCATCGGCCTCGTCAACAACATGCCGGATGCCGCGTTGAAGGCGACCGAGCGGCAGTTCATGAAGCTGCTTCTGGCCGCGGCGAGCTCGCGCCGTATCCGCTTCCACTGCTTCTCGCTTCCCAGCGTGAAGCGGTCGCCGGAAGCGAAATGGCATGTCGAGAGCGAGTATTCCAACCTTTCCGATCTCGAGCGCGGCAAGTTCGATGGGCTGATCGTGACGGGCGCAGAGCCGATCGCGCCCGAGCTCGACGGGGAGCCGTACTGGCGCGACCTCACGAACCTGATCGACTGGGCCAAGACCAACACGCGTTCGACGATCTGGTCGTGCCTTGCCGCGCATGCCGCGGTGCTGCATCTCGACAATATTGAACGGCGGCGGCTGCCGGCCAAATGTCACGGCATTTTCGATTGCGGCGTCGTGACGGACGATTTGCTGACCCGCTCTGCGCCCGCACCGCTCAAGGTGTCGCATTCACGTTTGAACGAGATCGCCGAGAGCGACCTCGTGCACGCCGGTTATCAGGTGCTGACACGCTCACAGGAGGCTGGCGTCGACGTCTTCGTTCGCCAATATGCCAGCCGCTTCGTGTTCTTCCAGGGTCACCCCGAATATGACGCGCTGTCGCTGCAGCGCGAATATCTGCGTGACATCGGCCGCTATCTCGCGCGGGAGCGGGAGACCTATCCGCGCCTGCCGGTGAGTTATTTTGACGCAGCGACTGAAGAGAAGCTGGCTCGGTTCGAGAAGAAGGCGGCGCACCAGCGCCATCCGGCGCTCAGCAACGAGCTGCCCGCGCTGAACCTGCGCGCCGATATCGGCGCTGGCGACGCGGCGGCGGTGCTCTTCCGCAATTGGCTGCGTTATCTCGGCGCGGACGCCGACGCGTCGATGTCGGTGCGCTAGCCGAAGCGCTCTTGGTTCGGCGTTAGGATTACCCGGGCGTTAGGCTTGCCTCGACCTGCGCACGAATGTTTCAGTAGAGCAAGAAGGCATCACAGGAAACGCAGTCGTGTGGTCGGCACTCCAGGGACGCGTGAGCAATCGGTTGGCCCGGCATTTCCGCGCCGCGCCGCACCGGCTGGCCGCGCATGCGGCGATGGTGAGCTTCACGTTCGACGATGCCCCCGATAGCGCCGCGGGCGAGGGCGCCGAGCTACTGGAGCGGCATGGCGGCCGCGGCACCTATTACCTCGCCGGCAGCCTGATCGGTCGGCCGTCGGAGCATTGGCACGGCCTCTCGGATGATGCGATCGTCCGGCTTCACCGCGCCGGGCACGAGATCGCCTGCCACACCTTCTCGCATCAGAGCTCGGCGACGCTCGACGAAGCCGCCATGGAGCGCGAGATCGAACGAAACCGCAGCCATCTCCGCGGCATCGATGGCTCGATCACGCTGGAGAATTTCGCCTATCCCTATGGCATCGCCTCGGTGTGGCGCAAGCCGCAGCTGACAAAGGCCTTCCGTTCCGCGCGCGGCATTCTTCCCGGCGTCAACAGCGGCGTCATCGACCTCCAATTCCTGCGCGCCTCCCCCTTGGTCGATTGCGAGATCGACGAGGCGGGCGTCGATCGCTATTTCGACGAGGCGGTCGCGAGCGGCGGCTGGCTGATCTTCTACGGCCACGACGTCAGCGACAGGCCGAGCCCCTATGGCTGCACGCCGCATCTGATGCGTCATGCGCTTGAAGCCGCCGCCAAGCGCAACATGCCGATCGTGACGGTCGCAGAAGCGCTCCGACGGATCGGGGCGTAGCCTCTTCTTCCCTTCTCCCCTTGTGGGAGAAGGTGGCGCGAAGCGCCGGATGAGGGGTATGTCTCCACAAGCTCATATCTGCGTTCGCGGATAGAACCCCTCACCCACCTCGCTTCGCGAGGCACCCTCTCCCACAAGGGGAGAGGGAAGAGTCGTGCCTCGCCTCCAAACAGTCTTGCCACAGCCACACCAGCATGCGACTGGCCTTGTGACGAATCCCACGGCCTGATCTGCTCCGCCCATGTCCGCTCCCTCCAACGCCCCACTGCCTGCGCCGGCCAACGGCGGCGATGCGCTGTCGGTGCTGCATTCGGTGTTCGGCCTGCCGGGATTTCGCGGCGCGCAGGGCGAGATCGTCCGCCACGTCACGGACGGCGGCAATTGCCTGGTCTTGATGCCGACCGGCGGCGGCAAGTCGCTGTGCTATCAGCTTCCATCCTTGCTGCGCGAAGGCTGCGGCATCGTGGTCTCGCCGTTGATCGCCTTGATGCGCGACCAGGTCGCCGGCCTGATCGAGGCCGGTGTCAATGCCGCCGCGCTGAACTCGTCGCTGACGCCGCAGGAGGCCTCCGACATCGAACGCCGCCTGCTCGCCGGCGATCTCGATCTGCTCTATGTCGCGCCGGAACGGCTGGTCACGCCGCGCTGCCTATCGCTGCTGGCGCAGGCGAAAGTGGCGCTGTTCGCGATCGACGAGGCGCATTGCGTCTCGCAATGGGGCCACGATTTCCGGCCCGAATATGTCGGCCTTTCCGTCATCGCCGAGCGCTTTCCCGACGTGCCGCGCATCGCGCTGACCGCGACCGCCGACGAGCTGACGCGCAAGGAGATCGTCGAGCGGCTGCAGCTGACGGGCGCGCCGCAGTTCGTCTCCAGCTTCGACCGGCCCAACATCCGCTATGAGATCGTCGACAAGCGCAATGCGGTGTCGCAGCTGAAGGAATTCATCCGCGAGCGCCACATGGGCGATGCCGGCGTGGTCTATTGCCTGTCGCGCAACCGCGTCGAGGAGGTCGCCGCAGCGCTTGCCGAGGCCGGCATTGCGGCGCTGCCCTACCACGCCGGGCTCGACGGGGCGGTGCGCTCGCGCAACCAGGATCGCTTCCTCAACGAGGACGGCATCGTCATCGTCGCGACCATCGCCTTCGGCATGGGCATCGACAAGCCCGACGTGCGCTTCGTCGCCCATCTCGACCTGCCCAAGAGCATCGAGGCCTATTACCAGGAGACCGGACGCGCCGGTCGTGACGGCAAGCCGTCGGCGGCGTGGATGACCTACGGCCTCTCCGACATCGTGCAGCAGCGCCGCATGATCGACGAATCGGCCGGATCGGAGGATTTCAAGCGGGTCTCGATCGGCAAGCTCGACGCGCTGGTCGGCCTCGCCGAGACGCCGCATTGCCGACGCCGGCGCCTGCTCGCCTATTTCGGCGAGATCGTGATGGGCGAGAGCTGCGGCAATTGCGACAATTGCCTGACGCCGCCGAAGATGCGCGACGGCAAGGTGCTGGCGCAGAAGCTGCTGTCCTGCGTCTATCGCACCGGGCAGCGTTTCGGCGCCATGCATTTGATCGACGTGCTGGTCGGACGCCTGACCGAGAAGGTCACACAGTTCGGTCACGACAAGCTGTCGGTGTTCGGCATTGGCCGCGAGCTCAACGAGAAGCAGTGGCGCACGGTGCTGCGGCAATTGGTGGCGACGGGCCATTTGCGCAGCGACAGCGAAGCCTACGGCGCGCTCAAGCTGACGGAGTCTTCGCGCGGCGTGCTGCGCGGCGAGACCGAGGTCTGGCTGCGCGAGGAGGCGCCCGGCACGCGGGTTCGCGCCAGCCGGGCCACGTCACGCCGCGGTGACCTCGCGCCCGCGGCGAGCGCGCCGCAAGGCGACGTCGATCCCGAATTGCGCGCGCGCCTGCGCGCCTGGCGGTCAGAGGTCGCGCGCGAACGCGGCGTGCCGGCCTATGTGGTGTTGCACGATGCCACCATCGACGGCATCGTCCGGGCCTGGCCGACCACGCTGGACGAGCTGCGCAACGTGCCGGGGATCGGCGACAAGAAGCTCGAGCACTACGGCGACGAGCTGCTGCAGATCGTGAGGACGAGGTAGGGCGAGCCAAAAACTCCCCTGTCATCCCGGACAAGCGAAGCGCAGATCCGGGATCCATAACCACAGGCCGGTGTGATGACGGCAGGCTGGCAACTGCCAGTCCTCGCAAAACGATTGCTGTGGCGTATGGGTCCCGGGCTCGCGACTTCGTCGCGCCCCGGGACGACAGCAGTGTATGACGTGCGAGTGCGCTACGCTCTCACTCACCCATTCCTGAACGCATACGCATACCCGTTCAGCGCCGGCGCGCCGCCGAGATGGGCGTAGAGGATCTTCGCGCCCTTCTCGAAATAGCCCTTCTGGGCGAGATCGATCAGGCCCTGCATCGACTTGCCCTCATAGACGGGGTCGGTGATCATGCCTTCGAGGCGCGCGGTGAGGCGGATCGCCTCCTTGGTCTCCTCCGATGGCACACCATAGGCGGGATAGGCGTAGTCCTCGATCAGCACGACGTCGTCAGTGACGAGGTCCTTGCCGAGCTCGACGAGCTTTGCCGTGTTCTGCGCGATCTCGAGCACCTGGGCCTTGGTCTGTGCCGGCGTGAACGACGCATCAATACCGATGACTTTTCGCGCACGGCCGTCCGCCGCAAACCCGACCAGCATGCCGGCATGGGTGGAGCCGGTGACGGTGCAGACGACGATGTAGTCGAACTTGAAGCCGAGCTCGGCTTCCTGCTTGCGCACCTCCTCGGCAAAGCCGACATAGCCGAGGCCGCCAAACTTATGCACGGAGGCACCGGCGGGAATGGCGTAAGGCTTGCCGCCCGCCGCCTTCACTTCCTCGATCGCCTGCTCCCAGCTCTTGCGGATGCCGATATCGAAGCCGTCGTCGACCAGGCGCACGTCGGCGCCCATGATGCGCGAGAGCATGATGTTGCCGACACGGTCATACACCGCGTCCTCGTGCGGCACCCAGGCTTCCTGCACCAGGCGGCATTTCATGCCGAGCTTGGCCGCGACCGCCGCGATCATGCGTGTGTGGTTCGATTGCACGCCGCCGATCGAGACCAGCGTATCAGCGTTGGAGGCGATCGCATCGGGGATGATGTATTCGAGCTTGCGCAGCTTGTTGCCGCCATAGGCAAGGCCGGAATTGCAGTCCTCGCGCTTGGCATAGACCTCGACATGGCCGCCGAGATGTTTTGAGAGCCGCTCCAGCTTCTCGATGGGCGTCGGGCCGAAGGTCAAAGGATAGCGCGGAAATTTGTCCAGCTTCATGGGTCATCTCGATTGGCGTTGGTGTTGGCGGCTCCCTAGCATCACGTCGGGAAAATGTGCTCTCGAATATTGCGGCCATGTTGCACGGCTTCTTGCGAAAGTCGTGATAATTGCTAACATTCCTTCCAGAACAGCACCTATTTTCGGAAGTTTCTTTCATGGCTGCCCGGCTCGACCGCACCGACCTCAAGATCTTGAGATTGCTTCAGAATAACGGTCGGCTCAGCAACGCCGAGCTGGCCGAAACGGTCGCGATCAGCCCCGCCACCTGCCATCGTCGCACCCAGCGCCTGTTCGAGGACGGCTTCATCGCCAATTTCCGCGCCATGGTTGCGCCGAAGAAGGTGGCAAAGGGCACGCTGGTGATGGTCGGGGTCGTGCTCGACCGCTCGACGCCGGAAAGCTTTGCCACCTTCGAGCAGGCCGTTGCAAAGCTGAAATTCGTGCTCGACTGCCATCTCGTCGCCGGCGATTTCGATTACTTCCTCAAGATCCGCGTCGGCGACATGGAGGATTTCAACCGCATCCACGGCGAGCAGCTGATCGCGCTCCCCGGCGTGCGCCAGACCCGGACCTTCTTCGTGATGAAGGAAGTCGTCGACAACGCGCCGCTGGAATTTTAGGCGCAGCTATTGATGCGCTATCCGCATCATGAGAGATTCGCCCGATGCAGACATTCCCCTTCCGCCAGCACAATCCGGCCGGGCCGGCCTATCGGCGCGGCTGGGTCGACGAGGCCGTGGCCGCCATCGAGGCCGACCAGTGCCGCACCGCCGACACGCATCTGATCCGGCTGATCGTGCCGGCGCTATCGGGCATCGACATCTATCTGAAGGATGAGTCCACGCATCCGACCGGCAGCCTGAAGCATCGCCTCGCGCGCTCGCTGTTCCTCTATGCGCTCTGCAACGGCCACATCCGCGAAGGCACGCCCGTGGTCGAGGCCTCGTCGGGATCAACCGCGGTGTCGGAGGCCTATTTCGCTGAGATGATCGGCGTGCCCTTCTACGCCGTGATGCCGCGCACGACCTCGGCGGAGAAGATCGCCGCGATCGAGCATTATGGCGGCAATTGCCATTTGATCGACGACGGCCGCGCGCTCTATGCGGAAGCCGCGGCACTCGCCGCCCGGCTGGACGGCCACTACATGGATCAGTTCACCTTCGCCGAGCGGGCCACCGACTGGCGCGGCAACAACAACATCGCCGAGTCCATCTTCACGCAGTTGCAGGGCGAGCCGCGGCCGATTCCGGACTGGATCGTGATGGGCGCCGGCACCGGCGGCACGTCGGCCACCATCGGACGTTATCTGCGGTATCGGCAATATCCGACCCGGCTGTGCGTCGCCGATGTCGAGCATTCCGCGTTCTTCGATTGCTTCCGCACGCTGGACCGCTCCGGTGTTTGCGACCGCCCGTCGCTGATCGAGGGCGTCGGTCGCCCCCGCTGCGAGCCGTCCTTCGTGCCCGGCGTGGTCGATCGCATGATGAAGATCCCGGATGCGGCAACGGTCGCGGCGATGAACGTGCTGTCGCGACGGCTGCGCCGTGCGGTCGGCGGCTCCACCGGCACCAACTTCCTGGCGCTGTGCCGGCTCGCCTCGGAGATGCGCCAGGCGAGCGTCACGGGATCGTTGGTGACGCTGATCTGCGATTCCGGCGAGCGCTACCGGCAGACCTATTACGAGCCCGCTTGGCTCGCCGCGCGCGGCCTCGATCCGGCGCCGTTCGAGGCGGCGCTGTCGTCGTTCCTCGCCACAGGTGAGCCACTGGCGCTGGACGTCGACGACGTGGTCAATCCTCAAAGCCTGCAAAACCCCACGGCGTCATAGCGAGATCTGCCTGGCATTTGCGAAATCGCACGGTCGTCACGGCAACTTCACTTGCCTTGCGCAGGCATGCAGGTGACGGTTGCGTCTTCTCAACGAGGAGACCCTACCGTGCGCCTTCCCATTCTCGATCCGAAAGAGCTAACCGACGAACAGAAGCCGCTCTATGACGACATGCGGGCCGGCATGAAGGACCACTTCAAGGGTTTTGTGAACATGCGCGAGGACGGCGCGCTGCTCGGGCCCTGGAATCCCTGGATCCGCGAGCCGCGCTTCGGCAAGCCGGTGTGGGAGCTGGTCAAGGCGATTGCGTCGAACCCGCTGCTGCCCGCGGCCGTACGCGAGGTCGCGATCCTCGTCACCGGCTCGCATTTCCGCTCCGGTTACGAGCTCTACGCTCATGTGCTGGTGGCCGAGCAGCGTGGCCTCTCCGACGAGAAGCTCGCGACCATCGTTGCCGGCCAGCGGCCGGTGGACCTCACCAAGCAGGAAGCCGTCGCCTACGACATGGCTTCGGCACTGGTCAGCGGCGGCGTGCTGCCGGAGCTGACTTGGCGTGCGGCGGTGAAGGAATTCGGCGAGCACGGCGCGGCCGAGCTGTCCTATCTCGTCGGCGTCTACTGCATGGTCTCGGTCACGCTCAACACCTTCGACGTGCCGGTGCCTGACTAGTTGCGCACGGCGTATAGCGGTGTGCGCAACGTGACCTGATAGGACGGCTTCGGCATCCAGGCGATCTGCGCGGTGATGCCGAACAGGCGGTTGTCGTTGTCGTCCATGCGATCGAGGTCGAGCCGCATGACCGGCTGGGTGAAGGATTCCGCGAGCGTCCGGCCCGCGAGCTGCGCGCCGCCGAACGACTGCATGCCGAGGCGCCCGGTGAACTTCCAGTTGCTCGGCCATTGATAGTAGCCGCCGGCATAGAGGATCGTGTTCGGCCGGATCGTGGCGAACGGGCTGGCGATGGTGACGGTGGTGTATTGCAGGCCGGCGAGCCAGCCCCGTGTCTCGTCCTCGTCGACCGCGTAGTCGAATTCCACGATGTTGTTGAAGGAATTCGTCATGCCCTGCTCGTTGGGCACCGACTGCGTCAGGGTCGATTGCACCGTGATGGTCGGGATCTTCCCGCCATTCTGCTGGTAGAGATCGGCCTGCACGCCGATGTTCCAGCTCGTGATGTCGAAGGACGACCAGCCGCCGCCGATATCCGTCGTCGTGCCGGATACGCCGCCGTAGAGCGAAACGCGGTCGCTGACGTCGACGGTCAGCGGCAGGTCGATCGCAATCGATTTCGCGGCCGGCAGTCCATTCCGCAGCGACGTGCCTCGTTGCGCCGCCAGGGCTTGGAATGCGGCTGACAGCGAGGTGTTGCCGAAGCCGAGCGCGAGCGTGCCTGCGGGGATCGTCGCATAGATGGTGCGGAGATCGAGATAGATGTTCGGGACGATCGGCTTTGCGGGCTCGTCCTCCTCATCGTCGGCGGCGAGGGCACCGCCTGCCGGGACCGCCAGACACAGCAGTCCCGCCGCGGCAGCGCGCAACGCACGACGGGATTGGCTGCGAAGAGGCACGTGACGATCCGACGCGTGTCGATTTGAGGGTGGAACCGTTGTTAGATGGAACGTGATCGCGCGCTTGGTCAAGCGCTATCCGCAAGCGATGGACGGCGCGGATGTGCGCGGTTACCCTGGCGTGATCGCACTGACACACTCGCCCGCCACAGTGCAGGCCGAAGAATGGAGGAGACAGCCATGAACACGTCACGCCGCATCCTGCTCACCGGTCTGGCGGGGCTTGCCGTTACTCCCGGTGCTGCGGTGGCTGCTGCACCCACAGCCGAGCCCGGCAAGGCGACGGTTGCGGAGGAACGTTTCGCGCGCACGATTGCGGCGGCGCATGCGCCCGACAGCACCTGCGCATGGCAGGCGGAGCATTATGCGGAAGCGCACTGGCCGGAATATGTCGCGGCGGCGCGCGCGGTGATCGGCGCGCGCGTATGATTGACGCTGTCAGGTCTTCACCGCGCGCCGCACCTGTTCGCCGATTTGCGACAGCACGAGCTGTGCCTGCGGCAGGATTGCGCCCATGGCGTGGAAATTGTGAACCATGCCATCGTGGCAGACATGCTCGACCGCGACCCCCGCGGCGAGCAGCTTGCGGGCATAGGCATTGCCCTCGTCACGCATCGGGTCGTACTCGGCGGTGTGGATGATCGCGGTCGGCAGGCCCGTGAGGCGCGTCGCGCGCAACGGAGAGACGCGGGGATCGGCAGGATCGATGCCATCGGGCAGATAATCGGAAAGATCGGCTTCGATCGTGGCGCGATCGATCAGATGGCCCTCGGCAAAGGCCTCGCGCGAAGGCGAGGTTTCCTCGAAATCCAGCACCGGGCAGATCAGGCACTGCGCGGCGATGGAGAGGCCGGCGGTCTGCGCCGCATTCTGGCACACGATCGCCGCGAGTGTGGCGCCGGCGGAATCGCCGCCGATCACCAGGCGGTCAGCGTCGATGCCGAGCGATGCCGCCTCGCGCGCCACCCATTCGGTGGCCGCGATCGCGTCGTCGACCGCGGCAGGGAATCTGTGCTCCGGCGCGAGCCGGTAATCGACCGACACGAGGCGGCAGCCGGTGGCATGCGCCAGCGCCGCGGCGATGCGCTCGTGCGTGGCAATGCTGCCGGCGACGAGCCCGCCGCCATGAAAGAACACGAAGCCCGGTGCGGGCGCTTCAGTGCCTGCCGGCGTGTAGAGGCGATAGGGCAGCTCGCCGCCGGGACCGGGCAGCCTGCCGTCGGAGGTCGTCACATCCGGCGCCTCGGCCCGGGCGAACTGCATCAGCTTTGCCAGCGATTGCCGCCGCACCTCCACACTCGGGCGGCTCCGCGCCCGCGGCGCAGCCGCAGCCATCATGGTCAACAAACGCTTTGCGAGCGGATCGAGCGGCATGGATTCTTCCTTCTCCCCTTGTGGGAGAAGGTGGCGCGCAGCGCCGGATGAGGGGTTTTCTCCGCAGGTGAGTTCGCGGATGGATACCCCTCACCCGTCTCGCCGCTACGCGGCGAGCCACCCTCTCCCACAAGGGGAGAGGGTAACTCACCATTTCCTCGCAGCAAATCGTTTAGAAATTGGGACAATAGTGCCGGATCGTTCGAAAAGGAGGCCGGTCATGGCCGAGATCAAGAAGCCCATCGACTACTCGCCGAGCTGGACCTTCTTCGAGGGCAAATGGCACGAGGGCAACGTGCCGATCATGGGGCCGCGCACGCATGCGGCCTGGCTCGGCTCGATCGTGTTCGACGGCGCTCGCGCTTTCGAGGGCGTCGCACCGGATCTCGATCGTCACGTGGCCCGCGCCAATCAATCCGCGCTCAGTTTCGGCCTGAAGCCGGTGGTCGATACCGACACCTGGCTGACGCTCGCGAACGAAGGCATCGCGCGCTTTGCCGGAAATGCCGAGCTCTATATCCGTCCGATGTACTGGGCGCAGAACGGAAGCGGCGGCGGCGTGCTGTTCGACCCCGAGACCACCAATTGGTGCCTGTGCATCTACGAAGCGCCGATGCCAAAGCCCGTCGGCAACGCGATCACCTTGTCGCCGTTTCGTAGGCCGACGGCCGAATGCGCGCCGGTCGAAGCCAAGGCCGCCTGCCTCTACCCGAACAATTCGCGCGCACTCGCCGAAGCTGCGTCGCGCGGCTTCCAGAACGCGCTGATGCTCGACATGCTCGGCAACGTCGCCGAGTTCGGCAATTCCAACGTGTTCATGGCCAGGGATGGCGTGGTGTTCACGCCGGTGCCGAACGGCACCTTCCTCAACGGCATCACGCGCCAGCGCGTCATCAGCCTGCTTCGCGCCGACGGCGTCACCGTGGTCGAGAAGACGCTGCGCTACGCCGATTTCCTGACCGCCGACGAGATCTTTTCGACCGGCAATTTCGCCAAGGTCGCGCCCGTGATCCGCATCGACGAGCGCGAGCTGAAGCCGGGCCCGTTCTACGCCAAGGCGCGCAAGCTCTACTGGGACTTTGCGCATGCCGTGAAGATGGCGGCTTGATCCGGAGTCTCTGTCGTCATGCCCGGGCTTGTCCCGGGGATCCACGTTCTTCGCGTCGCGCGTCAAGACGTGGATGGCCGGGTCAAGCCCGGCCATAACGAGAACTATTTCTGCCGCCGAAACCGGCTGAACTGAAACGCCTGCGTCGAATGCCACGGCGTGTGGTGCGTCTCGCTGCGCGTCTCGACCAGTTTAAATTCCGGCCCGAGCTCCGCCGCAAGGCTCGCGCTGTCGTGGCGCTGCACCGGCAGGCCGCTGCATTTCTCGGGACCATCGGGTGCAAACGTCGCAATGATGACGTGGCCGCCAGGTCTGACCGCCGACCGCAGGCGCTCCACGTAAGCGACCCTGTCGCGCGGGTCAGTCAGGAAGTGAAACGCTGCGCGATCGTGCCAGACATCGTAGGTCCTGGTCGGACGCCACATCGTGGCATCGGCAACGATCCAGTCGACCGTCGAAGCGGCCGGACCGATGCGCTTCTTCGCCGCCGCGAGCGCATTGGCAGAAAGATCCAGCACGGCGATGTCGCGATAGCCGTCCTGCAACAGCGCATCGACCAGGCGCGATGCGCCGCCGCCGACATCGATGATGGTCGTGTCGCGATCGGAGCCGGCTGCGCGAATCATCGCGAGCGAGATCGCGGGGCTATCCTGATACCAGCTGACCTCGGCCTCGCCCTTGGTGGCGTAGACATGGTCCCAATGGTTGCTTCGGTCAGACGTGGCTCGCCCTCCCGCGTACAGGGGCCGGCGCGAACGAAAGACTATTCGTCCTTCTTCGACATCCGCTCGAGGCGCTCCTGCATTTCCTTCATCTGCTGGCGCAGCTCGTCGATGTTGCTGTCCTTCGGCGCCTCGGCATTCGCATCGGGCTCCGGCTCAGGGCTTGCCGCCGGACGGGGCGCAGCGAACGGCTTGAACATCGAGAAGGTCTGCTGGAAGAGCTCCATGTTGCGGCGGACTTGCTCTTCCAACGGAGCAAAAGGAGTGCCGGACAGCGTATTGGCGATCTGCTTGCGGAACTTCTCCTGCTCCTGGGTCAGGGTTGCGATCGACTGCTCCAGATATTTCGGCACCACCATCTGCATGCTGTCGCCATAGAAGCGGATCAGCTGGCGAAGGAAGGTGGTCGGCAACAGGTTCTGGCCGGCCTTGTTCTCCTGCTCGAAGATGATCTGGGCGAGCACGGAGCGGGTGATGTCGTCGCCGGTCTTGGCGTCATAGACCAGGAAGTCTTCGCCGTCCTTGACCATCGCGGCGAGGTCTTCGAGCGTCACATAGGTGCTCGTTCCGGTGTTATAGAGCCGGCGGTTCGCGTATTTCTTGATTGTGGTGGGTTGGTCTGATTTCGCCATGGGCTCTCACTTGCAAACGCGGAGAACGGGAACCTGTCGGGCAATGCCGCAGGGCGGGAAGAGTACGCAACGCAACAAAATAAGCATTTTCAAAGGGCTCACGCTACCGTTTTGTGCGGCACGGTTAATTGCAGAGCAAAATCCTGCTTGCGAAAACGCCAAGAACGCTATTTTGAATGCGCTGCGGTATGAATTCGGTGCCCCGCCGATTGACATGCCTCAACGACGTTAACAGGATGGCTGACGAGACTGGCGTTCGCTTTCCAGCCCGCCTGCCCCCTTCACAAGAACTCAAGCCCCAGGAGATGCCCATGTCAGACGATGTCGTCATCGTCAGCGCCGCCCGCACCCCGGTCGGAAGCTTCAACGGAGCGTTCGCGACCCTACCCGCCCATGACCTTGGCGCCGTCGCCATCAAGGCCGCGCTGGAGCGCGCCGGCATCGAGCCCGGCCGGGTCTCCGAAGTGATCATGGGTCAGATCCTGACCGCCGCCCAAGGCCAGAACCCGGCCCGCCAGGCGTCGATCGGCGCCGGCATTCCGGTGGAGAGCCCGGCTTGGGGCGTCAATCAGCTGTGCGGCTCGGGCCTGCGCACGGTTGCGCTCGGCTACCAGGCGCTGCTCAACGGCGATTCCGAGATCGTGGTCGCCGGCGGGCAGGAATCGATGAGCATGGCCCCGCACGCCCAGCATCTGCGCGGCGGCGTGAAGATGGGCGGCCTGGAGCTGGTCGACACCATGATCAAGGACGGCCTGTGGGATGCCTTCAACGGCTACCACATGGGCAACACCGCCGAGAACGTCGCGCGGCAATGGCAGATCACCCGTGCCCAGCAGGACGAGTTCGCCGTGGCCTCGCAGCAGAAGGCCGAGGCGGCGCAGAAGGCCGGCAAGTTCAACGACGAGATCGTCCCCGTCACCATCAAGACCCGCAAGGGCGACGTCGTCGTCAGCGCCGACGAATATCCGCGCCATGGCGCCACGCTCGACGCGATGGCCAAGCTCAAGCCCGCCTTCGAGAAGGATGGCACGGTGACCGCGGGCTCGGCCTCGGGCATCAACGACGGCGCTGCCGCCGTGGTGCTGATGACCGCCAAGCAGGCCGCCAAGGAAGGCAAGAAGCCGCTGGCGCGGATCGTGTCCTGGGCGCAGGCCGGCGTCGATCCGAAGATCATGGGCTCGGGCCCGATCCCGGCCTCGCGCGCCGCGCTGAAGAAGGCCGGCTGGAGCGTCGGCGATCTCGATTTGATCGAGGCCAACGAAGCCTTCGCGGCACAGGCCTGCGCGGTCAACAAGGACCTCGGCTGGGATACCTCCAAGGTCAACGTCAACGGCGGTGCGATCGCGATCGGCCATCCGGTCGGCGCGTCCGGCGCACGCGTGCTGGTGACGCTGCTGCACGAAATGCAGAAGCGCGATTCGAAGAAGGGCTTGGCCACGCTGTGCATCGGCGGCGGCATGGGCATCGCCATGTGTGTGGCGCGCGACTGATCTTACGCGCAGCTGACGGGTGCGCCGCACACGTCAGCGCGTGCGTTGCACGCGACTAAAAAGGCAGCGGTTGCAAATCAAATATTCTTCGCAACCCGACAAGCCTCGACTAAAGAAAAACGCCCGGCTCGATGCCGGGCGTTTTGTTCTTGATGTCCGTCAAACCAACCGCATAATCCGTAGCTAAAAAGCGATCACGTCAGAAAAGTCCGAAGCGTCCAAGGAAGAGGGAAGGAATACGACATGGCACGTGTTGCATTGGTGACGGGTGGTACGCGGGGCATCGGTGCTGCGATCAGCAAGGCGCTGAAGGCCGCCGGCTACAAGGTTGCGGCGAGCTATGCCGGCAACGACGCTGCCGCGGAGAAATTCAAGGCCGAGACCGGCATCGCCGTCTACAAGTGGGACGTCAGCAGTTTCGAGGCCTGCGCCGAGGGCGTGAAGAAGGTCGAGGCCGAGGTCGGTCCGGTCGACGTGCTGGTCAACAATGCCGGCATCACCAGGGACGGTGCCTTCCACAAGATGACGCTTGAGCAGTGGAACGCCGTCATCAACACCAATCTGGGCTCGCTGTTCAACATGACGCGCCAGGTGATCGAAGGCATGCGCGGGCGCAAGTTCGGTCGCATCATCAACATTTCCTCGATCAACGGCCAGAAGGGGCAGTTCGGACAGGTCAACTACTCCGCAGCGAAAGCCGGCGAGATCGGTTTCACCAAGGCCCTGGCGCTGGAGAACGCCAAGGGCGGCATCACCGTGAATGCGATCTGTCCCGGCTACATCAATACCGAGATGGTGCAGGCAGTGCCGAAGGACGTGCTGGAGAAGGCGATCCTGCCGCTGATTCCGATCGGCCGTCTCGGCGAGCCCGAAGAGATCGCGCGTGCCGTCGTGTTCCTCGCCGCGGATGAGGCCGGCGCCATCACCGGCTCGACGCTGTCGGTCAACGGCGGCCAGTACATGGTGTGATGCGATCGCATCACGCAGGCTGATATTGTCCACATCGTCATGCCCGGGCTTGTCCCGGGCATCCACGGCCTTACAACAGCCGTCGCCACGGAAGAACGTGGATGGCCGGGACAAGCCCCGCCATGACGGAAACATTGGGCCAATGACTCCCCGCACTGCCACGCTGATCGGTCTGACCGCGATCCTGATGTGGTCGCTGCTGTCGGTGATGACGGTGGCGACCGGAAAGATCCCGGCGTTTCAGCTCGCTGCGATGACCTTCGCGATCGGCGGTGTCGTCGGCCTGCTCACCTGGATCGGGCGGAGCGAGGCGGCGAGAAGCTTGCGGCAACCGCTCGCCGTCTGGATCGTCGGCGTCGGCGGCCTGTTTGGCTATCACGCGCTGTATTTCCTCGCGCTGCGCTTCGCCCCGCCGGCCGAAGCCGGCCTTCTGAATTACCTGTGGCCGCTCTTGATCGTGCTGTTCTCGTCCTTCCTGCCAGGCGAGCGGCTGGCGGCGCACCACATCATCGGCGCCGTGCTCGGCCTCGTCGGCACGGTGCTGCTGTTCGCCGGCAACACCAGCGGTTTTGCGCCTGGAGCTGTGCCGGGTCTCATCGCGGCCTTCATCGCGGCGTTCGTCTGGGCGACCTATTCGGTGCTGTCGCGCCGGTTGAAAGCGGTGCCGACCGATGCGGTCGCGGGCTTCTGTCTTGCCACGGCAATATTGGCCGCGCTGATGCATGGCCTGCTTGAAGCCACGGTCTGGCCGGAGACCACGGTGCAATGGCTCTCGGTCATCGCACTCGGCATCGGCCCGGTCGGTGCCGCGTTCTACGCCTGGGACATCGGCATGAAGCGCGGCGACATCCGTGTGCTCGGCGCCGCCTCCTACGCGACGCCATTGCTCTCGACGGGATTCCTCATCGCTGCCGGTTTCGCCAAGGCCAGCGCCAACATCGCCCTTGCTGCGATCCTCATTGCCGGGGGCGGCCTGATCGCGGCCAAGGACATGGTGCTGCGGAAGCGATGATTGGAGCGGAGCTACGGCTCCCAGCCGGACGGCGCGAGCTCGAAGCCTGCGAACTCGAATGCGGGCGCCACGGTGCAGCCGACCAGCGTCCACTCGCCGGTGGTTTCCGCCATCTGCCAGGCCAGCGCAGGCACGATCGCCTGCGGCCGCTCACCGCCGCCGAGGTCGGCGCCGAGCCGCACCTCGTGCTGCGAGCAGCCGTCATGGGCGATGCGCAGCGTCAAGGGGCTGCCGGCGTAATAGTGCCACGTCTCCACCGCATCGACGCGATGCCAGTGCGAACGCTCGCCGCGCGCGAGCAGGAAGTAGATCAGCGTCGAGCGCGAACGCCCGTTGGCGTCCGTGCTCTGGTCGCGAAACGTCTCGCGATAATGTCCGCCTTCCGGATGCGGGCGGAGCTCGAGGCGTGCGATGATCTCGGCTGCGGTCGGCATCGATCCTCGTCGGGATGTGTGCTTCAGGACTTTTGCGTCAGGATTTATTCTTGCGCTCGCGCAGTTCGCCGAACACCGCAGCGGGATCCGCGCCCTTCATATGCAGCTTGGCCGCGACCGCCGGCTCATCGGCGCGCAGGAACACGTTGGCGCGCTTCTCCTCGCCGAGCAGCGAGGGAATGGTCGGCTTGTTCTCGGCGCGCAGCTTTGTCACCTCCGCGGCGCGCGCCTGCAGCGCCGCGTTGTCCGGCTCGATGGTGAGCGCGAACTTGACGTTGGACGCGGTGTATTCGTGGCCGCAATAGAGCTTGAAGTCGTCGGGCAGGGCGCGCAGCTTCAGCAGGGAATCCCACATCATCGGATAGGTGCCCTCGAACACGCGGCCGCAGCCGATCGAGAACAGCGTGTCGGCGGCGAACACCGTCTTCTCATTGTCGAACACGTAGGAGATGTGGTCGAGCGTGTGGCCGGGCGTCTCCACGACACGCGCCAGCAGATTGCCGATCTTGACCACGTCGGCATTGGCGACGCGTTGGTCGACGTTGGCGATTTTCGTGGTCTTGTCGTGCGGCGCGACGACGCGGCAATTGTATTTCTGCTTGAGCTCGGCGACCCCGCCGACATGATCGCCATGATGATGGGTGATCAGGATGTCGGTGAGCTGCCAGCCCTCGCGCTCCAGGGCCTTGAGGATCGGGCCGGCCTCCGGCGCGTCGATCGAGGCCGTCGCTTTGGTTTCCACATCGTGGATCAGATAACCGAAATTGTCGTTTAAACAGTTGAAAGTACGAATTTCGGCGGCCATGTCATCTCCATCGCGCTCAGCCCCGCCAGAGAAATATGGCGTTAACGTTGCGCAGGCAATGCAATATTCCGCGCGCAGCGGCGCCCTCGCGCATGTTACATTGCGGTCATGACCATCGACGTCGTCGACCTTCGCGAGTTCTACTCCCGCCGCCTCGGCATCGTGGCGCGGCAAATGATCAATCGCGGCATCAGGGAGCGCTGGCCCAGCGCCGAGGGCCAGCGCGTGCTCGGCGTCGGCTATCCCACACCCTATCTGGGATTGTTCCGCGAGGACGCCGAGCGCTGCCTCGCCTTCATGCCGGCGGCGCAGGGTGTCCTGAAATGGCCGACGGGACGGCCCGCGCTGGCGTCGCTGGTGGATGAGTTCTCGCTGCCGCTTCCCGACGCCGCGGTCGACCGCATTCTCCTGGTGCACGCGCTGGAGATGTCGGACGATCCGGCCGCGTTGCTGCGCGAGGTGTGGCGCGTGCTGTCGCCCTCCGGGCGCGTCATCGCCGTGATCCCGAACCGGCGTGGGGTGTGGACCCGCACCGACAGCACGCCGTTCGGCCATGGCCGGCCCTATTCGCGCTCGCAGATCACCGAGCTGTTGCGCCAGACCTGGTTCACGCCGACCGCCTGGGGCGAGGCGCTGTTCATGCCGCCTTACGCCGGCGGCTGGGTGTTGAAATCGGCCCAGATGTGGGAACGTGCCGGTGCCGCGCTGTCACTGCCCTTTGCCGGCGTCCACATCGTGGAGGCGACCAAGCAGGTCTACCGCGCGATCCCCGCCAAGCGCGAGCGGGCGCGGCTGATTCCCTCGCTCGCCAAGCCCGTGCTGGTGCCATCCTCGACGACGGTGACGCGCAGTTAGCTTCACCTCTCCCTTCCGGAGAGGTGGGTCTGTGTCCGGCCAACGCACAGCGTCAAAAGCAAATCGTCCCGGCGAGGCCGGGACGATTCGAGTCGGAAAGTCAGAAGAGCTTACTCGCCGGGGGCGACTTCGTCGCTGGAAGCAACCGGAGCGGCTTCACGCTCCGGGCGCGGGCCATGCGGCCGGCGCCGCCGACGCGGATAGCGCTCGCCGCCACCGCCGCCCTCGAAGCCGCCCTGATTGCCGTTCACCTGCGGCTGCGCGCCGGTGATGAAGGAGGGTAGGCGGTCGACGCCGCCATCGGCGATGACAGGCTGCGGCTGGTTGGCGGGTTGCGGCTGATATTGCGGCTGCGGACGGTGATCGCGTTCGCGGTGCTCGCGCGGCTGCTGATTGTCGCGCTGATAGGGCGGCTGGTTGTCGCGCGGCTGGTGATCACGCTGGTGATGATCGCGTTGGCCGTCGCGGTCGCGCATGAAGGGCTGCGGCTGGGGCTGCGGGACGAAGCCGGGCTCCTGGCCGAAGGCCGAGAAATTCTCACCGTCGTCCTCGCCCTCGTCGCTGCTGGCGATGGGCTCATCGCCGCGCGGCTGCTGGTTCTGACGGAACTGCTCCTGAGCCGCCGCGATCAGGCGGAAATAATGCTCGGCGTGCTGGTAGTAGTTCTCGGCTGCAACGGGATCGCCGGAGGAGCGCGCGTCACGTGCAAGCTGGAGATACTTTTCGGCGATGTGCGAAGCAGTGCCGCGAATCTTGATGTCGGGTCCGTTGGATTCGTAGACCCGGGTCATCGGGTTCTGGCCGCGCCGGTTGTTGTTGTTATTGTTGTTGCGGTTGCGCATCCGCTGCTTGTTCTGACCGTTTCTCATGTCCTGCCTTTAATTCCAGCCCTAAAGGTTGCACGCATTACTGATTGCTAGGAGTGACCTGGTGACAGTGGCTCACATGTCTTGCGCGCACCGCGCAAAAGCGGATCCAACCCTGCCGATGTTCGTCGACCGTCGCGTTCAACAAAGACGCGTTCCCCACCCGCCAGCATCTATTGCCAGCGAACCCATTCATTTCGCCTGCCGAAACAAGCCCAGCTTTCTTGCGTAAGTGTTCAAGCGCAATATCAGGCTTTCGTTCACTTGCGGTCGGAGAGAGCAGCGCAGCTCCACGGGCCATCGCGCTCAACAGGACCTGCGGCTTGGAACCTTCAATCAGTAAAGCTCTCGCCCGAGAGCCCGGCTTTCGCCCGTAGGTCTACGGGGCCGGCACCGATGTGTTGACCGGAACGTAGTCGTTCCCACGGGATATTCCAAGTGGTTTTTGCAGGCCAATCCGGCTTTTATGGGGGCATTTTTCGGGCCGAAACGGCCCGCGGAATGCCCGCCAAGTCGGCCTTGGGTGACCTGTCCAGCGATAACGCGGCGGCCCTCATCAAGGTTTCAATATTTTGGGCCTGGCCCTGTCCGGCCTCGACGACCAGGGCGCCGCCGGGGGCGAGCCGCTCGCTCGCTTGCGGGATCAGGGCGCGATAGGCGTCGTATCCGTCATTGCCGCCGTCGAGCGCCAGATGAGGGTCGTGCTCGCGCACCTCGATGCTCAATTTCGGAATTTCAGCCGAGGGAATATAGGGCGGATTCGACACGATGAGGTCGAACGGGCCACCGAGCGCCGCGGCGTAGGAGCAGGCGACGAAGGCGGCGCGGTCGGCGAGTCCCAGCGCCGCGGCATTGTCCCTGGCGGTCATGAGCGCGTTCTGGCTGAGATCGGTGCCGACGCCGAACGCATCCGGAACTTCGTGCAGCAGCGCGAGCAGGATCGCGCCCGATCCGGTGCCGATGTCGGCGATCCGCGGCGGGTCAGATGCCTGCCGCTCCCGGAGAATCTCGAGCGCAAGCTCGACCACGGTCTCGGTATCGGGGCGCGGCACCAGGGTTGCTTCCGACAGGCGGAACGGCAAGCCCCAGAATTCGCGCGTCCCGAGAATGCGCGACACCGGCTCGCCGGCGATGCGGCGCTGTGCATGTTGCGTGAGCCGCGATGCTTCGGCCGCGGTCAGGAGACGGGCCGCCTGCGTGACCAGGCCGGTGAGGTCGAGGCCGAGTGCCGCACTGATCAGGATGCGCGCGTCGAGCTCGGCTTCGTCGAGCCGTGCCGATCTCAGTTGCGCAGCCAGCGCCCGCCGCGCGCTCTCGATGGATTGTCCGGTGAAGGGGTTGCTCACGCCTCAGGCCGCCGCGCCTTGCGCAGCGAGCTGTGCGGCCTGGTGCTCCGTCGTCAGTGCGTCGATCAGTTCGCCGAGCGCTTCACCCGCGATCACCTGCGGCAGCTTGTAGAGCGTGAGGTTGATGCGATGATCGGTGACGCGTCCTTGCGGAAAATTGTAGGTGCGGATGCGCTCGGAGCGGTCGCCGGAGCCGACCTTCTCCTTGCGCTCGGCCGAGCGCGCCGCCTCGACGCGTTGCCGCTCGGCGTCATAGATGCGCGAGCGCAGGATGTTCATGGCGGAGGCGCGATTCTTGTGCTGCGAGCGGCTGTCCTGCATCATCACCACGATGCCGGTCGGGATGTGGGTGATGCGGATCGCCGATTCCGTCTTGTTGACGTGCTGGCCACCGGCGCCCCCTGCGCGCATGGTTTCGATGCGCAGGTCGTCGTTCTTGATGTCCACGTCGACGTCCTCGACCTCGGGCAGCACGGCGACCGTCGCGGCGGAGGTGTGGATGCGCCCCTGCGTCTCGGTGTCGGGCACGCGCTGCACGCGGTGCACGCCGGATTCGAATTTCAGCTTGGAGAATGCGCCGCGGCCCTGGATCTCGGCGATGATTTCCTTGTAGCCGCCGACGGTGCCTTCACTGGCGGAGATCACCTCGACCTTCCAGCCCTGCAAGCTGGCGAAGCGCTCGTACATCCGGAACAGGTCGCCGGCGAACAGCGAAGCCTCGTCGCCGCCGGTGCCGGCGCGGATTTCCAGCATGACGTTGCGGTCGTCCATGGCGTCCTTGGGCAGGAGCGCGACGCGGATCTTCTGGACCAGTTCCTCGATTTTCGGCGCGAGCTCGTCGCGTTCGGCTTCCGCCATGCCGCGCATCTCGGCATCGGTGGCGGCATCGGCGATCAACGCGTCGGTGTCGGCGAGCTCCTTGACGGCGGCGCGATAGGACTTCACCGCCTCGATCAGGGGCGTGAGCTCGGCGAGCTCGCGCGTGATCTGCACGTAACGCTCGGAGGCGAGCTGTCCGAGCGATTCGGCCTCGAGCGAAGCGTGATGCGCGAGCAGGACGTCCAGTTTGGCTTCGGGAAGTGACGACATCGGTTCTGTCTCAAAGTGCGGAAGGAGGCGAGGGCGGCGGGAAGCTGGCGACAGGCCCGCTACAACGCAAGGCCCTCGGCCTCGGCAAATTCCGTCAGCTTCTGCCGGATCGAGACGCTGCCCGCAGGCGCATCCAGCAGAGGGCCCAGCATCGCTTCGGCCTTCTTGGCGTCGAGGTCGAGCACCATCGCCTTGACCGGGCCGAGCGCGGTCGCCGAGAGCGAGAGCGAGCGGTAGCCCAGCGCAATCAGCGCCAGTGCGCCGATCGGCTTGGAGGCCATCTCGCCGCACAGCGAGAGCGACTTCTGCGCCGCGTGCGCCTTGCGCGCGATGTCACGCAAGGCGCGCATGATCGGCGCCGACATGGTGTCGAAGCGCTCGGAGACCTTGGCGTTGCCGCGGTCGACCGCGAACAGGAACTGGAACAGATCGTTGGAGCCGACCGAGATGAAATCGACCTTCTTCAATAGCTCGTCGAGCTGGTAGAGCAGGGCGGGCACCTCGACCATGGTGCCGATGTCGATTCGTTCAGGCAGCGTGTGGCCGTGCTGGCGGAGGTATGTGAGCTCGCGCTCGACCAGCGCCTTGGCCGAGTCGAATTCGGCGACCTCCGAGATCATCGGGAACATGATGCGCAGCGCGCGGCCGCCGCCGGCGCGCAGCAGCGCGCGGATTTGGCCGCGCAACAGGCCGGGACGATCGAGCCCGAGCCGGATCGCGCGCCAGCCGAGCGCGGGGTTTTCCTCGATCACCGCTTCCATATAGGGCAGCGCCTTGTCGCCGCCGATATCGAGCGTGCGGAAGGTGACGGGCTTAGGTCCGGCGGCATCGAGCACGGTGCGATAGAGCGCGAGCTGGTCGCTGGTGCGCGGCAGGCTCTGACCGACCATGAATTGCAGCTCGGTGCGGAACAGGCCGATGCCGGCACTGCCGGTGTCCTCGATATGCGGCAGGTCGATCGCAAGACCTGCGTTGATCATCAGCTCGACCTTCTGGCCGTCCCTGGTGACGCAGGGCCGGTCGCGCAGCGCCAGGTACTGCGCCTGGCGGCGGGCGCGGAAGCGCACGCGCTCGGCGAAGGCCGCCTCGATCTCCTGCGACGGGCGCACATAGATCGAGCCCGAGGTGCCGTCGACGATGATGGCGTCGCCGGGATCGGCGATTCCAGGCGCGTTCGGCACCTCGCCGACCGCAGGGATGCCCAGCGCCCGCGCCACGATCGAGACGTGCGAGTTCGCGGTGCCTTCCTCCAGCACGATGCCGCGCAGGCGCTTGCGGTCGTAGTCGAGCAGCGCCGCCGGGCCCATCGCGCGGGCGATGACGATGGCGTTGTCGGGCAGCTGCTCGCGCGAGGGCGCATGATCCTGGCCGACCAGCTGCCGCATCAGGCGGTAGCCGAGGTCTTCCAGATCGTGCAGCCGGTCGCGCAAATAGGGGTCGGTCGAGCGCAGCATGCGCGCGCGGGTGTCCGACTGGACGCGCTCGACCGCGGCTTCCGCGGTGAGGCCGGTCGCGACCGCCTCGTGCAGCTTGTGCGACCAGCCCTGGTCGTTGGCGAACATGCGATAGGCTTCAAGCACCTCACGGTGCTCGCCGCCTTCGGCGACGTCGCCGCGCTCCAGCATGCGGTCGAGATCGGCACGCAGCTTGGCGAGCGCAGTATCGAGCCGCTTGATCTCCTTCGGCAGGTCTTCGGCGATGTAGTCCTTGATGACGACGCGCGGCTCGTGCAGCACGACATGGCCGAGCGCGATGCCCTCCGACAGGATGGCACCGACTTTCTGCGCCGAATGGCGCGCCGCCGGCTCCTGGCCCGGCTGCGCCAGGGCGGAGAGTTCGCCGGAGGCGATCAGCTCGGCCAGCACCATCGCGGTGGTCTGGAGCGCCTCGAGCTCCTCCTCGACATAATTGCGCTTGGCGCGATTCTGCACCACCAGCACGCCGAGCGTGTTGCCGGCGCGCAGGATCGGCACGCCGAGGAAGGAATGGTAGATTTCTTCGCCGGTCTCGGGCCGGAACGAGAACGCCGGGTGGCTCTGCGCGTCGCTCAAATTGAGCGGCGTCGCCTCGCTGGCGACGAGGCCGACCAGGCCCTCATGGGCGCTGAGCACGGTGTGGTGCACCGCCTCGCGGTTGAGACCTTCGGTGGCGTAGAGCTCGAGCGTATTGTCGATGCGCAGCACATAGACCGAGCACACCTCGGCCACCATGTTGGCGGCGATCAGCACCACGATCTTGTCCAGCCGCTCCTGGGCCGAGACCTGCTCCGCCATGGTCTCGCGGAGCCGTCTCAACAAGACGCGGGGACCTCCCGACGCGCTCCGCATGAACCGTCAATCTCCTCCATCGGCCGGGCCCGGCGATATCGGCCGGCGGCTGGACCAAAATTCCAGAAAAACAATCAAATTGTTTGTCCGGCGCAGGCACAAGCCCAAATCCACGGGAGATTGAGTGCTCGTACCGAATCAGCGCCGCCTGAACTGGGACACAGTCTGCGGCAGCCCACCCTGTCCGCCGTATAGCGAATTGAGGCTTGTTTTGCCAAGCAAAACGCCTGCCAAACGCGAAGGTGTGTACACCTTCGCGTTTGCTGCGACTGCTAAGAGAAAATTAGCCTTTTGGCACTGTCCGGAAAAGTGCGAAGCGGTTTTCCGGAAAGACCGTCAGGTCTGATCGAGACCGTAGAGCGTATGCAAGGTGCGCACCGCAAGCTCGGTATAGGCGGTATCGATCAAGACCGAAAATTTGATCTCGGAGGTTGTAATGGCCCGAATGTTGATGTTCCGCCCGGCGAGCGCCGAGAACGCCTGGGCGGCGACGCCGGCATGGCTGCGCATGCCGCTGCCGATCACCGAGATCTTGGCGACATCGGTGGCGGTATCGAGCCGCGCATAGCCGATCTTGGCCTTGGCTGCGGTAATCGTATCCTTGGCGCGGGTGAAGTCGGCGGCCGGCACGGTGAAGGTGAGGTCGGTGGTCTTGCCGTCCTCGGACACATTCTGCACGATCATGTCGACGTTGATATTGGCATCAGCCAGCGGGCCGAAGATCGAGGCCGCAACGCCGGGCTTGTCCTCGATCTGGCGCACCGAGATCTGAGCCTCGTCCTTGGAGAAGGCGATACCGGTGACGACGTGGCTTTCCATGATCTCCTCCTCGCTGCAGATCAGCGTGCCGGGCGGCTGGTTGGCATGCGGGTCGATATCCTCGGGCTTATCGAAGCTCGAGCGGACGAAGATCGGCATGTTGTGGACCATGCCGAGTTCCACCGAGCGGACCTGGAGCACCTTGGCGCCCTGCGAGGCCAGTTCCAGCATGTCTTCGAATGCGATCTTGTCGAGCCTCTTGGCCTTCGGCACGATTCGCGGGTCGGTGGTGTAGACGCCGTCGACGTCGGTGTAGATGTCGCAGCGGTCGGCCTTGACGGCGGCGGCGATCGCCACGGCCGAGGTGTCGGAGCCGCCACGGCCGAGCGTGGTGATGCGACCCGTCTCGGGGTTGATGCCCTGGAAGCCGGCGATGACCGCGACCTCCTTTCGGTCCTTGAAGCGCTTGATGATCTCGCTGCCGTCGATGTCCTCGATCCGGGCCGAGGCATGGGCGTCGCTGGTCTTGATCGGGATCTGCCAGCCCTGCCACGAGCGGGCTTGGATGCCCATGCCCTGGAGCACGATGGCAAGAAGGCCGGACGTCACCTGTTCGCCCGAGGCGACCACGGCGTCATATTCGCGCGCGTCGTGCATCGGCGAGGCCTCGGTGCACCAGGCGACCAACTCGTTGGTCTTGCCGGCCATCGCCGAGACGACCACGGCCACTTCGTGGCCGGCATCGACCTCACGCTTCACATGGCGTGCGACGTTGCGGATACGTTCGATGTTGGCGACGGACGTGCCGCCGAATTTCATCACGAGGCGGCTCATGACGACGCGTGCATTCCTTCATAAGGATCAGTATGGTGGCCCGCACTGGACGGGTGCCTCGGGGACACCGACCGCGCGTATACAGAGCGGCGGGGCCGGGGGCAAGCGGGTTCC
>NZ_JADYVU010000014.1:0-152787 GCF_020194115.1 Bradyrhizobium sp. NBAIM01 | reverse complement strand
TTTACCCTCCCCCTCCAGGGGAGGGTAAAGGCACGCATCGCCCTCTTGGGCCTCGGTTGCCGGAACTGCCTCCCCCCGCTACAACGGCCTCGAAGAGGATCACACCATGTCCGACATGCGCTTGATTGTTGCGGGAGCCGGCGGCCGGATGGGCCGGGCGCTGGTGCGGGCGATTGCTGAAAGCGAGGGCGCCGTGCTGGCCGGCGCGCTGGAGGCGCCGGGCTCCCAGCTGCTCGGCAAGGATGCCGGCGTGCTCGCCGGCCTGCCCGCCAACGGCATCAAGCTCTCCGCCGATCTCTGGGCGATGTGCAAGGAGGCCGACGGCATCCTCGATTTCACAGTGCCTGCGGCGACCATCGCCAATGTCGCGATCGCCGCCGAGCGCGGCCTCGTGCACGTCGTCGGCACGACCGGCCTGTCCGGCTCGGACAATGCCGTGATCAAGAGCGTCACCAATCGCGCCGTGGTGGTGCAGTCGGGCAATATGAGTCTTGGCGTCAATCTGCTCGCCGCCGTGGTCAAGCGCGTTGCCAAGGCGCTCGACCAGAGTTTTGATATCGAGATCGTCGAGACCCATCACCGTATGAAGGTCGATGCGCCTTCGGGCACCGCGCTGATGCTGGGCCAGGCCGCAGCGAGCGGCCGCGGGGTTACTCTCGATGACCATTCCGAACGCGGCCGTGACGGCATCACCGGCGCCCGTCGGCCGGGCAATATCGGTTTCGCCTCCTTGCGCGGCGGCACCGTGGCCGGCGACCACAGCGTCACCTTCCTCGGCCCGTTCGAGCGCCTGACGCTGTCGCATCAGGCCGAGGACCGCATGCTGTTCGCCCATGGTGCGCTCAAGGCCGCGCTGTGGGCGCACGGCAAGAAGCCGGGGCACTACACCATGGCCGACGTGCTCGGCCTCGACGATATCTGATCCAATCAAGCAACGGAAAGCAGTCAATGAGCGAACGCCTTCTCGTGCTCGTGCGCCACGGCCAGAGCGAATGGAATCTGAAGAACCTGTTCACGGGCTGGAAGGACCCTGACCTCACCGAGCTCGGCGTGAAGGAAGCCAAAGAAGCCGGCCGCAAGCTGAAGGCACAGGGCCTGGTGTTCGACGTCGCCTACACCTCGGTGCTGACGCGCGCGCAGCACACGCTCGATCTCATCCTCGCTGAGCTCGGCCAGGAGGGTCTGCCGACTTCGAAGGACCTCGCGCTCAACGAGCGCGACTACGGTGATCTCTCCGGTCTCAACAAGGACGACGCCCGCAAGAAATGGGGCGAGGAGCAGGTGCTGATCTGGCGCCGCTCCTACGACGTGCCGCCGCCCGGCGGCGAAAGCCTGAAGGACACGCTCGCGCGCGCGTTGCCGTACTACGTGCAGGAGATCCTGCCCGGTGTGCTCAACGGCAAGCGCACGCTGGTTGCCGCCCACGGCAACTCGCTGCGCGCGCTGATCATGGTGCTGGAGAAGCTCTCGCCCGAAGGCATTTTGAAGCGCGAGCTCGCCACCGGCGTGCCGATCATCTACCGCCTCAACGCGGATTCGACCGTGGCCTCGAAGCTGGATCTGGCGGGGTAGACTTTGCCGCAAGCGCGGTGCCGTAGGGTGGGTTAGACGGCGACTGCGCAAAGCGCAGTCGCTGGCGTAACCCACCACTTCTGTTCTGCGGAAACCAGAGAGGTGGGTTACGCTGCGCTAACCCACCCTTCGAAATCCTACTGCATCTTGCCTACTGCAGCCCCAGCTGCCCGGCCTCCCAGCCCAGCATCGCCTGCTTGCGGGTGATGCCCCAATGATAGCCGGTGAGCGTGCCGCTCTTGCCGAGTGCGCGATGGCAGGGCACGACGAAGGAGACCGGGTTCTTGCCGACGGCGGCACCGACGGCGCGTGAAGCCTTGGGATTCCTGATGTTGCAGGCGATGTCGGAATAGGACACTGCGCGGCCCATCGGAATCTTCAAGAGCGTCTCCCACACCCGCACTTCGAAATCGGTGCCGATCAGCACCACGCGCAGCGGCTGATCCGGCCGCCACAATTTTGGATCGAAGATGCGCGCGGCGAGCGGCGCGGTGCCTTCGTGATCTTCCACATAGGTGGCGTTCGGCCAGCGCCGCGTCATGTCGGCGAGCGCGATCTTCTCCTCGCCGTGATCGGCGAAGGCGAGGCCCGACAGGCCGCGATCGGTGGCGATCACGATCGCGGTGCCGAACGGCGAGGAATGGAAGCCGTAGCGCAGGGTGAGGCCGGCACCGCCGTTCTTCCATTCGCCCGGCGACATCGCTTCATGGGTGACGAAGAGGTCGTGCAGCCGGCCCGGCCCGGACAGGCCGGAGTCGAGCGCCGCGTCAAGGATGCTGGCGGAATCCCTGAGCAGGTTCTTGGCGTGGTCGAGGGTGAGTGCCTGCATGAAAGCCTTCGGCGTGATCGAAGCCCAGCGGCGGAACAGATGGTGCAGCTCATCCGGCGTGACGCCAGCGGCATCCGCCATCGCCTCGATGGTCGGTTGCGCGCGCCAGTTCGCCGAGATGAAGGCGATCGCCCGCCGCACCGAATCATAGTCGCGCAACGCGGCGTTCTGGGTGCCCGGCCTGGCCAGGCGCTGGTCATGTATCGCAAGGGTCATCATGACCGGAAATGTAGGGGAGGGACTGGCGCGAAACCACCCGATTTCCGACTGTGCTCAGGTCGCCGGATGATAGGTCGGGCCACGCCGCGCGGCGTTGAGAGCCCCCACCAAGGCATTGTAAAAGCTGGCCTTTTCTGCCGGCCCGAGAAAGCCCGCGATAAGCAGGCGGCGGCCGCGGGAGATCAGATAAAGGTGCTCGATGCCGTATTCCTCATCGACCTCCTGGTCGAGCCGGACCCAGAGCGGATTGAAGGTCCATTCGGCAACCTGGCCACGATGGCTGACGCGCCGCACCCGCAATTCCGACGGCGTCACCACGATTTCCTCGCTGGCCCGTGCCGCGCGAAAATTGACCTTGAAGGCCCACCAGATCACGAGCACGTCGAGACCGAAGAAGCCGAACACCGGCCAGGCGCCCATCATCAGGAAAGCGAGGCCCGTGACGAAGCCGACGGTGCTCAGGAACAGCATCACGGCGAGAAAGCCGGTGCGGTTCAGCGAGCGGTGCGGCGTCAGCAGCGCGGAGAAGATCTGAGGCTCATCCTCGCTCTCAGATCGCGATCGCGCAATTTCGTTGCCTGTGCTCATCGTCCATCAGTATATCCCGATCATGGCGAAAATCACCCGCAAGCCGGTCCCGCGCAAAGCGGCGGTGCCGAAGAAAATGGCAAGACCGGCCGCGACCAAGCCGAAGGCGCCCGCGAAGAAATCACTTAAAGCCACAAGACCGTGGACGCCGGCCGAGGTCCACGAAGTCTTCAGCCGTTTCCGCAAGGCCAATCCGGAGCCCAAGGGCGAGCTCGAGCACGTCAACCCGTTCACGCTGCTGGTCGCGGTGGTGCTGTCGGCACAGGCGACCGATGCCGGCGTCAACAAGGCGACGCGTGCGCTGTTCGAGGTTGCCGACACCCCGCAGAAGATGCTCGATCTCGGCGAGGAGCGCTTGCGCGAGTACATCAAGACGATCGGCCTCTACCGCACCAAGGCCAGGAACGTGATCTCGCTGTCGGCCAAGCTGCTCAGTGAATTCGGCGGCGAGGTGCCGCGCACGCGGGCCGAGATCGAGTCGTTGCCCGGCGCAGGTCGCAAGACCGCCAACGTCGTGCTCAACATGGCCTTCGGCGAGCACACGATGGCAGTCGACACCCACGTCTTCCGCGTCGGCAATCGCACGGGCCTAGCGCCCGGCAAGACGCCGCTCGAGGTCGAGCTCGGCCTCGAAAAAGTGATCCCGGCCGAGTTCATGCTGCACGCGCATCATTGGCTGATCCTGCACGGCCGTTATACGTGCATCGCGCGCAAGCCACGCTGCGAAGTCTGCCTGATCAACGATCTCTGCCGCTGGCCGGAGAAGACGGTGTGAGGCAGCGCTGCCTCGGCGCCGCTATCGCACCTGCCGCGCCGGCTCGATCAACTCGGGCCGCGGGCCTGACAGGCGCTTGTGCATGTGGACCATGAAGGCCATGCCGAAGATCGGCGTCGCCAGATTGACGATCGGGATCGAGACGAAGGCGGCGATGAACAGGCCGGCGGTGAAGATGGTCGCGGCATTGTCGCGCCGCATCGCCTTGGCCTCCTCCGGCGGGCGGAAGCGCATCGCGGCGAGCTCGAAATATTCGCGGCCAAGCAGCCAGGCGGCGGCGAGGAAGAAGATCAGGAAACCGGCGCCGGCGAACAGCACCAGCGGCAGAGCGGCGAGATAGACCAGGATGGCCACGAGCGCGGTCTTGATGCCCTCGAGCATCGCCCGGCTGAACGGCAGTGCCGCGCCCGGCCGCTCGGCCGGATAATGCTCGCGCTCGACGATGTCGGCGACGTCGTCGACGAACAGGCTCGCCACCAGCGAGGTGATCGCCGGCATCAGGAAGATGCCGCCGAACACGACGCCGAGACCCGTCACGATCGAGACGATCCAGGAGAGAACCTCGATCGAAGAATGCCAGCCCGGCCCGAGCAGGCCTTCCAGCCACACCTCGCCGGAGGTCGCAAACCAGCTGAGCAGCCGCTGCAAGCCGATCGCCAGCACGGTGATCAGCACCAACGCGAGCCCGATCGACCGCCACAGGATCGAGCGCATCGGCGGCGAGATCAATTGCGACAGCGCCTTAATGGCGGCATCCAGCATGGGGGACCCTCTGAGGTAGACACTGCGCGAGAGGTAGACACCGGATGCGGCTTCGGCAAGGGCGGTGGGCCGTCTCCCCTTGTCGGTGAAGGTGGCGCGATTTCTTCTTTACCCTCCCCTGGAGGGTAAGATTCAGCCTAGTCGTGTCTATGCCCGTGCTTGCGCGCCTTCGCCGACTTGCCGTCCCCCGTCGGGATCATCACCACGCGGCCGTAGCGCACGCCGCGTTCGGCGATGATGTGATCGGCGAAATGCCTGACCTCGGAGGCCGCGCCGCGCAGCGCCGTCATCTCCATGCAATTGTTGTCGTCGAGGTGGACATGCAGCGTCGCCAGCGCGAGGTCGTGGTGGCCGTGGAATTCCTGCACCAGCCGTTTCGACAGATCGCGCGCTGCGTGGTCATAGACGTAGATGAGGCCGGCAACGCATTGGCCGGTTTGCGCGGTGTCCTCGGCGCTCTGCTGCAGGCCGGCGCGCGCGAGGTCGCGGATGATCTCGGAGCGGTTCTGGTAACCGCGCGCTTCGGCCGCGGCGTCGATCTCCGCCAGGAGATCGTCCTCGATCGTGATGGTAATCCGCTGCATCAGATGCTCCCGCTTATGTCCTCTGAACCGTAGCCCGGATGGAGCGAAGCGCAATCCGGGACGGTGCAATATGCGGCAGGACCCCCGGATTTCGCTTACGCTCCATCCGGGCTACACAGCGTCCTTACAGCCGCGTCGCACGCAGCCGCAGCGCGTTGCCGACGACGCTGACCGAGGACAGCGCCATCGCCGCCGCGGCGATGATCGGGGAGAGCAGCAGACCGAACGCCGGATAGAGAACGCCGGCGGCGATCGGAATCCCGGCGGCGTTGTAGATGAAGGCGAAGAACAGGTTCTGCCGGATGTTGCTCATCGTCGCCTGCGACAGTTTTCGCGCGCGGACGATGCCGACGAGGTCGCCCTTGAGCAGCGTCACGCCGGCGCTCTCCATCGCCACGTCGGTGCCGGTGCCCATGGCGATGCCGACCTCGGCCGCCGCCAGCGCCGGCGCGTCGTTGACGCCGTCGCCGGCCATGGCGACGCTGCGGCCGGCCTTCTGCAGCTTGGTCACTACCGCGCTCTTCTGGTCCGGCAGCACTTCGGCCTCGACCTCGGCGATGCCGAGCCGGCGCGCCACGGCCTCGGCCGTGGTGCGGTTGTCTCCGGTCAGCATGATCACCTTGATGCCTTCCGCCGCGAGCGCCTTCAGCGCCTCCGGCGTCGAGGCCTTGACCGGATCTGCGATCGCAAACAGGCCGGCAAGCCGGCCGTCGACGGCCATGTTGATCACGGTGGCGCCGTCACCGCGCAGCCGCTCGGCTTCGGCGGCGAGCGAATGGGTGTCGACGCCGATCGACGACAGATATCTGGCATTGCCGAGCACGATGGTCTTGCCGTCGACCTTGCCCGTCGCGCCCTTGCCCGTCGGCGAGTCGAACTGCTCGACCTGGCCGAGGGTGAGCTGCTTTTCCTTGGCCGCGCGCACGATGGCGTCGGCCAGCGGATGCTCGCTGGCGCGCTCGACGGTGGCCGCCAGCCGGAGGATGTCTTCTTCCGCGAAGCCGGACGCCGGCGCGATCGTCACCACCTTGGGCTTGCCCTCGGTCAGCGTGCCTGTTTTGTCGACCACGAGCGTGTCGATCTTCTCCATACGCTCCAGCGCCTCGGCGTTCTTGATGAGCACACCGCCTTGCGCGCCGCGGCCGACGCCGACCATGATCGACATCGGCGTCGCGAGGCCGAGCGCGCAGGGACATGCGATGATCAGCACGCTGACAGCCGCGACCAGGCCGAAGGCCAGCCGCGGCTCCGGTCCGAACCAGGCCCAGGCACCGAAGGCGGCGAGGGCAACGACGATCACGGCCGGCACGAACCAGCCGGAGACCTGGTCAGCCAGGCGCTGGATCGGGGCGCGCGAGCGCTGCGCGTCCGCGACCATCTGCACGATCTGCGACAGCAGCGTCTCGCGCCCGACCTTGTCGGCACGCATGATGAAGCTGCCGGACTGGTTCAGCGTGCCGGCGATGACCTTTGCGCCGGTCTCCTTGGTGACCGGCATGGATTCGCCCGTTACCAGCGATTCATCGAGCGACGAGCGGCCTTCGAGGATGATGCCGTCGACCGGCACCTTCTCGCCGGGACGGACGCGCAGGCGATCGCCGGCGTGCAGCGTGTCGATCTCGACCTCGTGCTCGCTGCCGTCGGCGTCGACGCGGCGCGCGGTCTTCGGCGCGAGCTGCAGCAGCGCCTTGATTGCGCCCGAGGTCGCATCACGGGCGCGCAGCTCCAGCACCTGGCCGAGCAGCACCAGGACGGTGATGACGGCGGCCGCCTCGAAATAGACTGCGACCGCGCCCTCATGGCCGCGGAAGGTGGCGGGGAAGATCTGGGGCGTGACCGTGCCGAGCACGCTGTAGACATAGGCAACGCCCGTACCCATCGCGATCAGCGTGAACATGTTGAGATTGCGCGTCAGCAGCGATTGCCAGCCGCGAACGAAGAACGGCCAGCCGGCCCACAGCACCACGGGCGTTGCAAAGACGAGCTGGATCCAGTTCGACACGGTCGGATCGATCCAGCTGTGGGGGCCTGCGAGATGGCCGCCCATCTCCAGCGCGATCGGCGGCAGGGACAGCACGCCGCCGATCCAGAACCGCCGCGTCATGTCGGCGAGCTCGGGATTGGGGCCGGTCTCAAGGCTTGCGACCTCAGGCTCCAGCGCCATGCCGCAGATCGGGCACGTGCCCGGACCGACTTGGCGGATCTGCGGGTGCATGGGACAGGTGTAGATCGTGCCCGCGGGCATCTCCGGTTCGGGCGCCTTGTCCTTGGCAAGATACTTGGCGGGATCGGCGGCGAACTTGGTGCGGCAGCCGGCCGAGCAGAAATGGAATGTCTCGCCGCGATGTGTGATGCGATGCTTCGAGGTCGCGAGATCGACCATCATGCCGCAGACGGGATCTTTGACCTTGGTTGCGGCGTCGCCGTGGTGATGGTCGTGGCCGGCATGATCGCCGTGGCCGCCGCAGCACGAGGAAGCCTCGGGTTTCGCAGCCGGCGCTGCAGCTTTCGTGGAACAGCCGCATCCGGAATGCGTTGCCGCGCTGTGACGATGCTCGTGCTCGTTGTCGTTCATTGCCATGTTCCGGCCTTTGCGCTTGCTCTTGAAACCTATACCCGGTAGGGGTATATAGACCCCATGCGCAAAGACATCAAGGCATCCGTCGGAAAACGCCTCGGCCGGATCGAGGGCCAGGTTCGTGGCCTCTCGAGAATGGTAGAGGAAGACCGCTACTGCATCGACATCGTGACGCAAATCGCGGCGGTGCGCGCCGCGTTGCGCCGGGTCGAGGAAGAGGTTTTGAAGGATCACGTCGCCCATTGCGTCGAACACGCCATCGCGAGCGGCGACAAGGCCGACCAGCGCGCCAAGATCGCGGAGCTGATGGCGGTGATCGGACGGGCGGATCGGTAGCGCGCGCTCTCTCCACCGTCGTTGCTTCGCTGCGCTCGTGGCGAAGTCTCGTAGGGTGAGCAAAGCGGAGCGTGCCCACCATCGATCAGTGATCGCGCCAGAAAGTGGGCAAGGCGCTTTGCGCCTTTGCCCACCCTACGAGACCGTGCGAACCTAAGCCGTCATCTCCCGCGCCCGCGCGCGATACATCGCGAGCTCGCTCAGTTGTACAAAATGCTCGGAGAAAGCCACGCTGGCTCGCGCAGGCGGCGCGCTCACTTCTTGAGCCGGAATTTCACCCGACGTCGCTTCGTCAGCCGCTTCAGGAGCGAGCGGCGGCGCCACGAGCGCTTCTGGAAACACACTGAATGAGCCCGCCACCTCCTCGAGCGGCTTCTGCTTGTCTGCCCAGTGCAAGGCGGTGTAGTCGAACCCGTGCACGATGGTGGGTTTGACGACTTCGAAATAGGGCGAGATGTCGAAGTCGCGGGGCATGTAGAGCGAGGAATCGCGGATGTGCAGGATCTCGCGCCGTGCGGCGCGGCTGCCGGCCTTGGTGATCTTCGGCAGGATCGGGTAGCGCACGGCGTCGAAGGCCTGCGCGATCAGCGCCGAGCAGATGATCTTGGTCGGGTCGCCCGAGCCGATCGCGATCATGCGTCGGCGCCAGCGCTGCGGTATCGGCAGCGGGAACAGATAGCGCATGAGGTCGACGATGTTCTTGGTGTCGTAGCCGAAGCCGATGCGGTTGATCGCATAGCGGCACACCGTGGTGCGATCCTCATAGGACAGCCCGACCGGACGGCAGACGCGGGTATGATAGGGGAAATATTTCGACAGCGGCGCCGAGGTGACGCCCTCGCCGATATTGGCCTCGATCAGAACATGCGGCTCGCCATTGGACTCCTCTGCCCCATCAATCGGACCGACATAGAGCGCGGCGTGCGACCAGGTCGACTGCGTCAAGTATTTGATGATGCCGGAGATGCGGTTGTTGCCCTCGACCAGCAGCACGTCGCCGGGCTCGATGATGCCGCGCAGATGCTCGGGGTCGCTCGGCGTGAACGGCTCATAGCCCGGCACCTCCTTTGAGAGGTACGCGGCAATCACCTTGCCGACAGAATCCAGGACCGTCCCCATCTCAACCCCCCACGGCCTTTTCCGGCCGTCTTTTTCCCTTCTCTATCATGGTCGAAACGTGTTGCAATTCGGTTCATCACTCTGTGAGATCAAGCATGGTTGATTCACCATCCTGGTTGCTGCGCAACATCGGATACGGCAAGGTTCGCGGGCTGTTCACGTTCGCCGCAAGTCCCCGGAAACCATGACATGACAATCACGCGCCGCGGCTTTCTTTCGGCGTCGGCGGCCCTTGCGGCGATGCCGGTGCTGCGCGCATCCGCCGCGCCCCTGCCGCGCGAGGCTGACATCGTCGTGATCGGCGCGGGGGCGGCGGGAATTGCCGCGGCGCGGCGTATCTTGGCAACGGGCCGCAAGGTCATCGTAGTGGAAGCGGCCGCGCAAGTCGGCGGCCGCTGCATCACCGACAGCACGACCTTCGACACGCCGTTCGACCGCGGCGCGCGCTGGATGTACAATCCGGACACCAACCCGATGATCCGGCTGGCGCGCAGTGCCGGGCTGGACGTGCTGCCGGCGCCCTCGGGCCAGAGAATGCGCATCGGCCGCCGCAATGCCCGCGCGGGCGAGACCGAGCAGTTCCTGGCCGCCCTGGTGCGCGCCAACCGCGCCATCGACGAGGCCGGGCGGGGCAAGCTCGACACCTCCTGCGCATCGGTGATGCCGAAGGATCTCGGCGACTGGGCCGGCGCGGCCGAGTTCATGCTGGGCGCGAGCTTTGCCGGCAAGGACCTGAAGGAGCTCTCCGCGATCGACAAGGGACGCGCGCAGGACCGCAACGCGGCGATCGCCTGCCGGCAGGGTTTGGGCACACTGATCGCTAGGCTCGCCGAGCAGGCGCCGGTGGCGCTGTCGACGCCGGCGAGCCGCATCGCCTGGAGCAATCGCGACGTCAGCATCGAGACGCAAGCCGGCAAGATCGCGGCGCGCGCCGCCATCGTCACGGTCTCGACCAATGTGCTGACATCGGGCGCGATCAAGTTCGCGCCCGACATTCCCAAGCGGACGCTGGATGCGGCATCGAAGCTCAGCCTCGGTAGCTACGATCGCATCGTGCTGCAGCTGCCGGGCAATCCGCTCGGCCTGTCGCGCGACGATATCCTGATCGAGCAGAGCAATTCGACCCGCACGGCGCTGATGTTAGCCAATATCGGCGGCTCCTCGCTGTGCTCGATCGATGTCGGCGGCTCGTTCGGCCGCGATCTCGCCGAGCAGGGCGAGAAGGCGATGGTGGCTTTCGCCAGGGAATGGATCACGAAGCTGTTCGGCAGCGAGGCCGCTTCCGTGGTGCAGAAGACCAGCGCCACGCGCTGGAACGCCTCGCCTTACGTCATGGGCGCGATGTCGGCAGCCTCGCCGGGCGGCCAGCTGTCGCGAAGGACCCTGGCCGAGCCGATCGGCAATGTGTTCCTCGCCGGCGAAGCCACGCACGAGACGCTCTGGGGCACCGTCGACGGCGCCTGGGAAAGCGGCGAACGCGCCGCCGATGCAGCCCTGCGCAAGATCGGCGCGCTGAAGGACGAGCCGGCCGACGTGCCGACCCAGTCGACGAAGAAGCGGCGCGTGCCGAAGCAGTAAGACGATCAAGCCGCGATAAATTCCACTGTCGTCCGGACAGGCGCAGCGAAGCGGAGCGCAGATTCGGGACCCATACTCACAGGGAGTGGTTTGGCGAAGACTCGGAGTTGCCACCTTGCCCCATAACCACTCCCCGGGGTTATGGGTCCCGGGCTCGCGCTACGCGCGCCCCGGGACGACAGCGGAGATGTTATCGCAGCACGCCATCCAGCACCGGCAATCCAAAGATCACCGCCATCGCAATCAGCGCGTAGCAGATGCCGCGAAACACCCTCTCGCTGGCGCGGCCGAACAATGAGCTGCCGAACGCAACGCCAACCGCATAGACCGGGCCGACGATCAGCGACAGCACCAGCGATTCGCGGCTGATCAGGCCGGTCGTCGCGTAGCTGACCATCGAGAAGAAATCCGAGGCGCCGAAGAACAGCACGATATTGGCGCGCGCGACCATCGGCGCGATCGGGCGGCCGAGCCAGTAGCCGACGATCGGCGGGCCGCCGGTTTGCGCGAGCCCGCTGCAGAAGCCGGAGAGGCCGCCGATGCCCACCGACAGCCAGGCATGGTCCTTGCCGCGATAGCGCCAGCCCGACAGCAGCAGAAGGAGCAGCGCCGCTACGAAGCAGGAGATGATCCAGCGCGTGGTAACGGGTTCGAGCACGCTGAGGAAATAGGTGCCGATGGGTACGCCGATCAGCGCGCCCAGCACTATCACGGCCGTGGCCTTGCGATCGGCCTTCCGCCATGCATCTGGCAGCAGCGGCGCGGCTGCGACGAAATCGATGACGAGAAGCAGGGCAGCAACGAGCCGCGGTGCCGCGATGCTGCTCGCCAGCGGCATGAAGATCAGCGCCGAACCGAAGCCGGAGAAGCCGCGCGCTGTGCCCGAAACGAAAGCGACGGCGCAGAGCGCCGCCGCGATCGTGAGGCTGACGTCCTTCGGAAGGAAGTCAGCAGGACTCATCCGCGCAACGTGCCGCCGGTCTTCTTGGTGACCTCGGCCACGATCTTCGTGGCGACGGCCTCGATCTCCTGATCGGTCAGGGTTTTCTCGCGCGGCTGCAGCGTGATCGCGATCGCGATCGACTTCTTGCCGTCATCGATGCCCTTGCCTTCGTAGATATCGAAGACATTGACGCCGGTGATCAGCTTCTTGTCGACGCCTTGCGCCGCGCGAACGATGTCGCCGGCCTTGACGGCGCGGTCGACGATGAAAGCGAAGTCACGCGACACCGGCTGGAACGCCGAGAGCTCGATCAAGGGCTTGGCGCGCGTCGGCTTCTTCTTCGCCTCGGGGATGCGGTCGAGGATCACCTCAAACACGACAAGCGGCCCGTCGGCGCCGAGCGCCTCGAGGGCTCTCGGGTGCACTTCGCCGAAATATCCGAGCACGTTCTGCGGTCCGATCTGGATCGTACCGGAGCGGCCCGGATGCAGCCAGCCGGGACCACCCGCCACGATCTGCAGCGCCTGCATCGGCGCGCCGGCTGCCGCCAGCACCGCCAGCGCATCGGCCTTGGCGTCGAACACGTCGGCCTGCGCCGAGCCGGTCCAGTGCCGGCCGAGCCCTTCGGACGAAGTAAGGCCGCGGCGCACGCCACTCGCCGCCATGAACTGGTCCTGCGGGCGATCGCCCTTGAACACCTGGCCGACCTCGAACAGCGCGACATCGCCGAAGCCGCGATCGGCATTGGCCTGCGCCGCCGCGATCAGGCCGGCCAGCAGGGTCGGGCGCATGTCGGAGAGATCCGAGGCGATCGGGTTGGCAACCTCGAGCTCGCGCTGTCCGCCGCCGAACAATTCGGCCGCAGGCTTGGCGATGAACGACCAGGTCACGGCTTCGACCATGCCGCGGCTCGCGAGCGCGCGCCGCGCGCGGCGGTTGCGCAGCTGCAGCGGCGTCAGCACCGGCTTGCGCGGCTCGTCGCCGCGCTCGAACGGCGTCATCGGCACCTTGTCGACGCCGAAGATGCGGACGATCTCCTCGACGATGTCGGCCTTGCCGTGCACGTCGGAGCGCCACGAGGGCACTGCGACCTTTACCACCGGGCCGGGACCCGCCATCATGAAGCCGAGATGGGTCAGGATGCGCTTCATCTCGACCTGCGGCACCTCGATGCCGGAGAGGCGCTTCACTTCCGTGACCGGGAAGTCGATCATGTGGTCGTCGGCGAATGATTTGCCGACCACGATCGTTTCGGACGGCGTGCCGCCGCACATCTCCATCACCAGCTTGGTCGCGAGCTCGATGCCGGGCACCATGAAGGCCGGATCGACGCCGCGTTCGAAGCGGTAGCGCGCGTCCGAATTGATGCCGAGCTTGCGGCCGGTCTGGGCGATGTTGATCTCGTTCCACAGCGCCGATTCGATCAGCACGTCTGTGGTGTTCTCGTCGCAGCCCGATGCTTCGCCGCCCATGATGCCGGCGAGCGATTCGACGCCGTGCTCGTCCGCGATCACGCAAATGGCGGGATCGAGATTGTAGGTGCGGCCGTCGAGCGCCAGCAGGCTCTCGCCCTCGCGCGCGCGGCGCACGACGAGATTGCCCTTCACCTTCTTGGCGTCGAACACGTGCAGCGGGCGTGCGCGGTCGTAGGTCACAAAATTGGTGATGTCGACCAGCGCGTTGATCGGACGCAGGCCGATCGCGGTCAGCCGCTTCTGCAGCCATTCCGGTGACGGCCCATTCTTGACGCCACGCACGAGGCGGAGCGCGAAGCCCGGGCAGAGCGTGGCATCCTCGACCGTGACCTTCACGGGGCAGGGGAATTCGCCTTTGATCGGCTTGATCGTGGGATCCTTGAACTTGCCCATGTCGGCGGCGGCGAGATCGCGCGCGATGCCGTGCACGCCGGTGCAGTCCTGCCGGTTCGGCGTCAGATTGATCTCGATGACGGGATCTCCGAGGCCGGCCCATTCGGCATAGGCAGCACCGATTGGCGCGTCCGCCGGCAATTCCATGATGCCGTCATGATCGTTGGAGATCTGCAGCTCGGCCGCCGAGCACAACATGCCGCGGCTCTCGACGCCGCGGATGGTGCCAACGCCGAGCGTGATATCCTTTCCGGGAATGTAGGTGCCGGGTGGCGAAAACACGCTGACGAGCCCGGTGCGCGCATTCGGCGCGCCGCACACCACCTGCACCGGCGCACCACCGTCGCCGGTGTCGACCATGCAGACGCGCAGGCGATCCGCATTCGGATGCTGCTCGGCCGAGATCACCTTCGCAATGGTGAACGGCTTCAGCGCCTTCGCCTTGTCCTCGATGTTCTCGACCTCGAGCCCGATCATGGTGAGCTTGTCGGCGAGTTTTTCGAGCGGCTCGTCGGTCTCGAGATGATCCTTCAGCCAGGAGAGGGTGAATTTCACGTGCTGAGCCCTCCGGCAAGCGTTGGCACTTCGAGCGGCTTGAAGCCATAGTGGCTCAGCCAGCGGACGTCGCTGTCGAACAGCTGGCGCAAATCGGCGATGCCGTATTTCAGCATGGCGATGCGGTCGATGCCCATGCCCCAGGCGAAGCCCTGGTACTCGTCGGGATCGATGCCGCAGGCGCGCAGCACGTTGGGATGCACCATGCCGCAGCCGAGAATCTCGAGCCAATCCTCGCCCTCGCCGAAGCGGATCTCGCCCTTGTCGCGGTGGCACTGGATGTCGACTTCGAGCGAAGGCTCGGTGAACGGGAAGAACGAGGGCCGGAAGCGCATGTTGATGTGGTCGACCTCGAAGAACGCCTTGCAGAACTCGTGCAGGATCCATTTGAGATGGCCGAGATGCGAGCTCTTGTCGATGACGAGGCCCTCGACCTGGTGGAATTGCGGCGTGTGGGTCGCGTCCGAATCGATGCGATAGGTGCGGCCCGGGCAGATCACGCGGATCGGCGGCTTCTGGCTCAGCATGGTGCGCACCTGCACCGGCGAGGTGTGGGTCCGCAGCAGCATGCGCGAGCCGTCCTGCTTCGGATGGAAGAAGAACGTGTCGTGCATTTCGCGCGCCGGATGGCCTTCCGGGAAATTCAGCTTGGTGAAGTTGTAATCGTCGGTCTCGATGTCGGGGCCTTCGGCCACCGAGAATCCCATGTCGGCGAAGATGGTGGTGAGCTCGTCCCAGACCTGGCTCAGCGGATGGATGCGGCCGGCCTCAGCCGGCGCATCGCGCAGCGGCAGGGTCACGTCGACGGTCTCGGACGCCAGCCGCGCATCGAGCGCCGCCGACTTCAGCACATCGCGCCGTACCGCGAGCGCCTGGCTGACTTCGTCCTTGGCCTGGTTGATCGCCGCGCCTTGCGTCTTGCGCTCGTCCGGCGACATCTTGCCGAGCGTGGCGAGCAGCGCCGAGATCGAGCCCTTCTTGCCGAGGGCTGCAACACGCACGGCCTCGAGCGCGGCCTCGTCGGCAGCGGCGGCGATGTCGGCGATGATCTGGGCTTGGAGCTGGGCAAGATCGGTCATGGCAATCCCTTTTGGCCAGGATGCTGAGCCGATGATCCTAGCCCGTCACGCCCGGCCAAAAGCGCGAAGCGCATCTTCGCGTTAGATTCGCCGGGCATCCACGTCGGAGAAGTGTATGCGCGAGAGATGACGGCCGGGGCGATGAACGCGCGACACGCGCCTCTGCCCGGGCCATCACAAGCTGAACGCTGCGCAAGTCGCGCAGTGGGGCGGCTTACGCCGCCAGCGCGGCTTTGGCCTTCTCGGCGATCGCTTGGAACGCGGCGGGCTCGCGGATCGCGAGATCCGACAGCACCTTGCGGTCCACGGTGATGCCCGACTTGGCAAGGCCGTCGATAAATCGGCTGTAGGTCAGGCCGAACGGACGGACCGCGGCGTTGAGGCGCTGGATCCAGAGCGCGCGGAAGGTGCGCTTGCGACGCTTGCGGTCGCGGAAGGCGTATTGCTGGGCCTTTTCCACGGCCGGCTTGGCGGCGCGGATGGTGTTCTTGCGGCGGCCATAGAAGCCCTTGGCGGCCTTGTAGACTTTCTTGTGCTTGGCGTGGGCGGTCACACCGCGTTTGACGCGAGACATGACGAGATCCTTCAGAGATGACTTGGTTATCGGATCGCCGCGGGATGCGCGGCAGAGGTGGCAATGATCGTGGACCCGATCAGGCGTTCGGCAAGAAGTACTTCTTGACGTTGTCGCCGTCGGTCTTGAACAGCACGCGGGTGCCGCGGAGCTGACGGATCTGCTTCTTCGTCCGCTTGATCATGCCGTGACGCTTGCCGCGCTGGGCGTGCATCACTTTGCCGGTGGCAGTCACCTTGAAGCGCTTTTTAGCGCCCGATTTGGTCTTCAGCTTGGGCATTTGGCTCTCCTAATGGCCACAGAGATCCGCCCGCGAAGGCGGCTGGACCGTCAAAAATGCTCGTTAGAGCGTTGATTGTGCTCAAGTTTTGCGAACAGGCGCGAAACCCGCACGAGACACCGCCACGGCAGCCCGTAAATCAGCCGGGCGGTGAAGGCTGGGCTTATGACAGAGGAGAGGCCAATTGGCAACGATGAACCGCCGCAACCTGCCCGCCGACTATTGAACGCTGCCACCCCTCATGTCCAAGCCTTCTCGCCTGAAGCAGGTCCAAAATGGCTCATTTCCCGCAACTTCTGATTTCATTCGTCCGCCCGCGCCCTCTGGCGCTGTTCGCCGTGCTCGCCGCGGCTGCGCTGCCACAGGCGGCTGACGCCCGCGCCGGCGGCTATGACGGCATCTGGAACGTCACCTTCGCCACCACCCGCGGCAATTGCAGCTCGGGCTACAGCGTTCCCTTCACCGTGACCGGCACCCGCGTCTCCTCCGCCGGCGGCGGCCGGGTCTCGGGCCGGGTCAACCGTTCCGGCGCTGTCGCCGTGCAGGTCTCGGTCGGCGCCTCCCACGCCAGTGGCGGCGGCCGGCTCGCCGGCGTGAACGGCGCCGGGTCGTGGAAGGGAATTATCTCCGGCGACCAGTGCAGCGGAACCTGGCAGGCGACGAGGACCTGACACACAAAACGGCCCGCCGGGGATCCGGACGGGCCGTTGAATTCTCGAGGTCCTAAAGCGTTGCGCGTCAGCGCGGTGCCAGCACCATTACGACCTGGCGACCTTCGAACCGCGCGTCCTGCTCGACCTTGGCGAGCTCGGCGACGTCGGTCTTGATCTTGTCGAGCAACTTGGTGCCGATCTCCTGGTGCGCCATTTCGCGGCCGCGATAGCGCAGCGTGATCTTGACCTTGTCGCCCTCTTCGAAGAAGCGCTGCATCGCGCGCATCTTCACGTCGTAATCGTGGTCGTCGATCATCGGACGGAGCTTGATCTCCTTGATCTCGACGGTCTTCTGCCGTTTGCGGGCTTCCGCGGCTTTCTTCTGAGCGGAATACTTGTACTTCCCGTAGTCCATGATCTTGCAGACGGGAGGGCTGGTATTCGGCGAAATCTCGACCAGATCCATCCCGACTTCCTGCGCCATGCGGATGGCGACGACGGTCTCGACCGTGCCTTTGTTGTCACCGGTCTGGTCGATCAGCTGGATTTGCGCATTGCGGATATCATCATTGATGCGCGGCCCGTCTTTGCTGGCAGCGGGCGGAGCTTTATTAGGACGGCGAATGGGTGGTTCTCCAAAGTTGTGAAAGAAGCGGCTATTTTGAAGGAAGATGCGTTTGCCGGCAAGCAAGTCGCTGGTGCGAGGCGCGAAAAACCCTCAAATGCGAGGCATTTTGGTCACGGCCCTCGGCACGCTGACCGACATAGACACCTTGCCTCTGTTCCGCAAGCGTCCCAAAGGACCAATAGCGATGCCGGTCGTGCTTTCGGAACAGGTCCGGACAGCTCAAACCGCACAGCCAGAGTAAACGTTCCATGACCGACGCAATTCCCGATGCCGCGCTTGAATTCATCGATGTGGGCGAGGGGCCGTCCGCACGCAGGATCGCGGTGCGCCGCCGTCCCGGAAAAGGCCCCGGCCTGGTCTGGCTGGGCGGATTCAAGTCGGACATGCAGGGCGGCAAGGCCGTGGCGCTGGATGCCTGGGCCCACGAGCGCGGCCGCGCAATCGTCCGGTTCGACTATTCCGGCCACGGCGAATCCAGCGGCGATTTCGCCATTGGGACGATCGGCAGCTGGCTCGAGGATAGCGTTGCGGTGTTCGAACGCTTCTGCGACGGCCCGCAAATCCTGATCGGCTCGTCGATGGGCGGCTGGATGGCGCTGCTGCTCGCCCGCGAGATCAGGAAGCGTGCCGGCAAAGCGTCGCTTGCAGGGCTCGTGCTGATCGCGCCGGCGCCCGATTTCACCGAAGAGCTGATGTGGAAGAATTTTTCGCCCGCAGTGAAGAAGGAGATCGAGACCAAGGGTTTCTGGCTGCGCCCGTCGGAATATGGCGACGGCTCGCCCTATCCGATCACGCGGAACCTGATCGAGGAGGGACGCAATCACCTCGTGCTCGGCAGCGCCATCGATCTCGGCTGCCCCGTCCGCATCCTGCAAGGCGCGAAGGACCCTGATGTGCCCTGGCAGCACGCGTTTGCGCTGACTCATCGCCTGCCGGCCGACGACGTCGTGCTGACCATGATCCAGGACGGCGATCACCGCCTCTCCCGCCCGCAGGACATCGCGCGCATTCTTGCGGCGGTGGCTGAGATCGGGTGATGTGTCCTCTTCCTTCTCCCCTTGCGGGAGAAGGTGGCTTCGCGAAGCGAAGTCGGATGAGGGGTTCTCTCCACGGGCCCGAATGAGAGTTGGACTCGCGGAAGCAACCCCTCACCCGAACGAAATGCGCGTCAACGAGCGGAGCTGGCCTCTCCCGCAAGGGGAGAGGGCATAACAACTGGGAGGCAACGCCAATGACCACCACCGCCATGCTGCGCGCCTTCTGCGATGCCGTCGAGCAGCGCAACGGCGAAGCCTTCGCCCAGCTGTTCACCGAGGACGGCGTCTATCACGATGTCTTCTACGGCGCCTTCGCCGGCCGCGCGAAGATCGCCGCGATGATCGACGACTGGTTCTACCGCACGGCGACCGATTTCCGCTGGGACATGCATGATCCCGTCACCGACGGCACCACGCTCTATGCGCGCTACACCTTCAGCTATAGATCGACCCTGCCGGAAGCAAACGGCGCGCGGGCGATGTTCGAGGGCGTTGCGATCATGACGCTGAAGGGCGGCAGGATCGCGAGCTATCACGAGGTCGCCAACACCGCGCCGGCGTTCGTCGATTTGAACTTCGCCCCGGAGCGGATCGCGAAGATCGTCGCCAAGCAGGGTGCCGAACTGAAGGCGCGGCCGGAGATGCAGCGGCATTTGGACTAGGTCGTCATTCCGGGGCGCGCGAAGCGCGAACCCGGAATCCATTTCAACTCTTGGCCTGCGGCCCGATGGATTCCGGGTCTGCGCCTGACGGCGCATCCCGGAATGACGACCGGAGAGAGGCGCGCGCTCCTACCGCTTCGACGGATTCACCATCGGCTTGCGCTGCGCCAGCGCGGCCACCGTCGCGGTGCCGATCGGACCCTGTTCGTCATAGAGCCAGCATTCGCCGATCGCGACGCCGTCGCTGGCTTGGTGGTTCACCACCTCGAAGCCGATCCACTCTGTCACGGGCAGGCGGTGCAGATAGATCGTGACATCGCTGTTGATGTAGCCGAGCCCCTGGTCGCCGGCATTGGCAAACGGGCTCGCAAAATCGGCGCCGGTGGCAACGCGGACGAACGGCGTCATCGGGGTGCCCGCGACGAGCTCGCGCACCTCGCTCATCCACAATCTGCGCGGGCCGAGCGAGCCCATATGGCCGACGATCGGGCGTGTCGCCCATTTGCCGTTCATGCCGAGCCTGGGATCGGTCGGCTTGGGGATCTCGGCCGGCTTCGGTGCGTCCCAGTTCGGCGGCGACCAGACATTGCCATCGGGATTTTGCGTCTTGCGCAGCAGCTGGCACGAGGCGCGCGCCATGCTGACCCCGCCGGAAAAGAACTCCGCTTCCACCACGCGGATGCGCATGCCGTCGCGCACCAGCCGCGTCGTCACTTCGATCGGCTTGTCGATAGTCGGCAGCCGGAACATGTCGACCGTGAGCCGCGCCGGCACGAATTCGGGCCCGGAATGGCGCTCCTCGATGACGAAGCCGAGCAGGCCGACGATGACGCGTCCGTGCAGCGATTTCGGATCCCATGGACCGTTGGCGACTTCCGTCGGATGGAATGTATCGCCGTCGCGGGTGAAGAAAGGCATGCTTGTCATGACGCGCGAGATTGCGGGAATGGGCGGGGAAATCAAGGGTGGTGAGAGCATGTGCCAGCCACAACACGAGTGTCATCGCCCGGCTTGACCGGGCGATCCAGTACTCCGCGGCAGTTGTGATTGAATCGATAGGCCGCGGCGTACTGGATTCCCCGCCTTCGCGGGGAATGACTACGGTGAGCTAGGAAGCGGCGCGCCACTCCTTGCGCACACTCTCGTCGTGCTCGTTACTGATCGCAGCACCCTTCATCGCCTCAAACTCTTCGCGCGCCAGCAACTGGCCCAGCGCCCACACCGCCGCGCCGCGCACCAGCGGACTTGCGTCATCCAACAATCGCCGCGCCGCCTCAGCCAGCGCCACCTCGCCTGAGTTGCCGATCGCAATCAGCACATTGCGCACGAACCGGTCGCGGCCGATGCGCTTCACCGGCGATTTCGTGAACAGCGCACGGAATGCCGCGTCGTCCAGCCGTGCCAGCTCAGCGAGCGAGGGCGCGCGCAACTCGTCGCGCGCGGCGAGTTTTGCCTCACGCCCCTCTTGCGCAAATTTGTTCCAGGGGCAGGCGGCAAGGCAATCATCGCAGCCATAGATGCGGTTGCCGATGCTCTTGCGAAACTCGTTCAGGATCGGGCCCTTGTTCTCGATGGTCAGATACGAGATGCAGCGCCGCGCATCTAGCTTGTAGGGCGCTGGAAACGCCGCGGTCGGGCAGATGTCGAGGCAGGCTCGGCACGAGCCGCAATGATCGATCTCGGGTTCGTCGCGCGGCAGCTCCAGCGTGGTGTAGATCGCGCCGAGAAACAGCCACGAGCCGAACTCGCGCGAGACGAGATTGGTGTGCTTGCCCTGCCAGCCCAGATGCGCGGCCTGCGCCAGCGGCTTCTCCATCACTGCCGCGGTGTCGACGAACACCTTCACCTCGCTCGGCGCGGTCGCGACCAGCCAGCGCGCCAGCGCCTTCAGCCGCTTCTTGATGAGGTCGTGATAGTCGTCGCCTTGCGCATAGACCGAGATCGCCGCGCGCGCGCGCTGCTTCAGGATCGCGAGCGGATCGGAGTCGGGACCGTAATTGACGCCGAGCATGATCACGCTGCGCACATCGGCCCACAGCCCGCGCGGGTCGACGCGGCGCTCCGGCTGGTTCGCAAGCCAATCCATGTCGCCATGGCCGCCCGAGGCGATGAATTCGAGGAAGTGTTGTCCGGCTGCATCGATCGAGCCCGGCGCGGTGACGCCGATGCAGTCGAAGCCGAGCGCGTGCGCTTCGCGCGCCAGCGCCGCCTTCAGTTCAGTCGGGTCGCAGCTCAGAAATCCAGGTCCACATAGGTCCGCGACGCCGGCACGCCGGCCAGCCATTCGCTGAGGAGCGGACGGAACGACGGGCGGGATTTCACCCGCGCGTACCACGCCTTTGCTGCGTCGTCCTCGCTCCATGGCACGTCGCCCAGATAGTCGATCGCCGAAAGGTGCGCCGCGGCGGCGAGATCCGCGTAGGTGAGCCGGTCGCCGGCGAGGAAGTTGCGGGTCTGCGCCAGCCAGCCGATATAGGCCAGATGATAGCGCACATTGGCCTTCGCTGCGCGCATCACGTCGGCCGAAGGCGGCCCGCCGCCGTTCTCCTCGCTCATGAAGCGCTTGTAGATGCGCTCGGTGACGAGTGGATGCGAGACTTCCTCGAAGAACTTTTCGTTGAACCAGGCCATCAGCCGGCGCACCTCGACACGCTCGGCAAGCGTCTCCGGCATCAGGCGCTTGGGGCCCATCCCGGCCCCATAGGCCTCATCGACATATTCGGCGATGATGGCCGCGCCCGGAATCGGCGGCTGCTCGTCGTCCACCAGCACGGGCGTGGTGCCGGCCGCATTGAGCAGCAGAAACGCCTCGCGCCGCTCCCAGCTGCGCTCCTCGATCAGCTTCAGGTCGAGCCCGTATTCACCCGCGATCAGGCGAATGAAGCGCGAATGCGGACAGAACGGATGATGAAACAGCGTAAACATGAAGCCTTTGACTATGTGATGGTGCTTAAGAATCCATCAATGTTTGTGCGGCGCCACACTAGTCCTTCAAAACCTCGAAGCAAGGGCGTGATTTGGCATTTTGCGATTGCGGCATGGGGTCGAATAGGCGAGAAGAGCCCCGCTTTTCCAGCCGAAATGGACCGTAAATATGTCAGACGCTATACGGGCAGTGATCCTCGGCATCATCGAGGGCGTGACCGAGTTCCTTCCCGTATCCTCGACCGGCCACCTCCTGATCGCCGAGCGCTTCTTTCATCTCGGCGAAGGCGCGTTCTGGGATTCGTTTACGGTTCTGATCCAGCTGGGCGCGATTCTCGCGATCGTGGGGCTGTACTTCCGCAAGCTGTGGGACGTCGTGATCGGCCTGTTCACGGGCGATGCCTATGCTCGCCGCTTCGTGATCGGCGTGCTGGTCGCATTCCTGCCCGCTGTCATCGTCGGCCTCGTCGCCGGTAAGTACATCAAGCTCCTGCTGTTCAATCCGTGGGTCATCTGCTTCACACTGATCGTCGGCGGCGCCGTCCTGCTCTGGGTCGACAAGCTCGAGCTCAAGCCGCGCGAGTATGATGCCACCAGATTTCCGCTCTTGATGTATCTCTATATCGGCATCGCGCAGTGCGTGGCCATGATCCCGGGCGTGTCGCGCTCCGGCGCCAGCATCGTCGCCGCGATGTTGCTCGGAGCCGACAAGCGCGCGGCGGCGGAATTCTCGTTCTTTCTGGCGATCCCCACCATGATCGGCGCGTTCGCCTACGACTTCTACAAGAGCCGCGCCGAGATGACGATGGACCACATCAACATCGTCGCGATCGGCTTCGTGGTGTCGTTCATCACCGCGATCATCGTGGTGAAGACGTTTTTGACCTATGTCACCCGGCACGGTTTCCTGCTGTTCGCCTGGTGGCGCGTGATCGTCGGCACCCTCGGCCTGATCGCGCTGGCGCTGGGACGGTAGGCCCTTGGTCCGTAGCCCGGATGGAGCGCAGCGCATCCCGGTCCGTCATCACTTGGGGCACGATCCCGGTATACGCTGCGCTCCATCCGGGCTACGCCTTCAACGCAATATAAGCTTTTGATCGGTACTCAGTTTCGCAATGCCGGGCGGCGCGCCCGGCGCAGGAGCTGAGCCATGACCCTCGTCAGCGGCTGGGGGCGCTTCCCGGTCGTCGATACCGAGATGCTGCGTCCGCGCGCGTTCGCGTCGGTTGCCGACGCCATCGTGTCCGGCACCGTGGCGCGCGGCAATGGCCGTGCCTATGGCGATGCCGCGATCGGGACCGTCAGGACCGTGACGATGACGGGCTTCGACCGCATCAGGTGGTTCGATCCGGCGACCGGCCGAATCCGCCTCGAGGCCGGCGTGCTGCTCTCGGACCTGATCGAGACCTTCGGCCCGCGCGGCTTCCTGCCCTTCGTGCTGCCCGGCACGCGTTTCGTGTCGATTGGCGGCGCCATCGCCGCCGACGTGCACGGCAAGAATCACCATTGTGAAGGCGGCTTCGGCCGCTATGTCGACAGCATCCTGCTGCGCACGGGCGAGGGCGAATTGATCGAAGCCTCGCGCGAGCAGAACTCCGACGCATTCTTTGCGACAATCGGCGGCATGGGCCTGACCGGGGTCATCCTCGAAGCGACCTTGCGGCTGCGCAAGGTCGAAACGGGATGGATCCGCGAGCGCGTGATCTCGGCATCCGATCTCGATGCCGCGATGCGCGCGCTCGATGCAGGCGATGCCGCAACTTATTCGGTGGCCTGGATCGATTGCGCCGCCCGCGGCAAGGATCTCGGCCGCTCGCTGATCTATCTCGGCGAGCACGCCGGCAAGGACGAGCTTCCTGCCGGGGCCGCGGCGTTTCCCGCCGGCAAGCATCCCGGTCTTGGCGTGCCCATCGATTTGCCCTCGATGACGCTGAACCGCTTCAGCATCCGCGTTTTCAACGAGCTGTATTATCGCATGGGCGCGCGCCGCGCCGGCGGCAGCCATGTGGTCTCGCTCTATCCCTATTTCTTTCCGCTCGACAGCATTGCCGACTGGAATCGCATCTACGGCAAGCGCGGCTTTCTGCAGCATCAATGCGTGATCCCGGAGAACGGCGCGCGGGACGTGGTCGGCGAGATTCTGGGTCGCGTCGCGCGGCGCGGCGATGCCTCCTTCCTCGCGGTGCTGAAGAAGCTCGGCGAGGGCGAGGGCATCCTGTCGTTTCCGCTGCCCGGCTACACGCTGGCGCTGGATTTCCCTGTGCGCGGCGACATCCTGAATTTTCTCGACGAGATCGACCGTCTCGTTGTCGCGGCCGGTGGCCGGCTCTATCTTGCCAAGGATGCGCGCCAGTCGCGCGAGACGCTCGAAGCCGGCTATCCCGCCCTGCCGCGCTTCAACGCGATCCGCAAAGCGCTCGACCCCGCCGGCAACATCCGCTCCAAGCTTTCACAACGTCTGTTCGATGAGGTCTAGGCCGTGACGTCGCGCAAGTCTGTACTGGTGCTGGGCGGCTCATCCGACATCGGCCGCGCCACGGCGCGCGCCTTTGCCAAAGCGGGATACGATGTGGGGCTCGCCGGCCGCGACGTCGGCGCGCTGGAGCCTGACGCCGCCGATCTTCGCGCGCGCTACAATGTCGAGGTCGGTGTTCACACATTCGACGTGCTCGACACCGCCTCGTTCGAGGGCTTCGTCGGCGGCCTGCCCGCGCTGCCCGATGTCGTCATCTCGATCGTCGGCCTGCTTGGTGTGCAAGAGAGCGCGCAGAGCGATCTCGCCCAGGCCACCGCGATCATGCGCTCCAACTACGAAGGTCCGGCCCTGATCCTCGGCCTGTTCGCGGAGAAGTTCTTGGGCCGCGGCAGCGGCACGCTGGTCGGCGTGTCCTCGGTCGCCGGCGATCGCGGCCGCGCCTCCAACTATGTCTATGGCTCGGCCAAGGCCGGCTTCTCCGCCTTCCTGTCCGGCCTGCGCGCCCGCGCCGGCCGTGGCGGCGTCCACGTCGTCACGGTCAAGCCCGGCTTCGTCCGCACCAGGATGACCGAAGGCATGAAGCTGATCGGCCCGCTCACCGTCGAAGCCCCCGTCGTCGGCGCTGAGATCCTTCGCGCCGTCGAGAGCAAGACCGACATCGTCTATGTCAGCGGCAGATGGCGTCTCGTGATGCTGATCATCAAGACGCTGCCGGAAGCGGTGTTCAAGAAGCTGAAGTTTTGAAAGTCGTGTAACAGGCCAGTCTTCGCTCCAGCGACAGTGCACCCCCTCGCCCCGTTCTTACGGGGAGAGGGTTGGGGTGAGGGGTCTCTCTCCGCACGAGCGGTCTTCGAGAGACCTGTACCCCTCACCCGGATTGCTGCGCAATCCGACCTCTCCCCGCAAAGCGGGGCGAGGTAAAGAAGATCCCTCACACGCTCATGCGCTGGAACTGGCCCTGCGGGCGGAAGCGCCAGAGATATTGCGGGGCGATCGCTTCCAGCGAGTCGGCCTGGATGCCGAGGCCTTCCAGCGTCAGCCCGGCCGCCTTCGCCGCGTCCGACACGATATTGTCGCGCTCGAGCAGCGTGACCTGGTCCGGCGTCAGCTTGAACGCGCCCGGCGCGAATTGCAGGAAGTTGGCCTGGAAGCGGGCGAGGCCGAATGTCAGCGGCACCAGCATGCGCTTGCGGTCGGTGATTTCGAGGATCGCCTCGATGATCTCGCGCATGGTCAGCACTTCCGGCCCGCCGAGCTCGTAAGTGGCGCCCGCCTTGGCCTTGCCGTCGGCCGCATCCGCGATCGCGCTGGCGACGTCGCCGACATAGACCGGCTGCATCTTGGTCTCGCCGCCGATCAGGGGCAGCACCGGCGACATCCGTGCCAGCGCGGCAAAGCGGTTGGTGAACTGGTCCTCGGGGCCGAACATCACGGACGGGCGGAAGATCGTGGCGGAGGGAACCGCGGCCAGGACCGCGGCTTCGCCGGCCGCCTTGGCCCTGGCATAGCGTGAGGGCGACTGCGCATCGGCCCCGATCGCCGAGACATGCACCAGCGCGCTACCTGCGGCGGCCGCCGCCTTGGCGACGGTCTCGGCGCCCCTGGCCTGGACGGCGTCAAACGTCTGCCCGCCGCTCTCGGTGAGCACGCCGACCAGATTGATCACGACATGCGAATCACGAAGCGCCGCCTCGACCGAGGCCGGATAGCGCAGATTCGCCTGCACGGTGTGAATCTGCCCGACCCGGCCGAGCGGCTGCAGGTATCCGGCGAGTTCCGGCCGCCGCACCGCAACCCGAACCCGGTAATCCCGCTTGCACAGGGCGCGGACGACGCTGCGGCCCAAAAACCCAGATCCGCCGAAAACCGTGACCAGCGTGTCCAGATTCGATGCCATGGGAGCCATTCCTGCGGAAAAGAGTGCGTCTTGTCAGGCTTGTATCGGGCCGGTTTGCGATGCGCAATCGGCATCCCGACCCCGGCCTCACGCATGAATTGACAACGGCGTCACCGAACCGTAGTAACCGCCTCCGTGCCCCAAACGGCATGCCCAGGTGGTGGAATTGGTAGACGCGCTGGCTTCAGGTGCCAGTGGCTTAACGGCCGTGAAGGTTCGAGTCCTTTCCTGGGCACCATCCCCTGCTCAAGCGATTGAAATCGCTCATCCGCAGGACATCGAGCTGCTGACCGGTCCGCGACACCGAAGCACGGCGCTCATGGCGCCGAATGGCCGTCGTCGCCACGTCGGAAGGTGCCGGCAAGGCCGGTGACCCGAGCCCCCCTAGGAAGCCTCAGTGCTCGTTGACCGCAGCGCCCAGCTTGATGAGGCTCAGCGAGCGGTTCGCGGTCTCGCGCAGGCGGCAGTAGCTCGCGCCGCCCCGGTACATGCCGGGGTCGACGTTGTCGAAGACCGCGCAGAGGCGATCACGCGAGGCGGCGAAAACTTTCTGCGAGTCATTGACGGCCTTGATCGCGTCGGCGAACCCGCCGGCCTGAACCTTCTTCAGCGCCTCACTGGTTTTCTGCGTCCAGACGGCGAGTTCGCGCGCCGCGCAGGCCTTCCATCTGGCGACATCGTCATTCGCGCCCTCTGCCGCCTTGATGCAGGGGTCGGCGACGAGCCCGACGCAGGCACTGCCGAAACCGCCGGTTTTCTCCACCTTCTTCAGGCAGGCATCGATCACGGCAAGGTCGGCTGGCGCGGTGCTCTGGGCGGTGTCTTGGGCGAAAGCCATCGATGCCAGCGGGAGGCTTGCGGCGAGGATCGCGGCGGCAAGCTTGAATTTCACGGGAGATCTCCGTTCGGCGCATCGATGCAACCTTGGTCACCGGAGGCCCGGCGTGGGTTCACCCGAATGTGGAGCAGGAGCCGTTCCTCACACCACCTTCTTCCCGGTCCGCTCCGCCACCGCCTTCTGCACGTCATATCTGGAAACCATCTGGGCGGCTCCGCAACGACGACCGTGCATTTGACACGCCGGCAGACGCCCGGAGTGTCGCCATGGTCCACACGCTCGATGTCGGCTAGGCGCCGAATACGGAGAGCCACGAGGAGCAGGAAGCGCACTGGGCTGCTGGGCCGCGACGCGGCTAATCCGACGGCTTGACGCCGAGATCGCCCAGGATGCGGAGCATCACGTCGCTGTCGCGCTTGAAGATCCGATTCGTCGTTTCGAAATCGGCCGGCGATGACAGGATGAAGTTGTTCAGCATCTGCTGAACTTTCGGATCGGTTCCGGCTTGGATCAGCAGCGGCGAGAGGCGATCGACGATATCCCGCGGCGCGCCGGACGGCACCGCAAACGTGGTGAAGGGACGCAGATTGTAGAAGTCGCCGACGGCGCCTTGCTCGGTCATGGTCGGCGTGTCCGGATGGGGCGGCAGACGGGTGCCGACCACGCCGATCAGGTTGCCGGTGTCGGCCTGGATGACGGGCGCGGCTGCGGCATAGCTCCCGGCGGCGCCATCAAGCGTCTGTCCGGCGACGTCATTCCACATCGGCGCCTCGCCGCGATACTGGATGACCTGAACCTTTATGCCGTATTGCTTGGCGATCGTCTCGCTCAGGACGTGCGGCGTCGAGCCCACGCCGTAGGATCCCCAGTTCACGCTGCCGACTTTCTTGCAGTATTCGATGAACTCGCGCAGATTGGTCGCACCGGTCTTCTTCGCCGCCACGACCGGACCGCCAGCGCCGATGACCATCGTCAGATAGGTAAAATCATTTTCGGGATCGTAGGGCAGGTCTCTTACCGTGACGCGGTTCTGGATCAGCGACGACGAGATCGTGCACAGGATGGTGGTGCCGTCCGGATCGGCGCGTTTCGCTTCTGCCACGCCGATGACGCCGCCGGCGCCGCGCTTGTTCTCGACGATGACCGGCTTGCCCACCTGCCGCGCCAGGAAGTCGCCGAACGCGCGCGCGATGCCGTCGGTCTGGCCGCCCGGTGGATAGGGCACGATGATCCTGATCGATTTGGACGGCCACGCGGATTGCGCCTCGGTCCTTACAGCCGGCGCGCACAACGCGACGGCCGAACCCATCACGAATGTTCGTCGTGTCAGCTTTCTCATTTCCCGCCCTTGGTCTTGTTTCTTGTCGAGTCGCGAGGACCGATCGGATAAAACTAGCGAAGAACGTGGCTGCGTGACGTGTGGCACTGTGTCCACCACAAAGCAGGTGACTTCCACCGCGCGGAAAACGAATTCGGACGGCGGCTCCTCTCCCCCTCACACCACCCGCTTTCCCGTCCGCTCCGCCACCGCCTTCTGCATGAAATACATCATCACCAGCGTGACGATCGTCGTGGTCACGACGACGTAGCCGATCCGGTCGAAATGGAGTAGCGCGCCGTCCGCGCCTTGGGCGATGATCGCGCTGGCGAGCACCGAGCCGAGCCCGCCGGACAGTTGCTGGAGCGAGGCGCTGACCGCGCTGAACGAGCCGCGCTGGCCGGGCTCCGGGATCGCCGACATCAGCGCCTGCGAGGGGATCATGCGCGAGAAGATGCCGACGAACATCAGCACGTTGACGATGATTGCGGTCGCGAGCGAGACGTGGCCGAGATGGGTGTAGATCAGCACCATGAGGACGGTCATGGCGCAGCCGAACACGAAGGTCGGATATTTGCCGAACGCGTCGCTGGCGCGGCCGACCAGCGGTCCCGTGACGATGCTGAACAGGCCGGAAACGAGATAGATCGTCGGCAGATGCGTGATGTCGATGCCGAGATTGTGCACGGTGTAGGCGCTGGAAAACGGCATCAGCATGTAGCCGCCGGTCGCCAGCAGCGTCGTGACGGCGAAGGCGAGCGTGTAGCGCGGCTCACTGACCGTCGCGACCAGATGGCGGAACGGGTTTCTGTCCTGCTTCAGCTTCAGATGCGCGTCGACCGGCTCCATGGCAAAGGCGATGATGGCGATCGTCACGATCGACAGCACGACGATGGCGATGAAGCAGACATGCCAGCTCCAGTAATTGGCGAGAAACAGGCCGGCGGGAATGCCGAGCACCTGGCTGGCGGCGAACGCCGTCTGGATGATTCCCATCACGCGGCCGCGCATCTGCAACGAGAACAGGTCGGTGATGATGGCGAGCACGACCGCGCCGATCACGCCGCCGAACAATCCGGTCACGATCCGGCCGATCAGCAGCACATGGTAGTTCGGCGCCACCGCGCACAGCAGCGTGCCGAGCGTGAAGCCGACATAGAAGAACAGCAGGAGGCGCTTGCGATCGAAACGATCGGCAAAGCCGGCGGCGAGGATGCCCGATAGTCCCGCACTGAACGCGTAGGCCGATACGGCAACGCCGAACTGCCCCGCCGTGATGCCGAGCGCGGGCATCAGGATGGCGCCGAGCGGCGACATGATGATGAAGTCGAGGATGATCGTGAACTGCGTCAGCGCCAGCAGCGCGATGAGGAGCACCTGGTAGCGCGAAAATCCGCGCGGGCGCTGGTCGTCGATCGGCGCAGCGAGCGTTGGTTCGGTCATGGCACCTGATTCAGGGTGGGCCCCCCCGGCGAGGGAAACTGGCAGATAGGGTGGGTCGGGACGATGTCCACGGCACGCGAAGCAAAAGTTCTGCCGGGACAGGAAGCTCGCGCCGGATTGTGGGATCCGAGCAACAGCGCCTCGCCCCCATCTCTCCAGGTGAATTAATCCGCCTTTAGTGAATGTTCCCATAGGGTTGGCCGTCCAATTTCCTGCTCCCCCGGCCGAATGCCGGTCATGTCACGGCAAGTCAGAGCGTTTTCGGATGGAGCAGCGTGCCTCCCAGTATGATCCTCGCGTGTCCGAGCCGTCGCCGGCCCGGACCCTTGTCATCGACCTCGAAGGCGCGCTGCTGCGTTCCGAGCTGCTGATGGAGGCGCTGTTCTCCAGCCCCGGCCGCATGCTGGCGCGCTTCGGTGCGGGCGGACGGGCGGGGATGGCGGCGCTCACGGCGATCCTGGCGCGAGCCGAGATCGACTACGCCCATCTGCCCTATGATTCCGATGTGATGAACCGGGCGCTGGCGGCACGGGCGCGCGGTGAGAAGATCTATCTCGTCGCGGATCGGCTCGCCGCTCATGCCGCGGCGATCTCAGCGCATCTCGGCTTCGATGGCGTCGTCACGCACGCCGATCTCGCGGCGGGGCGCGTGCCGTTCGATTGTGCCTCCATCACGCGCATCGAAAATCGCGAGGTCCGTAGAGCCGGCCTCGCCACCTGGGTGAAGGCGCTGCGGGTCCATCAATACGCCAAGAACACGCTGGTGTTCGTGCCTGCGCTCACGGCGCATCAGCTGAACCTTTCGACGCTCGGCTACGCGCTGCTCGCATTCCTGGCGTTCTCGGCCTGCGCCTCGGGCGCCTATCTGATGAACGATCTGCTCGATCTCGCCGCCGACCGGCAGCATCCGAGCAAGCGCCACCGCGCGCTCGCAGCCGGCGATTTGCCGATCTCGTCGGCGCTGTCGGCCATTCCCGCATTGTGGTTGTTCGCGCTTGCCGCCAGCCTCTGCATCTCGCCGCAGTTTCTCGGCGTGCTCGGCCTCTATCTCGCCACCACGATCGCCTATTCGCTCGTGCTCAAGCGCAAGATGCTGGTCGACATCGTCACGCTCGCCGGCCTCTACACGCTTCGCATCGTCGCCGGCGCAGTCGGCGTCGGCGTGGTGCTGTCGGAATGGCTGTTGATCTTCTCGCTGTTCGTGTTCACCTCGCTCGCCCTGATCAAGCGCTTCAGCGAGCTCAGCATGCGCGAGAGCGTGGGCCTCGCCGATCCCTCCAACCGCGACTATCGCGTCACCGACCTTAACGTCATCGCCGCGATGGCGGCGGCAAGCGCCATGAACGCGGTGACCGTGTTCTCGCTCTACGTCTCGTCCTCGGCGGTGACGCCGCTCTACAGCCGCCCCTGGATGCTGTGGCTGCTCACGCCGCTGCTGCTGTACTGGTTGGGCCGTGCTCTGATGATGGCGCATCGCCGCGAGATGCCGGACGATCCGATCCTGTACGCGTTCCGGGACGGCCCCAGCCGCACCGCAGTCGCGGCGATGGTCTGCATCATGCTCGCCGCGATCTGACCGACCCGTAAGGTCACGGCCGCTTGCGTGACCTGTCGCGACTGGCTACATCGCGATCCATTCGACTAAAGCGCGATGCGATTAAGATGAATCGACATCGCGCTTTAGGTTATTGATTGAGCATGATCTTTTCGGAAAACCGCTGCACACTTTTCCGGATCATGCTCTAGCCTATGATATCGACGCACCGATTCGACCCGAGGGTTTCATGACCGTACGCCTGCACCGCGGCGACCTGCCCGACCTGTCCCGCTACACCGGAGCGGTGGCGATCGACACCGAGACCATGGGGCTGAACCCGCACCGCGACCGTCTCTGTGTGGTGCAGCTCTCGCCCGGCGACGGCAGCGCCGACGTGGTGCAGATCCCCAAGGGCCACACCGACGCGCCGAACCTGAAGGCGCTGCTCGCCAATCCTGGGGTCACGAAGATATTCCACTTCGCGCGGTTCGACGTCGCGGTGCTGTACCAAACCTTCGGCATCATGACCGGGCCGATTTATTGCACCAAGATTGCGTCCCGCCTGACCCGCACCTACACCGACCGCCACGGCCTCAAGGACCTCGTCCGCGAGGTGCTCAACATCGACCTCTCCAAGCAGCAGCAGTCCAGCGACTGGGGTTCCGACAGCCTGAGCGAGCCGCAGCTCGCCTACGCCGCCTCCGACGTGCTGCATCTGCATGCCTTGCGCGAGCGACTGGACGCCATGCTGGTGCGGGAAGGCCGCAGCCACCTGGCGCAGGCCTGTTTCGACTTCCTGCCGACCCGCGCCCTGCTGGACCTCCAGGGCTGGGCGGAAGAGGACATTTTCGCGCACTCCTGAAGGCCCCCGTGGCGGTTGGCCCGGGATTGCCGCCCCGTTTCGGACACTTTCGTAACGGCCTGTCGCCGGCTGCATATTTGGGCGGCGCCGGATAGAATGGGGTGCGCCCCCTCGACCGGACAAGGCGAGCGATACGTCAGGAGACAGGTAAGCAGGAACCCCGGTGAATTCGGCCCAGAACCCCACCTACGACGCCGCGCTTGCGGCGAAGTTTGCCAGCGCGGCCCGCCACAGCCGCCTGGTGCGGATTCTGCGCATCGCGGTCCCGGGTGCTGTGGTGCTGTCCATGGCTGTCATCGTCGGCGTCTCGATCTTCAATCCGTTCCGCATGCTGATGCCGAAGCTGCCGCTCGACTCCGGAAATCTGGTGGTGTCGGGCACCAAGATCACGATGGAATCGCCGCACCTCGCCGGCTACACGCCGGACCAGCGGCCCTACGAGCTCTGGGCCAAGACCGCGACGCAGGACATCACCGATCCCGATCATGTCGATCTCAATGACCTGCGTGCGAAAGTGCTGATGGAGGACAAGTCGACCCTGTTCCTCGATGCCCGCACCGGCCGCTTCGACAACAAGCAGCAGCAGCTCGATCTGCGCAAGGATATCTTGCTACGCACCTCGACCGGCTACGAAGCCCGGCTGAACTCGGCCTTCGTCGACATGGGCAAGGGCACGGTCTCCTCGGACGAGCGCGTCGACGTCAAGCTGACCAATGGCACGCTGAGTGCGGATCGCCTGCGAATTACCGAAGGCGGCGACGTCATCCGCTTCGAGGGCAATGTGGTGATGCATCTGGACAAGCTGGATGAACCCGCCGCTGCTCAGCCTGGACCAACCGAGCCTGCGCCGACGAAGACGCGCACGCCTCAGAACAAGTCTGCCAATTCGAAGTGATTTTCATGATGAAGTTCTTCTCGCGCAACGACAACAGGCGCAGCGCGATCGTCAGCGCAGCCGCGCTTGCCTTTGGTGTCTTGATCGTATCCGGTGAAGGCCGCACGCAGAGTTCGGCGACTGCGCCCAACAACGCGCTGCAGGGCTTTACGCAAAACCGCGATCAGCCAATTCAGATCGAAGCGGCCTCGCTCGAGATGCGCGACAAGAAGAAGGAGGCGACCTTCTCCGGCAATGTGAAGGTCGTGCAGGGCGACACCACCATGACCTCGAAGACGCTGGTGGTGTTTTACGATTCGGGCGGCGGCGACAAGCCGGCCGCGCCGCAGCCTGCGGCGAAAGCGACCAAGAGCGCGCCGATGCAGTCGGCGCAGCCGGGTCCGGGCGGCAGCTCCTCGATCAAGCGGCTCGAGGCGCGCGGCAATGTCGTGGTCACCCAGAAGGACCAGGTGGTGACGGGGGAGACCGCCGTGTTCGACACCAAGACCAACCTGATCACCATGTTCGGCGGGGGCTCGGGCCAAGTCGTCATGACCCAGTGCAAGAACGTCATGCGGGGCGATCGGCTGACTGTCGATATGACGACCGGCGTGTCACGTGTGGAATCCGACAGCGGCCGGGTTCAGGTCCTGCTGCCGCAGGGCTCCAGCAACGATTGCGGTTCGGGCAAGCCCGGCGGCGCGCCGCCTTTGCAGTTACCCGGTGCAAGTAAACCAAAATGAATTCAACGGCTTGGTTCGGATGCGGCCGAACCGAGGGTTGAAGCCTGCCCGGCGAGCCTGTATCTAGCGCGCAGGGCTTTCGAAGCGGGGTCCGCCGCTATTCGGGCGTGTTTCACTGGGCATGAGACATTCCTTCACCCATGCTGCGTCGGCCAATCGCTCAGGCTGGCGCGACAGATCGCGCGGATTTCGCGCAAGACGACGCCAAAGGCTAGAAGGCGGGGATGGTCGATCTCTTCAGCATGTTCCGTCGGCGCCCCGCCAAGCGCGGCCGGCCAGGATTTGCGCGTCAGGACATCACTGCGCTCGGGGACAGCGTCGGCGGCCTCGTGCCCAGTCCCGTCAGGGACACGCCGATTGCCCGCGACCAGCCCCGCGGGCCCGACCAGTTCCAAGGTGACTACACGGGCGACTACGAGGCCGACTATCAGGCCGAGCTGCGTCCGCAGGCGGTTCATCCCGTCCGAACGGCCGCCAGGTCCAACGGTGCCGGCGCGCCGCAGCTGTTGAAGCGGCCCGGATTCCTGGCTGTGCATAGCGTGGAAAAGGCCTTTGGCAGCCGCCAGGTGGTGCGCGGCGTCAGCATCTATGTGCGCCGCGGCGAGGCCGTCGGCCTGCTCGGCCCGAACGGCGCCGGCAAGACCACCGTGTTCTACATGATCACCGGCCTGATCAAGGCCGATCGCGGCGCGATCGAGCTCGACGGCCACGACGTCACCAAGCTGCCGATGTATCAGCGCGCGCGGCTCGGCATCGGCTATCTGCCGCAGGAAGCCTCGATCTTCCGCGGCCTCACCGTCGAGCAGAACATCCGCGCCGTGCTCGAAGTGGTCGAGCCCTCGCGCAAGAAGCGCGAGCAGCAGCTCGACTCGCTGCTCGACGAGTTCAACATCACGCGCTTACGGAAATCACCGTCGATCGCGCTGTCCGGCGGCGAGCGTCGCCGCGTCGAAATCGCGCGCGCGCTGGCGACGCGGCCGAACTACATGCTGCTCGACGAGCCCTTCGCCGGCATCGACCCGATCGCGGTCGGCGACATCCAGGACCTCGTCCGCCATCTCACCAATCGCGGCATCGGCGTGCTGATTACCGACCACAATGTCCGCGAGACGCTCGGCCTCACCGACCGTGCCTATATCGTCTATGCCGGGGAAATCTTGACCGAGGGAACCCCGGATGAGATCGTTGCCGATCCGGACGTGCGCCGCCTTTACCTTGGCGAGGAATTCCGCCTCTAGCCCTTTTTTCCAATCGTCAAGCCGTGTACATCGGGCTGAGACTAGGATAAGCAAAAATCGGACCAACTTTTGGGATCGGTTCTTGCTTCATGGCGCTTACGCAGAGATTAGAGTTCCGGCAATCGCAGTCGCTGGTCATGACGCCGCAGCTGATGCAGGCGATCAAGCTGCTGCAATTGTCCAATCTCGATCTCACGACCTTCGTGGAAGAGGAGCTCGAGCGAAACCCGCTGCTGGAACGGGCCAGTGACGAGGCCCCCGCGGGCGAAGCTTCGGCCGAGGCCGGCAGTTACGGCGATTCCGGGGGCGGCCAAGGTGACGGTCATGGCGATGGCCAGGGCGAGGACGGCTTCGGCGGCAGCGCGGAAGGCTTCGAGCCGGGCCAGGAAGAATGGATGAGCAAGGATCTCGGCACCCGCGCCGAGATCGAGCAAACCCTGGACACCGGCCTCGACAATGTCTTCTCCGAGGAGCCGGCCGAGGCGGCCGCGCGCAACGCGCAGGATGCCGCGCCAACCACCTATACCGAATGGGGCGGCGGCGCCTCCGGTGACGAAGACTACAATCTCGAAGCTTTTGTCGCGGCCGAGACGACGTTGTCGGGCCATCTCGCCGAGCAGCTCTCGGTTGCCTTCACCGCGCCCGCGCAACGCATGATCGGCCAGTACCTGATCGACCTCGTCGACGAGGCCGGCTATCTGCCGCCCGATCTCGGCCAAGCCGCCGAGCGTCTCGGCGCGTCGCAGGCCGAGGTCGAAAGCGTCCTCGCCGTGCTGCAAAAATTCGATCCGCCCGGGGTCTGCGCGCGTTCCTTAAGCGAATGCCTGGCGATCCAACTGCGCGAGCTCGACCGCTACGACCCCGCGATGCAGGCGCTGGTCGAGCATCTCGATCTGCTCGCCAAGCGCGACATCGCGGCTCTTCGCAAGATCTGCGGCGTCGACGACGAGGACATCGCCGACATGATCGGCGAGATCCGCCGCCTCAATCCCAAGCCCGGCATGAAGTTCGGCTCGGCGCGCCTGCAGACCATGGTGCCCGACGTCTATGTCCGCCCGGGTCCCGACGGCGGTTGGCATGTCGAGCTCAACAGCGACACCTTGCCGCGCGTGCTGGTCAACCAGACCTATTATTCCGAGCTGTCGAAGAAGATCGGCAAGGACGGCGACAAGTCCTATTTCACGGATGCGTTGCAGAACGCGACCTGGCTCGTGCGCGCGCTCGACCAGCGCGCCCGCACCATCCTGAAAGTGGCGACCGAGATCGTGCGCCAGCAGGACGGGTTCTTCACCCACGGTGTCGCCCATTTGCGCCCGCTCAATCTGAAGGCCGTCGCCGACGCCATCCAGATGCACGAATCCACGGTGTCGCGTGTCACCGCCAACAAATACATGGCGACCAACCGCGGCACGTTCGAGCTGAAATATTTCTTCACGGCCTCGATCGCCTCGGCCGACGGGGGCGAAGCGCATTCGGCGGAAGCGGTGCGTCACCACATCAAGCAGCTGATCGATTCGGAGGAGCCCTCCGCGATCCTGTCGGACGACACCATCGTGGAACGCTTGCGCGCCTCGGGCATTGATATTGCCCGCCGCACGGTCGCGAAGTACCGCGAAGCCATGCGCATACCTTCCTCGGTGCAACGCCGCCGCGACAAGCAGAGCGCTCTTGGTAACGTCCTCTCTACCGCCTTGTCCGATCGCTCCCGCAATCCCGAACCGGCCTGATTGCGCTGGCGCCAAATCGCGCTACTCTCGATGCCCCATCGAGACCGATCCAAGCTGGGCACCAACCAAGCGAGGCATCACATGACTCTCAGAATCTCGGGAAAGAGCATCAGCGTCGGCGAGGCGCTGCGCGGCCGCGTTGCCGACCGCACCGACGAGGTGCTGCGCAAATATTTCGACGGCAATTATTCCGGCCACATCACGCTGAGCAAGGACGGCTTCGGCTTTCGCACCGATTGCGCCCTGCATCTCGATTCAGGAATCACGCTGGAAGCCGATTCGAACGCACCGGATGCCTATGCCAGTGCCGACCAGGCGCTGGTGATGATCGAGAAGCGGCTGCGGCGCTACAAGAACCGGCTCAAGGACCGCTCCGCGCGCAAGGCCCATGCCGCCTCCGAGGCGATGGCTGCGCTCGACGCCACCAGCTATGTGCTGGAAGCGCCCGGAGAGGGCGAAGAGGAAGTCGCCGGCTACAGCCCCGTCATCATCGCGGAGCAAACCACGTCGCTGAAGCGGCTCTCGGTCAGCGAAGCCGTCATGGAACTCGATCTCAGCGGGGCACCCTGCCTGGTATTCCAGCATGGCTCGTCCGGTCGGGTGAACATCATTTACCGCAGGGCGGACGGCAATGTGGGTTGGATCGACCCGCCGGGAGCCAAGGTGGACGGCCAGGGCGGTGGCTAGGCCCGCCAGCCGGCGCCCGTACCATCCCGGCCCTTAACAATGACGGGGGCAAAGCCGCACGCGGGAGTTGGCACCGGGATTGCGTTGGAGTAGAAGCCCCCCACATCTGGATCGGGGCTAAGTCCGCCTCCTGCTTCATGTTATTGACGCCGGCCGAGCTTGGTCTATCAAGCTGGCCAAATCGGAACCTGACGGTTTAATTCACCTCGGAAAGCTTCCATGCCGATTACCGATCTGGTCGCGCCCGAGGCGATTCTCCCGGCATTGAAAGTCAACAGCAAGAAGCAGGCGCTGCAGGAGCTGGCGGCCAAGGCCGCCGAGCTGACCGGGCAGAACGAGCGCTCGGTGTTCGAGGTGCTGCTGCAGCGGGAGAAGCTCGGCACCACCGCGGTCGGCTATGGCGTCGCCATTCCGCACGGCAAGCTGCCCAAGCTGGAGAAGATCTTCGGCCTGTTCGCGCGGCTCGATCGTCCGATCGACTTCGAGGCGATGGACGGCCAGCCGGTCGATCTCGTCTTCCTGCTGCTCGCCCCTGAAGGCGCCGGCGCCGATCACCTCAAGGCGCTCGCCCGCATCGCCCGCCTGCTGCGCGACCAGGACATCGCCAAGAAGCTCCGCGCCTCGCGCGATGCGCAGGCGATTTATTCCGTGCTGGCGCTGCCGCCGGCAACGGCGGCGTAACCTTTCTTTTTTCCCGCCCGGCAAGGGCCCAATCGTGTCTCGCACCTGATTGTGAGGGCGGCGTCCCGTCATGCCACCTTGATCTCAAAGGTAGAAGGTACGACAATCTTCCCGCCTGAGACGCACGGCACAGTGGGCGGCGCCAACATCCGCTGAGAGCCGTTCGAAGCCGTGGACCGAGCGGACGTGACTGGGAATGGAATGACGCCGTTGCGCCTCGCCGCCGCGGCGGGAGAGCGGCTCTGGGAATCAGGCCTCGACCGGCCGATGCCCGCGGTAGGCGCGCGTGCGAAGGCGCTCGTAGTGCACGGTGTGGGAAGATCCGCCGCGCTTCAGGCGGTCCGCTCATGACCAGCCTGCACGATTCCGAGGAGGACGCCAGCGCGATCTGGACAGCGCCCCGCGTCGGCGTGGAGAAGCTCGCCAGAATCGTGATGCGTGGCTCGATCACCGTCAATGTGATCGCGTCGATGGGTGTCCTGCAGCCCGCGCTGCTTCCCGCAGAATGGAGCTTCGTGCAACAGGCCGTTGCGCTGTTGATGTGGGTCATCCTGATCTACGCCAGTGCCTTCGTGCGACCCTGCCTGCGCGTGCAGCCCAATCCCGATTTCATCGCGCTGGTCGCATTCTATGCTCTCGCCGCTGTTTCTGTGCTCTGGACCGGCCTCGCCACCGCGGCGATCATGAAGAGCGCGGCCCTCGTGATGACGACCTTTGGTGCGTACTGCCTGATCACGCGGATCGACATCGACGAGATCGTCGGAGCGACGGCGCTGGGACTCTTCATCTTGGTCGCCGCCTCGGCCCTGTGCGCGGTTTTCGTGCCCGAGATCGGCGTCGATCAGAGCTGGATGCACAACGGCCAGTGGCAGGGAATCTACGAATCGAAGCAGACCCTCGGTTTCATCAGCGCCTATCTGATGTTCTTTGCCTGCTATCAGAAGATGACGGGCCAGGGCTGGACAGTTTTTCTGCTGACGTTTCTCCTGGCATCGACATGCGTCATCGCCTCGGAATCGCGTGGTGCCGGTGCCGTTGCAATTGCCGCCGGTGCACTACTCATGACCTCCCTATGGTCGATCCGCTGCATGAGGATTTACGCGGTGCTGCCGGTCGTCATGTGCATCCTGGCTGCGCTCCTGATCCTGTATTTCTATGTCACGGGCTACGATTCCATCCATCTCGGCGAATCGACCATCAATCTGACCGAGCGGACCTTCATCTGGCAGTACGCCATCGGCCATTTCGACGATGCGCCGCTGCTGGGCTTCGGCATCAACGGGTTCTGGACGCGCCCTGCGATTTACGACTATTTCAACCAGAACCACGGCTGGGTGCTGGACAATTATCATAGCGGCTATATCGCGGTGGCGATGGAAACCGGATTCCTGGGATACGTGCTGTTCGTGGCGAGCGTCTATCTGTTCTCGGAAAAGGTCCTGTACCTGATCGCCACGCGGACGATCGACCGTCGCCACTGCGCTCTCATCATCGGATTCGTCGTCCTCAGCTTTCAATCGAATTTCACGGAGACGATGTTCCTTCGCTCGACGATGTTCACTTCGGTGCTGCTCGTCGCATTCTTCTTCGCGGTGTGCAGGCCGGTGCCACAGCAAGGCCTGCAGCAATGATGGGGCAGCCAGGATGAATGCCATCTGCGTCCGCTGGGCTGTGACTTTCGGTCTCGCCTTCGCGCTCTCCGTGCTTGCAATCTGCTCCCCGGCAGAAGCAGCCGGACAGGCCGCGTCCGCGCCCCCAAAACTGGGGCGCGGCGTCAACATCCTCGGCTATGACGGCATTTGGGAGGGAGGCCGGAACGCGCCATTTCGTCTGGACAACCTCACCGCGATCAGGCGCGCCGGGTTCTCGCACGTCCGGATCAATTTCTTCGGCTTCAAGTTCATGGACCCGGAGAATGCGCTGGATGAGATCGTCTTGAGGCGGCTCGATGCCGTGATCGAGGAGGTGCTCGCCCGAAATCTCATCCCCATCCTGGACGAGCACGATACCCATATCTGTCAGCGCGACGTCTCCGCGTGCGCCGGGAAGCTGAAAGCGTTCTGGACGCAAATCGCCGCGCGCTATGCCGGAAAATATCCGAGGCTCGTCTTCGAGGTGCTCAATGAGCCGGGCGGGCAGATGACGTCCGCCGCCTGGAACGCCCTTCTGAACGAATGTCTCGGCATCATCCGCGCCACCAACCCCCGGCGGCCGGTGATCGCCGCGGTTCTCAACGTCGACGAGATGCCCGTCGAGGACTTGGTCCTGCCGCCGGATGACCGAAATATCATCGTCACGTTTCACTATTACGCGCCGATCCGCTTCACCCATCAGGGCGCACCGTGGTCGCCGACGTTCTCGCAAATAGGCCCGCTCGATTGGGGCACGCCGGAGGACGAGCAGAAGGCGCGCGCCGATTTCGACAAGATCCGGTCCTGGTCCGAACGGGAGAAGCGTCCGATCTATCTCGGTGAGTTCGGCGTATACGAGGCCGCGCCAGCCGAAGCACGGACGAGATATCTGTCGTTCGTGGCGCGAAGCGCGGAGCGGCTCGGCTGGGCCTGGGCCTATTGGCAATTCGATCATGATTTCGCAGCCTTCGACAGCGCGCGTCAAAGCTGGAAGCCGGAGATCATGCGGGCGCTGATTCCGGCGGGGCGGTGAGGCAGGGGCGTGACCTGAACTCGGCCGCGCCGGTGCGAAGCCATCCGACGATCGGATAGTTCAGCCTGGAGCGCCGTCATCAGGCTTAAGGCGCCGTGTTGCGGCGCGTTGTGATCAAACAGTATCGAAGTACCAAATGTATCGGAGTGTTGCTCCTCGAATACAGCGCGCGGAGGCCGGCCGATGTACCTTACCGGAGATTTCTATCGCTGATTGCTTCGGGGGTGACGAATGAAACGACTGCTGCTGGCGACGTCGGCTCTGATTGTCGCAGGCTCCGCTCAAGGTGCCGATCTGGGAGCTCGTCCCTACACGAAAGCGCCGGTTGCGGCGGCCGTGCCTTTCAGTTGGACCGGCTGCTATGTCGGGGGTCATGTCGGCGGCGGTGCGAGCCGAACGGGCTTCACGGATCCCGGCATCGGAACGGGGGCGGTCATCTCGCCTGCAATGACTATAGGCAGTGTGCCTGGTGATCGCATTGGGGTGAACGGAGACGTCGGAATTGTAGGAGGCGTTCAGGTAGGTTGCGACTACCAATTTGCCAGCAATTGGGTGCTCGGGATTGCCGGCGATTTCACGGCCACCGATCTTCACGGCACCGCCAACGATCCCTTCTTCGCCGGAAAGACCGGCGCGCCCGCCACTCTATCGAGCCGCACCGACTGGGTCGCCAGCGTCACGGGTCGGGTCGGCTACACATGGGATCGCTTGCTCGTTTATGGCAAGGGCGGCGTCGGGTTTGCGCATGACCGATACAATCTGAACAATTTCTCGTCGATTGGCGGCTTCTTTTGTCCCGGTGTGGGATTCCTCGTTTTTGAGCCCTGCAATTCAAGCGCCAGCACCGATCGTGTCGGCTGGGTGGCAGGTGCCGGTGTCGAGTGGGCCTTCGCCCCGAACTGGTCGGCCTTGGTCGAGTACACTCACTACGGCTTCGACAGCAAGCGCGTGGGATTCGCCAATCCAGCCGCCGCCACCACCGCGTTGATCGATATTCGTCAGGACATCGATATCGTGAAGGTAGGTATCAACTATCGGTTCGGCGGGTCACCCGTCGTCGCGAAGTACTGATTGATCGCTTAAGCAGACAAAGGGAGCGGCCGGGGCTCAACCTCGCGCCGCTTCCATGCGATTCACGATCCGCTGCCCGATCGGGCTCTTCAACCAGGCCTGGAAACCGGGCCGGTCCCAGATCATCCGACGCAATACCAGAAGCGATCCATCCGTATGCGATCGCACCGGTTTTTCGGGTTCGGGCTCGAGCGTCCATCCGAGCTTGGACAGATATTGAATGGTCGTCTGATTGCGCTCCAGCACGAACGCGCGGATGCGGCTCAGCTTGAGATCGTCGAACACGAACCTGAGCAGCGGAATGAAGGTGTTCACCGTCGCTCCGGCATTGCGGTGCTCCTTTTCTCCGATCACGGCGCTGACGAGCGCCTCGCTCGCCGCCGCGTTGATGTCGAGGCGGATGAAGCCGACATGGATGCGGCTGCCGCGCTCGAATATCCCGAGCAGGAGCCGTTCGCGCTGATCGAAGGATTTGATGTAGTCGGCGATCTCCGCCTTGGTCATCGCGCGCGGTGACGTGTTGAGGACATGCACGGTCCAGGGATCGGACAACCAGTCCGCCCAGCGCTGCGAGGCGTCATCGCGCTTGATGGTGCGCAGAAAATAGCGCCCGGCCGGAAACCACAATTGCTGCTTGGGCAGACGTTCGACTTTCGGCGGCATGCCGCATCTAAGCAGTTTCGAGACGGACGATCAATTTGGATGGCGCTAACGTGCAGGTCTCGTGCGGCGACGGTGGGCGCCGCTTCCGCGCTTCAGCAGACCGTCGGCAGCAGGCGCCGGACTTCGTCGAGCAGTTCGGGGACCGCCCTCTTGTCACCCGCGAGGTGCTTGAGCAGCGCACTCTGGAACAGACCGTCGAACAGCGCGTAGAGCGCGCCTGGCGACGACGCCGGCCGCTTGCCGCCGAGCTCGGCATAGCGCGAGGCAATGCGCCAGATCATCGCTTCCAGGCTCTTGTCGATCTCGAGGACATCCTTGCGAAACGCCGCCTCGAACATCGCCTGCGAGCGCAAATCGTACCAAAGCCGGTGCATGCGGGCTTCGTTCTGCAGCGTTGCTGCGAGCTTGGCGAGGAAGCCCTCCGTCAATTCGTCGCGGCTCGTCGCTGTCGCGACGACCTCGTCATAGCGCGTCACGCACTTGGCCTTGTAGTGGCGAACGCAGCAGCAGATCAGGTCGAGCTTGTCGCTGAAATAATAGTGGAACACGCCGTGCGTGAACGCCGAGTTCTGCGCGATCTCCCGCAGGCTGGTCCGGGCGAAGCCGAGCTCTCCAAGCGTTTCGAGCGCGGCCTCGGCAAGCTCGATGCGTCGCGCGTTGAACTTGTCGTCTCGCACGATCTCCGCCACGGCCTCTCGCTTCGCCGCTCCTGTCGCTTGCCGCGCCATCGTCGCGCTGTCTCCCGTCTCTTGGTCACCACGATCACGTCGTCGGTCATCGTCTACAGACCATCCTCTTTGACAACTGTCAAATTTTGTCCTTGACAACTGTCAAGTTCCGGGAGGAGTGTGCGCGCCAAGAAATTTGGACAGTCGTCAAGACGTCAGCAAATGGAGGAAATGCACTCGCCGGCGCCGCGCCGCCGGAACGGACTCGCATGCCGTTGCGCAACCGCGCCGGCACCGTGCTGCCAACCCAGCACGCACCGATCATCAGCGAACAGATCAGTCCAAGCCAAGGGAGGACGTGCGATGAGTGAGAAGAGTCTTGATGGCCGCAAAGCCCTGGTCACCGGCGGAGCCCGCGGGATAGGAGCGGCTATTGCAGAAGCACTGGCGCGCTCCGGTGCGGCGGTCATGATCGGCGACATTCTCGATGACGTCGGCAAGGATAGCGCCGGCGAGATCGCCAGGCTCGGAGTGAAGACCGGCTTCGTGCATCTCGATGTCGCCGACGATGCGCAGTGGGAGAAAGCGACTGCTGCGACGGTCGCCACCCTCGGCGGCTACGACATCCTCATCAACAATGCCGGCATCGAGATCACGTCGCTGGTCAGCGAGATCAGGGCCGAGGATGCGCGGCGGATGTGCGACGTCAACATCGTCGGCACCGTGCTCGGCATGAAGCACGCCTTCCGCGCGATGCGGCCGGGTGGACCGGCGGGCAAAGGCGGCGCGGTCGTCAACATCGCGTCTGTCGCGGCGACGATCGCCTTCCCGAGCATCGCGGTCTATTCCGGCACGAAATCTGCGGTCGATCGCATGACGCGGGTCGCGGCGATGGAGGCCGGCAAGCTCGGTTATGGCGTGCGCGTCAACTGCATCTATCCTGGCTTGATCCCGACCGACATGGGCCTGCAGCTCGCCAACGACATCGTCAAGATCGGTCTCGCGCCCGACGTCAACGCCGCGGTCGGCTCGGTGGTGGAGCAGACGCCTCTCGGCAAGCTCGCGGAGGTCGGCGACATCGCCAATGCTGCGGTGTTCCTGTGCTCGAACGAAGCCCGCTTCATCACCGGCATCGGACTGCCGGTCGATGGCGGCATGGGAATGTGAGCTGCAAACCCGACAACGAACATTTCGGAGGAACGACAATGAGCGCGAAGAAGCCCGTCATCGTCTATGGCGCGTCCGGCTACACCGGCCGGCTGGTCTGCGAATACTTACGCGAGTACAACATCCCCTTCATCGCCGCGGGGCGCAGCGCGGAGAAGCTCAACGCCGCAATGAAAGCGAACGTGGCCGGTATCGAGACCGCCGACTACGAGGTGGTGGAAGTGCCGCACACCGTGAGCGCACTGACGGAGCTGTTCAACGGCGCCTCGGTGGTGCTCAACACCGTGGGCCCCTTCGCCAGGTTCGGTGCCGAGGTGGTGCAGGCTTGCTGGGCGTCCCGATGCCACTACACCGACACGACAGGCGAGCAGGACTGGCTGATCACGCTCGAGCAGGAATGGGGCACGAAGTTCGCCAATGCCGGCCTGCTGCTCGCGCCGGGCATCGCGCAGATGTACACCACCGGTGAGATTGCGGCGCAGCTGTGCCTGGAGACGCCCGGCCTCGACACGCTCGATATCGCCGTGTTCTGGGGCGGCAGCCCGACCATCGCCTCGACGCAGACCATCCTGGTCAACGCCGCGATGGCAAAGGCCTACTATCTGGAGCAGAACAAGTATGTCGAGCATCAGGCGGATGCCGGCCTCTACAACCTCGCCATCCCCGGCCAGCATGAGCTCGCACTGGCGCTGCCCTGGGGCGGCACCTCGCACCCGGTGTGGTTCAAGCGCGATCCGCGCGTGGCCAACGTGAAGGTGCTGGGCGGCGTGTTCAACCGCGCGCTGATGCTGGGCGTGCCGCAGATCGTCGCCGCCGCGCTGGACGCGACCAAGAACATGAACCCCGACGACCGCTACACTGCTTTGGCGCAGACCGCCGCCGGCGTGATGAACACCATGCCGCCGCGCGAGAACCCGCGCGTCAACAAGTCGCTGGATTCGGTGCATGCCTCTGGCCCGCTCGGGCGCGCGCACTGCGTCATCAACGGCAACAGCAATTACAAGCAGACCGGCTTGTTGCAGGCCTATGCCGCGGCGCATCTGCTGCAGCAGCCGCCCAAGCGCGTGGGTTTCGCCTCCGGTTGCCAGGCGTTCGGTCATCACGAGCTGCTCGGCCAGCTGCGCAGCTTCGGGCTGGTCAGCAGACCGATCCTCACCGTGCACGACTGAGCAAGATCACGGGTGGCGCGGCCGCGCGCCACCCGCCAGCTGCTTCCGGGATTGATCATGCGCTTCATCGATTACCTCGACAAAGGTGCCTCGCTCGGCCCCGATGCGCCGTGCCTGACCATGGACGGGCGCGATCTCAGCTACCGCGAGGTGCAGTTGCTGAGCTATCGCGTCACGCGCGGGCTCGCGCGATCGGGTATTGCTGCCGGCGAGAAGGTCGCAATCCTTTCCGGCAACGATCCGGTCGCGTTTGCATGCGTGTTCGGGATTTCCCGCGCGGGCTCGGTTTGGTGCCCGATCAATCCGCGCAACGAGGCGGCCGAGAACCGGCTCATCCTCGACCAATTCGACTGCAGCCTGCTGCTGTTTCACTCGAGCTTCGCGCCGATGGTCGAGGCGGTGCGTGCAGAGCTGCCGAAGCTGCGTGTCCTCGTCTGCCTCGATGCCGAGTTGCCCTTCGCGCCCTCGTTCGACGGCTGGCTCGCGGGCCTGTCCGCCGACCAATATCAACGCGAGACGGTCGACGATCTCGCGATGCTTCCCGGCACCGGCGGCACCACCGGAAAGCCGAAGGGAGTCATGCTGTCGGGTCGCAACATCGAGGCCATGACGGCACTGACGCTGATGGGCTATCCCTTCAAGGGTCGTCCGGTCTATCTCGCGCTCGCGCCGTTGACCCATGCGGCCGGTGTGCTGTGTTTCCCGATCATGGCGCTCGGCGGCCGCGTCGTGATCATGCATCGCCCCGACATCGCCGAATTCCTCGATTTGATCGAGCGCTACCATGTCACGCACACCTTCCTGCCGCCGACATTGATCTACATGCTGCTCGATCATCCCAAGCTCGACTCGGCGAAGCTCGGGTCTCTGCAATGCTTCTGGTACGGCGCGGCACCGATCTCGGCCGCACGGCTTGCGGAGGCGCTCCGGCGCATCGGGCCCATGGCGCAGTTGTTCGGTCAGACTGAAGCGCCGATGATGATCTCGATGATGGCACCGGATGAGCATTACAATGCCGATGGCACGATCGCGATGGAGCGCCTCGCCTCGGCGGGGCGGATCAGCCCGTTGGTGCAGGCCGGCATCATGGATGGCGACGGCAATTTGCTGCCGACCGGCTCACGCGGCGAGATCGTGGTTCGCGGCTCGCTGGTGATGGAAGGCTACTACAAAAATCCCGAAGCCACGGCGGAGGCCTCCGCGCATGGCTGGCACCACACCGGCGACATCGGCTACATCGACGACGATGGCTACCTCTACATCGTCGATCGCGCCAAGGACATGATCATCACCGGCGGGTTCAACGTCTATTCGATCGAGGTCGAGAACGCGCTGCGGGCGCATGAGGCGGTACAGGATTGCGCCGTGATCGGCCTTCCGGACGAGAAACGGGGTGAGCGTATCGTCGCCGTGGTGCAGCCCCGTGCCGGCCAGAGCGTCGATGCGACGGCGCTGGCGGCCTTCGTCAAGCAGCGGATCGGCAGCGTCAAGACACCGAAGCAGATCGAAGTCTGGGACGATCTGCCGCGCTCCAAGGTCGGCAAGGTGCTGAAGCCGGATATCCGCGCGCGGCTGGCAGATCGCTCAGGCGGTTAGTTAGAGCGAAATGGCTTTAGGTTGAATCGATTGTCGCGGCTTGTTCACCTCTCCCGCTTGCGGGAGAGGTCGCGCCGAAGGCGCGGGTGAGGGCTTTCTCCTCTTGGGGATTGTCCCATTGCGGAAGCACCCTCTCCCCAACCCTCTCCCGCAAGCGGGAGAGGGAGCGCACCTCCGGCGTTGCGTGATCAAGCCACATCTCATCGCGCTTCAGCCCGAAAGCCGCTCCAGCACGTCGCGCACCAGCCCTTGCAGGAGATCGAGCTTGTAGGCCGTCATCGGCAATGGTTTGGCACCCGAGCTCGCCGCTTTCGCCGCTTCTGCGATCGATGCCGCATTGGCAAGCTTGCCGCTGAGCTGGACTTCCACGGCGGTGAGGCGAAGCGGCACGGGCGCGACGCCGCCGGCAGCGAGACGCACCAGCTGGAACTTGCCGCCGGCGATCACGACGCGGGCGCAGAGTTCCACCAGCGGCCATTCCGCATAGGTCCGGCTGATCGCCCGCTTGTAGGAAGCGCGCTCGCCTTGAAGCGGAGCAGGAAGCGCAATGCTCTTGATCATCTCGCCTGCTGCGAGTGTATGATCGGCGTGCGCGACCGAGCCGTCGCCGAGGAGACCGCTAATCGTCAATCCGCTGCGCCGGTCCGTGGTGATGGTCGCATCATAGGCGAGCAGAGCCGCCGCCATGGTCGAGGGATGCGGCGCGATGCACGGTCCGAGATCGAAGGCAACGCCATAGAGATGATTGCCGGAACGGGCAGGGCAGGTGCTGCCGCCTTTCTTCAGGCAATCGATGTCGGCCCGGCGGAAATACCAGCAGCGTGAACGCTGCGCGAGATTGCCGCCGAGCGTGGCAACGTTGCGCACCTGTGGCGTGGCGAGTCCCTGCGCGCTCGCCGCAATGCCGGGATAAGCGGCGAGGATGCGCGCGTCGGTCGCGATCGTGGCGATGGTGGCGAGCGCGCCGATCCGGGCCGCTCCATCGGCTCCCCAGCTGATCGTCTTGTCGCCGCTGGTCGAGATATCGATCAGCATTCCCTGCGACACCCCGCTGCGGCGGCGTTCGCTGAAGTCGGTGCCTCCGGCGCGGAATTCAGGCGTGGGATTGGCGGTGATGACGGCGACACTCATGCTGCATCCCTCCCTTTCAGCGCGGCCACAAGACGATCGGGCCGGAACGGAATTTCAGTCAGTCTCACGCCGATCGCATCGCGGATGGCGTTGGCGATCGCGGGCGAGGTCGGCACGGTGGCGACTTCACCGATGCCGACGCTGCCGCCCGGCACATGCTCGAAACCGGCCTCGTCGAAATGCACGTCCAGTTTCGGCATGTCGGCAATCCCCGGGATGCGGTAATCCTCCATGCTGCCGCTCAGGATGTGGCCGCTCGAGGGATCGGTCTCCCGCGACTCATAGAGTGCGTAGCCGATGCCCTGAATCACCGCGCCCGCGGCCTGGCTTCGCGCCAGCGCCGGCGCGGCGAGCTTGCCGACCGCGAGGCCCGTATAGGCGTTGAGCACGCGCACATGGCCGAGCCAGGTGTCGACCTCGACTTCCATCACCTGCACCGAGCTCGGCACGCCGGCGCCGACCACCATGTGGCTCATCAGACGCAGCACCCAACCGAACACCCGGCCCATGATGCCCGCCTCGTGCAGCGCGGGCCTGACGCCGGGCGGCGGCTTGCCGTCCTCCTGGCGCTTGGCCGACACGGCGATATCAGGGGAGGCCGCGATCATCTCGCGCCACGGCGCGTTCGAGCCCGGAGCAGGTGTGCGAGAGGCGGTGCGCCTGATTTCCGCTTTGAGCTTGTCGATGGCGAGCAAGGTCGGCGGCACCACCGAGGCGGTGACGCGGCTGCCGCCGGAGCCCGGTCCGCGCGGCAGGCTGGAGCGGCCGATGCGAACGTCCACATCATGCGGCTCGAGATCGAACGCCTTCGCGACGGTGTTGGCGATCACGCTGCGTGTGCCCGTGCCGATATCCTGGACCGCGCAGCTTGCGACGATGCGGCCGCCCTTGATCGCGAGTTCGACCGAGGAGCCGGTCTGCCAGAGATAGAGCCAGTAACCGGTGGCGACGCCGACGCCGCGCCGGTAGCGGCCGGTCTGCGATGCGGCTGGCTTGCGGCTCTTCCAGACGTCGAGGCCGGCAGCCCAGTCGTACAGTCGCTGGCGGTTGGGATCGGGGTCCCAGAGCTTGCGCAGCTGAATCGGATCGACCTTCATGCGCAGTGCGGCTTCGTCGACCGCCTGCTCCAGCGCAAACGACATCGGCGGACCGCCGGGGCCGCGGAACGGCGCGCCGGGCGGCAAATTGCTGAGCACGTCGAAGTCGACGAGCTCCTTTGCTTCGGCCGGATAGATCAGCCGCGCCAGGCCCGCGATCAGCGAGTTCACGGCGGCGCCGGTGTCTGCATGGGCAGTGAGCGACAGCGCCTTGAGGCGGCCTTCCGCAGAAGGCAGCAAGGACAGCTTCAGCTCGGCGGCCGGACGATAGCCGGTGACGGAAAGCTCCTCTTCACGATCGAAGGCGACGCGCACCGGCGCTTTCGCGGCGCGCGCAAGCTCGATCGCGGCGATGGTCTCCAGCCCAACGCTGCCCTTGGAGCCGAATCCGCCGCCGACATGATCGGCGATCACACGCACCTTGTCGTGCGGAAGACCATAACGCTTGGCGATCTTCTCCATGCTCTCGTGGATGGCCTGGGTCGAGATGTGCACAATGAGCTGATCGCCATCGAACCTGGCCACGGCGGCATGTGGTTCGAGGCTTGCGTGCTGTTGCGTCGAGACCCGAAAGGTCTCCTCGACCAGCAGCGGATTGCGTCGCTGGCGCGCCTCGTCAAGCCAGCTCTTGGCGCGCTTGGCTTTCTGCGAGAACGGCGCCGAGGGCCCGCGCACATTGCCCTTCCACGACACCGGAGCGCCGCCTGCGCCCTCGGACACGTTGCCGGCACGCTTGCGGTCCTTCTTCTCGAACACGACGGGTGCATCGTCGCGTCGCGCTGCATCGAGCCCGATCACAGCGGGCAAAGGCTCGGGCTTGAAGCTGATCGCGGCGATGGCCTGCAGTGCGGTGCGGCGGTCCTTGGCCGCGACGGCTGCAATCGGCGCGCCGACGAAGCGGACCATGTTGTCGTCGTCGAGCAGCGGAACGACCGCGGCAACACCGGCAATGGCGCGCGCCGGCGCCAGATCAAGGCCGGTGATCCTCGCATGCGCGACGTGCGCGCGCAGGATGACGCCTTCGAGCTGGCCGTCATGGTGGACGTCGACGGTGTAGCGGGCGAGGCCCGTCACCTTGTCACGGGCTTCCAGCCGCGGCGCGATGGGCTCGATGCCGTCGAAGCGGCCCGAACAAGCCTCCGCCACAGCGCGAAAAATGCCTTCATAGGCGCCGCAGCGGCAGAGATGTCCAGATAGCGCGGCGGCGATCTCCTCGCGCGAGGGTGTCGCCGCGCCCTTGGTCGCGCGCCAGCCGTCATGGAAGGCGGCGGCTTCGACCACGAAGCCGGGTGTGCAGAAGCCGCATTGCAGGGCATCGTGCGCCATGAACGCCTTCTGCACCGGATGCAATCCGGCGGCTCCGACGCCCTCGATGGTTGTCAGCGATTTGCCCGCGGCCGCCTGCGCCGGCAACAGGCAGCTCACGACCGGCGTGCCGTCGAGCAGCACGGTGCAGGCGCCGCAGACGCCGGAGCCGCAGACGAGTTTGGTGCCGGTGAGGCCGCCATCGCGGATCACGTCGATCAAGAGCGCATCCGGATCGTCGGGCAGCACCAGAGGCCGTCCATTGATGGTCGTGCTGGTCATTTTCGAACTCCCGTTTTGCGTTGGGACTTCTTTGCGGACGGCGCCATCGCGCCGGCGATCAGCATGCGCAGCATGGTCTCGAGCTGTTTCAGGAACGCGTCGACCGGCTGCATGGAAGGGAAAGCGGATTTGGTGCCGTGGATCGCCATCTCGACGCAGCGCGCGAGCTCGCGCACGCTGACGCCGCTTTCGAGGTTAAGCTTTCGCTTGCGGCACACCCGCGCGATCGTGGTTGCGATCTCGTCGGCGAAACGGTTGGAATAGCTCTGGTAGAGGTCGCGCGCCTGTGCGAGGTGCTCGGAAAACAGCTCCTCGGTATGGGGCGAGTCCTTCAGCGAAGCGAGCAGCGACTGCATTCGCGCGCCGATCTCGGCGACCAGGATGTCGGCAAGCTCGAGGCCCGCTTCTTCCGCCGCCTTCGCGGCCGCGATTTCCGCAGCGAGCCCCTGCGCGTAGATCCGCTCGAGCACGGCGCGAAACAGCGCCTCCTTGGAGGCGAAGTGATGATAGAGCGCCTGCCGCGTCAGTCCGGCTTCCTCCGCCGCCAGCTCGATCGAGGAGCGGCGGAAGCCGTGGCGCCGGAACACGCGCAAGGCGGCGTCGAGGATCCGGTCCTGGGGAGGGGCCTTGGCCTGCATTTTGTCAGATTTGACAAACGCGAACGAAATGTCAAATCACGGATTGATGACGGTCTCGTGCGCGCAAGAGCCAAGGCCGCCCGCGGGGCGGGAACATCGCCGAATTCCCGTTGGCTGGCGATGGCGACGCGAATACCTCGCCGCCCAAATGAAAACGGGCACGCCTTCTTGCGAAGGCATGCCCGTTTGAAACCCTATTCGTGCGACGCGCGTGCTTAGTGCACGCTCACCGCTTGCAGCTCGTTGCTCCAGGCGTTGGCGACTGCGGCTTCGCGGCTGTCGGTCAGCATGATCGGCGTGCCGTCGGCGGCGTGGAGCGCGAAAAGCTTGAGGCCCGGCGCGATCTTGGGCGCCTCGGGGAACAGGCCCGGCACGTCCTCGGAGCGGATCTGCTTCACATAGGCGATATGGCCTTCGCCCAGGGTTGCCAGTGTCTCCGGAGAGACGTTCTTGGCTTCGTATTCGAACGCAACGTGACCTTCACTCATGGTCTCGACTCCTCTGGAACACTAAGCGGTCGAGTCCGCTACTCGTTCCATTATTCGTGCTCATTGATAGCGATTGTCTTAACGATCCGCTCCGGTTCAGGCCGGGCCAGATCGATCGACAACAACCCGTTCTTCAGATCCGCACCCAGCACCAGCATCCCCTCCGCCAGCACGAAGGTGCGCTGGAAGTGGCGCGCGGCGATGCCGCGATGGATGTATTGCCGGGTCTTGTCGTCCTGCTGCCGCCCGCGGATCACGAGCTGGTTTTCCTCAATGGTTACATCGAGTTGGTCGCGCGTAAATCCGGCGACCGCCAGCGTGATGCGCAAACGCTCGGGCTGGCCGTCCGTGCGGTCGCACCTCTCGATATTGTAGGGAGGATAACCGTCGGCGCCTTTGACGACCCGATCGAGCACGCGCTCGATCTCGTCAAAGCCCAGCAGGAAGGGACTGGAGAGCGTTGGAACACGAGACATAGTTTACAAAGTCCTCTCGAAGCGACTTTGGTGCATCAGGGCCCGCGAGCGGCGCCCCTTGATCAGCAATATGGGCATGTTCCCCTGTGGGTTCAAGCAGGTAGCGGGGGAGGCTGTGGACGGGCCACTTTCCGCCATCGCCCGAATGCCTGGTTCGTCGTGGTTGGCATGACGCGTCGCGCGAGGCGATTTATCCCAACAAAAACAAACCCCCTTCTACTGTGCATGGGGTTGTTTTCGCACTTTTGTCGTCGGGCCCCGGAGCTGCTCAGCCCTTGAGCCGCGTCCGCCCGTCGTCACTGAACAGATGCAGCTTCGCCCGCACCGCCGCGACACGGATTCTCGCGCCGATGGCGGGCGCTTGGGTTCCGGGAATGCGGACGATGACCTCGCCGGGCGGCAGCTCGCCGGGCGTGGCGGCGACGCGCTGGTCCTCCTGCTCGCGGGAGCCGTAGACGAAGGTCTCGGCGCCGACGCGCTCGATGGCTTCCACGGTGAGCGGCAGGACGAGGCCGCCGGCCGGCGTCTCGTCGGTGATGACGAAATCCTCCGGGCGGATTCCGACGATGCCGGCATCGGCCGCGGCGCTGCCGGCGAGCTGCGACCGGATCTCCTCGGGCCGCGTCGACATCAAGTTCATCGGCGGCGCGCCGATGAAGGAGGCGACGAAGGTCGTGGCCGGCTTCTCGTAGATATCAAGCGGATTGCCGACCTGCTCGACCTGGCCGCCGTTCATCACGACAAGAATGTCGGCGAGCGTCATCGCCTCGAGCTGGTCATGGGTGACGTAGATCGACGTCGTGTTGAGCCGGCGCTGCAATTTGCGGATCTCGACCCGCATCGCGATGCGCAGCTTGGCGTCGAGGTTGGACAGCGGCTCGTCGAACAAAAAGACTTTCGGCTGGCGCACGATGGCGCGGCCCATGGCGACGCGCTGGCGCTGGCCGCCGGAGAGCTGGCGCGGCTTGCGCTCCAGCATGGCGGAGAGCTCGAGCACACGCGCGGCTTCCTCGACGCGGGTCTTGATTTCGGCCTCGGCCATGCCGCGGTTGCGCAGGCCATAGGCCATGTTGTTGTAGACGCTCATATGCGGATAGAGCGCGTAGTTCTGGAACACCATCGCGATGTCGCGATCGGCGGGCTCTACTCCGTTGACGACGCGGCCGCCGATGTCGATCTCGCCGCCGGTGACCGTCTCCAGCCCCGCGACCATGCGCAGCAGCGTGGACTTGCCGCAGCCGGAGGGGCCGACCAGCACGCAGAACTGTCCGTCGCCGACATCGACGTCGACGCCCTTGATGGCCTCGAAGCCGCCGGGATAGGTTTTGCGGACGCTGCGCAGGGTGACGTTGGCCATAAGTCTCTACTTCTCCGTCTCGACCAGGCCGCGCACGAACAATTTCTGCATGACGACGACGACGAACACCGGCGGCAGCATGGCCAGCACGGCGGTTGCCATCACGATCGGCCATTCGGTCAGCGCGTCGGTGGTGGTGATCATCTTGCGAATGCCGATCTGGATGGTCTGCATGTCGTCGCGCGTGGTGATCAACAGCGGCCAGAGATATTGATTCCAGCCGAGAATGAACAGGATCACGAACAGCGCCGCCATGTTGGTGCGCGACAGCGGCAGCAGCGTATCCCAGAAGAAGCGGAAGGGGCCGGCGCCGTCGATGCGCGAGGCTTCCAGCAGCTCGTCCGGCACGGTCATGAAGAACTGGCGGAACAGCAGCGTCGCGGTGGCCGATGCGATCAGCGGCAGCGACAGGCCGGCATAGCTGTCGAGCATGTGCAGATCGGCGACGATCTTGTAGGTCGGATAGATGCGGACCTCGACCGGCAGCATCAAGGTGATGAAGATGAGCCAGAAGATCGACATCCGGAACGGGAAGCGGAAGTACACGATCGCATAGGCCGAGATGATCGAGATCGCGATCTTGCCCAGCGCGATCAGCAGCGCCATCACCAGCGAGTTCAGCATCATGTTGCCGACCGGCTCGCGGGTCGAGCCACTCGTGCCGATGAAGATGGTCTGGTAGTAGGTCTGGAAGAAATGACCCCCGGGCAGCAACGACATCTGCCCGTTGGCGATCACCGCGTTGTCCTGGGTGGACGCCACGAAGGCGAGATAGACCGGGAAGGCGACGATCGCGATCCCGATCCAGAGGATGATATGGGCAATGTAGCGCCGAAAGCCTTCTTCCTCGACCATCAGTAGGTCACCTTGCGTTCGACGAAGCGGAACTGGATGCCCGTCAGCACGATCACCATGATCATCAGGATCACCGATTGCGCCGCGGAGCTGCCGAGGTTTCCGCCGAGCAGGCCGTCGGTATAGACCTTGTAGACCAGCGTCTCCGTCGACTTGCCCGGACCGCCGCGGGTCATCGTGTCGATGATGCCGAACGTGTCGAAGAAGGCGTAGACAATGTTGACGACCAGGAGGAAGAAGATGGTCGGCGACAGCAGCGGGAAGATCACGGTCCAGAACCTGCGCATCGGGCGGGCGCCGTCGATCGCAGCCGCCTCGATCACGCTTCTGGGGATGCTCTGCAGGCCGGCGAGGAAGAACAGGAAGTTGTAGGAGATCTGCTTCCAGGCGGCGGCCAGGATGATCAGCGCTGCGGCCTGGTCGCCGTCGAGCAGTGGATTCCAGTCGATGCCCAGCGCCCGCAGGTAGCGCGAGAGCACGCCGAGCGAGGGATGCAGCATGAAGATCCAGAGCACGCCGACGACCGGCGGCGCCACCGCATAGGGCCAGATCAGCAGCGTGCGGTAGAGCATCGAGCCGCGCAGCGGCTTGTCTGCCATCACGGCCAGCAGCAGCGCGAACGACAGCGACGACACCGCGATCGCGAACGAAAAGAAGAAGGTGCGCAGGATCGCCTCGAAATAGGCGGGCTCCTTGAACAGCTCGATATAGTTCTCGAACCAGACGAAGCTGGTCGACAGGCCGAAGGCGTCCTGCAGCAGGAACGACTGGATCATCGCCTGCAAGGCCGGCCAGTAGAAGAAAATCAGGACGATCGCGAGTTGCGGCGCAACCAGCGCATAGGGCAACAGCTTCGATTGGAAAATGGCTTGCTTTTGCATGATGCCCCAGCGCGGCAGGCCGGGGGACCGGCCTGCCGCTTGTCGCCTTACTTCACGGCGGTCTTTTCGAACTGGCGCAGCATGGTGTTGCCGCGCTCGACGGCCGCGTCCAGCGCCTGCTTGGCGGTCTTCTTGCCGGCCAGCGCCTGCTCGATCTCCTCCGCCCAGACGTCACGGAGCTGCACCATGTTGCCGAGGCGCAGGCCGCGCGAATTCTCGGTCGGCTCCTTGTTGGTCAGCTCGAGCAGCGGCGTCTCCAGATAGGGCTGATCCTTGTAGAAGCCATCCGCCTTGGCCTTCTCATAGGCCGCCTTGGTGATCGGCAGATAGCCCGAGGCCTTGTGGATGTAGACTTGGCGATCGGTGTCCGAGAGGAAGGAGAAGAATTTGGCGACGCCCTTGTAATCGTCCGCCGGTTTGCCGCCCATTACCCAGAGCGAGGCACCGCCGATGATCGAGTTCTGCGGCGCGCCCTTAGCGTCCGGGTAATAGGGCATCGGCACCGCGGTGAAGGCAAACTTGGCCTGCGCCTTGACGTTGCCGAAGAACGCGGACGAGGTCAGGTAGAGCGGACATTCGCCCGACGTGAAGCGGCCTTCGCCGGTGTTGGTGCGGCCGGCATAGTCGTAGGTCTTGTCCTTCTGGAGCTCGACCAGATTTTCGAGATGCTTGACCTGGAGCGGACCGTTGAAGGACAGCACGGTGTCGAAACCGTCGAGGCCGTTGGCCTTGCTGGCGAGCGGCACGTTGTGCCAGGCGGAGAGCTGCTCGAGATTGACCCAGGTGACCCAGGAGTTGGAGAAGCCGCAGGTGGCGTGGCCGGCCGCCTTCAGCTTCTTGGCGGCGTCGAACACTTCGGGCCAGGTCTTCGGCACCTCGACATTCGCTTTCTTCAGTGCGTCGAGGTTGACCCACATCACGGTCGAGGACGAGTTGAACGGGAAGGACAGCATCTCGCCCTTCGAGGTCGAGTAATAGCCGGTGATCGCAGGCAGATAGGCCTTCGGATCGAACTTCTCGCCGGTCTCGGCCATCAGCTTGTAGACCGGCTTCACGGCGCCGGTCGCTGCCATCATGGTGGCGGTGCCGACCTCGAACACCTGCATGATGTGCGGCGCGTTGCCGGCGCGGAACGCGGCGATGCCGGCGTTCATCGTGTCGGCGTAGTTGCCCTTGTAGGTCGGGATCACCTTGTAGTCGCTCTGCGTGGTGTTGAAGTCGTTGGCGAGCCTGACGATGACGTCGTTGTTGGCGCCGGTCATCGCGTGCCACCACTGGATTTCGGTCACGGCAAGCGCCGGCGACGCGCCGAGACCAATTGTGAGTGCGACGGCCGCCGCCGTGCCAAAATGTCGAAGAGCCATCAAGAACCTCCCTTGCCCGTCACTAAAGAAGCGCTTGCGCTAGCAGCGCCATATGACGTTCACATGACTGTGTAAGCGGGAGAAACGAAAGCAGCAAGCGCGGCCAAATGGGAAGTTGTCAAATAGGCCAAGACGGAGCCGTCAGCCAACTCCGTTCGCGCTGCACATGCGTGCGCGCGCCGCAGTGCGGCATTGAGATGAGGCACTATCGTGCCGCGGGCTCCGAACCTCTCCCACTTGCAAGCGGGAGAGGGAGCGCACCACCGTTGACGCTCGCCTTAGCTCAGCGTTTCCGCTCGGGACCGCAGACCGTGCCTTTTTCGACCATCGCGTCGATCTCGGCCTTGGAGTAGCCGAACTCGCCCAGCACCTCGGCCGCATGCTGGCTGAATTTCGGCGGCACGCGGCGCAGGCTCGGCTTGCTGCGGTCGAGCCGGATCGGCGAGGCAACGCCCTTGTACCAGTCCTTCTCGATAATATCGCCACGCGCGATCGTGTGCGGATTGGTCAACGCCTGGTCGATCTTCTGCACGGGACCTGCAGGCAGGCCGGCCGCGAGCAGGCGGTTGCACAGCGGCTCGGCCTCGTGCTGGCTGAACACGGCCGCAAGCTCGGCGCGCAGTGCCTCGCGATTGGCGATGCGGTCCTTGTTGCGGGCAAAGCGCGGATCGGTGCCGAGCTCGGGCTTGCCGATCTCCTTCGCCAGCTTGCGGAAGGTGCCGTCATTGCCGACGCCGATGAAGATGTTGTCGGTCTTGGTCGGGAAGATCGCGTAAGGCACGAGGTTCGGATGCTCGTTGCCGGTGAGACCAGGCGGCTTGCCATGCATGAAATAATTCGCGGTGTGCGGATGCATGATGGCAAGGCCGGTCTCGTACAGCGTCGTCTCCAGGAACTGGCCCTTGCCCGACCGCTGCCGCTCCGACAGCGCCATCAGGATGCCGATCGCCGCATAAAGTCCGGTGGTGATGTCGACCAAGGGCACGCCGATCCGCATCGGCCCGCTCTCGGGCGAGCCGGTCGCCGCGATCATGCCGGTCATGGCCTGGATGATGGCGTCATAGCCGGGATTGCCGCCGCGCGGGCCGTCGGCGCCGAAGCCGCAGATCCGGCAATGCACGAGGCGGGGATATTTCTTGCTGAGGACGTCGTTGCCGATGCCCCATTTCTCCAGCGTGCCCGGCTTGAAATTCTCGATCAGGACGTCGGCGGTCTCCAGCATCTTGAGCAGCACGATTCGGCCGCCCTCGGAGGCGAGGTCGAGGCCGATCGAGCGCTTGTTGCGGTTGATGCCGACGAAATAGGCCGCATCCTCCTCGTGGAACGGAGGGCCCCATTCGCGCACCTCGTCGCCGGCGGGCGGCTCGACCTTGATCACGTCGGCGCCGTGGTCGGCGAGGATCTGGGTGCAGTAGGGACCGCCGAGCACGCGCGTGAGATCGATGACGCGCAATCCGCTCATGGCGCCCGTTGCTGCTTCAGTCATGCCTTCGCTTCCCTGTGTCGATCATTGGATCACAGGCCTAGCGAGGTTTGTTTGCGCCAGCAATGGCGCCGAGCGTGGAGCCGTATGCGCCGCCGAGCAGCCATGCCGCAGCATGGCAAATTCAGTCGGATGCGGCCGGCCCGAGGGGGGATTCCCGGGCCAGCCAATCCGCGCTGCCGATCAGACCACCGTCAGGCGAACGTCGACATTGCCGCGCGTGGCATTGGAGTACGGGCACACCTGGTGCGCCTTCGCGACCAGCGCCTCGGCGTCCGCACGGGCAAGGCCCGGCAGCGAGACCGCAAGGTCGATGTCGAGGCCGAAGCCGCCCTCGGAGCGCGGGCCGATGCCGACGGTCGAGGTGACCGAGGCATCCGCGGGCACCTTCGGTCCGCCCTGCGAGGCCACGAACTTCATTGCGCCGATGAAGCAGGCGGCATAGCCGGCCGCGAACAGCTGCTCGGGATTGTTGCCGGCGCCGCCGCCGCCGCCGAGCTCCTTCGGCGTGGTGAGCTTGACGTCGAGCGCGCCGTCGAGGGTCGCAGCATGGCCGTCGCGGCCGCCGGTGGCCTTGGCGCTGGTCTTGTAGAGGACGTTCACGGACATTGTCGTCTCCTCGGGTCTTTCCGGGTTGGGGTGTAAGCTTTATCGCAGACAATTAGATTGTGCGCAATCTAATTCGTCGCGCCTCACATTTAATTGTTCGCAATTGAATGTGGCGCCGGCCGGGCCCAGAATGGGAGAAACGCGCAGGATTCTTCATGGCCCGGAAATCAACGGCGGTAGACCCGCTTCGTCTCGACAACCAGATCTGCTTCGCGGTCTATTCCGCTACGCACGCCTTTAACCGCGTCTACAAGCCGCTGCTCGATCGGCTCGGCCTGACCTATCCGCAATATCTGGTCATGCTGGTGCTGTGGGAGCGCGACGACGTGCCGGTCAAGGAGATCGGCGAGAAGCTGTTCCTGGATTCGGGCACGCTGACGCCGCTGCTGAAGCGGCTCGAGGCCGCCCATCTCGTCAGGCGCACCCGCTCGCGTGAGGACGAGCGTCAGGTTCTGATCGCCCTGACGCCGCAGGGCCATGCGCTGAAGGACAAGGCGCGCAGCGTGCCGCAATCAATCCTGGCCGCGTCGGACTGCTCGGTGTCGGAACTGGTCGCGATGAAGGACGAGATCGTCGCGCTCAGGGATCGGCTGAATGCGGTGATCGGGGAGTAGGGGGAGTTAGAGGCGCTTCTTGGCGAAGGCGCGGCCGGATGCTGATTTGAGGTATCGCTCGAACCCGACGGCCTGCTTCTCGTCGCTGAATGCTATGTAGGTCCTGAGACGCCAGGGCCCGAATTTCGAAGTATGTGGTACCTCACCAGCATTGTGCTTCGCCAGTCGGGCCCGCAGGTCGTCGGTCATCCCGACATAGAAATGGAGGGAATCGAGGCTCTCCAGGATGTAAACGTACTTCACCGCACTCTCCCTGGTTGTCGAGGGAGGAGCTTACATCCAGTTTTGGTCCGGGAAAGCCCGGCTTCGCCCTTCGGGCTACGCCGCGGCAGCCTTCGCTCACTTCGCTACGATGGAGCGGGGCTGGCTTGCCGAGCCGTAGCTCGCGAAGCGAGCGAAGGCTGGTGGAGCCAGGCGGGATCGAACCGCCGACCTCTTGCATGCCATGCAAGCGCTCTCCCAGCTGAGCTATGGCCCCTTAGTCCAAATGGGAGGATCCTGGGGGACCCGTCCCGGCCGGCGAGCGCTCTAGGCGACTCGCGCGGAGCACCCTTTTTCACAGATCAGGGCTGATCTCAAGTCTCTTCATCACCGCCGACATCACCAATGATGTCCGTGACGTCCTCATCGCCCTCTTCCTCGTCGGCAATGAAGGTCGAATCGTCGTCATCATCGTCGTCGAGGGTCTCGTCGACCTCGATATCGTCCTCCGATTCGGGCACGACCGCCTTGACCTTGCCGGTGTTCTCCTCGGCATCGGCCTCCTCGAGCGAGACCAACTCCTCGGTCTCCGCCGGCTCCGGCGCGTTGTCCTGGGCCATGTTGCGGGCCTCGGCCGCACGGGGGCCGCGGGCAGGAGCGACCGGGGCGATCGGCACCACTTCGCCGGTATAGGGCGAGATCACCGGATTCTTGTTGAGGTCATAGAACTTCTTGCCCGTGGTCGGGCAAATACGTTTGGTTCCGAGTTCGGACTTGGCCACGGCAGGAATCCTGGGAATGTCTGAAAAGCGGTGCTTCACTTGGCTAGTTGGCGGCCCGCTGTCAATAGCGCATTACGGGAGAACGACATGCCCGTGACGGCGCGCGGACCATGTGGTACCTGCGCGCCAGCCCACCGGGCCTATTCAAGGACACAATCTTGACCCATTCCGATCAACCGAGGCCGCTCCAGTCTCGCGCCAGCGGTCCCCTGACCGGGAAAGTAAGGGTGCCCGGCGACAAGTCGATCTCCCACCGCGCCCTCATCCTGGGCGCGCTCGCGGTCGGCGAGACCAGGATTTCGGGCCTGCTCGAGGGCGAGGACGTCCTCAACACCGCCAAATCGATGCAGGCGCTGGGCGCCAGCGTCGAGCGCACCGGCGATTTCGCCTGGACCGTCAACGGCGTCGGGGTCGGAGGCTTCGCCCAGCCCAAGGCAGCACTGGATTTCGGCAATTCCGGCACCGGCTGCCGGCTGGTCATGGGCGCCGTCGCCGGCTGCCCGATTTCGGCGGTGTTCGACGGCGACGCCTCGCTGCGCAGCCGTCCGATGCGCCGGATCCTCGATCCCCTGGAAAAGATGGGTGCCAAGGTAACCGCGGGCGGCGAGGGCGGGCGCCTGCCGCTGACCCTCCAGGGCGCGCGGGATCCCCTGCCGATCGTCTACAAGACCCCGGTCGCCTCGGCCCAGATCAAATCCGCCGTGCTGCTGGCGGGCCTCGCCGCTCCCGGCACCACCACGGTCATCGAGACCGAGGCCAGCCGCGACCACACCGAGCTGATGCTGAAGCATTTCGGCGCCGACATCACCTCGGTCCAGGAAGGCCGGCACGGCCGCCGCATCACGCTGGTGGGCCAGCCCGAGCTGCATGGCGCCAATGTCGTGGTGCCTGCCGATCCCTCTTCGGCTGCGTTCCCGATCGTCGCGGCGCTGATCGTGGAGGGCTCCGATGTCGTGCTGTCCGACGTCATGACCAATCCGCTGCGCACTGGGCTGTTCACCACGCTGCGCGAAATGGGCGCCTCCATCGAGGAGAGCGAAGTGCGCGGCGATGCCGGCGAGCCGATGGCGCGCTTGCGCGTGCGGGCGTCGAAGCTGCGCGGCGTCGAGGTGCCGCCCGAGCGCGCGCCGTCGATGATCGACGAATATCTGGTGCTGGCGGTGGCGGCGTCGTTCGCCGAAGGCACCACGATCATGCGCGGCCTGCAGGAGCTGCGCGTCAAGGAATCCGACCGGCTTGAAGCCACCGCCGCCATGCTGCGCGTCAACGGCGTCAAGGTCGAGGTCTCCGGCGACGATCTGATCGTAAGGGGTCGCGGCCACGTCCCGGGCGGCGGCACTGTCGCCACCCATATGGACCATCGCATCGCGATGTCCGCGCTGGTGATGGGCTGCGCCTCCGATCAGCCTGTTACGGTCGACGACACCGCCTTCATCGCCACCAGCTTTCCGGATTTCATTCCGATGATGCGTTCGCTAGGGGCCGAGTTTTCATGATCATCGCCATCGACGGGCCCGCGGCTTCGGGCAAGGGGACGCTCGGCAAGCGTCTCGCCCACCATTACGGCTATCGTCATCTTGATACCGGCGTGATCTATCGCGCGGTCGCCTACGCCTTGATGCAGTCGGGGCACGATCTCAACGATGAGGCGGCCGCGGTGCAGGCCGCGTTGGAGCTCGATCCCGAAAAGTTCGGTAATCCTGCGCTGAAGACCCAGAAGGCCGGCGAGGGGGCCTCGATCGTCTCGGCAATCCCTCGGGTTCGCGAGGTCCTGGTCAATTTCCAGCGCCAGTTCGCCGCCGATCCGCCCGGCGCCGTGCTCGACGGCCGGGATATTGGAACCGTGATCTGCCCCCATGCCGACGTGAAGATCTTCGTGGTCGCCGACCCCAAGGTCCGCGCGCGGCGCCGCACCATGGAGGCCAAAGCGCGGGGCGAGGAGGCGGACGAGGCGGCCGTGCTCGCCGACATCCTCCAGCGTGACGAACGTGACAAGAATCGGCCGATTGCGCCTCTGAAACCGGCCCCGGATGCTTACTTGCTAGATAACTCCCAACTGGATATAGAAGGCGGCGTCCGGGCCGCCATCGACATTATCGAGGCTGTCCGAGCGGGCCGGTCGCGGGGTTAAGCCGCCGCCGTCATTGGAGGAAGTGCCCGCTCCCGCTCTTTGAGGTCGATACGCTTCGTCCCGGTTTCGGGACCGGCGCGATCCAGGTTCCGGACAAGCTTTCAACGTATCGAACGCGCGGGCCTCAGCCGGCCCGCTTCCGCTGTTCTGGTCGCTAGATCAGGGCAACGAGCGGTCGCTCGAAGGTCTTGCGGACCTTCCGACACTGCGCGCGCGATGCGCCCATGAACCCAACGGCCGGCAAGACATCCGCAACTGGAGAACAAATGGCTTCGACTTCTGCTGATACCTATAGCCCGTCGCGCGACGATTTCGCCGCGATGCTCGACGAGTCCTTCGCAGGTGGCAACCTGCAGGAAAGCTCCGTCGTCAAGGGCAAGGTGGTTGCAATTGAAAAGGACATGGCCGTCATCGACGTCGGCCTGAAGACCGAGGGCCGCGTCGCGCTGCGCGAATTTTCCGGCCCCGGCCGTGAGAGCGACCTCAAGGTCGGCGACGAGGTGGAAGTGTTCCTCGATCGCATCGAAAACGCTCTCGGCGAAGCCGTGCTGTCGCGCGACAAGGCGCGACGCGAAGAGAGCTGGGGCAAGCTGGAGAAGGCGTTCCAGAACAACGAGAAGGTCAACGGCGTCATCTTCAACCAGGTCAAGGGCGGCTTCACCGTCGACCTCGACGGTGCCGTGGCCTTCCTGCCGCGCTCGCAGGTCGACATCCGGCCGATCCGCGACGTTGCGCCGCTGATGAACAACTCGCAGCCGTTCCAGATCCTGAAGATGGACCGCCGCCGCGGCAACATCGTCGTGTCCCGCCGCACGGTGTTGGAAGAGACCCGCGCCGAGCAGCGCCAGGAGCTGGTGCAGAACCTCGAAGAGGGTCAGGTCATCGACGGCGTGGTCAAGAACATCACCGATTACGGTGCGTTCGTCGACCTCGGCGGCATCGACGGCCTCCTGCACGTCACCGACATCGCGTGGCGCCGCGTCAACCACCCGACCGAGGTGCTCTCGATCGGCCAGACCGTGAAGGTCAAGATCATCAAGATCAACCACGAGACGCACCGCATCTCGCTGGGCATGAAGCAGCTGCTGGACGATCCGTGGCAGGGCATCGAAGCCAAGTACCCGCTGGGTGCCCGCTTCACCGGCCGCGTCACCAACATCACCGACTACGGTGCGTTCGTCGAGCTCGAGCCGGGCATCGAAGGCCTGATCCATGTCTCCGAGATGTCGTGGACCAAGAAGAACATGCACCCCGGCAAGATCGTGTCGACCTCGCAGGAAGTCGACGTGCAGGTGCTGGAAGTGGATTCCGTCAAGCGCCGCATCTCGCTCGGCCTCAAGCAGACCATGCGCAACCCCTGGGAGGTCTTCGTCGAGAAGCACCCGACCGGTTCGGTGGTCGAGGGCGAGGTCAAGAACAAGACCGAGTTCGGTCTGTTCCTGGGCCTCGAGGGCGACGTCGACGGCATGGTCCACCTCTCCGATCTCGACTGGAAGCTTCCGGGCGAGCAGGTGATCGACAACTACAAGAAGGGCGACATGGTGAAGGCCGTGGTGCTCGATGTGGACGTCGAGAAGGAGCGCATCTCGCTCGGCATCAAGCAGCTCGAAGGCGATCCCTTCGCCGAGCCGGGCGATGTCAAGAAGGGTGCGGTCGTGACCTGCGAAGTGCTCGAAGTGAAGGAAAGCGGTATCGAGGTGAAGATCGCCGGTACCGACTTCACCACCTTCATCAAGCGCTCCGAGCTCGCCCGTGACCGCAACGACCAGCGCGCCGAACGCTTCGCCGTCGGCGAGAAGGTCGATGCCCGCGTCATCCAGTTCGACAAGAAGGCCCGCAAGGTCCAGGTGTCGATCAAGGCGCTCGAAGTCGCCGAAGAGAAGGAAGCCATCGCGCAGTACGGCTCCTCGGATTCGGGTGCGACGCTGGGCGACATCCTCGGCACCGCGCTGAAGAACCGCGACAGCAAGTAAGCGAAACGTCCGTTTTGCGACATCAAGGCCCCGGCGCAAGCCGGGGCTTTTTGTTGCTGTCTCCACGAACTCCGCTGTCGTCCCGGACAAGCGACGCGAAGCGGAGCGCCGATCCTGGACCCATAACCCCAGGGAGGAGTTTGACGAAGACTCGGAGTTGCCAGCTCGCTCGACGACTCCTCCTTGGGGTTGTGGGTCCCCGCCCCCGTGCGCAATTGCGCACTAGGCGGGGACGACGACCGAGTCTGCGACGACTTGCTTGCCCCACACGAGGCCTTGTTTTCTTCAAATTGCGCCGCAATTGATGTATCGAGATAGGCCAATGGTCACGCCGTGACGGCACAACGCGCCTGATCTTTCATTTGGAGATATTCCGATGTCGCTCGATTCGGACATCATCGTCGATCGCCGCAGGATCCGCCGCAAGCTGACGTTCTGGCGGGTGATGGCGGCGCTGATCGCGATCGCGGCGATTGCAAGCTTCGCGCTGATTGCGACGCCCGGTGCACGCGGCACCCTCGCATCCGCCGGCTCGATCGCGCGCGTCCAGATCGAGGGATTGATCCGCAGCGATTCCGACCGCACGCAGGCGCTGGAGCGGCTCGAGAATTCGCAGGCCGCCGCCGTCATCGTTCACATCAACTCGCCCGGCGGCACCACCGCCGGCTCCGAGCAGCTCTATGACTCGCTGGTCCGTCTCAAGGCGAAAAAGCCGCTGGTGGTGGTGGTGGAGGGGCTGGCCGCCTCCGGGGGCTACATCACCGCGATTGCGAGCGACCACATCGTCGCCCAGCAAAGCTCCCTGGTCGGCTCCATCGGCGTGCTGTTCCAGTACCCCAACCTCTCCGAGCTCATGAAGACGATCGGCGTCAAGGTCGAGGAGGTGAAGTCCTCGCCGCTGAAGGCGGCGCCCAACGGTTTTGAGCCGACCAGTCCCGAGGCGCGCGCCGCGCTCGATGCGCTGGTGAAGGATTCCTATGCCTGGTTCAAGGGGATGGTGAAGGAGCGGCGTGGCATGGATGACACGCAGCTCGAAAAAGTCGCCGACGGCCGCGTCTTCACCGGGCGCCAGGCGATCGATCTCAAGCTGATCGACCAGATCGGCGACGAGAAGACGGCCGTGACCTGGCTGGTCGAGCAGAAGGGCGTCAAGAAGGGGCTACCGGTGCGCGACTACAAGCTGCAGCCGCGCTTCGGCGACCTGCCGTTCCTGAAGACGGCGGCCGCATTGACGCTGGAAGCGCTCGGTTTGGGCTCGATCGCGCACCAGATCGGGCAAACCGGCGTCGCGCAGGCGGTGGATCGGCTCGGAATGGATGGAATGCTGGCCTTGTGGCAGCCGGCTGCGTCCAACTGACCGTCGGCAGGCGAGTTTCAGAGCTTTTTCGCGTCTGACGCGTGCTGGCGCAGCCTGCTTTTTCGGCATTTGTCACGCATTTTCACGACGCCCATCCTTGATTTAGCGTCTTGACAGATCACGGTATTTTCACGGAAATGGTCATCCGCACGCTCCCGGGTCCTATCTCTCGATGATCAAATCCGAACTTGTTCAGCGTATCGCCGAGCACAACCCGCATCTGTACCAGCGGGATGTCGAGAACATTGTGAATGCGATTCTCGAAGAGATCGTAGCGGCGCTTGCACGCGGTGACCGCGTCGAGCTGCGCGGCTTCGGTGCCTTCTCGGTCAAGCATCGCCCTGCGCGCGCAGGGCGCAATCCACGCACCGGCGCCCATGTGCCCGTCGATCAGAAGAGCGTTCCGTTCTTCAAGACCGGCAAGGAAATGCGCGAGCGGCTGAACCGCGACCATCCGGATCCCGGCGGCGTAGACTAGAGCGCGATGTGAGCGCGCTTTGGGGTTTTTCGCGGTCGCACAGGATGCGGCCGCAAGCTTGATTCAAGGCGAGCGAAGCCAGATGCGAAAGTTCCTGACCGCGCTGATCGTACTTCCGCTGGGCCTGATCCTGGTGGCGTTCGCCGTCGCCAACAGGCATTTCGTCACGGTCTCCTTCGACCCCTTCATTGCCGACGACCCCTCGCTGTCGATCACCCTGCCGCTGTTCCTGTTGCTGATCCTGGCGGCGGCCCTGGGCGTTGTCGCGGGCGGCTCCGCCGTCTGGATCGGCCAGCGGCGCTGGCGGCGCGCGGCGCGCCTGAATGACGCGGAGGCCCGGGCCGTCAGGGCCGAACTGGCCGATCTGCGGGCCCAGGCGACGGCAGCGAAGGCGGAGTCCCAGCGCCTTCCCGTTCCCTCCGGGATGGGCCTGTACGGGCCCGTCGGGCGAGACAAGCAGCGCGCGACGTTGTAGAAGCGGCCCCGACCGAAAAGCCCCGTTTTCCGGCCGCGGACCCGCGGCCTCTACCCGCTTTGAGACCATGTCCCTGCTCGTCAAGATCTGCGGCCTGTCCACGCCCGAGACGCTCGAAACGGCGCTCGAGGCGGGCGCCGACATGGTCGGGTTCGTGTTCTTTCCGCCGTCGCCCCGGCACCTGTCCCTGGAACTCGGCCGTGACCTCGGCCGTCAGGTCAAGCGGCGCGCGCTCAAGGTGGCGCTCACGGTCGATGCCGATGACGCAACGCTCGACAACATCATGGACGCGCTGTCGCCGGACATCTTCCAGCTCCACGGCGGGGAGAGCGTGGCGCGGCTGCGCGACCTCAAGCAACGCTTCGGCCGCCCGGTGATGAAGGCGGTCCCGGTCGCGACAGCGGCCGATCTCGCGGTGCTGCCCGGCTACGCCGCGGTCGCCGATCGCATCCTGTTCGATGCGCGCGCGCCGAAGGACGCGACGCGGCCCGGCGGCCTCGGGGAGCCCTTCGACTGGCACCTGCTCGAAAAGCTCGATCTGAAACTGCCCTATATGGTTTCGGGGGGGCTGCACGCCGAGAATCTCGCCGAGGCCCTTCGTGTCACCCGCGCCAGCGGCGTCGACGTGTCCTCGGGCGTCGAGAGCGCGCCCGGCGTCAAGGATCCTGACATGATCAAGGCCTTCATCCGCGCCGCGCGCGCCACCCAAGAGTTAAGCGTCCGATGAACATTGCCAAGCCAAACTCCTACCGCAGCGGCCCCGACGATCGCGGCCATTTCGGCATTTTCGGCGGACGCTTCGTCGCCGAAACCTTGATGCCGCTGATCCTCGACCTGGAGAAGGCCTACACCGCAGCCAAGGCCGATCCGGCGTTTCAGGCCGAGATGAACGGCTATCTCAAGAATTATGTCGGCCGGCCCTCGCCGCTCTATTTCGCCGAGCGCCTGACCGAGCATCTCCGCGGCGCCAAGATCTACCTCAAGCGTGAAGAGCTCAACCACACCGGCTCGCACAAGGTGAACAACGTGCTCGGCCAGATCATGCTGGCACGGCGCATGGGCAAGAAGCGCATCATCGCCGAGACCGGCGCGGGCCAGCACGGCGTTGCCACCGCGACGCTGTGCGCGCGCTTTGGCCTCGAATGCGTGGTCTATATGGGCGCCGTCGACGTCGAGCGGCAGCAGCCCAACGTCATCCGCATGGAGATGCTGGGTGCCAAGGTGATGCCGGTGCAGTCGGGCACGCGCACGCTGAAGGACGCCATGAACGAGGCGCTACGCGACTGGGTCACCAACGTGCACAACACCTTCTATTGCATCGGCACGGTGGCCGGTCCGCATCCCTATCCGACCTTGGTGCGCGATTTCCAGTCGGTCATCGGCGACGAGACCAAGGCGCAGATGCAGGAGATCGAGGGGCGCCTGCCGGATTCGCTGGTGGCCTGTATCGGCGGCGGCTCCAACGCGATGGGCCTGTTCCATCCGTTCCTCGATGATTCCTCCGTGGAGATCTTCGGCGTCGAAGCCGCCGGCCATGGCCTGACGCAGCTGCATGCGGCCTCGATCGCGGGCGGCCGCCCCGGCGTGCTTCACGGCAACCGCACCTATCTCTTGATGGATGCCGACGGCCAGATCCAGGACGCGCATTCGATCTCGGCCGGTCTCGATTATCCCGGCATCGGCCCTGAGCATTCCTGGCTGCACGAGGTCGGCCGCGTCAATTATCTCTCCGCGACCGATGACGAGGCGCTCGCCGCGTTCCAGCTGCTGTCAAAGCTCGAAGGCATCATCCCCGCGCTCGAGCCCGCGCATGCCATCGCCAAGGTGATGGAGCTCGCGCCGAAGCGGCCGCGGGACCACCTGATGGTCGTCAATCTCTCCGGCCGCGGCGACAAGGACGTCCCGCAGGTCGGCGACATCCTGAGGGGCAAGAAGTGACCACGCGTATCGATACCCGTTTTGCCGAGCTGAAAAGCCAAGGCCGCGCGGCCTTTGTCACCTATGTGATGGCCGGCGATCCCGATCCCGCGACCTCGCTCGAGATCGTCAAGGCGCTGCCGAAGTCCGGCGCCGACGTCATCGAACTCGGCATTCCCTTCACCGATCCGATGGCGGATGGTCCTTCGATCCAGGCTGCAGGCCTGCGTGCGCTCAAGATCGGCATGACCTTGAAGAAGACGCTGGAGCTGGTGCGCGACTTCCGCAAGGACGACAATGTCACGCCGCTGGTGCTGATGGGCTATTACAATCCGATCTACATCTACGGCGTCGACAAGTTCTTGGCTGATGCCAAGACGGCCGGCGTCGACGGCCTGATCATCGTCGATTTGCCGCCGGAGGAAGACGACGAGCTCTGCATTCCCGCGCTGAAGGCGGGGCTCAACTTCATTCGCCTGGCGACGCCGACCACTGACGACAAGCGCCTGCCTGCGGTGCTCGCGAACACATCAGGCTTTGTCTATTACGTCTCGATCGCCGGCATCACCGGTGCGGCGGCGGCGGACGCCAATGCCGTCGGCGAAGCTGTCGCGCGCATCAAGCGGCATACCAGGCTGCCGATCTGCGTCGGTTTTGGCATCCGCACGCCGGAGGCGGCGCGCGCCATTGCCGAGAAGGCCGATGGGTCGGTGGTCGGCACCGCGCTGGTCGACGCCCTCAAGAACAGCCTCGATGCCGAGGGGCGGGCGACCGCCAAGACCGTTAACGCCGTCGCCGAATTGACGGCCGCTCTGGCCCAGGGCGTCAAGGGCGCGCAGCAGGCGGCGGAATAGGCCATAATTCCGCTGTAGCTCTTTAGTTTGAGCATGATCTGGTCGGAAAACCGCTTCACACTTTTCCGGATCATGCTCTAACGCGGGCGACACGGCGGCTTGCCGGGCAGATGTCCGGCCGCCATATATCCTTCAGGCGATTCCCGGCGGGATCGCACATCGGAGCAAACCATGAACTGGCTTACCAACGTGGTCCGGCCGAAGATCCGCAACATGCTGCGGCGGGAGACGCCGGAGAACCTGTGGATCAAGTGCCCGGATTCCGGACAGCTCGTGTTCTACAAGGACGTCGAGGCCAACCAGTTCGTCATCCCCGGCTCGAACTATCACATGCGCATGGGCGCGGTCGCGCGGCTCAAGTCGATCTTCGACAACGAGACCTGGTTCGACGTGGCGCTGCCCGAGGTCACCCCAGACCCGCTCAAGTTCCGCGACGAGAAGAAATATGTCGACCGCGTCAAGGATGCGCGGGCGCGGACCAATCTGAACGATGCGGTCAAGGTCGGCTACGGCAAGCTCGAAGGCTCCGCCGTCGTCGTCGCCGTGCAGGATTTCGACTTCATGGGCGGCTCGCTCGGCATGGCTGCGGGCGAGGCCATCGTGCGCGGGATGGAGCTTGCGGTCGAGAAGAAGTCGCCGTTCATCGTGTTCGCCGCGAGCGGCGGCGCACGCATGCAGGAAGGCATTTTGTCCCTGATGCAGATGCCGCGCACCACCGTTGCGGTGCAGATGCTGCGCGAGGCAAAGCTGCCCTACATCGTCGTGCTGACGAATCCCACCACCGGCGGCGTCACAGCGTCCTATGCGATGCTCGGCGACGTCCAGATCGCCGAGCCCGGCGCGCTGATCGGCTTTGCCGGTGCGCGCGTGATCGAGCAGACCATCCGCGAGAAGCTGCCTGAAGGTTTCCAGCGCGCCGAGTACCTTAAGGAGCACGGCATGGTCGACATGGTCGTGCATCGCCACGAGCTGCGCCCGACCCTGGCGCGGCTCTGCCGCCTCTTGACCAAGGCGCCGGCGCAGGAAGATGCATCGAAGTCCGTGCAGCCGGTCGCGAGCCCGGCGCAGATCGTATCCGCCGCCGAGACGGCGCCGGCAGCGCCGCACGCGTGAACGTCTCCCCTGACAGTGCAAAGACACCGCTCGACGACGTGATCGGGCGGCTGTCGGCCCTGCATCAGAAGCGCATCGATCTCGGGCTGGAGCGGATGCACCGTCTGCTCGAGCGGCTCGGCCACCCCGAGCGCAAGCTGCCGCTGGTGATCCACATTGCCGGCACCAACGGCAAGGGCTCGACCCTCGCTTATCTGCGCGCGACGCTGGAGGCCTCAGGTCTTCGCGTCCACGCCTATACGTCCCCTTATCTCGTCCGCATCAACGAATGCTTCCGGCTTGGCCGCCTCAGTGGCGGCGTGCTCGTCGGCGACGACGAACTGCGCGCGGCGTTGGAAGAGGTCGAGCGCGTCAATGCCGGCGAGGCCGCGACATTGTTCGAACTGAAGACGGCGGCTGCCTTCCTGCTGTTCGCGCAGAACCCGGCCGACATCGTGCTGCTCGAAGTCGGCCTCGGCGGCCGGCTGGATTCGACCAACGTGGTCGATCAGCCGGCGGCCTCTGTGATCACGCCCGTCAGCATGGATCACATGGATTTCCTCGGCGATACGTTGGCGTCGATTGCCGGCGAGAAGGCCGCGATCATCAAGCGCGGCGTGCCCGTGATTTGCGCTGAGCAGATGCCGGAAGCGATGGCCGTCATCGAAGCGCAGGCGCGGCGCATGCGCGCGCCGCTGTTCGCCGCAGGCGAGAGCTGGCACGTCAATGTCGAGCGCGGACGTCTGGTCTATTCCGACGATCGCGGCTTGATGGACCTTCCGGCGCCGCGTCTGTTCGGGCGCCACCAGTTCGTCAATGCCGGGCTCGCGATCGCGACGCTACGCGCGCTGCCGACCATCAAGGTCAATCACGCCGCGTTCGAGGCCGGCATCGTCGGTGCCGACTGGCCGGCGCGGATGCAGCGCCTCACCTCGGGCGAGTTGCTGTCCTGGGGTCCGCAGGGCTCGGAGATCTGGCTCGACGGCGGCCACAATGCCGAGGGCGGGCGCGTTGCGGCGGCCGCGCTCGGCGACCTCGAGGAGCGGGTGTCGCGGCCGCTGGTGATCATCGCCGGCATGATGGCCAACAAGGATGCGCACGCCTTCCTCGCCAATTTCGCCGGCCTCACCCGCCACATCATCGCAGTGCCGATTCCCGACACGGAGAATGCGATGCCGGTCGACCGTCTCGCCGATGCCGCGCGCAGCCTCGGCATGCGCGTCGAGCCTGCCCCCGGCGTCGAGGCCGCCCTGCGCGCGCTGGCGCAGCTCGCCTACGAGCTGCCGCCGCGGATCCTGATCACCGGCTCGCTGTATCTCGCCGGCCACGTGCTGGCGATCAACGGCACGCCGCCTGCATAGAGGTTGCCGTAGCCCGGATGGAGCGAAGCGCAATCCGGGATCGCGCCACAAGCAAGGAAGGTCCCGGATTACGCTGCGCTCCATCCGGGCTACAGGAAATGCCAATGCGCTTCGCCGCGATTGCCGATGTCCACGGAAACTATCTCGCGCTGGAGGCCGTGCTCGCCGACATCCGCGCGCTCGGTATTGCCGACATCGTCAATCTCGGCGACATGCTGAGTGGCCCGCTCGATGCGCGCCGCACCATCGAGATCCTGATGCCGCTCGACGCCGTGCACGTCCTCGGCAATCACGACCGCTATCTGCTCGACCGTCCGCCGGAGAAGATGGGGTCGTGGGATCGTCCCGCCTATGAACAGCTCGATGCCGCCCACCTCGATTGGCTGCGCGCGCAGCCGATGACGCGTGTCTTCCGTGAGCAGGTGTTCGTCTGCCACGCGACGCCCAGCAGCGATGAGGTGTACTGGCTCGACACCGTTCATCCCGACGGCACGGTGGCGCTGTCGCCGCTCGACCGCATCGAGCAGCTCGCGGACGGCATCACGCAATCGCTGATCCTGTGCGCCCACACCCACCTCGCCCGCGCGGTGCGCCTGCGCGACGGCCGGCTGATCGTCAATCCCGGCAGCGTCGGCAGCCCTGGTTTTCGCGACAAGCATCCGTACGCGCATGTGGTCGAGGCCGGCACGCCGCACGCGCGCTATGCGATCCTCGAACGTGCCGATGCTGCCTGGCAGGTGACGTTCCGCCACGTCGCCTACGATCACGAGGCCATGGCCGCGCTGGCGCGCCGCAATGGTCAGCCGGAGCTTGCGAACGCGCTGGCGACGGGGTGGATCAAGTAGGTGTTGCTGCGTAGCCCGGAGGGAGCGCAGCGCAATCCGGGGCCATCGTTGCTTGGGGCATGATTCCCGGATTACGCTCCGCTCCATCCGGGCTACGCGCTACTTCAACAGCTTCATCGGATCGGCCGCCTTCTGCTTCAGCTGCTCGAACGTGCATTGCCGCGGCGCCTTGTCCGGGCGCCAGCGCAGGATTGAGGTGCCGTGACGGAAGCGTTCGCCGCTGAAATGGTCGTAGCAGACCTCGATCACCAGCTTCGGCTTCAGCGGACACCACTTTGCGGAACGCTCCGTCGACCAGCGGCTCGGCCCGCCCGGCGCGTTGCCGGTGAAGCCGGGCTCGCCGATCAGTGCTTCGAGCCGATCGGTCAGATCAGGCTTCGCCTCCACCTTGATCGCCGAGGTGAAGCCGACATGGTGCAGCAGGCCGTCATCGTCGTAGAGCCCGAGCAGCAGCGAGCCGACGACGTTCCGGCCGGCGATCTTGTTGGTGGCATAGCGGAAGCCACCGACCACGCAATCGGCGCTGCGGAATTTCTTGATCTTCTGCATGCCGTCGCGATTTCCCGCCTGATAGGGCAGATCGATCCGCTTGGCGACGACGCCGTCCGAGCCGCCGCCGGATTGCGCGAGCCACTTTTTGGCTGTGGCGTAGCTCGTCGTCGTCGGCGAAAGACGGAAGAGGCTGCCCTTGAGGTTGGCTTTCGCGAAGGCTTCCAGCGCCGGCCGCCGTTCGCGCAGCGTCTTCTCAGCCAGGCCCTTCTGTCCGGATGTCGCGAGCAGATCGAAGACGAGGTAGAGCGCCGGTGTCTCCACCGAGAGCTTCTTCACGCGGCTTGCCGCCGGATGAATGCGTTGCAGCAGCGCGTCGAAGGAAAAGCTCTTGCCGTGCGGCACGACGATTTCGCCGTCGAGCGTGAAACGGTCGGCCTTCAGCTCCAAGGCAGCAGTGACGACTTCCGGGAAGTAGCGCGCGAGGTCTTCGCCGGATTTGGAGCGCAGGTCGACGTTGCTGCCGTTGCGCGCCAACAGGCAGCGGAAGCCGTCCCACTTGGGTTCATATTGCCATTCACCGCCGCGCGGGATCGCGTCGACCGAGCGCGCCTCCATTGCGGCGAGAGCGGTGGGCTTGCGGTCGCGCTTTCGGGGAGGAGCAGGCAAGGGCGGGACTCGTCATACGCTGAACACGTCCCATCAACGCCAAACGGCCGGCTTTCGCCGGCCGTTGTCGAAAATAATCTTGCGCCAATAATCCTGGCCAGTTGATCAGACCGCGGAGGTGATCCACTGCTGCAGCTTCGCCTTCGGCGCGGCGCCGACCTGGCGCGAGGCCATCTCGCCGCCCTTGAAGATCATCAGGGTCGGGATCGACATCACGCCGTACTTCGAGGCGGTCTTCGGGCTCTCGTCGACATTGAGCTTCACGATCTTGACCTTGTCGCCCATCGCGCCGGCGATCTCGTCGAGCGCGGGTGCGATCATGCGGCAGGGGCCGCACCATTCGGCCCAGAAATCGACGACCACGGGGCCGTTCGCCTTGAGCACTTCGGCTTCGAAATCGGCGTCGGAAACCTTGCTAACGGCCATTGGGAGTACCTCACTCGGTTGAAAGAGAATCGGCGCGACCTGGAATCGCGCCCGGGATCATGCGGTCAACCTATGAACGGCCCCTTGCCGGGTCAAGGACGCTCACACCGAGATGAAGGGATGCCAGCGCCGCGTCCAGCGCGGGGGCCGAAATCTCCATATATTCAAGGGCCTCGGTCCAGAGCAGGACGGCCCTGACCGGCTTTTGGGGATAAAGCCGCGACAGCACCGCCCGGTACAGCGCAAGCTGGCGGACATAGGTCGCCGGCGCCTCGGCCGCGCTCTTGGGCGCGGCCTGGTTGGTCTTGAAGTCGACGATCAGGACCTCCTCGGGGCGCACGACCAGCCGGTCGATCTGCCCCGATACCAGGGCCGGGGGGCGGCCCGGCCGCTCCAGCCGGCCGGCGATGGCGACCTCCGCCCGGCTGCCGGCGGCAAAGACGGGCGCAAAGCGTGGCTCCGTGATCAGGGCGAGCACCTTGTCGGCCAGCGCGATGCGGTCGGCCTCCGGCCAGTCCGCGGCGTTGCGCGCCATGAAGCCGAGCGCGGCCTCGCGCCGGCGCTCGCCGGCGATGTCGGGCAGCGATTGCAGCAGCCGATGCACCAGCGTGCCGCGCTGCAGCGCCAGCGCGCGCGACTGCACCGATTCACCCGATCGGACGCTGCGGCCCTCCTCGGCAGACTGGCCCGAGGGGCGCACGGGATCCTCGTCGATGGTCTCGCGCGGGGCCGGTGTCCGCAGCCAGTCAGGCAGCGCGATGGTCTGGCGCACGGTGGCCGCCGGCGCACCCAGCGCCGCGACATCCTCCGGCCGGGCGAACCGCGTCACCTTGCCGAGCGGGGTCTCGATCACCTGCTTGTCGAGCCCCGAACCGGCAAGGCCGGTGTCGACGAGGTCGTACCAGCTCAGCTTGCGCACCGTCTTCATGTTGCCGGGCATGCAGCCGCCGACGATCAGCCGATCGGCCGCGCGCGTCATCGCGACGTAGAGCAGGCGGCGATATTCGTCCTCGGTCTCCTCCAGCATCGCCTTGCGCGCCTCGGCGACAGGCCTGGGATCGTCGGCCTTGCGGCCGGCCCAGACCACGACCTCGCCGCCATTGCCGCGCGGCACCTGGATCAGCCGCAGCCGCTGCGAGTCCGCGGGCGAAGACGTGGTGTCGACCATGAACACGACCGAGGCCTCCAGGCCCTTGGCGCCGTGCACGGTCATGACCCGCACCTCGTCGCGCGAGATCTCCATGTCGCGCTTCACTTCGGTGTCGGCCGAGCGGAGCCAGGCCATGAAGCCCTGCAGCGAAGCCGGCGCCTTGCGCTCGTAGTTCAGCGCGAGCTCCAGGAATTCGTCGAGCGCGTCATTGGCCTCGTGGCCGAGCCGGCGCAGGATGCGCGCACGTCCGCCATCGCCACCCAGCAGCCAGGCGTAGAACGCGAACGGCGTCTCGTCGCGGGCGCGGATCTCGCAGGCTTCCAGGCGACGCAACGCCGTGGTGAATTTTTCGCTTGTGGCCGCGTGGTCGCCGAGCGCGCGGCGCAGCGATCCCTTGCGGTCCCAGGCGAGAGTGAACAAATCGTCGTCATCGAGCCCGAATAGCGGGCTCTTCAGCGCCACCGCGAGCGCGAGATCGTCCTGTGGCAGCAGCAGCGCGTCGGCCAGGTTCATCAGGTCGATGATGGCGATGTGCTCGGTGAGCTTGAGCCGGTCGGCGCCGGCGACCGGAATGCCGGCGTGCTTCAGCGCCTGGATCACGGCGTCGAATGCGTTGCCGCGCCGGCGCACCAGGATCAGCATGTCGCCATAGCGAAGAGGACGACGCTCGCCCTCGTGCCCGGTCAGCGTGCCGCTCTCGACCAGCCGCTTGATCTCGGCCTGGATGCGTCGGGAAAGCTTGACCTCGGGGCTGGTGACGGCGACGCCGTCGAATGGCGCACGCCAGCCCTCGATGTCCTGCCGATCGTCGGCCTCGGCGAGATCCCACAGCTCGATCACGCTCGGGCCGGCATCGCTCAGCGAATTGTGCAGGGGATGGCCGATCTCGACCGAATGGATGCTCTTGTAGATCGCGGGATCGCGGAAGACGTGGTCGACCGAATGCAGGATCGTCGCGCCCGAGCGGAACGAATAGGTGAAGGCGACCGGATCGAATTTCAGGCCGGCGGCGGTGAACTTGCGATGCAGCTCGCGCCTGCGCGCGTCGAACTCGTGGGGAGCTGCGCCCTGGAACGAGAAGATCGACTGCTTCTCGTCGCCGACAGCGAAGATGGTGCGGTTCAGCCCCTCGCGCGCACCTTCGCCGGCGGTGAACTCGGAGATGATGTGCGCGATGATGTCCCATTGCCGCGGGCTGGTATCCTGCGCCTCGTCGATCAACACGTGATCGACGCCGCGGTCGAGCTTGTAATGCACCCAGCCCGAGGCGATGCGGTCCAGCATCGCCAGCGTCTTGTCGATGAGGTCGTCGTAGTCGAGCAGGCCGCGCTCCTGCTTCTCGCGGCGGTAATTCGCGGCGGCCGCTGTCGCGATATGCAGCAGGGCCGCGGTGCGGTCCCGAACCGTCACGGCGCGGCGCTTTTCGATCAGAACCGCAAGGCGCTGCGCCTCGGCTTCGAACAGGCGGGCCACGGAGGGATTGTGATCGCAGAACTTCTTGGTCAGCACCGCCTTGCGCGGCAGCTTGTCGTCGGTGAGGAAGACGGACAGATAGGCGTCGACCTGATCGCTGCCGGAAAACACCTTTGCCGCGCGCAGCCGCCCTGCCTGGTCATTGTCGGATTTGCTGCCGTCCTCCAGCGCGAAGGCAATGTCGTCCCAGCGCGCGCGCGGCAGGAACGGGCCGTCGAGAATTTCCGTCTCGACGGCTTCGATACGGTCGCCGATGTCAACGCCCAGCACCGCAGCCATCTGCGCCGCTGCGGCTTCCGCATTGCCGGCCTGGTCGGTCCAAGCCATGAAATGATCGCGGCTGAGGCACGCCTCGCGCACGACCTCCTTGAAGGTGACATCCGCGGCGCTCGCCATCGCCGTCAGCAGCGCGCGGCCGGTGACGCTCTCCGGATCGCGCGCGGCTTCCAGCAGCACCTTCAGATTGGCACGCTCCATCATGTCGGTCTGGTCGCGCTCGTCGATCACGGCGAAGCGTGCGGGAACGTTGGCCTCGAACGGAAATTGCTGGAGCAGGCGGGTACACAGTGCGTGGATGGTCTGCACCTTCAGCCCGCCCGGCGTCTCCAGCGCGCAGGCGAACAGTTTTCTCGCGTCGCGACGCAGCTTTGCGCCGGGATGCGGGATGCCGACCGCGCGGATCGCCGCGTCGAGCGCGTCATCGTCCAGCGTCACCCAATGACCGAGCGTGGTGAACACGCGCTCGGCCATGTTGGCGGCGGCAGCTTTTGTGAAGGTGATGCAGAGGATCTTCTCCGGTGGCACGCCCGAGAGCAGCAGGCGGATCACGCGCTGCACCAGCACATGCGTCTTGCCCGAGCCGGCATTGGCCGAGACGAAGGCCGATGCAGTCGGATCGGAGGCGCGCGCCTGCCGCGCTCGCACCTCGTCAGGGATGGGACGCGGCGCCTTCACCATTCCTCGATCCCCAATCCGCCGGCCGCGGACCATTCCTTGATCCGGGCAAGATCGTCATAGGTGCCGTAGCGGTTCGCCCACATCGGCAGGTTCAGCGAGGTATAGGCCTGGTTCTCGTCCTCGAAGGCACGGATCAATGCCTCCAGCTTGACTCGCGCTTCTGCGGCCGCGGTGTCCGGCGGCTGCGGCTCGTCGCCCGGCTTGTACTTGAGCTCGAGGATGCGCTCCTCGCCCGGCGGGTTGTTGCCGCTGAGACGGACATAGACGAGCTGGCTCACGGAGGCGCCGGCGTCGATATCGGGAAAGCCGCCCTCGCGCAGGATCGCAGCTTCCAGCGTCAGCTGCGGCGACAGGCCCATGCGGACCTGCTTGCCGGTCGGCGGCTGCCCGGTCTTGTAGTCGAGGATGGCGTAGCCGCCGCCCTGGCGGCGTTCGATGCGGTCGGCGCGGGCGGAGAGGCGGAAGCTGCGCTTGTTATCGAGCATGATCGAGATCTCGCCACGGGTCTCCGCGACGATCGCCGCGATCGCCTCGCGCCGCGCCGTCTCCCATTCGCCGAACCAGCGCGCGATGCGCTGGAAGCGCGGCCACCACAGCGCGCGCGCCTCGGGCCGCTCCATCAGCGGTGCAAAGTGCTTCTCGCCGATCGCGCGCAGAACCCGCGCGGGATCGTCGGGCAGACGCGCCGCATAGCTTTCCGTGAATTCGCCGATGGCATCGTGAATCGCCGATCCGCGGTCGGCGGCCGAGAGCGGCATGTCGACGGGATCGAGCGCATCGAGCCGCAAGATACGTTTGGCGTAGATCGTGTAGGGATCGCGCAGCCAGTCCTCGATCTCGGTGACGGACATTTTGAGCGGCCGTGTTGCGCGTGGCGGTCGCGGTTCCGGCTGCTTGATCGGCTTGACCTCGTCGGGCTGGTCGAGCGCCGCAGCGAACTGCACGTATGTCTCGCCGGCGCGAACCGCCGCCTTCCAGAGCTCGTCGCCAGCGACCGCCTCGAGCCGATGCAGGAAGCGCGAGGCCACCGCCGGCGCGCCGCCGGCCTTGGCGGAATGGGTGAGGATCACCTCGTCGCCGCCGAGCAATTGCGCGAAGTCATGGGCGGAGAGGCCGATGCGGCGCTCCGGCAGATCGAGCCCGAGCTCGTGCCGCATCGGCCGGCTGAGCCAGGGGTCGATGCGGGGCGCCGGCGGCCAGACGCCTTCGATCAGGCCGCCGACGATGATGCGGTCGGCCTGCATCAGGCGCGATTCCAGCGGGCCGTAGATTTGCAGCCGCGCGCCCGGCCTGTCGCGCCGCCGCACCGCGCGATCGCCGAAGGCGGTCTGGAAGACGTCCGCATAGTCCGCTAGCTGCACCATTAATCCGCTGGTCGTGCCGCCGCGCAGGAGATCGTCGAAGGCGCCGGCGAGCGCGAGGCCATCGCGATCCTCGAAGGCGAGCGGAATGCCCTGCTCGTCGCGCGACAGCTCGATCATGATCTCGCGATGCCGATGCGCGAGCTCGGCGAAATCATAGGGCTTCGTGGGCGGCAGGCTCTCGATCGGCGCCAATGCCTTTTGCAGGGCATCGATCAGAGCCTGGATGCGATCGAGATCCTCGGCCTTGAGACGCGCCCGCGGCTCGGCGCGATGCAGTGCGGAGACCTCGCTGCGCCACAGCTTTGCCAGCTCATCGCGGAAGCGGTTGAACTCGCGCAGGAGGCCCGTGGTGCCTGCCGGCGGACGCGTGCCGCGCAGCACCGCAAGCTCCAGGCTCTCGATCGCCATCTTCCACGCCCCCGGCGCGCGGCCGAGCCGGCACAGCGGATGCTTCAGCATCGCCAGCAGCGTCGGTGGTTCCAGGCCCTTGGTCGCCGCCTCTGCCGCAAGCCGCGCAAACGTGCCTGCGGATGTTTCCATCAAGACGTCGCCGCCGGAATCATCGAAGGCGAGATCCCATCGGGTCAGCGCCGCCATCACCCGCCGCGCCAGGGCGCGGTCGGGCGTGACCAGGGCCGCGGATTTGTCCAGGTGCCTGGCCTCGCGCATCGCAATGGCGATGGCGAGCGCTTCCATTTCAGGATTGGGCGCTTCGACCACCGCGAGGTTCTTCATGCCGCCCGCGATCTTCGCGGCGACATCGGGCTGCTTCAGCCGGTCGTGCCAGACCTCGGTCTTGGCGGACGGCCGCATCGATTCCGACGCGAGCAGGTCGCGGCCGACTTCCGCCGGCGGCTGCAAGGTCTCGACATCGCTGCGCTTGATGCCGAAGCGTTGCAGCAGCGCATTCATGGCGTATTGCGGATGGTTCGACGCCGGATGTTCCACGAACTTGCCGAGCGCATCGCGCACGCCGCCGATGCTGCGCCAGGCGTCGTCGTCGAGATCGGTATCGAGGCCCGGCAGCACCACGGCACCATGCGGCAGCGCGGCGACCGCATGGAGAAATTTGGCGGTGGCCGGCATCGAGCCGGTCGAACCCGCCGCAACCACGGGTCCATTTGGATGTGCGGTCAAGCGCCTCGCTTCCGCGGCGATCAGAAGATCGCGCCGCGCGGCCGGCTCGATCCGGTTGATCTCGGCGAGATGATTGGGCCAGGCGATGCGGGCGATGCGCAGGAATTCGAGCGAGTGCTGCCAGTAGCGGTCGAGGTTGTCAGGCACCAGCCCGTCGAGCGCGCTCCAGTCGACGCCGCGCGTCACCATGTCGTCGATCAGCCGCGCGAGATCGGAAGCCAGCGCCAGCGTCGAGGCGGGACCGCCGACCACGAGCGGCGCGAGCACCGGGCCCTTGGCCCAGGCGGCGACGAGCTGCGCCAGCGTCAGCCGCCGTTCGAGCTCGCCCAGGCGCGGCGGAATGTCGAGCGGCGCGGTCCCGGAAAACTGTTCGCTCTCACCCGCGAAAGCGAGCTCGTCCTCGTCGATGTCGCCGAGCGCGACGATGCGCGGCAGCACGACGGCATCCGCTTTCATTTCATCGAGGAAAATCTCGCGCACGACCCGCATGGCGCGCCGCGTCGGCAGATACAGCGTGGCGTCCGCCAGCCGCGCCGGTTCCTTGCGCGCCTCGAACCCCTCGACCAGCCGCCCATCGAGCAGGGCGGTGACGACCGTGCGCAGGAACGGAACTGAGATGGGAACGCTGAAGACGCGCATGGGCTGCCTGATTCGAAGGATCAGGCAATATAGGGAGGCGGGGTCAAATGGTCATGGGTGGAGGAGGAGTCGTCCCCGCTGTTCGCCGAGGTTCGTAGCCCGGATGGAGCGCAGCGCAATCCGGGATGCTGCTCCGCGGCGAGAGGCCCCGGATTACGCTACGCTCCATCCGGGCTACGGCCTCTTCGAGGCAGCCCTTAAGCCACGCTCTCCAAAAACGCCTCTTCCGCGGCGTGCACGGCATCGGGCGTGCCGACATGCATCCAGACGCCGTCGAGGCGCAGGCCGAACAGCCGTTCCTGCTCGCCCGCGCGATCGAACATCTTCGTCAGCGAGAATTCGCCCTTGGGTGCGTCCACGAAGATCGCGGGCGACATGATCGCCGCGCCGGCATAGACGAACGGAACGACCTCCTTCTCCTTGCGCTTGCGCAAGGCGCCGTCGGGCAGCATGCCGTAATCGCCGCGGCCGCCATAGCCGATGCTGGTCGCGGTCGGCGCCATCAGGAGCAGGATGTCCATGCGATCGGGATCGAAGTTTTCAGCGAGCCGCAAAAGGTTGGAGCGCACACCGTCGATCCACAGCGTGTCGGAATTGACGTGGAAGAACGGCGTATCGCCGAGCAGCGGCAGCGCCTTGACGACGCCGCCGCCGGTGCCGAGCACCTGGTCGCGCTCGTCGGAGATCGTCACGCGCGGAAGCTGGCGTGATGCGACGTGGTCGATGATCTGGTCCGGCAAATAGTGCACGTTGACCACCGCCTCGGTCACGCCGGCCTGGCCGAGCTTGTCGAGCACGTGGTCGAGCAACGGCTGGCCTGCGACCGGCACCATCGGCTTCGGCATCTTGTCCGTCAGGGGGCGCATGCGCAGGCCAAACCCTGCGGCGAGCACCATGGCTTTGGTCGGCTTGACGGACATCCTTCGCTTTCTCAGACCTTTCGCGTGCGCAGCAATCCTAACACGGGGCTCGATCTGCCGCACCGCATCTCAACCGCCTTAACCACCCGCCGTGACGGTTGTACGACGGGTGTTGCCGTCACGCCCCAACGGCTGTGGAACGTACCTTCTTCTTCTTGTCGCCCACTTTCAGGAAATTGACGCCGATCTGGTCGCCATTGACCCAGGCCAGCTCGCAACGCCGGTAGGCGAGCCCCGTGGACGACAGCAGGAGAAAGAATTCCTTCAGATGCAGGCCTTCGACCGAGCCGTCGATGGTCAGCTTGGCGCCGGTCTCGGAGACGTCCTCCATGGTGCAGTCGCGCCGCCAGGTGCCGTCGATTCCCATCATCTGGGCCGAAAACCCGCGCTCGAAAATGACCCGGCTATTTCCGCGCTGATCCGCTTTCGCTGCCATCTGCCCCGCTCCAGCCCCGCAATGTTCCGGCTCCCTCGGCGCCAGAATAGCGACATCTTGGCTAACGGCCGGTAAATCGGTCCTGAATCAGCCCGGCGGCGGGACGTTGGCGAGATACCAGTCGCGCAGATGGGCGAGCGCGGGATGCGCCAGCGAGCGCTGGAGATAGGTCCAGATCCGCGGCTGATGGCGCAGGTAATGCGGCTTGCCATCGCGGCGGTTGAGCCGGGCGAAGGTGCCGAGCAGGCGCGTGTTCCGCTGCGCCGACATGATCGCGTAGAGCTCGGCGAAGCCGGCGGTGTCGAAGCTCGTGTCCTGCGCCCGCCGCGCCTTGATGTAGCGCGACAGCAGCGTCAGCTCGATAGTCTCGGGTACGTCGATGCGAGCGTCCTGGAGCAGCGACACCACGTCGTAGGATTGCGGCCCCAGCACGGCGTCCTGGAAATCGATCACGCCGACGCGCTCGATGCCGCTGCGCTCGCCGAGCCAGATCAGATTGGGCGAGTGATAATCGCGGATGATCCACGTCCGCGGCGCCGCCAGCGGCCGCTTCAGCAATTCGCGCCACATCGCAAAAAATTCCGCGCGCGCCTCATCGCTCAGCGGCGCGTTGCGATCGGGCAAATACCATTCCGGCATCAACCCGATCTCGATCAGCAGCGCCTCGACGTCGAAGACGGGGATCGCGTAGGTCTGCCCGTCCAGCGGCAGCGTCTCCGGTAGCGTCTTGCCGTGCATCATCGCCAGCACGTCGGTGGCGGCTTCGTAGCGCTCGAGTATCGGCCGCGGCGGATCGCCCTCAATCACGCCCTCGCTGCCGAAATCCTCGGAGATCAGAAAGCCCTGGTCGAGATCGAAATGATGGATCGCAGGCGCGGAGATCCCCTGCGCCCGGAGGCCTTCGTCGATGGCGACGAAGGGTTTTACGTTCTCGGCCAGATGCACCGCGGCGCTGTAGGATTTTCCGTCGTAGAGCGCCGCGCCGTCGGGCCGCTGCGGGAAGTTCATGAGGATGACGAGTTCCTCATCGCGCACCAGCCGCGCGTAGGAGCGTGTCGAGGCGTCGCCCGGCATGCGCTTGCGCGTCGCATCGATGTAACCGGATGCGTCGAGGAAGTCGCGCAGCGCCTTCAGCCGCGCAACTATAGCTGCGCTCTTGCCATGGCCGGTGATGTCGGCGGCACGCGCGTTCGAGCCCAGCGCCGGCCGATGCGTCAGCGCGATGTCGATGCGGTTCTCGGGCATCGCCGACGGGGCGCGCTCCGGCCATTCGATCAGCACCAGCGTGGCATCGGGCAGCGGCGACAGCCCGATCTCCTCGAGCTCGCTCTCGTCTTCGACACGGTAGAGATCGGCATGCAACACCGGGAAGGGCGGCAGCTCGTAGCCCTGCACCAGCGTGAAGGTCGGGCTCGGCACTTCCAGCGCATCGTCGCCGGCGAGATAGCGGATCAGGCTGCGCGCCGCCGCGGTCTTGCCGGCGCCGAGATCGCCGGTCAGCGTAATGACGTCACCGGGGCCGACCAGCAGCGCGAGGTCGGCCATCAATTGCGCCGTGGCCGTCTCGTTGTGAAGCGCGACGGAGAATGTGGTTGCATCAGTCATTCGGCGGCGTCGCGATGCGCCGCCTGGTCGGTCGGGAAATCGCAGATCACGACCGTGCCCCGGCCGACGATCGAATCCACCCGCACCTTGCCGCCATGCAGCTCGACGAAGGAGCGCACCAGCGACAGGCCGAGCCCGGCGCCGCGGTGACGCGAGCCCTGGGAGCGGCTTTCGAACCAGTTGAACACCTTGTCCTTCATGTCGGCAGGTATTCCAGGGCCCGAATCTGTCACGGTGAAGACCACGCTGCGGTCCGTGCGCCGCGCGCTGATGCCGACGGTGGAATCCTGTGGAGAAAACCCGACCGCGTTGGCGAGGAGGTTATAGAGCACCTGCACGACGCGCTTCTCGTCGCCGACGAAGCTGCCGACGTCGGGCGCGATCTCGACCTTGAGGCGGATGCGGTCGGTGGCGAGCCGGTCCTGGATGCCCTCGGCGGCAAGCTCGATGGCCTTGCTGACGTCGACCTGCCCGAGTTCCAGCTTCATCGCGCCGGCGTCGATGGTGGCGAGATCCAAGATGTTGTTGGTGAGCGCGAGCAGCGCGTTGGTCGATTTGGTGACGTAGTCGAGATATTCGGCCTGCTTCGGCGTCAGCGGACCGGTCGAGGGATCGCTGAGGAAATGCGCAAAGCCGATGATGGTGGTGAGCGGCGAGCGCAGCTCGTAGGAGACGTGGTGGACGAAATCCACCTTCATTTGGTCGGCCGCCTCCAGCGCCTCGTTGCGCTCGCGCAGCGCGCGCTCGACATTCTCGGTGTCGGTGATGTCCTGGAAGGTCAGCATGGTGGCGCCGTCCGGCAGCGGCCGGATCATGCCGTCGAGCACGCTGCCGTCCTTGCGCTCCAGCTTCAGCGGCAGGTCGGCGCGGTTCTCGATCGCGGTGATGGCCTCGCGGATCTGGCGCCAGACTTGCGGATCGTCGAACAGCTGATGGCACCAGCCTTCGACGGTCTGGATATGCGGCTCGTCGCGCATGGCATCGCTCGACAGCTTCCACATCCGCACGAAGGCCGGATTGAACAGCTGCGCCTTGCCGTTGCTGCCGAACACCGCGACGCCTTCGGCGAGGCTGTCCAGCGTCTCGCGCTGGACGCGGATCAGGCCGTCGAAGCGGCGGGCGAGGTCGAGGCTTTCGGTGACGTCGTCGAACAGATAGGTGACGCCGCCCTCGGGATTCGGCGTGGTGACGACCGAGAGCGCGCGGCCGTCAGGCAGGAACCAGGTGTCCTTGGCCGTCTCGACCGCGCGATAGGCCTCGTGCAGCTTGGCCTTCCAGGCGCGGAAATCCGGCTGCTCCGGCAATTTGCGCGCGGCGCGGAGCTGGTCGAGCACGCTGGAATCGTCCGGATGGGCGTCGAGGAAGTTGCGATCGAGATCCCACAGCCGGCGATAGGAATCGTTGTAGAAGGCAAGGCGCCGCTGGCCGTCGAACACGGCAACGCCGGAGGAGAGCTGGTCGAGCGTGCGGCGGTGCGCCTCCGCCATGCGCACCAGCGCCGAGCTCAGCGCATCCGCCTCGCTGGCATCGATGGCGACGCCGACGCTGCCGCTGCCGACATTGACGGCGCGCACGTCGTAGATGCGCCGTTCGCCGCCGATCACGATCGGCAGCCGCGAGGTGAAATTGGCGGCGTCCTTGAGCCCCCGCTCCATCGCATTGCGGTCGTCACTGTCGAGCAGCTCGAGCTTGCGCTCCTGGGCATCGATGGCGCTGGTCGCCTCGGTGGCGCGCACATAGGCCGGGTTGGCGTAGGTCAGCGCGCCGTTCTCGCCCTTCGCCCAGATCGGCCACGGTGCGGCCGCGGCAAAGCCGCGAAGCATCTCGGTCTCGTCGGAGAGCGCCTTGTAGCGCAGATTGGTTTCGGCCAGATCACGGCGCAGGCCCGAGAGCTCGCGAATGCGGACGATGGCCTGGCCGCCGATGGCGCGCCCGATCGCTTCCAGCATATGGCCGTGCGCGGTGGTCAGCGTCAGCTGGAACCCGTCGCCGCGCTCGCGCAGCGCATCGACCGCATGGTCCATCAGCAGCGCCGGTTCCGGCGGCAGCCAGGTTCCGAACGCCAGCACGCGCTGCGGCGAGGAATCGCGCGGCAGCACCAGCGCGATATCGCCGGAAATCTGCGCGCGGTTGTCGCCCGCCGGCCATGAGATCAGGATCTGCGGCTCGGCGAACAACAGTGCGCCGAAGCGGTCGGCCTGGAGCTGAAGTTCCCCGATCCGCGCGCGCAGCCGCGCCTCGTTCTTCGCCGTGCGCACCCGCGTCCGCATCAACAGGATCGCGGCCATCACCGAAAAGCCGAGCAGGGCCAGCGCGGTGGCGAGCACCGCGAGTTCCTGCCGGTTGAGATCCATCACGAGGGCGAGGGTGTCGATGAGGTCGGCGGCCTTGGCCGGCGCAGCCGGCAGCAGCGCTGCGAGAGCGCCTCCCACCAAGCCGTTGCGCGCCAGCGATGTGCACGACAACAGCGTCCGACGCATCGACACGATCACGCCTGACATAGTTGCCCCAAGACGCGGAAATTCAAGACCGCACGAATCTGCGCGCGGCGACCCCCGTCGCGCGCGAATCAAAAGACAATACCCTCACCGCGACTCCGCCGGTAAGAGTCCAGATCGTGAACGCAAGGGCGGCCCCAAAAAAATGCGGGCCGCGCGGTTCCAAGGCGCGTGATTCTGCGGATGATTCGGCTGGAGTTGTCTTGGGTTAGCGCCCGGTCGAACCAAAACCGCCGGCGCCGCGGTCGGTCGACGACAATGTGGCGACGGGAACCAGCGCGGCCTGCAGCACCGGCGCGATCACCATCTGGGCGATGCGCTCGCCGCGCTTGATCACGAACGGCGCGGTGCCGTGATTGATCAGGATCACCTTGATCTCGCCGCGGTAGTCCGCATCGATCGTGCCTGGCGAATTCAGCACGGTGACGCCGTGCTTGGCCGCCAGCCCCGAACGCGGCCGCACCTGCGCCTCGTGTCCCGGCGACAAGGCGATGGCAAGGCCCGTCGGCACCAGCGCGTATTGGCCTGGTGCGAGCGTCATGGGCTCGTTGTCCGGCACCGCGGCCATCAGATCGAGGCCGGCGGCCTCGCTGGTCTGATAGGCCGGCAGCGGCAGGCCCTCAGCGTGGGCGAGGCGTTGCAGCTCGACGGTCACCTTCGTGCTCAAGATGCGGACTCCAGGGATTTGCCGGTCACGCTCTTCGCGATCTGCGCGACCAGTTCGATCGCGACCTGTTCCTTGGTCATCGCCGGCCAGGAATCAACTGCAATCTCACCGTCCGGCGCACCGGTCTTGCGGCTGAGCAGGTGGACCGTGTTGCGGTCGCCGCCCATCACGCCGGTGGCGGGCGAGACGTCGTTGGCGACGATCCAGTCGCAGCCCTTGCGCGCGAATTTTGCTTTGGCGTTGTCGATGAGGTGCTCGGTCTCGGCGGCAAAGCCGATCACGAGCCTCGGGCGCTTGTCGGCGAGCTTGGAGATGGTGGCGAGAATGTCGGGGTTCTCGACCAATTGCAGCGGCGGCATGCCGGCCGCGGTTTTCTTCAGCTTCTGCTCGCCTTCATTGGCGACGCGCCAGTCGGCGACTGCGGCGGCGAAGATCGCGACGTCGCTGGGAAGCGCGGCCTTGACCTGCTCCAGCATCTGCCGCGCCGATTCGACATGCTTCACCGTCACGCCCGGGGGATCGTCGAGGTCGACCGGACCGCTCACCAGAGTAACCTCGGCGCCCGCGGCCTGTGCAGCGGCGGCAATGGCAAAGCCCTGCTTGCCGGAGGAACGGTTGGCGATGTAGCGCACGGGATCGATCGCCTCGTGGGTGGGACCGGCGGTGATTAGCACGCGCTTGCCGGCGAGCGGCTTCGGCGTCGGCGGCCGCAGCAGCCGCTCGGCGGCATTGGCGATCTCGATGGCTTCCGACATGCGGCCCGTTCCGGCTTCGCCGGCTTCGGCCATCTCGCCCGCATTCGGGCCGATCAGCACCACGCCGTCGCGCTGGAGCTGGGCGACGTTGCGCCGCGTCGCCGCGTTGCTCCACATCAGCGGATTCATCGCCGGCGCCAGCAGCACCTTGCGGTTGGTCGCGAGCAGGATGGCGCTGGCGAGGTCGTCGGCATGGCCGTTCGCCATCTTCGCCATCAGGTCGGCCGTGGCCGGCGCCACCACGATCAGGTCGCAGTCGCGCGCGAGGCGTATATGGCCGGCATCGAACTCGCTCTGCGGGTCGAACAGGTCGGTATAGACGCGCTCATGCGACAGGGCGCTCGCGGCCAGCGGCGTCACGAATTGCTGCGCCGCCTTGGTCAGCACGCAGCGGACCTCGATGCGGCGCTCCTTCAGCCTGCGGATCAGGTCGAGCGACTTATAGGCCGCGATCCCGCCGCCGATGATCAGGGTGACGCTGACCTCGGGAACGGCGCCGCTGCGCTGCGGCGTCGGGGCGGCGGAGGGCACCGCAAACGGCGTCAGCGGCTCCTCGCGGCCCTCGATCAGCTCCCGCAGGATGACCCGGACCTCCTCTTCGACCGACCTGTGGTTCTTGGCCGAGCGCAGCCGCAAATAGGTTTTGACGGCGTCGTCGAGCTTGCGGATGGTCAGGCTTGCCATGACGCCCTCCGGCACGGAATGATAGCGATGCTATCACTCCAGTGATTGCAGTGCAATCACAGATTCCGGACGGCGATCAGAATCCCGATGAAGGTCGCGGCGATGATCCAGAGCGCCACGGTGCGCCAGCGGTTCTTGCGGCCTTCGCTGCGTCCCATCGCCGCGATGCTCTCCGGCGAAAGCCTGATGCCCTCCCGCGTCATGGTCTCGAGCTGCTCGAGCACCTTCACCGACCGCTCGGCGATCTCCGGCAGGCGCATCAAGACCCGCGCGATGTCCCCGGTCCCTGTGAGCGCGCCCTCGATGCGGCCGATCGGTCCGAGGTTGCGCTCGATCCATTCGCGCACCACGGGGTCGGCGATCCGCCAGATGTCGAGCTTGGGATCGAAGCCGCGCGCCACGCCCTCGACCACCACCATGGTCTTCTGCAGCAGGATCAGCTCGGGCCGCGTCGTCATGTCGAACAGGCCGGTGACCTCGAGCAGCAGCGTGAGCAGCCGCGCCATCGAGATCTCCTCGGCGGTGCGGTTGTGGATCGGCTCGCCGATGGCGCGGATGGCTTGCGCAAAATTCTCGACCGAATGATGCGCGGGCACATAGCCGGCCTCGAAATGCACCTCGGCCACGCGGCGATAATCGCGGGTGATGAAGCCGAGCAGGATCTCGGCGAGGAAGCGCCGCTCCTTCATGCCGAGCCGGCCCATGATGCCGAAATCGACCGCGACGAGGCGGCCGGCGTCATCCAGGAACAGATTGCCCGGATGCATGTCGGCATGAAAGAAGCCGTCGCGCAGCGCGTGGCGCAGGAAGCTCTGGATCACCTTGCGGCCGAGATCGGGCAGGTCGACCCGCGCCTCGGCGAGGCGCTTGTGATCGTTCAGCGCGATGCCGTCAATCCATTCCATCGTCAGCACGTTGTGCGTGGTGCGGTCCCAGTCGACGGCGGGCACGCGGAAATCGGGATCGTCGCGCGTGTTCTCCGCCATCTCCGACAGCGCGGCAGCCTCTAACCGTAGGTCCATCTCCATCGCGACCGAGCGCGACATGGTGTTGATGACCTCGATCAGGCGCAGGCGCCGCGCCTCGGCCGAGTAGGCCTCAGCCTTGTGCGCGACGTAGAAGAAATCGGAGAGATCGCGGCGGAAGCGCGCGGCGACGTTGGGTCTCAGCACCTTGATCGCGACGGACTTGCGGATGCCGCCGCGCACCACCTCGCCGCGATGCACCTGCGCGATCGAGGCAGCCGCGACCGGCGGGCCGAAGCTCACAAAGATGTCCGTCAGCGGCCGTTCCAGCGAGGTCGCGATCGTGGCCTCGGCTTCCTGCTGCGGAAACGGCGGCAGGCGGTCCTGCAGGCTTTCGAGGTCGCGCGCCATGATGACGCCGACCACGTCGGGGCGCGTGGCCAGGAACTGGCCGAGCTTGAGATAGGCCGGGCCCATCCGCGTCAGCGCGCGCGAGATCCGCGGTCCCTGCTTGGCGCCACGGCGCTCGATGATGCGCGCCAGCTTCAGCGCGAGCTGTCCCGGCGGCGGCACCAGGCTCGGATCGACCGCGCCGAACACGCCTTCGTGCGCAAACACGAACGCGGCGCGGATCAGGCGCGCAATGTGGGTGACGGCAGAGATCACAAACGCCAGCCCGAATGCAATGCGACGATGCCGCCGGAGAGTGTCTGCCAGCTGACGCGGGCAAAGCCAGCCTCGCGGATCATGTCGGCGAAGGCGGCGGGCTTCGGAAATTTGCGGATGGACTCGACGAGATACTGGTACGATTCGGCGTCGCCCGTGACCATGCGCCCGAGCGGGGGGATCACCTTGAACGAGAACAGATCATAGAGCTTGTCGAGGCCGGGCATCTCGACAGTGGAGAATTCCAGGCACAGGAAGCGGCTGCCGGGTCTCAGCACGCGATAGGCCTCGCGCAGCGCAAGGTCGATCCGGGGCACGTTGCGGATGCCGAAAGCGATCGTATAGGCATCGAAGCTGCGGTCGGCGAAGCCGAGCGATTCGGCATTGCCTTCGACGAAATCGACCTGGGTGTCCAGATGACGCTTGGCGGCGCGTTCGCGCCCCACGGCCAGCATGTCCGCATTGATGTCGCACACCGTGGCGTGGAAGCCGGGGCCGGCGGCCTTGGCGGCACGGAACGAGATGTCGCCGGTGCCGCCGGCGACGTCAAGCAGCGCGAACGGCCGGTCGCCCCTCGGCGGATCCAGCGCGGTGATCATGATGTCCTTCCAGACCCGGTGCAGGCCACCGGACATCAAATCGTTCATCAGGTCATAGCGCGACGCCACGCTGCGAAACACATCGTTCACCAGCGTCTGCTTGTCCCCGAGGGGAACGTCCCTGAAGCCAAAATGCGTGGTTTCGCCCGGCCGATCCATTACTCTACTCCACTCGGCGGACCATAGCCCGCCCGCCGCAATGGCGCTATCACACCGCCTTCATAAGGTGAATGCCCGACCATGCCTGAATTGCCCGAAGTCGAGACCGTCCGCCGCGGCCTTCAGCCCGTGATGGAGGGCGCGAAAATCCTCGATGCGGAGGCCCGCCGGCCGGATTTGCGCTTTCCGTTCCAGCCCGACTTCGTGGCCCGGCTCAAGGGGCAAGTCGTCACGGGCCTCGGGCGCCGTGCAAAATATCTCATGGCCGATCTCGCCTCCGGCGACGTGCTCTTGATGCATCTGGGCATGTCGGGCTCGTTCCGCGTCATCAAGCCGGACAACGAGGCTCAGCCAGGCGAGTTTCATTATCCGAAGGCTAAGGATTCCGCCCACGACCACGTGCTGTTTCGGATGTCCTCGGGCGCCGACATCGTCTTCAACGATCCGCGCCGCTTCGGATACATGAAAGTGATTGCGCGTGGCGCGCTCGAAGACGAGCCGCTGCTGCGCGGGCTCGGCCCCGAGCCGCTCGGCAACGAATTCGACGCCGCGATGCTGGCGCGCTCCTGCCAAGGCAAGACCACGAGCCTGAAGGCCGCGCTGCTCGACCAGCGCGTGGTGGCCGGGCTCGGCAACATCTATGTCTGCGAGGCGCTGCACCGCTCGCATCTGTCGCCGCGGCGCATTGCTGCGACGCTATCCACCAGGAAGGGCGAGCCGACGGATCATGCGCAGCGCTTGGTCGGCGCGATCCACACCGTGCTGAACGATGCCATCAAGGCCGGCGGCTCCAGCTTGCGCGACCATCGCCAGACCTCGGGCGAGCTCGGCTATTTCCAGCATTCGTTCAGGGTCTATGACCGCGAAGGCGAAAAATGCACGACGCCGCGCTGCGGCGGCACGATCAAGCGGTTCGTGCAGAACGGTCGTTCGACGTTCTGGTGCGCGAAATGTCAAAAGTGACCGTCGGGATTGCCGCAGCGTCGTAGCCCGGATGGAGCGCAGCGTAATCCGGGGCCGGCCTCTCCGCGGAGAGACCTTCCTGGATTGCGCTTCGCTTCATCCAGGCTACGGGAGCCCTCGCTACAACGCGCGAGGCGAAGCAATCCGGCCGGGCTGGTGGCCGAACTGCTTCGTCGCTTGGGCCCGTTCACCGGATGGCGAAGAGCCCGACTGTCGTCCGAGCGATCGCCCCGCTCAGGACGCCAGTGCCGTGGTCTCGTCCGCCGCCTGTTCCGCAGCGATCTGCAGCATGCCGTGCGCAGCCGAGATGACCTGGTCGATCAGGACATTGGTGGTGGCTTCGAGCTCGAGCCGGGTCTCGATCCAGCGCCAGAGGCCGCGGATCTCGTCCGCCGATTTGCCGTTCGGCGCGAATTCACTCACGGCAAGGCCGCTCGCAAGCGCGTCCTGGTGATCGTTGCGCATCACGATCAGCGGACGCGCGAGCACCTCGGCAAGATCGAGCGCGGCTTCCTCGGCGAGCGCGGTCGCGGCGTTGTCGATGCGCTGTCCGCGGATCGGCGTCTGGTTGAGCACGAAGCTGTAAGGCCGCTTCCAGGCGCGGGCGACGCTGAGCGTCGAGACGGTCGCCTCGATGTCGGCGACGCTGGGACGGGCCGGGATCAGGCAGAGGTCGGAATGGCGGATCGCGGCGGTGGTGGCGGCGCTGAGGCCGGCGGCGGTGTCGACGATCGCGAGCTGGAGGCCGCTGTCGGCGAGCATCTTGAGACGCGGCGCGATATCGGCGGCGTGATAGATCGGCTCGACGACGAGATCGTCGGTAGAGCGGCGGCGCTGCCAGTTGGAGAGGGTGCCCTGCGGGTCGGTCTCGATCAGGCGGACGGTGAAGCCGGCCTGCTTGGCGGCCAAGGCGAGGCCGATGGCGAGCGTGCTCTTGCCGCTGCCGCCCTTTTGGGTGGCCAGTACGATCGTGTGCATTGAAGGTCAATCCTTTGGAGTGCTGGGTCAGGGATACGCCACGCGAACGTGCATCGCTTCTGGATGCTGAGCGCTTCTCGCTCAGGACGTGCCGGCCCGATCCAAAGGGGATCGCGGAGGTCCGAATCAACGGCAACGATGATGGCGGAATCGCGAATGCCAGCGAATCCGTACCATTACCGGCTCCGTAATCGTACGTAAGGTGGCCCGCACGGCCGTGCCCCGGCTCTGCGCGGCAGCGCAAGCGCTGCAACGCGTCCAGGGGCACGAGACCTACTTGCGCACGCAGATCACGCGCACGACGGCGGCTTTGGCGTCGGTCGACGTGCCATTCGGGCTGACGCCCTTCGCCTTGAGAAACCCGCGCACCGCCTCGGCAGAGACCATCATCGCCTGTGATGCCGGCACCGACGTCGCGGGTCCCGCGACCACCGCCGGCTTCAGCAGCGCGATGCCGGCGAACTTGCCGTCGCCGTCGACGGCTGGGCTGCCGGAGAAGCCGACCGCCGGCGGCGGCGAGAGCGCGGAATTGCTGCTCATCGCCGGCGTCAACGCGGCCTTGAGGTTCGACACGGCGGCGGCGCCGCCCTGGCTTTGCGGATCGGCGATGCCGACGACATCGACATTGGTCTTCGCGGCCCCGCCGGCGAGGCTGAGCGGCCTCAGGTCGCGCGCGCCGTAGATGCGCAGCAGCGCGAGATCGTGCTCCTTGTCCTCGGCGAGACGGTCGGCGCTGCCATGGCCGGCGATCGTGATCGCAAGGCAGCTGTCGGTGACGAGGCGGTCGGTGACGATCGCGCCGTCCTCGCTGACGACGATGCCGGTGCCGTATTCAACGTTCTTGCGCGGCGGCGGCCCGGCCAGCGGTCCCGAGGGAAACGCGTTGAACGCGCTCGACATCGCGATCACGACCGGCTCGACCGTATTCTCTGTCGCCTGGTCGTAGAGGATCGTCATGGTGCGGACCTCGTCACCCTTGAAGGTGCCGCGGACGTAGAACTTCTTCTGGCCCTGCAAGCCCGACAGCACGAAGAAATCCGGCTTCACCACGGTGTAATCGACCTTGCGGCCGGACGGCTCCTTCTCGAGATCGGCGAGCTTGGCCGAGGTCGGGCTCACTTCCTTGCGGCGGCTGAGAACCACCTGCACCGTCCCTGTCGGCGAGGTCCATTTCGAGCCGTTGGCGTCGCTTGCCTGCTGCGGCACCAGCTTGCCGGGAATGCCGAGCCGGGCGCCGCTGGTCGGCTCCGTCACGATCTTCCAGCCGACGCTCTCCTGCTTCTTGCGTGCCGCCTCGGCGAGCGCGGTGCGCTCCTGCGGATTGAGCACGCCGGTCGGCTTGCCGCCCTTGGCCTTCTGGTACTCCTTGATGGCGTTGACCATGCGCTCGCTGACGTCGCCGGTGATGGCGCCGTTATATTGTCCGACCCAGGCGAGGTCGGACTGGAGCGCCAGCCGCTCGGCTTTGGCCATGCCATCGGCCGTCGCGGACGGCGTCTGCATCGCAGGGGGCTTGACCGGAACGGTCTGGACCGTCTTCGGGGTGGCGCCTGGCACTTGGGGCGTCGTCATCTGGGCGTGCGCGCCCGTGGCAGCCGCCAACATCAGTGTTGCCGCAAGCATCGATCTCATGACAAATCCAGCCAGCCCGTTGAACGCCAAAACATTGAAAAGCATGCGATTGAAGCACATCTCGTTGGTCGCGAACAATGTTGCGGTGGTTCAGTGGCGTAGAGGCCGCGAGCTGAGATCCTCATCCTGCGGAGCGGCCTCGAGGCCGCGTCTCGAAGGATGGCCGCGGCGAAATCGGGACCTGCATGGTTCGAGACGGCGCTTTGCGCCTCCTCACCATGAGGGTTGAGAGCGGCGGCTTGGTAGGAGAGGCGTACGACGATGCTGAGCCCGGACGAACTCGAACGCTATGCCCGCCACATCGTGTTGCGCGACGTCGGCGGCCCCGGCCAGGCGGCGCTGAAGCGGGCCTCGGTGCTGGTGATCGGCGCCGGCGGGCTCGGCGCGCCCGCGCTGATGTATCTGGCCGCCGCCGGCGTTGGCACGCTCGGCGTGGTCGACGACGACGTGGTGTCGCTGTCCAACCTGCAGCGCCAGGTGATCCATACGACGCCCGACATCGGCCGGCACAAGGTCGAGAGTGCCGCCGAGCGGATCGCGGCGCTCAACCCGCATGTCCGCTTCGTCGGCCATGCCACCTGGCTCAACGCGGATAACGCGCTCGGCCTGATCGGCGATTACGACCTGGTGCTCGACGGCTCCGACAATTTCTCGACGCGCTATCTCGTTTCCGATGCCTGCTTCTTCGCCAAGCGGCCGCTGATATCAGCGGCGCTCGGCACCTTCGACGGCTCGCTGACCACCATCCGCGCGCATGAGACGAACGAGCAGGGCGAGTTCAATCCGACCTACCGCTGCCTGTTTCCGGAAGCGCCGCCGCCCGGCACGGTGCCGGCCTGTGCAGAGGCCGGCGTCATGGGTGCGCTCGCGGGCGTGCTCGGCTCGATGATGGCGCTGGAGGCCATCCGCGAGATCGTCGGCTTCGGCGACGGCCTCGTCGGCCGCCTCCTGATGATCGATGCGCGCGCGATGCGCTTCGAGACGCTGCGCTATTCACGCGATCCCGCCAATCCGCTCAACGGCGACGGGCCTGTGTTCGAGGATCTCAGCGTCCATCGCACCTGATCGCCGCGGTTACGCCGTCGCTGGCTTCTCGCTGTCGAGATGCGCCATATGCTCGGCCGGGTAGCGCGTGCCGGCCGCGATATTGGGTGGAAACGCCTTGGCCAGCGCCGCGACATGCACCGGCGTCAGCGTCACCTTCGTTGCGCCAAGCGCTTCGCTGAGGCGGTTGCGGGTGCGGGCGCCAACCAGCGGCACGATCGCGTTGTCCTGTGCAGCGACCCAGGCGATCGCAACCTGTGCCGGCGTTGCGCCGATCTCGTCCGCGATTGCGCGCAGCTGCTCCACCAGCGCGAGATTGGCGTCGAGGTTCGCCCCCTGGAAGCGTGGCGTCATCAGCCGGTAGTCACGGCCGGCCTTGCCTGAGTCCTTCGACCAGTGACCGCTGATCAGGCCGCGCGCGAGCACGCCGTAAGCGGTGATGCCAATGCCGAGCTCGCGGCAGGTCTTCAGGATATCGCGTTCGATGCCGCGCTCGATCAGCGAATATTCGATCTGGAGATCGGCGATCGGATGCACCGCATGCGCGCGGCGGATGGTGTCGGAGCCGACCTCGGACAGGCCGATATGCCTGACATAACCGGCCTTCACAAGATCGGCGAGACCGCCGATGGTCTCCTCGATCGGCACATTGGGATCGAGACGCGCGGGACGGTAGATGTCGACATAGTCGGTGCCGAGGCGCTGCAGCGAATAGGCGAGGAAGTTCTTTGTCGCCGCCGGCCTCGTGTCCATTCCCGCGAATTCACCGGCGGGGCCGCGCAGCGCGCCGTACTTCACACTGAGCTGCACCTTTTCGCGCGACACCTCCTTCAGGGCTTCCCGCAACAGCATCTCGTTGTGCCCCATGGCGTAGAAATCGCCGGTGTCGAGCAGGGTGATGCCGCCGTCGAGCGCCGCGTGCACCGTGGCGATGGCCTCGCCGCGATCGGCGGCGCCGTAGACCTCCGACATGCCCATGCAGCCGAGGCCGAATGTGGAGACGGTCGGGCCGGTTGAACCGAGTTTGCGCTGTTCCATGATGATCATCCTCGAAAAGGCGGCTGCGCCGCGTCACGAGGACAGATATGAGCCAGAGCGATTGCGCCGATAAGCTGGACAATCCAGAACGCCTTGTTCACATTGACGAACAATGGCCGAGCCCGATTTGCGCGATCTCGATGTCTTCGTGGCGGTTGCCCGCACCCGCAATTTCCGGCGCGCGGCGGTCGAAATTCGCGTGTCCGTATCGAGCCTTAGCCAGCGGCTGCGGGACCTGGAGGAACGTCTCGGCGTCCGCCTGATGAACCGCACGACCCGCAGCGTCGCGCTGACCGAGGCGGGTGAGCTGTTGCTCTCGCGCGTGGCCCCGGCGCTGCGCGATGTCGGCGATGCCCTGGAGCAGGTCCGGGGCCTGCGCGAGGTCGCCTCCGGCCGCCTGCGCATCAATGCGCCGCCTCCCGCGGTCGATCTGGTGCTGGCGCCGCTGGCCGGGCCGTTCCTGAGTGCCCATCCGCAGGTCGATCTCGACATCGTCAGCGAAAGCGGCTTCGTCGACATCGTGAGCGGGGGCTATGACGCCGGCGTGCGCTATGGCGAGCATCTCGCGCAGGACATGGTGGCGATCCCGCTGAGCGGCCCACAGAGCTACGTCGTGGTCGCTTCGCCCGGTTACATCGCGCGGCGCGGCAGACCGAAGCATCCAAAGGACCTGCTCGACCATGATTGCATCCGCGCACGCTATTCGAGCGGCGTCATGCACGATCTGGAATTCGAGAGAGCCGGGCAGGTGGTGAAGGTCGATCCGCCGGCGAAGCTGATCTCGACCAATATGAATCTTGCGATGCGCGCCGCGCTCGACGGCGTCGGCATCTGGGCCACGCTCGACGGCTATGTTGGCGATGCCGTGAAGTCGGGCGATCTGATCAGCCTGATGGAAGAATGGTGCGAGCCGTTTCCAGGCCCGTTCCTGTATTATCCGAGCCGGCGCCAGACGCCGCCAGCGCTGCGCGCGTTCATCGATTTCGTTGCGGATTGGCGCAAGCGCGAAGGGCGCGGGAAGTAAACCTCAAAGCATGCTCGGCAGCACGCGGTCCGGCGGCTTGTGGGCGTCGAGGAAGGTGCGGATGTTGATGATCACCTTCTCGCCCATCTCGACGCGGCCTTCGATCGTGGCCGAGCCCATATGCGGCAGCAGCGTCACCTTGCCGGCTCTGGCGAGCCGCACCAGCTTCGGATTGACCGCGGGCTCGTGCTCGTAGACGTCGAGGCCGGCGCCGCCGATCTCGCCGCCTTCGATCAGCTTGATCAGCGTGTCCTCGTCGGTGACCTCGCCGCGCGCGGTGTTGACGATATAGGCGTCTTTTCGGATCAGCTTCAGCCGCCGCGCCGAGAGCAGGTGATAGGTCGCCGGCGTGTGCGGGCAGTTCACCGAGATGATGTCCATCCGCGCCAGCATCTGGTCGAGGCTTTCCCAATAGGTCGCGCCTAACTCCTCGGCGATCACGGGGGCGACGGGACGGCGGTTGTGATAGTGGATCTGCAGGCCGAAGGCGCGGGCGCGGCGTGCCACCGCCTGGCCGATGCGGCCCATGCCGATGATGCCGAGGCGTTTGCCCCCGATGCGGTGGCCGAGCATCCAGGTCGGCGACCAGCCGGCCCAAGGCTTGCCTTCGGTCAGGATCGAGGCGCCTTCGATCATGCGCCTGGGCACCGCGAGGATCAGCGCCATGGTCATGTCGGCGGTGTCTTCGGTCAGCACCTTCGGCGTGTTGGTGACGGTGATGCCGCGGGCATGGGCAGCTGCGACGTCGATATTGTCGACGCCATTGCCGAAATTGGCGATCAGGCGGAGCTTGCAGTCGGGCTGGTTGACGACCTCGGCGCTGATGTGATCGGTCACGGTCGGAACCAGCACGTCGGCGGTGCGGGCGGCTTCCGCGATCTGCTCGGGCGACATCGGCGTGTCGTCGAGATTGATCCGCGCGTCGAACAGCTCGCGCATCCGCGTCTCGATCGAATCCGGCAGCTTGCGCGTCACCACGACGAGGGGCTTTTTCTTCACCGACATGTCCTGCTCTCATGAGACATCGCAGGCCGCCTCTGTCGCCAAAGGCCGGTCGTTGAGGCCTCATTAACCCGGTTGTTCGACACTGCCCTTGCCGTGTCCGTCCCCGGCGTTTCCTCCAAGCTCACCCGACATTTCCGGCCGGAAAATCGGGGCCAATTGGTTGCTCAAGTGCCCGTTCTCTCTAGCAGAAGGCCGGGCCAAGACAAGAACCACGGCTCAAGGCTTGGAACCCGCGTGGGGCGGGGAGAAGGGGCAGGCGCGGCAGGGTTTGGAATTTGGGGTGAGGGCCCGGTGTGCCGGGTCTTCGAAGGAGACGGGTTGATGGCGTTGGGGCGTTTTTGTTGGGTGATGGCGCTCGTTTGCACCTGGTTGAGCGCCTCGGTCGGGCCCTCGCATGCGGCGAAGGACAATACCCCGCAGACCACCAGCGGCTTGCCGGTGCCGCGCTATGTCAGCCTCAAATCGGATCACGTGAACGTCCGCGCCGGCCCGACCAAGGACAATGACGTCGCCTGGGTCTACACCCGTGCCGGCCTGCCGGTCGAAATTACCGCCGAGTTCGAGAACTGGCGCCGGGTGCGCGATTCCGAAGGCGCCGAGGGCTGGGTCTATCATTCCCTGCTGTCGGGCCGCCGCACCGCGGTCGTCACCATGAAGCACAAGGACGATCTCGCTCCGATCTATGACCGGCCCGATCCCGGCAGCGCGGTTGCGGCCAAGCTCCAGGCCGGCGTCGTCACCCAGGTCAAGAAATGCGCCGCAGGCTGGTGCCGCGTCATCGGCAATGGCTTCGACGGCTGGATCCAGCAGGAGCGCCTCTGGGGCGTCTATTCGGACGAGCAGGTCAACTGACGCCGTCGGGCGGCGGAGCAATCTGCCGCCCCAACGTCATGCCCGGGCTTGTCCCGGGCATCCACGCTCTTCTGACTAGTCCCAAAACGTGGATGGCCGGGACATAGGCGAGCGCAAGCGTCCCTTTGGACGGCTATGCCCGGCCATGACGACCAAATCAGTGATGCAGGATTAGATCAGCGCTTCTTGCGCAGGCGCACGACCATGTCGATGCGGGAGATCTCGTAGCCCTCGGGCACCTCCGGCATCTTGGACAGCGCCAGATGCGGATCCTCGATGTCGACCAGCTCGTGGCTGTTCTCGAGATAATAGTGGTGGTGGGTGGTGACGTTGGTGTCGAAATAGGTCTTGGTGCCGTCGACGCTGACCTGGCGCAGCAGGCCGGCATCGGTGAGCTGGTTCAGCGTGTTGTAGACGGTCGCCAGCGACACCGGGACCTTGGCGAGGGTGGCTTCCTCGTAGAGCATTTCAGCCGTGAGGTGGCGTGCGCCCTTGCCGAACAGCAGCCAGCCCAGCGCCATGCGCTGGCGCGTCGGCCGCAACCCCGCGGACTGCAGCATTTCGTTGACGTCGTGCCAGGGACACCCGGTCAGGGCCGGCTGGCGGCCGGACAGGAGGGCCGCGGCATGGTCGTCGTCGTGTTGGGACGCGGTATTCTCGTTCATTTCCAAGATTTCGGGCACGCGTGAACAATATCTCCCTGTAACATAAGAAGAGAAAGATGCAGATGCAAGTTTCTCGCAACTAGAGACGTTCTAATTAGGCTCGGAACCGGTTGGGGGAGCCCGTCATTTTACCTTCATCTCTGCGCTTTGCTACCCGAAATGGCCTGTGTTAGAGAGCGCGCGGTTCCGCTTAGCCGATTTTGGCGCAGCCGGGCATGGAGGCCCGGTTGGCAATCCATGCGAAGCTTGCGCAAGTCGCGGCCGGCGGTGGAGATTGGCGGTCCGATCGAGACGGGCCCATTTTCGCCAGGAACGCCGCTCAATCGGGATTTGAACAGAGGCTCGTGAATGCTGAACAGGCGCAACGGTTACGACTATGAAGATCTGCTGGCCTGTGCCCGCGGCGAGATGTTCGGCCCAGGCAACGCCCAGCTGCCGCTGCCGCCGATGCTGATGTTCGACCGCATCACCGACATCAACGACAATGGCGGTGAGTTCGGCAAGGGTCTGGTGCGCGCCGAGCTCGACGTGAAGCCCGACCTCTGGTTCTTCGGCTGCCATTTCAAGAACGATCCGGTCATGCCCGGCTGCCTCGGCCTCGATGCGCTGTGGCAGATGGTCGGCTTCTACCTCGGCTGGAGCGGGGGTGAAGGGCGCGGCCGGGCGCTTGGCCTGAGCGAGCTGAAGTTCGGCGGCCAGGTGCTGACCGACGCCCGCAAGGTTGTGTACAACGTCGATATCAAGCGCGTGATGCGTTCGAAGCTCGTGCTCGGCATCGCCGACGGGTGGCTTTCGGTCGATGACCAGATTATCTATCGCGCCAAGGATCTGAAGGTCGGCCTGTTCAAGCAGGGCACGAGCCTGGGCTGAGCGCATCACTAAGAAGACAACGATTGAGGCGAGGCTGTCATGAGGCGGGTTGTGGTCACCGGGATGGGCATCGTCTCGTCGATCGGAAACAACACCCAGGAAGTGCTTGCGAGCCTTCACGAGGCGAAGTCGGGCATTTCGCGGGCTGAGAAATATGCCGAGCTCGGCTTCCGTTCGCAGGTGCAAGGCGAGCCGTCGCTCGATCCGTCGACGGTGGTCGACCGCCGCGCGATGCGCTTCCTCGGCCAGGGCGCGGCGTGGAATCACATCGCGATGGAGCAGGCGATCCAGGATTCCGGCCTGTCGCCCGACGAAGTCTCCAACATCCGCACCGGCATCATCATGGGCTCCGGCGGCCCCTCGGCGCGCACCATCGTCGAAGCCGCCGACATCACCCGCTCCAAGGGACCGAAGCGCGTCGGCCCGTTTGCGGTGCCGAAGGCGATGTCCTCCACGGCGTCCGCGACGCTCGCGACCTGGTTCAAGATCAAGGGCGTGAACTATTCGATCTCATCGGCCTGCGCGACCTCCAACCATTGCGTCGGCAATGCCTATGAGACCATCCAGATCGGCAAGCAGGACGTCATCTTCGCCGGCGGCTGCGAGGAGCTGGACTGGTCACTGTCGGTGCTGTTCGACGCCATGGGCGCGATGTCCTCGAAGTACAACGACACGCCGGCCACGGCCTCGCGTCCCTACGATCTCAATCGCGACGGCTTCGTCATCGCCGGCGGCGCCGGCGTGTTGGTGCTGGAGGAGCTCGAGCATGCCAAGGCGCGCGGCGCGCGCATCTATGGCGAGGTGGTCGGCTATGGCGCGACCTCTGATGGCCACGACATGGTGGCGCCGTCGGGCGAAGGCGCCGAGCGCTGCATGCGCATGGCGATGTCGACGGTGAAAACCAAGGTCGACTACATCAACCCGCACGCGACCTCGACGCCGGCCGGCGATCCGCCGGAGATAGAGGCGATCCGCAAAGTATTCGGCGTCGGCGAGAAGTGCCCGCCGATCTCGGCGACCAAGGCGCTGACCGGCCATTCGCTCGGCGCCACCGGCGTGCAGGAAGCGATCTATTCGCTGCTGATGATGAACAACGGCTTCATCTGCGAGAGCGCGCACATCCAGGAGCTCGACCCCGTGTTCGCCGACATGCCGATCGTGCGCAAGCGCATCGACAACGCCAAGATCGGCACCGTGCTGTCGAACTCCTTCGGCTTCGGCGGCACCAACGCCACGCTGGTGTTCAGCCGGCTGGATGCGTGATCTCTGACTTTGTCATGCCCCGCGAAGGCGGGGCATCCAGTACGCCGCGGCTTCTCTATTTATCACGACGGTCTCTGGAATACTGGATCGCCCGCCTGCGCGGGCGATGACGTCGAAAATAGGAGCGATGGCGGCAATGGAAGGTTTGATGAAAGGCAAGCGCGGTCTGATCATGGGCATCGCCAATGATCATTCCATCGCCTGGGGCATGGCGCGGACGCTTCATGCCCATGGCGCCGAGCTTGCCTTCACCTTCCAGGGCGAGGCGCTCGGCAAGCGCGTCAAGCCGCTGGCGGAGCAGCTCGGCGTCGATCTGGTGCTGCCTTGCGACGTCGAGGACATCGCCAGTGTCGATGCCGCCTTCGCGGTGCTCCGCGAAAAGTGGGGCAAGCTCGACTTCGTCATCCACGCGATCGGCTTTGCCGACAAGAACGAGCTGAAGGGCCGCTATGCCGACACCAGCCGCGAGAATTTCTCGCGCACCATGGTGATCTCCTGCTTCTCGTTCACGGAGGTCGCAAAGCGCGCCGCCGAGCTGATGACGGAAGGCGGCAGCATGATCACGCTGACCTTCGGCGCCTCGGAGCGCGCGATGCCGAACTACAACGTCATGGGCGTGGCCAAGGCGGCGCTGGAGGCCTCCGTGCGCTATCTCGCCGCCGATTTCGGACCGAGCGGCATCCGCGTCAACGCGATTTCCGCAGGCCCCATCCGCACCCTCGCCGGCTCCGGCATCGGCGAGGCGCGGGCCATGTTCGGCTTCATGCAGAAGCACGCGCCGCTCCGCCGCGGCGTCACGCTCGACGAGCTCGGCGGCTCGGCGCTGTATCTGCTGTCGGATCTCTCCGGCGGTGTGACCGGCGAGATCCATTATGTGGATTCGGGCTACAACGTCATCCTGATGCCGCGGCCGGATGATTTGAAGTCGGAATAGCTTCGTAGCCTGGATGGAGCGCAGCGAAATCCGGGACAGGCTCATCCCCGGATGCGATTGCCCCGGATTGCGCTGCGCTCCATCCGGGCTACTGCAGCTACTTCGCTTTGCCTACCCTACGAGAGCTTGCTTAACCCGCCGCGATCTTCTCCGCGCGCTGGAACGCCGGCCGCGCCGTGCAGCGCGCGAGATAGGCATCGAACGCGGGGCGCGACGGCACCATCTTGAACAGGCGCACCGCGAAGTTCAGGCCCGAGCCGATCACGACGTCGGCGGCGGAAAATTCCTCGCCGAGAATCCACGGACCTTTTTCGAGCGCGGCTTCCAGCACGTCGAACACCTGCGTGGCGCTGCCCCAGGCCGCCGTCGAGGTCGGGATCTCGATCTTGGTGAAGATCTGGGTGATGGCCGGCTCGATGCAGCCCGGCGAGAAGAACAGCCATTGCAGATAGCGCGCGCGGCGCGGGTCGGTCACGGCGGGCGCGAGCCTGGTCTCGGGATAACGATCGGCGATGTAGGCGCAGATCGCGGCGGCTTCGCCGAGCGCCGCATCGCCGTCGATCAGCGCCGGCACCTTGCCCATCGGGTTGATCTTCAGATAGTCCGGCGCCTTCTGCGCGCCGGTCGAGATGTCGGTCAGCACGCGCTCATAGGGCAGGCCGCTCTCCTCCATCAGCCAGAGCGTCGTGAACGAGCGCGAGCGGGGCGACCAATAGAGCTTGATCATGGCGGGAACCTTTATTGCTGGAGCAGCTGAGGTAGCGTTTTGTCGAGACTCGTCGTCAGCAGCGTGCGGACACCATCGCGCAGCGCTTGGTTGCCCGCCACCTCGTTGGCAGACGCCGGAAAGGCCGTCTCATCCAATTCCTTGTTGGGGCCGCTGATCGGGTTGATCCCGATCAAGCGTGACATCATGGGTTCGGCATCCGTTGACGCCGCGCCCTTCTTGACGACCTCGAACGACTGTCCGTCGTACACGGTGATATAGGTCAGCGCGAACAGGAACGTGCGTCGCTTGATGGGATTGCCCCACTTCACGATGCCAAATCCTTCGACGGATTGATTCGTGTTGCTGAAGCCGTTCTGAAATCTCTCGACCAGGACATAGAGCTGACATTTGGTGCCTGCCGCGCTCTGCTGAACGAATTCCTGCCGCTCCTGGTTTCGTCTCAGCATCGGCGATCCGGATCCGCCAGCCTGCGCCCAGGCGCTCGGTGAATAAGCGAGGCGCTTGACAGATTTGCCGGCTGCGGCCGCGCGAACCCGCGACATGACGATGTCATCAAGTCCCCAGCCATCGATCGCGACGGGCACGTACTCGTTGCCAAACATGGTGAAGCCAACCTGCTGAACACCGAACCGGTTGCCGACGACGGAAATGAGACCAATCCCGCACGGTCCTGCATCCGCAGCGACAGCCTGTTTGGAGCTCGGGGCGGCTTTCGGCGTGGTGCTCTTGGCTGGCCGAGCCGGCGATGGAGCGGATTGGGCCGCCGCGCCTGCGATGAGCCCTAACAGAAAGATCGTAGTCAAGCAGATGCGAAACATGGGACGGCTGATGCAGGTTGCGGTTTCCAGGATATTCTCATCGACGAGAGACATCTACTAGTGCGCGCCGATGACAACCGCAAGGTGAAGACCCGCTCGTCCTACCCGCCGCCTGGCCGTTGCCGCTTCCACCGGTAACACTTCATCACGAACCCGTTCGACGGCTCGATCTCTTCCTTCTCGAACACAAAACCTTCGCGCTCGTACCAGCGCCAGGCCTTCTCGTTCTCGCGGACGCAGCGCAGATAGATCTCGTCGGGCATTTGCGTGCGCGTGAAGGCGAGCAATTGCCGGCCGAGCGATCGGCCCTGATGGGCAGGCGCGACGAACAGCATGTCGAGATAGAGCTTCGGCAGGTGCAGCGCGAGCATCGCGGCGATCGTGCCGCGATCGTCGGCGACGAACAGGCTCCAGCCGTTCTCGATCTCGCGCCTGATCCGCGCACGCAAGTTCGCCAGCAGGAAGTCGCTGGCTTCGGCGAGCCCGGTCGAGGCCCAGCTCTCCATCCAGACGCGGCCGATCTCATCGTATTCGTCGGAGCGGGCGAGGCGGATGACCGGATGCGACATCAGTCGGTCAAGCCTTCTGGCCGCGCAGGGATTGCCGCGCGCGCACCTTGCCCGCGGACAGGCACACCACCTCGGAGATCTGCAGCAGCTGCCGCGCCAGCGGGCTGGTCTTGCGCCAGACCATGCCGATGGTGCGCGACGGCTCGGGGTCGCGGAAGCGCGCCAGCGAGACCGAGGCGGAGCGCGTCTCCACCGGCACCGCCATCTCCGGGATCAACGTGACGCCGATGCCGGCGCTGACCATCTGCACCAGCGTCGATAGCGAGTTCGCATCGAGCATCTCGCGCGGCGGCGCAGCCTGCATGTTGCAGAAGGAGAGCGCCTGGTCGCGGAAACAGTGCCCTTCCTCGAGCAGCAGAAGCCGCATCTCGCGCATCATCTCGCGCGACGGCACCGGCGTGCCTTCATCGGCGCCCGGCCGCACCAGCAGAAACTTCTCCTCGAACAGCGCGACCTCGGTGAGCGAGGGCTCCGACACCGGCAGCGCCACGATGGCGGTGTCGAGCCGGCCCTCCACCAGCTCCTGGATCAGCCGCGGCGTCATGGTCTCGCGCACGCGGATGTCGAGCTCCGGGTGCATGCGCGTGAGGTTCTTGGTGATCTTGGGCAGCAAATAGGGCGCGATGGTCGGGATCATGCCGATGCGCAGGCGGCCGGCGAAGCGGTCCTGCGAAGCGCGCGCGAAATCGCCGAGCTCGTCGACTGAGCGCAGGATGTCGCGAACCCGTTGCGCCAGCTCCTCGCCGAACCGGGTCAGCGCGACCTGGCGCGCGCTGCGTTCCAGCAACAGGCCGCCGAGCGTCTCCTCCAGTTCCTTGATCTGCATCGACAGGGCCGGCTGCGAGATCGAGCAGGCCTCGGCGGCACGGCCGAAATGGCCGTGGCGCGCCAGCGCATCGAAATACCGGAGCTGGCGCAGCGTCAGGTTTATCATCAGAAAATCCTATCGCAGCGATCACTAAAGTCAACTTCCCCTGATAGGACGCGACGCTTAGAGTGGTTCTACCTGGCCAAGGGCGCGAGTTCGACGCCGCCAGAGGAGGTATTCATGGACGACACTTCGAAGTGCCCGTTTTCGGGCGGAAAACCCACGCGCTCAAACCGCGATTGGTGGCCGACGCAGCTCAACATCGAGGTGCTGCACAAGAATTCCGACAAGTCCGATCCGATGGACAAGGACTTCGATTACGCCAAGGAGTTCAAGTCGCTCGACCTGAACGCGGTCATCAAGGACCTGACCACGTTGATGACGGATTCTCAGGAATGGTGGCCGGCCGACTTCGGCCACTATGGCGGCCTCATGATCCGCATGGCCTGGCACAGCGCCGGCACCTATCGCACCACCGACGGCCGCGGTGGCGCCGGCGCCGGTCAGCAGCGTTTCGCCCCGCTCAACAGCTGGCCCGACAACGCCAATCTCGACAAGGCGCGCCGTCTGCTCTGGCCGATCAAGCAGAAATACGGCCAGAAGATTTCCTGGGCCGACCTGATGGTGCTCGCCGGCAACGTCGCGCTCGAATCGATGGGCTTCAAGACCTTTGGTTTCGCCGGCGGTCGCGTCGACGTCTGGGAGCCGGAAGAGCTCTATTGGGGTCCGGAAGGCACCTGGCTCGGTGATGAGCGCTACAGCGGCGAACGCCAGCTGGCGGAGCCGCTCGGCGCGGTGCAGATGGGCCTCATCTACGTCAATCCGGAAGGTCCGAACGGCAAGCCGGACCCGGTCGCCGCGGCCAAGGACATCCGCGAGACCTTCGCCCGCATGGCGATGAACGACGAGGAGACCGTCGCGCTGATCGCTGGCGGCCACAGCTTCGGCAAGACCCACGGTGCCGGCGATCCCTCGCTGGTCGGTCCAGAACCGGAAGCCGGTGCGCTTGAAGACCAGGGCCTCGGCTGGAAGAGCAAGCATGGGGCGGGCCACTCCGCCGACTCCATCACCAGCGGTCTGGAAGTGACCTGGACGAAGACGCCGACGAAGTGGAGCAACAACTTCTTCGAAAATCTCTTCAACTTCGAATGGGAGCTGACGAAGAGCCCGGCCGGCGCTCAGCAATGGACCGCCAAGAACGCCGAAGCGATCATTCCGGACGCGTTCGATCCGTCGAAGAAGCATCGGCCGACCATGCTGACGACCGACCTCTCGCTGCGCTTCGATCCCGTATATGAGAAGATTTCGCGTCGCTTCCTGGAGAACCCGGATCAGTTCGCGGACGCCTTCGCCCGCGCCTGGTTCAAGCTCACCCATCGCGACATGGGGCCGATCCAGCGCTATCTCGGCCCGCTGGTGCCGAAGGAGACGCTGATCTGGCAGGATCCGATTCCGGCCGTGAACCACGAGTTGGTCAGTGAGCAGGACATCGCGGCTCTCAAGTCCAAGATCTTGGCCTCGGGCCTGACGGTGCCGGAGTTGGTCTCGACGGCCTGGGCCTCGGCCTCGACGTTCCGCGGCTCGGACAAGCGCGGCGGCGCCAACGGTGCGCGCATCCGCCTTGCTCCGCAGAAGGACTGGGAGGTCAACGAGCCGGCCCAACTCGCTAAGGTGCTCGGCAAGCTTGAAGCCATCCAGAAGGACTTCAACGCGTCATCCGGCGCCAAGAAGGTCTCACTGGCGGACCTGATCGTGCTCGGCGGCACCGCCGCCGTCGAGAAGGCTGCCAAGGATGCCGGCGTCGACGTCAAGGTCGGCTTCACGCCGGGCCGCATGGATGCTTCGCAGGAGCAGACGGACGCGGCCTCCTTCGCGCCGCTGGAGCCGCGCGCAGATGGCTTCCGCAACTACATCGGCAAGCGGCATCAGTTCATGCAGCCCGAAGAGGCCCTCGTCGACCGCGCCCAGCTGCTGCGGCTGACCGGTCCGGAGATGACGGTGCTGGTCGGTGGCCTGCGTGTGCTCGGCGCCAATGCCGGCGGGTCGAAGCACGGCGTCTTCACCTCGAAGGTGGGAACGCTAAGCAACGACTATTTCTTCAACCTGCTCGACATGAGCACGCAGTGGGCACCGCCCGGCGCGGACGGCGTCTACGAAGGCCACGACCGCAAGACCAACACCGTCAAGTGGACCGCAACGCGCGTCGATCTGATCTTCGGCTCGCACTCGCAGCTTCGCGCCTTCGCCGAGGTCTATGCCACATCGGACTCCAAGGAGAAGTTCGTGAAGGACTTTGCGAAAGCCTGGACCAAGGTGATGAACCTCGACCGCTACGACATCGCGGCGCGATCCTGATCGGGGGCCCGCAAACAAAAGGGCGGCCGAGAGGCCGCCCTTTTTTCATCATCCGGATCGGCGTTACACGTCGAGTGTGCCGGCCTTCGCGGCAGCGTAGCGCTCGCCCACCGCCTTCCAGTTCACTGTGTTCCACCATGCCTTGAGATAATCGGCGCGCCGGTTCTGGTAGTTCAGATAGTAGGCGTGCTCCCAGACGTCATTGCCGAGCAGCGCCCGCTTGCCGTCCATCATCGGATTGTCCTGGTTGGGTCGCGTTTCGATGGCGAGCTTGCCATCCTTGCTGACAGTCACGAACACCCAGCCCGAGCCGAAGACCCGTCCGCCGGCAGCGTTGAAGTCCGTTTGCAATTTCTCCATGCCACCGAGATCGCTGTCGATCGCGGCGAGCAGGGCACCTTCCGGCTTGCCGCCGTTCGGTCCCATGATCTGCCAGAACATCGTGTGGTTGGCGTGGCCGCCCATGTTGTTGCGGACGCCAGTGCGGATCGCGTCGGGAACGGCGCCGAGATTGCCGAGCACTTCGCTGACCGGCTTTCCCGCGATCTGCGGATTGTCCTTGGCGAAATTGTTCAGGTTGGTGATGAACGCCTGATGATGGCGGCCGTGATGAATCTCCATCGTCTTGGCATCGATATGCGGTTCCAGCGCATTCGCCGGATAGGCCAAAGGATCGAGCTTGAACGGCCCTGCGGCGGCTTGCGCAAACGCCATGCGCGGGGCAGCGGCAGCCGCGACGAGGCCGGTTGCAGTGAACATGAGGCGGCGCCGGGATATGGACGTCATTTGGTTCTCCTGTCTTGGGACGATCCGCTGATGAAGCGTACGGCGGTACGATAGTTACGCAACACCAACCATTCTGGGTTTCGAACGCGGTCACTCCGACGCTGCGGCGGAAGCGCGCATGGCCCGCGATGATGCAGGCGGCATGGCAAAGAAAAAGGGCGGCCTCTCGGCCGCCCTTCGCGTTTCCGGACTGTCGCGAGGCCTTACTCGCCGGCGGCTTCGCGCGGGGCCTTCTCGCCCTCGCCGCCCTTGTCCTTGCCTTCGAGGTCTTCGCCCGTGGTCTGGTCGACCACCTTCATCGACAGGCGGGTCTTGCCGCGATCGTCGAAGCCGAGCAGCTTGACCTTGACCTTGTCGCCTTCCTTGACGACGTCGGAGGTCTTCTGCACGCGGTTGGCCGCGAGCTGGCTGATGTGGACGAGACCATCCTTGGAACCGAAGAAGTTCACGAAGGCGCCGAACTCCATCACCTTGACGACAGTGCCGTCATAGATCTGGCCGACTTCCGGATCGGACGCGATCGACTTGATCCACTTGATCGCCGCCTTCATCGCCTCGCCGTCGCTGGAGGCGACCTTCACGGTGCCGTCATCCTCGATGTTGACCTTGGCGCCGGTCTTCTCGACGATCTCGCGGATCACCTTGCCGCCGGTGCCGATCACCTCGCGGATCTTGTCGGTGGCGATCTTGAAGGTCTCGATGCGCGGCGCATATTCGCCGAGCTCGGCGCGGGCCGCGGTGAGGGCCTTGGCCATCTCGCCGAGGATATGGATGCGGCCGTCCTTGGCCTGAGCCAGCGCGACCTTCATTATCTCTTCGGTGATGCCCTCGATCTTGATGTCCATCTGGAGCGAGGTGATGCCCGCTTCCGTGCCGGCGACCTTGAAGTCCATGTCGCCGAGATGGTCCTCGTCGCCGAGGATGTCCGAGAGAACCGCAAAGCGCTTGTCTTCGAGGATCAGGCCCATCGCGATGCCCGCGGTCGGCCGCTTCAGCGGCACGCCCGCATCCATTAGCGCCAGCGAGGCGCCGCAGACCGAAGCCATCGAGGACGAGCCGTTGGACTCGGTGATCTCCGAGACCACGCGCGTGGTGTAGGGGAATTCATGGTGCGGCGGCAGCACCGGACGAATCGCGCGCCAGGCCAGCTTGCCGTGGCCGATCTCGCGGCGCTTGGTGCCGCCGAGGCGGCCGGTCTCGCCGACCGAATAGGGCGGGAAGTTGTAGTGCAGCAGGAACGTTTCCTTGTACGTCCCGGACAGCGCGTCGATGTACTGCTCGTCCTCGCCGGTGCCGAGCGTGGTCACGACCATCGCCTGGGTCTCGCCGCGGGTGAACAGCGCCGAGCCGTGGGCGCGGGGCAGCACGCCGACCTCGGCGACGATGTTGCGGACCGTCTTGCTGTCGCGGCCGTCGATGCGCTTGCCGGTATCGAGGATATTCCAGCGAACGATCTTGGCCTCGAGCTCCTTGAACACGCCGGCGACACGGAGCTTGTCGTATTTCGGCTCCTGGCCCTCCGGGAAGTAGTGGGCCATCACCTTTTCCTTGACGACGCCGACGGCGGCATAACGCTGCTGCTTGATCGGAATCGCATAGGCGGCGCGCAGCTCCTGCTCGACCAGGCCGAGCATCTCCTTCTCGAGCGCGGCGTTGTCGATGACGGTGACTTCGCGCGGCTCCTTGGCGGCCTTCTCGGCGAGCTCGATGATCGCGTTGATGACAGGCTGGAAGTGGCGGTGACCAAACATCACCGCGCCGAGCATGATGTCTTCGTTCAGTTCCTTGGCTTCCGATTCCACCATCAGCACGGCGTCGGCAGTGCCGGCGACGACGAGGTCGAGCTGGGTGTCGACCATCTCGTCGAGCGTCGGATTGAGAATGAACTCGTCGTTGGCGAAGCCGACGCGGGCCGCGCCGATCGGGCCCTTGAACGGCACGCCGGACAGCGTCAGCGCCGCGGAGGCCGCGACCATCGCCACGACGTCGGGATCGTTCTCCATGTCGTGCGACAGCACGGTGACGATCACCTGGGTCTCGTTACGCCAGCCGTCGACGAACAGCGGGCGGATCGGTCGGTCGATCAGGCGGGAGACCAGCGTCTCCTTCTCGGTCGGACGGCCCTCGCGCTTGAAATAGCCGCCGGGAATGCGGCCCGCAGCGTAGGCCTTTTCCTGGTAATCGACGGTCAGCGGCAGGAAGTCGACGCCCTCGCGCGGCGCCTTCGCCGCGACGACGGTGGCGAGCACCACGGTCTCGCCATAGGTGGCGACGACGGCGCCGTCGGCCTGGCGGGCGATCTTGCCGGTTTCGAGCTTGAGTGGGCGTCCGCCCCAGTCGATCTCGACTGAATGCTTATTGAACATAGAGGTCTTCTTTCATGGGTTCTCGAAAGAAGGGACGGCTCTCGAAAAACAAAAACCATGCGCAAGATTGCGGGACGCTGATCGGAGCGGATGATCAGCGTCCTGCGATCCTGCCATGGTTTTTGGATGTCGGATGGCGTCCATCCTTTCGGGTCATACGGGCGCCTTGCCCGTTGTGCCCAGCCGCCGGATTGCTGCTGGACTGTCAGTCGGCACGAATGCAAACACCGAAACTTCGATCTTCGCTCATCATGCCCGGAGGCGAATCAACAATCCGCATCCGACGCGCACGCAACCTCGATCAAAAAGCTTAAAACAAGCGCTTTCGTTCGAAACCACGCGCGAAAACGCGCGCCGGTGGCGCGCGCAGGAACTCTTAACGACGAATATTGTGCTTCTCGAGCAGCGCCTTGTACCGCGCCTCGTCCTTCTTCTTGAGATAGTCGAGGAGCGAGCGGCGGGTCGAGACCAGCTTCAAGAGGCCGCGACGCGAATGGTTGTCCTTCACGTGGGTCTTGAAATGGTTGGTGAGGTTGTTGATGCGTTCCGACAGGATCGCGACCTGAACCTCGGGCGAGCCGGTGTCGCCGGCCTTGGTGGCATTCGTCTTGATGACTTCCGCTTTGCGTTCTGCGGCAATCGACATCGTCAATTTCTCTCGTTGCGACCGGGGCTGGCAGTCAGGCCGGTCAGGTTGAACACACGCTTGGGGATGATTTCGCCATTGCCAACTTCGGCAAGCGCCAAAAGACGGCCTGCCACCGTGACATAGACTGTGCCGCTACAAGTGGGCGCATCCCGTCCGCGCAACAAAACGGCCTGGCCCCGATGGAGCCTTGCCGCATCAGCCCGAGTGACGGCCAGTGCCGGGATGTCGTCCAGCGCGGTCTCAACGGGCAAAAGCGCGTCGGCGAGGCTGCCCTCGCCGGACGCGGCTCTATCGCACAAAGCCTCCAACTGATCCAGCGGAATCATGTCGTTTTCGCCAAATGGGCCGACCAGGGTCCGCCTCAGCGCGCAGATATGGCCGTAAGTGCCGAGAATCCGGCCCATATCGCGGGCGAGCGCCCGCACATAGGTGCCCTTGCCGCATTCGGCCTCGAACACGGCCCGGTCGTTATCTGGTTGATCGACAAGGGTTAAATGGTGAATCTCGACCGGGCGGGGCGCCAGTTCCACAACCTCGCCGTCGCGGGCGAGGTCATAGGCGCGCTCGCCCTGGACCTTGATCGCCGAATAGCGCGGCGGGATCTGCTCGATCACCCCGGTGAAGCGGGGCAGCAGCGCCAGGATGGCCTCCCGGCTCGGACGCTGGTCCGAGGTCGCGGTCACCCGGCCCTCGATGTCGTCGGTATCGCGCTCCTCGCCCCAGCAGACCGTGAAGCGGTAGCGCTTGCGGCCGTCCATCACGAAGGGGACGGTCTTGGTGGCTTCCCCGAGCGCGATTGGCAAGCCCCCCGAGGCGAGCGGATCGAGCGTGCCGGCGTGTCCGGCGCGCTTGGCGTTGAACAGGCGCTTGAGCACGGCGACGGCCTGCGTCGAGGTCATGCCGATCGGCTTGTCGAGCACGACCCAGCCATGGACGTCGCGACGGTCGCGGCGGACCTGGTTGCCCTTCTGCTGCTTGGCGCGCGGATCGTTGTTGACGCGGCGCGGCTCCTGATGCGGCTGCGAATTGCCGCCCATCTCCGCGAAATCGTTGGTCTGCGCGTCGCGCTGATCGGTGTCGTTGCCGCCGATCGTGCCGTGAGCGGGGTCCATGGTCATTGCTCTTCTTCCCGATCCGAATGCGGATCCTGTTCCAGGTCCTTCTGCACCGCAGGCGTTCGCAAAAGCTTCTCGATCCGTTCCGCTTCGTCGAATCGTTCGTCGACGCGGAAGCGAATGTCAGGTGCAAATTTCAGGTTAACGCGCCGCGCGACCTCGCCGCGCAAGAACTTCTTGTTGCGCTCGAGCGCAGCGATGACGATCTCGGTGTCGCGGCCACCGAGCGGCATCACGTAGACCGTTGCGAGCTTCAGGTCGGGCGACATCCGCACCTCCGGCACGGTGATGATGTGACCTTCGAGGTCGGCATCATGCACATTGCCTTGCGCCAGAATATCGGCCATCGCGTGGCGAACCTGCTCGCCGACGCGCAGCTGACGCTGCGAGCCGCCGGGCGCGGAACTCTTCTTCTGATGATGCCGTGGCATTTTTTCGAAAATCACCTCGTCATGCCCGCATCTGGGACACGGGCATTGTCATTTGTCCTGTTGAAACGAAGAGGGGGTGGATGGCCGGAAACATCCGGCCATCGCACTCCCGCAATCTCAGTTCAAAAAGATCCGAACGCTTCGGTAAGATTTGGACTTACAGGGAGCGCTGGATCGTCTCCACGCGATAACACTCGATCACGTCACCGGCACGCATGTCGTGATAGTTCTCGAAGGCCATGCCGCATTCCTGGCCGGACTGGACTTCCTTCACTTCGTCCTTGAAGCGCTTCAGCGTCGACAGCTTGCCTTCGTGCACGACGACGTTGTCGCGGATCAGGCGCACATTGGCGCCGCGTTCCACCGTGCCGTCGGTGACGCGGCAGCCGGCTACCTTGCCGACCTTGGAGATGTTGAAGATCTCCAGGATCTCGGCATTGCCCAGCATGGTTTCGCGCAAGGTCGGCGCGAGCAGACCGCTCATCGCCTTCTTCACGTCGTCCACGAGGTCGTAGATGATGTTGTAGTAGCGGATCTCGATGCCGTTGCGCTTGGCGGCCGCAGCGGCCTCCTTGTTGGCGCGAACCGAGAAACCGATGATTGCGGCGTTGAAGCCTTCGGCCAGCGTCACGTCGGATTCCGAGATACCGCCGACGCCGGCATGCAGGATGCGGGCGGCGACCTCGTCGGTGCCGAGCTTCTCCAGCGAGCCGAGGATGGCTTCCAGCGAGCCCTGCACGTCGGCCTTGACGATCAGCGGGAATTCCTTGCGGCCCGCCGTCTTCAATTGCGACATCATCTGCTCGAGCGAGCCGCGCATGCCGGAGATCGAGGCTGCCGCGTTCTCGCGCTTCTGGTGCGCGCGGTAGCTGGTGACCTGGCGGGCGCGGGCTTCGTTCTCGACCACCGCGAGACGATCGCCGGCCTCGGGCGGGCCGTTGAAGCCGAGCACCTCGACCGGCACCGAGGGGCCGGCCTCCTGCACGGTCTCGCCCTGATCGGAGATCAGCGCGCGGACGCGGCCCATTTCGGCACCGGCGACGATGATGTCGCCGACGCGAAGCGTGCCGCGCTGGACCAGCACGGTCGCGACCGGACCGCGGCCGCGATCGAGCTTGGCCTCGATCACGGTGCCTTCGGCGGGACGCTCCGAATTGGTCTTGAGGTCGAGGATTTCGGCCTGCAGCGCGATCATCTCGAGCAGCTTGTCGAGATTGGTCTTGTTCTTGGCGGACACCTCGACGTCGACGACTTCGCCGCCGAAAGATTCCACCTGCACCTCGTGCTGGAGCAGCTCGGTGCGCACGCGCTCGGGCTTGGCATCGGGCTTGTCGATCTTGTTGATGGCAACGATGATCGGCACGCCGGCCGCCTTGGCGTGATTGATGGCTTCGACCGTCTGCGGCATCACGCCGTCATCGGCCGCGACCACCAGCACGACGATGTCGGTCACCTTGGCGCCGCGGGCACGCATCGCGGTGAACGCGGCGTGGCCGGGCGTATCGATGAAGGTGATCTTCTTGCCGGTTTCAGGCGATGTCACCTGATAGGCGCCGATGTGCTGGGTGATGCCGCCGGCTTCGCCGGAGACCACGTTGGCGTGACGGAGCGCGTCGAGCAGCGAAGTCTTGCCGTGATCGACGTGGCCCATGACGGTCACCACGGGCGAACGGGTCTCGGTGTCGGTCGAATCGTCGGTAGCGTCGAACAGACCTTCTTCAACGTCGGAGGCGGCAACGCGCTTGACGGTGTGGCCAAGCTCTTCGGCAATCAGCTGCGCGGTGTCGGCGTCGATCACGTCGGTGATCTTGTGCATCGCGCCCTGCTTCATCAGCATGCGGATGACGTCGACCGCGCGTTCGGACATGCGGTTGGCGAGTTCCTGGATGGTGATCGCTTCCGGAATGACCACTTCGCGGATGAGCTTTTCCTTGGGCTCGTTCGAAGCGTGGCCCTTCAGGCGCTGGGTGCGGCGGCGGAACGAGGCGATCGAGCGCTCGCGCACCTCATCGGCATTGAGCGCGGTGACGACGGTCAGGCGGCCGCGCTCCTTCTGCGGGCCGGGCTTGTGGGTGGGCTTGGGGGCTACCACGGGACGCGCGGCGCCGCCGGGACCGCGGCGGATCTGGCGCGGCGCCTCGTCGTCGTCAGCTTCGGCCGCAACGGCGGGGCCGCGGCCAGCCGGTCCACCCGGACGCTGCGCGGTCGTGGTTGCAGGGCGCGCCGTCGTGGTTCCCGGACGCGCTGTGGTGGTGGTTCCAGGCCGGGACGCAGGCGCACCGGGGCGCGGTGCGGAAGCGGCGGGTGTTGCGGTCGCGGGGCGCGCGGCGGATGTCGGCTGCTCACCCTCGCCGAAACGCTTCTTGGCCTCGGTCTCGGCCTTGCGCTTGGCTTCGTCCTCGTGACGGTGGCGCTCTTCCTCGGCCTTGCGGCGGGATTCGGCGGCTTCGCGCTCGGCGCGCTCGGCAGCCTCACGGGCGGCGCGGCGCTGGGCCTCTTCCTCGGCCTGGCGGCGTTCCTCGACCTCGCGCAGCTTGGCATCGGCCAGCGCACTGGCACGGGCCGAACGCTCATCCTCGGTGAGGGTGCGAAGCACCACGCCGGAACCGGCGTTGCGCGGCGGGGGCGGAGCCGGACGCGGCGGCGCGGCGGGTGCGGCCGGCGCCGGCTTTGCCGTCACCTCGGGCGCGTGCGGCTCGGGTCCATCGCCAATGCGGCGCTTGCCGCGCTTCTCGACCACGACCTGCTTGCTGCGGCCATGGCTGAAGCTCTGGCGCACGGTGCCCGTTTCGACGCGCGGCTTGAGCGATAGCGTCTTGCTCGGAACGCTCAGCTTCTTGTCGCCAGGGGTCTTGGTATCAACCATTCAGCAGTCCTAATCCTGATTTATCAGTGTTGTGCGTTGCCGCACCATCCAATCGGGTCGTCGTTGTCTCTCAGAAATCCTGGCCGGGTTTTTCGGCAGTCTTGTCGTCGTCCGCCATCCGGTATCGGACCAGGATCTGGCTACGTGACAGGAATGACTTGCTCGCCGGGCCCGCGAGCAGGGCAGCATGTATCACATTTGACCGGGTCAGTGCCAAATCCAATTCTACCGATTTCAGAGCGGTGACGACGGGAATCTGCGCCTTAGCACCGCGATTCCCGGCATTCTGACGCGCCAGCATGTCCAATTTGCGGATTCCGTCCGCGGCCCCGTCGCTGGCATGGATCAGGACCTCGACCGTTCCTTCCCGAAGGGCGCTCTCGACCTTGCCGAAACCGGCCACGACCTGGCCCGCCTTGGCGGCGATCCCAAGGGCTTCGGTCACGCTCCGGACCAGGAGCGCCTCGATGTCGGTGGGAAGCGTCTGAGGGATGCGCAGCTCGCGCTTGAAGGCCTTGCTAAATTGGTGACGCCGCACCGCTTCCGCAACCGTCTTGCGGGAGGCGGTGAGCCACATCCCGCGTCCGGGCAGCTTGCGCTTGAGATCGGGAACTATTTGTCCGTCAGGCGATGCAACGAAGCGGATCAGCTCGTCGATCGGCCGGACCTCGCGGCTGACCGCGCACATGCGCATGGTCGCGGACCTTTCGGTCCGCGGCCCATGGTCAAGTTCGAGGTCGGAATCTGCAAGCATCCGGGCGACATTCTCCTTTGCCCTTAAGCCGGTTGATCTTCGGTCGCCTCGGCCTCCTCGGTGGGCTTGGCGAGATCGGCTTCGGTGATCCAGCCGGCCTTGACGCGGGCCTGCATGATCATCGCTTCGGCGTCGTCACGGGAGATGTCGATGCCATCCAGCGCACCGGCGTGCTTGGTCGGCTCGCTGCCTTCCTTGCGCTCGGTCCAGCCGACCAGATCGTCGGTGGCGCAGCCGGCGAGGTCCTCGACGCTCTTGATGTCGTTCTCGCCGAGCTTCACCAGCATCTTCGAGGTCACGCCGGGCACGTCCTTGAGCGCGTCCTCGACGCCGAGCTCCTTGCGCCTCGCCTCGAGCTCGGCTTCCTGCTGCTCCAGATATTCGCGGGCGCGGTTCTGCAGCTCCTGCGCGGTCTCCTCGTCGAAGCCCTCGATGCCGGCGAGCTCCTTGACGTCCACCATCGCGAGCTCCTCGACCGAGGTGAAGCCCTCGGACGCCAGCAGCTGGCCGACCACTTCGTCGACGTTGAGCGATTCCATGAAGACCCGGGTCGAGTTCTCGAAGTCGGCCTGGCGGCGCTCCGATTCCTCCTGCTCGGTCAGGATGTCGATATCCCAGCCGGTGAGCTGCGAGGCCAGGCGCACGTTCTGGCCGCGGCGGCCGATCGCGAGCGAGAGCTGGTTGTTGGTGTCGGGCACCACGACCTCGATGCGCTCGCGGTCCTCGTCGATCACGACCTTGGAGACTTCCGCCGGCGCCAGCGCGTTGACCACGAAGGTCGCGATGTCGGGCGACCACGGAATGATGTCGATCTTCTCGCCCTGCAGCTCGTTGACCACGGCCTGCACGCGCGAGCCGCGCATGCCGACGCAGGCGCCGACCGGATCGACCGAGGAATCGCGGGAAATCACGCCGATTTTCGCGCGCGAGCCCGGATCGCGGGCCACCGCCTTGATCTCGACGATGCCGTCATAGATCTCCGGCACTTCCTGCGCGAACAGCTTCGCCATGAACTGGGGATGGGTGCGGGAGAGGAAGATCTGCGGGCCTCTCGTCTCGCGGCGGACGTCGAAGATGTAGGCGCGAACGCGGTCGCCGTTGCGGAATACTTCGCGCGGCAGCATCTCGTCGCGGCGGATGATGGCTTCGCCGCGGCCGAGATCGACGATCACGCTGCCATATTCGACGCGCTTGACGACGCCATTGACGATGTCGCCGATGCGGTCCTTGAATTCCTGGTACTGCCGGTCGCGCTCGGCCTCGCGCACCTTCTGCACGATGACCTGCTTGGCCGATTGCGCGGCGATGCGGCCATATTCCAGCGGCGGCAGGGTGTCGGCGATGGTGTCGCCGACCTGGGCGCCGGGATTGGCGCGCTGCGCGTCCACCAGCGAGATCTGGTTGGAGTGATTCTCGACCTTGTCGACCACCAGCATGTGGCGCGACAGCCGCAGCTCGCCCTTCTTCGGGTCGATCTCGGCATGAACGTCAGTCTCGCTGCCGTAACGGGCGCGCGCCGCCTTGGCGATGGCGTCCTCCATGGCCGCGATGACGATGCCGCGGTCGATCGACTTTTCGCGTGCGACGGCGTCGGCGATCTGAAGCAATTCGAGTCGGTTGGCGCTGACTGCCATGGCTAGTCTCCTTGGTCAGGCTCGATCTCGCCGCGCCGCGCGCGTTCGGCGGCAAGGCGATGTTTCTTCGTGTTGGTCGGGGCCGGCTTCTTCTTCGGCTTGGTGTTCTTGGTGATCTTCGCACTGATCTCCGCGTGCGGTGCAGCCGGCGGCTCCAGTCCGAGATCTCTGCGCATCTTGCGCTCCTCGGCCTTGCCACGGCGCATGGATTCCGCGATCAGCTCGTCGGTCAGCACCAGGCGTGCCTCGCCGATATCCTCCATGGTCAGGAGAACGTCGGCATCGTCGCCGGCCTTGGCATCGTCGCGATGCAGATGCACGCGGTCGCCCTCGACCGCGCCGAGCGTGCCGCGGAAGCGCTTGCGCCCATCATGCGCGACCGCCATCTCGATCTTCACCAGGTGCCCGGAATAGCGCTCGAAATCGGAGCGGCGCACCAGGGGGCGATCGATTCCCGGCGAAGAGATCTCGAGGCGATAGGCTCGGTCGATGGGATCGGCGACGTCGAGCACGGGCGACAGGGCCCGCGAGATCGCCTCGCAATCCTCGATCTGCATCGAGCCGTCCGGCCGCTCGGCCATGATCTGCACGGTGCAGCCGGCCTCGCCGGAAATGCGGATCCGGACCAGGCGGTAGCCCATGCCCTGGAGCACGGGACCTGCCACCGCGGACACCCGTGCCGCGACGCCGGGCTCGACCACGAGCCGCGGCTCGGCCAGCAATTCGGCATCCGTGGAACCAGGGTTCGGTTCGGTCATGTCCAGGGTCAGAGCGCTCGATGGTTAAGGCTTGGTTACGATTTCAAAGCCCGCTTCGGAACTTTCCCGACCACACGTCGGGCGCATCTCCCGCCGAGCCGCGTTCAGGTAATAAAAAAGAGCGGGTCCTTGCGGGCCCACTCTCACTACGCGGATCGTATGAGAAGATGAATTGGCGCTGATATAGCCCTTTCCGCTTCTCCGGACAAGGCCCATTGCAGCGGGAACGGGGCCTTTTTGCGCCCGTCGGACCCTGCGCAACGCTTCCTTCATCAAGCAGGCCTAGATTCCCCGATTGTGGGGCGGCTTGGACCAAGGGCGCACCCGCGGCGTGCCCCGTTCGAGTTGCGTTTTCATGACCGTTGCCACGTCGCTCATTCCTGGACTGGACGATATCGTCAAGCGCGGCGACCCGAGGCGTCGTGGCGAGATCGCGCGCGCCATTTCCCAGCTGTTCTTCCAGGACGCGGAAAAGCTCCGCCCTGAACTGATCGATCTCTTCGACAATGTCCTGATCGATCTCGTCCCGCATGCCGAGCTGGCCTCGCGCGCCGATCTGGCCGAGCGTTTCTCGCGCCTGAACAACGCGCCGCCGCACCTCGTCAATCAGCTCGCGCGCGAGAACGAGATCATGGTGGCCGGCCCTGTGCTTCGCCGCTCGCCCGTGCTCGAGGAGGCGGCGCTGGTCGAGATCGCGCGCTTGAAGGGCCAGGGTCATCTGTTGGCGATGACTGAGCGTCCAGCTTTGTCTCCCGCCGTCACCGACGTGCTGGTCGAGCGCGGCGATCGCGACGTGGTGCGCCGTGCCGCCGCCAATGCCGGTGCGGTGTTCTCGCCGGGCAGCTATTCCGAGATGATCAAGCGCGCGGCGCAGGACGGCGTGCTGACGCTGAAGATCGGCCAGCGCAACGACCTTTCCGGCGAGCACCTGAAGCAGCTGCTCGATGGCACGCTCGACGTCATCCGCCGCCGCCTCTCCACCGTGGTCAATCCCGCGCGCCAGGTCGAGATCAAGCGCGCGATGGCGGCGATCGAGGAGGCCGCGCTGCCGCCGGGTCCGCGCCGCGATTTCTCCGCGGCACAGCGCACGGTGCTGACCTTGAATCGCGAAGGCCATCTCGGCGAGAGCGCGCTGCTCGGTTTCGCCAAGGCGCACAAATACGAGGAATCGGTCGCCGCGCTGTCGGCGATGTCGGGCGTTCGCCTCCAGGTCCTCGACCGCCTGATCGCAGGAGACCGCTACGATCCGCTGCTGATCCTCGGTCGGGTGCTGAACCTCGGCTGGCCCACGGTACGCGCGCTTGTCCTGCTCTGGTACGGCTCGAACCGCGCGCCGGCCGACGCCGACATCGAGGCCGCCCGCATCAACTTCACGCGCCTGATGCCGACGACCGCCGAACGCGTCGTGAATTTCTGGCGCAACCGGCAGACGATTTGAAGAACAGGCTTTGTCGTCATGGCCGGGCATAGCCGTCCGAAGGACGGCGTCGCTCGCGCTCGCCTATGTCCCGGCCATCCACGTTCTTCGTCACACGGAGAGGAAGTGCGTGGAAGCCCGGGGCAAGCCCGGGCATGACGACTGCAGATGGAGTGCACGCGAAATCTACACCCGCCTGAACCGCAGATAAGCCGCCTTGCGTCCCTCGCGCGCGGCCTTTCGGCCGTAGCGCGTCATGGTGTAGCCCGGCCATGGAAGCCGGAAATCGTCGGCGCGTTCGGCCAGCCAGACGAAGTCCTGCGAGCGCGCAAGATGCGACAGTGTCCAGGCGCAGTAATCGTCGATGTCGCAGACGAAGCGGAATTCGCCGCCTCGCTTGAGCACGCGCGCCATCGCGGCAATGGTGCGGTCCTGGACGAAGCGCCGCTTCCAGTGTCGCCGCTTCGGCCAGGGATCGGGATGGATCAGGTCGATCCGCGACAGCGACTCCTTGGGAAGCCAAGCCAAGAGCTCGGCGGCATCGCCCGCGAACAGGCGGATGTTGCCGATGTTGGCCGCCTCGATCTGCGCGAGGATCTTGGCCATGCCGTTGACATAGGGCTCACAGCCGATGAAGCCGGTGGTGGGGAAGTTCTGTGCCTCGGCCGCGAGATGCTCGCCGCCGCCGAAGCCGATCTCGAGCCTGACGTCGTCGGCTGCGGGATCGAAGATGTCGCGCGCGTCCGCCGGCGCCTCACCGTCGATATCGAGGGCAAGATGCGGCAGCAGCTGCTCGATCAAGCCGGCCTGGTGTTGCCTCAGCTTGTGGCCCTTGCGGCGCCCGAAGAAGGCGCGCTCGCTGTCGTCGCGGTCGGGGCTTGATTTACGTTCGCTCATCGCAGCGTCTGATAAAGCCGATGGAGCAGCCGCGCGCGTGGGGCCAGCGAGGAGACATAGAGCTGCTCATAATGGGTGTGTGCACCCTTGCCGTCGACGCCGAGCCCGTCGAGCGTTGCGGTGAAGGGAGCGGTGAAATTGCCGTCCGAGCCGCCGCCGGTGTGGGTGTCGATCAGCTCGAAGCCGATCTCGCTGGCGAGCGTCTTGGCATGCTCGTACAGCGCGGCACCTGCATTGCTCTTCTCGTAAGGCGGCCGGTTGAGCTCGCCCGTGACCGTGACCGTGACGCCATCGGTCTTCGAGGTCACAGAGAGAATCTTGCCGACGAACTCGTCCGCGTCCTTGAGGCTCACGACGCGCAGATCGACTTCGGCATAGGCCTCCTCGGGCGTGACGTTGGGGCGCGTGCCGCCGCGCACCACGCCTACATTGACGGTCACGCCGCGCGCAACATCGTTCATTCCTTCCAGCGCCAGGATGACGTTGCCGAGTTCGCGGACGGCGCTGCGGCCGTCTTCGGGCCGCGAGCCGGCATGCGCGGGCACGCCCTTGATGAATACCCGGAAGCGTCCGACGCCCTTGCGCCCGGTGACGATCTTGCCGCCGTCGCGCGCCGGCTCGGTCACCAGCACGTATTTGGCGTTGCGCCCTTCCTGCTCGATCAGCGCACGCGAGGTCGGGCTGCCGATCTCCTCGTCGGAGGTGAACAGATGCGTGATGCCGAGCGGCGAGCGATCGCCCGTCGCGCAAAGCGCGCGGAAGGCGTGGTGGGCGATGTAGGCGCCGCCTTTCATGTCGTAGATGCCCGGACCGAACGCGACGTCGCCTTCGACCTTGAACGGCAGGCGCTCGATGAAGCCGATGGGATGGACGGTATCGAGATGGCTCAGCACCAGGATGCCCGGCTGATCCTGCCCCCAATTCGTGCGCGCCACGAGATGATCGCCGCAGCCGTCCGTGCCGGCGATGCGCTCGAGCGTGACGGGCAGGTCGCCGTATTGCTCCGCGACCACGGAGACCAGCTTGTTGACCTGTTCAGGTGCTTCCGTCGGCGTCTCGATCTCCACCCAGCGGCGGATGCCATCGAGAATAGTTTGTGAATCGAACCAATTGGAGCCGGTCATGGACGCATCTGTGCCTTGGAATCGCATCATCGAAGCGGACGCGCATCAAAGCGCGGTCGTAAATGACGACATAGGCCAGATTTGATGCAGTCTCAAATCGCGGGGGACATGAGCTTCAACGCTTGTCCGGACCTTCGCGGGCCGCAATCTGCTCGACGAGATCGACGATCGAGCGGCGCATCTTCGAATCAGTGATTCGCGTGAACGCCTTGGTCAAAGCGAGCCCTTCGGAGGTGGCGAGAAAGTCCGAGACGTAAGAGGGCGAGGCGCCTTCGCTGAAGCCATCCGGACCCGGCACGCCGCTCGGGCCGCCCTCGAACAGGAAGGACACCGGCACCTGGAGAATCTCCGCGATCTGCTGGATGCGGCTTGCGCCGACCCGGTTGGTGCCCTTCTCGTACTTCTGAATCTGCTGGAAAGTCAGGCCCAAAGCTTCACCGAGCTTCTCCTGGCTCATGCCCAACATGATGCGGCGCATGCGCACGCGACTGCCGACATATTTGTCAACAGGGTTGGGCGCTTTCGACATTTCCTCAGCCCTCCAAACACCACCTTCGGCGCAATGATCAAGCATGCCTCGGGTGCAGCACCGTCAAAATCAAACCCTGTTATTGGGAAACATTGCGGAGAAATTTAGCAATGCACCGCCATCTTTCGCAGCCGGTGCAGAATGGGGAGCCCGCGTGCAGTCTGTCAACCGTGGGACTACGGTTGTCAAAGGATTCCGGCCGCTGCGGCGGCGGTGCGATCAGGGCTGGCGTTTGCCTATTCGTCGGCGGACCGCCAGCAGCACGGCCACCGCGACGAGCATGATTGCGGGCACATCACCCACCCGTGCATAAACGGTCGGTGGGATCGCGGCCGGCAGGTTTGCGTCCAAAATGCCTTCGAGGCCGAGACCGAGGCTCGCGACGGTGCGGCCGACCGGATCGATCACTGCGGAGATGCCGGTATTGGCCGAGCGGACCAGCGGCAATCCGAGCTCTATCGCGCGCATCCGCGACTGCTCCAGGTGCTGGTAGGGACCGGTCGAGATGCCGAACCAGCCGTCATTGGTCAGGTTCACGATCCAGCCCGGACGTTCGTTGCGTACAGCCACTTCGTCGGGAAAGATCGCCTCGTAGCAGATCAGCGGCAACGCGGGCGGCGCGCCGGCAACGGGGAGCGCATGCCGCACGGTGCCTGGAATGAAGCCGCCGCGCACACGCGTCAGTTGCTCGAAACCGAGCTTCTCCATCAGCGACTGGTACGGAAGAAATTCTCCGAACGGTACCAGATGCAGCTTGTCGTAGACGGCGAGCACGCTGCCGTCGTGATCGATCACGTAGATCGAGTTGTAGGCGCGCGTGATCGGCGTGCCCCGCGGCACATCGGGCGCGCGGACCGATCCCGTGATCAGCACCGTGCCCTTCGGCAACAGATCGGCGATTTGCGCCATCGCGTCGGCTTCGCGGGTCAGGAAGAACGGGAAGGCGGATTCCGGCCAGATCAGGATGGTGGCATCGCGCACGCCGGTCGATTGCGGGCCGGAGGCGCGGTCCGACAGCGCAAGGTACTTCTTCATCACCTCCGGCTTGGCGGCATAGTTGAATTTCTCGTCCTGCTGCAGGTTGGGCTGCATCAGGCGCAGCTTGGCGCCGGATACGATCGTGGTCGGATGCAGCGACAGGCGGATTGCGCCAAAGATGCTCATGACGAGCAGGAGCGCGACGGCCGCGGCCGGCACCCGCCATTGCAGGCGCCGATCCGGCGTGCGGTCGATCAGCGTCGCCGGGCTCGCGAAGATCGCAATCGTCAGGAACGTCACGCCCCACAGGCCGATCAGCGAGGCCGTCTGCGCCAGCGGCAATGGCTCGGACAGCGCATAGCCGAACGTGTTCCAGGGAAAGCCGGTCAGCGCATGGCCGCGCAGCCATTCGCTGATGGTGAGGCTCGCTGCGAGCGCCAGCACGCGCGTGGCGTTCTTGCTCCAGAGCAGGCGCGCCAGCGCAAAGCCGATCGCCGTGAAGATCGAGAGATAGGCCGGCAGGCCCAGCACCGCGAACGGCGTCAGCCAGGCGAATGTGTCGGCTTCGACGAAGAAGGCGTAGCCGATCCAGTAGAGGCCGGGCACGAAATAGCCGAGCCCGAACCAATAGCCGGTCAGGGCGGCGGCGGGCACGCCGCCATAGCGGCCGGCCCCGGCGCCGTCGATCAGCCAGACCAGCACCGGGAAGGTGACGAACAGCACCGGAAAGAGGTTGAACGGCGCCAGCGCCAGCACCGACAGCGCTCCGGACGCCATGGCGACGACTGCGCGCTGCCATCCCCAGGTGAGGATGATGGCGAGCGCAATTTGCCGAAGGCGCTGCGATGGGCTCACTGCGAGGCGGCCCCGTCGCGCGGCGGCGATGTCGGCGTGTCGCTGGCCGGCGCTTGTCCGCTCTCCGGCGTGGCTTCACGCCGCCGGCTCTCGCGCTGGGTGCGGGGCGCCGGGCGTTCCTTCCGCGTCGCGATGCGCAGCCGCTTGACGCGGCGCGGATCGGCATCGAGCACCTCGACCTCGTAATTGCCGGGGCCCGAGATCACCTCGCCGCGCACCGGCAGGCGCCCGACGAAGCTGACGAGATAGCCGCCCAGCGTCTCCACCTCCTCGCCTGCCTCGCCGGTGACGAAATCCTCGCCGATCACCGAGCGGACGTCGTCGAGGCTGGCGCGGGCGTCGGCGATGAAGGCGTTGTCGGGCAGGCGCACGATCGAGGGCGGCTCGTCGCTATCGTGCTCGTCGTCGATCTCGCCGACGATCTGCTCGACGATGTCCTCGATCGAGACCAGCCCGTCGCTGCCGCCATATTCGTCGACCACCAGCGCCAGATGGATGCGCGAGGCCTGCATCTGCGCGAGCAGGTCGATCGCCCGCATCGACGGGGGTACGTAGAGCAGCTTGCGGATGATGTGCGCCTCGTGAAGCGGCAGCGCGAGATCGACCGCGCGCAAATCGAGCCCGGCCGGCAGCGGCTTCTTGCGCTTGGTCTTGGTGGCTTCCGACACGCGGGCGCGCGCGGTCATGAAGGCGAGCAAATCGCGGATGTGGACGATGCCGACGGGATCGTCGAGCGTCTCGTTGAAGACGACGAGGCGCGAATGGCCGGCGCTCTCGAAGCGGTCCATCAATTCCCCGAGCGGGATGTCGCGCTTCACCGCGACGATGTCGGCGCGATGCACCATGACGTCGGCGATGCGGCGCTCGTGCAGGCTGAGGATATTGCGCAGCATGGTGCGCTCGACCGCGGAGAAGCCGGTGTCGTCGGGCGTCGAGGCGTCGAGCACGACCTGGAGGTCGTCGCGCACCGACCCCGCCTTCCAGCCGAACAGCGTGCGGATGGCGCGCAGCAGCCAGCTTTCGGCGCTCGGGCGCAGCACCTCGCCCGGCGTCACCACAACCGGCAAATTGGCCGTGGTGCGGGGATTGTCGTGGGTAGGCTCGGAATCCGGCATCTCAGTGCGTCCCCGGGCGGTCGGCATAGGGATCGGGGATGCCGAGATGGGCGAGGATCTCGGTTTCGAGCGCTTCCATCTCCTCGGCGTCGCCCTCGTTCTCGTGGTCGTAGCCGATCAGGTGCAGGAAGCCGTGCACGGCGAGGTGGCTCAGATGATGGTCGAACGGCTTGTGCTCCTCGTCCGCCTCGCGCCGCATGGTCTCATAGGCGATCGCGATATCGCCGAGCATGCGCGGGGCATCGCCCGGCTTCCACGCGCCCTCCGGCTGCAGCGCCGGGAACGACAGCACGTTGGTCGGCTTGTCGATGCCGCGCCAGTTGCTGTTGAGCGTGCGGATGCCGGCATCATCGGTCAGCATCACGGCCACTTCGGCGTCGGCAACGTCCTCGTCGACGCTCTCGGCGGCCGCCGCCAGTGCGCGCTGGATCACGGCTTCAGAATCGGGCTCGCGCTGCCAGCAATCGGCGACGACGAGGACCTCGGTCATGGGAAGGTTGGAATGGGACATTGTGTTGTCTCGGACGAAGGGTGCCGTGCTCGCGCCCTGTTTGGTCCGGTGCTGCCTCGTCAGGATTGACCGGTGGCCGGCCGCTGCGGCGGCCCTTCATAGGCGGCGACGATCCGCGCCACGAGCTCGTGGCGGATCACGTCCTCGGCCTTGAAATGAACCTGGGCGATGCCCTCGACGCCGCTCAGGAGGCGGGTCGCCTCGGCCAGGCCCGAGGTCTGGCCGTTCGGCAGGTCGATCTGCGAGGGATCGCCCGTCACGATCATGCGGCTGTTCTCGCCGAGACGCGTCAGGAACATCTTCATCTGCATCGACGTGGTGTTCTGGGCCTCGTCCAGGATGATGGCGGCGTTGGTCAGCGTGCGGCCGCGCATGAAGGCGAGCGGCGCGATCTCGATCTCGCCGGTCTGCAGCGCGCGCTCGACGATGCGCGCATCCATGAGGTCGTAGAGCGCATCGTAGATCGGCCGCAGATAAGGGTCGACCTTCTCGCGGAGATCGCCGGGCAGAAAGCCGAGCCGCTCGCCGGCTTCCACCGCCGGGCGCGACAGGATGATCTTGTCGACCTCCTTGCGCTCGAACAGCTGCGCGGCATGCGCGACGGCGAGCCAGGTCTTGCCGGTGCCGGCGGGGCCGATGCCGAACACCAGCTCGTGCCGCTTCAGCGCGCGGATGTAGGAATCCTGCGCCGCCGTGCGTGCCCGCACCGGACGCTTGCGCAAGTTGATGCTGTCGAAGGTCGATTTGGCCGATTTGGCGTCGAACTCGAACAGCGAGCCCTGCGCGATCACGGCGCGGATCGCGCCCTCTACCTCGCCCTGGTCGAGATCGTGCCCCTTCGCGGCCTGCGCGTAGAGCATCTCCAGCACGCGGCGCGCAGCGTCGCAGCCGTCGCGGGTGCCGCCGATTGTGATGTGGTTGCCCTTGGAATCGACGATGACGCCGAGCCGCCGCTCGATCTGCGCCAGGTGCTGGCCGTAGGGGCCGACCAGCGCGGAAGCGGCGCGGTTGTCGTCGAAGTCGATGACGACCTGGGTCTCGGGCGGAACTTGCATGTCGCGGTCAAATTTGCGGCTGGGAGCGAACGAAGACGAATCCGATGCGCTTTTGGGCAAGGGTTCAGGCTCCACTGGCTTGCGATAAAGCGGGCTCGCGCGCCTTGCGCGGCGTCACGAGCTCGCCGAGAAAACTGTAGCGCTCGAGGCTGTCGATTCTGACGGGCAGGATCTGTCCGATGATGTCGGGCGCGGCCATTACGTGGGCGGGCTGGAGGTAGGCGGTGCGGCCCACGATCTGGCCCTCCTTGCGCGCCGGACGCTCGAACAGCACGTCGACCGTTGAGCCAATCGCGGCCTTGTTGAAGGCCGATTGCTGGCTGTCGATCAGTTCCTGGAGCCGCTCCAATCGCTGGTCCATCTCGGCGGGGGACACCGTCTCCTGCATGTCCGCGGCCGGCGTTCCCGGCCGGGCGGAGTATTTGAACGAATAGGCCGCAGCGTAGCCGATTTGCGTGACAAGCGCGAGGGTGGCGAGAAAATCTTGCTCGCTCTCGCCGGGGAAGCCGACGATGAAATCCGATGAAAAAGCAATGTCTTGGCGTGCGGTACGAAAACGGTCGATGACCCGCCGGTAATCATCGGCGGTATGTTTGCGGTTCATGGCCGCCAAAATGCGGTCCGAGCCCGACTGCACCGGCAGGTGCACGAACGGCATCAGGGCACCGAGATCGCGATGGGCCGCGATCAGGCTGTCATCGACGTCGCGGGGGTGGCTGGTCGAATAGCGCAGCCGCGCGATGCCGGGAATCGCCGCCAGATGTTCGAGCAGCCGGCCGAGCGGCCAGGTTTGTCCGTCCGGCCCCTCGCCGTGATAGGCGTTGACGTTCTGCCCGATCAGCGTGAGCTCGCGCACGCCGTTGTCAGCGAGCCGCTTCACGTCCTCGACGATCTTCGCCACGGGGCGCGAGACTTCGGCGCCGCGCGTGTAAGGCACGACGCAGAAGGTGCAGAACTTGTCGCAGCCTTCCTGCACCGTGACGAAGGCGGAAATGCCGCGCGCGCGGATCGCGTCCGGCTTCGGCTGGGCCAGGAAGCCGAACTTGCCGGCGGCGGGAAATTCGGTCTCGATCGCGCGGCCTTCGCCCTCGGCGCGCTTCAACAGCTCCGGCAGATGATGATAGCTCTGCGGTCCCACCACGACGTCGACGACAGGCGCGCGCCGCACGATCTCCTCGCCCTCGGCCTGCGCCACGCAGCCCGCCACCGCGATCTGCATCGCGCGGCCTGCACGCGCGGCCTCGTCCTTGGCGACGCGTAGCCGGCCGAGCTCGGAATAGACCTTCTCCGAGGCCTTCTCGCGGATATGGCAGGTGTTGAGGATGACGAGGTCGGCATCCTCCGCGCTCGCCGTCTCCACGAATCCTTCCGGGGCCAGCGTGTCCACCATGCGCTGGGCATCGTAGACGTTCATCTGGCAGCCATATGATTTGATGTGCAGCTTGCGCGGCGGCGTCATGGAACCCGAAATGGAGCTGGAGGACGGCCCTCAGATATAGGCTGGAGGGCCGAAAATCCAGCGAATGGAGCCATTTCCGCCTGTCATTCCGGGGCGCGACGCAGTTGCGAACCCGGAATCCAGAGTTTTACTGCGAGATTCCGGGTTCACGCGCGTCGCGCGTGCCCCGGAATGACGGTTCGAGGCAACATCAGCCCGCCAGAGCGTCCGCCGCGACCCGCCGGACCAGCTCGGGCAGCTGATGCATGTCGGCAAAGAGCAGGTCGGCGCCGGCCAGGCGCAAAGTTTCGGCATAGCCGTCGCGGCAATGGCTGCCCCCGTAAAAGCCGAAAACCGTCATGCCGGCGGCGCGGGCGCCGGCGATGCCGGCCAGACTGTCCTCGATCACGACGCAGCGCTCGGGCGGCACGCCCATTTGGCTCGCTGCGAACAGGAACAGGTCTGGGGCCGGCTTGCCGTTCTTCACCTGCGAGGCCGAGAAGATGTTTGGCGCGAGGCGCTCGTAGAGCCCGGTGCTCCCGAGGCTCACGCGCATCCGCTGATGCGAGCCGCTCGAGGCGACGCAGACGGCTTGCGTGACGACATCCAGCACATCGTGGATGCCGCGGATCGCTTCGAGGTCGGCTTCGAATGCGCGAAACAGCTCGTCCTGGAGATCGCCGTGATAGGCCTCCGGCAGCTTGCGGCCAAGCTCGGTCTCGATCTCGAGATTGGCCTGCTTTGTCGAGCGGCCGAGGAAGCGCGCGAACACCTGCTCCGACGTGATCGGATAGCCGTGGCGCGTCAGCACGTCCGCATGCGCCCGGCAGGAGATCTCCTCGCTGTCCACGAGCACGCCGTCGCAATCGAAGATGATGAGATCGATGGGCACTAAACTCAATTCGTCGGCTTGTCGTCGTCGAGCGGGACGCAATAGAGCTCGAGCCGGTGATCGACCAGGCGATAGCCGAGCTTGCGGGCGATCTCGGCCTGCAGCTTCTCGATCTCCTCGGAGGTGAACTCGATCACCTTGCCGTCGCGCAGATTGATGAGGTGGTCGTGATGGCTGTCGCGCATCTGCTCGTAACGCGCGCGGCCCTCGCGGAAATCGTGGCGTTCGATGATGCCGGCGTCCTCGAACAGCTTCACGGTGCGATAGACCGTCGAGATCGAGATCTTGTCGTCGACCGCAACGCAGCGCCGGTAGAGTTCCTCGACATCGGGATGATCGATCGCTTCGGCCAGCACGCGGGCGATGACGCGGCGCTGCTCGGTCATGCGCATGCCCGTTGCGGCGCAGCGCGCCTCGATCTCGGATGTCTTGGACACAGAAGAATGTTTCAGTGTGGTCATAGCGTTGTCTGCCTGGGCGGGCGCTTTCTGCCACCGATGTTACGACAAGTCACGCCGCATCAGAAGGGCGTTCAATTGTTCCCCGTTGGGCTGCTTATAGTAGCGATCGCGGCGTCCGACCACCACGAATCCGGCTCGATCGTAAAGCCGCCGCGCCGGCTGGTTGTTCTCCTCCACTTCCAGAAATATGGTGCGTACGCCGCGCCCGGCGAGGTGGCCGAGATGGGTCATCAGCAGTGTGCGGGAGAGGCCGCGGCCGCGATAAGCCCCGTCCACCGCGATCGAGAGAATCTCCGCTTCGTCCGCGCCGATCCGCGACACCGCAAAGCCGATCGTCTTGCGGCCGAGCCGCAAGCGATGCACCAGCGTGTTGCGCTCGCTCATCATGCTCTCGAACTCGCCTTCGCCCCAGCCGTGCGCGAAGGAGGCGCCGTGCAGCTGCGCGAGGCGCGCGGCATCGCGCATGGTCGCGGGCTCGACGGCGGCGGTGCCGCCGCGCCACCACTCCGACAGCCATCCCATCATGAGGTCGCGGCTTGTGCTGCGAGCGGCGTCGATGCCGCCGGCTTGGCGTCGGGCGCTTTCAGATAGAACGGCCGCGCCGGATTGGTGTCGGGATTGGCCGCCGCGCCGAGCCAGGCGACCCAGCTGATGTCGGGCGCGGGCTGCGCGTCGACCGCAATTGGTTGCGGTCCGTCCTTCGACCAGCGACCTGCGAGGATCCCGGCGGCATTGCCGACCAGATGCGGCGCACCGAATTGCGAGGCCGCGATCGCCGCGTCGATGGAGGCGACAGCCGGCCGCACCAGCTGGCTGCCGTCGCCGGCGACGATCTGGAAATAGACGTGATCGTGCCGCGCATCGATCGCAGAGATCACCGCCGCCGTTCCGCTCTTGGCGACGACCCCAGCGGCATAGGCCGACAGCGTCGTCAGCCCGACCGCCGGCTGTTTCGCCGCAAGCGCAAGGCCCCGCGCCGCCGAAATGCCGACGCGCAGGCCGGTGAAGCTGCCGGGCCCGACGGTGACGGCGATGCGGTCGAGCGAGGTGAAGGAAAGGCCGGCGGATTGCATCACGCGCGCGATCATCGGCATCAGCGCCTCGGCATGGCCGCGCTTCATCAGCTGCGATTCCCGTGCGAGGAGCTCGCCGGCGTCGGTGTCGAGAACGGCGGCCGCGCAGGCTTCGAGCGCAGTATCGATGGCAAGGATCAGCATGATGGAGCAAATGGCGAGTGGCGAATGGAGAACACTCTAGCGAACCAGGCGCCTCTCCGCCATTCGTCAGGCAGGATTTGCACTTCCGATATGCCCTATTGCGCAAGGAGGGCTATCGCATTTGAGAGTTTTTCCCTGCGGCCGTCCTTCGAGACGCCCGCTTGGGCGGGCTCCTCATGATGAGGGCGGAGTGCGCGGCAACAGTTTCAAGGAGCACTGACGCTGATTAGCCTCATCCTGAGGAGGCGCGTAAGCGCCGTCTCGAAGGACGAGGCGTGCCCGCAGGCCGCTGCCACAAATCATATGCGATAGCCCGCATTTCGTAGGGTGGGCAGGATTATCCCTCGCGTGCGTTCCTGAATTCCTTGGTCGCCTTGTCCAGCACGAACAGCGATCCCTCCGCCACGCCGAAATAGGCGCCGTGGGTCTGCATCCGGCCGCTCTCCACGGCCTTGCGGACGAACGGGAAGGTCATCAGGTTTTCCAGGCTGCGGAACACGGCGGCCTTCTCGATGCGCTCGACGAATTGCACCATGGTCTCGTGCTCGCGCTGCTCCACGACCTCGCCCGGCTTGATGAACATCTGCATCCAGCGGCCGATGAAATCGCCGGGCGTGAGTGGCTCGATCTTGTCGATGAAGGCGCGGATGCCGCCGCATTGGGCGTGGCCGAGCACCACGATGTGCTTCACCTTCAGCACCGTCACCGCAAATTCGAGCGCTGCCGAGACGCCGTGAGCGCCTTCGTCAGGCTGATAAGTCGGCACCAGATTGGCGATGTTGCGGACGACGAAGAGCTCGCCCGGCCCCGCGTCGAAGATCACCTCGGGGGAGACCCGGGAGTCGCAGCAGCCGATCACCATGGTCTCAGGCGACTGCCCTTTGACCGAGAGCTCACGATAGCGGTTCTGCTCGGTCGGCAGCCGCTGGGTGGCGAAGGCCTTGTAGCCTTCCAGCAAGTGCGTCGGGAATGTCGTCATGGCCCATGCCTAATCACATACCGCCAAGGCCGACAAGCCTTTCGAATGGGCAGGCCAAATGCTATCGCCTGGGGGACGACAGACCAGGAAGGAACGCCAGCATGACCCGCCCGCGCCGCAGCCATCTGTTCATGCCCGGCTCCAACCCGCGCGCGCTGGAAAAGGCGCGCAATCTCGCCGCCGACGGCCTGATCCTCGATCTCGAGGATTCCGTCGCCCCGGAGGCCAAGGCGGCGGCGCGCGACGGCATTGCGGCGGCGATCGCCGCCAAGGGTTTTGGCAGGCGCGAGGTCCTGATCCGGACCAACGGCCTCGATACGCCCTGGTGGCCAGATGACGCCGCCATGGCCGCCAAGGCCTCGCCGGACGGCATCCTGGTTCCAAAAGTTTCAAGCGTCGAGGATCTCGACGCCATCGGCCGCAAGCTGGCCGAGCTCGGCGCCGCGCCGACCGTCAAAGTCTGGGCCATGATCGAGACCGCGCGCGCCGTGCTGCATGCCGAGGAACTGGCCGCCGCCGGCCGCGATCCTTCGCGCCGTCTCTCGGGCTTCGTGTTCGGCCCGAACGACATCTCGCGCGAGACGCGGATCCGGATGCTGCCGGGCCGCGCCGCGATGATCCCGATGATCACCCATTGCATCCTGGCGAGCCGCGCGCACGGCCTCGAGATCCTCGACGGCCCCTACAGCGACATCGCAAATTCCGACGGTTTCGCCACCGAATGCGCGCAAGGCCGCGACCTCGGCTTCGACGGCAAGACGCTGATCCACCCCTCCCAGATCGACGCTTGCAACGCCATCTTCACCCCGCCGGAGGAGGAAGTCGCCCGCGCGCGAAAGATCATCGCGGCGTTCGAACTGCCGGAGAACGCCTCGCGCGGCGCGATCCGCCTGGATGGTGCGATGGTGGAACGCCTGCACGCCGACATGGCCCGGCGCACGATCGCGATTGCGGACGCGATCGCTGCGATGGGGAAGGGCTGAGGCGCGAGATCCACTTCTCCACGCGCCGCAGGTTTTGCACTCTATCGTCCCGCCCGCGAAACGGCTTTGAATTCACCGCCTGCTCCGTGGGAGGCGGCGATGGCGCTTTGCCGGAATCGCGCATCGGCAGGCTGGGGCGCCGCCAATTCCTGGCAATACATTCGATCGATCGTGCGCTGCATGAGCGCATAGCAATCGCATGCGATCCTCTCGAGCCGCGACCGATGGATCTCGACAAACCCGCGCCGCTCGGACGGGATGGCGCCGGCCTCGCGTAGCTTGCTCATCGTCAAAGTCACCGTCGTCCGCCGGACCCCAACCAGTTGCGCCAGCGCCTCCTGCGTCACCGGAAGCAGGTCCTCGGGAACGCGGTCGTGAAGCTGCAGGAGCCACCGCGCCATGCGGCCATCCACCCGGTGCAGCGCGTTGCAAGCGGCGACATGCTGGAGCTGCAGCAACACGGCGCGGGCGTGGACCTGCACGACATTCCTGATCGCTGCGCTTTGCGCATGGGCAGCGCGAAATTTGGCGGCGGAAATCACCGATGCAGTGCCGGCTGTGCGGGCAATCGCGGTCACGGATGAAGGCGAGGGGCCGAGCACGGAGAACGAGGCCAAAGCGCCTTCGCGTCCCATCAAGCTGGTCGCGACCGTTTGCCCGTCCGGCATATCGAGCATGAAGGCGATCGCGCCGCTATGGGGAAAATAGACGGGGTCGAGTTCGTCGCCCGATCGCACCAGGACGGCATCGGGTTCGAACGAGACCTTCTGGAAGTGGGGCGTCAGCAAAGCGAGATCCGCCGGCGGCAGCGCCGCCAATAGCCGATTCCCGATGCCCTTGCGGTGGGCAGTCACGGTGTCCTCTGTTGAACGAGCACCCAACGAACGACGGGAAGCATCTGTTTCATTCGCCATGATTATCCGAAATTCGAATTGCGGAACGGCAGCGATCCAAACAGAGCTAATAATCGAGATCAAGCACGGATATTTGCGGTGAGCTTTCCCCGCATCCTCGCCGCGCAAACAGTCATACTATTTACGCCCGTTGCCATCCGACGATGCGCACAAGCGAAAGCTCTGCTGTACGCTGCCATCAGCGGTCCGGCAGATGGTCGGGTCTTTCTCGGTGACGGTAGCGGTGACGAAATCGCGGATGCGATCGCGGTGATGCGGAAGCGCTGAGGGCTCGCACACTCCGTCGCCTCGCGACGGAGTGCGCCAATGCCGCCGCACTCAGATCGTCTGGCCGCCGGACACCTCGATGCGCTGGGCCGTAACCCAGCGATTCTCCGGACCGAGCAGGCTCGCGACCATCGGCCCGATGTCGTCGGGCACACCGACGCGGCCAAGCGCGGTCATTTGCGCGAACTGCTTGTTCAAATCCGGCATGTCGCGGACGGCGCCGCCGAGGAAGTCGGTCTCGATCGCGCCCGGCGCTACGACGTTGGCGGTGATGCCGCGCTCGCCGAATTCTTTTGCCATGTAGACGGTCAGAACCTCGATGGCGCCCTTGGCGGCGGCATAGGCCGAGAAGCCGGGGAAAGACACGCGCGTCAGCCCGCTCGAGAAGTTGACGATCCGGCCATTGTCGCCAAGCAGCGGCAGCAAGGCCTGCGTCAAAAAGAACGGCCCTTTGACATGGGTGTCGAAGAGTGCGTCGAACTGCTGCTCCGTCGTCTCGGCTATGGCGGCCATTTCGCCCTGGCCGGCATTGTTGACGAGATGATCGAACTTGTCGGCGTGCCAATGCTCCGCCAGCGCCGACGCGACTTTTGCGGCGAACGCCGGAAAGGTCGATACGGAGGTGACGTCGAGCTGGAGCGCGACCGCTTTTCGGCCGAGCGCCTCGATCTCGGTGACGACCTCGCGGGCGGCGGCGGCGCCGCTGCGATAGGTCACGATGACGTCGCCGCCGTGACGCGCGATGGCGATTGCGGTATTGCGGCCAAGGCCCCGGCTGGCGCCGGTGACGAGCGAAATGGTGGGCATTTGAGGCTTCCTCGTGAAGTTTCGGTGGGGCCTTTCTGCCTGTGATCGAGCATCCGATGTTGCCGGATCCTGTGATCGTCTTGCCCAATCCTCCAGGAATGCGGCCGGCGGCAGCCTTGCCTGAAACTCCCGTCTTCTTGCCCGATCGCCTCTCGGCAATTGCCCGCATGCATGGCGCGGCCTAGATTGGGCCCGTGACCGAAACGCTGCTCCAGATCGCCAGCAATTACGCCGCAGCTCACGCCGACGGCAAAGGCCTTGCGTGCACGCCTTTCGCCGGCATCTCGATCATTCGTGAGACCGCGCCGAGCGCGCTCCAATTTGCGATCTCCAAGCCGCTGGTCGCTCTGGTGCTGCAAGGTGCCAAGCGTGTTGCGGTCGGCGCCACGTCGTTCGACCTGGGTGCGGGCGATTCGCTGGTGATCTCGAGCGACGTGCCGACGGTCAGCCAGATCACGCGCGCCACAGCCGCGGTGCCCTATTTGTCGCTCGTCGTCGAGCTCGATCCCATCGTCATCGAGGGGCTGGTCGTCGAGATGGGGGCCGCGCCTTATGTTCCGTCCCAGCCGCTTCGGGTCGAGCCGACGGAGCGGGATGTGAGCGATGCGGCGCTGCGGTTGTTGCGCCTGATCGATCGGCCCTCGTCCGCCTCGATCCTCCAGAGCCAAGTGCTGCGGGAGCTGCATTATTGGCTATTGGCCGGTCGGCACGGGGGTGCCATCAGGGCGCTCGGTATGGCCGACAGCCATGCGCAGCGGATCGGCCGTGCGGTTGCGATCATTCGCGCCGACTATGCCAAGCCTTTGCGTGTCGACCGGCTCGCCAAGGCCGCGGGGATGAGCCACTCGGCCTTTCACCTGCACTTTCGCAGCATCACGTCGCTGACCCCGCTTCAGTTCCAGAAGCAGTTGCGTCTGATCGAGGCGCGCCGCACCATGCTGGCCGATGGCGCGAGCATCGCGACCGCCTCTCATCGGGTCGGCTACGAAAGCGTTACGCAGTTTACGCGGGAATATTGCCGATTGTTCGGCATGCCGCCTGGGCGCGACATGCGCGAGGCGAAGCGGCGCGTCGAATCGGCGGCTTGAAGAGTTCTCACATGGCGACGATCGACCGGATCTACATCCTCGACGGAGGCATTGCTGAGGTCGAAGACGGTTCGATCTATTCTCCCGGCATCAATGTCGGCATTCCCATGACGTTGAGCTGCAATGCCTATCTCATTCGTCACCGCGGTGAGTGGCTGATCTGGGATACGGGAATAGCGGATGAGCTGGCGAAGTATCCGGAAGGGCGCATCATCGCACACGGCATACGCGGCATCGTGCGCCGGCCTCTCGCGGACCAATTGGATGAAATCGGGGTGCGGCCCCGCGATATCGGCACCATCCTCCTCTCTCACGCGCATTTCGATCATATCGGAAATGTCGACCTGTTCGAAAACGCAAGATGGATCGCTCAACGGGCCGAGTTCGAAGCCATGTTCGGACCTGACCCCGACGAGTTCGGCTACTCACTGCCGCACTACGAGGCGTTGCAGGAGCGGCCTTTCGAGATTGTCGATGGCGACCACGACCTATTTGGTGACGGCGCGGTGCGCATGACCTTCACGCCCGGCCATACTCCCGGGCATTGCTCGCTGCTGGTGAAGCTGCCGCGGCGCGGCGCCGTGCTGCTGAGCGGTGACGTCGCGCACAACCGGGAGAACCTCCGGCACATGCGCGTGCCGTCGTTCAATGCCGACCCGCAGGCGACGGTTGCGTCGATGGCCAAGGTGGTCGAGCTGCTACGCGTCGAGAACGCCGAAATCTGGATCAATCACGATACGGCGCAAAGCCAAGGAATGGCTTACGCGCCGAAATGGATCGAGTAGCGCAATGCCTCACCGCGGCACGAGGTCGGCACGCTCGAGCGTCTCCAGGGTCGAGGCGTTGGCGCAATAGCCGTGGTAATTCTCCGCGGCGGTGCCCTCAGTGAGATCGCGGTCGCACTGTCCCTTGTGATTGCAGAGCGAGCAGACCCGCTCGAGGTCGCGGAGCAGCAGCGGCTGCGCGCGGCCGAGCGCCTCACTGCTGATGCCGAGCTGTTCGAGCATCTTCGGCAGCTCGTCGGCGGCGTGCCGGCCATGACGGACCAGCTCCTCCAGATCGTCCGGCGCGATCCTGAGATCATTGGCGATCCGGTCGAAATCGGCGCGGTCGAGCTGCCGCATTTCGTTGATCTCGCGGCGGTGCTTCACCCAGTTCGCGAAGGACTCGATGAGATCCTGGACGATGGGGTAGGGCCTGGTTGCGGTGCTCATGGAAAGCTCCATTCGGACGGTCGGAATTGGAGCGAGATAAGCACAATGATGCAGAAGCGCGTTGCGCTGGATCAAACAGGAAAGAGCGGGGTTGCCAACCTCTCCCGCTTGCGGGAGAGGTCGCGCCGAAGGCGCGGGTGAGGGCTCTTTCCTCTGGGGGATTGTCCCATTGCAGAGAGACCCTCTCCCCGACCCTCTCCCGCAAGCGGGAGAGGGAGTGCACCTCCTGCGCAGCAGCTACCTGAATCTCTCCGCCGCCCAGGCATACAGGCTGCCGGGAATCGGCTTCTCGCCGCCGCGTCCCTTCGGCGAGATGTGCAGGCCGATGATGGCGGGGTCGGTGACCAGGCCAAGATAGCTCGAGGGATCGAAGAACAGCTTTGGCTCGGCATGCACGGCGTAGAACGATTGCTTCGGCAATGCGTTCTGCAGCTCGCCGGCACGGCGCGCGAGCGCGGTGAGCGCCGCGGGCCCGTAGATCGCGACGCGAATATCGGCGAGCCGGTTCGAGCCGCCGCGCAGGCGGCGCATCATGAAGGTGATGCGATGGCGCACGGACAGCCAGTTCGGCGTCAGCTCCTCCTGCTCCATCAGCTCTTCGAAGGCGGCAACGATGCCGTGCGCGGGCGGCAGATAGAGCACGGAATTGCCGAGCTGGCGCGGCCGCTCCCAGGCGAAGTAGGGTTTTGCCGGATCGATCTCGACCGGCCTCAACAGCAGCACGTCGGCATCTAACCAGAGGCCGAGGCCCTTCGCCATCAGCTTCATGCGGAAGAAGTCGCTGAATTGCAGAATGGTCCAGTCGCGCCAGCTGCCGTCCGGCTGCGGCGGCCGCAGGCGTTCGGAGAACGCATGCGGCAGGATCGCCTCGGCCTCGGCATTCGCGACGCCGGCCGGCAATCCGGGAATAGTGTCGAAGCTGTAGACCGTGACCTTGTGCCCGGCAGCCAATTGCGAGCGCAGACAGGTCTGGCGCAGCGCATCCATCGGGCCATGCCAGAAGGTGACGATCTCGGGCAGCATGCGGGAAGTCATAAGGGATAATCAGAACAAAGAAAAAGCCCCGGCGCTTGCGGCACCGGGGCTCAACAAAAACTTGCGATCAGGCCCAGGCGCGTTCGCGCTTGAGCTTGTCCTCGTAGGAGTCGATCGAGGCCTTCTTCTCCATGGTGAGGCCGATGTCGTCGAGGCCGTTGATCAGGCAGTGCTTGCGGAACGGGTCGATCTCGAACTTGACCTTGCCGCCGTCGGGGCCGCGGATCTCCTGGTTCGGCAGGTCGATCGTCAGCGTCGCATTGGCGCCGCGCTCGGCGTCATCGAACAGCTTGTCGAGGTCTTCCTGCGACACGCGGATCGGCAGAATGCCGTTCTTGAAGCAATTGTTGTAGAAGATGTCGCCGAACGAGGTCGAGATCACGCAGCGGATGCCGAAGTCGAGCAGCGCCCAGGGCGCGTGCTCGCGGCTCGAGCCGCAGCCGAAATTGTCGCCGGCGACCAGCACCTTCGCGTTGCGATAGGCCGGCTGGTTGAGCACGAAATCCGGATTCTCGCTGCCGTCGTCCTTGTAGCGCTGCTCGGAGAAGAGCCCCTTGCCAAGTCCGGTGCGCTTGATGGTCTTGAGGTACTGCTTCGGAATGATCATGTCGGTGTCGACATTGATGATCTTCAGCGGCGCCGCGACGCCTTCCAGCGTGGTGAACTTGTCCATGGTTGCGCTTTCCCGCACGTGGTTCAGGGAACCGGCTATTTATCGCGATCGGGCCGGAAATCCTAGGCCGAATTCGGCAGATCTAATCTGCCGTAGGGGGTTTGAAGCCGAACTGGCGCGGCATCGGAATTTCACCTCTCCCCGGTGCGGGAGAGGTGGACCGAGAGCGTCCTACTCCGCCTTAGCCTCGATCGCGGCCATATCGTCGTCCGACAGACCAAAATGGTGGCCGATCTCGTGGATCAGGACATGGCGGACGATGTGGCCGAGGCTTTCGTCGTGCTCGGCCCAATAATCCAGGATCGGGCGGCGGTAGAGCCAGACCATGTTGGGCAGCCGTGCCACGTCGCCAAAGCTCTGCTGGGGCAGGCCGACGCCCTGGAACAGGCCGAGCAGGTCGAACTCGCTCTCGCATTCCATCTCGTCCAGGACCTCCTCGGTCGGGAAGTCCTCGACGCGGACGATCACGCCCGCGCAAAGCTTGCGAAATTCCGCCGGCAGGCGCTCGAACACGTCGTGAGCCATCGCTTCCATTTCGGCCAGCGAAGGGGCTTTCAATTCCGTCCACATGAGCACCTCTTAGCGCGGGTTTCCCGCTGATGCATCTGGCTTTATAAGCGCGGCGAGGTTGACGGGCGCCGCCAAAACGGGGAGCGTGGGTCGTCAACGGGACGGTTCAGGGTGGGCGGAAAAATGCGAACGAAAACAGCGCTGACTCTACTGTGCATGGGGTTGTTTTCGCAGTTTTGCGTCGGCGCCGAGGCGCAGGCCGCCAGTTCCGAAATCCGGATGGCCCAACTGGTCTCGCCGGACGATGTCCCCCCGCCGCGCAAGCGGCCGCGCCTGCGCATCACGCCCTATTACAGCCCGGACGGCGTCTATCCCCGCTACAATCCCGGCCCCGACGCGGTCCGGGTCTGCAATGCCACCTATGTGCAGGAGTACCGGCCAAGCGGCACGGTGATCGTGCCGCGCGTGAGCTGCTACTGGCGCCGGGGCTGACTTCGCGGCGACCTCGTGAGGGTGTGATGGCGAGATGGATCGCATGGGCCTTTGCCGTCGCGCTGGCCACTGGGCTGCCTCGCGCGTCCGCAGCGCCAAGGGCGACGATCCCGGAGGCGTCGGCAGGGATCGCGGTTTTCGATGTGCGACGACACGCGCGAACCTATGACATTGCACGGCCTGCCGTGCGCCGTGATCCGCGCTACTACGCGCGCCCTGTCCATTACCGTCCCTATCCCTATGGCGTGCCGGCGCCGTTCGTCTTCACCTATGGGCCCTTCTGGTAAGGCGCCGCCTTGGACCGTCGGCTTTGCGATCGCGCGAGGCACGGCGTCGCAGCGCGGCGCTGTGCCTCGTTCATTCATGGCGCGTTCACATCGCTGTCCGCAACTTGATCTCGGGAGCGACCGCAATTGAACGGCAATGCGCGGCCGAGACGTCGCAGCTCTGCCGTCCGGATTCAGGGAGGATTCCATGCTCAGGATGTTGGGCCGCCGGGTCGGCTCGGTGCGCTTGCTCGGGCTTGCGGCCGCCGCGACGCTGATGCTGTCGGCCGGCAGCGCGCGCCGCGCTGAAGCGCTCACCTTGATCAATCCGGCGACGTCGCCGATGACGAAGGCCGCGACCGACGATCTCGTCACGCAGGTTCGCCGTGGCGGGCATGGCGGCGGGCATTTTCACGGCGGCGGTTTTCGCGGCGGCGGCGGGCATATCGGCCGCGGGTTCCATGGCGGTGGCTTCCGCGCCGCGCCGGCCTTTCACCACAGACATGTCGGCATCCATCGCCATGGCGGCTTTCGCTACGGCGGATATGGCGGGGTCCACCGGCACTGGGGCCATCACCGCCCCCATTTCCGGCATCGTCACTTCTACCGGCCCTATTATGTCGGCGGCTACTATCCTTCCTACTCTTATCCGCGCCGCTGCCGGATCATCTGGACCTATTACGGCCCGCGCCGCGTCTGCCACTGGCCGCGGTGGCACTATCCGTACCGCTATTGGTGACGTGAGTGAATTGCTGGCTCTGCATTCGTCATGGCCGGGCATAGCCGTCCGAAGGACGGCGTCGCTTCCGCTCGCCTATGTCCCGGCCATCCACGTTCTTGGGACTTGCGCTGAGAGTTCGTGGATGCCCGGGACGAGCCCGGGCATGACGGAGATACTGGTTAGAGCCAATCCTTCAGCTTCCACGACGAAGCTTTCCACCGCATCAGGTTCTCCAGCTTCCATTGCTTGAACATCGCCGGTGGCCAGCGGCTGAGCTTGGAGATCTCCTCGACCTCGGGCTTGGCGACGATGCGCAAGGGCGCCGCGCGCCGCCGGTGCTGGCGCGTGGCCTCGCTGATGAGATCGACATATTCCGGCTTGTTGGCCATGACGTGTCCTCGCGAAACCGTCGCGAGGACATCGTCGGCGCCGTCGATTAACGACGCTTTGCCGCGATTGCTACAATTGCAGGGATCAGCTTAGCGCCAGTCCCTGACGTCGACGAAGTGGCCCGCGATCGCCGCCGCTGCCGCCATCGCCGGCGACACCAGATGGGTGCGGCCCTTGAAGCCCTGGCGGCCCTCGAAGTTGCGGTTCGAGGTCGAGGCGCAGCGCTCTTCCGGCTTCAGCTTGTCCGGGTTCATGGCAAGGCACATCGAGCAGCCCGGCTCGCGCCATTCGAAGCCGGCCTTGATGAAGATCTTGTCCAGGCCCTCGGCCTCGGCCTGCTCCTTCACGATGCCGGAGCCCGGCACGACCATGGCATTGACGTTCGCCGACACGGTCTTGCCTTCCGCGATCTTCGCCGCGGCCCGCAGGTCCTCGATGCGGCCGTTGGTGCAGGAGCCGATGAAGACGCGGTCGAGCTTGATGTCGGTGATCTTCGTGCCCGCCGTCAGGCCCATATATTTCAGCGCGCGATGCTTGGAGATGCGCTTGGCCTCGTCCGCGATCTTATCAGGATCGGGCACGATACCGGTGACAGAAATCACGTCTTCAGGCGAGGTGCCCCAAGTCACGATCGGCGGCAGCTTTGCGGCATCGAGGCGCAGCTCGTGGTCGAAATGCGCGCCGTCATCGGAGCGCAACTTCTCCCAGTAGCGCATCGCCGCGTCCCAGGCCGCGCCCTTCGGAGCCTTCGGACGATCACGCAGGAAGTCGAACGCCTTCTGGTCGGGCGCGACCAGGCCAGCGCGCGCGCCGCCTTCGATCGACATGTTGCAGACCGTCATGCGGCCTTCCATCGAGAGCGCACGGATCGCTTCGCCGGCATATTCCAGCACGTAGCCGGTGCCGCCCGCGGTGCCGATCTCGCCGATGATGGCCAGGATGATGTCCTTGCCCGTCACGCCATCCGGCAATTTGCCGTCGACGGTGACGCGCATGTTCTTGGCCTTCTTCTGGATCAGCGTCTGCGTCGCCAGCACGTGCTCGACCTCACTGGTGCCGATGCCGTGCGCGAGCGCGCCGAACGCGCCATGCGTCGAGGTGTGGCTGTCACCGCAGACGATGGTGGTGCCGGGCAGCGTAAAGCCCTGCTCGGGGCCGATGACGTGGACGATGCCCTGGCGCTTGTCGAACTCGTTGTAATATTCGATGCCGAACTCCTTGGCGTTTTCGGCCAGCGCCTTGATCTGCTCGATGCTTTCAGGGTCGGGATTCGGCTTGGTGCGGTCGGTGGTCGGCACGTTGTGGTCGACGACGGCGAGCGTCTTCTCGGGCGCATGGACCTTGCGCCCCGTGGCGCGCAGGCCTTCGAACGCCTGCGGCGAGGTCACCTCGTGCACCAGATGGCGGTCGATGTAGAGCAGGCAGGTGCCGTCCTCGGCTTCGTGCACCAGATGGTCGTTCCAGATCTTGTCGTACAGGGTGGTCGGCTTGGACATGAGCTCGAGCTCCAAAGAATGTGTGTCAGCGATGAGCGCGGCAGAGCGCGCGGGCAACAAAATCGTCAGCGCAGCCTTCAGGCTGCGCGGCTAAGCTCTGACGTTGCCGAGGTCGCGAAGCGTCCGAAGAACCGGCCAGGCAGCCGCGAGCGATCGTCGATGACGATGCGCTGGATGCGGGCGAAGCTGGTTAGATCTGGAAACATTCTAGGAATATATAGCAGGCCGAATTGGAAGCGCGAGTGCTTTGACGCGCACGGCTGACGCAACAAAAAAGCGCGGAGCCGAGCCCCGCGCTTTCGAAAGACCTGCCTGGTGGCGAAAGCTTACTCGCCGACGGCAGCAGCGCGGTCCTGCTTCTCGACGATGCGGGCCGACTTGCCGCGAAGATTGCGGAGATAATAGAGCTTGGCGCGACGCACCTTGCCGCGGCGCACCACCTTGATCGAGTCGATCATCGGGGAGAGCAGCGGGAACACGCGCTCGACGCCCTCGCCATAGGAGATCTTGCGCACGGTGAAGCTCTCGTTGAGGCCACCGCCGGAACGGCCGATGCAGACGCCCTCGTAGGCCTGCACGCGGGTGCGGTCGCCTTCGACGACCTTCACGTTGACGATCACGGTGTCGCCGGGGGCGAATTCCGGGATGTCCTTGCCGGCCGACAGCTTGTCGAATTGCTCCTGCTCGAGCTGCTTGATCAGGTTCATGGGTAAATCTCCATCGGCGCGCCCAGCCCTGGAAACGGGGGGCTGCGCAAAATTCGTCTATCCAGCCATTGCGGATTTGGCCGCTCCTATAAGGCAAGCCGGAGCGTTTGTCACCCGTCTGTCTTGGTTTTTGGCGTTTTTTGGCCGCTCCCCCGATTCGCGGCCTTTTCCCACAAATCCGGGCGCCGGGCGGCCGTCAGGGCCTCGGATTTGGCCCGCCGCCAGGCCGCCACCTTGGCATGGTCGCCGGAGGTGAGGACAGCAGGGATCGGAACCCCCTCGAACAGCTGCGGGCGGGTGTATTGGGGGTACTCCAGCAGGCCGTCCGAAAAACTTTCCTCAGTTCCCGAGGCCTCCTTGCCCATCACCCCCGGCAGCAGCCGGACGCAGGCGTCGATGAGGGCTAAAGCTGCGATTTCGCCCCCGGAGAGCACGTAATCGCCGATCGAGACCTCCTCCAGGCCCCGAGCGTCGATCACCCGCTGGTCCACCCCCTCGAACCGCCCGCAGACGATCAGGGGGCCGGGGCCCTCGGCGAGCTCGGTGACGCGCGCCTGGGTCAATGGCCGACCCCGGGGGCTCATGAGCAGGCGGGGCCGCGCTTTTGACGGGTCTTGCCCGATTTCGGCAGCATCGATCGCCGCGGCCAGAACGTCCGCCCGAAGCACCATGCCCGGCCCGCCGCCGGCCGGGGTGTCGTCGACGCTGCGGTGGCGGTCGGTCGCGGACGCCCGGATGTCGCGAGCCTCGATCTGCCAGAGCCCGGACGCGAGCGCCCGGCCGGCGAGGCTCACGCCGAGCGGCCCCGGAAACATCTCCGGAAACAGCGTCAGCACCGTCGCGCGCCAGGGTGAGGGATTGGTCATTGCATCCTAGTCTCGTCGTCCCGGCGCGCGAAGCGCGAGCCCGGGACCCATAACCACCGCAGCCCGTTTTGCGATGGCTGGAGCGATCAGCTTAGCGAAAAATTCCGGCCTGTGGTTATGGGTCCCGGCCTTCGCCGGGACGACTCGCGGAAGAAGCTTCGTCACGATCCTCCGCCTCGATCTCCTGCGGCAACGCGATCACGACGCGGCCGCCTTTGAGGTCGACTTCCGGCACCACCGCGTTGGAGAACGGCAGCAGCATCGTCGGGCCCTTGGGCGGCGCGATCTCGATGATGTCGCCGGCGCCGAAATTATGGATCGCGAGCACGCGACCGAGCGCATCGCCATCAGTTGTGACGGCGGCGAGCCCGATCAGATCGGTGTGGTAATATTCGTCCTCGTCCGTCGCGGGCAGTTTCTCGCGCGCAACGTAGAGCTCGATACCGTTGAGGCGCTCGGCCTCATCGCGGGTCGCGACACCCTTGAACGTCGCGACCAGATGATCTTTGGCCTCGCGCACCTGTGCGATCTCGAACTGGCGCCTGCCGTCCTTGGTCGACAGCGGCCCGTAGCGGCGGACGGCGAAGGGATCCTCGGTGAAGGTCCACAGCTTGACCGCACCGCGCACACCATGCGCGGCGCCGATCCGCGCGACGCAGACCAGCGCCGACATGATCCGGCCTTACGCCTTGGCGGCGGCTTCGGCCTGCGCCTTGCGCTCCTTGCGCGGCACGGCCTTCTCAGGATTGTTGCGCGCTTCGCGCTTCTTGACGCCGGCGGCATCGAGGAAACGCGCGACGCGGTCCGACGGCTGCGCGCCCTTGGCGAGCCAGGCCTTCACCTTGTCCATGTCGAGCTTGAGGCGGGTCTCGTTGTCCTTCGGCAGCAGCGGATTGAAATGGCCGAGACGCTCGATGAAGCGGCCATCGCGCGGAAAACGCGAATCGGCGACGACGACGTGATAGACGGGACGCTTCTTGGTGCCTGCACGGGCGAGGCGGATAACGACGGACATTCAGTTCTCCTTGAAAGTGTGGTTTGCAAAGTACGTTTTGTTCGGTTGATTGGTATTTCCGCGCCGCGCGAGATGCTGATGATCCCGTGCGACGAATTCCTCATTTCTTCTTGCCGGGAAAGCCGCCCAGACCCGGAAGGGTCGGCTTGCCGCTGAGACCCGTAAGTCCCGGCAAATTCGGTAGGCCCGAGCGAAGACCAGGCGGCAGATCCTTCGGCAGATTCGGCAGGCCTTGTCCGCCGCCCGCGCCTTGCATCTTCTCCTGCAGCGCCTTCATCTCTTCGGGCGAGGGCATCTTCATGCCGCCGCCGAAGCCCATCGCCTGCGCGATGCCGGCGAGCGGGCCGCGCTTGCCCGATCCCATGGCCTTCATCACGTCGGCCATGTTCCGGTGCATCTTCAGCAGCTTGTTGACGTGCTCGACGCTCTGGCCGCTGCCGGCCGCGATGCGCTTCTTGCGGCTGGCCTTCAAGAGGTCCGGATGACGCCGCTCCTCGCGCGTCATGGAATCGATGATTGCGACCTGACGCTTCAGGATCTTGTCGTCGATGCCGGCGGCCGCGATCTGGTTCTTCATCTTGGAGATGCCGGGCATCATGCCCATCAGCCCGCTGATGCCGCCCATATTGGCCATCTGAAGCAGCTGCTCGCGCATGTCGTTGAGGTCGAACTGACCCTTGCGCATGCGCTCGGCGGTGCGCGCGGCCTTCTCGGCGTCGATATTGGCGGCGGCGCGCTCCACCAGCGACACCACGTCGCCCATGCCGAGGATGCGGCCGGCGATACGATCCGGGTGGAAGTCTTCCAGCGCGTCGGTCTTCTCGCCGGTGCCGATCAGCTTGATCGGCTTGCCGGTGACGGCGCGCATCGACAGCGCGGCGCCGCCGCGGCCGTCGCCGTCAACGCGTGTGAGCACGATGCCGGTGAGGCCGACGCGCTGATCGAACGAGCGCGCGAGGTTCACGGCGTCCTGGCCGGTGAGCGAGTCCGCAACCAGCAGCACTTCATGCGGATTGGCCGCGGCTTTGATCGCGGCCGCCTCTGCCATCATCTCTTCGTCGAGCGTGGTGCGGCCGGCGGTGTCGAGCAGCACGATGTCGTAGCCGCCGAGCTTGCCGGCTTCCAGCGCGCGTTTGGCGATCTGCGGCGGCTGCTGGCCGGCAACGATTGGCAAAGTGGGAATGTCGAGGTCGCGGCCGAGCACGGCCAGCTGCTCCATCGCCGCCGGACGGTAGACGTCGAGCGAGGCCATCAAGACCTTGCGCTTGTCGCGCTGGACCAGGCGGCGGGCGAGCTTGGCGGTGGTGGTGGTCTTACCGGAGCCCTGCAGGCCGACCATCATGATCGGCACCGGCGGCACGGAATTGACGTCGATGGTCTGGCCTTCTGCGCCCAGCGTGTTGACCAGCTCGTCATGGACGATCTTCACCACCATCTGGCCGGGGGTGACCGACTTGACGACTGTGGCGCCGATCGCCTGTTCGCGCACGCGCTCGGTGAAGCTGCGCACGACTTCCAGCGCGACGTCGGCCTCCAGCAGCGCGCGGCGCACCTCGCGCATCGCGGCGTCGACGTCCTTTTCGGTCAGCGCACCGCGCCCCGTCAGACGATCGAGAATGCCACCAAGCCGTTCCGACAGATTGTCGAACAATGCCGTTGTCCTGTTGCTGTCTTCCCGATGGGAAGAGCGCTCCGTAACTCACCGCTGTCATGCCCCGCGAAGGCGGGGCATCCAGTACGCCGCAGCACCTCAGTTCAAGCCGAGCCGCCTCTGGGATACTGGATCGCCCGATCAAGTCGGGCGATGACACCTTCCTGGATAAGCATCTTCCAAACACCTTTGCGCCCGAGGGCGCACAGCGCTGTCGGGCGTTGACCTCCGGCCTCGAGGCCGGTCGGCGGGTCGAAAAGAAAGCCTTTCCGAGAAAGTGGCCGGGTTAAACGCCGCTCCCGCTCAAAAGTCAAGGAAACTTAGGGTGTCGGCCCGCCCTCGGTAAGCCAAGGTTTTGAAAACGTGATCCTTTTGTCGCAGGTTCCTTTTCCGCCAGCCCCGCCCATATAGGCGGTGATGTCTTACCCCTCCAACCATCCCTAGAAGCCCGCCGTGCCGATCACCCGCCGCCGCCTTTTCGGACTATTCGCCGGAACCGGTGCGCTGGTCGGCGTCCCCTCCCTCTGGATGTCCAGCATGAAAACCTATGACGGCCCCGCCTCCGATCATTTCGACGGCCTGACCTTCTTCGATCCGGACGGGGCGCCGCCGAAATCGCTGCGCGAGGTGCTGCGCTGGCAGCTCGGCGGCAAGCGGCAGCGGGCGACTTGGCCGGATTGGGCGCCCAGTCCCCATGCCGACACCCCGCCGGCGCGCGTTGACGGCGACAAGGTGCGGCTCTCCTTCGTCGGTCATGCCAGCTGGCTGATCCAGGCCGGCGGCCTCAACATCCTGGTCGATCCGGTCTGGTCGGAGCGGGTCTCGCCGGTCGCCTTCGCCGGGCCGAAGCGGCACAACGACCCCGGCATCGCCTTCCAGAAGCTGCCGAAGATCGACGTCGTGCTGGTCTCGCACGGCCATTACGACCATCTCGACATCGCGACGCTGTTGCGGCTCACCAAGAATTTCGCCCCGCGCGTGGTCACCCCGCTCGGCAACGACGTCACCATGCGCAGCTGGGATCCCGGCATCAAGGTGGAGGCGTTCGACTGGCATGATCGCGTCGAACTCGGCGAAGGCGTCGCGGTGCATTTAGTGCCGACAAGGCACTGGACCGCGCGCGGCCTGTTCGACCGCAACAAGGCGCTGTGGGCGAGCTTTGTCCTGGAGACGCCGGCCGGGAAGATCTACGTGGTCTGCGATTCCGGCTACGGCGATGGCCGCCATTTCCGCCGCGTCGCCGAGAAGCACGGCAAGCTGCGCCTGGCGATCCTCCCGATCGGCGCCTACGAGCCGCGCTGGTTCATGCGCGACCAGCACATGAACCCCGAAGATGCGGTGAAGGCGCTGGCCGATTGCGGCGCCGAGCAAGCGCTCGGGCATCACCACGGCACGTTCCAACTGACGGACGAAGCGATCGACGCGCCGGCGACAGCGCTGGTCGAGGCGCTGGATGCCGCGAAGATTCCGCAGGAAAGATTCGTGGCGATGCTGCCGGGGCAGGTGGTGGAGATTTAGGTCGTGTATCCATAAACCCGGCGGCTTGATGCGACGAAAGCAATGTCCGCTTTGCTCCCATTGCGGCAGGTGCGTGCGGTTCTGCGCCGTTGAACCAGAAAGCCCATGACGCAACAAAGCACCATGGATTTCTTTTGGTCGGAAGACCTTTATTAATCGATGGATGGAGCCGGCCTGTGGGATTTTTGCTGAGAATTGTGCTTGCAACCGCTCTCGTGAACCTTGCTCCGGCCGTCGCCCAGGCGAAGAACGCCGTCGCTTCTCCTGCCTTGCAGAAGGAATTCGATGGCTTCATCGAGAAGTTTCGCGCGGCGCTGAAGGCAAACGATTCCGCCGCCGTCGCCGGTATGACACGATTGCGTTCATGAACGACAACGCAATTCGCGACGCCGCGCAATTTGGCGCCAAGACCTATCGGACCTCGTTCACGGCGAGAAATCGCGCGTGTATCCAGCGCGGCAAGGCCGTCTACGATCGCGATGACTATAAGAACGACAGTTACTTCGTCTTCTGCGGCGAGCTCATCTTCGTCTTTACCAAGACGCCGGCGGGGTTCCTTTTTACTGATATCAGCGTGAATGATTGATCGGGCAACGATGCTATCCCTGCCGCCGCACGTATGATCGGGTCGTCGGCCCATTGGTATTGCGACGATGCGCCTCTTACGAAAGCGGCTACTGCCCCGGCTTGATCGCCCAGCTCACATTCACCGTCACCGTCAGCGTCTCCTCGCCCGGCGCGACCGCGGCCTGTGGGGCGGCGGCCATCCGTTCGGCCATGCGGCCCTTGAACAGCGGCACCGGGCCGCCGCCCTCGGTGACGCTGAGCGGCGCGCCCAGCGTCACACCGGCGGCCTTCGCGTAAATCTCCGCCTTGCGCCGCGCGTCGGCCACCGCCTGCTCGCGCGCATCGTCAAGCAGCTTCGAGGCCTGCGTCACCTCGAAGGAGATGTTGCCGATGTCGTTGGCGCCGGCGCTGACCAGCGTGTCGATGATGCCGGCCACCTTGGTCACGTCGCGGATCTTGACGGTGACGCGGTTGCTCGCGCGGAAGCCGACCACCGGCGAGGCGCCGGTGGATTTGTTCTGGCCGTATTGCGGCTGCAGCGACAGCCGCGAGGTCTGGTAATCCTTCTCGGCGATGCCTGCGCTCTTCAGCGCCAGCAGCACCTTGCCCATCGCGGCGTTGTTGCCATCGGAGGCCTCTTTCGCTGTCTTGGCGTCGTTGGCGACGCCGGCATCGATTTGCGCGAGATCGGGCGCCGCGGACACGGAGGCTTCGCCGCTCACCGAGATTGCGGAGGGAAAATCCTCGGCGCGCGCGGGCGCGGCGAGTAGCGTGGCGGCGAGGGCGGCGGCGAGTAGGGCAGGCTTTTTCATCAGTCTCACTTCAGTGGCACGAAAACATTGATCACGAGCTTGTCCTCGGACGTCTTTAGGGGATCGGTGAGGTACTCCTCGATGAAGGTGTCCTTGGCTTCCAGCCTCTTGTCGTCGAGGTGATTGGTGATCGCCTCATACGTATTGTCCATGTTGTCGTAGGAGCCGCGATGGACGAATTTCAGCGCCTTGCCTTCAGGCGATTTGCCGATGCTCATGTCCTTGGACAGGTTCTTCGGGTCCTGATCGACCGGGATCTGGGCAAGAAAGGTGAAGCCGGTATCGTCCGTCGATGTGTAGACGATCATCGAATTGCCCGATGGCTTGATGCCCTGCTTGTCGAGCAGCGTGTTCAACGCCTTGAAGGCGTCGATCAGCGTGTCGAAGGCGGAGTCCCAATTGGCGGTGCCCTTGACCATCACGACCTTCTTCGACTCGAGCATGGTCTCGAGGCCAAAGGGATCGGCGGTCTGAACCGGGGCGGGGGTCGCGGCGGCGGCCGGCGGCGGGCTGGGCGAGGCGCTGGCGGCGGGCGGTGGCGAGGCTGCAGGAGCGGGTGAGGCGCTCGCTGCAGGCGAGGGGGAGGCCGCGGG
>NZ_JADYVU010000013.1:0-155449 GCF_020194115.1 Bradyrhizobium sp. NBAIM01 | reverse complement strand
CCTCCTGCCCCCCCTGCGCCGCCGGCTCCGCCAGCACCACCTGCGCCGCCTGCTCCTCCCGCCCCGCCTAGTTGAGCCATTGCCTGCCTCCTTATGAAAACAAGTCGGTATGAGGTTAGTCAGCCTGTCGTCGGTAGTCCTGCCACTTCGAGGCAGCGAGCCCAGTGCCTGCCTGTTTCGAGATGCGCATTGGGGAGGCGCCCGATGTATCGATCTAGGGTCAAATGCGGCTCGAGCTCGCACATCTTGCCCAAGGCTTCGCGGGCCTCCGCGACCCGTCCCTGCGAAACGAGTGCGATAGCGAGGACCCGCCACGTAGACGGATGCATGCGATTGAGAATGAGAGATGAGCGCGCGAGCTCTTCCGCCTCGTCGTATCGATGCGCCGATAGAAGCGCCGTGGCGCCCAGGGACTCGAAATAATACCGCTGCGGATCGAGCGGGGAGAGTTTCAGAGCGCGCCGCGTTGCGTCCACGGCTGCCTCGCCGTCGCCTTTGAAGGCGTCGACGGTGCCCCGGTAGAGCCAGCCCAACGCGTGGCTGGGGTTGGCATCGACGGCCTGCTCGCACCGCTTTCGGGCAGCGTCCAGGTCCTTCAACATGTGACAATAGACGAAGCCTTCGGTCGCAAGCGCAAGCGCGTCGGACGGGTCACGGTCGAGCGCCGCGCGAGTGGCGCTCAAGGCCTCGGCGGCCTCGCGTTTGCGGTCCTCGGACCAGCCGCGCGTCATGCGCAGGATGTACCAGTTGGCGAGCCAGGCGCGCGGGGCAGCTATTCGGCCGTGGCGATTGATCAGTTCCTCCAGCACCGTCCGGGTCTGGAGAAACTCCTCCCTGCTCGACCGGTGCATCAGGCGGATGCTGCCAAGCAGCAGCGAGTAGCTTTCTAGCGTCGGTAACGGCTGGGTCAGGATATGCTCGACCTCGGCATCGAAGACCGACAGATGCACTGCAGCGGCGATGCGGTGAGCCAGTTCGCTCTCCGGCTGCAGCAGATCGCCGATATTGCCGCTCAGGCGGTCGGTCCAGACGACTTGATTGGTTCGCGCCGCGGACAGCTCCGCCGTCACCAGAATCCGGTCCGCATCGACCACATAGCTGCCGCTGAGAATGTAGGTGGCACCGAGATGCGCCGATACTTCCGCCACATCGCTGACCCTGCCGCGAAATATGTTGGTCGACAGACGCGAGATCACCTTGAGGTTCGCCGATCTGGACAGGCACCAGATCACGCAGTCCGCGATCAGGTTACCGACGTCGAGATGCTCCTCCGCGTCCTTGCGCGCGTCGAAGGGGATGACGGCGATCGTCGGCTCCATGGGAGTTCCATAGTCTCGCCGAGCTGCGAGGCTTGGGTGTGGACTGGCCGGACCAACGCGGTAGGCGCGAACCGGCTTGTCAAAGTGCTTGAGGATACAGTCGCCCAAATCTTCGCACAGCGCATCCACTCCGTGCGTCAGCTCGTCGCGCGCCGCAGCGCTGCCAATCGTCTCCCCCGGACTGGCCAGGCTGGCAAGAGCTGTCGCCAGTTGCTCATGCGCGGCCTCGCTGGCGATGGTTTCACCGGGACCGGCAAGAGTTGCGAGCCGGGCTGCGAGGTTGATGCCGGTGCCATAGATGTCAGTGCCGTCACTCCAGGCGGTGGAGGAGTTGATCCCCGCACGAAGCTGGAAGTGTTGATCTTCAGGCCGCCCGGTGTTCTGAACGGCGATACTCCGGTGCATTTCGGCGGCGGCATTGACGGCATCACGCACGGATTCGAAGCGGGCCATGAGCCCGTCTCCGAGGCTCTTCACGAGGCCGCCGCGATAACGCGGCAGAATTTGGCCGGTGGCAAGTTGGACGAAGTCGGTCCATCGACGCACCGCGGACGCCTCATGCTCCCGCATCAGACGCACGGACTCGACGAGGTCGACCAAGAGGACCACGGTGTCCTGCTGCACGAGGCCCATTGCTCGTCTCTCCGAAGCCCGGCCTCCGCTGACCGGGCTCTCAGGTGAATGGCCCTTAAGGCCGGTACTGCTTCACTACCTTGATGTTGACCGGACCTTGCCCGGCAGTTGCGAACTCAGCGCACGCACGTCCTCATCGAGCGCACGTCAATCCATACTGCGCAGCTGGCCGCTCGGTTATGAACCAGATCACGATTTGCGAAACGCCCGGGTGGGTCGCAATCGCGACAACTCAAAATGAAAACGCAAACTTCTTCTCGTCATGCGCGAAGTCACGTTCACTCACCGCTAATGCGGGCAGGTCTCGACCTCGACCGTGACGTGGCTGAGGCCCTTCAGCCCGGCGAGCCGCCGCTTGTAGACGGCCGGCTGCTTCGGCTTGTCCGACACCACCGAGAGCAGCACGGCACAATGGCCGGGGCCGACCTGCCAGAGATGCAGGTCGGTGACGCGATCCTCACCGACCTCCATGCGGGCGCGGATCACCCGCTCCAGCTTCTCGTCGGCGCGCACGTCGAGCAGCACCGCACCCGATGATTTGATCAGGCCGAATGCCCAGCTCGCGATCACGGCGCTGCCGATCAGACCCACCGCCGGGTCGGCACAGACCCAGCCGGAATACATGGCAAGGCCGAGCGCTGCGATCGCCAGCACCGAGGTTGCGGCATCGGTCATGACATGGACATAGGCCGCGCGGAGGTTGTTGTCGTGCTGATGGTGGTGATGATCGCGCTCGTGGTCATGCTCGGCGTGGTCATCATGCGCATGGCCATGGCCGTGGTGATGATCGTGGCTGTCGCGCAGCAGCCACACGCTGGCGAGATTGACGCCCAAGCCGAGAGCAGCCACGGCCATGGCCTCGCCGTAGACGATCGGCACCGGATTGATCAAGCGCAGCACGCTCTCATAGGCGATCTCGACCGCGATCAGGCCGAGGATGATCGCGCTGGCGAAGGCGGCAAGATCGCCGAACTTGCCGGTGCCGAAGGTGAAATGCGCATTCCCCAGATGCCGCCGCGCGAAGCGATAGGCGAAGGCGGCAATGCCGAGCGCCGCCGCATGGGTGCCCATGTGCCAGCCGTCGGCGAGCAGCGCCATCGAACCGAACAGCGAGCCGGCGACGATCTCGCCGACCATCATGACCAGCGTCAGCACGACCACGAACCAGGTGCGGCGCTCGTTGTCGTCGTGCTTCTCGCCCAGGAAGGCGTGGTCATGGGTCCATTGTTCGATGGAATGGGAATGCATCGAATTCTCCAGAAGATTCAGCTCTGTTGGCCTCCAATATAGACGGCAGGCACCAATTTTCTAAGGACCAATCGTCCCGCGGATTGACAGTGCTTCTTAGTTTCGCTGTAATCTGCGCCATGGGGATTTGAGCGATCTCCCCACGAGGCGACAGGCCCAAGCATCGCGTCCCGTTTGGTTCTCGAGGACGCATCATGTCTACATTCACGACCATCTCATCCGATAAACTGGCGCGCCTGATCGGCACGGCCAACGCTCCTGTCCTGATCGATGTCCGCACCGAGGAGGATTTTGCCGCCGACCGGCGGCTGATTCCCGGCTCGATCAAACTCAGCCACGAAACCGTCGCCGAATGGGGCGGCGCATTCGCCGGCCGCTCTGCCATCGTCTCCTGCCTGCGCGGCGCCAAGCTGGCGCAAGGTACGGCTGCCTGGCTGAGGCAGCTCGGTGCCGAGGCCGAAACCCTGGAAGACGGCTTCGAGGGCTGGAAGGCCGCAAAACTGCCGCTGGTCGACGCCCGCAAGTTGCCGCCGCGCGATGCCAAGGGGCGCACCGTCTGGGTGACGCGGGCGCGGCCGAAGGTCGACCGCATCGCCTGCCCGTGGCTGATCCGCCGCTTCGTCGATCCGGGCGCAGTGTTCCTCTATGTCGCGCCGTCCGAGGTGGTCGCCGTCGGCGAGCGGTTCGGCGCAGCGCCCTTCGACATCGAGAACGTGTTCTGGAGCCACCGCGGCGACCTCTGCACCTTCGACGTGATGATCGAGGAGTTCGGCATCGCGACTCTGCCCCTGCTGCGTCTCGCGACGCTGGTGCGGGGCGCCGACACCGCGCGACCCGACCTCGCGCCGGAGGCGCCCGGCCTGCTCGCGGCCTCGCTCGGGCTGTCGCGCATGTATGACGACGACCTCGAGCAGCTCGAGGCCGGCATGCTGCTCTATGATGCCTTCTACCGCTGGTGCCGCGACGCCACCACCGAGACTCACAACTGGCCGACCAACAAGGTGAAGGCGTAATGGACGTTCGCGCCGATCAAGCGGGAGCTGGTGCCGGTCACGGCATCAGCTTCAACGAAGCTTTCCGCGTCTGGCTCCGTGTCGCCTGCCTGAGCTTTGGCGGGCCCGCGGGCCAGATCGCGGTGATGCACCGCATCCTGGTCGAGGAGAAGAAGTGGATCTCCGAAGGCCGTTTCCTGCACGCACTGAACTATTGCATGCTGCTGCCGGGACCTGAGGCGCAGCAGCTCGCGACCTATGTCGGCTGGCTGATGCATCGCACCGCCGGCGGGCTGATGGCGGGCGGGCTGTTCATCCTGCCCGGCATCATCGCCATCATGGGCCTCAGCTACATCTATGCCGCCTTCGGCAATGTCAGCTTCGTCGAGGCGCTGTTCTTCGGGCTCAAGGCGGCCGTGCTCGCCGTCGTCGTCGAGGCGGTAGTGCGCGTCGGCAAGCGCGCGCTGAAGAACCGCATCATGATCGCGCTCGCAGGCATCGCCTTCGTCGCGATCTTCTTCTTCGCGGTCCCCTTCCCGATCATCATCATCGCCGCCGGCCTCATCGGTTATGCCGGCGCCCGAAGCGGCCGTCCGGAATTCGCGCCGGCCGGTCACGGCCATGGCGGCGGCGCCGCGATCGACAGCATGCTCGGCGAGGCCGTGCCCGATCACGTCCGGCCCAACACGGCGCGCGCGATCCGCGTCGGTGCATTGTGGCTGGCGCTTTGGCTGGTGCCGGTGATCGCACTGCTGATGGCCCTGGGTCAGGCCAATGTGTTCAGCCAGATCGCGCTGTTCTTCTCGAAGATGGCGCTGGTTACGTTCGGCGGCGCCTATGCGGTGCTGGCCTATGTCGCCCAGCAGGCGGTCGAGCATTATCATTGGCTCAAGCCGCATGAGATGCTCGACGGTCTCGGCATGGCCGAGACCACGCCGGGCCCGCTGATCATGGTGTTGCAATTCGTGGGCTTCATGGCGGCCTATCGCGACCCTAGCGGCCTGTCGCCGATGCTCGCGGCCACGCTCGGCGGCCTGCTCGCGACCTGGGTTACCTTCATGCCCTGTTTCCTCTGGATTTTCGTCGGCGCGCCCTACATCGAGCGCCTGCGCGGCAACGCGGGCCTCGCCGGCGCGCTCAGCGCGATCACCGCCGCCGTGGTCGGCGTGATCCTCAACCTGTCGATTTGGTTCGCGCTGCACATCCTGTTCCGCGAGACCGTGCCGGTGGATGCGTTTCCGCTGAACTTCGACATGCCGGTGCTGAGGAGCGTCGACGTGCCGGCGCTGGTGCTGGCGATCGCGGCGGCCACCGCGATCTTCCGGTTCAAGCTCGGCATGCTGACGGTGCTGGCGGGCAGCTGCGCGGCGGGCGTGGCGTTGCGGATGGCCGGGGTGATCTGATGCCAGGGACGTGACTAATCGTGAGTCCAGGATGAGTTGGAACGCCGCGGCCGAACGCCACCTAGGCAGGGGGCGTTTGGAGAAACAGCGATGCGTTTCCTTCTGGTTTTCAGTTTTCTGATCACCTTGGTCGGCGCTGCCGACGCCGCACAGGCGCGTCATCCACACCGGCGGCACGCGATTGTCCATTCCGGTCAGGGTATGATCCTGTCCGGTCCAGCTTCGGGCTTCGCCTACGCGCCGTCGCCGGAAACCTCAGCTTATCCTGGCGCCACTGAACCTTATTTCGGCGCTTCTCAAGGTTATGCGCCCGGCGAAAAGGAGCGTTTTCTTCGCAGCTTGTTCAGTCCATAGACCCGTTCCACCTTGGGCCGGCTCGCTGATGCCGCGGGAAAGCTGCTGAGTCGAACCCTGCAGCCTTCCCTTATTCACGTCGTAAGCGCCGACGTTTGTTAGCGTCGGGTTGGATCGTTTGTGCCGCCCGGACGGATGGTCTGAGGACCGCCCTGGCCGGAACCCGCGCCACTGCCGCCGCCGGCGCCTACGCTGGATCCCGTCGAACTGCCGGTACCTGCATCGCCCGCTCCCGTTCCACCCGCCGCGCCGCTCGTTCCGCCGCTGGTTCCTCCGGCCCCGGCGCTAGCGCCCGCACCCGCGCCGCCCGCTCCACCTGCGCCGGCCCCGCCTCCGGCACCTCCGCCCGCCTGCGCATGGGCGAACCCGATCGACGCGCCGGCAAGCAACGCACACATGGCGACTGAGAAGATTGTCTTTCGCATTGTTCAAACTCCGATTGACGATGACATGCCAATCGAAGCCGCGCGCAAACGTTCCTGATGATATTCATCGGAGGCTTTCAACATTGGTAGGAACGATGTCGCGCAACGTTGAATTGAATCTGGTCCCGCCACTCGCCCATCTTCCGCGACGCGCGCGTGACTCAACACAATGCGCCTTGAATCCCGGCTGCCGGCTACCGCATCATCATCCGCGAGATCGCTTCCCCGATCACCACCGTCGTGAAATGCGTGTTGGCGCGGCAATCGGACGGCATGATCGAGGCGTCGGCTACACGCAGGCCGCCGATTCCTTTCACGGTGCCGTCGGGGTTGACCACGCCATCCGGGTCGTCCAAGCCGCTCATACGGCAGCTGCCGGCGGCATGCTGGATGTCGCCCGTCTCGCGGCGCAGCACCGCTTCGAGCTCGTGATCGGGCAGGCTGGCGGCCTGCGGCAGCGTCAGATCCGTGTCAGCGAGCCTGATCCAGTCGGCGATGCCTGACAGCGCCGGCTGCGATGTGATGACCGCGAGGCGTTTCACCGCATCGATCATGCGTAGCATGTCGCGCGGATCGGCCAGCATGTTCTCCTCGACGACCGGATCGATTGCAGGATCGGTCGAGGCCAGCTTGAGCGTCCCGCGCGAATAGGCGTTGAACAGCCCCGCGCCGATCGCTCCGGGGTTCCCGATGCCGCGATGATTGAAGGCGATCAGGATCATGTCGCGCTTGCCGCCATTGGCGAGGCCGGAGGAATAGGTCACGCAGCAATTGGTGTGGCGCGTATCCGGATCGGTGGGACGAAGCTCGTCCCGGAGCTGGATCGTGGCGCGAAACAGCGGATGGTCGAAGAAATGGCGGCCGACCGGCAGATCGCGCGTGACCACAATCCCCATTGCCTTCAACTCCTCGGCCGGCCCGATGCCCGAGCGCAGCAGGATCGCCGGACTGTGGATGGCGCCGGCGCACAGCACGATCTGGCGGGCGCTGATCTCCTGGGTGCCCTGCCCCTCGACATGAACGCGGACACCGGTCGCCCGTCCGTCGCTGATCAGCACGCGATCGACCAGCGCATGCCCGCGGATCTCCAGGTTGGCGCGCCCGCGTGCGGGCTCGAGATAGCCCTCATTGGTGGTGATGCGGCGCAAGTCGCGGCTGTTGATGGGGTAGCACGCAACGCCCTCGCCGTCCGGACCATTGACGTCGGCGCACCAGGGATAGCCGCTCGCAAGTGCCGCATCGCGCAAGCCGCGGTCGATCGGACCCCACTTTTGCAAAGGCGCGCGGTAGACCGGCAGTGGCCCGCCGCGGCCGTGGCCCTCGACATCGCCGAATTCCAGATCGTCCTCGATCACCGAAAACAGCGGCATCACCTCTTTCGCCGACCAGCCGGTGCAGCCATTGGCCGCCCATTCGTCGAAGGCATCGGCAACGCCGCGGATCGCGATCTGGCCGTTCATCATCGACGAGCCGCCGAGCCCCTTGCCGCGCCAGTAGAAGCGCGGCTCCTGCCCAGCGACGCGGCGCGTCAGAAGATCGGGCCATTGCCATTTCTCCTGGTACTCGCGCTTGTGGATGATCGGGATCGGATTCGGCGTCCGCACCTCCCAGGGCGCCTCATCGGCGCGCCAGTCGCGCCCCGCCTCGAGCAGCAGGACGCGCCGTGCGGGATCTTCGGAGAGCCTTGCGGCCACGGCGGCGCCGGCGGAGCCGCCGCCGACAACAATGACATCGTACATCGCGCTACTTCTCAACGTTCCAGAACACCGGGATGGCGGACGGTATCAGACCGCGCAAGGTCGCGCGATAGGCGGCCGGCTGCGCGAACTGGCCCCACGGAATCGCGGGTGCCTGGTCGTACATGACGGCCTGGATCTCGCCCGCGATCTTCTTGCGGTCCTCCTCGGCCGGCGCCTTGGCGAAGGCTTCCATCAAGGGTGTGATGCGCGCATCGCATTGCCAGCCGGTGAAGTCGGCACAGTTGAAGGCAACCATGACATTGGTCAGCGGCGAGCCGAGGTCGAAGCCGCCGGCGTGGACGCCATAGACGCTCCAGCCCTCCTTCTTGGCGCGGCGCGCCAGCACGCTCGCCCAGTCCATCACCTGCAGATCGACGTTGAAACCTGCAGCCTTCAGCCGCTCCGCAAGCACCTGCGCCGAGACGCGCGGCGCTTCGAGGTCGTTGGCCTGCATCACGACGACGGGCTCGCCGGCGTATTTGGTCGCCTTCAGCGCGGCCTTCGCCGCTTCGATCGAGGGCTTGGCCGCGGCCTCGATGCCGGCCTTGCTTTCATAGGTGGTGCCGCAGGTGAAGTAGGTCGCGCAAGGCGTGGCGTATTTGGCGTCGAGCCCGAGCGCATCCAGCACTTCGCGCTGGTCGACCAGCTTCCACAGCACGCGGCGGATTTCCGGATCATCGAAGGGCTTCGAGGCCGCGTTGAGACGGTAGGCGCCGGCGAACATGTTGCCGCCGGTGAAGTTGACGAGCTTGACGCGCGTGTTCTTCTCCAGCTGCGGCAGCAGATCGAACGGCGCGTACTGCATGAAATCGATTTCGCCGGCCTGCAGCGCAGAGGCGGCAGTCGCACCATCGGGAATGACGCGGACCTCGAGCGTGTCGACATTGACGCGCTTGCCGCCGGCCAGGAAGTCCGCGGGCTCGGAACGCGGCACATAGTCGCCGAACTTCTTCAGGATCATGCGGTCGCCGGTGCGGTGCTCGGCCTTGCTGTAGACGAACGGGCCGGAGCCGACGATCTCGGTGATGCGCTGGTCGCCGGGCGTCTTCGCGATGCGCTCGGGCATCATGAAAGCGACCGGGCTGACGGGATTGCCGAGCGCGTCGATGACGAGGCCGGACGGCTCCTTCAGCGTCAGCACGAAGGTTTTCGCATCGACCGGCTCGAGCGAAGCCGTGATCGCAAAAATGCGGCGGCCGAGCGCGCTGCGGGTGCCCCAGCGGCGCAGCGAGGCCACGCAATCGGCTGATGTGACCGGCTGGCCGTCGTGCCATTTCAGGCCGTCGCGCAGCGTGAACGTATAGGTCAAGCCATCGGGCGAGACCTTCCAGTCCTGCACCATTTGCGGCTTGATGTCGCCGTTGGCATCCTTCGCAAACAGCGTGTCGAACACCATGTAGCCGAACGTGCGCGAAATATAGGCCGTGGAGAAATGCGGATCGAGCGTGACAATCTCCGCCTCGAGCACCGCGACGAGATTGCCCGCCGCATGCGCGGGCGCCGCCACCAGCGCAAGGCCGAACAGCGCGGGAATGAAAGTCTTCAGTTTGAGCATTGGGGTGTTTTTGCCTTTTGACCAGCCGTTTGCGTTCAGCAAAAAAAAAGCAATGTTCGTGCCCACACGTATGCGCTCATAGCTAGCTGCCACGCGTTTGCAGGATGCACATACTTAGAGTGGAGAGCGAGGCTGTCGCAGCTCGTCATTGCGAGCCCAGCGAAGCAATCCAGAGTCTTTCCGCGGTGGGATTCTGGATTGCTTCGCTGCGCTCGCAATGACGGTGGAGCAGAGAGCACAACACGCGCTGTCGCCGCCCGGCTTGACCGGGCCACCCAGTACTCCAGAGACAGCTGATGGATACGGAGAAGCCGCGGCGTACTGGATGCCCCGCCCCCGTGCGCAATTGCGCACTAGGCGGGGGATGACAGCGTCGTTGTGGCGACAGTTGGGGCCAGTGCCCTACCCGATCACCCGACCGAACTTGTTCGACTTCGGGAAACCCTTCGGCGGCAGGCGGCCGGCGTCGGCGCGGGTGCCCTGCCACTCCGCCAGCTCCTTCATGGTCGCCGAGAATTCGCGTCCTGCGGAGTCCTTCCAGGTCAGGCCCGCCTTGGCGTCGAATACCGCAACGTCGGACAGGCCGCCGTCCTTGTATTTCTGCAGGCGCACGCCGCGGCCGCGGGCCATCTCCGGCACCTGGTCGAGCGGGAAGACCAGCATCTTGCGGTTCTCGCCGATGACGGCGACGGTGTCGCCCGTCACCTCGGTGATCGCGCGGGCCTCGTTCGGCATGTCCACGTTGAGGACCTGCTTGCCCTTCTTGGTGGTGCCAACGCAATCGTCCTCGTTGACCACAAAACCCTGGCCCTCGTGGCTGGCGACCAGGAATTTGCGGCCGCCCTTGTTGACGAACAGCGCGACGGGCGCGGCCTCCTGCTCGAGGTCGATGAACAATCGGATCGGCTCGCCATGGCCGCGGCCGCCCGGCAGCTTGGCGACGTCGAGCGAGTAGAACTTGCCGTTGGTGGCGAACAGCAGCAGCTTCGAGGTCGTCTCGGCGAAGAAGGCGAAGCCGAGCTTGTCGTCCTGCTTGAAGGCGAGGCCGGAGAGATCCTCGACATGCCCCTTCATGGTGCGGATCCAGCCCTTGTCGGAGACGACAACCGTCACCGGCTCGCGCTCGACGAAGGCCTCCTCGATCGCGGCGAGGTCGTGCTCGGGCGCATCCGCGAAGGTGGTGCGACGCTTGCCGAGCGGTGTCTTCGGTCCGAACATGTCGCGGACCTTGCCGACCTGCTCGCCGACCTTCTTCCACTGCTCGGCTTCGGAGGCGAGCACCGCATTGATGCCCTTGAGCTCGGCGCGGAGGTTCTTGTCCTCGGTGCGGATCTCCATCTCCTCGAGCTTGCGCAAGGAGCGCAGGCGCATGTTGAGGATGGCTTCCGCCTGCACCTCGGTGAGCTTGAACGCCTTCATCAGCTCAGGCTTCGGCTCGTCCTCGGTGCGGATGATCCTGATCACCTTGTCGATGTTCAGGTATGCGATCAGGAAGCCGCCGAGCACTTCCAGCCGGTGCTCGATCTGCGCCTTGCGGTAGTTGCTGCGGCGGATCAGCACGTCGCGCAGATGGTCGAGCCATTCGCGCAAGCACTCCGCGAGCCCCACGACCTTGGGGATGCGCCCCTTGATCAGGACGTTGAGGTTCAGCGGAATCTTGTTTTCGAGCTCGGTGAGGCGGAACAGCGATTCCATCATCAGCGCCGGATCGACGTTCTTCGACTTCGGCTCGATCACGATGCGGACGTCTTCGGCCGATTCGTCCCTGATGTCGCCGACCAGCGGCAGCTTCTTCTGGTCCAGCAGCTCGGCGACCTTCTCGATCAGACGCGACTTCTGCACCAGGAACGGAATCTCTGTGACGACGACGGCCCAGGTGCCGCGTGCGCCCTCCTCCTGCGTCCACCGCGCTCGGACGCGGAACGAGCCGCGGCCGGTGGTGTAGGCTTCCGCAATCGCCTGCTTGGAATCGACGATGATGCCGCCGGTCGGGAAATCCGGGCCCTTGACCCACTTGAGCAGTGCCTTCGACTTTGCGTCGGGCTTCTCGATCAGGTGCAGCGCGGCATCGCACAGCTCGGCGGCGTTGTGCGGCGGGATCGAGGTCGCCATGCCGACCGCGATGCCCTGCGCGCCGTTGGCGAGCAGGTTCGGGAAGCCGCCCGGCAGCACGATGGGCTCTTTCGACTGGCCGTCGTAGTTGGCGCGGAATTCGACCCCGTCCTCGTCGATGCCCTCGAGCAGAAGCCGCGCGACGTCGGTCATGCGCGCTTCGGTGTAGCGGTAGGCGGCGGGGTTATCGCCGTCGATATTGCCGAAATTGCCTTGGCCGTCGACCAGCGGATATCGTGAGGAGAAATCCTGCGCGAGGCGGACCATGGCGTCGTAGATCGCCTGGTCGCCGTGCGGATGGAACGAGCCCATCACGTCGCCGACGATCTTGGCCGACTTCTTGAAGGCCGTGCCGGGGTCGAGCCTGAGCAGGCGCATGCCGTAGAGGATGCGCCGGTGCACCGGCTTCAGGCCGTCGCGCGCGTCCGGCAGCGCACGGTGCATGATGGTGGAGAGGGCATAAGCGAGATAGCGCTCTTCCAGCGCCTCACGCAGCGGCACCTCGTGGATTTCAGCCGGTTCTTCCGGCGGAACGATTCGTTTTCCCATGCCGCCCGGTTAAACCGTGGAAGCGAATCGGGCAAGGATCGAATGGTTCCCTGTGGGCGACGTACTAACCTGCCCAGCCGGCTGTGACGGTCTGGGTTGGGGCTGGACCAGGTGTTTGCGCAGGCGCCGGCGCATTGGTCAGGCAACGGCGGGCGGCCTCGATCTCGGCGTCGGTCGCGCCCCGCGACCGCGCCCATGTCTCTGCAGCGGCAGCGGAATATTTCGCCACATAGTACCGCACCACCGTGCACGAGGCCCGGCGAAACGCCCCGGGCTGCGGCTCGCCAGCCATGGCGTCGGGCGCGAACGCAAGCAGCGTCGCGGACAAGGCGAATCCCCTGATCAACATTTGGGCTGTCCCCCGATGTGGAACCTCAAGCCCCAAGTCCGCGCGGGCCGATTTCGTTCCAGGGAACTGCATGCTGCTGGGCAAGGCTGGGCAGCTATTACGTCATGGCGCCGGGATCGCCGCCCTCGCCTGCTGCCGCATCAGGGCGTTGATGAAGCCGGCCCGCGCATCGGAATGGCCTTGGCCACGCGGCTCCAGCACGTGGCGGAGCAGGAACAGGCCGGTGAGCCGAAAACCGTCCTGGAGATCCTGCTCGGTGAGATCGCCCGCGGTTTCGCCCTGGCGCAGGAACGGCGGCAGCCGCAACAGCCGGTCGCGCCACGGCTCGCCCGCGCCGCGCGATACCGCGCCGCCTGATTTCGGCGAGACATAGATCAGGTCCGTGGTCTCGCCGGTCACGGCACAATTGTCCAGCGCCAGGCCAAAACCCAGCTCGGCGAGCATCGCCAGCTCGAAATGGATCAGGTGCACGGCCGCGCTGCCGATGTCGTCGAAATCGTCGAGCGAATGCTCGAGCAGCGCAAAGATCTCTTCGTGCGGATCGCGCTCCGGCAGCAGCCGCGCGACGGAGGCGAGATGGGTGACGCCGTAGACGCCGTGGGACGATGCCAGCAGCGTTGCCGCGCGCAGCTTCAATCCCTCGATCGTATAAGTGCCCAGATGCTCGTCGAGCCGCGCCCGCCACACCGCACTGACGCTGTTCCCCGGCTGGAGCAGCGGCCGCATCCGCGAGCCGGCGCCACCGCGGACGAGGCCGAGATGCCGGCCATGCGCGCGCGTCAACAGCTCGACGATGGCGCTGGACTCGCCATGCCGCCGCACCCCCAGCACGATGCCTTTGTCGGACCATTCCATAGGGGAAGTGTAGCGGATTCCGGCGTTCAATCGTAGGGCGGATTAGCCGAAGGCGTAATCCGCCAATCGCCCGTGCACGTCAAAGGTGGATTAGGCTTCGCTAATCGACCCTACGGCGCCTCACGCGTTGAACCAGTCCCGCGCGTCGCCGCTGAAGGAGAAATACAGGCCCATCGTCGTCAGCGCGCAGGAGACGATCTCGATGGCGCTGTCGAGCTCCAGGCCCTTCTCGCCGATGATCTGGCCGAGCGAGATCACCGACAACACGAGGGCCGCCGCCAGCACCCAGCGTGGCCAGTTCTTGCGATGATGCGCGGCCAGCCGGACGAAATAGAGCAACAGGAGGATCATGCCGCCGGCGAGCAGCGTCCCGGTCATGATCATCTGCTCGGTCACCGCGGCATTGGGCGTGCGGTCCTGCACGGCGACCGAGACGGCGTCCAGCATCAACGATGCATAGAGCAGCGCTTCGAAGCGCTGGACGTTGGTGGGTAGGCTCATCGAATGCCGATCTTTTCTTGGTTATTCTTTTGGGAAGTCCAGGCCCATCTCGCGATAGCGATCGGGATCGTCGCCCCAGTTCTCGCGCACCTTGACGAACAGGAACAGGTGCACCGGCACGTCCAGAATCTGCATCAGCTCTTTCCGCGAGTCGGCGCCGATCGACTTGATGGTGGCGCCGCCCTTGCCGAGCACGATCTTGCGCTGGCTTTCGCGCTCGACGTAGATCGTCTGCTCGATCCGCACAGACTTGTCCTTGCGCTCCTCCCACTTGTCGGTCTCGACCGTGGACTGGTAGGGCAATTCCTGGTGCAGCTTCTGATAGATCTTCTCGCGGGTGATCTCGGCAGCCAGCTGCCGCATCGGCGCGTCCGACATTTGGTCCTCGGGGTAGAGGAACGGACCCGGCGGCACCATGTCCGCGAGCGTCTTGCGGATGTCGTCGACGCCATCGCCCGAGATCGCCGAGATCATGAAGGTCCTTGCGAACGCCATGCGCTCGTTGGCGGCCCGCGCCAGCGCCAGCAGCTTCTCGCGCTGGACCAGATCGACCTTGTTGATGACGAGGATCTTGTCGTGATTGACGCTGGCGGCCTTGGCGAGGATCGCCTCCGCCTCCTCGTCGATCCCGGTCTTCGCATCGAGCAGCACGCAGACCAGATCGGCATCATGCGCCCCGCTCCAGGCGGTCGAGACCATGGCGCGGTCGAGCCGGCGCTTGGGCGAGAAGATGCCGGGCGTGTCGACAAGGATAATTTGCGCGTTGTTCTCGATGACGATACCGCGGATCAGCGCGCGCGTGGTTTGCACCTTGCGCGAGACGATCGTGACCTTGGCGCCGACCAGCGCGTTGACCAGCGTCGACTTGCCGACATTCGGCGCGCCGATCAGCGCGACGAAGCCGCAGCGCGTCGCGCCGGGTGCCCCGCCGCTTGCTTCAACCGTCATTGCTGCCGCCGACGCCTTCGCGTTCGATCATCACTGAGGCTGCCACTTTCTCTGCCGCGCGCTTGCTGCCGCCGATACCCTCGGCCGGGGCCAGGCCCGGCAGATCGACGGCGACACGGAACTGCGGATCGTGATGCGGGCCGGTGCGCTCGACCTCGCGATAGACAGGCGTCGGCAGTCCCTTGCCTTGCGCCCATTCCTGCAGCACGGTCTTGGGATCGCGCAAGGGCCGGCGCGGCTTGTGCATCCGCTCGGTCCAGTTGCGCTTGACGAATTCGGCTGCCGCCGCATGGCCGCCGTCGAGGTAGATGGCGCCGATCACGGCCTCGCAGATGTCGCCGAGGATGGATTTGCGCAGGCGGGCATCGGCACTGGAGCCGACCGAGCCCAGCTTGATGTCGTCGACGAGACCGAGCGACTTGGCGACGTCCGCGCAGCTCTCCTTGCGCACGAGCTCGGCAAGCCGCTTGGACAGCTCGCCCTCATCGGCGTTCGGGAAGGCGTGATAGAGCATGTCGGAGACGACGAGCCCGAGCACGTGGTCGCCGAGGAATTCCAGCCGCTGATAGCTGTCGCCTCGCTTGCGCCCGGACTTCAGGGCCGAGACATGCGTGATCGCCTGCATCAGCATATTTGGATCGGCGAAGCTGTGGCCGATCCGCGCCTCGAGCGCCGCGTTGGCATTCGTGCCCTTGGCCTTGCTGCTCCGCGGCCGTTTCTTCTTGGCAGGCGCCTTCGCCGCAGCATCGCCCTCGGGAGCGGCTTGCACCTCGGTCGGTTGGATCGCGATGTCCTTGGCTTCGTCTTTCATCGGACGATTTTGAAGAACCGATTCCAGCGCACCGCCCACGGCCAGCGCCAGAGCATCCAGGCGTGCTCGCCTTCAGCGATGGAGAAGAAGATCATCTGGGCGCGGCCGATCAAGTGCTCCTGCGGGACGTAGCCGACCTGGCCGAGAAAGCGGCTATCGGTGGAGTTGTCGCGGTTGTCACCCATCATGAAGAAGTGGCCGGCCGGGACGGTGTAGACGTTGGTGTTGTCCATGTAGCCGTTGTCGGCGCAGTCCAGCGTCTCATAGGACACGCCGTTCGGCAGCGTCTCCTTCCAGCGCTTCACCCGGGAGATGCCGCCGCCTTCCGAGCCGCAAGGGTCCTCGCCGACATATTCGCTCATGCGCTGCCGCTCGACGGGCGTATCGTTGATGTAGAGCAGCCCGTCCCGCATCTGGACACGGTCGCCGGGAAGGCCGATCACGCGCTTGATGTAGTCGGTGGAATCGTCCTTCGGCAGGCGAAACACGACGATGTCGCCACGAGCGGGGTCCGAGCCCCAGATCCGTCCCGAGAACAGTGGCGGCGAGAATGGAATCGAGTAATGGCTGTAGCCATAGGAATATTTCGAGACGAACAGATAGTCGCCGACCAGCAGCGTCGCCTTCATCGAGCCGGACGGGATGTTGAAAGGCTGAAACAGGAAGGTGCGGATCACGAGCGCGATCAGGAGAGCATGAATGACGACTCGGATCGTTTCGCCGACGCCGCTCTCAGTTTTCGTTCCCGAAGTCACGCTCATTGCTCTCTCAATTCCGGCCGGCGATCATAGAGCGCCCTCCTCCCGCGAACGGCCCACCGGTTCGCGGCGCAAGGAGATTGTCCTGATTCTGATAGTGAGGGCCAATTCCGGCGTAAAGCCGAATTCGCCCAGGCTGATTTGCGTTCGCGGACTTTTAGACGGTTGTCGGAGGCCACGCAATCAAGGATCGCATCAAAACTGATTAAGATATTGATTTATAAAGAAAATCACAAAACGCCCGAACCGCGATCAAGGTTTCGGCAGCGGGACGGCGGAAATGACGACAAAAGCCTGCGCCAGCGGCCAGTCGTCGGTGATCGAAAGGTCGATCCGCGCCTCGAACCCCTCCGGTGTCAGGGCCCGGAGCCGGGCCAGCGCGCCGCCGGTCAGCTGCATGGTCGGCCGCCCGCCCGGCAGGTTGACCACCCCCATGTCGCGCCACCAGACGCCGCGCCTGATGCCGGTGCCGAGTGCCTTGGAGCAGGCCTCCTTGGCGGCGAAGCGCTTGGCGTAGGTCGCCACCACCATCTTCTCGTTCTTGGCGCGCCGTTCCGCCTTGGCGCGCTCGGCCGCGGTGAAGATGCGGTCGAGAAAACGCTCGCCGTGGCGCTCGATCACCTTGGCGACGCGGGTGATGTCGATCAGGTCGGAGCCGATGCCGATGATCATGCCCGGCTCCGGCCACGATCCATCGCCGCGCGCATGCTGCGCACGGTCTCGGCCAGCCCCACGAACAGCGCCTCGCCGATCATGTAATAACCGATGTTCAGCTCCATGATTTCGGGCAAGCTCGCGATCTTCTCCGCCGTCGCATAGTCCAGCCCGTGGCCGGCGTGAACCTCGAGTCCCGCGTCCTTCGCCAGCTTCACCCCGGCCACGATCCGCTGCCATTCAGCCTCGGCCTTGTCGGTGTGGCCATCGACGACGGCATCGCACCAGGCACCGGTGTGGATCTCGATCACAGGGGCGCGCAGCCGTGCCGCCATCTCGATCTGGGCGGGATCGGCCGCAATGAACAGCGAGACGCGGATGCCGGCCTCGCTCAGCCGCGCGATATAGGGCGCGAGCGCGCTGCGCTGGCCGACCACGTCCAACCCGCCTTCGGTCGTCACCTCCTGGCGCCGCTCCGGCACCAGGCACACCGCGTGCGGCTTGGTGGCGAGCGAGATCCGCATCATGTCGTCCGTCGCGGCCATCTCGAAATTGAGCGGCTTGGAGATCTCCGCCTTCAGGCGCGCCATGTCCTCGTCGCGGATGTGCCGGCGGTCCTCGCGCAAATGTGCGGTGATGCCGTCGGCGCCGGCCTCGATCGCGAGCAGCGCGGCGCGCACCGGATCGGGATGGCGGCCGCCGCGCGCGTTACGCACGGTTGCGACGTGATCGATATTGACGCCGAGGCGGAGCGGAGGTGCGGGCATTTCAGAACTCGCGAAATCAGAGGGAACGGCGCATGCGAGATGCGCCTATCCATTAACACGTTCGACTTTGGCGACGACCGCCTTCGCGCGCAGCTGGGCCAGGATCGCGCTGAGGTGCTTCAAGTCGTAGACTTCGAGATCGATCGTCGTCTCCGTGAAATCGGGCGAGCGGCGCTGCATGCTGATGTTGTCGATGTTGCCGTCGTGCTCGGCGATCACGGTCGCGATCTGCGCCAGCGCGCCGGGCTCATTGACGTTCTCGACCTTGATGCGGGCCGGGAAGCGCTGCGGCGCGGAATCCTCGATGTCCCAGCGGACGTCGAGCCAGCGCTCCGGCTCCTCCTCGAAATCCTTCAGGGCCGGCGCCTGGATCGGATAGATCGTGATGCCCTCGCCCGGCGTGACGATGCCGACAATGCGATCGCCGGGGACGGCGCCGCCGTTCGGCGCGAACTTCACCGGAAGGTCGGAATTGATGCCGCGGATCGGGATCGCGACCGGGCTGCGCGACTGTTCGGAGACCCCCTTCTCCTTGAGCTTGGCGGCAAGGCCCTTCTTGACGCCGTAGCGCGCGATGCGCTCCTCCTTGTAATCCGGGTACATCGCACGCGCGACATGGGAGGCCTTGATCTCGCCGCGCCCGACCGCCGCCATGACGTCCTCGATCGAGGTGCGCGCGAGCCGCGGCAGCGCGCCCTTGAGCTTGTCGTCGGCGTATTCGATCTTGGCGCGCTCGAACAGGCGCTCGACGATGCGCCGGCCGAGCCCGACATATTGATCCCGCACCGCGGTGCGCGTGGCGCGGCGGATCGCGGCACGCGCCTTGCCGGTGACGGCGAGCGTTTCCCAGGCCGAGGGCGGCGCGGACTGCGCCTCCGAGGTCAGCACCTCGACCTCGTCGCCGTTCTGAAGCTCCGAGGACAGCGGCGCGAACTTGCCGTTGATCTTGCAGCCCACCGCGCTGTTGCCGACGTCGGTATGCACCGCATAGGCGAAGTCGATCACGTTGGCATGGCGCGGCAGCGCGATCAGCTTGCCCTTCGGGGTGAAGCAGAACACCTGGTCGTGGAACAGCTCGAGCTTGGTGTGCTCGAGGAATTCCTCCGGGTTCGCGCTTTCCGAGAGGATGCCGATGGTGTGGCGCAGCCAGGCGAACGCGTTGGACTCGCGCTTGAGGAATTCGGTCGGCGAACCCACGCCCTCCTTGTAGAAAACGTGCGCGGCGATGCCGCGCTCGGCGATCTGGTCCATCGCCTCGGTGCGGATCTGCAGCTCGACGCGCTGGTTGCCGGGGCCGATCACCGTGGTGTGGATCGAGCGGTAGTCGTTCTGCTTCGGCGTCGAGATATAGTCCTTGAAACGTCCGGGCACGACCGGCCAGGTGGTGTGGACGATCCCGAGCGCGCGATAGCAGGCCTCGACGTCGCTGACGACGAGGCGGAAGCCGAAGATGTCGGACAATTGCTCGAAGCCGACCGACTTGCGCTCCATCTTGGTCCAGATCGAGAACGGCTTCTTGCGCCGGCCATAGACCCGCGCCCCCAAGCCACGGTGGCGCAGATTGTTGGAGAGCTGGTCCTCGATCTCGCCGATCAGGTTGCGGTTGCGCTCAGCCAGCGCGTCGAGCCGCTGCATCACCACCGAATAGGCTTCGGGATCGAGGGTGCGGAAGGACAGATCCTCCAGCTCCTCGCGCATTTCCTGCATGCCCATGCGCCCCGCCAACGGCGCATAGATGTCGAGCGTCTCCTCGGCGATGCGCCGGCGCGATTCCGTCGGCACGAAGTCCAGCGTGCGCATGTTGTGCAGACGGTCGGCGAGCTTGACCAGAAGCACGCGGACATCGTCGGCAATGGCCAGCAACAATTTGCGCAGATTCTCGGCCTGCTTAGCCTCCCGCGAGACCAGCTCGAGCCGCTTCAGCTTGGTCAGGCCATCGACCAGCGCGCCGATCTCCGAGCCGAAGATCTGGTCGATCTCGGCCCGCGTCGCCTCGGTGTCCTCGATCGTGTCGTGCAGCAGCGCCGCCACGATGGTGGCGTCGTCGAGCTTGAGGTCGGTGAGAATCGCAGCCACCTCGAGCGGATGCGAGAAATACGGATCGCCCGAGGCGCGGGTCTGCGAGCCGTGGGCCTTCATGGCGTAGACGTAGGCACGGTTCAGCAGGTCTTCGTTGGTGTTGGGATTGTAGGACCTGACGCGCTCGACGAGGTCATATTGACGCATCATCCGGGCGCGAGGCCTGGCGGGGCGCGCGACCGGCGCAGTCGGGGCCACGGCAACCGATTCGGTTGCGGCCTGCATCTGCGTGGATCTGCGGCGCCGATATACCATGCCGTCCTGCCTTCAAACGGGCTTGAGCCGGCCCGCTGCATACATCCTAACTCCGATCGCGCTCGTGTCCGATCAATTCAGTGACAGGGCCAAGCACCGACCGCAGCGCTATGGTAACCACGAAAAGGTCAACAAAAGCAAAGGCCCGAACCATCGTTCGGGCCTTTGATATGATCACAAGAAGAAGATGATCGCGATGGAGGAATTACTCGTCTTCCTCGGGCTGCTCCTCGGGAGGCGCGAGGCCTTCCAGGCCCTTCAGCAGCTCCTCCTCGGTCATGCGCTCCACGGCGACCTCGGTGTCGTCGGCATCGACGCTTGCCCCCGCGGAACCGATCAGCGGCACTGTATCCGGCTCGGGCTCGTCCACCTCGACGAACTTCTGCAACGAGTGGACCAGCTCCTCGCGGAGGTCCTCCGGCGAGATCGTCGTCTCGGCAATTTCACGCAAAGACACAACAGGGTTCTTGTCGTTATCGCGGTCAACCGTTAGTTGTGAACCGGATGAAATCATGCGGGCACGGTGGGCGGCCAGCAGGACCAAGTCAAACCGGTTGTCGACCTTGTCGATACAATCTTCTACGGTGACGCGAGCCATGGACTGTCGCTCCGTTGTGGGTGGGACGAAATATGTGGATGATTGGGGCTAGTTATAGGGGCCGGGACGGTTTCGCAAGACCATTTTGTGATTTGGCCTCGCCAAACCGCTCTGCTACCCCCACATTGGGGCTGGGACGGGTGGTTTTCCGGGCTGCCGTTGGGGGCGGCCCCGGGGTGTATGCAAGTCCGCCATAACTATACCTTGATTGCCCCGACTTCTCCGGATTTGCGGTTTCGACGGGTTTCTGCGGCACTCTAGAACTGCGCGGCCTGTTGTCGCCGCGCCAACAAAAAACGATCAATCACGAACGCTACGCGAGCAAACTGAATGTCACCTTCTCCTACCAACAAGATCGCGCTCTTCATCGACGGGGCCAATCTCTACGCGACGGCGAAAACCCTCGGCTTCGACATCGACTACAAGCGCCTGCTGAAGGAGTTTCAGAGCCGCGGGACGTTATTGCGGGCGTTCTATTACACCGCCATCATCGAGGACCAGGAATACTCCTCGATCCGCCCGCTGATCGACTGGCTGGACTACAACGGCTACACGGTCGTCACCAAGGCGACCAAGGAATTCATCGACGCCTCCGGGCGCCGCAAGGTGAAGGGCAACATGGACATCGAGCTCGCCGTCGACGCCATGGAGCTCGCCGAGCACATCGACCAGATGGTGCTGTTCTCGGGTGACGGCGACTTCCGCTCCCTGGTCGAGGCCGTCCAGCGCCGCGGCGTGCGGGTCACGGTGGTCTCCACCATCGCCAGCCAGCCGCCGATGATCGCCGACGAGCTGCGCCGCCAGGCCGACGTCTTCACCGACCTCGTCGAGCTGCAATCCAAGCTCGGCCGCGATCCGTCCGAGCGCCCCGCCCCGCGTGACCGCGGCGAGCGTGGTGAACGCCACCACGCCCCGCAATTCCTCCAGCGCGCGACCACGACGGCGCCGAGGGGCGATGACGACTTCGAGGAGTGAGGCGGCCCGGTCAAGCCGCCAGCCTCTCACAATCGTTCCCGACCGTGACTGCCCGCTCTGCCCGCGCCTGGTCGCCTTCCGCGAGGCGAACCGCGCGCGCGAGCCCTCGTGGCACAATGCGCCGGTTGCGCCCTTCGGCGACATCAAGGCCCGCCTCCTGATCGTGGGCCTCGCCCCGGGAATGCAGGGCGCCAACCGCACGGGGCGGCCGTTCACGGGCGATTATGCCGGCGACCTGCTCTATGCCACGCTGATCGAATACGGCTTTGCGAGGGGCACCTATCAGGCGCGTCCCGACGACGGCCTGAAACTCGTCGACTGCCGGATCGCCAATGCCGTGCATTGCGTGCCGCCGCAGAACAAGCCGCTGCCGATCGAGATCAACACCTGCCGCCAGTTTCTCGTGGCCAATCTGGCGACGATGCCGAAGCTGCGCGCTATCGTCGCGCTCGGGCGAATTGCGCACGACAGCGTGCTCAAGCCGCTGAATTTGAAGGCCTCGCAAGCCCCCTTCGGCCACGGCGCGGTGCATCAGGCCGGCGCGTTCAGGCTCTACGACAGCTATCACTGCTCCCGCTACAACACGAACACCGGCGTGCTGACGCCAGACATGTTCAGATCCGTGTTCGCGAAGGTGAAGGCGGATCTCGATTAGCTAGAGCATGATCCGGAAAAGTGCGTAGCGGTTTTCCGAAAAGATCATGCTCAAACAATAAGCTAAAGCGCGATGACGATTCATCCTAATCGCATCGCGCCTTATTGACGGGATTTGCCTTGAGCCAGGCCAGCACGTCGCCGGCGTTCCGGTCGGGCGGAAACACCGGATAGAACACGTGCGTGATCCTGGCGTCGTCGATAACAAGCGCGAGGCGCTTGATCAGCGTCAGGCCCGCGACCTCCATGGTCGGCAAGTTCAAGGCGCGCGTCAGCGCCAGCTTCTCGTCCGAAAGCACCGGGAACGGCAGATGCAGGCGCGACGCCATCTCGATCTGATAGTCGTTGCTCTGGGTCGAGAGGCCGAACACATGCGCGGCGCCGGCGGCCTTCAGCTCGGCGTAGAGATCGCGAAAGGCGCAGGTCTGGGGCGTGCAGCCGCGCGCTCCGGGGATCATGTCCCAATCGTCGACCAGCGCGATCTTGCCGGGCTCGCCGGTGCGGGGATAGGCGAACACCACGGTGCGGCCGCGCAAAGCCGACAGGGTGACCGATGTGTCGTCGGTCGCGAGCAGGCCAATCGGCGGCAACGTCATGCCTTCGAGATGCGCGGCGGCGCCATCGTCGGAAGGCGCGGGAATCTGGCTCCAGTCGACCTCGAGCAGGTCGTCATCCCCTCGCCCGCAGCAGCCTGCCCTTCTCCCGGCTCCAGTCGCGCTTCTTCTCGGACTCGCGCTTGTCGTGCAGCTTCTTGCCCTTCGCAACCGCCAGCTGCAGCTTGGCCCGGCCGCGCTCGTTGAAGTAAAGCTTGAGCGGGATCAGCGTCATGCCCTCGCGGTCGACCGCGCCGATCAGCTTGTTGATCTGGCGGCGGTGGAGCAGCAGCTTTCGCGGCCGCTTGGGCTCGTGGTTGAAGCGGTTGCCCTGCAGGTATTCGGGAATGGTGGCGTTGATCAGCCAGATCTCGCCGTTCTTGGAATCGGCATAGGATTCCGCGATCGTGCTCTTGCCGTTGCGGATCGACTTGACCTCAGTGCCGGTCAGCGCAATGCCCGCCTCGATCGTGTCCTCGATGGCGTAGTTGAAACGCGCCTTGCGATTTTCCGCCATCACCTTGATCGGACGTTCGTTCTTATCGGCCATGACGGGCAAACCTGATCGAGATGCGCTCGGATTCTAACAGTTCGGATGAAGTGGGCGCGTCACTTCTTGAGGAGATCGCGGATCTCGGTCAGCAGCTCGACCTCGGCCGACGGCTTTGGCGGAGCGGCGGGCGCCGCCTCCTCCTTGCGCTTCAGCGTGTTCATGGCGCGGATTACCAGGAACAGCACGAAGGCGACGATGATGAAGTTGATCGTCAGTGTCAGGAAGCTGCCGTAAGCAAGGACGGCGCCTTGCTTTTTCGCATCCGCCAAGTTGGTGGCGGTGACCGCCTTCGACAAGGGGATGAAGTAGTTCGAGAAGTCGAGGCCACCGGTGACCGCGCCGACGATCGGCATGATGACGTCACCGACCAGCGAGGTGACGATCCCGCCGAAGGCCGCGCCGATGATGACGCCGACCGCGAGATCGACGACGTTGCCCTTCATGGCGAACTCGCGGAACTCCTTGAGGATCCGCGCGCCCTTTTCCTCCACGCTCATGAAAGGCTCCCCCGAACGGTAATGCGTCAGTTGACCAGGCCGGCGTGAACCATCGCGCTGCGCACCGCAACCCGCGTCGGCTCGGACACCGGAACCATCGGCAGCCGCAGCGTCTCGTCCAGCTTGCCGAGCAGCGACATCGCGTACTTGATCGGCGCCGGATTGCTCTCGATGAAGAGGTTGTTGTGCAGCGGCATCAGCTTGTCGTGGATCGCGAGCGCCGCCTTGGTGTCGCCCTTCTGCCAGGCGGCGTGGAACTCCGAGCACAGGCGCGGCGCGACGTTCGAGGTCACCGAGATGCAGCCATGGCCGCCATGGGCCATGTAGCCGATGATGGTGGCGTCCTCGCCCGAGAGCTGGTTGAAGTCCTCGCCCATCGCCGCGCGCTGCTGCGACACGCGGACCATGCTGGCGGTGGCGTCCTTGACCCCGGCGATGTTCTTCAGCTCCCACAGCCGCTTCATGGTGTCGACCGACATGTCGATCACCGAGCGCGGTGGGATGTTGTAGATGATGATCGGAATGCCGATCGCATCGTTGATCGCCTTGAAGTGCTGGTACATGCCTTCTTGCGTCGGCTTGTTGTAATAGGGCGTGACGATCAGCACGGCGTCCGCGCCCGCCTTTTCGGCGTGCTGGGAGAGCTCGATCGCCTCCTTGGTCGAGTTGGAGCCGGCGCCGGCGATGACGGGCACGCGGCCCTTGGCTTCAGCGATGCACCATTCCACGACCTTCTTGTGCTCGTCATGGCTGAGCGTCGGGCTCTCGCCCGTAGTGCCGACCGGAACGAGGCCATTGGTGCCCTCGGAGATCTGCCAATTGACCAGGGAGCGGAATGCCGCCTCGTCGAGCGAGCCGTTCTTGAACGGGGTGACCAAGGCGGTGAACGACCCTCGGAATTTCGTCTTGGCTGCCATGGACTTCCTCCGTACGCGGCGATCTCTTGAGCAAGCCCCCTTCATATCGGGTCTATCCGGCCGGTAAAAGACCCGGGGTCGGTGCCAGGCTGGGTTTAGGCCGCGATTTTGCCGCGGTGCTGGTGCAAATCGGCCCGAGGTAAGCGGCTGTTGGTATTTTCTCCGCATATTCAAGCAAATTCAGCTAGGTCTTGAGCCACTTCACTGATTCGGGGCGACGAAACGCCGTGACCTCCTTTGCATCTGCCGCGTGGCGATCCCTGAGTATGGCATTGTGCCTGATGGCCGGGCTGTCGATGGACTGCGCCGCGTTCGCCAAGTCCAACGAGACGGCCGCGGAGACCAAGGATCCCGCCAAGCCAGCAGCCAAGGACGCCTCGAATGGCCCGGCCAAAGGATCAACCAAGGAAACGGCGAAGGATACAGCCAAGGGAACCGGCAAGGACGCCGCGAAGGCCGCAAAGGGTACGCTCGGCACCCCCGCCAAGGACGCCGCGAAGAAGCCGGACGCCGGCAAGAACGCCAGCAAGGAACCGGCGAAGGACAAGCCCAAAGACAAACCCAAGCCTGCGGCCACCGCTCCCGTTGCCACGGCACCTGCTTCCGCGCCAAAGGCAGCGCCGACTGCGAGCGGCGCGCCGCCCAAGGCAGCCCCCGCCCCGGCCGTGACTGCCACCGTCAAACCAACTGCGCCGGCCCCAGCCAGACCGGCCGCAGCTCCCATACTGGCGCCTGCAACACGCCAGCATGCAGCGCCGCGCAAGCCGGTCATCCCGGCCGCCGTCGCTGCGACATCGTCGACGTCGCAGGCTGACAAGGACACCCTGGAGAGCGTCATCGAGCTCGTGCGTAAGCGCAAGGCCGGCGACGCCACCAATGCCGCGGCCGGCATCTCCGATCCGGTCGCGCGAAAGCTCGCCGAATGGATCATCCTGCGCAGCGAGGACAACGGCGCGACCGTGGAACGCTATCGCGCCTTCCTCTCAGCCAATCCGAGCTGGCCGTCGCAGACCTTCCTGCGCCGGCGGCTCGAGGCCGCGATGTGGGACGACAGGCGCGACGAGTCGGTCGCGTGGTCGTGGTTCGAGAACGAGTCGCCGATCTCCGCCAAGGGACGCTTCACGCTGGCCAGGGCGATGCTGGCGCGCGGCGACCGCGCCAATGCCGAGCGGCTGGTGCGCGACGCCTGGCGCGCCGATCCGATGTCGGAGGACACCGAGAACAACGCGCTCGACCAGTTCGGCGCCCTGCTCACGCCAGGCGACCAGAAAGCGCGGATGGACAACCTGCTCTACGGCAGCGAGAACGAGGCGGCGCTACGCGCCGCCAAGCGTCTCGGCGCCGGCTATGTCGCGCTCGCCAAGGCCCGCATCGCCGCGGTCAAGAAAGCGCCGAACGCGCGGGCGCTGCTCGATGCCGTGCCGCGCGAGCTGCACGGCGATCCAGGCTTCATCTTCAGCAAGATCCAGCTGCTGCGCCGCGAGGAGAAGTTCACTGAAGCCGCCCAGCTGATGCTGTCGGCGCCGAAGGATCCGGGTCGCCTCCACAATCTCGATGAATGGTGGATCGAGCGGCGCCTCCTGGCGCGCAAGATGATCGACACCGAGGAATTCCGCAGCGCCTATCTGATCGCGCGCGACGCCGCCCTGCCCTCGCGCGACATCTACAAGACCGAGCAGGAGTTCACCGCCGGCTGGATCGCGCTGCGCTTCCTCAACGATCCCGCGACCGCCGCCCAGCATTTTGCTCGCATCGGCGTCGGCAGCGTCAATCCCACCGCGCTGGCGCGTGCCGGCTATTGGCAGGGCCGCGCTGCCGAGGCGATGGGCCGCCAGCAGGAGGCACGCAATGCCTATGCGCGGGCGGCCGAGCAATCGACCAGCTATTACGGCCAGCTCGCGCGCGCAAAGCTCGGCCTGCCGCAGATCGAGCTCAACAGCCAGCCGCGCGGTCGCGGCGCCGAGCGGCTCGAGATCGTGCGCGCCGCGCAACTGCTCTACGAGCTGGACGAGCGCGAGTTCGCGATACCGCTGCTCGCCGACATGGGCGAGAACGGCGATCCCGAGGCGCTCGCGGGCCTCGGCGAGCTCACCCAGCGCTACAGCGACGCGCGCGGCATGCTGCTGCTCGGCAAGGCCGCGCTCAACCGCGGCCTCCCGTTCGACTTCTACGCCTACCCCGTCAACGGCATCCCTCAGTTCACGCCGATCGGCCCCGAGGTCGAACGCAGCATCATCTATGCGATTGCGCGGCAGGAGAGCGCGTTCAACCCGTCGGTGGTCTCGCCGGCGCAGGCCTACGGGCTGATGCAGGTGACGCCGGATGCCGCCCGCTACGTCTGCAAGCGCCACGGCGCAACCTACGACCTCGGGCGGCTGAAGAACGACTCCGTCTACAACGCCACGCTCGGCTCGGCCGAGCTCGGCGGACTGCTCGAGGATTATCGCGGCTCCTACATCATGACCTTCGCCGCCTACAATGCCGGCCGCGGCAGCGTGAAGAAGTGGGTCGAGCGTTACGGCGATCCGCGCGACCCCAAGGTCGATGCCGTCGACTGGGTCGAGCTGATTCCGTTCTCCGAGACGCGCAACTATGTGCAGCGGATCATGGAAAACCTTCAAGTCTACCGCGCCCGTTTCGGCGGCGGCACCCGCTTGCAGATCGAAGCCGATCTGCGCCGCGGCGCCGTCAGCGTGCAGTAACGGGCGTCGATGGCCCGTTAGAATCAAAGCCTGGTTGCTGGGCAGGGCTCGGCAGGATTCGTCGACGGCGCCAGCGACCTGACGATAGGATTGCGCCAAGCGTTCCCACGCACCGGTTAGCTTATGCCTCACAAGGCTGGGAACGTGTCACGCTGCGCGTGGTCGGTGCGTTCCTGTTCGCAGCCGTGATCTCGTCGGGCCTCGCGACCGGCGGCTCCCCCCTTCGGCAAGAACCGCCATCCTGCCCAGCCACAGGTAACCGGCATCCAGGATCGCTATTGCCTGCAAGAACGGCGTTGGGAGAATCCTGGCAACTGCCAGTTGTCCAATTACAGCCAGTGCATGGCGACCGCGTCGGGCACAATCGATGCCTGCGGTCTCAACCCGACCTATGCCTTCAAGGAGTGGAAGGGCCTGAGATGGTAGTTTGATAGCACTTTGCCGACATTCCAGCTTGCGAGCCAACAAGGTCCGCACGTTAAGCGAAGCGCTACGCTCCAAAGAAAAACCCCGGCAGTTTCCTGCCGGGGTTCATGGATCAACCTAGGGTCGATCTTAGAAGTTGCGCTGAGCGCGCAGGAGCATCTGCAGGTTGCCCTGATCCTTCAGCTCGTAGGTGGCTGCGGGCTTGGCAACAGCCAGGTTGGCCGTGTTGGCGCCCGTGACAACGCCAGAGTGCTTCTGGTCGAGCCAGACGTAGCTCACGTCAGCCGTGAAGGCGAGACCCTTGACCGGAGTCCAGACCAAGTTGCCGCCGATAACCGCAAGGTTGAAGTCGGGGTTACAGGTCGAGCCAGCGGCGGGGGCCAGAGCAGCAGCGAAGTTGGCGCAGATCAGAGCCTTGCTTTGATCGCCGTAGCGGAGCGAAGCATAAGCACCGTAGATGCCCGACGCCCAGTTCGGGGACCAGTTGTGGGTATAACCACCGCGGAAGCCCCAGGTCTTGACGGTCTCGATACCGAGACCGGAACCGAACACGCCATCAGCGATACCGGCGAAGCCGATGCTCTGATAAGCGATGCCGCTGCCGCCGTAGATGAAGATGGTCTGCGGGAACAGGCTCTGGAAGTTGTACCGCGAAGCACCGTCGGTGTAGACCGCCTGCAAGTTGATCGAGTCACCCGCACCAGTCGGGATGTTCTTGATCGACAAGGCACCTTGCACCGCCCAGCCCCACTTGTCCGACGGATGGCCCGTGAGCTCCGTCGTACCGTAATAAGCTGAGTGGAGTTCGTGCGCCGCCGCCGAGATCTGGAACAGACCCCAAGCCTGATCGACACGGACCTGACCGACGATGTCGGGCATGCGCGTGCCACCCCAATCGTTGACACCGTAGATGCCCTGGATGAAGGCAGCGCCCGCAGCTGCAGTCGTGGCGAAGCCACCCACTGCACCCGCAACGCCGGTCACGCTCGCGTTCCAAAGGTTCGACTGGCCGCCAGCAGCGGTCGTCATATCCTGCAACGCGACCGAACCCGTGATGCCCTGGCCGAAATCAGCCGTGTAGGCGACCTGGTTCACACCGGTGACGTTGTTGCTGCCGCCCGGAAGGAAGTCGGGACCGCCAGCCGGATAGCTCTGCCACGGTGCGTCGAAGATCGAAACCGTGCGGCCGAAGGTGAAACCAGCGAACTGGATGAACGCATGGTAGAGGCCGAGCGAAGCCGAACCGACCGAGAAGGCAGACGGGGCGCTGCCGGTCACCGAGGTGGCATCCCAGCTGAAAACCGTATCGGCGTAGGTGCGAACCACGCCATACTCGGTTGCCGTACGGGTATCGATGGTGAAGTCCAAACGAGCGCGGGTCTGGTAGTAGTTGTCCAGACGGTTGTTGGCGCCGCCGGGAGCACCCTGGCCAATGCCGTAGTCGCTGTTCGTGTTAAACAGCATGTCGGCACGCAGATAGCCGCCGAACTTGATGCAGGTGTCGGTGCCCGGGATGTAGTAGAATCCAGCACCGTACAGGGAGCAGATCTTCACGTACTCGACCGCCTTGGCCTTCACGGGGAGATCGGCTGCCTGAGCTCCGCCCACGGCGATCAGACCCGCCGCTGAGCCGAGCAAAAGGCTCTTAACCAACTTCATGTTAAACCTCCAAGTTGCTCTTCAGGGAAGGTCACTGACCGGACGGCCAATTCCCCAACCCCCTCTAAATCACCGCTTTCGGCCCCTTCGCGTCTTCGGACACACCCGCATGAACGCGAGGGACTTAAGCGAATGACCTAAACGGGACGACCTCGGGATGCCCCCCTCCGTCGCTCAGTCACAATTACCGAACGTCCTTGCACACACAACAAGAGAACGCTCCGAAACGGGCCGGTGCAGCGTGTTTTCCAACGGGTGTTGCACAAATAACACGCAGATGTGATCAAACCGCTCTCGTAACGCATTGTTTACATTGACGTTTTCGGAGCGGTTCCAAATGCCATGAAAGTTCCGCACATGAGGCGCCGCGCGCGAAAGCTCGGCTTGAGCCAGCTTTGAGGCGCTCGAATCGTGGAATCAGAAGGAGACTCAATTGGCAGGCATCGACCCGCCTCCCCGCCGCGCAAACTGACCCAGGCAGCCTGCAAATACCTCCGCCGTCCGGGGCTCGCCGTCACTCTCTATATGGAAGTCACGCTGGCGGGATAATCGGGCCGGACAGCTCGGCGAGCGAGGACGCAGAGGTGCTAGTCCTTCTTTGCACCTTTGAATTTCCTCGAAAATTCAGCGCCACGCCCTGATCCGAGCGCAAACCCGTCTGGTTTCGCAAATCACTGGGAATATTCGAGCGAAAACACGCGCTTCCAAATTGACCAGCCCGAGCAAATAGATGCATAAGGCTCGCACCGGAGAGGTGGCCGAGTGGCTGAAGGCAACGCTTTGCTAAAGCGTCATACGGTCTCAAGCTGTATCGAGGGTTCGAATCCCTCCCTCTCCGCCACCCCAGAATCCCGGAAGCAGAATCAAGGTCGCTGCGCGCGTCCAGCGGAAGGCGATGGGCGACGCCGGTACGAAAGTTCCGCACAAGGATGAGGGCGGCGAGCCCGCGCGATTCGCGCGCTCCTTATATATGTGAGCCCCCACCTAAATGCCGGATCGCCAGACCCGCCAATGCGAGGGCGCTATCAGCACGGCCTCATCCGCCAAACATTGAACCAGATGCCGCCCTTACGCCGGCATGGAAAGGACCATGGCACAATACCTGTTTTGTGCAGACGCCCGAGTTCCAGGTCGCACTCGTCGGGAGCGATCTGAATCGGCAGCCATCGTCCATTCGTAGCCTGGTTGCTCATGCCGTCGGATTCTAGGCGACGCCATGAAGAAGAAACTTGCTCCAGCGCAAGCGCGTCCGCCCGTGCGAATGAGCGCAGGCGGCGCGGCCGTTGTTCTCGCCGGCAAAGGTGACTAGAGTTTTTGCACCATTTCGCCCGAGCACAGACCCCCCTACGTCGGGTCGAGAACCCATTGCATGTCGCAACAAGGCCGCAACAAGGGAGCCTCGGCCCCCTCCTCACTCCATCCGTCAGCTATTCTGGACCAGGCAATTGCGGCGCACCGTTCGGGCAATCTGTCGGAAGCGGAACGGGCCTACACGACCATTCTGAAGGGAAGCAGAACGCATGCCGTCGCGCTCCATATGCTGGGGCTGTTGCACGCCCAGCGCGGCCATTTTGCGGATGCCGAGCCTTTGCTGAAGAAGGCTGCACGCGTCGACCCCGGCAATCCCGACGTTCTTTTCAACTATGCCAACGTGCTGCGCGCGCTGGACAAGCCGGACGATGCGCTCGTCTGGCTTGCGAAAGTAATCGCCCTGGCTCCGAACTTCGCGGACGCGCATCTCAATCGCGGAGCGATCCTCATTGCACGGCAGCAGGTTCGCGACGCCATAGCCGAGTTTGATCGCGCCATTGCGATCGCACCGTCGAGCGCCGCGTTCGCCAACCGAGGCAGCGCGTTGCAGCAGCTTGGTCGACTCGAGGAAGCGCGTGACAGCTACGCCCGCGCCATCGAGCTTGCACCGGCCGACCCACAGAACCATTTCGCGTTGTCTGAGGTTCTTGGCCAGCTGGGGCGAGACGACGAAGCGATCGTGGCTCTGGAACGAACGGTCGCACTTGATAAGACGTTCCCGTTTGCGCTGAGCAACCTCGTTGCTTGCAAGCGGAAGCGCGCCGACTGGAGCAGCTTCGAACGTGAACAGGCCACCATGGAAGACGCTGCCGAGGCAGGCGTGCCGGTCGATCCCTTCACCTTCTTTCATGTCTCCTCATCGCCTGCACGCCAATTGACCTGCGCGAAGGCCTATGTCGCCAAGGTGACCCCCGACGGGGGTGCCGCCAGGCCCGGAACGCCGAGACCGGCGTCCCGGCTCCGGGTCGCGTACATGTCGGCCGATTTTCGCAGTCATGCCACCGCGTATTTGATGGCCGGAATCTTCGAGGCGCACGACCGCGAGCGCTTCGACGTCACCGCCATCTCCTACGGGCCCGACGACGACAGCCAGATGCGCAACCGCCTGAGGGCCGCATTCGAACGTTTTGAAGATGTCAGCGATCTTGCCGACGAGGACGTCGTCAAGCTGATCGGCCAGCTCGAGATCGAGGTTCTCGTCGATCTCGGCGGCTTCACCGCCGGTGCACGGCCGAAAATCATTGCGCGCCGGCCGGCTCCTATCCAGGTCAGCTATCTCGGCTTTCCCGGCACGATGGGCGCCCCCTATTTCGACTATCTCATGGCCGACCGGATCGTCATCCCCGAAGCAGAGCAGCCTTATTACGCCGAGAAGGTGATCTATCTTCCCAATAGCTACCAGGCGACCGACGCGAAGCGACCGCTCCCGTCAAAGCCACCGAGCCGGAGCCAGCTCGGACTGGCGGACGATGCGTTCGTCTACTGCGCGTTCAACAGAAGCCCCAAGATCACGCCCCCGTTGTTCGGCGTCTGGATGCGGCTGCTCGACAAGACCCCCGGAAGCGTCCTTTGGCTGCTAGATGGTGACCCGGTCGCCATGGAGAATCTCAAGCGCGAAGCCGTTGCGCGGGGGATTGTCGCCGAGAGAATCGTGTTCGCTCCGCGCGTCCCTGCTGAGGAGCATTTGGCGCGCCACCAGGTTGCCGATCTGTTCCTGGACACATTGCCTTACAACGCCCACACCGGGGCCAGCGACGCCCTGTGGGCCGGCTTGCCGGTCCTGACGTGCCTTGGGACCACTTTTGCCGGACGCGTTGCAGCCAGTCTCCTGAACGCCGTAGGCCTTCCCGAGCTGGTGACGCGATCGCTGGAGGAATATGAGGCTTTGGCACTTCGAATCGCGCACGATTCCGAACTTCGCGTCGCGCTCAGGAGCAAGCTGGCGGCGCGCCGGACCACTTGGCCGCTTTTCGATACTGTCCGCATGACGCGGGATATCGAAAAGGCATTCGACGAAATCTGGCGTAGGCATTGCGCGGGCGAAGCGCCGGCCTCGTTTGCCGTGCAAACCTCGACCTGAAGCCGCCTCGGCGCGGTGGCGCCGCCCGGTCAAGGTCCGGTTCCCAAGCGAAGTGACGCTCAGTGCGCGCAGACCCAGGCTCTCGCCTCACGCTGCGCGACGGAGATCTCGGCCTCCGACATCTGCCCGGCGATTTCCTGGCGCAGCGCCACGGCGTCCTTGCGGCCCTTCAGCGCGGCGAGATTGAACCATTTGTGCGCGGCGACGAGATCGACGATGCCGGAGCGGCCGCTCGCCCAATAGATCCCGCGCTCGAACAGCACGTCCGACAGCGCGCTCGCATCGACCGGCGTCGCCGTCTCCAGATCGAAAGTACCCTGAAACATCACGCATCCCCTTTGTTCTTATGCCGCCTCGTCCCCCGAGCGCGGCTCCCGTCCAACCTCTGATGTGCATGACCCGTCACGGGATCGTGCACTGTTCAACTCTTCCCCGTCGCCGTTTGCCGGCTTGTTGGAGGCGATGATGGCGGGCAAATTTGAATGGCAGTTTAAGCATCGCGATGAAGCAGACGTAAACGCGGGCGCGCGCCTCCTGCGCCGAGAATTCAAGAAGTCCATGATTCGCAGGGACTTCTGTCATTCGTCAGATTCGGTTTACCTTGGGATTTCAGGACATCGATAACCATCGCGCGCGGTGGCGCAGGTCATGTGGTTGCTTTTCTTCAACTGGCGTCACCCGCGCCCTCGCTACGCCAAGGCTTCCACGGTATGCGGTCTCGGGCCGCCGAAGCGGCGAAGGTGGCAGGCGGGTGACCGAGTATTCCAGCGGCCGCAATCGTTCCACGACAAGCCGCGCGTGCTGGATCGGCCCGTCGGAGCCGGGCGGCGACACCGCCGGGCGAAACGGCGCGCGATCACGCCACGGGCCGCCTTGCCTCTCCAAGCCAAGCGATCAAGCCGGCACGACAGAAGCGCGCTCGGACGCGACGTGGTCAAATCAACGATGTGAGAGAGAGGAATGCCGGCAATGCCCCGGCTTCAAGGGAACGAGGGCGTCGGCGAACACGTCAGGACCAGATTCCACTTTGGCCCGAAGGCCTGTCGTGAAATTGCGGAGCCCGTTTGAGGAGAACCGCACCGAACGAAGAAAACTCGTTTCTTCTGCCGGACCGCGAAAGAGAACGGTCCGACCGTTGACCTGATGTCTCGCCGACACCCTCTATCGTCGACCAGAACCTCTAGGAGGCGCTGATGACGTGCCGGCTATCTGGAGCCGGCAACTTCAGAAGCGAAGTTACTTCTTCTTCTTCGCGACCTTGCGGGTCTTCTTCGCAGTCTTCTTCACTGCGCTCTTCGCCTTCTTCGCCTTCTTCGCTTTCTTGGCCATGTTGCCCTCCGATGTGTGAGATGGCTTTAATCGCTGCGTGCACTCGGGGATCGAATGCACTTCATCCCGAATACACCAACACGAAGAAAAAAACAGCTTCTCGCTTAAAGAAGTGTTGACGCAGCAAGGCGCCTGCGCTTGGCGGGCGCGACGCAGGCGCTTCGTACGACGTGCACTTGCGATCATGCAGAGCGCGCGCATCGCCGACGTTCGCGAACGATGCGATTGCACGAAAACACTATGCAGCAAGTATTTTTTCGCGCGCGCGTATCGCGCGCGACCAACGCAGCGATGCGCATCGACAATCGTGCGGCCGCCTCGCAAAGGCGTTTCGCGGACTCTGAGTCGCGATTTTTGGCAACGAAAATATTTTCATGCTTAACGGCGCGGGCGCTCGCCGGAGCGCGTTCAAGCCGCCGTTTCGGGCGAATCGCGCGGCGGCGATTCGGCCGCCGCATCGCCGTCGATCAGGATGAAGTTTGCCGTCGAGGATGCGCGCGAACGTCGCAGCGAGAACCGAAAGCGAGGTGACGAAACGCGTCCGTCACCTCGTTCGAATGCGTGAGGCTTAGACGCCGAGCTTGGACTTGAGCAGGTCGTTGACGCTCTGCGGGTTGGCCTTGCCGCCGGATGCCTTCATGACCTGGCCGACGAACCAGCCGAGCGATTGCGGCTTGTCCTTCACCTGCGCCGCCTTGTCGGGATTGGCCGCGATGATGTCGTCGACCACCTTTTCGATCGCAGAGAGATCCGTGACCTGCTTCATGCCGCGGCTTTCGACCAGCGCGCGGGGATCGCCACCCTCCTGCCAGACGATTTCGAACAGATCCTTGGCGATCTTGCCCGAGATCGTACCCTCGCCGATCAGGTCGATGATCGCAGCCAGTTGCCCGGCATTGACGGGCGAGGCCGTAATATCCCGGCCTTCTTTGTTGAGACGGCCGAACAGCTCGTTGATCACCCAGTTCGCCGCCATCTTGCCGTCGCGGGCGCGGTTGGCGAGCTTGTCGAGCACCGTCTCGTAGAACAGCGCACTCTCGCGCTCGGCGACCAGCACGCTCGCATCATAGGCCGAGAGGCCGAAATCGGCGACGAAGCGCGCCTTCTTCTGGTCCGGCAGCTCCGGCAGCTTCGCCTTCAGCGCGTCGACGAAGTCCTGGCTGAACTCCAGCGGCAACAGGTCGGGGTCGGGGAAGTAGCGATAGTCGTGCGCCTCCTCCTTCGACCGCATCGAGCGCGTCTCACCCTTGTTGGGATCGAACCGGCGCGTCTCCTGCTCGATCTCGCCCCCGTCCTCCAGGATCTCAATCTGGCGTCGCGCTTCATACTCGATCGCCTGGCCGATGAAGGCGATCGAGTTCATGTTCTTGATCTCGCAACGGGTGCCGAGCGGCGCGCCCGGCCTGCGCACGGACACGTTGACGTCGGCGCGCAGGGATCCCTTCTCCATGTCACCGTCGCAGGTGCCGAGGTAGCGCATGATCGAGCGCAGCTTGGTCACATAGGCCTTGGCCTGCTCGGCGTCGCGGATATCAGGCTTCGAGACGATCTCCATCAGCGCCACGCCAGAGCGGTTGAAATCGATGTAGGACAGCGACGGCGACCGGTCGTGCAGCATCTTGCCGGGATCCTGCTCCAGATGCAGCCGCTCGATACCGATGGTGGCCGTCTTGCCGCCGTCGAGATCGATGATCACCTCACCCTCGCCCACGATGGGCGATTTGTACTGGCTGATCTGGTAGCCCTGCGGCAGGTCCGGATAGAAATAGTTCTTGCGGTCGAACACCGAGCGCAGGTTGATCTGCGCGTTGAGGCCGAGCCCGGTCCGGACAGCCTGCCTGACGCATTCCTCGTTGATGACCGGCAGCATGCCCGGCATCGCGACGTCGACCAGCGAGACGTGGCTGTTCGGCTCGCCGCCGAAAGCGGTAGATGCGCCCGAGAACAGTTTGGCGTTCGAGGTCACCTGGGCATGGATCTCCATGCCGATGACCATCTCCCAGTCACCAGTTGAGCCCTTGAGAAGCTTGTGCGTGGCCGTGCTCATGTCCTGCTCCCGAGCAGCGTGGCAGCGATCCGCTCCCACTCCGCTTCCAATGAATCCTTTGCCGCCGGCTGGCCGGCCTGGCGGTACCAATAGCCGGCATTGCCGAGATCGCCTTCGACGCGGTGCAAATAGGCATGCACCCAGGCGGCCTCGCGGCTGCTCTCGTCCTGGACGATCTTGTGCGCGCGGTCCCAGTCGCCCTTCGCCGCCCACCACAGGCCGGCGAGCGGCGCGTTCAGGTCCGGCGCGGGCGCCGCGCCACCGATGCTCGCGATGAAATCGGCGACATTCACCACCACCTCGCGGGCGTGAAGCGGCCGGCGGCCTGCTCGATCACCTCGCCGAGCGAGAACAGCGTCTCCTCGTCAAACGGACGGCCGATCAGTTGCAGTCCGAGCGGCAGGCCCTGCGCGTCCTTGCCGGCGGGAACTGCGATGCCCGGCAGGCCCGCCATGTTCACGGTCACCGTGAAGATGTCGTTGAGATACATCTCGACCGGGTCGGCGCCGCCCTTCTCGCCTATGCCGAAGGCCGCCGACGGCGTCGCCGGGGTGAGGATGGCGTCGACGCCTTTGGCGAAGCAGTCCTCAAAATCCTTCTTGATCAGCGTGCGCACCTTCTGCGCGCGCAGGTAATAGGCATCGTAATAGCCGGCCGAGAGCGCGTAAGTGCCGATCATGACGCGGCGGCGCACCTCGGCGCCAAATCCCTCCGCACGGGTGTTCTCGTAGAGCTCGATGATGTTCTTACCCTGCTCGCGCAGGCCGTAGCGCACGCCGTCATAGCGCGCCAGGTTGGACGAGGCCTCTGCCGGCGCCACGATGTAATAGGCCGGCAGCGCGTATTTGGTGTGCGGCAGCGACACCTCGACCAGCTCGGCACCGGCCGCCTTCAGCCACGCCGCGCCCTCACTCCACAGTTTCTCGATCTCGGCCGGCATGCCGTCGAGGCGATACTCCCGGGGGATGCCGATCTTCATGCCCTTCACGGACTTGCCGATCGCCGCCTCGTAGTCCGGCACGGGGATATCGACCGACGTCGTGTCCTTGGGATCGTGGCCGGCCATCGAGCGCAGCAGCATCGCGGCATCGCGTACGCTGCGCGCGATAGGGCCCGCCTGGTCGAGCGAGGAGGCAAAGGCGACGATGCCCCAACGCGAGCAGCGGCCATAGGTCGGCTTGATGCCGACGGTCGCGGTGAACGCGGCCGGCTGGCGGATCGAGCCGCCGGTATCAGTCGCGGTCGCGCCCATGCAGAGCAGCGCCGCCACGGCCGAGGCCGAGCCGCCGGACGAGCCGCCCGGCACCAGCGTGGTGTTGCTGCCCTCGCGCCGCCAGGGATTGCCGACGGGGCCGAAGCACGAGGTCTCGTTCGCCGAGCCCATCGCGAACTCGTCATTGTTGAGCTTGCCGAGCATCACCGCGCCGTCGCGCCAGAGCTGCGAGGTGACGGTGGACTCGTAGGTCGGCACGAAATTGCCGAGGATCTTCGAGCACGCCGTGGTGCGCACGCCCCTGGTCGCGAACAGGTCCTTGATGCCGAGCGGGATGCCGGCGAGCGGGCCCGCATCGCCCTTGGCGATCTTGCTGTCCGCCTCGCGCGCCATGGCGCGCGCCTGGTCCGGCGTCTCTATCACGAAGGCGTTGAGCACGCGCGCTTTCTCGATCGCGGAAAGATGCGCGTCGGTCAGCTCGAGCGACGTGAAATTTTTTGCCGCGAGGCCCTTGCGGGCCTCGGCGAGCGTCAGCGATGTCAAATCGGTCATTTATTGATCGGGCTGCAGAAGAACGGAGACAGGGTCTTGTCGTTGGCCGGGTCGTCCTTTTTGGCGGCGGCTTTCGCGGCCGCCTCGATCTCGTCGAGCACGGCATTGACGGCGACGTTGGGATCGGCAGCCTTGCCCTGCCGTTCCATCTTGTCGAGATAATTCATGTAGGCCTGATAGGCCTTCTCATCGTCGCAAAGCAGGCACATCGGATCTAACCTGTTTATTCAACGACCTTCGGCACCAGGAAGAAGTGACCTTCGGTCGCGGGCGCGTTGGCAACGATATCGTCGGCGATCCCGCCGTCGTCGACCACGTCCTGCCGCTTCTTCATCTGCATCGGGGTGACCGAGGTCATGGGATCCACGCCCTCGACATTGACCTCCGAGAGCTGCTCGACGAAAGCGAGCATGGCGTTGAGCTCGCCCTGCAGATGCGGAACCTCGCCCTCGGAAACCGCAATGCGCGCCAGATGCGCGATGCGGCGGACGGTAGCGGCGTCGACGGACATTATATAAGGCCTCTTACGGCAAATCCCATGTGCCGTATAGCAGAGGCCGCTTTTGCGCCGCAACCGGCGCTTCCCCCTATCCGGCGAGGGCCTTCATGCGCCCCAGCGCCGATTTGGCGAGATCCCGGGTCAATTCGGCGGCGGGAAGCTCGCGGCCCAGCGCAACGGCCTGCCCTGCCCAGAGATTGGTGAAATCCACCCTGCCCTGCTTTTCGGCAGCCGCTTTCAGCGGCCCCAGCGCCGTCGCGGCGTGGGGAAACGGCGGCGCATCCGGCGAGATCGGACCGGCCTCGCGCATCAGCCGGTTCTGCACCCCGCGCGCAGGCCGGCCGGTCATGACATTGGTGATGACGGTGGAATCGTCCCGCGCCTCGGCCAGCGCCTTGCGGCCGCCCGCGCTGAGCTTGGATTCCGGGCAGCGCAGATAGGCGCTGCCGATCTGCACGCCGGCGGCACCGAGGGCGAAGGCTGCGGCAATGCCGCGTCCGTCGGCGATGCCGCCCGCCGCGATCACCGGCACCTTCACGGCATCGACGACCTGCGGCACCAGCGCGAAGGTGCCGGGCTGCTCGGCGATCTTGTCGGTCAGGAACATGCCGCGATGGCCGCCCGCCTCGGCACCTTGCGCGATCACGGCATCGACGCCGTGTTCTTCCAGCCAGACCGCCTCCTTCACCGTCGTCGCGGACGAGATGACGAGGCAACCCGCCGCCTTGACGCGCCGCAGCAGCGCTTGCTCCGGCAGGCCGAAATGGAAGCTGACGACCTCCGGCTTCAGCTCCTCGACCACTTCGCAGAACGCTGCATCGAACGGCGCGCGGTTCGCAGCCGCGATCGGCGCGGAGGGATCGAGACTGTGCTCGGAATAGTACCCCGCGAGCCGCTGCTTCCACCGCGCCTCGGCTTCGCGCGTCAACTCGACCGGCGTGTGGCAGAAGAAGTTCATGTTGACCGGCGCCTTGACGCGCTGGCGGATGAGACCAACCTGCTCGCGCGCCTTCTCCGGCGAGATCATCGCACACGGCAGCGACCCCAGCGCCCCGCCCTGCGCAGCCGCAATCACCAGCTCCGCATCCATCACGCCAGCCATCGGCGCCAGCACGATCGGAAATTCGGTCTTGAAGAGATCGATCAGTCGACGGTCAGGCCACATGATGCTTGCCTCGCATTCGCTCTTCCCTCTCCCCTTGTGGGAGAGGGTGGATCGCCGCGATAGCGGCGAGACGGGTGAGGGGTTTGCATCCGCGGAAGCAGACCTCTCCGATTTGACTTCACTCTCCGCGGAAAGAACCCCTCATCCGGCGCTGCGCGCCACCTTCTCCCACAAGGGGAGAAGGAAGAACACCTCTCGCTGAATTCCGGCGTCCTGCCAGCAACTGCTCCGCCTCCGCCGCAATCCGCTCGACGATCTCCGCCGCCGGTGGGATATCATGAATCAACCCAACCGCCTCGCCGGCGATCACGGCCGCGACATCGAAATTGCCCGCCGCCCTTGCTGCCGCATACTCGGCCGCGACTGCGGCAACATTCTGCATCAGCTCGACCTCGCGGCCGATCCAGCGCTTGGCATGATCGTTGACCAGGCACCGCCCGGTAAACGGCGCCGGCCAGACATTGTTGCGGGAGAGATCGAAGAGGATGCCGCGCACGGTCGAACCGGAGTTCGCCGCGCAGATGCGGCGCTTGGCCTCCTCCGCACCGTCGGCCTCCTGGCTGGCATAGAAGCGCGTGCCGAGCAGCACGCCGCTCGCGCCCAGCATCATCATGGCCGCGAGGCCGCGCCCATCCGCGATGCCGCCAGCCGCCACCACTGGAACGCGCCCCGCGACGAGATCGACGATGGCGGGCACCAGATCGACAGTGGTGCGCGAAGCGCCATGACCGCCCGCCTCCGTGCCTTGCGCAATCAGGATGTCAGCACCGGCATCGAGCGCCTGCCGCGCCATCGCTTCGTCCTGCACCTGGCAAATCAGGCGCGCGCCGGCGGATTTGATCTTGGGCGCGAACGGCGCGGGATCGCCGAACGACAACATGATCGCAACTGGTTTTGCAGCGAGCGCGACATCGAGAAGCTCGGGCCGCTTGGCGAGGCTCCAGGTGATGAAGCCGATCCCGAACGGTGCACTGAGGTCGGCGAGCTTCGCCGTCTCCTGCTCCAGCCAGACCCGTTCGCCATAGCCGCCGCCAAGAATGCCGAACCCGCCGGCGCGGCTCACCGCCGCGACCAGGCGGCTGCCGGCAATGACATCCATCGGCGCCAGCAGGATCGGATGCTCGATCCACAGCAGCGTGGTCAGCGACGTCGTCATCGGCATGGCTCCTCCCCGATCTGGACAGCGAGACTAGGCGCGACTAGCATTCTCGAAAATTGAATTGTTGCGAACGCTGCCATCTCAAAAGCGAAACGACACCATGGAACTCAGCGATATCAAGACCTTCGCCGCCGTCGCCCGCACCGGCGGCATCACCCGCGCCGCCGAAGAGCTCAACACCGTGCAGTCGAACGTCACCCAGCGCGTGAAGGCGCTGGAGGCGGAGATCGGCACGCCGCTGTTCGAGCGGCACTCGCGCGGCATGACGCTGACCGGTGCCGGCAAGCGCCTCCTCCCCTATGCGCAAAAGATGGCAGCGCTGTCGCGCGAAGCCTTGCTCGCCGCGCGCGACGATGGCGAGCCGAAAGGACCGCTCGCGATCGGATCGATGGAGACCACGGCAGCCGTGCGATTGCCGCCGCTGCTCGCCGATTTCCACCGCCGCTTCCCGGCCGTGCGCCTTTCGTTGCGCACCGCGCCGACCGCCGACCTCGTCGCCCTCGTGCTCGACGGCACGCTCGACGGCGCCTTCGTCGCTGGACCCATCACGCATGACGACCTCACCGCGACGAGCGCGTTCCGCGAAGAGCTGGTGCTGGTCAGCGCGCGCCGCTGGGCCTCGCTCGCCGAGCTGCGCGCCGGCACGCCCGAGTCGGGTCCGACCGCGCTGGTGTTCCGCACCGGCTGCACCTATCGCCAGCGGCTCGAACAGATCTTCGTCGAATTCGGCTGGCCATCGGCGGCGCGCTTCGAGCTCGGCACGCTCGACGGCATGATCGGCTGCGTCGCCGCCGACATGGGCGTGACCCTGCTGCCGCGCGCCGTCGTGGAACGCAGCGCGATGAACGGCGCCGTCGCCGTCCACACGCTGAGCCCGTCACATGCACGTGTCGAAACACTCTTCATCCAGCGCCGCGCCGGACATCAATACAGCGCGCTGAGCGGTTTTGCCGATTGCCTGAAGAAGGACGAGGACGTCATCGCGGCATGACGGAGCGCCAACGTTCCACGCCACGAAATTCGTCACAAATCCATCGCGTTTGAATCGATCCGCGCTGCGTGCTGCCATCGCAGCGCAGCACTTCGAAAAGCTTTGAAGCCCGCGCTTCTTCTACGTTAGGATGAGTGACTGGCCAGCGCGAAACCATAAACGAAGCCAAACACCGGCAGAAAACATCGGGAGGACTATTGATGCGCAATACGCTCGTGTTGTGCTGCGTCGCTGCGTTGTCGGCGATTTCAGGAACTGCAAGCGCACAGGACTGGACCAAATCGAAATGGGGGCCGAACGACGAGATCGGCGCCGCCAACTACATGACGCCCGAGCTCGTTGTGAAGGCGGCATCGCTGGTGAAGACCGGCAAGACCTACGCCCTCGGCATCCCCGTCACGCCGCAGACGCCCGCTTACCCGCCGCGCACCTTCAAGCTCACCATCGTGCAGCCCGGACAGGCCGGCACCCCGGGTCTCGGTCCGAACAAGGCCACTTACAACGATGACATCCTCGACAGCTGGGTCGGCATCGGCAGTCAGCTCGACGGGCTCGGCCATCTCGGCGTCGAGCACGTCTACTACAACGGCAACAAGCTGGCCGATTTCGCCGATCCGAATGGCTTGAAGAAGCTCGGCATCGAGAAGGTGCCGCCGATGGTCGCCCGCGGCGTGCTGCTCGACATGGCCGCCTATTTCAAGACTGACGTGGTGAAGGAAGGCACCGCCTTCAACGTCAAGGAGATCGAGGAAGCCGCCAAGCAGCAGAACGTCGAGATCCGCCAGGGCGATGTCGTCATCTTCCATACCGGCTGGCTCAGCCTGATCGGCAAGGACGACAAACGCTACTCGGCCGGCGAGCCCGGCCTCGGCGTCGAAGGCGCGAAGTACCTCGCCGGCAAGGGCGTCGTCGCGGTCGGCGCCGACACCTGGGGGCTCGAGGTGTTGCCGTTCGAAGGCAAGACCGTGTTCGAGGTGCATCAGATCCTGCTCGCGATGAACGGGACCTACATCCTCGAGAACATGGACACCGCCGCGCTCGCGCGCGACAAGGGCTATGAATTCCTGTTCGTGCTGGGCCAGCCGCGCTGGACCGGCGCCGTTCAGGCCATGATCAACCCGATCGCGATCCGCTGAGCTGAAAACCGGGCGAGGAGCCGCTTGCCGCGCGGCAGGCCCCTCGCCCACCCCTCCGTCACCGCGGCCTCACCTGCCACCGCCGCAATGCCACGATGGCCCAGATCGCCTCGACCAGGCCGAACGGCCAGGCGCCTTGCAGGAAGCCATAGGCCGACCCCAGCGCGCAGGACGCCGCGAACAGCAGCACGAACCAGTGGCTGCGATCCTCCAGGGCATAGCAGACCAGCATCGCCGTCACGGCAAACAGGCCGAATAGTGTCAGTGCATCCATGGTTATCAGTTCACCCCGCAGCGCGACGCATGATATGCGCTAAAGCCATGCCGGCTCCTATCCTGCCTCTCATCGATGCTGCAACCCACTGGCCCGCGCGCGGCGCGCTGGTCGGCCTCGATTTGGGCACGAAGACCATCGGCGTTGCGGTGTCCGACCCGGACCGGCGGCTGGCGACCGGAGTCGAGACGATCCAGCGCAAGCAGTTCAAGCAGGATGCCGCCAGGCTGCTGGCCATCGCCACCGAGCGCAAGGTGGTCGGCTTCGTGCTCGGCCTGCCCATCAACATGGACGGCAGCGAAGGCCCGCGCGCACAATCGACCCGCGCCTTCGCGCGCAATCTGGCCGGATTGACCGCGCTGCCCATCGGTCTCTGGGACGAACGTCTTTCGACCGCGGCGGTCGAGCGCGAGCTGATCGGCATGGACGTCAGCCGCGCCAAGCGCGCCGAGGTGATCGACGAGCACGCCGCGATCTTCATCCTGCAAGGCGCGCTCGATCGCCTGGCAAACCTGCGCAAGGGACCCGCCTGATCCATGGCCGTCGTCATCGCGGCGCTGCTGCCGGTCTTCATCCTGATCGTGCTCGGCATCGTGCTGAAGCGCAGCCTGATGCGGCTCGACACGCAATGGCACGGGCTGGAGCGGCTGACTTATTTCGTGCTGTTTCCGATGCTGCTGATCCAGACGCTGGTGAAGGCGGACCTCGCAAAGGTCCCGGTCGCCGGGGTCGGCGGCGCGCTGCTGCTGTCTGCGCTGGCGATGTCGCTGTTGTGCCTTGCGCTGCGCCCTGCGCTATCGCGGCTCGGCATCGACGGCCCCGCCTTCACGTCGATCTTCCAGGGTGCGACGCGCTGGCAGACCTTCGTTGCCCTGTCGATCGCCGCCAATCTGTTCGGCGATGTCGGGCTGGCGCTCGCCTCGGTGGCGATGGTGGCGATCATCCCGCTCGTCAACGTGTTCAGCGTCTCGGTGCTCGCTCGTTACGCATCGCCGGAAAAGCAATCCGGCCGCGCCATCGTCATGACGTTGGTGCGCAATCCCTTGATCTGGGCCTGCATCATCGGCCTTACTGTCAATGTCACCCACCTGCCGCTGCCAAGGCTTTGGCATGAGGTTGCAGACGCGCTCGGCAGTTCCTCCCTCGCCATCGGCCTGCTCGTCACAGGTGCGGGACTGCATCTCGAAGGACTCTTCCGTCCAAGCCTCGGCGCAGCCGTCGGCGTCGTTTTCAAGCTCTTGCTGATGCCCGCGCTCGCGATGGGGCTCGGTCTCTGGTTCGGGCTTTCCGGCAACAGCCTGGCGATCGTGGCGATCTGCTCGGCTGTGCCGACCTCGTCCAGCGCCTATGTCCTCGCCCGCCAGATGGGCGGCGATGCGCCGCTGCTGGCCCAGATCATCACGCTGCAGACGATCTTTGCAGCCATCACGATGCCGATTGCGATCGCGCTGGCGGCTTAGCTCCCCAGCCACATCGTCAGCACCACCGCGGTGAGATTATTCAGCGCGTGCAGCACGATTGTGAGCCACAGCGAGCCGGAGCGGTAGCGCATGTAGCCGAACCACAGGCCGATGCAGAAGACCTCGGCGAGGAAGTACATGTCGTATTGCAGGTGCACGATCGTCCACACCAGCGACGACAGCAGGATCGCGCCGGGTGCGCGCAAAAAGCTCGCCGACCAGCCGCGGTAGAGAAAGCCTCGCGCCAAAACCTCTTCCGACATCGGCGCCGCCACCGCGAATGCGGCGAGCAGCAGCAGCGCGGCGCCCTTGTCGCGGCCCGATTTCAGCAGATCGGTCATGAAGCCCGGCGTCGCCTCGCGGCCGAGCGCGCGCGACATCGTCTCCCAGAGCAGCACGATCAGGATGAGGCCGACGGCGCCGAACAGCAGCTGCTTCCAGGACGGCCAATGCAGCGCGAGATAGTCGACGAACGACGCCTTCTTGATGCGAATGGCGAGCCAGACCGCGGCCAGCGTGGCCGGCAGGCCCATGATGACCGAGAGCGCGAGCGTCTGCGGCTCACGGCCGACGAGCTGAAGCGAGGCGAGGTCCATGGGAAGACCGCGCTGTGCCGCAAGCACAAGGACGGCACCGATCTGCCCGACGAACATCGCGGCGAAGATGAAGAGGCCCCACAGCGCCGTGCCCCAGAACTTCCAGACGCGCGGCGTCGCCGGCGTCTCGGTCAGCGGCGGATGATCGGGATTGAGGGAGTCCATCAGCAGGCTTTCGTTTTGGAGACTCACGGCAGCGCCCGCTCCAGCAGCGCGCGCACGTCGGCGCTGTCGAGTTCGACCGCGCCGTACATGCTGGCATGGTTCGTCGCGAGGCGGGTCGCGGCGAACAATTCGGCCTGGCGCGGCGAGGTGCCATTGAGCGCGGCCGTCGCGGCCAGCAATGCCAGCTTCTCGACCGCAAGCCGCGCGACGCGCTCGCCGTCGGCGCGCCGAAACGTCTTGCCGATGAAGCTGACCGCCTCGCCCGCCCCCGGCAGCCCCTTGGTCTCGGCCGCCAGCGCTTGCAGCACCGCCATCGCCGCCTCGCCTTCGCGCGAGAGCGCGCGGAGCACGTCGAGGCACATCACGTTGCCCGAGCCTTCCCAGATCGCGTTGACCGGCGACTCGCGATAATGGCGCGCCAGAATGCCGTCCTCGACATAACCGTTGCCGCCGAGGCATTCCATCGCCTCAAACAGGAATGCCGGCGCGCTCTTGCAGGTCCAGTATTTGATCGCGGGCGTCAGCAGTCGCATATAGGCCGCCTCCGCCGCATCGTGCGGCGTGCGGTCGAAGGCACGGCAGAGCCGCATCACCAGCGCCGTGCTCGCCTCCACATGCAGCGCCATGTCCGACAGCACGGCCTGCATCAGGGGCTGATCGGCCAGATGCTTCTGGAACACGCTGCGATGCCGGGCGTGGTGCAGCGCATGCGCAAGCCCCGAGCGCATCAGGCCGACGGAGGCGATCGCACAATCCTGCCGCGTCAGTTGCACCATCTGGATGATGGTGCGGATGCCCTTGCCTTCCTCGCCGACCCTTTCGGCATAGGCGCCGACGAACTCGACCTCGGACGAGGCATTGGAGCGGTTGCCTAGCTTGTCCTTCAGCCGCTGGAACTGGATGGCGTTGACCGATCCATCCGGCGCGAAGCGCGGCATGAAGAAGCAGGTCAGCCCGCCATCCGCCTGCGCCAGCACCAGGAACGCGTCGCACATCGGCGCCGACATGAACCATTTGTGGCCGGTGATGCGATAGCCGTCCCCGTCGCGCACCGCACGGGTCATGTTGGCGCGCACGTCGGTGCCGCCCTGCTTCTCGGTCATGCCCATGCCGAGCGTCATGCCGCGCTTGCCCCACCACGGCGCAAAGCTCGGATCGTAGCTCTTGGTCGACAGAACCGGCATCACCCGCGCGAGCAAGTCAGGCTGCATCGCCAGGGCCCCGACGGAGGCGCGCGTCATCGTGATCGGACAGAGATGGCCGGTCTCGACTTGCGCAGCCATGTAGAACTTCGCGGCGCGAATGACCTCGGCGCCATCGCCGGCCGGCTTGCCATCCCGAGTCCAGGTGGAATTGTGCACGCCGGCATGCGCACTGTGCGCCATCAGCTCGTGATAGACGGGATGAAACTCGACCTGGTCGCGGCGATTGCCCTTGGCATCGAAGGCGCGCAGCTTCGGCGTGTTCTCGTTGGCAAGGCGCCCGCGATCGGCCATCGCCGCCGAGCCCCAATGCCTGCCGAACTCGGAGAGCTCACGCTCCGCCGCCGCGCCGCCATTGGCTTTCACCGCGTCGGCCAGCGGCCGGTCCACGGCGAAAAGATCGACGTCCTCGAATGGCGGCGACTGGTTGAAGACCTCGTGGGTCGCAAATGCGGGCTGGGTCATCTTCTCGTCCTCGGCGCGGAATCAGTTCCGCCGCGGCTGGATCGGGAAATCATAGGCCGCCCCGCCCGCCCCCGGCAGGGAAAAATGCCACCACTCCTTCGAATAGTTCACAAAGCCTTGCCTGGCCATCGCAGCCACCAGCCGCTTGCGCCAGGTTCGCTGCTCCGCGTTGATCGAGGTGGCGGCGGTGTGCCCCTTCGCGTCGGTACAGTCATAGCCCGTGCCCATGTCGACGCTGCCCTCCGGCGCCCGCGCCTCGACCGGCGCCGTGCAATCGGCATAGGTCTTGGCGGCATCATATTTGGCGGAATTGTCCGCCTTCAGATCGACCAGCGTGAGATCGAGCGCCGCTCCGGTCGAATGCTGCGAGCGGCTCGCGATGTAGCCGAGGCGGAACAGCTCGGTCTTCGGGATCTTCGGGTTGTAGCGCCGCTCCGCAGCGGTCTCGCGCCCGTTCTGCGACCACTTGACCATGTCGAGCGAGGCCCGCGCCGGCCGGTAGCAGTCGAACATCTTGAGCGAGAGATTTTGCGCCGCCAGCTCCTGCTGCACCGCTTTCAGCCGCAGCCCCACCTCGCGTTTCACCACGCATTCGCCGGCATCGTAACCGGCGAGCGGACGGCCGACGAAATTGTTCGACGTGGCGTAACGGATGTCCTGGATGATGCTGGGATCGATGTCGCGCAGATAGACGAAGTCGCCGGGCAAGGTCTGCGCCCGCACGGGAACGAGAAACGACAGTGCGAGCAGCACGACAAGCGCGGCGGTCCCTGACCGTGCGCTCATTGCACCGGATCCGAGTTGACCAGAAGCTTCGTGATCGCGGTGTCCGTATATTTGTTGCCGGCCCAGACGTCGTCGATGATGAACTGCATCCAATGGGCCGACACCGGCGGCCGCAATGTCAGCAATTTCACCGACAGCTTGTCGTCGAGAGTGAAGGTCTGCGACTCGCCGCCCGAGAACAGCACACGGATCTGGCGAATCCTGTTGTTCTTGGCGAAGATGTCGGGGCTTTTCTGATAGCCGTTCTGCACGTGGATCGACTTGACCCGCCGCAGGGTTTCGAACTCGATGGTGATCCATTCGCCGATGCCGTTGCCGGAAGCGCCTTCGACCCAGGCCGTCCCCGTCGAGGCGTCGAACAAATTCGCTGCGCCGTACGAATTGCCGAACTGCGGTTTCAGCATCGAGCTGACGCAATAGGTCTCGAAGCCGCTGCGGGCGCAGCTTTCGCCTGCCGCGGAGGGACGCGGCGGACGCATGGTGGCGCGCTCCGCGACCGCAGGCCTTGCCGGCGGCTTCACCAGCATGCCCGCCACTTTCGGCGCCCCGTTCGACGATTCCGCATTCCAGAGAAAGATGCGCCCGCCGAGCGTCTGGTCGTAATAGGCGGGCGTCTGCTCGTGCGGTGCTGCTTGTCCTCCGGCATCCGTCGCCGTCAGCGCTAGCGCCGCCACGCGCTCGCGCACCTCGACCGCGAGGTCTCCGAGATGCAGCTCGGGCCGCTTGAGCTGCTCGACGAATATCCGCGTGAACACCGAATTGTGCGCCGTATCGTTGCTGCCGAGCTGGTCGAGCGCGGTCTGGCCGATGCCTGCGGAATAGAGCGTGAAGATCCCGCGCGCGGGCCGGGCGTCAGCAAGCCCCCGCGTGTTCCCGATCGAACGGCCGGCGGCGCGCGGAAACGGATTGTCACGGCAGGCATCGATGACGACGAAGGCGACCCGCACTGCCTTGGCCTGAAGCTCCGCAAGCACGTCGGGCTCGGCGATCGAGGCCCCGCGCACCCGCGCCTCGGCGCCCTCGTTCACGGTGGGAACGTCGCTCGGCACGAGGTAGTTCACGCCTGCGATCGCAACGCCGTGTCCGGCATAGAACACGGCGGCGGTATCGCCCGGCTCGAGCCGCGACGTGAAATTCGCAAGCCGGTCGATCATGCCCTGGCGGCCAAGATTGGTCCCGAGCACGATGTCGAACCCGAGCGACCTCAGCGCGTCGGCCACGGTCGTTGCGTCATTGGCGGCCTTCTTCAATTGCCGGTCGGCCGGCAGGTTCGGATAGAGATCGTTGCCGATCACGAGTGCGACGCGTTTTTCGGCCCAAGCCGGTGTCGCAAGGCCAGCCATGCACGCGGTCGCGAGCGCAGCAACATTGCGCGCCAGTCGATTAAAATACCGCGTGCCCGTCATGATCCAGCCCGTGACGCAACCAATGTTGCGAGTCTAGCGCAAAGCGGCTGCCCCGAACACCGGCTGGCGGCCCGCCTCCGCCGCAAAGCGCCGTGGATAAGTCCGGCGGCGGGATTTGAAGCTTGCTCCCCCCGCCGTCCGCCCCTATAGCTCTGCTTTTAATGACATCGAAATCGACCTTCGTCCTCGGCCACCGGCATTTGCTGGGCATCGAGGGCCTTTCCGCGGCCGACATCAGCGGCCTCCTCGACCTGTCCGAAGAATATGTCGAGCTCAACCGCCAGGTTGACAAGAAGCGCACCGTCCTGCGCGGACGGACGCAGGTGAACCTGTTCTTCGAGGCCTCCACCCGGACCCAATCCTCGTTCGAGCTTGCGGGAAAGCGGCTGGGCGCCGACGTCATGAACATGTCGGTCGCCTCCTCGTCCATCAAGAAGGGCGAGACACTGATCGACACCGCGATGACGCTCAATGCGATGCACCCGGACATCCTGGTGATGCGCCATCACGCCTCCGGCGCGGTGGAACTGCTGGCCCGCAAGGTCGACGGTTCCGTGATCAATGCCGGCGACGGCGCGCACGAGCATCCAACCCAGGCGCTGCTCGACGCGCTCACCATCCGTCGCAACAAGGGTCGGATCGAGGGGCTCGTGGTCGCGATCTGCGGCGACGTGATGCATTCGCGCGTCGCCCGCTCCAACATCATCCTGCTCAACACCATGGGCGCCCGCGTCCGCGTCGTCGGGCCCTCAACGCTGCTGCCGCCGGGCATCGAGCGGATGGGCGTCGAGGTCGCGCGCGACATGCGCGAGGGTCTCAACGGCGCCGACATCGTCATGATGTTGCGGCTGCAGCGCGAGCGCATGAACGGCTCGTTCGTGCCGTCGTCGAGCGAATACTTCCACTATTTCGGGCTCGACCAGAAGAAGCTCGCCTACGCCAAGCCGGACGCGCTCGTGATGCATCCCGGTCCCATGAACCGCGGCGTCGAAATCGACACCGCGGTCGCCGACGGTGCGCAATCCCTGATCCGCGAGCAGGTGGAGATGGGCGTCGCCGTGCGCATGGCGGTGCTGGAAGCGCTCGCCCGTAACCTGCCGAACGCGTGATGCCGATGTTGACCGATCGCCGCCCCATCCTGCTGGCCAATGCCCGCGTCGTCGATCCCTCCAGGGATTTCGACGGGGTAGGCGACGTCCTGATCGCCGACGGCAGCATCCGCGAGACCCGCCGCGGCATCGGCGCGGCCGGCGTCCCCGAGGGCACCGACATCGTCAATTGCTCCGGCAAGATCGTCGCACCCGGCCTGATCGACATGCGCGCCTTCGTCGGCGAACCCGGCTTCAGCCACCGCGAGACCTTTGCCACCGCGAGCCAGGCGGCCGCGACCGGCGGCATCACCACCATCATCTGTCAGCCCGACACGTCGCCGGTGATCGACAATTCGGCAACGGTCGACTTCGTGATGCGCCGCGCCCGCGACACCGCGATCGTCAACATCCAGCCGATGGCCGCCCTCACCAAGGGCATGCACGGCCAGGAGATGACCGAGTTCGGCCTGCTCAAGGCCGCTGGCGCCGTCGCCTTCAGCGATGGCGCCAGAAGCGTGACCAATGCCCAGGTGATGCGCCGCGCGCTGACCTATGCGCGCGATTTCGACGCGCTGATCGTGCATTACACCGAAGACCCCGATCTCGTCGGCGAAGGCGTGATGAACGAGGGCGAGTTCGCCTCGCGGCTCGGCCTGACGGGCATCCCGAACGCCGCCGAAGCCGTGATGCTGGAGCGCGATCTGCGCCTCGTCGCCCTCACCGGCGGCCGCTATCACGCGGCGTCGCTGACCTGCATCGATTCCCTGGACATCCTCCAGCGCGCGCGCGATGCCGGGCTCGCCGTCAGCGCCTCGGTCTCGATCAACCATCTGGCGCTGAACGAGAACGACATCGGTCCTTACCGTTCGTTCCTGAAGCTGTCGCCGCCGCTGCGCACCGAGGACGACCGCCGCGCCCTGGTGGCGGCGATCGGCTCCGGTCTGCTCGATGTCATCATGTCCGACCACAATCCGCAGGACGTCGAGGGCAAGCGCCTGCCGTTCGCGGAAGCCGCGCCCGGCGCCGTCGGGCTCGAGACCATGCTGCCGGCCGGCCTGCGGCTGGTGCACAATGGCGAGATCGAGCTGAAGACGCTGATCCGCGCGATGTCGACCCGCCCGGCCGAGCTGCTCGGCCTGTCGGGCGGAACCCTGCGCGCCGGCAGCCCCGCGGATGTCATCGTGATCGACCCCGACGTGCCCTGGGTGGTCGATCCCGCCGACCTCAAGTCGCCCTGCAAAAATACGCCGTTCGACGAGGCCCGCTTTACAGGCCGGGTGGTGCGCACCATTGTCGGCGGACGAACGGTATATGAGCATGTCTGACGTGCGGCTTCGTTCGACGTGGAGAATGGGCCTTTGGAGATGCCGCCATGGCGCTTGAACCGTTTCTGCCGGTGGCTTTCGTCATCGGCTATCTCCTCGGCTCGATTCCGTTCGGGCTGATCCTGACCAGGCTCGCGGGCACCCAGGATATCCGCTCGATCGGCTCCGGCAGCATCGGCGCCACCAACGTGCTGCGCACCGGACGCAAGAGCCTCGCCGCGGGCACCCTGCTGTTCGACGCGCTCAAGGGCACCGTGGCGGTGGTGATCGCCGGCTACATCGCCGGCCCCTACGCCGCAATGGTAGCCGGGCTCGGCGCTTTCCTCGGCCACCTCTTCCCGGTCTGGCTGAAGTTCAAAGGCGGCAAGGGCGTCGCGGTCTATATCGGCATCCTGCTGGGGCTGTTCTGGCCGGGCGCCGTCGTGTTCTGCCTGCTCTGGCTGGCGACCGCCTTCACCACCCGCTATTCCTCGCTCTCGGCGCTGGTGGCGGCATTCATCACGCCGATGTTCCTGTGGTGGTTCGGTCATCTCGCATTGTCGGCACTTGCCGCCGTGCTGACCCTGCTGTTGTTCTACGCGCATCGCGAGAACATCAAGCGCCTGCAAGCGGGCAAGGAAAGCCGGATCGGCGAGAAAGCCTAGAGCATGATCCGGAAAAGTGCGTAGCGGTTTTCCGAGAAGATCATGCTCAAACAATATCCTAAGCCGCGATGACGATTCCTAATCGCATCGCGCTTTAGGGCGCTTTCGGGCGAAGTCGATACCGGTTCGCGTCACGACAACGCCTCAAACAAGAATCTGAGGTCGGAAAAAGTACGGATACCGCCGCACCCCTTCCGCATTATATGCCAAATCCTGTTCGCAATTCTCCTGCGAGTCACGGCAGGCTGTAGCGAACGGGTTCCATGCCTGTCATCCTGATACGGGAAACGGCGTTAGGCGGTTGCTCAGAATGAGCGAGAAGATTGTCGGCGTGAATGACGGGATCGGCTCGCTCGGTGCCTCCGGCACTGCAGCAAGCCGGCTGCTCTCGGCGACCAATATCTGGTCCGACGCGCCGCTGGCCGCGCCTGCCCCTGCTGCACGGCCCGCGCCGCAGCCGGAGCCCGCAGTTAGACCTGACGCTCCGCTCGATGTCGTCGTCGCCAAGGCTGCACCGGTCCCGCCCGCGCGGGCGCGTTCCGGTCAATGGCCGCCGCGAAAGCTTTCGCTGGCGCTGCAGGGCGGCGGCACCTTTGCCGCCTTCACCTGGGGCGTGCTGGAGCGGCTACTCGAAGAGACGTCCATAGAGATCGACAGCATCAGCGGCGCCAGCGCCGGCGCCGTCAATGCCCTGCTGCTCGCTTGCGGCCTGGCCGAAGGCGGCCGCGAAGGCGCCCGGTCGCGACTGAACCGGTTCTGGGTCCGGCTGATGCACGAGGCCTCGTTCCGCTCGCTGATGCTGATCGGCGGCTTCTCGCCGGCGGGGAGCTCGGTCGCGTTCGGCCCGACGCTGCGCTCCGGGCAGTTCGATCCGTTCGATCTCGATCCGCTGCGGCAGGCGGTCTCCCGCGACATCAATTTTTCCGTCCTGCGCCATCCGCGGTGCCCGAAGCTGCTGATCGCGGCGACGCGGATCCGCGACGGGCAGCAGCAGATTTTCGGCAACGAGGCCATCACCGCCGACGTCGCGCTGGCCTCGACCTGCCCGCCCCTGGTCCATTGTGCAGTCGAGATCGACGGTGAAGCCTATTGGGACGGCGGCTTCGGCGGCAATCCGCCGCTGCTGCGCCTGGTGCAGGACACGGCGGCAACGGATCTGCTGCTGGTCCAGGTCACGCCGACACGCGACAGCTATGTGCCGATCACGCTCGCCGCGATCGACCGCCGGCTCGACCAGATCGCGGCCAACGCCGCGCTCAATGCCGAGATCGCCGCGATCGAATGGGCGCAGTCGCACATAGCCGCTCCGCTGCGGCTCACCAGAATCGCGGCGGAAGACTCTGTTGATGGCCTGGCGCAGCGCTCATCCACCGATCTCGGCCGCGGCTTCATTCGCCTGCTGCACCGTAGCGGTCGCGCAGCCGCCGAGCGCTGGCTCGGGCAAGGCGCGCACACCGGCGCAGCGCTCTCCGCGCCCGCTCAGGCCCTCGCTCCTTCCGAACCTGCGCTAGCCTGATTTCGCCAGCGCGTCCTCCAGGAACCAGGCCGCCGCGAGCGCGAGCTGATCGTTGCCGAAGCCTGCGATCACCTGCACGCCGACTGGCAGGCCACCGACCTTGAGCACCGGCACGTTGACGCAAGGATTGCCCATCAGCGTCCACAGCCGGTTGTAGCGGGGATCGCCGGTGGTCGCGAGCTCCTTGGCTGGCGCGGTGCCGGGCGAGGAATAGGTCAGCAGCACGTCGAAGCCTTCGAACAATTCACTGAGCTCGCGGCGGCCGCGACGGCTGATGCGGCGCGCCTCGTCATAGTCTTTCGGCGTCAGCCCGACCGTCGCATCGAGACTGGCGCGCAGCATCGGCGCGATCTCGTCGTGACGTTCCGAAAACTCCCAGGCGAGCGCGCGATGCGCTTCATAATCCTGGATGATCGGGTGGATGCGCCAGGCCTCCTGCACCGCCTCGGGCAGATCGATGGTCTGCACGCTGGCACCGGCGCGCATCGCCGCCTTGATCGCAGCCTGCAGCCCCTCTTCGGCGGCCGGCTCCACGGCGCCTGCGAACTCCTGCCTGACCACGCCGATGCGCGGCGACTTCGCCGGGCTGATGCCGGAGAACTCCGTGCGGCCGGTCATCGCCAAGAGACCACGCGCAAGATCCTCCGCCCGGGCGCCGAACAGGCCGACCGTGTCGAGCGCCCATGAATAGCACTTGACGCCGACGGTCGGCAGCATCCGGAACGACGGCTTGATCGCGGCCGTCCCGCAATAGGCCGCGGGCCGGATGACCGAGCCGCCGGTCTGGGTGCCCAGCGCCAGCGGGATCATGCCGGCGCCGACGGCCGCCGCCGAGCCGGAGGACGAGCCGCCGGGCGAATGAGCCGTATTGTGCGGATTGCGCGTCGGCGTCGGATCGCGCGAGGCGAACGCGGTCGTGGTGGTCTTGCCGATGATGGTGGCCCCGGCCCGCTTCAGCATCATCACCACAGGCGCATCGCTGCGCGGCTGCCAACCGCGATAGATCTCCGAGCCCATCTCGGTCGGCATGTCAGCGGTGTCGATGATGTCCTTGATGCCGACGGCAATGCCGCGCAGCGGGCCCGAGGCTTGCGCCCTCGCGGATCTGTCGTGCCGGACGAAAGCCTGGACGTCCTTCTCCTTGGCTTCGATCGCCGCATGCGACTGAGCGATGGCGGCGTCGGGCGAAAGCTCCCCCGCTTCAATGCGGCGCTGGAGGTCGGCGAGTGAGATCATGACAACATCCTTCTTATTGGCATCGCTTTTAGCATCGCAGCGAGGTCGTGCAAGCGCACGTCCCTGTTGCGCAACGCCCTCTGGTTGTTCCATGCTGTCGCTGCAAGGAGACGCCGTGGACGCCATCAACAGAAGCGTGGAGCTGACCGAGGCCGAGCGGATCGACCGCCTGCGGCTGATCCGTTCCGACAATGTCGGGCCACGCACCTTCCGCTCGCTGGTCGATCATTTCGGCAGCCCGCGGGCTGCGCTGGAGCGGCTGCCTGACCTCGCCCGCCGCGGCGGCGCGGCGCGATCGGGGCGCATCTGCAGCAAGGATGAAGCAAAGGCCGAGCTCGCCGCGAGCCGCAAGTTCGGCATCGCCTGGCGCGCGCCCGGCGAGGACGGCTATCCGGAGCGGCTGGCGATGATCGACGATGCGCCGCCGCTGCTCGCCGTGCGCGGCGACACCAAATCCCTGATGCGGCCGATGATCGCGATCGTCGGCTCGCGCAACGCCTCCGGCGCCGGACTTAAATTCGCCGGCCAGCTCGCGCGCGAGCTCGGCGAAGCCGGCTTCGTGGTCATCTCTGGGCTCGCCCGCGGCGTCGACCAGGCTGCGCATCGTACCAGCGTCGTGAGCGGCACGATCGCGGTGCTCGCCGGCGGCCATGACTGCATCTATCCGCCCGAGCATGGCGACCTGCTCGCCGCAATCCTCGATCACCAGGGCGCTGCGATCTCCGAGATGCCGCTCGGACACGAGCCCCGCGCCCGCGACTTTCCCCGTCGCAACCGGCTGATTTCGGGCGCTTCGCTCGGCGTCGTCGTGGTCGAGGCGGCGCACCGCTCGGGCTCGCTGATCACAGCACGCATGGCGGCCGAACAGGGCCGCGAGGTGTTCGCCGTTCCGGGCTCGCCGCTCGATCCGCGCGCCGCCGGCACCAACGACCTGATCAAGCAGGGCGCAACGCTCGTCACCGAAGCTGCCGACATCGTCAACGCGGTTCAGCCGATCATGGAGCGGCCGCTGATGCATCCCGTGGGCGAGCCCGACAGCGAGCGGTTCGAGAGCGATCCGCAAAGCCATGATCGCGACCAGATCACCGCCCTGCTCGGCCCGGCCCCTGTTACAATCGACGACCTCGTCCGGATGTCCGGCGCCTCGCCTGCGATCGTGCGCACCGTGCTGCTGGAGCTCGAGCTCGCCGGCAAGCTCGAACGCCACGGCGGCGGGATGGTGTCGCTGGTTTAGCCTCCCCAGGTGTCATTCCGGGGCGCGACGAAGTCGCGAGCCCGGAATCCATTCATCCACTTGATCTGTGGCCAAATGGATTCCGGGCTCCCTCGCTTCGCTCAGGCCCCGGAATGACGGGATGAACTATCGAGGCGCAACGCTAGCCGTCGTTACGCTGGTCGAACTTCGTGCGCGCGGCCTCGATCTGATCCAGATGCTCCTTCGCCCATTTGCCGAGCGCCTCGACGGGGCGCGATAGGCCGCGGCCGAGATCGGTCAGCTCATAATCTACCCGCGGCGGGATGGTCGGAAAGATCGTGCGCGTGACGAGGCCGTCGCGCTCGAGGCCGCGCAGCGTCAGGGTCAACATCCGCTGCGAGATGCCGTTGATCATGCGCTTGAGCTCGTTGAAGCGCTTTGGCCCGTCGCTCAGCATCATGATGACGAACACGCTCCATTTGTCGCCGACGCGGGACAGCACGGAGGCGACCCCACGGCAGTCCGCATGGTTGGGATCCGGCATCGGCCTGGTATCCAGTCTCGGATTTGGCCGCGGCGGTGCGGGCAATTCGGTGTGCGCAGGTTTCAATGATGTGCCCATGGCTCAAAAAAGTGCGTTCTTGCGGGGATTTCGATAGTCACACATGTAGTGCTGGTTACAAACTTATACCAGGGTGACCCCACATGAAACTCCTCCATGTCGACTCCAGCGTGCTCGGCCCCCACTCCGTCAGCCGGCAGGTTTCCGCCGCCATCGTCGACCGGCTCCGGCAGGCGACGCCCTCGCTTCAAGTCGTCTACCGCGACCTGACCCAGACACCGCTAGCCCACCTCTCCGGCTCGCACCTCGCCGCCGCGCAAGGCGCCGCCACGCCGGCGGAGCTTGGGCCCGACCTTGCCGCAAGCGCCGCGGCGCTGGAGGAGTTCCTGGCCGCCGACATCGTCGTGATCGGCGCGCCCATGTACAATTTCACTATTCCGAGCCAGCTCAAGGCCTGGATCGACCGCATCCTGGTGGCGGGAAAAACTTTCAAGTACGGCGCGGCCGGGCCGGAGGGGCTCGCCGGCGGCAAGCGGGTGATCGTGGCCATCTCGCGCGGCGGCCACTACGGCGCAGAGACGCCTTACGCAGCCGGCGAGCATCTCGAAACCTACCTGCGCTGGGTGTTCGGCTTCATGGGTATCACCAGCGTCGAATTCATCCCGGCCGACGGTATCCAACTCGGGCCGGAGCACCGCGAGAAGGCGATCGCTGGTGCGCTCCAATCGGCAACAAGCCTGAGCGCAGCCTAGCCGTGGCTAACACTTCGGGCGCAACGCGAATGTTGCGCCCGAGCAAATTCGCTTGATTTGATCAGCCGCGATAGATCGGCGCGCCGCTCGGCGAGGCCACCGCGCCGCCATCGACGAAAATCTCCTGGCCCTGCACATGCGCGGAATCGTCGGAGGCGAGGAACAGCACCGTCTTCGCCACGTGATCCGTTTCACCGATGCGGCCGAGCGGCGTCGACAGTGCGATCCGCTTCTCGAACGCCTTCTCGGCTTCCGGCGTCGCGGTCGCAGGCCCCCAGATCGGGGTGCGGATCGCACCCGGCGCGACCACGTTGACGCGGATGCCGCGCGGCGACAGTTCTGAAGCCATGATCCGCGCCATCGCCCGCACGCCGGCCTTCGCCGCGCCATAGGCCGAGTAGCCGGGAATGCCGAGCACCGAGATTACCGAGCCGTTGAGGATGATCGAGGCGTTGTCGTTGAGATGGGGCAGCGCGGATTGAACGGTGAAGAACACGCCGATGAGGTTCGTGCTGATCACCTTCTCGAACACCTCTGGTATCGCCGATCCCAGCGGTGTGCCGCCGGCGATGCCGGCATTGGCGAACACGATGTCGAACTTGCCGAATTTCTCTGCGCCCTGCTTGATCGCAGCTTCCGTCGCCGCGATGTCCGTCGCGTCGGCTGGCAGCGCGAGCGCGTTCGGCCCGAGCTCCTTCGCGGCCGCCGCCAGCGTCTCCTTGTTGCGCCCGGTGATCACCACCTTGGCGCCCTCGGCCACGAACAGTTTTGCCGTTGCCAGCCCGATGCCGCTATTGCCGCCGGTGATCAGCGCCGTCTTGTCCTTCAGTCTCACGCTCGCCTCCAGTAGTTGCATGATGAAACTAAGTTGCCATCTAGGCCATTTGGTTTTATGATGCAACCACACAAGCGCGTGATCGGCGCTGGCGGCGTGTGAATGCGAAAGGACGAACGATGGTGAAACGGACGAGCTTCGAGGGTGATGCCTGCCCGATCGCGCGGTCGCTGGAGGCGCTCGGCGACTGGTGGTCGCTCTTGATCATCCGCGAGGCGCTGTTCGGCGTCCGCCGCTTCGGCGAGTTTCAGAACAAGCTCGGCATGGCCAAGAACATCCTGGCGGCGCGGCTGCGATCGCTGGTCGACCACGGCATTCTCGAAACCGCCCCCGCCTCCGACGGCAGTGCCTATCAGGAATATGTGCTGACGCCGAAGGGCCGCGGCACTTTCCCGATCCTGGTCGCGCTGCGGCAGTGGAGCGAGGAGTTCGACGACCGCCCCGAGGAGATTGCGACGATGCTGGTCGATCGCGCGAAGGGCCGTCCGGTGAAGAAGCTGGAAATGCGCGCCGAAGATGGCCGCCTGCTCAGCCCGGCCGACACCACGCTAAAGCCGCGGCCGGCACCGCGACGCAAGTCGGCGTGAAAGTCCCAAGTGGTACCCCACCGCCATCACGACAGCTTGCGCTTGGTCCGTAGCCGCAGGTGCTCGTCGGCCTCGAGCTTGGTCATGCCCAAGAGATAATGCAGCACGTCCAGCTTGTGGCGCTCGGCCAGCTTGCGTAAGGCCCCGGTCTGCTCGGCGATGAAGGCCACGGCCTCGTCCGCACCGCCCTCCCCCGGTTCCTCGTGACGCGTGCCCCCCGGCGCGCCGGATCCGGCGCGCGCCCGTTTCTTTCCTGGCCTGGTCACCAGAACCCCACCCGAATCCATGCCCCGACAGGACATTACGCCCACATCAACCGCAACTCCAAGGTGGTATTCTGCAACTTTTTCGATATGAAACTTTTCCCATTGTGGCGCCTTTCAACACCCCACGATTTGACAGGGGGCCGCTCACCACCCATGTTCGGGTCGAAACGGCCGACCCGAGTCCTTTCGTTTTCGGCCCAAGATTTTCCCGTAAGCCACTGGAACTAAATGAATATCGTCATTGTGGAGTCGCCGGCGAAAGCCAAGACGATCAACAAATATCTGGGCTCGTCCTATGAGGTTCTGGCCTCGTTCGGCCATGTCCGCGATCTCCCGGCGAAGAACGGTTCCGTCGATCCCGACGCCAATTTCAAGATGATCTGGGAGGTCGACCCCAAGGCGGCCGGCCGGCTCAACGATATCGCGAAGTCGCTGAAGGGCGCCGACCGCCTGATTCTCGCCACCGACCCCGATCGCGAGGGCGAAGCCATCTCCTGGCACGTGCTCGAGGTGATGAAGGAGAAGCGCGCGCTGAAGGATCAGAAGATCGAGCGCGTGGTGTTCAACGCCATCACCAAGCAGGCCGTCTCGGAAGCGATGAAGCATCCGCGCGAGATCGACGGCGCCCTGGTCGACGCCTACATGGCGCGCCGTGCGCTCGACTATCTGGTCGGCTTCACCCTCTCCCCCGTGCTCTGGCGCAAGCTGCCGGGCGCCCGCTCGGCCGGCCGCGTGCAGTCGGTGGCGCTGCGCCTCGTCTGCGACCGCGAGCTCGAGATCGAGAAGTTCGTAGCCCGCGAATATTGGTCGCTGATCGCGACCCTGCTCACGCCGCGGGGCGATGCCTTCGAGGCCCGTCTCGTCGGCGCCGACGGCAAGAAGATCCAGCGCCTCGATATCGGCACCGGGGCGGAAGCCGAAGACTTCAAGAAGGCGCTGGAACTGGCGACTTACGCCGTCACCGCGGTCGACGCCAAGCCGGCCCGTCGCAATCCGCAGGCGCCCTTCACCACCTCGACGCTGCAGCAGGAAGCCAGCCGCAAATACGGCTTTGCGCCGGCGCATACGATGCGCATCGCCCAGCGTCTTTATGAGGGCATCGACATCGGTGGCGAGACCACCGGACTCATTACTTATATGCGTACCGACGGCGTGCAGATCGCCCCCGAGGCGATCACCCAGGCGCGCAAGGTGATCGGCGAGGATTACGGCAACGCCTACGTGCCGGATAGCCCGCGCCAGTACCAGGCCAAGGCCAAGAACGCCCAGGAAGCGCACGAAGCGATCCGCCCGACCGACCTCTCCCGCCGCCCCGACAGCATGAGCCGCAAGCTCGATGCCGATCAGGCCAAGCTGTATGAGCTGATCTGGAAGCGCACCATCGCGAGCCAGATGGAATCCGCCGAGCTCGAGCGGACCACCGTCGACATCACGGCGAAGGCAGGCTCCCGCACATTGGAGCTGCGCGCCACCGGCCAGGTCGTCAAGTTCGACGGCTTCCTCGCGCTCTACCAGGAAGGCCGCGACGACGAGGAGGACGAGGATTCCCGCCGCCTGCCCGCGATGAGCCAGGGCGAGGCCGTGAAGCGACAGAGCCTGTCCGTCACCCAGCATTTCACCGAGCCGCCGCCGCGATTCTCGGAAGCATCTCTCGTCAAGCGCATGGAAGAGCTCGGCATCGGCCGGCCCTCGACCTATGCCTCGATCCTCCAGGTTCTGAAGGACCGCGGCTACGTCAAGCTGGAGAAGAAGCGTTTGCACGGCGAGGACAAGGGCCGCGTCGTGGTCGCCTTCCTCGAAAGCTTTTTTGCCCGCTATGTCGAGTACGACTTTACGGCGAGCCTCGAAGAGCAACTCGACCGTATCTCCAACAACGAGATCTCCTGGCAGCAGGTTCTGAAGGACTTTTGGACCGGCTTCATCGGCGCCGTCGACGACATCAAGGAGCTGCGCGTCGCCCAGGTGCTCGACGTGCTCGATGACATGCTGGGCCAGCACATCTATCCGCCCCGCGCCGATGGCGGCGATATCAGGCAGTGCCCGAACTGCGGCACCGGCCGGCTGAACCTCAAGGCCGGCAAGTTCGGCGCCTTCGTCGGCTGCTCGAACTATCCGGAATGCCGCTACACCCGTCAGCTCGCCGCCGATGGCGAGGCGACTGCTGACCGTTCGCTCGGCCAGGATCCCGACACGGGTCGCGATGTCTGGGTCAAGGCCGGCCGCTTCGGCCCCTATATCCAGCTCGGCGAGCAGAAGGATTATGAGGAAGGCGAGAAGCCCAAGCGCGCCGGCATTCCGAAGGGCACCTCGCCCAGCGACGTCGATCTCGAGCTTGCGCTGAAGCTGCTGTCGCTGCCGCGCGAGATCGGCAAGCATCCGGAGACCGGCCAGCCGATCACCGCGGGCCTCGGCCGCTTCGGACCGTTCGTGAAGCACGAGAAGACCTATGCGAGCTTAGAGGCCGGCGACGAGGTGTTCGACATCGGCCTCAATCGTGCGGTGACGCTGATCGCGGAGAAGGTTGCCAAGGGTCCGAGCCGCCGCTTCGGCGCCGATCCCGGGAAGGCGCTCGGCGATCATCCGACGCTTGGCACCGTCACCGTGAAGAGCGGCCGTTACGGCGCCTATGTCACCGCGGGCGGCGTCAACGCGACGATCCCGGCCGAGTTCGAGAAGGACACCATCACGCTGCCGCAGGCGATCGCGCTGATCGACGAGCGCGCCGCCAAGGGTGGCGGCAAGGGCGGCGGCAAGGCCAAGAAGGCGGCGAAGCCGGCCAAGGCCAAGAAAGCGTCAGAGAAGGCTGCGGACGGCGAGGACGCCGCACCGAAGCCGAAGAAGCCGGCTGCGAAGAAAGCCGCGGCCAAATCCAAATCCGAATCCACCAGCAAGGCGCGCCGCCGTGCCGTCGACCGCAAAGACGTCGCCGACCAAGGCAGCCGCCACCAAGGCTCCGGCCAAGAAGAGTGCCGGCAAGACCTGAGATCAAGAATTAGAGGTTAAGTGAAACCAAAGAAAGACCGTGGCTTTCCCGACAGGCAAGCCATCGTCGCCTTCATCAAGGCAAATCCAGGAAAGGTCGGGACTCGCGACATCGCGCGCGAGTTCGGCCTGAAGAACGCCGATCGCGCCGAGCTCAGGCGCATGCTGCGCGAGCTCGCCGACGACGGCACCATCAAGAAGAAGCGCCATAAGGTCTCCGAGCCGGACGCGCTGCCGCCGACGCTGCTCGCCGACATCACCGGCCGCGACTCCGATGGCGAATTGATCGCCTCCCCCGCCGAATGGGACGAGGTCGAGAACGGCGAGCCGCCAAAGATCCTCATCGAGATGCCGCGCCGGCCGAGGCCCGGCACCGCCGCCGGCGTCGGCGACCGCGCGCTGCTGCGCGTCGAGCGCAGCGATGACGATGAAGGTCCCGCCTATCGCGGCCGCATCATCAAGGTCATCGACAAGGCCAAGAGCCGCATCCTCGGCGTCTTCCGCAGCCTGCCCGAGGGCGGCGGACGGCTCGTCCCCGTCGACAAGAAGTTCGCCGACCGCGAGCTGAACATCGCGAGGACCGATACGGGCGGCGCTGAGGATGGCGACCTCGTCAGCGTCGACATCGTCCGCACCCGCGGCTTTGGCCTCGCCTCCGGCCGGGTGAAAGAAAAGCTCGGCTCGGTCAAGTCGGAAAAGGCGATCAGCCTGATCGCGATCTACGCCCACGACATCCCCTTGCAATTCTCCTCCGCCGCCGAGCGCGAGGCGGAAGCGGCGGAGCCGGCCAATCTGAAAGGCCGCGAGGATTGGCGCGACGTCCCGCTTGTCACCATCGATCCGCCCGACGCCAAGGATCACGACGACGCGGTGCATGCCGAGCCCGATCCGGATCCCAACAACAAGGGCGGCTTCATCGTCAATGTCGCCATCGCCGATGTCAGCTTCTACGTGCGGCCGGGCACGGCGCTCGACCGCGACGCGCTCGACCGCGGCAACTCGGTCTATTTCCCCGACCGCGTCGTGCCGATGCTGCCCGAGCGCATCTCCAACAATCTCTGCTCGCTGGTGCCCGGCGAGCCGCGCGGCGCGCTGGCGGTGCGCATGGTGCTCGGCCCCGACGGCCGCAAGCGCTCGCACAGTTTTCATCGCATCCTGATGCGGTCGGCCGCCAAGCTCGCTTACGCGCAAGCGCAGGCCGCGATCGACGGCCGGCCTGATGACACCACCGGCCCCCTGCTCGATCCGATCCTGAGGCCGCTCTATGCCGCCTATGCCTGCGCCAAGCGCGCGCGTGACGAGCGCGATCCGCTCAATCTCGATCTGCCCGAGCGCAAGATCCTCCTGAAGAGCGACGGCACCGTGGACCGCGTCGTGGTCCCCGAGCGTCTCGATGCGCACAAGCTGATCGAGGAGTTCATGATCCTCGCCAACGTCGCCGCAGCGGAGACATTGGAGAAGAAATCTCTGCCGCTGATCTACCGCGTGCACGACGAGCCGACCTTGGAGAAGGTTCACGCGCTCGCGGAATTCCTGGAGACGCTGGACGTTCCCTTCGCCAAGTCCGGCGCGCTCCGCCCGACCACGTTCAACCGTGTGCTGGCTCAGCTTGAAGGCCACGACTATTACCCGCTGGTGAGCGAGGTCGTACTGCGCGCGCAGGCGCAGGCCGAATATTCCTCGGAGAATTACGGTCACTTCGGCCTGAACCTGCGCCGCTATGCGCATTTCACCTCGCCGATCCGCCGCTATGCCGACCTCGTCGTGCACCGCGCGCTGGTGCGTGCGCTTGGCCTTGGCGAAGGCGCCCTGCCCGACAGCGAGACGCCGGAAAGCTTGAGCGAAGTCGCCGCGCATATCTCGCTGACCGAGCGGCGCGCCATGAAGGCGGAGCGCGAGACCGTCGACCGCCTGATCGCCCATCACCTCGCCGACCGCATCGGCGCCAGCTTCCAGGGCCGCGTCTCCGGCGTCACCCGCGCCGGCCTGTTCGTGAAGCTCAGCGAGACCGGCGCTGACGGGCTGATCCCGATCCGATCCCTCGGCACGGAATATTTCAACTATGACGAAAGCCGCCATGCCCTCGTCGGCACGCGCAGCGGCACCATGTACCAGCTCGGCGACGTCGTCGACGTCCGCCTGATCGAGGCCGCTCCCATCGCGGGCGCGCTGCGCTTCGAGCTGCTGTCGTCGGAGAGCGACAGCGGCCCGCGCCAGCGCAGGCCGCTCCGTCCGCAGCGCAAATCGTCCAAGCCGCAGCCCGGACGCAGCCCGGAGCGAAAACGCAAGCCGGAGAAGAAAAAGTCCGGCAAGGGAAGGAAGGCCAAAGGAAAGAACAAGGGTAAGGGCAAGAAGGGCAAGGCATGGTGACGATGAGCACGGCACCAAAGATCTGGACGCGCGAGAACGGTCTCGTCGAGAAGCGCGACGTCTGGTCAGCAATGAAGCGCGGCTTCCGCGGCCGCTGCCCGCGCTGCGGCGAAGGCAAGCTGTTCCGCGCCTTCCTGAAGACCGCCGACCATTGCGCCAAATGCGGCCTCGACTTCACCCCGCATCGCGCCGACGATCTGCCTGCCTATCTCGTCATCGTCATCGTCGGCCACATCGTGGTGCCGGCCATCCTCTGGATCGAGACCAATTATTCGACGCCGGTCTGGCTCAGCTTCGCAGCCTATCTGCCCTTCACCTTCGTCGCCTCGCTCGCGCTGCTGCAGCCCGTGAAGGGAGCTGTGGTCGGCTTGCAATGGGCTCTGCGCATGCACGGGTTTGACGACAACCCTCCCGATGGTATTCCGCCTGTGTAAACACGTAAAAGAACAGTTCGGGTGAGGACATGACCGATATTTCGCAGGCCGAGGAGAAGACCAAGGTTCACGAGGAGAAGGAAGCCGATCATCATCCTTACTTCCGCCCGAAGGATGCGGCGACGCTGATCCTGGTCGACCGCAGCGGCGCCATTCCGAAAGTGCTGGTCGGCAAGCGCCACGACAAGGTGGTGTTCATGCCGGGAAAATTCGTCTTCCCGGGCGGGCGCGTCGACAAGGCCGATTATCGCGTGCCCTGCGCCGCGCCCATCACCGCCGAACTGGAAGCCAATCTCGCCAAGGGCAGCCCGAAGACGCCGGCCTCGCGCGCGAAATCGCTCGCCATTGCCGCCATCCGCGAAGCCTGCGAGGAGACCGGCCTCTGCCTCGGCCGCAAGGCCGAAGGCAAAGTGCCGAAGCTCGAAGGTCCCTGGCAGCCGTTCGCGGATGCGGGCCTGCTGCCTGATCCCTCCAGCCTGTTCCTGATCGCGCGCGCAATCACCCCGCCCGGCCGCGTCAAGCGCTTCGACACGCGTTTCTTCACCGCCGATGCCTCTGCGATCACCCACCGCGTCGAAGGCGTGATCCATGCCGATGCGGAGCTGGTCGAATTGGTCTGGGTCGAGCTCGGCTCAAAACCGCTCGCCGATCTGCATCCGATGACGCGCAACGTGCTCAACGAGCTCGACACCCGCCTCGCCACCGGCCCGCTCCGTCACGACGCGCCGGTGCCGTTCTTCCACTTCTACGCCGGCAAGATGCAGAAGGACGTTTTGAGCTAGTTGGCGCGCTGGGGCGTAGTTCGATCAAGTCTATCCTCCGTCATTCCGGGGTGCGCCTCTTGGCGCGAGCCCGGAATCCATACTCCGGATGGTGGTTATGGATTCCGGGCTCGCCGCTCCGCGTCGCCCCGGAATGACGTGCTGAGAGAGCTACGAAAAACAAAAAATTCTTCCCGTCTCCCCCAATGGCGGAGTTCCCACTCATGCCTATGTCTTTGCGAGCGTCACCAAGAACGGACACCGGGCGATGGCACAAAGGCAACTCAAGCTTGGCGCGTTCATGCGCCCGATCAGCATCCACACCGGCGCCTGGCGCTATCCCGGGGCCTGGCCCGACGCGAATTTCAATTTCGGCCATATCAAGACGCTGATCCGAAAGCTCGAGGCCGGCAAGTTCGACGCCTTCTTCATGGCCGATCACCTCGCCGTGCTCAACATGCCGATCAACGCGCTGAAGCGCAGCCACACCGTGACCTCGTTCGAGCCGTTCACCCTGCTGTCGGCTTTGTCAGCCGTGACCGAGCGCATCGGCCTGATCGCGACCGGCTCGACCACGTTCGACGAGCCCTATCACGTCGCGCGCCGCTTCGCCTCGCTCGACCATCTCAGCGGCGGCCGCGCCGGCTGGAACATCGTCACCACCTCGAACCCGGACGCGGCGCTGAATTTCGGCCTCGACGATCACATGGAGCACGCCGAGCGCTACAAGCGCGCCCGCGAGTTCTACGACGTCGTCACCGGCCTCTGGGACTCCTTCGCCGACGATGCCTTCATGCGCGACGTCGAGAGCGGCCTGTTCTTCGATCCCGCCAGGATGCATACCCTCGACCACAAGGGCAAATACTTCAAAGTGCGCGGCCCCCTCAACATCGCCCGCCCGGTGCAAGGCTGGCCCCTGATCGTGCAGGCCGGCGCCTCCGACGACGGCAAGCAGCTCGCCGCCGAGACCGCGGAAGCGGTGTTCACCGGCGGCGGCAGCCTCGCCGACGGCCAGAAACTCTATGCCGACATCAAAGGCCGCATGGAGAAGATCGGCCGTGACCCCGAGCACCTGAAGATCCTCCCCGGTGCCTTCGTCGTTGTGGGCGACAGCGTCGATGAGGCCAACGAGAAGCGCGCTTTGCTCGACAGCCGCGTGCATTACGACAGCGCCATTGCCTCGCTCTCCGTCATCCTCGGCACCGATGCCTCCGGCTTTGATCCCGATGGGCCGCTTCCCGAAATCCCCGAGACCAATGCCAGCAAGAGCGGCCGGCAGCGCCTGGTCGATCTCGCCGCCCGTGAGAAGCTCACCGTGCGCCAGCTCGCCCAGCGCGTCGGCGGCTATGGCGGCCTGTCCTTCGTCGGCACCGCCAAGACCATCGCCGACCAGATGGAGGAATGGCTGGTCGGACGCGGCTCCGACGGCTTCAACATCATGTTCCCGTTCCTGCCTGCCGGTCTCGACGATTTCGTCGACAAGGTGGTCCCGGAGCTGCAGAAGCGCGGGACTTTCCGCAAAGAGTACGAAGGGCCCACTTTGAGGGAGAATCTGGGCCTGCCGCGGCCGAAAAACCGGTTCTTTGAGGCCTAATGGGCCCGATTTGAGCGGTTTCCGCCGCCTGAAACCTTGACTTCCCGCCGTTTCTGACTAGGTTGCCGGCCAACGCAGGCCGTTTGGCCGGCTCCAGATTCCCCTGATATTCTGAGGTTCAGAACATGGCCAAAGCGGTCACCATCAAGGTCAAGCTCGTGTCCTCGGCCGACACCGGCTTCTACTACGTTGCCAAGAAGAATTCGCGCACCATGACCGACAAGCTGGTCAAGAAGAAGTACGACCCGGTCGCGCGCAAGCACGTCGAATTCCGCGAAGCCAAGATCAAGTAAGATCGCGGCGTAGCGCGCTAAGGTTTTTTGCGGGGCCCTTGCGGGCCCCGTTGTCGTTTCGGCTCGCATGTCCCTGCTCATGTACCCTGCTACCCAGCGCTGCGCTGCTTAGCGCAGCGAAGCAAATCCGGACCGGCTCTGCGAGATCACACTGGGACACTCCGGCGTGACGAGAGGAACTCGCTTGAGTCGTGGTTGTTGAGCCAGCATCGTCAAGCGGCTATCTTTCGGAGCGAACCTCTTGCGTTGCCGCTCAACTGACTTGATGGGAGAATCGCATGCGCATCGCTCTGCTCATTGTCGTTATGGTCATCGGATTTTCTTCCGCAGCAAACGCTCAGTATGACTATCCCTGGTGCGTTTTTGGCGGAGGGCTCGGCGCTTCCGGAGACTGCATGTATTCGACGCGGGAACAGTGCCTGGCCTCGGCATCCGGGCGATCGAACACCTATTGCGATGTGAACCCGCGCGTGAGGTTCAAGCAGCACGCTCCGCAGCGGCCGCGCTGATCATGATGCGCGCGCTTGCCTGTCTGCTCTTCGTCCTGATCACCATGTCCGCGCCCGGTCCAGCGGCAGCGCAGCGGTTCGGCGGCAATTTTCCGGTATGTCTGCAGGAGTGGGAATGGGGCGGCGGCACCTACATCTCTTGCCAGTATCGTTCATTTGACGAATGCAGAGCCAGCGCGGCGGGCCGTTCGGCGATGTGCCTGGAAAACCCATATGTGCAGCGGCCGTCCCCTCCAGGCCGCAGCCCGCGTCCCCGGTAGGGCTAGAGCATGATCGGCCCGTGACGAGCGCCGATCCAGCCATCATTCCGCGCCTTCCGGCCTGCCCGCAACGTCGACCTTCTCGGTTGAATCCCCTACATGAAACCCGGATTGCGCGGGAAATAGCTAACCCAATCTCCGAATGGTCGATTTGACATCAGCAGCATCGGGAACGTCAGCCGCATCCCGTGGTCGATTGCCGCCTTGAGCGCCGGCTCGCTCGCGCCCGGCACAAAAGCCGAAATGGCCGGACAATCGCTCTGTGCCGCGAACGATAACGCAGCGGCGAAAGCGGACTCAACCAGATCTGGCCTGTGGACTGCAAGCGGACCAATGTGTCCACCCGAAATGTAGACGTACCCGACGCACTCATTGCCGGCGTGGATGGTGAATCCGCGCGTCGTGCTGTCGCCAAGGAGAAATCGATGATGCTTCTCCCTGGAAACGCCGACTGCGCTGACATCGATCTGCGCCAGCCTGTCGTATGGGATCGCGTCGGCCGTGAGAGATTCAAGACGGAGCCGCGGCGCAGCCAACCGTGGCGCCAGGCGGTCACGAGGGACGCTGACCATGTAGATCGGAAAGCGCGGGAACAGTCCGTGGCGGATGTAGAGGCCTTGAGATACGTTGTTGAACGTGAAGGTGATCAGTGCCTTGATGGGTGCTCCGCGCATTTCTGCATGCGCGAATGCCTTGTTGATGAGTTGATTGCCGATGCCGTCGCTCTGACGATCAGGCGCGACGAACAATTGGGCCAGGAACCAAAGCTCGCCACAGACCCAACTCCACGCGAAGCCGACTATTTCTCCGTCGTCATCGGCCACCCATAAGCCCTCGGGATCATCCGCGAGCGAGAAGGCCTGAAAATTCGGCGGACGAGAGGATGCCATCTTCCCGAACCCCCGCCGTTCGGTTAGCTCATTGATGCTGGCGACCACGATGTCATCGGCCTGCTTCAAGTCGTCGATGCGAGCGGGCCTGCACACGACCGCCATTCTCTAGTCCCTCCCGGGCGTCAGCTCGCCCCGCCCACGATGCATCGGGTCGCGGCTTAGTTTCTACTCACATCTTGATGAGAGCGAGAAATCGTCAGCCGGCAATCAGGCGAGCGGCCGGATGTTCTGGTTCATCCGGAAGAAGTTCGTAGGGTCGTATTTCGCTTTGATCTGCTGCAGGCGCCTGTAGTTCCGCCCATAAGCAGCGGCAACCGGATCGCCTGTCTCATCGTCGTCGAGATAATTGACATAGCGTCCTGAGGCAAAGAAGGGCCGCATCCTTTCATAGGTTGCGCGTGCCCACGAGATGCTGCGGCTGGTATCGCTGGCCTGCGTCCATTGCGCGAGGATCAGGAAATTGTAGCCCTCCTGCCGATGCACAAATGCCGTATCCCCGGCACCCACGCGGGCCGCCGCACCGTGGATGTGCTCGAGCAGCAGCTGCCCCATCGGAGTCGGGCAGCGGGCGAAGCATTCGATCATCGTCGCGATCGCACCATCGCTCAGCTCCGTGAGGAAGTTCGACTTCCAATAGTTGAACGCGCCTTTCGGATAGTTGGCGTCGAGCATGCGGTTGAGCTCGCAATAGGTCATCGGTCCGACCGCATCCAGAATGGGAGGCCCGAACTGTTTCAGCGGCTGCATCGCTCGTTCGGCCTCGGCGACTGGACCGCAGTGGCTGGTAACCAGGGCCGCGACCTCCCTGCCGGACCCGTCGGGCGCATGGGTCAGGGATGCGAACAGCATGTGCTCGTCCGTGAGCGATCGCGTGCTGGTCCGGAAAAATTCCAGCACGTCGCGGGAACGCTCGATAGGGTGAACGATCGGGCCGCCGGTGATGATCGGCCCTACCGTATGGAGGTCGTATTCAAGACTGGTGGCAATCCCGAAGTTTCCGCCGCCGCCGCGCACGGCCCAAAATAGATCGGGCTGCTCTTGCTTGCTGGCCCGCACAACCTTGCCATCGGCGGTGACGAGTTCGACAGCCCGCAGATTATCCAACGCGAGGCCGTACTTGCCCATCAGCCAGCCCAGTCCTCCGCCGAGCGTCAGGCCCGCGATGCCGGTGGTCGAGACCACGCCGCCGGTCACCGCAAGTCCGTGAAGCTGCGTTTCTCGATTGAACTCGCCCCAGGTGACCCCGCCCTGCGCCCATACGGTCTTGCCGATCGCGTCGACCCGGACCCCCTTCATGGGTGAGAGGTCGATCATGATCCCGCCGTCGATGGTTGCGCGCCCGGCCACATTGTGGCCACCGCCGCGAACCGCGACCTCGAGGCCGAGCTTGGTCGCAAGTGCCACGGCATCCACGACATCAGCCGCACTGCGACATCTGGCAATCAATGCTGGCCGTTTGTCGACCAGCCCATTGTGAACCTTGCGCGCCTCGTCGTAGCCCTCGTCCGCTGGCTTGAGCAGTTCTCCTCCGAAGGAGGCGCTAAGTTCGGCGGCAGCGCTGGCAACAGATGCGATGGACATGACACGAACTCCCTAGCTTGGCCCGCCACATCCTCGATCGCGGGCTGTCTCAGAGCAAATCCGAAGAATTCAGGTGACGATGAACTGATTTCACCTACACTCGCCGCATGCACAAGCTGCCGCCCCTGATCGAGCTCCGCGCTTTTGAGGCTGCCGCGCGTCATCTGAGCTTCAAGAAAGCCGCGGCAGAACTCGGCGTCACGCCGACCGCGATCAGCCACCAGATCGGATTGCTCGAGCAGTATTGCGGCCGCGCCCTATTCCGGCGCAGACCACGCCCTCTTTCGTTGACCGATGCCGGCGCGCGGCTGTTTCCCGCCATTCGCGGCGGACTCGAGGCGTTTGCCGCTGCCATTGCGTCCCTCAAGCAGGAAGGTGACGAGCAGCCGCTCCGGGTTACGACGACCAACGCCTTCGCTAGCCGCTGGCTCGTGCCCCGCCTGCCCCTGTGGCGGAAGTTGCATCCTGACGTGCCATTGGAAGTGATCGGCACTGACACCGTGCTCGATCTGCAGGCCGGAGACAGTGACGTTGCCATCCGTTATGCGACCAGCCGCGTACCGCCGACAGACGGAATCGTCGATGAACTCTTCAGCGATACGTTCTGGCCGATCTGCAATCCGGATTTGCTTTCAACCGGACGGCTGAAGAGACCAGTCCACCTCGCAAAGCACGTTCTGATCCACTCCTATTGGTCGCCGGCCGATCGTGAGCCACCGACGTGGCAGAGATGGCTCGGTTTGGCCCAGCGCCGGTGGCGCGAGGTGCCCCAATACAAGGACCTGCAGCACTTGAGTTTCCGGGAAGAACTGCACGCCATCGAGGCGGTGATCAGTGGGCAGGGCGTGGGGATCTTCAGTGATGTGCTCGTGGCACACGACCTCGCCGCCGGCACGCTCGTGAAGGCATTCTCGTTGAACCTACCCGGCTACAGCTTTTATGTGGTCAGCAGGCCAAGCCACCCGCGCGCGCGGACCATTCGGGTCTTTTCGCAGTGGTTGCGGTCGAGTACCTGATCCGGACCGGAAAGGGTCAGCACAAAGTGCGAAGCCGGGAGAGGTCATGCGAATAACCCGAAGCGCGACCAGCAGCGCGGACCAACTCCAGCTGCGAACCGGAGCGACGGGGCCGACCCGAGAATTGACGGCGCCGAGCAGGTCACCGTACGTGTCTTTAGGGTGCAGCGGAGTCGCGAAAACCGAGAACGTTACGGAGCTCCAATGGAGCGCGCTTACGACAAGCTCCACGTTACACTCAGAGTTCTTCCAGCAGCGCCTTGCTTTCCTTCAAGTCGCGAACGTCGAAGCCCTCGTTGAACCAACCGTAGACCGGCGCGAGAAGACCGCGTGCTTCATCACCCCTGTCCTGATCACGCCAGAGCCGGGCGAGACTGACGGCGGAGCGAAGTTCCCAGAGTTTCGCCTCCTGCTGGTGAGCAATCGCAATGGCGTGGCGAAACTCGGTCTCCGCATCGGCCTCCGCGCCTGGCCGAGCCCTTAGCATCAACTCGCCTCGGCGCCGATGCAGCTCGGCCTCGAACCACCGCACCCCCGATTTCTGGGTTAGTGCCAAGGCGTCGGAGAGTTGGCCGAGCCCCGTTTCATATCGTGCTCTCTTTGCCTCGGCTGCTGCGAGCTGCGCAAGGTAGAACGGAAGAGTCCATGCTGCGCCGGACGCCTGGAATCCCTCGATGCCGCGCCGCAGTAAGTCCACCCCGGCCTCGGGGTCGCCGGCTTCGGCCAGCGTCCAGCCGCGATATGCCGTCCCCATCGCGAGAAAGAAGGCAAAGCGCTGCTCGGTGGTGAGCGCAACCAGCTCGTCCGCCCGTTGCCCAACCATGCCCGCGTCTTCGAGCACGAAATGCAACCGGCAGGCAACGCTCAGCGCGAATGCGAGGCTGATCGGGTGCGACGAATCGCGGGCCTCTGCCAGGGCGTCACTGCTCTGCACGCGCGCCTGATCGGCGAAGCCAAGAAGGCCACACGTAAGCGAAAGGAACGAAAGCATCGCCACGCGGGCGTTTTCTGCGAACAGGGCCGTCAGAGAGCGCTGCTGCGCCGGATCGTAAAGGGCGAGCCCCCGCTCGAGATGGGTGCGCGCCAAGGCCAATTGTCCGCGATGAAGCCAGCTATCGCCGACTGCCCGATGACCGGCGACAAGAATGGCCGCATCGTTCTGTCGCCCGGCCAAATCGAGCAGATTCTCGGCGATGCGATGCGATCGGTCCGTTTCACCACGGACGTGATAATGCACGAACTCGCCCCAGAGTGCCTTGAGCAGATTCGGCGTGTCGTTGAGTGCCTCGCAGAGGCAACGCGCCCGGGCGTAGGCCCTGCCGGTCTCTTCGGCCGCGTGGCCCTTCGCGGCGATCAGTGCACCGCCGAGCGCGAGTTGAAGTTCAGTTTCGGTGCGCTGGCGCCCGGGAGCATCCGGCAGTTGAGATAGCAAATCAAGCGCCTTTCGCATCTGCGCGATTGCTTCTGTCATTGCCGATCGAGCCTTTGAACGCTCACCAGCCTCCTGCCAATAGGAAACCGCCTTTTCGGCCAAGCCCGCATGTCCGCAGTGGTGGGCGAGGATTTCCGGCTGCTCTTGGATGCCTCTAGCGAGCCTCTCCTCGAGTGCGCCAGCGATCCGAGCGTGCAGCTCGCGTCGTTGACCGCGCAACATTGTGCCGTATGCCGCATCCTGGACCAGTGCATGTTTGAACAAGAAATTGGCGTCGGGCGGCTCGACACTCCCAAACACGAGTCCGGTGTTGATCAGCCGGTCAAGCGCCGCCCGCAACTCGTTGTCGCACCGCTGTGCGACCGAGGCCAGCAGATCATAGGAGAACTCGCGGCCAATAGCTGCGCCGATTTGTGCCACCTCCTTGGCGATCGGCCCAATCCGGTCGAGCCGCGCCATCAACGAAGCATGTAGCGTGGCCGGTACGGCAAGTCCGGGCAGCGGCGCGAAGGAGATCGCTCGCGCGATACTCTGGGGGCTTGTTTCGAGCACCGCTTTGGTCAACTCCTCAACGAACAGCGGCACACCATCCGTACGTTCAGCAATTTCATTGACGATTTCGGTCGGCAGCGTCTGGCCACCTGCCACGCTCCGGATCAGCGCAGCGCCCGCATTCTGGTCGAGCCGGTTCAGCACGAGCAAGCTGACATGCGGCTTTCCGGTCCATACTAACTGGAACTCGGGGCGGTAGGTGATCAAGACCAAAACCGGCAGGCTTGCTACGCGATCGACGGTTCGGTCCAGCAGCTCGCGCGAGCTTGGATCGATCCATTGCATGTCCTCGAACACGATTATGATTGGACGTCTTTGCGCGAGAGCTTCAAGCTGGCGAACCAGAGCGGCGAAGCTTCTCTCCTTCTTTTGTTGCGGCGTACTCGTAACCGGTAAGTATAGATTATCGTTGGGGATCGACAGAAACTCCGCCAGGATCGCCGCGTCCTCGTTGGGCGACAATGCAGGCGACAGGAGCGCTCGAAGTTTGTCGAGCTTGGTCGTCGGTGTGTCCTCACGATCGAAGCCAGCCGCTCGCTGGAGTTGTGCGATGAAGGGGTAAAGCGCGCTTTCCTGATGATGAGGCGAGCAGAAGTAGCGCAAGCAGGTGTGCGGCTCTCGCTCGATACGCTCCTGAAGAGCCGCAACGAGGCGCGACTTGCCGATCCCCGCCTCGCCGACAAGCAGCATGACTTGACCGGTACCCGCCCGCGCATGGCGCCAGCTCCGCTCCAACCGCGCGAGGTCTTCCTCACGCCCAACCAGCGGGGCGAGGACCGAAGGGTGCAACGCCTCGAACCGGCTCTCCGCTGTTCCCTCACGAAGCACCCGCCAGGCTTGCACCGGTGCGGCGAAGCCCTTCAGCGTCACGGCGCCGAGATTCTCGTAGTCAAAGAGCCCGCCGATGAGCCGCCGCGTGTCCTCAGGGATGACTACCCCATCCGGTTCGGCGAGCGCTTGCAGTCGAGCGGCAAGGTTCGGCGTCTCGCCAAGCACGGCCTGCGCCTCCGCCGCTTCGCTGCCGATAAGGTCACCTACGACGACGAGGCCAGTCGCGAGCCCAAGACGAACCCGCAGCTCGAACTCGGCTGGGGCTCCCGACGCGTGCCTGGTCGCGGCGATCTCAAGCGCAGCGCGCACTGCGCGTTCGGCATCGTCCTCATGCGCTGAAGGATGACCGAATAGTATGAGCATGCCATCGCCGATGTAACGGCTGACGGTGCCACCGTATTTGCGGACGACCGCCGCTACGCTATCGCGGTACTCAGCAATTATGTCCCGTAGATCTTCCGGATCGAGCTTTGTCGCAAGTGCCGTCGAGCCGACGAGATCGCAGAACATCACTGTGAGCTGACGACGCTCGGCGGAAGAACTTGGTGCGGCCAACAAGCCTGCGCGCTCCGTGACCGGTGGCACGATGGACGTCGCTGCGCCGGCCCCTCTCGTCATTTGCGGCGGTACGGTCGGCGTGAGCGCGGCACCGCAGTCGCCACAGAAGTTCTTGCCTGTCGGATTGTCGCCCCCGCACGCAGGGCAGCGAAAGAACAGCGGCGCGCCGCAATCGCCGCAGACCTTCGTTCCCTCCGGGTTGACTCTGCCGCAATTCGCGCAATCCATGGCCGCACCCGATCGAATTCCGACCGACATGAGTTCGCGTCGGTCTATGGGCGAATCTTGAGAGCGCGCTCTTTCAAGATTCTCTTCCCTCAGCCGCCTACCAAGCGCCAAGCATGATCAAACTCACAATGACCAGGAAGTAGACACAGGCGATAGTCGCAGGGAAAATGAGCCAGCCGGGCGTCATCGTTGCCTCCCGAGCGGTTGTCTCGAAAGCTTAAGCTGGCCGGCGCGATTAGGATTATGAACTGGCTAACACTCTGCAACTCAAGCCCATTTTCAATCTGAGAAGGCTGACCACAGCCTGACACGACCCAAACGCGAAATTGGCAAGCCCATGAACGACCGCCTGCCGAGTCGACGAAAGGTTCTCTCGCACGTCAGCAACCGAGCGCTTTGAGGCAAATGCAAATTTGTGAGAACGGCAGCGGTGCAAGGCCAAGGAAAACGACCACCCGCCCCGCCCTACGCTGTCCGCAGCACTGGCGTGGGCGGCTGCGACGGCCTGACAAGCGCGAACGCGACCTGCACGATCCCGCCGGCAAGGCCGAGCGCGACGCCGATGCGCCAGGCCATCGTGTAGGAGCCGAGCGCGTCGTAGAGCAGCCCGCCTCCGTAGGCGCCGAGGAAGCTGCCGATCTGGTGGCTCATGAAGGCGAGGCCCTGGATCATCGCCTGCCAGCGCAGGCCGAACATCTCGGCGACCGCGCCCGCGACCAGCGGGCCGACGCCCATCCACAGAAAGCCCATGATCGCGCCGAACAGCAGCGTCGAGAACGGGCTTGCCGGCAGCATGAAGTACCAGGCGAGTGCGAGCGAGCGCAGGATGTAGATCCCGCCCAAGAGCGCCAGCTTGTTCCAGCGTTGGCCGGCCCAGCCGAAGAACAGCGAGCCCAGCACGTTGAAGCCGCCGATCATGCCGAGCGTCTGCGCGCTCAGCATCGGATCGAGGCCGCAGATCGCGAGATATGACGGCAGGTGCGTGGTGAGGAACACGAGCTGCATGCCGCAGACGAGATAGGCGCAGGTCATCACCACGAAGGAGGCATTGCCGAACGCGGTCCTCGCCGCGGCTGCAGCCGTGGCATCATCGATCTCGTCGGCCGCCGGCTTCGGCAACGGAATCTTGTCGACGCGCCCGGCATACCAGGCCGCAGGGATCATCAGCACCGACATGATGACGAAGCCCGCGAGCCCGACGCGCCAGCCAAAGCCCTCGTTGAGCATCTGTCCGATCGGCGCCGAAAGTAGCGCGCCGAGCGAGCCCGCGCCGGAGACGATGCCGAGCACGGTCGAGCGCACCGTCTCCGGCACCGCACGTGCCGCCACCGACATCGCGATCGCCGCCGCGGTGCAGGCGAGCGAGGTCCCGATCAGCACGCCGGCGCCGATCATGATGCTGAGAAGCCCATTCGCCGTTGCCATCAGCGCGAGGCCCGCGATGTACATCAGCGCGCCGGCGACCATGATCGGGCGGAAGCCGTAGCGCACGGTGAGTGCACCGGCGGGCGGCTGCAGGAAGCCCCAGGCGAGGTTTTGCACGGCCAGTGCAAGCGTGAAATCCGAGATCGAAATGTGGATGTCGTGCGTCAGCGGCTGCATGAAGATACCGAGCGACTGCCGCAGCCCCATGCTCAAGGTCAGCATGATCGAGGCGCCGATCAGGATCGGCAACGTCGGACGCAGAACCTGCAGCAGGGGCATTTTTCTTCTCCCTTTTGGGCGCGGCACGCGTGCCGTCGTCTGCTTTTGCCGATGTTTTTGGGTACACAGACCTGTGCACTTAGGCTATAGATGGAAGCGGCTGTCAAGCGAACAGGACGCTTAGCTCCGCATGGCTCCCCCGCCTGCCCCACAGACGATGAAAGAGCGGATCCTTCAGACCGCCGACAAGCTGTTCTATCTGCAAGGCATTCGCGCCATCGGCGTCGATACCATCGCGGCCGAGGTCGGCATCAGTAAGCGCACGCTCTACAATCACTTCCCGTCCAAGGACGCGCTGATCGCGGCCTATCTCGAGCGCCGCTTCGTCAGCGCACGCCTTTCGGACAAGCCGCCCGCCGAGCAGATCCTCGCGACGTTCGATTCGCTGGAGCGGCGCTTCGCGGCGAAAGACTTTCGCGGCTGCCCATTCGTCAATGCGGTCGCCGAGCTCGGCCCCGGCGACCGCGCCGTGAAGAAGATCGCGATCGCCTTCAAGGAAAGCCGCCGCCTCTGGTTTCGCGACCGCCTGACCGAGCTCGGCGTTGCCGAAGCGGACGCGCTCGCGACGCAGCTGGTGCTGCTGGTCGACGGCTCCATCGCGCAGGACCTCGTGCGCGATGATCCGGCGATGGCCAGAGCCGCGAAGGAAGCGGCGAAGGTGTTGTTGCGGAATGCGGGGGTGGATGTGGGCGAGGATGCGAACCCGGCGGAGAAACGGAGCAAGCGCGCTCCAGACTAACCGCTGTCGCCTGATCGCTCGCTGTCATCACCCGCGAAAGCGGGTGATCCAGTATTCCAGAGACAGTGAAGCTAGACCCGAGACGCTGCGGCGCACTGGATTCCCCGCTCCAGTGCGCGACTGCGCACAAGGCGGGGAATGACACCGGGATTTGTGGAGAAAGCGCGGGCGCCTGACTACCCGTCAGGACCATTTCGCGACCCTACCAATATGCTCCTGTTTTGCCCGACGGGTCAAACGACGCCGCTGCCGGCGCAAATTATCTCGCCACCCGCGTAACCCATTGACCCGCTCGCGCCGGCTACTGTGCATGGGGTTGTTTTCGCAACTTTGCGCGGACGGCCCTCACGCCGCCTGCGACACCACGCGATTGCGGCCGTCGTGCTTGGCGCGGTAGAGCGCGGTGTCGGCGCGCTTGAGGACGTCGGCCACCGCCTCGCCCTTTCGCTCCAGCGTGGTCAGCCCGATCGAGATCGTGACCTCGATGCGCTTCGCACCCTTGTGAATCGCGAAGGGCTCGCCCGCGATCGAGCGGCGCAGGCGCTCGGCGACCATGCCGGCGACGTGGAGATCCGTCTCCGGCATCACGATGACGAATTCCTCGCCGCCGTAGCGGCAGGCGAGATCAATGCCGCGGATCGATTTGCGCACCCGCACCGCGAACTCGCGCAGCACGTCGTCGCCGGCATCGTGGCCATAATTGTCGTTGATCGACTTGAAATAGTCGATGTCCAGGATCATCAGCGCCAGCGGCTTGCCGCGGGTCGCGGCCTGTTCGGCGAGCGTTGCCAGATGGCTCTCCATGTAGCGGCGATTGTGCAGGCCGGTGAGCGCGTCGGTGATCGCCATCTCGATCGAGTTCTGCACATTGTCGCGCAAATGATCGGTGTAGCGGCGGCGGCGGATCTGGGTGCGGGCGCGCGCCAAGAGCTCGGTCTTGTCGATCGGGCGCAGCAGGTAGTCGTTGACGCCGATCTCGAGGCCGCGCAGCAGCCGTGTCGAGTTCTCGGGGTCGGCGATCGCCAGGATCGGCACATGGCGCGTGCGCTCCAACGAGCGCGCCTGGCTGCACAGGCGCAGGCCGTCGAAATTGTTGAGGTCGAGCGAGACGATCAGGAGATCGTAGTTGCCCTCGGCGGCGTGGAACAGCGCCTCCGTCGGGTTCGGCTCGACGTCGATGGTGTGCTCGGCAGCGAGGATCGTCGCCAGCCGCTCGTAGGAGGACTGGCGGTCGTCGACCAGGAGGATGCGGCCGCCCTTGCCGGTGTCGGCGATCGCACTGCGCTCGGGCGCCTGCATGCCGATCTCGAGCGAGGTGATGGCGCGCATGCGCAGCTCATCCGTCATCATCTTCAGCCGCGTCAGCGAGCGCACCCGCGCGATCAGCACGACGTCGGAGACGGGTTTGGTCAGGAAGTCGTCGGCACCGGCCTCGAGCCCGCGATTGCGGTCGGCGGGGCTGTCGAGCGCGGTGACCATCACGACGGGAATGTGGTGCGTCGCCGGATCGGTCTTGAGGCGGCGGCAGACCTCGAAGCCGTCCATGTCGGGCATCATCACGTCGAGCAGGATGATGTCGCATTCGGCACGCCTTGAGATCGCGAGCGCCTCGGTGCCGTTCGCGGCGGTCATCACGTCGAAATATTCGGCGGAAAGGCGGGCCTCTAACAGCTTGACGTTGGCGGGAACGTCATCGACGACGAGGATACGCGCGGACACTGTGAACTCACTTCCTATCCGATAAAACGCCGGACCGTCTCAATGAATTTGCCGACCGAGATCGGCTTGGACAAATAGGCTTCGCAGCCGCCCTCGCGGATGCGCTCTTCGTCGCCCTTCATCGCGAACGCCGTGACCGCGACGACTGGAATGGCGCGCAGCTCCGGATCGTCCTTGATCCAGCGCGTCACCTCGAGGCCGGAGACCTGCGGCAGCTGGATGTCCATCAGCACGAGGTCGGGCCGCATCTTGCGCACGAGGTCGAGCGCCTCGTAGCCGTTGCTGGTGCCGGAGGTCTGGTACCCGTGCGCCTCCAACAGGTCGCGGAAGAGCTTCATGTTGAGCTCGTTGTCTTCCACGATCAGGACGGTCTTAGCCATCCCGCCCTCCTGATTGGTCCGAAGGACCGGTACATGTGACGCCTCAGACGCCGCTTCCCGGCGTTTCGAAAACTGGATTCAAACTAGCCTCAGATTCGCTTGAGTTTCGTTAAACCCGAGGGTCCACTTTCTGCGATGTGGTTTCCAGTTGCTTGTCCGGGGCCGGAAGACTTGAGCACGAGACTCGGGCATGATGATTCCAAATTAGAGACCGAAAGTTAACGGAAAGGCAAACCGTCCCCGTGAAAAAGCCTGTTCACAACCCCCGCGAAGTCGCTGAAATCGTTGCGATTCAGGCCCTGTCCTTCGTCGCGGGCGAGCCTGAGCGGCTGGGCCTGTTCCTGGCCGAGACGGGGGTCGGTCCGGAGACCCTGCGCAACGCCGCCGCGGACCCGAATTTCCTCCTCAGCGTGCTCGATTTCGTGATGCGGGACGATGCCACGGTGAAGGCCTTTGCCAAGGTGGCGGAACTGCACCCGACCAACGTTGCCGCGGCGCGGCAGGTCCTCGGCGATGCGCTCGGTGACCCCTCCTGGGAGCGCGACGTGCCGTGAGCGTCCCAGAGCCGGCCGGGCCCCGCTGCTTCTGCCGGGATTGTCTGGCCGATCTGAATATGGGCCTGCGGCGCTGCTCGGCCTGCGGTTCCCCCCGCCTCGTCCGCCACCGCTCGCTCGCCGGCCTGACCATCGCCCATATCGACTGCGACGCCTTCTATGCGACGGTCGAGAAGCGCGACAACCCTGACATCGCCGACAAGCCCGTCATCATCGGCGGGGGCAAGCGCGGCGTGGTGTCGGCGGCCTGCTACATCGCGCGCACCTATGGCGTTCGCTCGGCGATGCCGATGTTCAAGGCATTGGAAGCCTGCCCGCATGCGACCGTGATCCGCCCGGACATGGCAAAGTACGTCCGGGTCGGCCGCGAGGTCCGCCAGGCCATGCAGGCGCTGACGCCGCTGGTCGAGCCGCTCTCGATCGACGAGGCCTTCCTCGATCTCTCCGGCACCGAGCGGGTGCACGGCATGATCCCCGCCAAGGTGCTGGCGCGCTTTGCCCGCGACGTCGAGCGCGACATCGGCATCACCGTCTCGGTCGGCCTGTCCTGCAACAAGTTCCTGGCCAAGATCGCCTCCGACCTCGACAAGCCCAGAGGCTTTGCCGCGCTCGACCAGGAGGAAGCGCGGTTGATGCTGGCGGAAAAGCCGGTCGGCTTCATCTTCGGCGTCGGTCCCGCGACGCAGGAACGCCTGGTGCAGCGCGGCTTCCGCATCATCGCCGATCTGCAGAAGGCCGACGAGATCGAGATGATGCGGCAGTTTCCGAGCGAGGGCCGCAGGCTGTGGCGGCTCGCACGCGGCATCGACGACCGCCGCGTCGAGCCTGACCGCGGCGCCAAGACCATTTCAAGCGAGACGACGTTCGAGACCGACATCCGCGATTTCGCGACGCTGGAGAAGATCCTGTGGCGACTCTGCGAGAAGACGTCGTCGCGCCTGAAGAGCAGCGAACTCGCCGGCTCCACCGTGACGCTGAAGTTGAAGACCGCCGATTTCCGCCAGCGCACGCGCTCGCAATCGATCGCCGCCCCGACGCAGCTGGCCGCGAAGATCTTCTCGATCTGCCGCGAGATGCTGGCCAAGGAAATCGACGGCACCGCCTTCCGCCTGATGGGCGCCGGCGTCAGCGCGCTGCGCGAGGGCTCGGCGATCGACACCGACATGCTCGACCGCCGCGCCGCCCACGCCGAACGCGCGGTCGACAGCCTGCGCAAGAAGTTCGGCAGCGCCGCGGTGATCCGCGGCATTGCCTATGAGGGCCCGGAGAAGGCGCAGGAGTGATGACGGGTGAACGCGATCTCAATGCGCTGCTGAGACTGATGAAGCCGGAGCTGCGACCGGGCACCTTCGTATTTTGCACGATCGCGGCAGACGAGACTATTCCCGCAGCAGTCGATCCGCTCCTGATCTTCCGCGAGCCGGAGGGCACAACGGTCGTAGCACCGCTGGAGGATGCCGAACGCGCAGGACTGCGCTACGAATTCGCCTCACGCCTGATCACGCTCACTGTTCACTCCGCGCTCGATGCGGTCGGCTTCCTGGCGGCAATCACGGCGCGCCTCGCCGACGCCGGCATCAGCGTGAATGCCGTGTCGGCGTTCCACCACGACCATCTCTTCGTATCGTCCGACAGAGCCGACGAAGCGATGGCGGCTCTACAAGAGCTGTCAGAGGCGAAGCACTCATAGCAGCTGTAGCCCGGATGGAGCGGAGCGCAATCCGGGACAGTGCTCCGTGGCGACAGGCTTCCCGGATTACGCTTGCGCTTCATCCGGGCTACAGGAAAACCTCAATCCGCAACCGCGACCGCCTCGATCTCGATCAGCCATTCCGGCGCAGCGAGCGCGGAGACGCCGACGAGCGTCGAGGCCGGCGGCTCCATGCCTTCGAAGAAGGCCGAGCGGGCCTTGCCGATGATGGGCCGCAGCTCCGGCTTGTAGTTCACCACGAAGGTCGTGATCTTGACGATGTTGGAATAGCTCGCCCCCGCGGCCTTCAGCGCGAGGCCGAGATTCTGCATCACCTGGGTGGTCTGCGCAGCGATATCGCCCTCGCCGACGATCCGGCCCTCCTCGTCGGTCGAGACCTGGCCGGAAATGTAGATCGTGCGCGCCCCCGTCGCGGTGACGACGTGGGAATAGGCTGGATTGTGATGCAGGCCGCTGGGGCGGAGATGGTCGAGCTTCGGCATGGGCTGGCTCCCCGAATTTGTGGTTGGGAGGGAGCGTAGCGGGAGAGTGTGACGAGAGCTAGCCCCGTCATTGCGAGGAGCGAAGCGACCAAGAGAGATCTCGTAAGGTGGGCAAAGGCGCACTTGCGCCGTGCCCACCATCTATCAACGATTATCGAGAGAAAGCGTGGGCACGATCCGCTTTGCCCACCCTACGACGCTGCTCGCGACGAGAGACCTAGCCCTCAATTACAGGGCTTGCTGTCCTTCACGTCGAACTTGCCCATGGCGCCGGAGATGACGAAATCGTTGTAGTCGAGCATGAGCTGGCGCGAGACGCCGTTCTCGTAGAGCTCGAACGCCATCGCATAGACCGGCGTCTGCTCGCCCTCCTTCTGCTGGGCCTCGCGGTCGAAATAGCTGACGGTGACTGGCCAGCGCTTGAGCGACTTCATGTGCTCGTCCGCAGTCGACGGATCGGACGAGGTGGCGCGGTCGGCGGGGATCGGCTGACCGATCACGGTCAGCGTGTTGTAGACCTTCTGGCCGTCATCGGAGCCGTCATAGACGGAGAGCTCCAGCAGCGATTTGCCTTCCTTCGCGGCGGCGATGATGCGCTGGATCTGCTCGGTCGGGAACACGATCTTGCCGTCGAGCGTGAACGTCTTCGGCGCCGGCAGCCTGAGCTTGACGTTGATGTGGTCGCCGTCGCGCTCGGCCGAGCCGTCGACGCGGCCGGCATCCGTCTCGTTCATGCGCGTCTCGATCTTGAAACGGTAGCTCTTGCCGGCGGCGTCCTCCCAGGAGTTGGAGCGGAGGTCGCTGAGCGTGACCTTGCCCTCGCCGCTGTCGAGCTCGGAGACCTGGCGGAATTCCGAGGTATAGCCCTCGCAGGCGTTCCCCGTGAAATTGTAGAGGATCCGGCCGCGGGCGCTATTGACCGAATTGGTACGCGATTTGACGAGGCGGAGATCATACAGCGCCTGGTGCGCGAGAAACGGACCGTTGGCGGCCTCGGCTACGCCGCCAAGGCCGACACTGGCCGCGGCAAGCGCCATCACACCGAGCGAAGTCCGGAAAAGATGCACCATGTCTGTTCCCTGAGGAAAGCGCAGATTCGACATTTTAATGACCGTTCCATTGCGCCGCAACTGAGGCCGTCCACGTAAAATTGCCCCTCCACGTTGAACCTGCCGGCCAGCCTCAACAAAATGCAGCCCCTCCGGTTGCTTGCATGTGGCGGCACGATGGGCGAAACAGGGCGCGCCCGGCCATCCAGGGGACGCGCCGGAGCGAAGGATTTTTGGACAACGAGGTCGGACATGGCGGGCACGGTCGAGCAGAAACTGGCGGAGCAAGGCATCAAGCTGCACGAGGCCCCCTCCCCCGTCGCCAACTACGTGCCCTTTGTGCGCACGGGCAACCTCCTTTTCGTCTCCGGCCAGGTCTGCTTCGACCCCGCCGGCAAGCTGATCGCCAAGGGCAAGCTGGGCGCCGGCGTCTCGATCGAGGACGGCGCCGCAGCCGCGCGCGGCTGCGCCGTCAACCTGTTGGCCCAGGTCAAGGCGGCGCTCGGCGATCTCGACAAGGTCGTACGCGTGGTGCGCCTCGGCGGCTTCATCAACTCGGCCCCGGATTTCCTGGATGGGCCGAAGGTGCTCAACGGCGCCTCCGACCTGATGGTTGCCGCCTTCGGGGACAAGGGCCGCCACGCCCGCACCACCGTCGGCGTCGCCTCGCTGCCCGCGGATGCGGCGGTCGAGGTCGAAGGCGTGTTCGAGGTCGCCTGACGCCAAATGCGCGCTCCGGATTGGCTGACAGCGCGGCCGGTCGCCCATCGCGGCCTGCATGACATTTCGCGCGGCATCGTCGAGAACATGCCGGGCGCGGTGCAGGCTGCGATTGCTGGTAGTTTTGCGATCGAGGTCGATATCCAGCTCTCGGCCGACGGCGAGGCCATGGTCCATCACGACCATGCCCTGGGCCGACTCACCGAGGCCACCGGCGAGGTGATCGCAAAGACCGCGACCGAGCTGAAGGCCGTCAGGTTCAAGGACACCGACGAGCGGATGATGTCGCTCGCCGACCTCTGCGCCATGGTCGCCGGACGTGTGCCCCTGGTGATCGAGGTGAAGAGCCATTTCGGTGGCGATCGCAAGCTGGTGAAGCGGATGGCCGAGGTGTTGGCCTCGTATGACGGCCCCGCCGTCGGCATGTCCTTCGATCCCGACCAGGTGCTGGCGCTGCGTGACCTGTTGCCCAACCGTCCGCGCGGCATCGTCGCGCAGCGGAGCTATGAGGACGAGTACTGGGCCAACCTCACCCAAGAGCAGCGTGACAGCATGCTGTACTTGCGCCATGGCTTGCAGACCCAGCCGCATTTCGTCGCCTTCAAGGTCGACCACCTCCCGGCCCCCGCCCCCTGGATTGCCCGCAACCTGTTCGGCTGCGCCCTGCTCGGCTGGACCGTCCGCACCCCGGAGCAGCGGAGCCGGGTCGGGCGGTATGCGGACCAGATGATCTTCGAGGGATTCGTGCCGTAGCACCTCGCGTGTCCCGGACAAGCTGCAACGCTTCAGCGTTGCGGCGCAGAGCCGGGACCCATCTCTCCACGAGCGCGCTGCCACATGGGCCCCGGCTCTGCAGCGCCCGCTGAAGGAGCGCTGCGCTGCGTCCGGGGCACGAGAGCGAGCTTTCTCCACCCCTTGAAGTCGCTGCTGCAATGCACGATCTTGGGCACGATGCCATCATCCGAAATTACGCTCGAGGCCGTCCCGTCCATCGGCGAAGTCTCGCCCGAGGATTGGGACGCCTGCGCGAATCCGGGCAAAGCTTGTAATGGCCATGGCGCGGGAACCTCATCCGCTCTTCCAGGCGATTCCGCCAGCATCTTAAAACTCGCCTATAACCCGTTCGTCTCCCACGCCTTTCTCTCTGCGGCCGAGAAATCGGGTTCGGCCACGATCCGGACTGGCTGGGGACCCCGGCATCTGGTCGCCCGGCTCGGCGGCCGCGTGGCTGGCGTCGTGCCCTGCTATCTGAAATCGCACAGCCAGGGCGAGTACGTCTTCGATCGCGGCTGGGCGGATGCCTATGAGCGCGCCGGCGGGCGCTACTACCCGAAGCTCCAGGTCTCGGTTCCCTTCACGCCGGCCACGGGGCCGCGGCTGCTGGTGCGTGATGGCGTCGATCGCGAGCGTATCACCGAGGCGCTGGCGAGTGGACTCATAGCGCTGTGCGGCGTCAGCAAGGCCTCCTCCGTCCACGTCACCTTCGCGCGGGAGTCAGAATGGAAGCTGCTCGCCGAGCACGGCTTCCTCCAGCGCACCGACCAGCAGTTCCACTGGCACAATGAGGGCTTTGCGAGCTTCGACGACTTCCTGGCGACGCTGAACTCGCGCCACCGCAAATCGATCAAGCGCGAGCGGCGCGATGCACTCGCCGCCGGCGTCACCATTCACTGGCTCACCGGCAAGGACATCACCGAGGATGCCTGGGATGCCTTCTTCGCATTCTACATGGAGACCGGCTCGCGCAAATGGGGCCGGCCGTACCTGACGCGCGAGTTCTTCTCGCTGATCGGCGAGTCCATGAGCGAGGACGTGCTGCTGGTGATGGCCCGCCGAAACGGCCGCTGGATCGCGGGCGCGATCAACTTCATCGGCTCGGACACGCTGTTCGGCCGCAACTGGGGCGCGGTCGAGCATCACCCGTTCCTGCATTTCGAGGTCTGCTACTACCAGGCGATCGATTTCGCGATCAAGCGCGGCCTCAAACACGTCGAGGCCGGCGCGCAGGGCGAGCACAAGATCGCGCGCGGCTACCTGCCGCGCACCACTCATTCCGCCCACTTCATCGCCGATCCCGGCCTGCGCCGCGCCATCGACGATTACCTCAAGCGCGAGCGCGCCTATGTCGCGGAAGCCGGACGAGAGCTCGCCGAGCTCGGCCCGTTCCGCAAAGCGGCCGACGAGGCGCCTTGACGCGTCGCCACGGCTGGTGACAGTAAGCGCAAATCGTTCGAGGAGCCGCCGCCATGACCGCCTACGACACTAACAACATCTTCGCGAAAATCCTGCGCGGCGAGCTGCCCTGCTACAAGGTCTACGAGGATGAGCACGTCTTCGCCTTCCTCGACATCATGCCGCGCGTGCCCGGTCACACGCTGGTGATCCCGAAGGCTCCTGCCCGCAACATCCTCGACATCAAGCCCGACGATTACGCCCATGTCGCCCGAGGCGCGCACAAGATCGCGGCCGCCGCAATGAAGGCGTTCAATGCCGACGGCATCACAGTGCAGCAGTTCAACGAGCCTGCCGGCGGACAGGTGGTGTTTCACCTGCACATGCACGTGATGCCGCGCCACGACGGCGTCGCCATGCTGCCGCCTGCGAGCCGCAAGGAAGACGACAAGGTGCTGCAAGAGCACGCGGCGAAGCTGATGGCGGCGTTGAAGGGGTAGCCGGCGCTGCATCCTCGTCATTGCGAGGAGCTCTTGCGACGAAGCAATCCAGACTGCCTCGGTGGAGGGATCCTGGATTGCTTCGCTGCGCTCGCAATGACGAGGTTGGAGCGGAGGCCCCTCACTCCGTCTCGAAATCGCCCGTCTGCGGCGCGGCCAGCGGCGTGAACTCGCAGCGGTCGGGCTTGATGTCGATCAGCGGCGTGTTGTCGATGCAATCGAGGCCGCGCACCAGGATGGCATTGCCTTCGATGCCGACCAGCTTGACGATCGAGGTGCCGATCGGATTGGGCCGCACCGGCGAGCGCAGCGAAAACGTGCCGCGGGTCTTCTCGTTGTTCTTCGGGCTCTGCAGGACGATGTCGCGGCGCGAGCGGTCGAGCCAATAGAGCACTTCGAGGTTGCTGTAGAAGTCGACGCCCTTGATGGCCGGCACGAACGGCTCGAAGATCTCGAGGCGGCAGATCGGACCGTCGTGACGTCCCTGCCGCGGCGTCTCCAGCCGCGACGACCAGGGCGTGCGGATCCGGCCGATGAAGACGAGGCCGGCATCTTGCGTCGGCGGCAGCTCGATGGCGACCTCGCCCTCGCGGAGCTCCTGTTCGCGAACCATATGTCCTGTTCCCTGGCTGTTCGCTGGCGGTTTTAGCCCAACCACCACTTGCCGGCCAGCATGAAGACTTCGCCCGTGACCACGCCCGCGAAGATCGAACGGCGGGTCAGCAGGAAAACGACGAGCCCGGCACCGACCGCGCCATAGCGCAGGACATCAGGCACGCTGGCCAGCGCGCCCGGTGGCTGGACCACGATCTGGGCGATGACGCCGGCCAGGATCGCGGTGGCGACCGCTCTGACCCAGACCAGCAGCTCCGAGCCCTCGTCGATGCCGCCGCCGAACCACAGGCCCAGCATGCGCCAGATCTGGTTGGGAACGACGCCGGCGACGAACAGGACGGCCAGCGCGTGCCAGTCGCCGATCGCTTGCGCAAAGCTCATGCGCGTACCTCCCGCCACCAGTGCACGCCATAAGCGATCGTCCCGGCGACCACGCCGCTGACGAGGATATCGAGGCCGGAGTTCATCTTCGCCGCCAGCGGATAGAGCACGATGCCCAGCACGAGCGCGACGACGTCGGCGACCTCGCGGCTGTTGCGCGCCGTCGAGAACAGGAACGAAAGCGGCGTCAGCAACAGGATCGCCGCACCAAGCGTCTGCGTCAGGTTGGCGGCGAGGAAATAGCCGACGATATTGGCGACAAGGCACACGGAGACGAGCCCGCAGCCGAGCCCGTGGACGAAGGCGATCCGCCGTTCGCGCGGCACCTGCGGCAGGAAGCGGTGGCATTCGACCCACAGCGTCACTGCGGTGAGATGCGCGGCGAAAATCAGCTCGCGCCGCTTGGTCGTGGGTGTGCGCATCAGCGGCAGCACCGAGACCACCATTGGAAACAGGCGGATGGCGCTGACGGTCACCGCGATCGCCGACTGGATGATGGTGGCGCCCGAGCCGAGCGTGGTGATCAGGATGATCTGCGCCGGACCTGCCCAGACGAACAGCGTCGAGCACAATGCCCAGAGCAGGCTGAAATGGGTGTCGTGAGCGAGCGCACCGATGCCGAGATAGGTCACGAACAGCACGATGGTGAGGATCGTCTGCGTGATCGAGCGCAGTCCCCACCCGAAGGCGCGCCAGGGACTATTCCATTGCGGTGAATCGAGCGGAGGAAGCGCCACGGGAGCTTTGGCCGGTAAGGAATCGTGCCCGCATAACGGGCGAGACGGCGCCTCGCGTCAAGGAACCGCGCGGCGGGGCTGGCATGCGCGGCACATCCACCGCCGTCATTCCGGGGCGCTACACTTGGCGCGAACCCGGAATGACGGCTCATCCTACCCCGCCACACCCCTGTTCCTCAGCACGAAACACGCCCCGCCCGCCTTGCGGATGCGGTTGCACAGATCATCAGCCTCGGCGCGCGTATCCGCGCCGATGCGGACCTGATAGAACGCGCGCGTGCCACGGCTGCGCATCACCGAGGAGAGCAGGCTCGGATCACGCTCGCCGATCACGGTGCTCAGTTTCGTCACGGCCCGGGAATACATCGCGAGCGCCCTGTTGCGGTCGAAGCCGGCCGCGAGCTGCACGCCCCAGATCTTTGCGGCTGCAAGCTCGACATGCTGCTCGAGCTCGGCGACGAATGGATTGGGAGCACGCTTGAGCAGCGCGATCAGATCACGGCAGCTCGTCGTCGGCGAGCTCGGTGGTCCCTTGCCGGTGCTCCCCGCCTTGGCCCAGGCATCGACGCTGGTGCCGGTGATGGCATACACGTAATTGCGGGTCTGCTCCGGCATCGGCCCGGTGCCGGCGAGCCATTCCTGCACGCGCCGAGGGCCGGCATTGTAGGCGGCCGCGGCAAGGCCGAGATTGCCGAACTGGTTGCGCAGCTCATTCAGGAATTCGGCCGACTTCGGCAAGGCCTGCACTGGATTGAAGGGATCGAGCAGCCCGCGCTCGCTGGCAGTGCCGGGCATGAACTGCGCGATCCCCTGCGCATGCTTGCCGCTGCGCGTCATCGGCCCGACCGCATCGGCCTGGAAGCGGCTTTCCTGCCAGATCACGCGCGCGAAGAATTCCAGCGGCAGGCTGTTGTCGCGCGCGGCTGCCTCCACGATCAGGCAAATTGACTCCCGCGTGTCGCTCGCGGGCGCGTCGTTCGGCTTCTCCGCCGGCTTCTCGGGTTCCGCGGCCTTCGGAGCCGCATCGGGGGACGGCGCCTCCTCTGCAAGCGCCGGCGCCAGCAGGAGGACTTGGGACAAGACAGCAATGACCCGAGCAATTTGCATGGCATTGACGCTATCGGACAAATCGGACCTTGACTTGGAACCAGAGCCAACTAGCAACAGACGGCAGTATCAACACCGGTCATGCCCGATGGTGACAATCTTTTTTGATCTCGACGGCACGCTGACGAACCCGAAGCCCGGGATCACCCGCTCGATCCAATATGCGCTGGAACGGCTCGGCGTTCCCGTGCCGAGCGAGGACGAACTGACCTGGTGCATCGGCCCTCCGCTGCTTGCCAGCCTTCGCAAGCTCACCGGAGCCGATGAGCTCGCCGACCGAGCACTGCTGCTCTATCGCGAGCGCTTTAGCGATATCGGCCTGTTCGAGAACGAGGCTTACAGCGGAATTACGGACACGTTATCTTCGCTCGCAGCGACACGTCAGCGCATGTTCGTGGCGACCAGCAAGCCCGCCGTCTACGCCAGCCGCATCGTCGATCATTTCGGCCTGAAGCCGTATTTCGAACGCGTGTTCGGCTCCGAGCTCGACGGCACGCGTGTCGACAAGCGCGACCTGCTTCGCTACGCGCTCGACGAGACCAGCGTCGATGCGAACAGCGCGCTCATGATCGGCGACCGCAGCCACGACGTGGTCGGCGCCCGCACCAACGGCATGACCGCCATCGGCGTGCTCTACGGCTATGGCAGCGAAAGCGAGCTGCGGGAGGCCGGCGCGCATCACATCTGCGCGGCACATCCCGAGCTGCTCGGCCATTGTGTCGCTTAGGTGCTGACAGTTTCGACCGCCGCTAGCATGCCTGTCTTCGGGTGACAGTTCAGATATTCGAAGAACTGTTCGTCGGCGGCCGCCACCGTCACTTCGTGATAGAGCCGCAGCTTGGCTGACGGCCCGAGCGTCGACAGATATTTCATGGCCGCGCCGAAGATCCTGACATGGGTCGGATGCGACTCCGCCCAGCGTTCGAGCGCGGCGAGGCTCTTCCACCAGCTCTGCCCGTAGGATTTTTCGCTCGCGCTTCCGTCGGCCGCCAGCACCTGCATGTAGCGGTTGGCATAGCAGCCAATCGCGAGGCCATCATCGCGCAGAAAGTCCATGCCTTCGCGTAGCACCGGTTCGACGTCGTCGAGATAGAGCTTTCGCTCGGATGCTTCCGTATCGCTCCAGTCCTGCCCGGACCGGATCAGGCAGAGATTATCGTGCGCCACGACTCTCAGCCGCGGGCCGTCGCAAATCAGCTCAGGCGCGCCACCAGGCGCCATCGCATCAGTCTGCGACAGCGGGATACGGTCGCGCATCCCGCCCCAATAGGCGTGCTCCTGCACCTCGCCGCTCATGCCCTCCGCAACGACGGCGACACCTTCCGGCCGATCGGGCGAGGAGAACAGCGTCTCGTGACGGGCCACAATAGGACGCAGCACCTCGACGAAGGTACCGATGCCTTCGCGTTGCCGCCCGGTCCACATCTCGCGAGCCTGCGCGAACCAGGCATCAAAGCGTGCGAGATCGTCCCAATAAGCGACCGTGACAACATTCTCGCTGCCGGACTGATCTCTATAGCTTGCCCGGTCCCAATGCGACGGACCGCCATCCATTGCGAACAGTCCTGCGAGTTCTTTCAACGCGTCAATTGCTGCCTCCGGTGCCGCACCGCCATACTGAACACCGAAATAGGCCATCACGACCCGGCTGACCGAAGGCTTGTAGCGCGCCACGAAGGACGGATATGGCGGCTGGTAATCGTCCGGCACGCGCTTGTGGCGCGTGCGTGGCGTTTCGAGATGCGCAGGAATTGCGGATTCCATAGCGATGCCCTCCCCGTGATCGCCGCGTTCAGCTTGCCGCCGCCGCAATGTCCATAGGCTCGACAGTGTCGACCGGCAGCGCGAACTGCTCGACCCGCTGGTACCGCTTCTTGTTGAGCAGCAGCCGTGTGACGTCGGGCCGCGAATAATGTCCGGCGGGATCGGCAGCATTCTTGGCAACGCCAATGGCGCCGAGATCGATCTCGGCGATCAGCAGGCCTTCCTGATCGGGTGCCAGCTTGTCCCCGATCTGACTGCCGTCGGGGCCGTAGATGGCCGCAAAGCCGCCGCCCGCATGCAACAGCGCATTCTTGTCCGGCCGGTCGCAGAGCTCGTCGATCATGGCCTGCGAGACGGTGGCGCAAGGCGCGAGCACGAAGCAGGAGCCTTCCACCGCATAGACGCGCGAAGCCGCGTTGTTGACCTCGGCCCCTAATGCCGGCGCGAAGGGATCGTAGAGCGAGAAGCTCGGCCAGGCCGCGACATGGACCTGCTCGTTCTGAGCGTACATCGCATATTTCGACAGCGGCTGCAGATGCTCCCAGCAGCACAATGCGCCGAGCCGGCCGATGTCGGGCCGCGCATGCACGGCGAGGTCGCTGCCGTCGCCTTCGCCATAGACCGTGCGCTCGGCATGGGTCGGCCGCAGCTTGCGGCGCTTTGCGATGGTCTCGCCATCAGGGCCGATCAGCCATTGCGCGAGGTAAAGGCTGCCGCCGTCGCGCTCGGACAAGCCGATCACGGCGGTGAGCCTTGCCTTGCGCACGGCCTCGCGCAGGCGCTCGGCCTGCGGGCTGTCATAGGACAGCGAGTTGTCGAAATAGCGCTGCACGAAGCCCCGCCCGATCGCCCAGGCCGGGGAGTCCAGCCAGATGTGCCAGGGGTAGCCGGGGATGAAAGCTTCAGGAAAGGCGATCAGCTTGGCGCCCTTTTCCGCGGCCTCCCCGATCAGCGCGATCGACTTGTCGATCGAGGCGTCGAGATCGAGCCAGGCCGGTGCCGCCTGCACCACCGCAACCTTGTATTTCGGATGTTCGATGCCCATTGCCGCCTCCATTGCCGGTTGATCGCAAGCCACGTCCGATGCAGTCTATTTGGCCAAGCTGGGCGGCCAGGCGCTCGACCACGGCGGAACAAAAACTCGACTGGAAGGGATCGCCCGGTACGGAATTTGCCTCCGGTCAGGCTCGATCTGCGCCAACATGCGGTTTTGCAGGATGTGAAAGGGAGGCTGTCCTGATGCCAATCCAGTTCACGACAGACGGCAGTCCCGGCTACCGGCGGCTCGCGCTCTGGCAGGACATCGTCTGCGACGTCTTCGTCGGGCTCGACTGCAAGTCCGACCTCGGCAGCGCCTTTCATGGCTCGGTCACGCAGGCCTCGCTCGGCAAGGCCGTGTGCTCCGAGGTCTGCTCGGACCGCCAGCACGTCTTCCGCACACCGTCGCGCATCGCGCGCTCGGATCAGGGTTTCGTCCTAGTCGCACTCGGCAATCGCGGCAACGGTGGCGTTGTACAGGACGGCCGCGAGACCGTGATCCACCCCGGCGAGTTCGCGCTCTACGACACGACGCGCCCGTACGAGCTGAAGTTCAACGACAGTTTTACGCAGACCATCTTCAAGGTCCCACGCGAGATGCTGCAGCGGCGGCTCGGCGGCACCGAGACGCTGACAGCAATGTCATTTGGCGCCGACGCACCGCTCGAGCGGCTCGCCTATGATTTCATTGTCCGGCTCTGCCAGAATGCGGATAGCTTGGCTCTGGATACGGCTACGGCGCTGTCGGAGCAGGCAGTTGATCTGCTTGCGATGGCATTGAGCGAGCGGCTCGGCAAGTCATCGCTGCCGTCCTCGACCCACCGCTCGGCCCTGCTCTACCGAGTGAAGGCGCACATCCGCGCGCACCTCACCGATCCCGATCTCTCGGTCGCTGAGACCGCAGCCGCGCTCGGCATCTCGCCGCGCTATGTCAACGATCTTCTCGCAGACGAGGACACCTCCTTCCAGCGTCATGTCCTTGCCGAACGCCTCGCCCGATGTCGGAGAGATCTCGCCTCGCCTCTGCTCGCCCATCGCCACATCAGCGAGATCGCCTTCGCCTGGGGCTTCAACGACCTCTCGCATTTCGGCCGCGTCTTCCGCGAGCATTTCGGGATGTCGCCGCGCGACTTCAGGCAGAGTCAGCTGCGGCATTGAGGTGCATTCCAGCAGGCTGTCATCTGCACGATCAGGTCATGCCGAGCAGGGCCGGTATGTGAGCAGGTGATAGGACACGGCGCCTGCTTGCAGTATCTTCCGCCGCCAAGGCCGCCACGATCATTAGCGGCCAGCCAGGGAGCATTCCGATGGAATACCGACGCTTGGGCCGGTCCGGCCTTATGGTGCCTGCCTTGAGCCTGGGAACGGGCACGTTCGGCGGCGTCGGCCGCCTTGCGGCATGGGGCACGACGGACGCGACCGAGGCGCGGCGTCTTCTGGACATCTGCCTCGAGGCCGGCGTGTCGATGTTCGACACCGCGAATGTCTATTCGCTCGGCGAGTCCGAGCGGGTGCTCGGTGAGGCCATCAAGGGTCGCCGGGACAAGGTCCTGATCTCGACCAAGGCGACCTTCCGCTTTGGCGACGGTCCCAACGATATCGGCTCGTCGCGTGAGCACCTGCTCAAAGCCATCGACGGTTCGTTGAGCCGGCTCGGCACCGATTATATCGATCTTTTCCAGCTCCACGGCTTCGACGCCTTCACGCCGTCCGAAGAGGTGCTCTCGACTCTCGACGTGCTCGTGCGCGCCGGCAAGATCCGCTATGTCGGCGTCTCGAATTTCTCGGGCTGGCACCTGATGAAGTCGCTCGGCGTCGCCGACAAGCACGGTTTTCCGCGTTACGTCGCCAACCAGACCTACTATTCCCTGATCGGGCGCGACTACGAATGGGAGTTGATGCCGCTCGGCCTCGACCAGGGGTTGGGCGCCGTGGTCTGGTCGCCGCTCGGCTGGGGGCGCCTCACCGGAAAGATCCGCCGCGGTCAGCCGAAACCGGAAGTCAGCCGCCTGCCCAAGACGGCCGAATTCGGACCGCCCGTCTCGGACGAGCACGTCTACCGTGTCGTCGATGCGATCGACGAGATCGCGAAGGAGACCGGCAAGAGCGTCTCGCAGATCGCGCTGAACTGGCTGCTGCAGCGTCCGACGGTCTCGACGCTGATCATCGGCGCACGCAACGAGACCCAGCTGCGCGAAAATCTCGGCGCGGTTGGCTGGTCCTTGACCAAGGACCAGGTCGCAAAGCTCGATGCCGCGAGCACGGTGACGCTGCCCTATCCCTACTGGCACCAGCGCGTGACCTTCAGCGACCGCAATCCACCGGCGGTGTAGGACAGCTGCATCAAGCGCGCTTGGGTAAGCCGGCGCGCTGGCGGCCGGTTCCGGAACTATCGCGGCCCTGCCCTGTTGGCGCAATACTCGGCATGTGGCCGAGTCCGATTCGCCAACGATACGCCGCTCACGATGTCGACAGTCACCATTGAGCATGCCGACGGCCTGCCGCAGCCGCAACGCAATCAGGCGGTGCTGACCATTGCGCTCGGCATCGTCATGGCGGTGGTCGACAGCACCATCGTCAATGTGGCGCTGCCGACGATCGCGGCCGATCTCGATGCGACCCCGGCCTTGTCGATCTGGATCGTCAGCGGCTACCAGCTCGCGATCACGATCTCGCTGCTGCCGCTGGCTTCGCTCGGCGAGGTCGTCGGCTATCGCCGCGTCTATCTGGTCGGGTTGGCGCTGTTCACGCTGGCCTCGGCCTTCTGTGCGCTGGCCCACACGCTGCCGCTGCTGACGATCGCGCGCATCCTCCAGGGCTTTGGCGCGGCCGGCATCATGAGCGTCAACGCCGCGCTGGTGCGTTTCACCTATCCGCGCAGCCTGCTCGGCCGCGGCATCGGGCTCAACGCGCTCGTCGTCGCCTTCTCGGCCGCGATCGGCCCGACACTCGCCGCCGGCATCCTCGCGGTCGGAAGCTGGCCCTGGTTGTTCGCGATCAACGTGCCGCTCGGCGTGGTGACGCTGGTGCTGGGCCTGCGCAGCCTGCCGCACACCAAGCCCGCGAGCCGCTCGTTCGACTGGCAGAGTGCGGGGCTGTCGGCGATCACGTTCGGCGTCGGCATCGCGGCGGTCGACAACGTCGGTCATGGCGAGGCCGCGATCACCTGTCTCGTGCAGTTTGCCATCGCGATCGCCGCGGGTGCGCTGCTGATCTATCGCGAGACTCACATGACCTCGCCACTCTTGCCAATCGACCTGCTGCGCATCCCCGTGTTCGCGCTGTCGATTGCGACCTCGATCGCATCGTTCTGCGGGCAGATGCTGGCCTTCGTCGCGATCCCCTTCTATCTCCAGAGCCGCTTCGGCTATTCGGCCGTGCATATGGGCCTGTTGATCACGCCATGGCCGATCGCATTGGCGTTTGCGGCCCCTCTCGCCGGCCGCCTGGTCGAGCATTATCCGGCCGGCCTGCTCGGCGGTATTGGGCTCACGCTATTCGCCTGCGGCCTTGGCGCGCTGGCCTTCCTGCCGGCGACGCCAACGCCGCTCGACGTGATCTGGCGGATGGCGCTCGCCGGCGCCGGCTTCGGTCTGTTCCAGACCCCCAATAACCGCACCATGATCGCAGCCGCCCCGCGCGAGCGCGCCGGCGGCGCCAGCGGCATGCTGGGGACGGCGCGCCTGCTCGGCCAGACCACCGGAGCGGCGCTGGTGGCGCTGTTGCTCGGACGGTATCCGCTTGAGGGGACCAGGCTGGCGCTCCTTGTCGGCGTTGGATTTGCGCTGTGCGGCGCGATGCTGAGCATGCTGCGGCTTTCCACAGCCGGCGCGCGCGGTGCCGAGCACGTCCGCGTGCAGGACGATCAGCGCCTGCGGGGTGAATAGCCGGACCCGACCCGGTTCGCGCGTAGTCGTGCACAACCTCCGCGTGGCTTAACTATTCGGAGCAATGGCCTATTGCCCTCCCGCGCCGGTTGCGCATAGTGGCGGTGGGACAAGGGGCATTTCATGCGTTCATTTGGAATTGTGGCGCTCAGCGTCATGCTGGGCGGCTGCGCGTCGGTCACGCGCGGTACGACGGAGAATATCAGCATTTCATCGACACCATCAGGCGTGGAAGCCGTCGTCAGCGGAATGGACGTTCCGACCACCTGCACGACCCCTTGCTCCGTGGTCGTCAAGCGGAACGCCGACATCTCGATCACCTTCCAGAAGGAAGGCTATCAGCCGCAAATCGTTCCGCTCAGCCGGGACGTCCAGACGGGCGGAGCCGCGGGTTTTGCGGGCAATCTCCTGTTGGGCGGTATCGTCGGCATGGGCGTCGACGCAGCGACCGGAGCCGCGACCGATCACAAGCCGAATCCGGTCATCGTGACGATGCAGCCGTCGGTCCCGCACGCAGCACCGCGCGCACCGAGAAAGCCGCGGCCACCGCGCGAACCGCAGGCCGGAACGTAAGGCCTCCTCGCGCAGACATCGGTGCAAACAAAAAGGCCGGCTTTGCAGCCGGCCTTTTCGATTTCATCACGTGCCGATCAAACCTTGACCAGCGGCCCCTTGGAGGTCGGCCCCTTTGAGCCGCCGGGGCCACCCGGCTTGGATTTGCCCGGCGGGCGCTTGCGGGTGCCGGGCAGCTTCTCCTGCTTCGGCGTGACCGGGCCCTCGACGAATTCGAAGCCGATCTTCTCCTTGGTCTCGTCGGCGTCGTCCTTGACAAGGACGACGCGAACGTGGCCGCCACCCTTGAGCTTGCCGAACAGCACCTCGTCGGCCAGCGGCTTCTTGATGTGCTCCTGGATCACGCGCGCCATGGGACGTGCGCCCATCTGCTCGTCGTAGCCGTGCTGGACCAGCCAGGCCTTCGCCGGCTCGGACAGCTCGATGGTCACATCGCGGTCGCCGAGCTGCGCCTCGAGCTGAAGCACGAACTTCTCGACCACGGTGCCGATCACCTCGACGCTGAGATGGCCGAACGAGACGATGGCATCGAGACGGTTGCGGAATTCCGGCGCGAACTGCCGGTTGATCGCCTCGTGATCGTCGCCTTCCCGCTTCGACCGGGTGAAGCCGAACGCCTGCTTGGCGAGATCCGCCGCGCCGGCATTCGTGGTCATGATCAGGATCACGTTGCGGAAGTTGACCTGCTTGCCGTTGTGGTCGGTGAGCCGGCCGTGGTCCATGATCTGGAGGAGCACGTTGTAGAGGTCGGGATGCGCCTTCTCGATTTCGTCGAGCAGCACCACGCAATGCGGATGCTGGTCGACGCCGTCGGTGAGCAGGCCGCCCTGGTCGAAGCCGACATAGCCGGGAGGCGCGCCGATCAGGCGCGACACGGTGTGCCGCTCCATGTACTCGGACATGTCGAACCGCAGCAGCTCGACGCCGAGCGTCGCCGCGAGTTGCTTGGCGACCTCGGTCTTGCCGACGCCGGTGGGGCCAGAGAACAGATAACAGCCGATCGGCTTCTCCGGCTCGCGCAGGCCGGCACGCGCCAGCTTGATCGAGGCGGCGAGCGATTCGATCGCCTTGTCCTGCCCGAACACGGTGCGCTTCAAGGTCTGCTCGAGATGCTTGAGCACCTCGGCGTCGTCCTTCGACACGCTCTTCGGCGGGATCCGAGCCATCGAGGCGATCGTGGTCTCGATCTCCTTGATGCCGATGGTCTTCTTGCGCTTGTTCTCGGCGACCAGCATCTGCGCCGCGCCGGACTCGTCGATCACGTCGATCGCCTTGTCGGGCAGCTTGCGGTCGTGGATGTAGCGCGATGAGAGCTGCACCGCCGCCTCGATCGCCTCGTTGGTGTACTTCAGCCGGTGATAGTCCTCGAAGTACGGCTTGAGGCCCTTGAGGATCGCGATGGCGTCCTCGACCGTCGGCTCGTTGATGTCGATCTTCTGGAAGCGCCGCACCAGCGCGCGGTCCTTCTCGAAGTGCTGGCGATATTCCTTGTAGGTGGTCGAGCCCATGCAACGGATCGTGCCCGAGGCCAGCGCCGGCTTGAGCAGGTTCGAGGCGTCCATCGCCCCGCCCGACGTCGCGCCCGCACCGATCACGGTGTGGATCTCGTCGATGAACAGGATGGCGTTGGGATGCGCCTCGAGCTCCTTGAGCACCTGCTTCAGGCGCTCCTCGAAGTCGCCCCGATAGCGCGTGCCGGCAAGCAGCGTGCCCATGTCCAGCGAGAACACGGTGGCGGCCGCCAGCACCTCCGGCACTTCGCTGTCGACGATGCGCTTGGCAAGCCCTTCTGCGATCGCGGTCTTGCCGACGCCGGCTTCACCGACGAACAGCGGGTTGTTCTTCTGCCGGCGGCACAGCACCTGGATCGCGCGATTGATTTCGGAATTGCGTCCAATCACCGGATCGATCTTGCCGTCGCGCGCCTTCTTGTTGAGGTTGACGCAATAGGTCTCGAGCGCCTCGCCCTTCTTCTTGGCGTCCTCGTTACCCTTGGTCTCGGTCTCCTCGTCGACGCCGCGCACCGGCCGCGCCTCGGAGACGCCCGGCCGCTTGGCAATGCCGTGGCTGATGTAGTTGACGGCGTCGTAACGCGTCATGTCCTGCTCCTGCAGGAAATACGCGGCATGGCTCTCGCGTTCGGCGAAGATCGCGATCAACACGTTGGCGCCGGTCACCTCTTCGCGACCGGACGACTGCACATGGATCACCGCGCGCTGGATCACGCGCTGGAAACCGGCGGTCGGCTTGGCGTCGTCGGCGCCATCCGTCACCAGGTTCTCGAATTCGGTCTCAAGGTAGTTGACGAGGCTCGTACGGAGCTTGTCGAGATCGACGCTACAGGCGCGCATGACGGCGGCTGCATCGGAGTCGTCGATCAATGAGAGCAAGAGATGCTCAAGCGTCGCGTATTGGTGATGACGCTCATTTGCGATCGCCAGCGCACGATGCAGGGATTGTTCAAGGCTTTGGGAAAAAGTCGGCATTCGCGTCCTCTATGGCCCCCACCATCATGATCGTCATCGCCCGGTCAGGCAACAACAACCTTTGTCACATATAGTTATACAAGACCGCGGCGAAAGACCGGTTCCGCGACTCGGCGGCGACACACTTGCGGCATTTTCGATGCAAAACCCGTTCCGATTTGGGCGGGATCGGCGCCGGCGCAGAATTCCGTAGTTTTGCCGGCTGCAGCCCACCGCGCGCAGCCGCTACGCGACAATCACACTGCGGCTTGTACAAGAGCCGGCTTCAAACGCGCCGCAAGCCGTCTTACTTCTTTTCCATCACGCATTGCAGCGGGTGCTGGTGCTTGCGGGCGAAGTCCATCACCTGCGTCACCTTGGTCTCGGCGATCTCATAGGTGAACACGCCGCACTCCCCGATCCCGTGATGATGGACGTGCAGCATGATCTTGGTCGCGGCTTCGATGTCCTTGTTGAAGAACTTCTCCAGCACGTGAACGACGAACTCCATCGGCGTGTAGTCGTCGTTGAGGATCAGCACGCGATACAGGTTCGGCCGCTTGGTCTTGGGCTTGACCTTGGTGATGACCGACGTGCTCGGACCCGAGGGAGTACCCGAACGGTTGTCGTCATTGCTCATGCGAGGCGCGTCGGCAGCGGCTGGCGCGGACAGATCGAGGCTGGAAGTCAATTGCAGCATGGCACAGGCGTTCAAATTCCCCACGGAAGCGAATGGCGGTCACCGCGCGACCCCGCCCTTCGGAGCCTGGCGCAGGCGCGCCGCCTTGGATCGCCGCTCCCGGCAAATGCGGTCGAGGCCGGATCGCTCGCCAGCAATATGGCCCTGCCCCCGGCCCGCCGCAAGCACGCGGGGGTTCAGCCCATGCGGTCGCAGCAGTCCCGATTCCCGGTCGGGGCGATCCTGATCAGGTTAATCAATCCGGAGCGATTTGACAAAAATTTCCGCGCGGCAGGTTTAGAACGTGTTGACCAGGAACCCGGCCGTTAACCCGGCTGCGACGGTTTTCCGCAAAACGCTCCGTTTTTCTACGGTCCAATTTACCTGCCATTCAATGGCATGGCGCGAAATCGGGCAAAACACAGAATTCGGGGATCGTCATGTCTGGTCTGCCCCTCGTCAGCCGTCTTGGTCGACAACTCGCCCGTTTCGCAGCGGCCGAGCAAGGCAATATCGCAGTGATCTTCGCCATTGCGCTCGTTCCAGTGCTGAGCTTCGTCGGCGCGGCGATCGACTATAGCCGCGCGGCCCAAGCGCGCACCGCGATGCAGTCGGCCCTCGATTCCACCGCGCTGATGCTGTCACGGGACCTGTCCGCCGGCACCATCTCGACGTCTCAGATCTCCACCAAGGCCCAATCCTATTTCAACGCCCTGTTCACGGACACCAAGACCCTGCCCTCGGTCAGCGTCGGCGCCACCTACAACGCGAGCACCAGTATCGGCTCGACGATCCAGCTGACCGGAACCGGCACCTACACGACGAGCTTCATGAAGATCGCCGGCTTCCCGACCCTCGACGTCGGCACCTCATCCACCAGCGCCTGGGGCCTAACGCGCATGCGCGTGGCCTTGGTGCTCGACGTCACGGGATCGATGGCGTACGACGACAAGATGCCGGCGATGAAAACGGCCGCGAAGAACCTGGTCGACCAGCTCAGCGCGCTCGCGAAGACCAACGGCGACGTCTACATCTCGATCGTGCCGTTCGCCAAGGACGTCAACGTCGGCAGCAGCAACTACACGAAGAGCTGGATCGATTGGTCCGACTGGGAGGCCGTGAACGGGACCTGTAGCAACACTTCCTACACGAGACAGTGGACCTGCGTTAATAACGGCAAGACTTGGACACCGAGGAACCACAACACGTGGAACGGGTGCGTCACCGATCGTGACCAGGACTATGACACCAAGAACACGACTCCAGTGAGCAGCAATTCGGCTACGCTTTTCCCGGCCGAGCAATATTCCTACTGCAACTCCAGCAATTCGGCCTACATCCAGCCGGTCATGCCGCTCAGTTACGATTGGACCTCGCTCAAATCTCTGATCGACAAGCTGGTTCCGACCGGCAACACCAACCAGGGCATCGGCCTTGCCTGGGGCTGGATGACGCTGTCGATGGGCGACCCCATGAATGCCCCGGCCAAGGACACGAACTACACCTACAAGGATGCGATCGTCCTGCTCTCCGACGGTCTCAACACGCAAAACCGCTGGTACAGCGGTGCTTCGCAGATCGACGCTCGCCAGAAGGTCCTCTGCGACAACGCCAAGGCCCAGCCCAACAACATCACGATCTATACGGTGCAGGTGAACACCGGCGGCGATCCGACCTCGAGCGTGCTGCAATATTGCGCCAGCGGCAGCGACAAGTTCTATCTGGTCACTTCGGCGAGCCAGACGGTCTCGGTGTTCAAGGATATCGGCACTTCGCTGTCGAAGCTGCGCGTCGCACGCTGACGGTCGCATCGCTCCCCAACAAAAAGCCCGGCTGGTTCAGCCGGGCTTTTCGATTCCAGGATGTCTCGAGACGTTACTGAGCGGCCGGGGTGAACTTCGACACGATGGTCTCGACCGGCTTGAACGCCTGCTTGGCGAGGTCGCTGTAGAGGCCGGCGATCTTCTGCGATTCCGCGACAAAGGTTTCGTAGGCGGAACGGGCAAAATCGGTCTGCGCTTCCATCGCCTTGTCCAGCGACTTCACGCCGGAAAGCTTCTCGACGAAGGACTTGGTGTCTTCGAACGACTTCTTCGTGTAGTCGCCATAGGCGCTGGCGATCGCCTGGAGGCCGTGCTGCACCGAGGTCGCGGAGGCAACGCACTGCTCGAACTGCTCTTTCCCGTAGCTCTGGAAGTCTTCAACCTTGAACATTTCGGAATCCTTTTCCCTGGCTCGCGTCGGGAAGCCCCGGCTCCCTGACTCCGCCCAAAATTAGTGCAACGCACAACAAAGTCAAGAATCTTGTGCGACGCACAAATCCGGCGCAAATCGCAGAGATTCCCGGGGTTTCCCGCAAGGGTTCCTTAAGCTTTTGGAAACCGGGCCACCCTACCTTGATTCCCTGGACGTGGTCACTTCCGCGAGCGGCCAAAAGCCGTTTGAGAACATCACCTTAGCCAGAACAGCGGCTCGGGTCCAACGTCCCCCGCGGCCAACAACCAGCGGAGGGACAGCCTGAGCAGGTAATGATCCCGGGTCCGTCGGGCACAATTTCGCCTCACGAGCCGGTGATCAAGTCAGAAACGGGGACGGGGTTCCATGCTTCGTAAAAACTTGTCTGCCTCGCGCTGGGCGCGGGTTGGCGTTTTCGGGCTTCTTACGGTCACCACCGCAGTCATCTTCACCGTCGACGCAGCCGAGGCGCGGCGCCATCGTCGACATTACGCGCACCACCGGGTGCAGCACGACGTGTCCGAGAGCTCCAGCTCGAAATTCGCGTCCATCATCATCGACGGCAATTCCGGCGCAGTGCTCCAGGCGACGAGCCCTGACGCGATCCGCCACCCGGCCTCGCTGACCAAGATCATGACGCTCTATCTGCTGTTCGAGCGCCTCGAATCCGGCAAGATGAAGCTCGACACCGAGATGCCGGTGTCCAAGCACGCCGCCGACCAGGATCCGACCAAGCTGAATCTGCGTGCCGGTCAGACCATTCGCGTCGAGGACGCGATCAAGGGCCTCGTCACCCGTTCGGCCAACGACGCAGCCGTGGTGATCGCGGAAGCGATCGCCGGTGACGAGGACGACTTCGCCCGGATGATGACGCGCAAGGCGCGCTCGCTCGGCATGTCCAGGACGGTTTACCGCAATGCCAACGGCCTGCCCAACGACGAGCAGGTCACGACCGCGCGCGACCAGGCCACGCTGGGTCGCGCCATTCAGGAGCGCTTCCCCCGCTACTATCGCTATTTCGCGACCTCGACGTTCAATTGGCGCGGACAGTCGATCCGCAACCACAATCGCCTGCTCGGCAGTGTCGAAGGCGTGGACGGCATCAAGACGGGCTACACCCGCGCCTCCGGCTTCAACCTCGTCAGCTCGATCCGCCGCGGCAACCGCCACCTGATCGGCGTGGTGCTCGGCGGCCGCAGCGGTGGCTCGCGCGACGCCATCATGCGCAACCTGCTCGCGGAGAACCTCGACAAGGGTGCGACCGTCCGCACTGTCGCTGCGGTCACGGAGCGCAACGGCACTGAAGCCAACACCGATGTCGCCGATGCCTCGGATATGCCGGCACGGCCCGCCCTGCCGGTCCAGGCCGCGGCGGCCCCTGCTCCCGAAGCCGCCCCTTCGCGCCTCGCCGCGCGTCTGTCGACGCTGGCCGCAGCGACTGCGGCGATGCCGCCCGCTCACTCCAAACCCGAAGCTCGGCCGACGGAGTCCAAGGTGGAGCCGGCGCCGCTCACCAATGGCGTGATCTCGAGCCAGCCGCTCTCCATCATCCCCGGCTCGTCCGAGCCGATGAAGCCGGTTCGGGTCAAGACCGTTCAGGTCAAGGCCGGCGCCGTGAAGGTCGCCTCCGCGGCTCCGGCCCAAGGTGGTGTCCAGGTCGTTGCGCCGCCGGTCACCAGCACCGTCCCGCACCGCTCCGACGTCGCGGAAACCTCCGGTGCCGTCGTCGCCAGGGCAGATCTCATCAACAAGCCGGAGGCGGTGAGCCAGCCCGAAGCGCCGAAGGCCGAGATGGCCCGCACCGAACTGCCGCGGCAGCCGGCGGGCTTCGGTACCGGCAACGGCATCCTTGGCGTGCTGCCGGCCGCAACCGCCGCCGCACCGGCTCCCGCCGCACCCAAGCTCGCCTCGGCCGACCCGGCGCCGCAGCCGATCCAGATGAGCGCCACCACCAAGCCCGCCGTCATCCACAGCGGCTGGATCGTCCAGGTCGGTGCGCTCGAGAGCGAGAACGAAGCTCAGCAGCGCATCGACGCGGCCCGCAACTCGGCCCGCGGCCTGCTCAGCAAGGCGGACCCGTTCACCGAGCCGGTCGTCGCCAAGGACAATCGCAAGCTTTACCGCGCCCGCTTCGCCGGGCTCGAGCGCGATCAGGCCGAAGCCGTCTGCCGCACCTTGAAGCGTGCCGAGATCTCCTGCATCACCGTTCGCAACTGATTTTCTTCTCCGCTCCAGACCAAATGCCCGCGCCTTGCGCGGGCATTTTCGTTTTGGTGAGGCGGTGATGCCGCAGGCTCCGGACAAGGCTGTTCCACGACAACCTCTCGTCAAGGATTTACGGTTAAAACTTTGCTCAAGGGGATGGACCACGCCGACAAGGGCGGGCGACGGCAGACAGAGCAAACGGAGCTCACGCGGTACGGGCGTTTGTAGCGTTGGTGCCGGAGTTAGCCGTTATGCGTGCGAAGCAGAGTATCCTTGGCCTCGTTTACCCGGGCAGCGAGATACGTCGAGCCCCCCTGGTCGGGATGGAGTTTCTTCATCAGGGACTTGTGGGCCCGGCTGATGTCATCGCGCCCCGCTCCCGGCTGCAAGCCAAGGATCTGATAGGCTTCCTCCGCCGTCATTTTGCTGCTCGCCGCCGTGCGGCGCTGCCGCCCTGCCGTATCGCCCTGCGCGTTCTGACGCCAAGCGGGAAACCGGCGGTCCAGATAGCTTTCAAGTAAGGCCACGCTCTCGGCGTCGAACGTCGAGACCATCGCGAGCAAGCCGGCGAGATCGAATTCGTCGAGATTGCGCCCGGCATGAGGCCCCGCAACGATCTGGCCGGAAAGCTGGCCGGAATCGTGGTCGAGCCGCATGTCCAGGAATTGCGAGCGCACCCGCGAGGCCTGCCCGGACGGGCGCGTCGCACCGCCGCCGAACAGCCCGCCGACATTGCCGAAGCCGGCATTCGCGAGTGGTGTCCAGCCGAGCAGGCCCGCGCCGAAAATTCCGAGCGGGATCGCAACCGCCAGCTCGCCGCGCAAGCCGGTGAAGGCCGCGACCACCAGCGCCAGCACGCCGCCGCCGAACTTGAGGGTGCGCGCCAGCACCGCTGGATTGGCGGAGCGGAACATCTGGAGCAGCAGGTACAGCGTGATAACGGCGACAGCGCCGGCGATCAGGGTCATGGCCGGAATATAGTCGTGCTGTTGTCAAAAAGCATGGCGCCCAGCGCCGCAAGCCGCACCGGCCGGGCCGCTATTTCATCTGGCTGATCAGCTTCGCCGCGCCACTCACGCTTCCAGCCAGCTTCAACAGCGCCTCACGTCCACCCGCGGCATAGGCCGCAGCTGCCCGCAACAGCTCGCGCAGCTGCGCTGCCGCACCGGGATCGAACCGGCACCAGGCACCGCCAGTCAGCCGCGCCATCTCGCGGAAGGCCTGTTCGGCGACCGCGTCATGGCCCTCCTGAAAGACGAATACGGGCACCTTGAGCATGCCGAGCTCGCCGGCCTTGGCGCAGAGCTCGTCGATGTCTTCCTCCATGGCATCGCCGACGAAGACCACGGCCCGCACGCCGGATGCGACTGCCTCGCGCCTGGCCTCGCTCAGGACCTTGCCGATCTGGGTATCGCCGCCGCGGCAATCGATCTTGCTCATCAGCGTCGCCAGCCTGGCGCTGTCGGAAATCCAAGCCGTGGCTCGGCACTCGTTGAGGCCGCGATAATAGACCAGCCGGATGTCGAGACTGCCGAGCGCTGCGGTCTCGCGAAACATGTCGGCCTGGAGCGCGCAGGCCATGTCCCAGGTCGGCTGCCGGCTCATGGTCGCATCCAGCGCGAAGATCAGCCGCCCCCTTGCGCCCGGGGCATGCGGCGAGAGGGTCCGCGCCTTGGCAACGAACGCGGCGATGTCTTCCGAGGTCGAGGTTTGCGCTTGCGGCAGCACGCCGTCTGCTCGCGCCGAGACGGTATCGCGGCCGCGCGGTTTGATGGGTTCGCCCGACATCGCAGCTACACCTTGCGTCAACAGCTAATGTGGTCAGCGCATGCGGCCCGGTCAATGCGCAAAGCCTCCGCGGGCGGGCGCCGGCGGAGGCTTTGCCAATTGGTGCAGCCTTGCGACGACGTCAGCTCGGTAAGCTCTTGGACGTCAGCTCTTGGCAGGAGCCATCAGGGCGACCGGGCCCGGCTCCAGGATCTTGGGCGGGGCGGACTGCGTGTCGACCGGTGCGATCTCGCTGTCGGTCGCGCTCAGGAACTTGTCGAGCATGCTCTGGATCGAGCTTTTCGCCACATCCGGACCGGTATCGCGCATGTCGTTGTGCTGGAACTCGGTCTTCACGACCTGAATGCCTGCCTGCTCGCATTCCTCGTCGGTTGGAATCACGCCGGCGTCGGCCTTGAACTGCGGATCCTGGGAGCGGAACGACAGGATCTTGAACTTGCCCGCGGTAACGAAGGGCACGCGCAGATTGTCGAGGGTGACGACCTTCTTGACCTCATCCGGATACTGCTTGGCGAAGTACATGGTGATGTCGCCGCCCATGGAATGGCCGACCATCGTAACCTTGTCGTAATCGGCGTTGGGCTGAACCTTCTTCATCTCGTGCACGGCGAGATGGATGTTGGCGACGCCGCGCAGGATCTGCGGCAGCCGGCCGACATAGAGCTCGCCGGGCTTGGTGACCATCGGAGGATCAGTCGGCAGATCGTGCTGCGGGCTCATGACCATGTAGCCGCGCGCAGCGAAGATGTTGGCGAGGAAGCCGTATTCGGTGTTCTTGACGGTGTTGCCGTGATTGATCACCGCGACGGGCAGCTTGATCATGCCGGCATTGGCCTGCATTTCCTTGTCGCGGCGCACCGCGATGGAAACAGGCACCGGACGGTTATCGCGCGAGGCATCGTAGAATGTGATGGTCTCGTGCTTGATCGCCCACTTGCTCGCCGTGAAATAGGCGATGCCGCAGAGGGCACTGACCGAAACCAGAACGGCAATTCCACGCTTCATTTTCGTCCTCAGCCTCAGGCCTAAGCGGCCTGAATCCCTGTTGAAAATCGTGTTCTCCGGGGCTCTTCGTCCCCTTGTCGCCTATTCCCTAATATATGTCACAGCAGCGTGACAGGAAGGCTAAATGTTGTGAATCGGCAGCCCTTTCATTGTGCGTTGCACTCTTTCGGTGAGCACCCCATTCTCATACCCTACGTGAGGGTGCAGGTCCCTATTCGACGCAACCGGTCTTGATCGGGTTCGACTCGCGGTAAATGCAGGGTGAAAACGCGCGCGGCGCAGTCCCGGTTCCCGCGCCAGCCGAAGGCCCGGATCGGCCGGGAGTAGCGCTATACCGCGAGGTCAGGCGCCGAGGATATCGTGGACCTCGAGCGGCTTGTCGACCTGGCTGAACCACTCGGCCCGGTTGGCCGCGCGGCGGCGGCCGCGCTCGTCGAGCGGGAGCTTGAGCTGGCGGAGCAGGCTCGTCACCTCCTCCCGCGCAGTGAGATGGCCGAGATTGGGCCGCATGCCGAGCGTGGCCTCGTCGATATCGTCCAGGGCGGTCAGGCCGCGTGGGAAGAATTCGCGGTACACGACGCGCTCGGCGAACCCGTCGACGTAGCGGAAGCCGAGCCGCAGCGACAGATCCTTCAGGCCCTCGGCGACGAGCTGCTTGTTGCGCGAGCCGAGCATGGAAAGGCGGTTGCGCACGACGATCCAGTCTGTGGTTGCGCCGTCGAGCTGGCGTCGCTTGCGCCTGACGTCACGCACCATCTCGGCGTAGTGGCTCTCGCCCGTCACTGCGTAAGTCGCGGGATCGACGGTGCCGAGCACGTCGAAATCGAGGAAGCTGTCGTTGATCGGCGTGACCAGGGTGTCGGCCATCGAATGCGCGAGCCGCATCAGATAGCTGTCGGTGCCGGGCGTATCGATGACGATGAAGTCGAAGCTGCTCTCGACCGCGGAGACGGCTTCCATGAACTGCTGGAACTCGGAATTCTCGTTCTCGGCAATCTGCATGGTCTCGCCGAGCTTGATGCAGCGATGCACCGGCAGCTCGAGGTCGAGCTTGGTACGTTGCGCCCAGGCGGACCGGTTGCCGATGTAGCGCGTGAAGCTCTGCTGGCGACAATCGAGGTCGATGGTGGCGACGCGCTGGCCGGCCTTCAGAAGTGCAACGGCGATGTGCAAGGCCGTGGTCGATTTGCCGGAGCCGCCCTTCTCGTTGCCGAGCACGACCACGTGCGCCGAGCCGGATTGGCCTTGGCTAGCCTGCACAAGCATGGCGATCCTCAACACCCCTTGCGAATATCTTCGAGTTGACCGCGTCAGCGGTCAAGTGAAATGCGTAACAGGAAATGCAAATTGCAACGCGCCGTTCTCACGATGTGTCGCGGCGCCGTCTTTCGTCTGTGATCCAGCCCACAATGTCGCGACGTTCTACGCCGCCTTGCGCGGGATGCTGTGCCGCATCCGGATGCATGGCGTCCACGATCTCCGCTTGTTAAGGTTAGCCGCCGGGCGCGACGCCCCGCACCTGCGCCGCTTCCCAATCGTCGAGTCCCAATGTCAGCAAGCCCATTGATCGCCCGCACGGTCCCCGCCCTGCGACGCGCCGTCGACAATCTCCGCAAGCGAAAGGCCACGATCGCACTGGTCCCGACCATGGGGGCACTCCATGACGGGCATGTGTCGCTGGTTCGCCTCGCCAAGCGGCGCGCCAGCCGCGTCGTGGTGTCGATCTTCGTCAACCCGACCCAGTTCGCTCCGACCGAGGATTTCGGCGCCTATCCGCGCACCTGGAAGGCCGACATCGCCAAGCTCGCGGCCGAGGACGTCGATATCGTCTGGCACCCGGGCGTCGCGGCCATGTATCCGGAGGGGTTTGCCACCCGCATCGCGCCGGAGGGGCCGGCGCTCGCCGGCCTCGAGGACCTCTTCCGCCCGCACTTCTTCGGCGGTGTCGCCACAGTCGTCGGCAAGCTGTTCACGCAAGTCCGGCCGGATGTCGCGATCTTCGGCGAAAAGGATTTCCAGCAATTGCGCGTGGTAACGCAGATGGCGCGCGACCTCGACCTCGGTGTCAAGGTGATCGGCTCCCGCACCGTGCGCGAGCGCGACGGACTCGCGATGTCCTCGCGCAACGTCTACCTCTCGCCCGAGGAGCGCCAGACCGCCATTGTCCTCTACCGCGCCATGAGAGAGAGCGCCGGGCGCATCCGTGCCGGCGATTCGATCGCACCGGCGATGGCCGGCGGTGCGGACATGGTCAAGGCGGCCGGCTTGGTGCTCGACTATTACGAGGTCCGCCATGCCGAGACGCTGGCACCGGTCACCTCGCGCAAGGACGGCCCCTTGCGGATCCTGGTCGCAGCCAAGCTCGGCACCACTCGGCTGATCGACAATATGGCTGTTTAGAGCAGTCCGAGGTCACGCAGCTCGCGCCGCATCGGCTCCGGCATCGCCGCAATCGAGCCGGCCGCTGACTTGCCGAGATCGGCCGGCACGGAATCGTCGGTCAGATAGCGCCAGCCCTGGAACGGGCGCATCGGCCGCGGCGAGACCGAGATCACTTTCGGCTGCATCACGATCCGGCAGCGCCCGATGCCGTCCTTGTCGCGGAACGGCTCGATGCCGATGATCTTTTCGCGCGCGGCGATCTCGCCCTTGATCACCCAGTAGAGCGAGCCGCCGGCGAGGATCTCGGCGTCGCGCTTGGGCACCATGCGGGTGATGTGGATGTGATGTTGCGGCAGACCCTTCTTCTTGGCGGTCTGCATCCGTTCGGCCACCCACTCCTTCAATTCCTTGACGGAGTCGCAGCCGACGGCGAGCTTGATCAGATGGAGTGGCATGCCCAAGCATTAGCCGGGCAACCCAGCATTTGGAATGCCGATCTACTCGTTATCCGCAGGCGCGGGCGCGGCGGTCGAGGCCGGCGGCGGCGCGAGCGGAACCGGCGCCGCAGGCGCACGCGCAGCCTTTTGGGGCGGCGGCTTCTTCGCAGCCGGCGGGCTCGATGCCGGAGGCGCTGCGGCCTGTGCGGAGGCCGCGGCCGGCGCACGCGGTGCTGCCGCCGCATTTGCGGCCGGCGCGGCCTGGCGCGTCGCCGCCGTGGGCTCCGGATTCATGATGCTCACCGGCGGCGTCGAGGACGCGCTCGGGAACTCGGCATTGGTCGGCCTGCCCGTCGGCATTGACGGCGGCAGCCCGGCGAGCGCGGCGTTGGCGGGCATCGCCGCTGCGGCTGCTGCGGGCGCGTTCCAGGTCGGCGCATAGCGCGCGACCAGGGTCTCGTAGAGATGGGAGTCCATGTTGGCGGCAACCTGCTGCTGGTCGGTCAGCGAGCGGAACGCGGCGCAATCGAACTGCGTGCAGCCGTCACGCGCCACCAGCACATGTGCAACGAGACCGTAACGATCTCGCTCGAGCGACTTGCGCAGCACCTTCATGTCGAGGGTCAGGCTCTTCTCCGCCGTGGCGACATCGCCGAGCGCGGTCAGGCGGTCGATCCTGGCGGCGGTGTAGGAGACCGCCGCGGCCGCAGCGTCAGGCGCGCCGAACAGCGCCTTCTCGCAGCCGGCGCCAACGGCATCGCCGGCGAGATCGTCGAGACAGGACAGCGCAGGCAGACTCGCGCTCACCACAGCCTGCGCGCGCGCCTCGGCCGGAGCGGACGGCGCGTCCGGTCCATAGAGACGCACCGTGGCTGCGCCGGCGATCGCGATGGATAGCAGGGTAATGACGGTCAGCGCGCCGTTCGCGACCGATCTGTCGGCGCGCAACAGCGTGATCAGCAGAATCAATCCGAAGAATCCGGCAGCCGCCAGCGTCATCCAAATCGGGAAGGCCGGCGAGAGCCAGATTTGGTCGAGCGAAGTGGCCCATGCCCAGTTCATGCGCGACGTCCCCTCACGCGAGCAAAGAGCGGATGGTCAAGCGAGCACCGCGAGTCGGCAACTGCCCCCGCCCACCCTTGTGAAGGTGAAGCGGGCCTTTTGACGGCGGCAGAGTACAATTCCCGGGAGGCGCCTATGCACTGACGGCGTCGGCCTTCAGGAGAGCGCGAGCTGGCTTTCCTTGGCGACGCGCTCGAAGGCTTCGGTCGAGCTTTTGATCCGATACTGGCAGTCGTCGCCTTCGGTCGGGAGCAGACGGATGACCTCATACGCGCCGCTCGCAGCCGGACGCGCGACATTGCTGGCCGTGAATAGGACGCGCGTTCCCACGGGGAATTTGTGCTTCAACACCCTCTCCATTACTCAAACAGCGCCCGCCTCGCCCAGTGTCCCACTGCGAGGGCCGGCCGGAAACCCGGGCGGCTGTATAGCACGCGTCCGATGCTTTTGGCCAGCGCCATGCCGGCATGGCCCGCGCACAATTTTTGCAGTTATTTCAGGATGATAACGGGACAGCCGGTGGGGCGATGATACCGGCGGAGCTGCTTATTCCGCCGACATGTCGCAGGCCTGTCGCACCCTCCTCCCGATCGGCTGGCGTCCCCGCCTCCGGCCGGCGCCGGTCGGACTGCCGCTCAGGCGTCCTCGAACTTGGCGATGACGAGCGTTTCGGCCAGTCCATCCCGGGTCCATTCCTGGAACGCCGGCAGCGCCATCATGGTCTCCATGTAGGCCCTGGTGTCCGGCGCCACCTCGATCGCATAGGTGCGGAAGCGGTGCACGACGGGGGCATACATGGCGTCCGCCGCACCGAAGCGGCCGAACAGGAACGGTCCCTGTGCGCCATAGCGGGTGCGGCACTCGCGCCAGATCTCCTCGATGCGCGCGATGTTCGCCTTGGCATCCGCCGACAGCGCCACGGCGCGGATCGGCCGATGCAGGTTCATGCCGCATTCGTTGCGCAGCGCCACAAAGCCGGAATGCATTTCGGCGCATACCGACCTGGCATGCGCGCGCGCGGCGACGTCGTCAGGCCAGAGCTTCGCTTCCGGATAGCGCTCGGCGACGTACTCGATGATGGCAAGCGAATCCCACACGGTGACGTCGCCGTCGACCAGCACGGGCACCTTGCCGGCGCGGCTGAAGGACAGGATCTGCGCCTTGTCGGCGGGATCGTCGGTGTAGAGCGGGATCAGCGTCTCCACGAACGGGATGTCGTTGGCGCGGAGCGCGAGCCAGGGCCGCATCGACCATGACGAGTAGTTCTTGTTGCCGATCGCGAGTTTCAGCGCAGCCATGTCACTGGTCCTTCGTTTAGTCCTGCAGTTGCAGCCGCTTTTTAGCGCCATCGCCTGCCGCCAATCAATCGTTGCTCGCCCGCTTTGTGGGAGCTGAAATGCGTCGGCCTCGTGCTGATTTGCGTCTACGCCTTCTTCAAATTCGCCTGGGCCTATCGCCTGTTCAACTATGTCGCAATCCTGTTTGGCGGTATGCCGCCGGCCTCACAGCGCGACACCCCCGAGGCCGAAGCCCACGTCATCCGCACCTCGCGCCTGTTCGAATCCGCCGGCCGCCACTTCAACCGCGGCCAGCGTGCCTTCTTCTTCGCGCTCGGCTATCTCGGCTGGTTCGTCAGCCCCTGGGTGCTGTTCGTGACCACGGCAGCGGTCGTGGTCGTGACCTGGCGGCGGCAGTTCGCGTCCAGCGCCTGGGCCGCGATGGCACCGGGGCGGTGGATGGTGGTGAGGGGATGAAGCGAGGGCATTGAGCCACGTGTCCCGGACAAGCTGCAACGCGTGAAGCGTTGCGGCGCAGAGCCGGGACCCAGCGCCACACGGATTGCTCGGAGGCATGGGCCCCTGCTCTGCAGCGCATCGTCGAACCGGACGATGCTTCGCATCGCCGGGGGGACGCTGCGCTGCGTCCGGGGCACGAGATCGGATCACAGACATGCCTTCGCGATCTCGCGGCTGCTTCGCCCGAGCTTTGCTTCGTCTCGCCGCCCTCAGATGCAAGAGGGCGCAGGGAAGGCCGGGTGCCGGCGGCACCCGCGGTCCGCTGCGCTGGAGCACACGCAGGAAGAACCGCACAGCAGCATACAGGTGAAGCCCAACACACGGCCTTCCCTGCGCGATGGTCGGACGGCTTATGCCGCGCTCTCCTGGGAGCCGAGTTCCCTCTGGCCTCCCTCGCTCCCGCGAAAGTCACCGGCACCGCGCCGGTTGACGCCAATGCCGCATTCGCCAGAGCTTGACCGTAGCAACGACGGCCAGGACCACACGGTTTTGCCGTACGCGGTCCGTTGGCGCCGCAGGGTTCGACGGCGTTGTGCACGTTGCCATCGAAATGCCGGCGCGACGAACCTGACAGCGCCGCTCGTCCGTACGAAGCCTCGGGCTCACGGAGAGCAATCCGCCCTGCCCTCAGCTCTCGTACACGACGCTGCCGCGTCCACCGCAAGCCCGGCTCGCGACAATGACGACCGCATGGTCGCCCCTCAATGAGCCGGGATGAGCGAAAAATACGTCATTTCCGAATTTCGGTAAAGCGGAATATTTTAGAGCGGGCAGGTTGACAGAGAAGCGAAACACCCTGCTCTCGTAGCCCGGATGGAGCGCGAGCGTAATCCGGGACAATTCGAGCTGCCGGGCGAGCAGCCCCGGATTACGCTTTGCTCCATCCGGGCTACACGACTACACGACGATGCGCTATCCGCCGAAATCCTTCGGGCTGAACGGCAGATCCAGCACCTTCCATTCCCCGTACAGATTGGCCGGCAACATCTTGTAGGGTTGGCAGTTCTGCAGCGCGCTCGTTGCGGACTTGACGATGGCCACGCCCTTGGCGGACGGCGGCGCCTCGATCAGGATGGGCTCGCGCGCCAGCGTGCCGTCGGTGGCGAACACGGTGCGCAGCTTGACATGGACGTTGTCGGTCGGTGCGACGCCGGCCGGCAGCTTGGCGCAGCCGCGCAAGTGACGGCGAAGCTCCGCGACGACCTCGGGCGGAAGCTTCGCAGCGATCGAATCGTTGGCATCGCCGCCGTCATCCTTGGCGCCTTTCGGCTCGACCGGCAATTCGGGCGGCAAGCCCAGCATGACCCCGTACTTGATGGTGACGTCCGGTTGCGGCGTCTGATAGGCCGGCGGCGGCGCGGCCTGCGGCGGCGCGTTGGCCTCACGCTGCTTCGAGGCCTGCGGCTGCTTCTGCTGCGGCTCGGGCGAGGCCTGCTGTGACGGCGATGGTTCTGCCGCCTGCGGCCTGGCCGCAGGCTTCGATGCCTCCGCCTTGTCGGTGATATCCGGCTTCGGCAGCTTCAGATCGGGGAGCGGCTCTGGCGGCTTCGCCTCTTCCTTCTTCTCCTCGGCCTTGGTTTCCTCCTGCTTCACCTGCTCCGGCGTGACGATGTCGACCGCGACGGTTTCGGGCGCCTGACTATGAAACGGACGGACCTCGCTAATCACGATGATCAGCGCCACCAACGTCAGATGGGCGATTGCCGAGGCGGCAATGTCCGTCCGTATGATCTTCCCCAGTTCCATCGACCGATCTTGGGTTGCCCCCGCGGTCCTAGCATACCCCGGGTCCCTCTCAATCCCATTTCGGGGCGAAGCCAAAGTCGGTCAGGCGTCCCTTCGGATTGGCGAGCGCGGCGATCCGGTCCATCTCGTCTTCCGACAGCTCGAAATCGAAGATCTCGATGTTCTCCGACAGGCGCTCGATGCGCGAGGTGCGCGGGATCGCAGCGACATTCTGCTGCACCAGCCAGCGCAGGCAGACCTGCGCCGCCGTCTTGCGGTGGACGCGACCGATCTCGGCCAGCGTCTGGTCGGACTTGATGCGGCCCTTGGCGATCGGGCTGTAGGCGACGAGGGCAAGGCCATGCTGGTCGCAGGCCGCCCGTACCTTCGCCTGATCGAGATAGGGGTGATACTCGACCTGGTTGCAGACCAGCGGCTCCGCCGACAGCGCGACCGCCTGCTCGATCAGTGCCACGGTGAAATTGGAGACGCCGATGTGGCGGGTCAGGCCCATCGTCTTCGCATGCGACAGCGCGCCCAGCGTCTCCGCGAGCGGCACATGAGGATTGGGCCAGTGCAGCAACAACAGATCGACCGAGGGAAGCCGCAGGCGAGCGAGGCTCTCCTTCACCGAGCGTTCGAGATCATGGGGTGCGAAATGGTTGGTCCAGACCTTGGTGGTGAGGAATACGTCGTCGCGGCGCACGCCGGAGGCGCGCAAACCGTCGCCGACCTCGCGCTCATTGTCGTAGACCTGCGCGGTGTCGATATGGCGATAGCCGAGCCGTAGCGCCTGCTCGACCACGCGCGCGGCCGGCCTTCCGCTCAGCTCCCAGGTCCCGAGACCGATCGCCGGAATCCTTGCGCCATTGGCCTCGACGAACAGCATGAGGAATCCTCTTCCGTTGCGACAGCCCCAGAAGTCATTATGGACCCGGTCGATGATACTGCCAACGGAAGCCGCGGCAGCCAGGCGGGATATTCGATGCAGGCCTAACGGGAGGTTGTGCGTCAGGCCTCGGCGTCGGGCCTTGGCGTCAGGCCTTTGGCGTCAGGCCTTGGCGTCAGGTCTTGGCGAGCGCCTGGAACACCGTGTCGGGGGCATGCGCGATCACCGTGAGCAGTGCGCGGGCCGGGCCGCGCGGGGCGCGTTTGCCCTGCTCCCAGTTGCGGATGGTCTCGACGGGTACGCCGAGCCTGGCGGCGAACTCCATCTGGGTCAGGCAGGCGCGCCGGCGCAGATCGCGCACCGCGAGCGGGCCGGTGTCAGACGGCGCCGCATTGGTCGTCGGCTGAACCGAAAGCGGCTGGACCGGAAATTCCTGCCCATTCCGCAATTCGACGATCCGTCCGTCCGCCTTCAGCCGCAACCGCATGCCCATTCCCCCAAGCAAAGGCGATGATGCGGCAGGTCGCTTAAAGTCGGATTAAAGACGGTTGTCGTCATTCCGGGGCGCGCGAAGCGCGAGCCCGGAATCCATTGTGCAGCGTCGACGCGGACAAATGGATTCCGGGTTCGCGCCAAGTGGCGCGCCCCGGAATGACGATGGGGTGAGACCTACTTCAACCCGAACCAGAGCGTCGCAATCCCGAGGAAGGAGAAGAAGCCGACGACGTCGGTCACGGTGGTCACGAACGTGCCCGACGCCACCGCCGGGTCGGCCCGCACGCGATCCAGCGCCATCGGGATCAGGATGCCGCCGAGCGCGCCGGCCACGAGGTTGCAGACGATGGCGAGCCCGATAACGATGCCGAGGCCCGGGATCTTGAACCAGGCCACCGCGGCGATGCCGGTGATCACGGCGAAGGCGAGGCCGTTGACGAGGCCCACCAGGGCCTCGCGCATCACCACGCGCCAGGCGTTGGAGGAACCGAGCTCGCGCGTCGCCAGCGCCCGCACCGCCACCGTCATGGTCTGGGTCGCGGCATTGCCGCCCTGGCTCGCCACGATCGGCGCCAGCACCGCGAGCGCGACCATCTTCTCCAGCTGGCCCTCGAACAGGCCGAGCACGGAGGACGCCAGGAACGCGGTGGCGAGGTTCACCAGCAGCCAGTTGAAGCGGCCGCGGGCGATGGTGAGGAACGTGTCCGACAGCTCTTCGTCGCTGGTGACACCGCCGAGCGCCTTGAGGTCCTCGTCCGCCTCCTCCTCGATGACGTCGACGACGTCGTCGACGGTGATGACGCCGACGAGGCGATCCTGGGTGTCGAGCACGGGCGCAGCGACGAGATTGTATTTGCCGAACATGCGCGCCACCTCTTCCTGGTCCTCCAGGACGGAGACGCGGCGGCGGTCCTCGTCGGTGAGCTCGGTCAGCGCCACCGGCCGGCGCGTGCGCAGGAGCACGTCGAGCGGCACCGCGCCCTGCCAGTGCTGTTCCTTGTCGACGACGTAGATCTCGTAGAAGCGGTCGGGCAGATCCGGCGTCTCACGCATGTAGTCGATCGCCTGGCCGACCGTGAAATCCTGGGGCACGGCGATGAACTCGGTCTGCATGCGGCGGCCGGCGGAGTTCTCCGGGTACAGCAGGCTGCGCTCGAGCGCGACGCGCTCCTTGAGCGGCAGCTTCTCCAGAATCTCTTCCTGCTCCTCGGCACCGAGGGTTTCCAAGAGCTCGACCGCATCGTCGGATTCGAGCTCGCGGACGCCCTCGGCGACCGTCTCCGGCGGCAGCTCCTCGAGGATCTCCTCGCGGACGGTCTCATCGACCTCGTTCAGCGCCGAGAAATCGAAATCGCGGCCGGTGAGCTCGACCAGGCGGACGCGGTCGTCGGGCTCGAGGGCGCCGATCAGATCGCCGAGATCGGCCTCGTGCAGCTCCGCGACGCAGGCACGCAGCGCCGCGCTGTCCCCGGCCTCGATCGCACGGGCGACCTCCTCGACGAATTCGTGCCTGATATCGCCGTCTTCATTGCGCATCGGCACGTGGTCGAGTACCGAATCCGCAGCCGATGGGGCAACGTCCAGATGTTCATCCATGGCGCGCCTCGCCGTTTGACAGGTTGGAACCGGTGGTGTGAGCTGAGGCTTCAGGCAATACCCACAAGGCAAAGCCGAGCGCAATGGCAAAGATGCTGCGACTAAGGTGGACCTCGACCATGGCGGGCGCGCTTGTCGCAACCGTCATCGGCAATGCCGCGACCGTCATCGGCGCCGCCGAGACGGAGGCCGCCGAGTGCCCGCGCAAGGACGCGCTCGGCACCTCGCGCGTCTTCAGCGTCGATCCCAAGACCTATCCGCGCGTGGGCCTGAAGAGCTTTCCGCAGACGCTGCCGCTGGCCGATCGCGAGGTCGTGCTGACCTTCGACGACGGGCCGAACCCGCCGACGACGTCGAAAGTGCTGGCGGCGCTGGCACAGGAATGCGTGCGCGCGACCTTTTTCCTGATCGGCCAGCACGCCTCCGAGCACCCGGACATGGTCAAGCGCATCGCCCGCGAGGGCCACACCGTCGGGCATCACTCCTACTCGCATCCGTTCATGGGGCGTATTCCGTTCGAGAAGGCCATGGCCGACATCGATCGGGGCATTGCCGCAGACGAAATGGCGCTACACGGAGTCTCGACGACGACACCGTCGACGCCGTTCTTCCGCTTCCCCTATTTCGAGTCGACCCAAGCACAGCTCGACCTGCTCCAGTCGCGCGGCATCATTGTGTTCGGGGCCGATTTATGGGCCAGCGATTGGGAGGAGATGACGCCGGAGCAGCAATTGAAGCTCGTCACCGAGCGCCTCGCCGCGAGCGGCAAGGGCATCATCCTCTTCCACGACAACAAGGCGCGCACGGCCGCAATGATGCCGGCGTTTCTACGGTATCTGAGGGAGAACGACTATCGGGTGGTCCACATCGTCCCGGCGGGCACATCACAGAAGAGCGCCGATACGCGCTGATGCCGGAATGTCACGCCCGGGCAAAATGGGGTGATTTGGGACCAATTAACACTCTGTTCATGCTACCCCGTGAAGATGAGGGCGGCTGCGGCTGAACCGTTTTGAGCCGTCTCCGACCTATCTAAGCGCCAATTGCATGGGGGCAGACGAGGTTCATGATCGGAAGTAGCGTTGTTTTGCGGACGCGATCGTGGATCGTCCTCTGTCTGGGAATGCTCACCGCCGGTTCGCCGGCCGCGCTCGCAGCCGAGTGTCCCGGCCACCCCGACGCCCTCGGCACCTCCCGCACCCTCGTTGTCGATCCGCGCGAACATCCGCTGATCGGCACCATGCAGTACCGCGAGACGCTGCCGCTGAAGGACCATGAGGTCGTCCTGACCTTCGACGATGGTCCGATCCCGAAATATTCGAACCAGGTGCTCAAGATCCTCGCCGACGAATGCATCAAGGCGACCTTCTTCATCGTCGGCAACCAGGCCAAGGCCAATCCGGAAGGCGTGCGCAAGCTGGTCGCGGCGGGCCATACCGTCGGCACGCACAGCATGGACCATCCGCTGACCTTCGACCGGATGCCGATCGAGAAGGCCGAGGCGGAGATCAATGGCGGCATCGAATGGACCGCAGCCGCGATGACCGATCCGTCGCAGCTCGCCCCGTTCTTCCGCATTCCCGGGCTGATGCGCGCCGAGGGCATCGAGAACCATCTGATCTCGCGCGGCCTCCAGGTCTGGAGCGCCGACTTCCCGGCCGACGATTGGCGGCACGTCTCGTCCGACCGCGTCTACCAGCTCGCGATCCAGCGGCTGGAGGCCAAGGGCAAGGGCATCCTGCTGCTGCACGACATTCAGGCCCGCACGGTGGCGGCACTGCCCAAGATCATCCGCGACCTCAAGGCGCGCGGCTATCGCATCGTGCATGTGGTGCCCGCCACGGCCGAGCGGCCGGCGACGCCGACCACCCCGGTCGAATGGCTGCTGCATCCGCCAACCGAGACGACGCCGATCGCGCGCTGGCCGCGCGTGCCGCATTTCGTGTTCACGCAGACCAGGACGCTGCCGGCGCCCGCGCTCGCGGACCTCAATGCGCAGGCCGAACATCAATCGCTGCTGCCGCGCCGGAGCAAGGGCCAGATCGACCTCGCATCCACCCTGCCCGTCCCGGGTCGCGATCTGTTCGCGATTCCGGAAGGCTCGGTCGAGGTGCTGATGTCGACGACCTTATCGCGGCGCGCCGCGACCCGGCTCGCCATGGCGGCCGAGAGGCCGCATCCGGCCAAGGACAAGGCAGCACAGGGCAGAGGCGCGAAGGGCAAGACGGCCAAGCTGCATGGGCGGCGTACCGCACAGGCGGCGCCGGCTGCAGCGGATCATGCCGCGCAGCCCGTCGACATCGTACCCAAGAGTAACGCAGCGAAGAGCGCCGCGGCCAATGGCGCGGCCTCCAAGGGCGTGCCGCCCCGTCCGACTCGCGTCGCCAGCCTGAAAAAGCGCGCCTAAAGCGCGATGAGATTAGGATGAATCATCATCGCGCTTTAGGTTGTTGTTTATGCATGATCTTTTCGGAAAACCGCTTCGCACTTTTCCGGATCATGCTTTAGCTGCTATTGCCGCATGATGGCGGCGACGCAGAGCAGCACGATCAGCGCCAGGAAGAACAGGTCCATGTAGGACTTGAGCTCGCCGTCGCGCCGCAGCCGCGCGACGTCGGTGATCACCTGCTTGCGCGCGGTGGTGCTGCCCGAACCGTCGTTGATCGGAGCCTGTAGGCGCTTGGTCTCGGCCTCCAGCTTCTCGATCTTCTGGAAGAAGTAGAACGCCCGCAGCGTCGAGGCCGCGCGCATGGCTGCATAGACCAGCACCAGGATCGCCAGGATCGCCCGGTTCGGATACTTTTCCATGAAGTTCAAGCTGAAATAGACCACCGCCATGAAGGCGAAATTGGTGAGGAAGCGGTAGACGAAACTGAGAAAAACCATGCTGGCTCGAAACCTTCAGGGGGTCGCAACCCTATGGTGCTGCGAAGTGCGGGATCGGGACCCAGACCGGAACGGCGAGCCTGGATACGGCCCGTCTACGCCAAGTTTGTTTCAACAAAGATACTGCCGCCGCCGCAACTAGCCGCCTTTTAGCCTGAGGCGGCCATAAGGCAAGCCGGAGCATGGCCCATGGCCTCGCGCGCGCGAACGGCCCGCAACGGCTCAATGGCGATTTGGCCGAAGGCGCGGTAAACTGTGACCGCCACCAGATGTGGGGTTCTTCCGATGTCGAAGAAGGGAATCACGGGCCACGACGACTGGGTTCTGACCGAGGCACTCGCGACCGCCCTGGTCGCGCTGGAGCAGCTCGAACCGAAGCACCAGCCGAACGCGCATATGGAGGACATCCGCAAGCTGCTCGCGAACGGCAAGGAGCCGGCTGCGGTGAGCCTGCATCTTGCGCAGGCCAAATGCCGTCTGTTTCCCGAGCTCGACCCGCTGCAGATCTACCGGGAATACGGCATCGGCGAGGAGTATGGCTGAGGCGGCCGGTCGACGATCGAGCTCAAGGCCCGCCGGCGACCGATCCTGCGATCACCATGACAAGCGCGCCGAGGTCGATCTTGCCGTTGACCGTCAGCTCCTCCGAGGCCGCTGCGTCTCCCGCGCCCTGCACCTTCAGCGATTGCGGCCGGTCGGCGGCCTGACGCTGCAATTCGCCGACGATCGCTTCCTTGAGTTTCTCTTCCAGCATAGGCACCTCCTCAAGCCGCCATCGCGCGGCAGGATTGGGCGCAGGAGCGGCACGTCGCGACGCATTCGTCCATGCCGCCGATCCGGGCGCAATCCTCGGCACATTCGGTGCAGATTTCGGCGCACTCACCGCAGGTGTGCTTATGATGCGGCGTGTTGATCAGCATGAAGTGCGCGGCGGTCCGGCAGATCTCGGCGCAGGCCATCATCAGGCGGAAATGTTTCGGCTCAACATGCTTGCCGCCGGTCTCGAGGCAATGGTTCATCGCCGTGCCGAGACATGTCTGGTAGCAGCTCATGCAAAGCGCGATGCAGCGGGTCATGTCTTCGGATTGAGCCATCGGTTGTCTCCAGTTGCGCGCCCCGCTCCGCTCGACCAAAGCGGGGCAACGCGCTTCGTTCCCGGTTCCAGTCGATTGTGAGGCTCACCGCCGTCCCATCACGCAAATCGCGGCGGCAGGCTGTTGTGGATCGTGCAGGCCGCGATGGCCGCGTGGCCGAACGCGACCGAGATCTGGTGCAGGTCGGTGACGACGTCGCCGATTCCGTAGAGCCCGGCGATCGACGTGCGCTGGTGATCGTCGACCTTCAAATGACCGTCCGCAGTGTGGTCGGCGCCCAGCGCCATCGCGAGCTGGGAGCGGACCTCCGCGCCCATCGCAGGATAGACGATGTCGAATTGCGCGGTACGTCCGTCGGCGAAATCCGCTTCAACGCCGCCGCCTCGCCGTGCCAGGCGCAGCTCGGGCGCGAACACGATTCCGACGCCCGCCTCGGACAGCTCCGACGTTGCGGCCTTCGCGTCGTCCGCGCCGGTCGCAAGCAGCGTCACGTCGCGCGCATAGCCACGCAGAAAGAGCGCCTTTGCGGCGGCACGATCCAGCGGCCCGACGACGCCAATGCGGCGGCCGGTGGCCTCGAAGGCGTCGCAGATCGGGCAGTAGCGCAGGAGTCCGTCCGCGACCGCCGCGCGCCACTCCGCGAATGGCGGATGAGTATCGACGATCCCGCAGGCGAGAATGACCGTGGCGGCCGCATGCGCGCGGCCATTCCAGCTCGCTTCAAAGCCGTGTCCGTGACGCTGCAACGCCGTGACCTCGGCCTCCACGCGTGTGACGGCGAGCTCGTTCAGCTGGGCCGACATCCGCTCGATCAGCTCCGGGCCGGACAGGCCGTGGACGAAGCCGGGGACATTGTGGCTGCGCGGGATCAGGGCCGCCCGGCTCGCGCCGGCGTCCACGACGCAGACGCGGCGGCGGAAGCGCGCCAGATAGATCGCGGCCATCAGTCCCGCCGGCCCGCCTCCGACGATCAGGCATTCAAGGGGTGGCGCGCCAGTCATTTGGGATTCGGGTCCGCAAGACCGGCGCCGGGCTCATCGAGGCGCCCGCTTCGCGCGAGCCGGACGGCATTGCCGAGCGCGCGCGCCGCATTCTGCACTTCCTGCTGGAATTCGCGGTCCTCGTCGAGCTCACGATGGGATGTGGCGTATGGCTCGTCGTAGCCGACATAACCGTCGAGCTCGGCGTAGCGCCCTGCCGAGATCAGCTGCATGTCGGTCAGCCAGTCGGACAAGGCCCGTCGCACGCCCTCGGCGCCGACCGCATCGCCGTGAACGACGAGGCCGAAATGGCGGCCGGCGAGATGACGCGGATAGGGCCAGCCCTTCAGCTCGATCGCCTTGGCTTCCGCGGCGTTCTTGCCGTGGGTCGAGGTCGGATCGGGATTGCCGCCGTCGGCGCAGACCATGCGGTCCATCATCGCCTTGAGACCGGCGGGCACGTGATACCAGTTCACGGGCGCCACGATCAGAATGCCGTGGGCGGCAACCCAGAGCGGATAGATCTCGTTCATCCAGTCGTGGGTCTGGCCCAGCGAGTAGTTCGGATAGCAGCTGCACGGCCAGTGGCACAGCGGCATGGCGGTGCCGACGCAGGACTTGCAGGGATGAATGGTTTTGCCGAATTCCGAAGCGAGGCGCGACAGATCGAGGATGTCGACGGCAAATCCCATCTCGATGAAGACGGGCTCGGCCAGCTTGACCATCCGCCAGGTCTTGGACATCTCGCCGGGACAGGTGTGCTCGCTGCGGGCCGAGCCGTTGATGATCAGGATGCGCGGCGTCTCGTCGGCATCGTCGTGGCGACGCTGCGCCTCCAGGATTTTTGAGCGCGCATCGAGCCAGTCGACGGCAAGATCGTAGTTCGGGTCGGAAAAGCCTGCGCCGGCCTTCCGCGTCAACGGTGCCTTGCGCGAATGGCTGTAGGCGTCCCAGGCCGCAGCGATGATGGCATCGAGCTCGCGCCCAAGCGGAGCAAAGGCGGGATCGACGAACTGACGCTTGTAGCGCCGCTCGAACTCCTCACGCGACAGCTTGACGGGCGGCATCCCCTTGCGAATGTCGGCGTCCGTCATGCTGGCTCCTGGCGAAGTCGAATCCCTCCGACCCAACCCGGCGCCCAGCGCGCGGTTCCCAAGCCCTACTGGCGAACAAGCTCCTGCGGCGCATCGAATTTGGCGATCCGTTGATCGAGCCGCCACAGCTCGATGCGATGCACCAGGACGAGCGAGGCGGCTTCGCGCTTGGCCTGCTCGTCGTCGTCGCAGACGAGGTTGATGCATCCGAACACGTGCCCGTCCGGATCGATCTGGAACGCGCGGTAGTGCTTGATACTTGCCACTATAGGTGTCCTCGCCTTGGAGCGACGGGTGCGCTGAGCCAATCCGTGAGGTTCGAGGTCACTTCGTTCTGCTTGGCGCGACGCAGCAGCATCTCGCGTTCCCTGCCGGGCGGCAAGTTGCGGGCGCGCTCGCGCGCGCTTTCGGCAAAAGCGGCCAGTCGCTCCTGAAGCGTTTGGGTCTGTTTCCTGCGGTTACGTTTGGCGGTCATTTTTACTTTTGTACTTTCGTGGAGAATTTGGTTGGAAGGGAATCGGCCCCGGCGGGGGATCGGGCGCCGGGGCCCAGGTTCTCTTGTCACTCAAGTCGCTTGCCGGTCGAGGCGGCTCGGCCCGGCAACGATTGTAGCTTCCGTCGCAACAGCCGGTTCCGGCATTTCAATAAGTTAACGCTGCGCGATTTTGCGCAAAGCACAACCGCAGGACCGATCGGTTTGGACCGCGCCGGAACCGAAATGCTGATTCGTATGTTCAAGGACGACTTGAAGGAGGATCATCATGGCAAGAGCAGCATGGAAACGACCGGGCTCACCGATCGGCCGCAAAGGACCGCGCAAGGCAAATCCCGCCTACAAGCGCCGCGCGCGCGAGCCGTGGACAGCGGCGGATGTAAGCAAGCTGAAGCAGCTTGCGAAAGGCAACACGCCGACCGGCGTGATGAGCATCAAGCTGCAGCGCCCCGTCACGGCCATTCGCAGCAAGGCGCAACGCGAAGGAATTTCGCTGCGGCCGGTCAACCGCTCCCCGTACAATCGGCGAAGCAAGGCTGCGAAGCGGCGCTGACGACGCGCATCGCGCCGGGCTAGCTTGGCGGCTGCAGGCCCGGCGACCGCAGCCACTCGCTCATCTGAGACCCAGTTTCCGCCTGACGCGCCTTGCGCAGGACTTCGTCGCGCGCCGCGCCGGGCGGAAGCAAGCTGGCCTGTTCGCGTAGCCGCTCCGCCTCGGCGGCGAGCCGCGCTTCCAGAGTTTCGACTTGCTTGAATCGATGTCGCGTCCTCATCAGGCGTCCTCCTGGTGCATGAGGTCGATCGCGCCGTTGCGTTCCGACGGGTATTGATGCCAGGCTGCACAGCCTGGCCAACGATCTAACGTTCCAGAAAGGGAACGGTTGCCTGTTTGGGGAAAAAGACCGGAGTTACGATTCCTCGTTGTCCCGGCGCGCCCTGATCTCGGAGCGAAGCATGGCGCTGTCCATAATGGCCAAACGTAAATCGTTCACGGTGTCGCCGTAGCGGCCCGCAACTTGTCTATGCTGCTCCCGGAGGGCTCGGCTCTCTTCGATAGCGCGCGTAGCGCGGGCAAACAGCGTGTCTGGCATCAGGCATAATGCAACAGAGCTCGCGAGCGCGCACTTGCATAGGTTACTCAAATGGGGCCAACGGCTCAAAAAGCGTCGCCGCTTAACCTGGATCAAGTCGCCACAACCCGCCAGACCGCCCTCAACCACGTACCGGTAGCCCGGAACAGGAATCGGCCGACAGGTCCTCGATTTCCTTAGCTGAAACGCCACAGCGGGTGTACGGTGATCTCATCACTGGCTGTGGCTCTGCCCGTAGGCGCCGGTGGCTGAGAGACCGATGGTGCTCCCGCCTGCATGACCCGGGGGAGCGCCTGATGGCGAAGCCGACTCGTTATCCATTACAGTCCGATGAGAAGCACGTGGAGCAGGTTCGCAAGGCGATCCGTGAATCGCTGGAGGTATTGACGCTTCCTCGACCGGATACGTTTCTGGGCCGGAAAACTCACGAGCCCTTTCCAAGTGAAGACGATGATGATGTGCAGGACGGACAGCGCCCCAAACAGGCGTGATTGCGAGCAGGACGACATCCTGTTCCGGCCCATCTCAGCGAAACGACTCGTCTGGCCGGAACGGAACGGCGTCAACGGACCGCTTCAGTCGCCCGGTAGATCCCGAGATAGCTAGGCGAATACAGCGCCGCGTTCTTGAGCGCATCGAGGTCCGGGATGGTCAGGGTCCGCTCGCGCAGCACGATCAGCTTCGCCGCGCGCAGCTCCTGGAGCGTCCGATTGAGGTGAACGACGGAAAGCCCCGTCGCATCGGCGAGATCCGTCTGCGTGACGGGCATGAGGCAGGAATTGCCGTCGACCAGTCCCACCGGGCGAAGCCGCTCGAAGATTTCGCAGAACAGGTGCGCCACGCGCTCCAGCGCGACGCGGCGGCCGAGATTGATCGCCCATTCGCGCTGGATTGCGCTGTTGAGCAGAGTCTCGCACCAGAACGCTTCCGAGAGCGTAGGGTTGTTGGCGAGGAGGTTCTCGAAGCGGGCGCGCTTGATTTCGGCATAGACCACGGGCGTCAGCGCCACGATCGAATGATCCATCTCCGACAGCAGGTAAGCATGCGCATCGCAGCTTTCGCCCGGGAAGATGAAATTGACGATCTGGCGCCGGCCGTCATCGAGCGTCTTGTAACGGCCGAGCCAGCCCGACAACAGGACGCGGACGGCGTCGACGGAATCACCCTCGCTGATCAGATCCTCGCCGGATCCGGCGCGCTGGAGGCCCTCGAGCATGGCGTATTCCAGCGATGCGCCAGCCTCGGCCGACAACGGCCGTAGCGCGCTCAGCCGACGAATGGCCGGCTCCAAAACGCTGCGATCGGCTGTCGACAGCGGCATCAGGCAGCCACCACCGGTGTGTGGAAGGCGCGCTTTGTCAAGGGGATGGTGATGGTGCATTGCAGCCCGGCAGAATTGAATGCCATCGTGGTCTGCCCCTTCAACTCGAACGCCAGCGTGCGCTCCAGAAGCTCGGTTCCGAATCCTTTTCGCGGCCTTGTCGTGACAGCAGGCCCGCCGCGCTCCCGCCACTCGAACACCAGCTCCGCCGGCTCGGTGCTCTCATCGACGCGCCAGGTGACCTCGATGCGCCCGCTTGGCTGACTGAGTGCCCCGTACTTGAGCGCATTGGTGGCGAGTTCGTGGATCGAGAGCGCGAAGGTTTCGGCGGCCTTGGGCTGGAAACGGATTTTGGGGCCCGAAACCCGCATCTGCTCGCCTTCCCTGGCATTGTAGGCGACCAGCTCCTCGACGACGAGATATTCCAGATCGACGCCGCCTTCGGGATCGCGCGTCACCAGCGCCTGGGTGCGGGCGAAGGCGTTGAGACGCCCGTCGAGATGGGAGGCGTATTCCTCCACGGTCGAGCTCGTTTCCGCCGAGCGGCGGGCAATCGAGCGCACCACGCCGAGCGTGTTGCGGACCCGGTGCTGGAGCTCGGCCAGCAGCAGGCGCTGCCGCTCCTCGGCGCGGGTGATTGCGGTGACGTCGATGAAGGTCATGACGACACCCGCGATGAAATTGTCGATGCTGCGATATGGCAGGATGCGCACGATATAACGCGTGCCGCTGTCCGGCGCGCTCAGCTCGCGCTCGACGCTGGCGAGCGTGCGCAGCACCCGGCGGACGTCGTCGTAAAGCTCCTCGATCGGGATGCGCGCCTTGATATGGCTGATCGGGCGGCCGGTGTCGGTCTCGACCAGATGCAGGAGCTGGGTGATGGCGGGCGTGAAGTTCATCACGCGCAAATCGTTGTCGAGGAACACCGTGGCGATCTGCGTGCTCTCGAGGAAATTCTTGAGGTCGCTGGTGGCGCGCGTCAGCTCCTGAACGCGGTGCGCCAGCTCGCCGTTGACGGTGGTCAGCTCCTCGTTGACCGATTGCAGCTCCTCGCGCGAGGTCTCCAGCTCCTCGTTGGCCGACTGCAACTCCTCGTTCAGCGATTGGTATTCCTCGTTCGACGATTTCAGCTCCTCGTTGGTGCTCTCGAGCTCCTCGATGGTCGCCTGAAGGCGCTCGCGGGTCGCACGCAGATCGTTCTCGAGACGCTCGACATGCTCGGTGCGCACCAGGGCGCTGGGATTGGCGGGGTCGGCCTCGATGGTCCGCGCCGGGCCGTCCTTGAACAGGACGACGAAATTGCGGTGGCCGCCGGCGCCCTCCTGGATCGGCTCGACTGTAATGTCCACCAGGACGCGGTGACCGTTCACCCCGAGTTGCACCTGCTCGGCATGGACGGATTCGTTGGTCTCGGCCGCGCGGCTGAGTGCGGTACGCAATTCCAGCCGGAGATCGCGGTGCACGAGCTGCAGCAGATCGAGCGTGGCGGCGCCTGCGTTCGGCTCGATGTAGCGGCCGGTGCGCCCGGAGAAATGCAGGACCTGGAAATTGTCGTCGGTGATGACATAGGCCGGGGCATAGCGCTCCGCGATGCGCTGCGCCCGCCGCTCCAGGCCGACGTCGGGCCCGAACGAGCGAACCGGCGGCACCTCGACCGGCGTCCTGCCCGCCGCGGTCGTGATCGGAAATTCCGGCGGCAGCCGCGTTCCGGTCTCGAGCTTCTTGAATATCCGGGCGCGGCGGTCGACGGGGGCGAACAGCTTCGGATGCCGGGTCACGTTCTCGGAATTGCCGAGGAACAGATAGCGCTCCGGCAGCAGCGCGAAATGGAACAGCGGAATCACGCGGTTCTGCAGCTCGGCATTGAGATAGATCAGCAGATTGCGGCAGGAGACGAGATCGAGCTTGGAGAACGGCGCATCCTTGATGACGTTGTGCTGCGAGAAGATGCACATCTCGCGCAGCTCCTTCACCACGCAATAGGTGTCGCCTTCACGCACGAACCAGCGCGCCAGCCGCTCGCTGGTCATGTCCGCCTCGATATTGGTGCGATAGCGGCCGACGCGGGCAGTCGCGAGCGCCCGTCCATCGATGTCGGTGGCGAAGATCTGGACCTGCGGCAGGGAGTCCATCCGCGCCATGTGCTCGCGCAGGAGAATGCCGACCGAATAGGCCTCCTCGCCGGTAGCGCAGCCGAGCACCCAGACGCGGACCTGCTGGCCAATCCCCTTGCCCTCGAAGATCTTGGGAATGATCTGCGTCTCCAGCACCTCGAATTCGCGCTTGTCGCGGAAGAATTCGGTGACGCCGATCAAGAGATCGTTGAAGAGATTTTGGGCCTCGTCCTTGTCGTTGCGAAGGAAATCCACATAAGCGGCAATGTCGTCGATCCGGACCACCTGCATGCGCCGCTGCACCCGGCGCAGGAAGGTGTTCTGCTTGTAGCCGTGAAAATCGTTGCGGGTCTTGTTTCGCAGGATGTCGGCGATGCGCGCCAGCGAAGTCGCGGCCGCCGCCAGAACCTCGTCGAAGCCCTGCTTCTCCTCCAGACGCCTGAGGTGACGGGCATAGACCTGGATGTGCTCGGGGATATCCTCGGGCGGCAGCACATAATCGGCAATCGCAGCGGGCGTGTTGCCGTCGAGATGCCCGGCCTCCTCCGCATGTCCGGTCTTCTCTGCGATGGCGAGGCCGCCGTGATCCTTCAGCGTCGCGGTGCCCAGCGTGCCGTCGCCCCCGGTGCCCGCGAGGATGACACCGATCGACTGCTCGGCGCGCTCCTCGGCCAGCGAGACCAGGAAGCTGTCGATCGTGGCGCGTTCGCCGGGCGCCTGCTCGGCCTTGCGGATTGCGAAGCGATCACCCTGGATAGTGGTGATCATGGCGGGCGGACACAGATAGATCGTGCCGCCTTCGATGGGGTGGCCGTCGGCGATCTCGGCGATCTTGTTGCCGTTGGAATTCTGCACGAGGTTGCGCAGCCGCGGCTCGTCGAACGCCTCGTGGTGCTGGAGCGCCAGCACGATGGCCTGATCGGCCCCGACCGACATCTTGGCGAAGAAGCGCTCGATGCTATCCAGCGCGCCCGGCGAGGCGCCGACCCCTATGATCAGCGGGGTCTTGCTCTGGCGGTTTGCATCGACCGGCTGGTCGCCGTTTTCGCTCATGGCTCTGGTGGCTCACTGGCTGGCGGGAACCCGATGGGCGCCCCGCCCTGCACATAGCAGAATTCAATATTATCCCAACACATCAAAGGCAAAAATGTCCCGGGCATCTCTTTGCCCCAGCTAGCCCGATTGAGGGGACAAGCGCGAGAGAGCCGCCTGCTGCTGTGCAGCGTCGAGCGGTGCAGTTCGGGAGATCGACGTCGGGCGCCCTACGCTTCCGGATTGACCTCGCGCTGGAGAAAGGCCACGCGCTGCTCGATCAAGGTGCGGTGGCGTTCCCATTCGACCAGCGTCTGCTTGAGCAGGTCGACCAGCCGCTCCGCCTGGCAGGTGTCATGACCGCCGGCCATGAGCTCGCGCACCCGGTCCTCCTGATTGCGAACCCGTTGCCAGCCGCTCTCTATATCCTGTTCCGCCTTCACCAGCAGGCGTTGCTCGGCATCGAGCTGGGCGGTGCGTTCGGCAAGGGAGATGGCCATGGCCGCGCCTTCACGCCTCCCGTTTGCCTACGGAAGGCTGGAGCGACTTTAGCACGACGCGCCGGATCATGTCGGCATATTCGCGGTATTCGAGCGCCCGAGCCTCATACATCTCGGCGACGGCAGCCCGGCCGGAGCGCCGGCCATCGGCGGCCATGCGTTGCACCAGCTCCGCCCGCTCCTCGATGATCCGCAGCGCCACCCGCAAGGCTTCATCGACGCGCCCCTCCTGCTCCTTGGCGAGCGCATCGGCAGTGAAGCCGTGACCGACCTGGCAGCGGAAACGCATCGGGCGGGCATTCTTGACCTCCGAGAGCACCCCGCCGCAGGATGGACAGGTCAGGGCGACAGGGTGAGCCATGGCGACGAGATTGTCACTGCCGATCCGCTCACCGGCCGCGATCTCGACCTCGAGCCTGATCTCGGGCGGAATTGGCAGCGCGGCGCCGGCCTGCTCCCTGACGAGCTCGGAGAGCACGTCGCCCATGGTGGCGCCGGGAACGCAGAGATCGACCGTGGTCGCCTCCATGGCGCGCCGCGGCATCTCGTCCGAGATCGCGTCCGCGGGGTCTTGCACTACGGCCATCCCGCCGCAGCGTTTGATGGCGTTGAGGCCGGAAGCGCCGTCCGACAACAGGCCGCTCAGGAGCACGCCGATGACGCGCGGCCCGTGATAGAGCGCGGCCGAGCGGAACAACGCATCGATCGCCGGCCGCACCATGTTCTCGCGCGGGCCGCGGCCGAGGAAGATGCGGTCCTCCGTGACGAGAAGATGATGGTCCGGCGCACCCAGGTAGATCTGGCCGGGCTCGATCTTCATGCCGTTCTCGGCCTGCCGCACCGGGAGCGGACCGGCACTGCCGGCCACGGTAGAGAGGATGCCGATGCCCTGCGCCGGAATGTGCAGCACGATGAAGACGGCGGCCGGCAGATCCGCCGGCAGACGGCCCAGAATCTGCTTCAATGGAGCGGTCGCTCCGGCCGAGCCCCCGATGACAATGATGTCGCGGTTGCCCATGGAACCCGCCTCCAATTGCATCGTTTGCACTTTGCACCAAGGCGGATCGTCGGCTTATGTTCCTGTGCGTTTGGAGGCCGAGACAGCATGGCGACATCGTCGCATCAGCGCGCAGAGCTCAAGGGGCGCCGCATCTTCGTGGTCGAGGACGAGTATTTTCTCGCCGATGACATCGGCAAGACATTCCGCGCGCTGGGCGCCGAGATCGCCGGTCCCGTCGGCGATCTCGAAGACGCGCTCAAGATCCTGCACGACGGCAGCGTCCTGGACGCTGCCGTGCTCGACGTGAACATCCGCAGCGAAATGATCTTTCCGATCGCCCGCGAGCTGAGAGCGCGCAACGTGCCCTTCCTTTTCACCACCGGGTACGACAAGATCACGCTCAGTCCGGAATTTCAGGACGTGCCGCTCCTGGAAAAGCCGATCGATCTTGCGGCGATGGCACGGAAGCTCACCGGACTCATCGCCGAGCAGCCGGTCTAGTCAAAGCGGTTGAAAGCTCGCAGCCGGGCGACGATCAAAATAGATGCGCGAACGCAAGCCACGCGGTCACCGCCAGGCAGAGGATAACTGCGGCGTAAGGTAGCGCGATGCGCAAGACGGCAAGCTCCCCACCTTCAGCTCATCATCATCCAGACGATTGCGACCATCATCACGAGAAAACCCGTAACGGCAGTCGCGATAAAGGCCTGTTCGATGCGATCCATCGCCACAGCGGCCCCCCTCTTGTTTCAGCCCGTACAATTTGACGGTTTGAGGGCCGCGGCGCATTAGGCTATGTGAATCGGGGGTCTGCTTTCTCTTCGCAAGAGGGTTCGCGCGCTTCGCAACATGGCGCGCGCGTCGCTCTACGACCTTGCCGTGCCCGGCTCGGCCATCTTGCGGTGCTGCTTGGCCAGCATCTCGTTGGGCGTGACGTTCGCGACCGTGGTCTGGATCTTGTTCTTAAGCCCGGTGACGATGTCGGCGTCCCCGCGCATCATCGCATCGAAGCCGGCCTTCGCAACATCGTAGGCCCCGTCCTTCTTGTCGGTGCCGACCTTGGTGTCCATCATGTCGGCGCGGCGGAAGAACTCGGTCTCGGTCGCACCCGGCATCAGGCAGGTCACGGTGACACCGCTGTCGCGCAGCTCCTCACGCAGCGCGAACGAGAATGAATCCAGGAACGCCTTGCTGGCGTTGTAGGCAGCTTGGAAACTGCCCGGCATGAAACCGGCGATAGAACCTGTGATCAGGATGCGCCCGGCTCTGCGGCGGAGCATCTCATTGCCGACGCGGTGGATCAGATACAGCGTGCCGGTGATGTTGGTGTCGATGAGGTGTTTCACCCTGGCAAAGTCCTGGTCGAGGAACGCCTTGCCGAGGCCGATGCCGGCGTTGGCGAGCAACGCGTCAATCGGCCGGTCGCCGACCGCCGCGCACAGCTTGTCGACGCCCTCGGTGGTCGCAAGATCGGTCTCGACCGGCTCCACGCTGCCGCCGAGCCGCCGGAGATCGACGGCCACCTGCTCGATCTGGGACTCGTCGGCCGCGACGACGAGGTTGAATCCGGCCTGCGCGCAGCACCTTGCGAGTTCCAGACCGATACCGGTTGAGGCGCCTGTGACGACGGCGAGCTGATTGGCGGACATGCGGCAAAATCCTTGTGATTGAGCCTTTGGAATGAGGTGATCACGCTCAATCGCTGCCCTGCTCTCTCGTTCCTATTTGCGCAGTGCGAAGAATTTGCGCGCGGCGATAGCAACCATCGTTCGTGCCTGGACTTAGATGGCACGTGGTGCAACCGGGAGGACGGACGATGAAGGCGCTGGTCTGGCACGGCAAGGAGGACATCAGGTGCGACACCGTCACCGACCCGGAGATCCAGGATCCGCGTGATGCCATCATCAAGGTGACGAGCTGCGCCATCTGCGGCTCCGACCTGCACCTCTTTCACAATTTCATCCCGGGCATGCTGCCCGGCGACATCATGGGTCACGAGACCATGGGTGAAGTGGTCGAGGTCGGCTCGGGCGTCGACGGCAAGCTGAAGAAGGGCGACCGCATCGTCGTGCCGTTCACGATCATTTGCGGCGAATGCGACCAGTGCAAGCGCGGCAATTTCTCGGTGTGCGAGACCACCAACCGCAAGCGTCACCTGGCCGACAAGGTGTTCGGGCACACGACGGCAGGCCTGTTCGGCTACACGCATCTGACCGGCGGCTATCCCGGCGGCCAGGCTGAGTACCTTCGCGTGCCCTTTGCCGACGCCACCCACATCAAGGTGCCACCGGGCATTCCCGACGAGCAATTGCTGTTCCTTAGCGACATCTTCCCGACCGGCTGGCAGGCCGCCGTGCAATGCGACATCGAGCCGACCGACACGGTCGCGATCTGGGGCTGTGGCCCGGTCGGGCAGATGGCGATCCGCAGCGCCATCCTGCTCGGCGCCAACCAGGTGATCGCGATCGACTGCCTGCCGGAGCGGCTCAGCATGGCGGAAGCCGGCGGCGCCACCACGATCAACTTCGAGACCGAGAGCGTGGTGGAGCGGCTCCAGGAGCTGACCGACGGCAAGGGCCCGGAAAAGTGCATCGATTGCGTCGGCATGGAGGCGCATGTGATGCCATCGCTGCCTGACACCCTGCTCGACCGCGCCAAACAGATGGTGATGGCCGAGAGTGACAGGCCCCACGTGCTGCGCGAGATGATCTATGTCTGCCGTCCCGGCGGCATCATCTCGGTGGCGGGCGTGTACAGCGGCCTGTCCGACATGCTTCCGATGGGCGCCTTCATGAACAAGGGCCTGACGATGCGGACCGGCCAGACCCACGTCAACCGCTGGACCGACGATCTGCTCCGCCGCATCGAAGAGGGCGAGATCGACCCGTCCTTCGTCATCACCCACACCGTCCCGCTCGCCCAGGGACCGGAGATGTACCAGGTGTTTCGCGACAAGCGCGATTCCTGCGTCAAGGTCGTGCTGAAGCCCTGAAGGAGCCAGCCATGTTTCACTTCTCCAACATCGTGCGCACCAAGGGCGACCCCAAGATCGTCGAGGGCGGACCGAGCCTGAAGCAGCCGGCGGATCAGCTCGCGCGCGCACTCGGCTGGTTCAGCATCGGCCTCGGCGTGGTCGAATTGTTCGCGCCGCGGCGCGTTACGCACACGCTGGGCATGGAAGGCCATGAGACGCTGGTCCGCGCCTTCGGCGTGCGCGAGATCCTCGCCGGAATCATGTCGCTCTCGGTCGACAAGAACGCCGGCCTGTGGGCCCGCGTCGGCGGCGACGGCCTCGATGCCGCCGCGCTGCTGTCCGGACTGACGTCGGACAATCCCAAGAAGGGCAATATCGCGCTGGCGCTGCTGATGGTCGGCGGCATCGCCGTGCTCGACTACCGCGCCGCGCAGGACACCAAGCCGCGCCGCCCGCCGCGCGATGCACGGCGCAAGCTCTATCCGAACCGCAGCGGCTTTCCCAAGGGCATCGAGAGCGCCCGAACTGCGGCAAGGCAGATCGCGGCGCATGCCAAAACAAACCATGTCAATACAAACGAGGTGAAGCAAGGCGATGAGCGACGCGTCCCGTGATGAAGCCGCTTGGTGGGAATCCGCCGTCATCTACGAGATCGCGCTGATCTCCTTTCAGGACTCGAACGGCGACGGCAAGGGCGACCTTGCCGGGCTGTTGTCGCGCATCGACTATCTGAAGTGGCTCGGCGTCGGCGCGGTGTGGCTGACGCCGATCTACAAGAGCCCCTTCCGCGACCTAGGCTATGATATCTCCGACTATTGTTCAATCGATCCCGCCTTCGGCAGCCTCGAGGAGTTCGATCGCCTGCTCGAAGCGCTGCACGCTGCGGGCATCCGGCTTATCCTCGACCTCGTCCCCAATCACACCGCGAACGATCACGCTTGGTTCGTCGAGAGCGCGAGCTCGCGCAACAGCGCGAAAGCGGATTGGTACGTCTGGGCAGATCCGGCCGAGAACGGCGGGCCGCCCAACAACTGGCTGAGCCGGTTCGGCGGCAGCGGCTGGGAATGGTGCGAGTCGCGCCGGCAATATTACTATCATTCCTTCCTGGTGGAGCAGCCCGACCTCAACTGGCGCAACCCGCAAGTGCGCGCCGCGATCGCCGACGCCATGCGGTTCTGGCTCGACCGCGGCGTCGACGGCTTTCGCGTCGACGCCAGCGCGGTCCTGATCAAGGACCGGCTGTTGCGCGACAATCCGGCGAATCCGCAAGCCGAGGGCAAGCCGCCGCCCCAGCGGCACACGACGGTGTTCACCGACGATCGGCCCGAGACGATGGATTGCATCGAGTTCATCCGCGAGGTGATCGACGCCTATCCCGGACGGATGTTGTGCGGCGAGGTCCAGGGCAAGATCGACCGCATCGGCCACTTCTATGGCAACGACCGGCCGCGCCTGCATCTGCCGCTCAATTTCGCCCTGCTCGATTCCAAATGGGACGCCCTCTCGCTGCAGGCCACGGTCGACGCCTATCTCAACGCCATCCCTGACGATGGCTGGCCGGTCTGGGTCATCGGCGGCCACGACAAGCAGCGGATCGCGAGCAAGATCGGCGAGGCGCAGATGCGCGTGCTTGCGATGCTGCTGATGACGCTGCGGGGAACGCCGTTCTTCTTCATGGGCGACGAGATCGGCCGCAAGCGCGTGCCGATTCCGCAGGGCCGCGTCCGCGATCCCTTCGAGAAGCTCGTGCCCGGCTACGGCCTGTGCCGCGATCCCGAACGCGCACCGATGCGGTGGGATGACAGCCCCGATGGCGGCTTCACGACGGGCCGCCCATGGCTGCCGCTCGAGCCGCCCGATGGTGCGGCCAATGTCGCCGCACAGCAGCGCGACGAGCGCTCGATCCTCGCTCTGTTTCGCGCGCTGATGGCGCTGCGGCGCAAGCATGCCGGCCTGCAACGGGGCGGCTACGAGCCGCTGCGCTCGCAGAACGATGTCCTGGCCTTCAGACGGACGGCAGGCCGTAACGAAATTCTGGTCGCGCTCAATCTCGCGGCCGAACCGCGGAAATTCCATTGGCAAGGTCGCGGCCGTCTCTTGATGTCGACGCATCTGGATCGGCCGCCCGAGCCGGTGCCGGATGCGTCCATCCTGCTCCGGGGCAACGAAGGCGTGATCATCGCGCTCGAACCTCGGTGACGTCAGGAGGAACCATCCGCGTCGCGAAGAGTCTGATCAACGCTTCCGGCGTCTCCCCCCGCCGCCGGAGGCAATTTGCAAGACCGCAGCCCCGGCGCCCACGCCCCCTTCAGGCGCCGGGGTAGCGGCGTGAGCCACGGCAGGACATATCGGAGGCAGCTCATGGGCAAGACCAAAGGTCTGCAGCAGCGGATCGCCGGCAAGACCAAGCAGGCCGTCGGCGAGATCATCGGCGACCAGGATCTGCACGACGACGGCAAGGCGCAAGCCGAGCGCGGGCGCGACGAACAGGACAAGCCGAGCGAACTCAATCCGCTGAAGAAGCTCAAGCAGCTGACGTGAACGCGGAGCCGCGACCAGCACTCACGAGTGGGGCGCGGCGCACCACCGGCGAGCGGCGGCGTTCGCGCTGGATTGCCGCGGCCGCACTCGGCCTGATCAGCAGCACGTTTTCGACAATCGTCAGCCAGCTCTTCGCTGCCCGAATCGGCCGCGATGCGGCGGTCGATTGGATGACGGTTGCCGCGATTCCTGCGCGCGACTGGGCGATCAGCTCCGAGCCATCCTGGAGCGCGATCCTGGCCGGGATCGCCTTTCACCAATGGGCCGATTTTTCCTGGGCATTGGTTTTCTTCGGCGTGCTCGGACGCTGGACGGCCGACTTGCGGCCGATGACGATCCTGCTGCTGGCGCTGCCCTGGGCCGCGTTCTCTTCAGGCATGGAATGGTTCGTGCTGGTGCCGCTGTTTCCATTCTGGCAGCCGCTGTTCACGCTGCAACAACCCTATTGGATCGGCCTGCTGGTGCATGGCTCCTCCGCCGTGATCTATCCCCTGTTCGCGCGCCTGCGCTGGAGGCGCGGGACTGCGCCTGACAGCGACGTGCGGTTCACGAATATGTGGATCACCGGCGCGCTGGCCGTGATTGCGCTACTTGGGGCGGTCGCATTGTTCGGCGGTCATGGTTACGAGCCGCCGTGGATGGGCCGCGACAGGGATCAAGACCAGGCCTACATCCGTCACATGACAACGCATCATGCCCAGGGCATCGAGCTGGCGCGGACGGCTGCCGAGCGCGCGCAGGATCCGCATCTGCGCAAGCTCGCAATGCTGATGGTCGCGAGCCAGACCGGAGAGAACCGCATATTCGAGAATTGGTGGCTGAGCTGGTTCGACACGGAGATGCCCGATTGCAGCACCGAGGAGCGGGCGGCGATGCCGGGCTTCCTGACGCCGGCCGAGATGCGCCAGGTCAAGACCGCGCCGCCGGACCAGTTCGACACGCTGTTCGTCGAGGCGATGAGCCGGCATCACCGCGGTGCGGTCAGGATGGCCGACCAGATGTGGCACAGCCGCGGCGACCCTCGTCTGCGCATCATGGCGCATGCCATCCGCCACGAGCAGCAGGGCGAGATCGCGCTGATGCACGGCACGCGCGGCGTCGCCGCCGTGACCACAGGCGTCCGCAACATGCTCGGCGACAACGTCAATTGAACGTGAGGATCTTGTATCGGCAAGCGGCCTGCTGCCTCGCCGATACTCCAGACGAACCTATCAAACGTTAATGCTTTCCGCCGTCATTATCGGCCACACTTGGGCCGACGGGGGCCGTCGGAGATCAAATGCAGGCAGGATTTGCTTTCTCGAGGCTGGCCGACCGCCTGACGAGCCTCGTCGAACTGACCCCGGAACATCTCGATCTGCTTGCGGACATGCCGAGCAGCATCGCGCATTTCGGCGCGCATCAGACCATCCTGCGGCACGGTGATGAGGCAACGCAATGCTGCCTGGTGCTCCAGGGATATCTGTCCTGGCAGAATGACGAAAGCGCAGATGGCCAGATCACCGCGATCTGCGTGCCCGGCGACATCGCCAACCTGCAAAGCCTGTATCGCCCGCGCATCGAGGGCAACCTGACCGCGCTCGGTTCCGCAATCGTCGCGCTCGTGCCGCACCGCTTCTTTCGCGAGCTCGCGGTGCGATCTCCGGCAATGTCGCATGCCTTGCTGTTGATGCTGCTTGCCGATCACGCCATCCAGCGCAACTGGACGGTGAACCTCGGCAGCCGGGACGCGTTGACACGCGTGGCGCACCTGCTCTGCGAGATCACGGTGCGGCTGCAAACCGTCGGGCTTGCCCGGGATTTCAGGTTGTCCTCGCCCTTCACCCAGTCCGACCTCGCCGCAGCCTGCAGCATCTCCCCGGTCCATGCCAACCGCACCATCCAGGAGCTGCGCCGCTGCCATTTGCTGCAATGGCAGGGCAAGACCTTGACCATCACGGACTGGCCGGGCCTGGTCCGGCTCGCCGGCTTCGACCCAACCTACCTGAGCATGCGGTCCGGCGCGGACGATGCTCGGCCGCCGCATGCGAGACCGGCGGCCGACGTCGCGGTCGCTTGATCCGCCTCGTGGGCGCGAGGACCTTGCGCGGCTCAATGACGTCGGACCCTACTCCCGCCAGACCTCGGCCAGCTCTTCCGCTGTCACCAGGTCGACCTGGCCGTGGAAGCGGGTGCGGTACATCGTCATGAGCGCGTCGTGGCCGACGTCGGACGAGCTGCACAGCGCGTCCTCGACAAGGACGATCCTGAAGCCAAGATCGACGGCGCTCAGGACCGTCGAGAGCACGCAGACGTCCGTCTCCGCGCCCGATATCACGACGGTGCCGACGTTCTTCTCGACCAGCAGGCGCGCAAGACCGGGATTGCTGAACGCGGAATAGGCCGGCTTGTCGATCATCGCCGCCGGCGGAACGAAACGTGCCAAGGCCGGCACGAGCTCCAGAGCCGATGACGGCAGATGCCTGCGCGTCGCCTGGCGCCAGCGGCGGAAATAACTCTGCCATTGCCCCGGGCGATCCTCCGGATCCTGCGGGGTGATGAAGCGTGTGAAGATCGTTCTCTCCGCGTGGCGCGCAACGACCGAGACGACCGTCGGCAGCACCCGCTCCATCCAGGGCGTCGCCCAAAGGCCATCGGGGGCGAAAATGTTCTGCATGTCGATGCACAGGTGAACGGCGCCGCGGATCTCGGCAACATCGGACATAGCGTCCCTCATCGTCCTCCACCTTCAAGCGCATTCGGCGACCAGTTGCGAATGCGGGGCGAGGGCTTTGGTTCCGAATCGCGGCGTGCAGCGCGAACCCCGCCCAGAAAAGCTATAAAAATGAAGGTGGTGCGCTCGGAGGGCGGTCGCATTTTCTGCGATTTCAATGAGTTATCGAGGACTATCAATGCATCAGGGGCATTTCAAGTCTAAGAATATCTTTCAGGAAGGCCACCCAAGGCGCGTCTTGTCGGGTGGCGTTTTTCGAGAGATCGCGCTGTCCCACGGCACGATTGGTCCCACGCCGGCCACTCAAGGATCTAGGCTGCATATCAACCGACCAGTATGCGGAGCAGGCTGTTCAACATCGGCCCTGCGTCCTGCTCGCGAGACAATGCAACATTTCAAATCAGTAGGTCATGGTGCGCAGCTACAGGGGCGTGATGGGGACCGTTATTGCCATGGTTGGCCGCGGGATCATCCAGTCCGTTGGGCAGGATTTTGACGAGGATATCGAGGGTGGCCGTCTGACCGGGCTTGACGCGTGGATCGAGCGGAATGTGGACCTCTCTAGGTTCAATCGTGACGATGGGAGTGAAAGGAGTTGCGTCGCTGTCGAAGCGGAACACCCGCTCTTGATCGGCGGCGCCGGTCTCGAACGCAGCTTTAGCCGGCTGTGCGGCCTCCGATGCGATTGCGGCAGGTTGCGTAGCGTGCTGCGAGTTTCCGTTCCCTGCACTATCGCCTTTTGTGGCGCTCGATTCGGCAATTTCAGCTGCTGCTGATGCCTTTGCGGAGGTCGAGTGTGACGAGTGTGAATTGTATCCTGAATTACTGTGCTGCAGGTCAGCCAATTTTGCCGTGGCCACTGCTGCCGACGCGCTTGCGTTCGATGCACGATGATTGTCGCCATCGCCGACACTCATCTCGGACATGAAGACAGTTTCAGCCAACTCCGTGGTTGTCGCCTTTACAGGCTCCGGCTCCGCCGTTGCAACACTTTCGTCAGCCTTCGGGCCGTGAGCAGAGGTCGAATGCTCCCATTTGTTACTCTGCTCCACGCCGCTGGGCTCTGCCATCTTCGCTGACTCGCGCGTATAGGCTGGAGTCCAGGAATGATGCTCGTTGTCATTGCCGAGGCCATTGCCCGGTGTCGCCTTTGCTTCGGCCGTCTCGGTGGCCGCCGTTGCCGACCCTCGCTCCGACGCGCGCGAGTTGCTGTGGTCCAGACCGCCTGGTTCGGCCGCTTTTGATGGCCCTGACGAATCGTCCGAAGCCAGTGGATCATGCGCGTTGTCCTTGCCGGCGCGATTGCCCGGCATGGACTTCACTTCGGCCGTCTCTGTGGCCACCTTTGCCGACCCTCGCTTCGACGCGTGCGAGTTGCTGTCGTCCAGACCGCCTGGTTCGGCCGTTTTCACTAACCCCGACGGATCGTCCGAAGCCAGTGAATCATGCGCGTTGTCCTTGCCGGCGCGATTGCCCGATACGGACTTCGCGTCGGCCGTCTCCGTGGCCGCCTTTGCCGACCCTCGCTCCGACGCGTGCGAGTTGCTGGCGCCCAGGCCGCCTGGTTCGACCGTTTTCGCTGGCCCGGACGAATCGTCCGAAGCGAGTGAATCATGCGCGTTGTCCTTGCCGGCGCGATGGTCCGGCATGGACTTCGCTTCGGCCGTCTCCGTGGGTGCCTTTGCCGACCCTTGCTCCGACGCGTGCGAGTTGCTGTGGTCCAGGCCGCCTGGTTCGGCCGTTTTCGCTGACCCTGACGAACGGTCCGAAGCCGGTGGATCATGCGCGTTGTCCTTGCCGGCGCGATTGTCCGGCATGGACTTCGCTTCGGCCGTCTCCGTGGCTGCCTTTGCCGACCCTCGCTCCGACGCGTGCGAGTTGCTGTGGTCCCGGCCGCCTGGTTCGGCCGCTTTTGCTGGCCCTGACCAATCGTCCGAAGCCAATGAATCATGCGCGTTGTCCTTGCCAGCGCGATTGCCCGGCATGGACTTCACGTCGGCCGTATCTCTGGCGCCGGCCATTGCAGACATTTGCTCGGGAGCGTGCTGCGCCCCTTCGCGGTCGTCCCTGTGCGCTGTCGCGAGGCTCGATTCACCAAAATCGGCTGCTTCCGGTGCGTTTTTAGAGGTTGAATGCACCGGCTTGCCATGTTCCGCGCTGCCTGTTTCTGCCGTCTTCCCTGACCTTCCCGAAGGGTCCGAAGCCGGGGATTGATGCTCGTTCTCATCACCGACATCACTCCCAGGTATGAAGCCACCGTCCGTCTGCTCCGCACCTGTTTCCTTTGCAGGCCATGGCTCCAGAACATGCTGTGAGTTACTGCCGCCCGCGCTACCGGCCGCTGCGATGCTGGGGCCGGTGCCTGCATCGTTCCCCTGACTCTTCAATGTAAGACTTTCAACTTCCGTTACCGCTGCAGCATGAGCAAGCACGATCGGTGATATGCGAGCCGACCCCTCGGTCCCATCCACGCTCTCTTCCGTTGTGCGGACCGGCGCGAATTCAGTCCTCAAGCCGGCATCAGCCAGACTGTCCCAAACTCCATTGGTCCCGAATGTGCTCTCTCTCGTCCCGATACTTGCATGGGCACTGTCGGTACTCAGAATAGCTTCGATTGCAATCACGGATGTCAGCGCTTCTTCGAGCTGCTCCAACGTGAGAGCGGCCGCCGCGGCTGTCGGCTGGCCGACAAAATCCGATTCTGCGATGGATACAATTCCCGGCAGATGGATTTCCAACAGGTCGCGGTCTCCGATCTCCAGAACATGATCGGTCGCATTCACATAGACGATCGTTTCATTGGTTGTGGAGTTGAAGATCCAAGCGACGGTGTGTGGCGGTATGGACTTGCTTGCTGCTGTCATATGAAGCCTGGCAAGGGCTCCGAAAGCCGCAAGATTGATCCTGCTCGGCCCAGACGCGAAGTTGAAGACAGAGTCGGAAGAGGTAGAACTGGAATCGGTCGGGTCGCGATGAACAACGTTTTCAGTGACGTTGCCGCCCATCAGCTGATCGTGGCTATATCCGCTACTACCGGCATCGTGACTGAAGTGCACGAGGCCGGCAAGTTTTTGGAGAGTCTCCCCTACGGTACCATCACTCGAGTGGCCCCGAGTGCCTTCTCCGGCGGCGCTTTCATTTTCAGCGGCCACAAACGCGGAAGGCAGGCGAGAAGCCTGCGCAAGGAAACCCGGGACTGAATCATCTACATGATGATCGTCGGCATTGGTGATCGCAGCCAGTTTGGTGGCCGCATTGTATCCGGTAACGTCCACGAAGCTGTCGAGCGGCGCTTTGGCCGGGTCATGCGACGGCAATGCCAAATGGGGATCGCTGAGTGTGTAGATCAACGCACCGGTGAGGGTGGCGAAAGTACCATACCCTCCGTGAATCAAAGTCGGATTGGATGTCAGCCGCGAGAATAGATGTTCCTCGGTGGAGTCACCTCCAATCTTCGCGTCGTTCATTCCTCGCAGGGAAGGTGTGGCCAAACCGGGCGTGCTTGATCCAACAGAACCGTAGTCCTTCCACGATTTCGAGCCTGCGGATTGCTCAGCGGTGCGAGGCGCTTCCATTGCCGAGGCCGCGGTCGAGATTTGGCTCGCCCCGACAAAAACGCCTCTCTGAGTGAACGACGGCTTTTCGTCGGAATCCGCGACGATGGCGTGACGGAGGATAGCTCGCTTCCAGAGCTCATATTCGGCATACTCCACCGCGGGGCCGGTGCTGTCGTCATGCGGAAGAATGTCGTTTGCCTCCGACGCCTTGAGTTCGTCCGCAATGGCGACCGCCAGGAGAGCCAGCGAGAGCATTCCGAACCCGGACGGGCGTTGTAGCAATGCGAGGGTGGCGAGCACCGTCCTGTTGGTTATTTCAAGCTTCTGAAATATGTTGTGCAGGTGTACTTTAACGGTTCCATCTGAAACGTTTAGCTGGTGCGCGATCTCCTTGTTCGACATTCCTTCTGACACCAGTCGTACAATTTGACGTTCGCGCGGCGTCAATAGCTCCAGTAGGTTGTCGATTTTGCAGCTGTCGGTTTTCTCGACGGTTGGCGAGAGATCGGACTGCTCCAAAAAGCTACGCTTCGTCATCAGTCGCAGCGATCGCAGCACAGCGTCCGGTGCAACATGCTTCGCGATTGCATCACACGCGCCAGCAGCGATGGCCAAGGTTAGATCGTGGTCCGTGTCGGAATCTGTAAAGAACACCAGGCGCGTGGGCAGCCGATCAGCTTTCGCAATGACGAGGATCTCGGATGCCGTTAGATCTGGCAGGGTGTCAGCAAGAAGTGCAACGTCGGGTGTCAAATTCCGCATCGCTTGGATGCAGCTTGTCCCGTCGCTGCACGACGCGATGACGTCGAAGTCCGGCTGTGCCCCGAGTATCGACTCTAGCCCCCGTAGAACGATCGGCTGTCGATCTACGATCACAAGCCGGACGGGCTTGAGTATCCGCTCTTTCGCAGACGTGTCTAACATGGACTCTGCCTCGACCCGGCCGTCTATGTCCTTCGGCATATAGCCGAGACCGAGTGAAGTCATTAAAATACAACGAATAGAATAAAGAAAGAGATTTAATCCGGTTTAACCATATCTAAAATCGCGAATTTGACGTGCAAATGTGCCCATTTGCCGTAAGTCCTAGCCTTTTGCCGAACAGTACGGCGACGCCAGGCCGTTGGGTGGGCTTCGAGTGGGGCACACGAACGGCTCACGGCCGTCATTCCAACGCTATTGGTCCCGGCGGCCAGAACGCCATCTTGGAAATTGTCCGCCCCTGAGACGAGACTTTCAGAGCGCGCTCGCGATCCGCGCCTGGCGCGCTTCACAACTCAAGGCCGATCAGCTGTTCGGAGACTGATCGTTGGCTGGGATGCTGTTCAGCCGCAGCGCAGGCTGCCGTCGGCGAGTCGACGACATCAATTGCAGGTCAGCGACAGGTCTGTATAAGCGCAAGCTGGAGTCGCGGGCGCAAGCCGTTCCTGCGATTGGCAGACCAGCGCATGCTAGCCTTCATCGCAGGAACCATATCTGTGGTTGCCAGTTGACTGCTGTTGAGCTGCACGCCGGACAGCAGCTCGACGAGCCGGCATGAGTTCTCGCGCCGAACATCCGTCGGGGGTTGATCCCATGATGGACCACGCGACCAGGGTTGGTAATCGGTTGTTAGCAGCGTTGCCGCCGGCGGATTTTGCTTTGCTTGCACCTCATCTGCGGAAGATCGTCATCGAGCGCGATACGGTGCTCGTCCGATCAGGCGATCGGATCGAACATCTTCTCTTCCCCCTGAGCGGCGCGATAGCCACTATCATGGAGCTGCCGAACGGGCAGACGGTCGCCACGACGATAGTGGGGCATGAAGGGGCTGTGGGTCTGACGTCAGCGCTTGGCGCATCCCACTCGCCCGTGACGGCCGTTGCTCGCATCGCCGGGACCGCGCTGCAGATCTCGCCTGCGCAATTCCTGACAGCGCAACATTGCAGCCCCGCCGTCGCAGCGATGGTGCAAGTGTTCACGAGATCGTTGCTGACGCAACTCCAGCACGTGGCTGCCTGCAACGCATTACATTCTGTCGAAGCCCGCTTGGCGCGCTGGCTGCTTCACATTCACGATCGGGCAAATGGCAGCGATCTCCTCCCGCTGACCCAAGAAACGTTGTCGGAATTGCTGGGCGTCCGCCGCACCACCGTCACACATGTCGTGAGCACAATGCGAACATCAAGAGCACTAAGATCCAATCGACGTGGCCAGCTTGAAATCGATCGGCCGCGGCTCGAAGCCATGGCATGCGAATGCTACAAGATCATGAGCCGCAGAATCGATCGGATCGTCTCGCAGAGCACGGTCGGGCTCGTTCATAGGCCTCCAGCGCGGAGCGCCTCCCGCTCGCCTGGCGGCCGAATAGCCGGGACAGGCTCTTAGAACCAGTTCGTTTTCGCGAACCACCCCGCATGTGCCCGCGCCATTCGGCAAACCGCGCGAGGCTCGGTCGCTGCAAACGTCCGATCCTGCGCGGCATTTTTTCGACTTTGCGGCCGGCTCCCGGCCGAAGCGAGCAATGGACGAAAATTCCTGTCATCCACTCGCCTTGGGACGCTCGTCACAACAGCCCGACTTCTTGCGAATGAGCGGTATGGCCATGAGCTTTGCCTGTGCGAAGCCGGAAGGCCCACCCGCGGTCCGAGCGGGGTTGTTGGCGCTGCCTGCCTTGCGCAGCTTGCGCTGAAGATTCTCCTCTCGACCTACCCGCTCTCTGAGCTTTTCAAGTTCCGCAAGCTCTGCCACCAGCGCCTCGAGACGTTCTCGAAGCAGCGCCGCAGGACTCTCCGCTCGAACGCGGATATTCATGACACGCTCCTGATCGAGGTCTTGAGAAGAAGTCGCATAAGCTCAGGAAAAGTATGTAATTCACCACAATCGCATGAACATTTGGCAGTGTTTACACCGCAAATCGCGCTGCGGCGGTGCAACAAGGGACGACTCGGCCGGAGTTTAAGAAAGGTCCAGCCCTGCCAAACCGTACGGCGCCGCAGGCTCACGCATGGGCTGAGAAGACTGCTATCGGCTGGATTCGGCTGCACTCGAAATCCTGGTGTTAGCTCCCGGACACTCGGCCTTGCGCTTTTCCTCGTCTTCTTCTGCGCAATCGAGCCCACCACTTGCGTTTGGAATTCCAGAGCTGCCGCCGGTTGCGAAAGGCCCTTTCGCACTGCCTCCGCCACCGCCAGACCCGCCGCTACCGCCGGATCCGCCACCGGCTGCCCCTCCTCCGGCGCGAGATGATTTAGCAGAGCCCCCGCCAGGGGCTCCCCCGCCCCCTGTTGACCCGCCGCTGGAGCTCCCCGGTCCCGATACGGACGACCGGTCGTTATCGAAGAACGACGATTGCCTCCCATCCTTCTGCGTCACTCCACGCAGGCCCCCCGAGCTTGCAATGGCTCCTGAGGTCAGGGAAGTGGATAGAAGCAGAGTCATCACTGGGGGTGTGACGGCCGCAAATCTTCCGCAGGTTTTCAAGAACGCCCGCCGGTCGTCATCTTCGTTGCCGTCCCGGGTCACAACACGCTCTCCTCGATTTAAAATATTAATTACGGTATTATACATTAAATGTATTTTCAACCGATAATTTTCTTTATGTGAGTGGTGTTTCTTGACGTGCGCCGTCAATTGATCGTGGGCAATTTCCGTACTCGTTCCTGTACTTCCTGGCCTTCGGGCGCAGCTTCGGAGTTGCGCTCGCCATTTAATACGATTAATTTGCGTTTTAACGGACGTCGAGCGCAGGGCTCGATTGCAACGGATGATGACGATGCCACTGCAATTCCACCGGTCTGTCCGCGACATGGAGATCTGGAGCGCAACCAGCGAGGGCTTCTCGTTCGTGATCAGCTTCGGAAGCCCGAGAGGCCCCGGCTTTCATGGCCGCGCCGGCTATTTGGCGAGTTGGCGTCCGCTCCACAAAAACCAGGCCGCAATCAAGATTGGCGGTTCGCCCTTTCGAACGTTAGCCGAGGCCGAAGGGGCCTGCAGCGACATGGCTGGGCTTCTGGCGCCACGATAACCCCCGCGCACGTTCGGAAGAGCCAGACACTCCCATTATTTCACGCTCGCCGGATCCTGATGCAACAGATCAGGGGGATCCATCTTACGTGACGCGGCATGCAGCTCGTTTCGCGAAATCGCCAATGCCGCGAGAATCGTGCGATTGCTGATGTCCAGCTTTTGGAAGATATGATGAAGGTGGACCTTGATCGTACCGTCGGCAAGGTTCAACCGACGTCCAATCTCCTTGTTCGATAGACCCTCCGACACAAGCCGCATGATTTGCCGCTCCCGGTCCGTCAGTTGTGCCAGGGGCTTCTCATCGGGGCGGGCCTCATCATTGGCTAGCCATGCGCTCGGCGAGGCCGCTGCTTGGCCCTGGGCGGCTTTCCGCAGGGTTGAGACCAGCATCTCGGCATCCGAATCCTTCGAGAGGACGATGCAGGCGCCCTCCAAGGCCAGCCTTTGCAACTCACGATCCGCCGCGACACCGGCGAAAAAGACTACCGCGGGACTTGGGCCTGAAGCGTTTGCGGGAGCGAGGATCTGCTGCCGGCTGACATCAGGCAGTGCAGCATCGACGAGCGCGACATCCGGCACAAGAAATCGGATTGCCTCATTGCAGCTTGCGCCATCGCTGCAGGACGCAACGATCGTAAAATCACGCTGCGCTGCAAGAACGCTCCTGATCCCTTGCAAAACGATCGGATGTCGATCCGCGATGACAATTCTGGTGCGGTGCATGCTTCCCCTGCCTATCGCTAACAACCCCCCGTGCAGCCGTTTAATCCAACAATTTCTTCGAAACGCGAGGATGACGGGTCCGCTCGGCGACAATGTCACACAGTCTCAAATCCTAGACAGCCGAACGTTCGACGACTGCGCCACGGTAACTTGACCGGCAAGTATGCGCAGCACCGTAAGAATGCGGTGCTCAACATTCGAGGCCGCAAGCTTGTAGACGAAAGCCAAATTTCGACAACGCATGATAGATTCGATCAGGAAATTCTCCCATAGAATGTCTAGGCGCACGGATCGGCTGCTGTGTCATGATGGTCAACATCTAATTAACTTCGTTGGCACCGTTATTACCAACGATATATTGGGTCATTCACGATTCAAATCTAACATTCGACGAAGTTTCGACGAACACAAGATCGTTCAAAAAGCCACGTTATTGAAGGGAGGAAAAGTAATACTATTCATCAAGGCGAAGCTGGTTAGTAAAGCACGAAAACGGCTGCGTCGCGCAGCCAGTGTAGCAACGACGAAATCCGGTCACCCATATTGGAGCTGCATATTCGTCAATTCAGCAACTTCAATGAGCGGTCAGGGAGGGCGTCGTTGGCAATGAGTAGGTGGTCACATGTATTCTTCAGCAGTTTTGCGTCAAACTCATCAGGCTCTCATCATTCAATTCACTGAATTGCAGAACTTGCGTAGCCGCGTGTCGAAGGCCGAGCAGCGATTGCTTGCGCCGAGGCGACGAGCCCGGGGGCGGAGGGCGAAGCGACCGCTGGTTCGGAGGCACGGGCCCAGCCGGTAACTCCGACCACCACGCACACTGGCGCAGCGGCACGGGTGATCGTGCTTGCCGGACCCCGGTTTGACCTGATAAGCCCCCCTCCTGTTTCGGTTCGGAGGTAGTGGGGACGGCTTCCATGGAGAACGATGATTGGGCATCTATGACCACAGCTGAGCTGTGGCGACTCTACGATGAGGTCACTGCTGTTCTTAGTCGCAGGATGACCGCGGAAAAAGCCAAGCTCGAAGAGCGGCTTCGCAAGATCGAAGGTAAGACCGGGGGGCAGACCGAGGGACGTGCACGCCGCCCCTACCCTCCCGTGCTGCCGAAGTATCAGAACCCTAAGAACCCGTCCGAAACCTGGTCCGGCCGTGGTAAGCAGCCTCGATGGCTGAAGGCGCAGCTTCGCGCCGGCAAGAAGCTAAACGATCTCCTGATCGACCGCCCGTCCGCACAACGGCGCCGCCGGGCCGGCTGAACCTCCGACCGGTCCCCGGGACGGTGTCAGGGCTGGGCCGCCAGGCGCCACTTTAGCGAGTGCTATCTTCTTTCCCGTTAGGACTGCCGTCCCCACCACCGTTGCCCTTGCCATTATTGCCCTGCACAACGTTTCCGCCAGAACTAGCGATGGCGGATGAGGTCAGAGAGGTCGAAAGCAGCAGTGTCATCACGGGAGGAGTGACGGCGGCAAATTTTCCGCAGCTTCTCAAGAACTCACGGCGGTCTTCACTATTGGAGTCAGTCGGGTTCATCGGCGCTCTCCCTGCGATGGTCATAGAAAATAAACGGATTTGGATGCGCCGCAAGTTAAATATGTTAATCTCGGCATTTAAATTGTCTGCGCGGAAACAACACCTTGAGTACTATCGCATGCCGAACTCCCGTCGCGGCGCATCGGTGAACTCCTGCGCAAAGCGAGGTCCAGAGGCAGATTATACCAAACGACTTATATGCACAGGGCGCGTTACTATTATATTTTAATTGCATTAAATGAAGCGGCACATCGCTCTTCAGCGCCGCTTCGGCGCAAAACGGGGCTAGAGCAGTCGCCGCACATGCGCCCAAGCGACCGCTTTCCCACCTGACGAAACCGAGAGGCGATTTCATGATCGGGACCGAGTCCGGTGTAGCGTTCGGGCAATTGCGGTCTCGCTTCGACACCACCTTACGACCAGGCTTCTCATTGCCACGTCTGGGCGCGCTGATGAGCCGCGCCCTCACCGAAACTCTCTTAGACCTTTCGGAACTAACGGTTCTCACCGAGGCTGCGACCGGGGCGTATGCCGTGACGGCCGTTCTCGCAGCGATGGCCGGAGCCAGGCACGTCTATGCCTTTACGAAAACTACGCGGCACGGCACCTCGGTTGAAGCCATGGACCAGACCCTCAAGCTCGCAGATTCGGTCGGCGTGGCCAATCGCATAGACATCCTGGAGCAGATCACCCCCGATATCATCCATCAGACGGATATCGTGACCAACAGCGGCCATCTTCGGCCTCTGACCGCTGCGCTTATTGATGAGCTACCAAAGGAAGCCGTCATCGCCTTGATGTTCGAGGCCTGGGAATTTCGCTCCGAGGACCTCGACATGGACGCATGCTTGCGGCGCGGAATTCCAATCGTCGGCGTGAACGAACGTCACCCGTCAGTCGATGTCTTCTCGTTTCTCGGTCCACTGTGCGTGAAGCAACTGCACGATAGCGGCTTATCCGCTTACAAGAATCGCATTGCCCTGCTGTGCGACAACGACTTCATTGGCTCGCTTCGCTCCGGTCTCGTGAGCTCCGGAGCGAGCGTGGACGTCTTCGAGGACGTCCAGACCTTGTATCATGACCAATGGGACGCAATCATCGTTGCGCTGCGACCGGCGGCTAAGCCTCGCATCGGCGCGCCGGAAACAGCTCACCTCGTTGCGTGTGCGCCTCCTGGCGCCATTGTCGTGCAGTTTTGGGGCGACATCGATCGAACCGTATTGTCAGAAAATGGGTTGGGCGTTTGGCCAACAACGCCTCCGGGATCGGGGCACATGGGCATTCTGCTGTCCGAGCTTGGCCCCGAGCCGGTCGTGAGACTGCAGGCCGGCGGCCTGCGCGCTGCTGAATGGGTTCGGCGCAGCGGAGCTGTTTCGTCTGACGGGCTCGCGCAAATCGTTACCCGGCATCCGCACCAATCGCCAACTCGCGCTAGGCCCTCGCCTCGATGAGCTCAACGAGCGTGAGCGTCGCGGAGGCAAGAAACACTATGCGGCGCATGTCGAACGCGACCGCCGGCGCAGGTGACGATACGGCAAGATACTGCTGCGCCCCGAAGCTGGCGATCGCATCGTCGAAGCGAGCTGCTTCGTAAGCAAGATGATAGAACTTGCTGCCGCGCTTCAAGATACCTGCCACAGGCGATTGTGCGCCGATCGGCTCAATGAGCTCCAGGCGCGGACCGCCGCCTGATACAAACTGAATCCGAACCTGCTGGATGGGGTCCTCGAACATGGGGCCTTCAGGACTGTAGCCAACGACCGCGAGCTCGGACAGCTCCGCCGCGATCTTTCGACACGCCATTCCCACGTGATGAAACTGCAAATCCATGCGCTGCTCCTCCCTTCCCTGGCAGCCTAAGGAGACGGGCGGCGTCGAGCGGAATCTGGCTGGTTGCTCAAACAGTTTAACCCTCTCGTGCATCGAGGAGCAGCGCCGACCAGGCCTGTTTTAGCCGTGGATAGTCTGCGCGCGACATCCGAAACGTAATCACGTCGTCGCCGTTCCACCAAGCTTTCGGCGCAACCTTTTCAATTTGGAAGCCGAGGCGAATATGAAAGTTCTTCGCGGCTTTGTTCCGGCTTTGAACGTTGGCCACGACGGCCGAAAGCCCCAGCTGCTCGAATGCGAATTCGAGTAAAAGGTCGAACATCTCTGCCAGGAAAAGGCGCGCAGCAGGATCGACGATCAACCGCGCAACTTCGCCCTGTCCCGCCGCGAAATCCAGGTTCGCCAGCGCGATGCTGCCAGCCGGCTTCTTCGAGCGCTTGAATTCGGCAATGAAATAGTAATCGTCGACCCTCGCTTGATAGTTCCGGAAAAACTCTTCCTGCTGAGCCAAAGTCAGCTTCTCGCGGGTCAGGAACTTACCGAGAACGGGATCATTCCGCCAAGCGATGACTTGCGCGGAGTCCTCCAGCCGGAGCTCTCGGAGAAGCAGGTTATTTCCTCCGCGAAGCCGTTTGAGATTCTCGGCTTTCGTGGAAAGCGTGCTTGGGCTCGCCGGCTCCGGCCTGATATGCACCATCATATTTATTGTACCTTAATTAGCTATTTAAATACATTTAATTGACCCGAGCCATATCATCATTTAATGTGGGAGACAATCACATCATGTCGCTGTCCTGACGGAGGCTCGCCATTCTCGCTGCAGCACCCCTGCCGGATCGGCCCATCAATGATGCCGAACTCAAGTCCCTGGCGTTGTCAGGCGATGCCACGTTTTGGGGGCATCTGGTCGCCCGCTCGCGGCAAGCGACGAGCTTCTCCGAGCTGTTCTTTCTGTCGACGCTTCGAAAAAAGGCGAAGCTTTATGCACCCGGAAGCGTCCAGCCAAGACTCCGCCTCGCCCTCATAGGCGGCTACAACCTTTATCCGTTGCACGAACTGGTTGAACATCTGCTGGCCATTCGTGGGATCGAGTGCGAACGTTTCCTCGGCGAGTACGATAATTTCGTCTCGGAGATCCTTGACGGCTCGAGCTCACTGTACGCCTTCAAGCCGGATCTCGCCTTCATACTGCCGAACGCGAGCCACTGCCGGTTTTCAGGCTCGCTCCTCGATGACGTCGAACATCAGCGCGAAGCCGCGGTCCGCGCCGCTGAGCACCTCCTCAACCTCGCGCAGACTTTCACCGTGCGCTCCGGCGCGGCGGTGATCCTCGCCAATCTTGCGCTGCCCGGCGGCCTCGATCTCGGCTCGTTTCGTTCACGTACGCTTGGCACGGACTGGAGTTTCCGAAAGGCGGTCAATCTCGAGCTCGGGCTTCGGGCCCCAGCTGAGGTGCAAATCTGCGACGTCGAGTTCCTCTCGGCGCGGCGAGGAATCTCAGCCGCGGCGGATGCGCGAGCGTGGTATGAATCGAAGCAGCTCGGCTCACCTGACTTTCTCGTCGACATCGCGCAAGAGCTAAGCCATCTGATCGCCTCCCGGAAGCAGAGCTCCAAGAAGGTCCTGGCGATCGACCTCGATCAAACGCTATGGGGCGGCGTGATCGCGGAGGACGGTATCGAGGGAATCGAACTTGGCGACTCGTCCCCCCGTGGTGAAGCGTTCAAGGCTTTCCAGAGGTACCTGCTTGGACTTTCCCAACGCGGCGTCCTGCTTGCGGTATGCAGCAAGAACGACCATGCACGCGCAATCGAGGTATTCGAGAAACATCCTGAGATGGTTGTCCGGCTGGAGCACTTCGCGGCCTTCAAAGCCAATTGGGACCCGAAGTCGGACAACCTGCAGAGGATCGCGGAGGAACTCCGCCTTGGCCTGGACAGCTTCGTGTTTGCCGACGACAACCCGGCGGAAATCGAGATCGTGCGCCAGTTTCAGCCGTTGGTTACAGGTGTACTCCTCGGGCCGGACCCCGCCGAATTCATCGTTCGTATCCAGGCCGGACGTCATTTCGAGCCACGGACCATCACCGAGGAGGATCTCGAACGGACGGCGCAGTACAGGCAAGAACGGCGACGTACGGAGCTCGCAGCCAGCGTCACCGACATGCCTGCTTACCTCACCTCACTTGAGATGCGAGGCACGATCAAAGAATTCGACTCGCTCGACGTTCCTCGCATCGCCCAGCTGATCGCGCGCAGCAACCAGTTCAACCTGACGACGGCCCGTCGGTCCGAGACTGAGATTAAGGCGCTCTTAGGAAGGCCGGACTACCGGTGCTTCACGATGCGGCTCGAGGATAGATTCGGTGATTCCGGGCTCATCTCCGTAGTCATTGCAAAGATCGATGGCGGCGTCTTCGTTCTCGATACCTGGCTCATGAGTTGCCGCGTGCTGAAGCGCCAGGTCGAGGACGAGATCATGAATGAGATTTTCCGGCTCGCAGAGGTGGCCGGCTGCACAACAGTGCGCGGCATTTATCTTCCGACAACTAAGAACGGTATCGTCGCCGAAGTCTACGAGGAGTTTGGTTTCGCGCGTACGGAAGATTCCGCAACCCGAAAAGAGTTCGAGCTGGAGGTGAGGAAGTATCAGGTGCGTTCGACAAAGATAGATGTTGCCCGGAGAGCTTATGAAGCAGGCTGAAATATTAGCGAAGTTGCAGGAAGTATTCGACGGAATCTTCCTAGAGAAGATCGCGGCCACCCCCGAGCTCTCGGCGGCGGACGTCGATGAGTGGGACTCGCTCATGCAGATCTCGCTCGTGATCGCCGTCGAGCAGAAGTTTCGCGTTCGATTTCGCGTGGGCGAGGTCGAGGCGGCGCGGAATCTGGGTGAGTTCGCCGACCTAATCGCGAAGCGGATGGAACCATAAGAGTTGGACATCGCGAGTGCGTTCGAAGCTGGGCAAACGGCACATCCCGCTGAGTGCACGAGATCCGTGACGCGCGCCTGCTTCTTCAAGCTCAAGAGAAAGTTGACGAACGGCGCTACTCCAAAGGCAAAAACCGCTTCCGATTTAATACTTTTAATGTTATTTATATTGTTAAATGCGAAACCAACGTGACTGCCGCGACCGAAACTACAACCCGTACAGCTGGTGTTGCTATTTTAGATAGCATGTATTCACGCTGACTAGCTGGGGGAGTACAACTGACGTGCCGGTGAAGTCCAATAACCGCCCCGGTGTGGTAAGCGTCAGCGGGACGCCGACGCAGAACCAGACCTTGACCGCGACCGTGAGCGATGCGGACGGAGTGCCGGGCACCGTCTCCTATCAGTGGCAGCAGAGTGCGAA
>NZ_JADYVU010000012.1:0-162906 GCF_020194115.1 Bradyrhizobium sp. NBAIM01 | reverse complement strand
GGGGAGGCGGCGGCGGAGGTGCCGGGCGGGCCGCAGGGGGAGGCGGAGGCGGTGGCGGCGCTGCCGGGCGCGGCGGTGCTGCGGCCGGCGGAGGAGCTGCAGGCGGCTGGGGCGGTGCAGCCGCCGGCGGCGGAGCCGCGGGGCGTGCGGGTGCTGCAGGCGGCGCCGCGCCTGGCGGTCCCTTCGGCGGCTGCTTCGGTCTTCCGTCAGGGCCCGCGTCCTGCGGCTGGGCCTGAGCGACGACGAACGGCGCAGCGTCTTGCGCATGCGATGCGGTGTTGGCCAATTGCATCGCGGTCAGAGCCGTCGTCGCAAGCAGCACGAAACGAAGGTTGGTCATGTGGTGAACTTCCCCGGAAGGTTCTTTGTCGAAGTGTCGGGATGAACGGCTAAGCGTTAGGCCGCATTGTGGCGGGCGATGCAACTGCGACCCGATTTATTTCTGCACGCAAATCATCTCACTATGGCAACGTTCATTGCGCATTCAGACGCTGGTGGCAATCGCCTGACATTGCTTCGCTGCTTCACGCGTGATCGCGCGGCGGAATCGCATCCGTCGCAGGATTGGGCGTGAGCGGCCCGTTCGGTCCGCGCGATGGGATCTCCTCAGGCATGCGGCCCGGCAATTCGTCGGGCCGCGGCGGCGAGCCGGGCTCGCGCACCGGCGGCGTGATTTCGGGCTGCGGATTGCCGGGCGGGATTCCGGGCGGCGGCTCAGTCGGCGTACCGGGCGTCGACGGCGGAATCTCGGGCGGTTCAATCGGCATCGGCATCATCGGGATCGTTGTCCAGAGAACAACAACGAAGGTGCAGCACCGATGTTCCGCGTCACATCGCTTCGAAGACCGGATTATTCCGGCGTGTGGCAGACCGCTTCGATGTTGTGGCCGTCGGGGTCGAGCACGAAGGCGCCGTAATAGTTCGCGTGATAATGCGGGCGGATGCCGGGCGGGCCGTTGTCGCGGCCGCCGGCCGCCATCGCCGCTTTGTAGAACGCATCGACTGTGGTGCGATCCTTGGCGTGGATGGCGACATGCACCGGCTTGTTCATCGCGCCCTCGCCCCCGATCCAGAAATCGGGCTTGCCGTCGGCACCGAAGCCTGCAGCCGCAGCGTGTCCGGTCTGCTCGGCCGTGACCTCCATGATCAGGCTGTAGCCGAGCGGCGCCAGTGCCTTCGCATAGAACGCCTTGGCGCGCTCATAGTCGGAGACGGAGAATCCCAGATGATCGATCATCGCAACCTCCCTTGTTCGTAACCCGTCAGCGAGACAAAAACGTATTGCTTCGTGTCTTGCGTGCGATCGTAAAGCCGCGCCCGACCATGTCGGCAATACAATCCTGCTGCCATTCGTTTTGTGACAGATGCTCGATCACCACCGCGCGCGGCCACAGCATTTGCGGCGCGTCGCGGAAGAAGCCGATCAGCACGCGGTCCTCAAAGCCCTCGACGTCGATCTTCAGCGAATCGACTTGGCCGACGCCGGCCTCCTCCAGAATGCGCACCAGGCGCAGCGACGGCACCTTGATGGCCTCGGCACTGGCCGTGCCGGTGACGACGTGGGTGGCGCCGAGGTTGCCGCCGCCGCTCTCGATCATCAGCTCGCCGTCGCTGTCGCCCGCGGCGGCCTGCACCAGGCGCACCTGCGGCGTCTTCGATGCGGCGTGGTTGAACGAGAGCCGTCCGAAGGTCAGCGGATGCGGCTCGATCGCGACCACTTTTCCGGATGGCCCGACCTGCCGCGCCATCACCAGCGCAAAGGTGCCGACATTGGCGCCGACATCGACGAACACGCCACCCACGGGGGTGTGCTGGCGCAGGAAGTCGAGCTCGTCCAGATTGTAGTCGGGATTGAACAGCGCGCCGCGCTCGGTCGCGCTGCCCTGGTGATGGAAGCGGAACGAGGCGCCCTGATATTGCACGTCGACCGGGCCGCTGCGCAGCAGGTTGACCAGCCGCGACATCCACGGCCGGAACGCGCCGCGCTTCAGTCCCGACCGTTGAGCGAGGCGGATGATCGCAGCCTGCGCCGCATTGGGCGCAAACGCACCGAACGGCGCGGGCGAAGGGGCATTGTCGGACGTCAAGCAGCAGATCCTCGTTGCAGGCGGCGCATGCATAACCGGTTTTGACGAGGACTCCAACTTCAGGTCCGTAGCCCGGATGGAGCGCAGCGAAATCCGGGATTCTTGCTGACGGATAGATCTTCCCGGATTGTGCTGCGCTCCATCCGGGCTACACGCCGCGAACCTCACGCCGCCTTCTTGCGCTGCCGCAAGAACCGCCCCAGCAGCCGGCGCCGGCCCTTGCGCGGAATCAGGTCGATATCGCTGACGAGCTTGGCGCCGCCCTTGCGTCGCTCCAGCACGATCTTGCGGCTGTGGAAAGCCTCCAGCTCGGCGCGATGCGCGACGCTGACGATGGTCGCCTTCGGCAGCGCCTCGGTGATCATCTGCATCATCTTGTCCTGGCTCTTCTCGTCGAGCGCCGAGGTCGCCTCATCGAGCACGACGATGTCGGGGTTGTGCAGGAGCAGCCGCGCAAAGGCGAGGCGCTGCTTCTCGCCGCCCGACAAGGTCTGGTCCCACGGTGCCTCCTCCTCGATCTTCTCCTTGAGATGATCGAGGCCGACCTTGTGCAGGGCTGCGCCGATCTCGTCCAAAGTCCAGTGGTCGGCCGCGCCGGGATAGGCGACCGCCCGCCGCAAGGAGCCGGAGGGCACATAGGGCCGCTGCGGCAGCATGAACAGCCGGCGATCGGCATGGAAATTCACGCTGCCGCCGCCCCACGGCCACAGCCCGGCGATGGCGCGCACCAGCGTGCTCTTGCCGGTGCCGGATTCGCCGGCGACCAGCAGCCGCTCGCCGGGCTCGATCACCACCTCGGTCTCGCCGACCACGGCGGTGCCGTCGTCGAGCGTGACCGAGAGATCCTTCAGCTCCAGCATGGCCTCGTTGCTGGTCTCGCCGCGCTTGATGCGGCCGAGGCCGTCGCCCTGCTCGGCGCGCTCGAGGCCGTCGAGCGACATCATCAGCGAGGCGATGCGCCGCGCACAGGCATTCCAGTCGGCGAGCCGCGGATAATTGTCGACCAGCCAGCCGAACGCGCTCTGCACGATGGTGAAGGCGGACGCGGCCTGCATCACCTGGCCCAGCGTCATGCTGCCGTCGAGGAATTTTGGCGCGCAGAGCAGAAGCGGCACGACCGGCGCAACGAGGCTCGATCCTTGCGACACCAGCGTGGTGCGCATGTGCTGGCCGGCAAGGCGCGCCCATTGCCGCAGCACGCTCGTGAAATTGCGATCGATGCCGTCGCGCTCCTCCTCCTCGCCGCCGAGCAGGGCGATGCTCTCGCCGTTCTCGCGCACGCGCGTCAGGGTGTAGCGGAACTCGGCTTCGGCCTGGTTCTTGCCCTCGGAGACCTGCACGAAGCGCCGGCCGATCACCACGATCGATCCGGATGCGATCGCGGCGTACAGCATCGCGGCGATCACGAGGAAGCCGGGAATGGTCACCGACGAACCGCCGAGCGTGACGGTAAGTGCCCCGCCGATGGTCCAGAGCACGACGATGAAGGTCGCGGCCGACAGCAGCGCCGACGTCACGCCGGCGAGGAAGTCGACGGGGGAGTCGGTCGCAATCCGCAAATCCTCCGCGATCCGGTATTCGGGATTCTTGTGGTCGCCGCCGACAAGGTTGAGCTGATAGTAGCGCCCGTTCTTGAGCCACCGTGTCAGCACGCTCGCCGTCAGCCAGGCGCGCCAGCGTCGCTGGATGCCCATGCGCGCGAACACCTGCACGACTGCGAGCACGATGCTGCCGATCGCGAGCGGGAAGAACATTGCGGTGAGATGGAAGACGCTCGCCGCATCGCGCTTCTCGATGGCGTCGAAGATCGCGCGATTCCAGACATTGATGCCGTATTGGAAGCCGACGGTCAGCACGATCAGCAGGCCGAGACCAACCGAGAACGGCCAGGCGAGGCGGTCGCCGTTGCGGCCCCAGAAGCCGCGGGCGCTGATCCAGAACCGTGTCAGCAGATAATCCTTGCGGACCTGCTCGGCTTCCTCGGGTGACAATTCGGGGTCGGGTTCGACCAGTTCGGGCGGCGGCGGTGTCACTTCGTCGCCGTTCTCGCCCTGGATATTGACGATGGGCGGCTTCTTGCCCTGTTTACGCGTCGCAGCCGGCTTGTGCATGGGTTGACAACGCCAAGGGAACTCGGCCGGTTCCCGCGAGGTTCCGCGAGCCCCTATTCGGCGGCGCCGTCCCTGACGCGCCGGATCCGCGCCGCCCGATGCAGAACGCGCGACAAGTCCTCGATCGAATAAGGCTTTTGCACGAGGTCGCAGCCGCCGGTACCCTCCTGCGACAGGGCCTGGCTGTAGCCGGTGGTCAGAACGACCGGCACGCCGAGGCCGCGCTCGCGGATCGCCTGCGCCAGATCGAGCCCGGTCATCCCGGGCATCACCACGTCCGAGAACACGACATCGAAGCGGTCGGTGTCCACGACGAGCTCGGCGAGCGCGTCGGCCGCGTTGTCGACCAACGTGATGCTGTAGCCGAGCTCGGTGAGCCCGTCGGCGGCGAAATTGGCCAGCTCGATATTGTCCTCGACCACCAGCACCGACATGCCGCTGCCGGCCACCGCCGGCGCCGTGTTGGGCGCTTGGCGTTGCGGCAGCAGGCCCGGCGGCACGCGCGGCAGATAGAGCGAGAAGGTGCTGCCGTGCCCCACCTCGCTCGTCACGGTCACCTCGCCGCCGGATTGTCGGGCGAAGCCGAACACCTGGGACAGACCGAGGCCGGTGCCGCGGCCGACCTGCTTGGTGGTGAAGAACGGCTCGAAGATGCGCCCGAGCCGCGCGGCGGGAATGCCGACGCCGGTGTCGCTGACGGTGACGCGGACGAAGCCGTGGTCTGGGCTGGCCGAAAGTTGCACCAGCGCGTCCGGAACGGTCGTCGTGGCCTCGACCCTGAAAACGATTCGCCCCTGGCCTTGCATGGCATCGCGCGCATTGGTCGCCATGTTGATCAGGGCCGTCTCGAACTGGCTGGCATCGGCATTGACGAGGCACGGTTCCGCCGGCAGTTGCATGACGATCTCGATCGCGGGGCCCAGTAGCGTGGCGAGCATGTCGTGCAGCGACTGCACCCGTGCGCCGACGTCGAACACCTCCGGCTTGAGGGTCTGGCGCCGCGCAAAGGCGAGCAATTGCGAAGTCAGCTTGGCCGCACGCGCCACCGAATCGGCAATGGCCGTGATGTAGCGTTGTCGCCGCTCCTCCGTCAGCTGCGGACGGTTCAAGAGATCGACCGAAGCACGGATCACCGTCAGGAGGTTGTTGAAGTCGTGCGCGACGCCGCCGGTGAGCTGGCCGAGCGCTTCCAGGCGCTGGCTGTGCTTGAGCGCCTCCTCGGCCTCGCGCCGCTTTGCAGCTTCGGCCTGAAGGTGCTGGGTACGCCGCAGAGCGAGCACCAGCAGCAGGAACAGCAGCGCGGTGGCGGGAATGCCGAACACCAGATGCTGGCCGATGGTGGCGAGCCAGCGTGCGCGGATCGCAGAGGTCTCCAATCCGGCGCTGACATAGATCGGATATTCGGCGACGCGCCGGTAGGCGATGCGCCGCTCGATACCGTCCGAGGGCCAGGCGACCGTGATGAGGCCGTGCACGGGCTGGGTCGCGATCTTCTGGCCCACCGGTCCGGTCGGATCGAGCCGAAGCTCGTGGTCGAGCCGGGGAAAATGCGCGAGCATTGCCCCGTCGGTGCGCCCCATCGCGAAGAAGCTGCCGGGGTCGGTGCCGATCCTGGCATAGAAGCTTTCGAAATATTCCGGCAGCACGGAGGCCTGGATCACGCCGATGAAGCGGCCGTCATCGGAGTCGCGGCGGCGGCTGACGCCGAAGAAGCGGGCGCCTTGATAGGGCGGTCGTGGCGTCAGCGCCGTGCCGATGAACGTGCCGATGCTCTGGTCGACATGGGAATAGAAGTAATCGCGGTCGGCAAAGCTCAGGTCCGGCGGCGGCGAGACGAGGCTGTTGACCAGCGCCTTTCCGTTCGCGTCGAAGATCCAGGCCGATTTGAGCTGCGGCAGCGAATCGGTCAGCCGCTTCAGCCGGCGATGCAGCGTCGGCTCGCGCTCGCGGATGATGCCGTCGGGCAGGCCACGCACGACCTCGTTGAGCTCGGCGAGGCTGCGGTCGATGGTCTCGAAGACCTTGAGCGCGTGCTCATGGGCGACATCGACCGTGCGCTCGATCTCGCGGTCGGCGGTATCGTTGGTCGATGTGTAGGAGATCGCGGCGGCGACGACGAACAGCGCAATCGGCAGCGCCAGGGATGCCGCCATCATCCACTGCAACAGCCTCAGCGAGTTGCGTTGCGCCCTCTGCACAGTCGCTCCGTCCCTGACGGGAGCTTAACTGAATCCCGCGCAAGGAAGGAAGCAGCTTGTGCTGGAACCGTTGGTTGCGAGCCGGAAATTTGCGCGTCGAGCGGGTCAGAGAAAAATTCTGCTCGAATTGACGGCAAATGCGGAACACCCCGGCCGGTTTGGCCGGGGCGGAAGGGGGGGACTTCGCCTCAGATCTGGCGTTCGACCATCTTGAGCTTGAGCTCGGCGATGGCTTCGGCCGGGTTGAGGCCCTTCGGGCAGGCCTTGGCGCAGTTCATGATGGTGTGACAGCGATAGAGCCGGAACGGGTCCTCGAGATTGTCGAGCCGCTCGCCGGTGGCCTCGTCGCGCGAATCCGAGACCCAGCGGTTGGCCTGGAGCAGCGCGGCGGGGCCGAGATAACGCTCGCTGTTCCACCAATAGCTCGGGCAGGAGGTCGAGCAGCAGGCGCAGAGGATGCACTCGTAGAGGCCGTCGAGCTTCTCGCGGTCCTCGTGGCTCTGGCGCCATTCCTTCTGCGGCGTCGGCGAGGTCGTCTTCAGCCAGGGCTCGACCGAGGCGTATTGCGCGTAGAAATTGGTGAGGTCGGGGACGAGGTCCTTGACCACCGGCTGATGCGGCAGCGGGTTGATCTTCACCGCGCCGTCCTTCACGTCGTGCATCGACTTGGTGCAGGCCAGCGTGTTCTGGCCGTCGATGTTCATCGCGCAGGAGCCGCAGACGCCTTCACGGCAGGAGCGGCGGAAGGTCAGCGACGGATCGATGTGGTTCTTGATCCAGATCAGGCCGTCCAGCACCATCGGGCCGCAATCATTGGTGTCGATGTAATAGGTATCGACGCTTGGATTCTTGCCGTCGTCCGGATTCCAGCGATAGACCTTGAACTCGCGGAGCTCGGTCGCGCCCGGGGGCTTCGGCCAGGTCTTGCCGCCAGTGATCTTGGAGTTCTTCGGAAGTGCGAATTCAACCATTCGATTAAGGCCTTCGCTGTTCGATCAATACAGGCGCGACGTTTAGTAAACGCGAGCTTTGGGCGGGATGTACTGCACGTCGTTGGTCATGGTGTAGTTGTGAACCGGGCGATACTCGATCCTGACCTTGCCGGCATCGTCCAGCCAGGCCAGCGTGTGCTTCATCCAGTTCTTGTCGTCGCGCTCGGAGAAGTCCTCGCGGGCATGGGCGCCGCGGCTCTCGGTGCGGTTGGCGGCCGAGTTCATCGTCACCACCGCCTGCGAGATCAGATTGTCGAACTCCAGCGTCTCGACGAGGTCCGAATTCCAGACCAGCGAGCGGTCGGAGACGGCGATGTCGGTGATGCCGCTGTGGACCTTCGCGATCAGGTTCTGGCCTTCGCTCAGCACTTCGCCGGTGCGGAACACGGCGCAATTGTTCTGCATCACGTGCTGCATGCCTTCGCGCAGCTTCGCGGTCGGCGTGCCGCCTGAGGCGTAGCGGTAATGGTCGAGGCGACCGAGCGCCATCTCGGCCGAGTTCGTCGGCAGCTCGGGCTGCTTGGCGTTGGGTGTGAGCTTTTCGGCGAGGCGCAAGGCGGCGGCGCGGCCGAACACGACGAGGTCAATCAGCGAGTTGGAGCCGAGGCGGTTGGCGCCGTGCACGGAGACGCAGGCCGCTTCGCCGATTGCCATCAGGCCGGGGATCACCGCGTTGTCGTCGCCGTCCTTCTTGGTCAGCACCTCGCCGTGATAATTCGTGGGGATGCCGCCCATGTTGTAATGCACGGTCGGCACGATCGGGATCGGCTCGCGCGTCACGTCGACATTGGCGAAGATCTTGGCCGATTCCGAGATGCCCGGCAGGCGTTCGGCGAGCACGGCGGGATCGAGATGGTCGAGATGCAGGAAGATGTGGTCCTTCTTCTTGCCGACGCCGCGTCCCTCGCGGATCTCGATGGTCATCGCGCGCGAGACCACGTCGCGCGAAGCGAGGTCCTTGGCCGACGGCGCATAGCGCTCCATGAACCGCTCGCCTTCGGCGTTGACGAGATAGCCGCCTTCGCCGCGCGCACCCTCGGTGACGAGACAGCCCGAGCCGTAGATGCCGGTCGGATGGAACTGCACGAACTCCATGTCCTGCATCGGCAGGCCGGCGCGCAGCACCATGCCGCCGCCATCGCCGGTGCAGGTGTGCGCCGAGGTGCAGGAGGCATAGGCGCGGCCATAGCCGCCGGTCGCCAGGATCGTGGTCTGGGCGCGGAAACGGTGCAGCGTGCCGTCGTCGAGCTTGAGCGCGATGACGCCGCGGCAGGTGCCCTGGTCGTCCATGATCAGGTCGATGGCGAAGAACTCGATGAAGAACTCGGCCGCGTGGCGCAGCGACTGGCCGTACATCGTGTGCAGCATGGCGTGGCCGGTGCGGTCGGCGGCGGCGCAGGTGCGCTGCGCCTGGGCCTTGCCGAACTCGGTGGTCATGCCGCCGAACGGACGCTGGTAGATCTTGCCGTCCTCGGTGCGCGAGAACGGCACGCCCCAATGCTCGAGCTCGTAGACCGCGTCGGGCGCGTTGCGCACCATGTATTCGATCGCGTCCTGGTCCCCGAGCCAGTCCGACCCCTTCACGGTGTCGTACATGTGCCAGCGCCAGTCGTCCTTGTGCATGTTGCCGAGCGAAGCGGAGATGCCGCCCTGCGCCGCGACCGTGTGCGAACGGGTCGGAAACACCTTGGTGATGCAGGCGGTGCGGAGGCCGGCCTCGCTGCAGCCGACGACGGCGCGCAGGCCGGCACCGCCGGCGCCGACCACGACGACGTCGTAGGTGTGGTCTTCGATCGGATAGGCTTTTCCGTTGGTGGCGGGAGCGCCGTTGCCCTTGCCATTGGTCTCAGCGGCCATGGGTTACACTCCGGAAGAAAGCTTCAGGATCGCGTAGGTCGAGGCGAGCGCCACGGCGACCGAGAAGAAATTGTTGAGCATGATCGCGGTGAGCTTGAGCTTCTCGTTATGGACGTAGTCCTCGATCACCACCTGCATGCCGATCTTCATGTGCCAGGCGCTGGCGAAGATGAAGAGGAGCAGGATCACCGCAACGGGAATGGAGCTCAGGGTCTGCGCCGCGTAGACCTGGTTGCGGCCGAGCAGCATCATGATGATGACCAGCGCCGGGATCATCAGCAGCGTCATGGCGACGCCGGTGATGCGCTGGCGCCAGAAATCGGACGTGCCGGAATGCGCGGCGCCGAGATTGCGGACGCGCCCGAGCGGGGTGCGCATCGAGGGACGCTTCGGAGAGCCGTGGGACTCGTCAAAGCTCATCGGCCGCCTCCGTTCGCATAAGCGATGATCCAGATCAGCACCGTCAGTGCGATGCCGCCGACCAGGGCGCCCCAGGTCAGCGCTTCGCGCTCGTTGGCCTTGAAGCCGTAGCCGAGATCCCAGACGAAATGCCGGATGCCGCTGAGCATGTGGTGCATCAGGGCCCAGGTGTAGCCGAACACAATCAGCCGGCCGATGATGCTGCTGGAGAAAGCCTGGACATGGGCATAGGCGGCCGGGCCGGAGGCCGCCGCAACCAGCCACCAGACCAGCAGCAGGGTTCCGACGTAAAGGGCGATACCGGTGGCGCGGTGCACGATGGATAGAGCCATCGTCAGCGTCCAGCGATAGGTTTGGATGTGCGGCGAAAGCGGTCGTTCGATCCGTGCGGTCATGGGCGGCTTTTGATGTTTGTTGCGGCCCAGCATGGGGCGCGCGGGGATCGCGAAAGGTGGGCTCTATTTACGGAGTCGATCTGGCCTGCGCAATCACCAAATCGACATAAACCGAACTGTGGTTCAGCTCTATGGCCTTGATGAACCAAGGCCAATCAGGGTCTTGGTATACCAGCCTATCGGTCCGCCAACGAGTATAGGAATCTAAATTCATTCTTTGGCGCGAGCGTACGGCGCATTGAAATCGCTATTGGAACGCCTCTAAGCCGCCTCGAGCCCGTGCGGCCGCAACGTGCGAGGGACGATGCCGAGGGAACCGTCCCGGCTGCGACCCCAGCGCGACGCTCGGCACCCGCACCGGTTCCCCCACTGCGGGCGGATATGCGCACCCTGCATTCCACCCCAGCCGGACCGTGCGACGTGTCAGGTGCTATCTGTTGGTCTCGGCAGCCGGCTTGCTTCGTCGCAAGAGCTCCTCGCAATGACGCCGACAGAGCGGAGCTCTCTCACTTCTTCGCGTAAATATCCTTGTACGTTTCGCGCAGCACGTTCTTCTGCACCTTGCCCATCGTATTGCGCGGTAGCTCGTCGACCACGAAGACCCGCTTCGGCATCTTGAATTTCGCGAGGCGCCCGTCGAGGCCCTTCAGCACGGCCGCTTCATCGATGCTCGCGCCGGGCTGGCGCACCAGCACCGCGGTGACGCCCTCGCCGAAATCGGTGTGCGGCACGCCGATCACGGCCGACTCCACCACGCCAGGCATGGCGTCGATCTCGCTCTCGATCTCCTTCGGGTAGACGTTGAAGCCGCCGGAGATCACGAGATCCTTGCCGCGTCCGAGGATGTGCACGTAACCCTTGGCGTCGATCTTGCCGAGATCGCCGGTGATGAAGAAGCCGTCGGGCCGGAATTCGGCCTTGGTCTTCTCCGGCATGCGCCAATAGCCCTTGAAGACGTTCGGCCCCTTCACCTCGATCATGCCGATTTCGTCGCGCGCCAGCTCTTTCCCTGTCTCGGGATCGGTCACGCGCACGGAGACGCCCGGCAGCGGAAAGCCGACCGCTCCGGGCACGCGCTCGCCGTCATACGGGTTCGACGTGTTCATGTTGGTCTCGGTCATGCCGTAGCGCTCGAGCACGGCATGACCCGTGCGCGCCGACCATTCGCGATGGGTGTCGGCGAGCAGCGGCGCCGAACCCGAGATGAACAGACGCATGTGCTTCGTCGTCTCGTGCGACAGCGCAGGGTTCTGCAGCAGGCGGGTGTAGAAGGTCGGCACGCCCATCAACACCGTGGCGCGCGCCATCAGCTTGATGATCAGGTCCGGATCGAGCTTCGGCAGGAAGATCATCGACGCCCGGGCGAACAGCGTCACGTTGGTCGCCACGAACAGGCCGTGGGTGTGGTAGATCGGCAGCGCGTGGATCAGGACGTCCTTGTCGGTGAAGCGCCAATAGTCGACGAGCGAGAGCGAGTTAGACGCGAGATTGTCATGCGTCAGCATCGCGCCCTTGGAGCGGCCGGTGGTGCCCGAGGTGTAGAGGATCGCGGCAAGATCGTCGCTTTCACGCGGCACCGTCGTGAATTCGCGGCTCGCTTTGTCGGCGGCCTCCGTCAGCGAGCCCTTGCCGTCAGCCCCGAGCGTCTCGACCTTCGCCCTCACCTTGCCTGCGATCGGCGCGAGCCCCTCCGCCTTGGCAGGATCGCAGACCACCAGCGACGGCTCGGCATCGCCGATGAAGTAGTCGAGCTCGTTCAGCGTATAGGCCGTGTTCAGCGGCAGATAGACCGCGCCGGCGCGCACCGTGCCGAGATACAGCACGATATTGGCGACCGACTTCTCCACCTGTACCGCGACGCGGTCGCCCGGCTTCACGCCGCGCGCGACCAGCACGTTCGCCATTTGGCCCGCGCGCGCGATCAGATCGCCATAGCTGATATGCGCGCCGTCATGCGTCTCGATCGCGAGCCGCTTCGGATCGGCGAGGCCATCGAACAGGCGGGAAAACAAATTGGCGTTGGCAGCTTGGTTCATGCAACATTCCTCACCGGCATAGGCCGGTCAAAACCGAGGGCTGGATTAGCAAAAACCGCCCCGATCAAGCAACGGAGACAGTTTGCATGTCAAAAAGTGGGAAACGCGTCGCCTGGGTCACGGGCGGTGGCAGCGGGATCGGGGAGGCCGGCGCGGAGGCGTTAGCTGCCGACGGCTGGACGGTGGTGGTGTCGGGACGCCGCAAGGATGCGCTGGATGCCGTGGTCGCGAAGATCACGAAAGCGGGCGGCGCGGCCGAGGCGATCGCGCTGGACGTGTCCAAGGCCGCCGAGGCGCAGAAGGCGGCGGATGATATCGTCGCCCGGCACGGCCGCATCGATCTGCTGGTGAACAACGCCGGCATCAATGTTCCCAAGCGCAGCTGGAAGGACATGGAGCTGGAGGGCTGGGACAGACTGGTCCAGGTCAATCTCAACGGCGTGCTCTATTGCATGCGCGCCGTGCTGCCGACGATGCGCAAGCAGCAGGACGGTTCCATCATCAACGTCTCGTCCTGGGCCGGCCGTCACGTCTCGAAGATGCCGGGCCCGGCCTACACCACCACCAAGCACGCGGTGCTGGCGCTGACCCATTCCTTCAACATGGACGAATGCGTCAACGGCCTGCGCGCCTGCTGCCTGATGCCGGGCGAGGTGGCGACGCCGATCCTGAAGCTGCGACCGGTGGTGCCGAGCGAAGCCGAGCAGGCGAAGATGCTGCAGCCCGAAGATCTCGGCCGTACCATCGCCTTCATCGCGAGCATGCCGGCGCGGGTCTGCATCAACGAAGTGCTGATCAGCCCGACGCATAATCGCGGGTTCATTCAGACGCCGAACAACAGGGATTGAGGCGAGGACACTGCCTCAACGGGTACGCCGTCGCAGGATGGGCAAAGGCGCGAAGCGCCGTGCCCACCATCTCTCTCCGCATTTGCATTTGGTGGGCACGCTTCGCTTTGCCCACCCTACTGCTTCGCTACGCTTGTCCGGGTGCTCTCGTTCGCACACGAACATCCCCGCCGATAGTTTCACCCATCACAAAGAATTTTTCCCCGAAACCGCACCTGAAACCCTCCCGTAGTTCGGTCCAACGACGGCACTGCTGCATCACCCTTAACTGTCGCAGGCGCCGTTGTTGCTCAACTCAACGCCGGCCAACGCCGGTCTCAATTCAATCGGGAGACTCTCTCATGTCGAAGCGCATTGCCTATCTCGCTGCCGCCGCCTTCAGCGCCCTGGCCCTCACCGCGACCATCGTCGCGCCCGCCAGTGCCGAGGAAAAGACCGTCATGGTCGGCGGCGCCGCGATGTACCCGTCCAAGAACATCGTCCAGAACGCGGTCAACTCCAAGGATCACACCACACTGGTGGCGGCGGTGAAGGCGGCCGGCCTGGTCCCGACGCTCGAAGGCAAGGGCCCGTTCACGGTGTTCGCGCCGACCAACGCCGCCTTCGGCAAGCTGCCGGCCGGCACCGTCGACAACCTGGTCAAGCCCGAGAACAAGGCAACGCTGACCAAGATCCTCACCTACCATGTCGTGCCCGGTAAGCTCGCGGCTTCCGACCTCACCGACGGCAAGAAGCTGAAGACCGCCGAAGGCGAGGAGCTGACGGTGAAGAAAATGGACGGCAAGGTCTGGATCGTCGACGCCAAGGGCGGCACCTCGATGGTGACGATCACCAACGTCAACCAGTCGAACGGCGTGATCCATGTGGTCGATACCGTGCTGATGCCGGCGACGTAACACCGCGCGATCCTGTTTCATCCCCGAACAGGACGTCCTCAGACCGCGAGCCGGGGATACCCGGCTCGCTCTTTTGTGACCACAATAGCCTCACGACATCGATTCGATGGCGAACGGGATGTAACGAAAGCCGAAACACCGGCGTATAATCGCTGTCACACGACCTCAGGATGGAACCCGCCATGGCGAGCCTCACAGTCACCGACGAGCAGGTCACGGCCACCAAGTCCAAAGTGATCCAGCCGGCCTGGGTGCGGGTCATGCATTGGATCAACGCGCTCGCCATGATCCTGATGATCCTGTCGGGCTGGCAGATCTACAACGCCTCGCCGCTGTTCGACTTCCGCTTTCCGCGCGAGTACACGCTGGGCGGCTGGCTCGGCGGCGGCCTGCTCTGGCATTTTGCGGCGATGTGGCTGCTGATGATCAACGGCCTCGCCTATCTCGTCACCGGCATCGCTACCGGCCGCTTCCGCAAGAAGCTGCTGCCGATCACGGCATCAGGCGTGCTCCACGACGTCAGGGCGGCGCTGACCTTCAAGCTCGGCCATGACGATCTCACCGTCTACAATTACGTGCAGCGGCTGCTCTATGCCGGCATCATCGTGGTCGGCGTGCTGATCGTGCTGTCGGGCCTTGCGATTTGGAAGCCCGTTCAGCTTTATTATCTCGTGATGCTGTTCGGCGATTATCCGGCCGCGCGCTATGTCCACTTCTTCTGCATGGCCGCGATCTGCGCGTTTCTGGTCGTCCACGTCTTGCTTGCGCTGCTCGTGCCGAAGAGTCTGCGCGCGATGATCATCGGTCGCTGAGGAGGAGAATATGGCGAAGCGCCCGTTCCTGATTCCCGGCGTCGACAAGCGGCTCCTGATCAAGGATTCCCTCAAGACGATGCCAGACGTCACCCGCCGCCGCTTCATTGCGGGCGGCGCCAGCCTGGGCGCACTGACGCTGCTCACCGGCTGCGACGTGATCGACTCGTCCTCGGCCGAGACCATGCTGGCGAAGGTCTCGAAGTTCAACGACGCGGTGCAGGCATGGATGTTCAATCCCGACGCGCTGGCGCCGACCTTCCCCGAAAGCGCGATCACCAAGCCCTTCCCGTTCAACGCCTATTACGATCTCGACGACGCGCCCGATATCTCGGCCGCGGATTGGAAGCTCGAGGTGCGCGGCCTCGTCGACAACAAAAAGTCCTGGACGCTGGACGAGCTCTACAAGCTGCCCCAGGTCACGCAGATCACGCGCCATATCTGCGTCGAGGGCTGGAGCGCGATCGGCAGCTGGACCGGCACGCCCTTGCGCGATTTCCTCAAGCTGATCGGCGCCGACACGCGCGCGAATTATGTCTGGTTCCAGTGCGCCGACAAGGACGGCTACAATTCACCGCTCGACATGCGCAGCGCGCTGCATCCGCAGACCCAGATGACGTTCAAATACGCAAACGAGATCCTGCCGCGCGCTTACGGCTTCCCGATGAAGATCCGCGTGCCGACCAAGCTCGGCTTCAAGAACCCGAAATACGTGGTGTCGATGGAAGTCACCAACGATTACAAGGGCGGCTATTGGGAAGACCAGGGGTATAATTCGTTCAGCGGGAGCTAGCTCCGCTGTCGTAGGGTGGATTAGCCGAGCGGCTGCGCGAAGCGCAGTCGGTGGGCGTAATCCACCATACTTCCGCAGTTGCCGAGCGAAGTTGGTGGATTACGCTTCGCTAATCCACCCTACGGCACCGATTGCTTGGCCGGCCCCACCTTCCGCTGGCACAACGCCGCCACCGCGCCCAGCGCCAATAGCGCCGCCGACACATTCAGCGCGTAACTCAGGCTCCCCAGCGCATCGGTGATCGCGCCGACCACGATCGGCCCGAGCGTCTGGCCGACGCCGAACGAGATCGTCATCGCCGCGATCGCGGTCGGCCACACCTCTGGCGGATAGTTGAAGCGCACGAAGGCGGTGGTCGAGCCGACCACGGCGAAAAAGGCGACGCCGAACACGATCGCGGAGACTGCGAGCCAGGCCGGCGAATGCCCGAGCATCGGCAGCGCTGCGCCAGCTGCGTTGGTGCCGAGGATGATGGCGGTGGCGAGCCCGCCGCGGTCGAGCGCCAGCACGCCGCGCCAGGCCCAGGGCGTCACGAACGCGCTCAGACCGATCAACCCCCAGAACGCCGCCTGCGCCGCGGCCTCGCCGCCGCCGTCGCGCACATAGGCGATCATGAAGGTCATGTAGGCGATGTAGCCGGCGCCGAACAGGAAATAGCCGGCCAGATAAATCAGCACCGGCAGGATCGCGAACGAGGCATTACCGCCTTCGGAGAAGCGCGCGCCGCTCTCGATGCGGATCAGGAACAGCGGGATCGTCATCGCGACCGACAGCAGCGTCAGCGCCCACCACACGATCCACCACGAGCCCGGCCCGAAATATTGCAGCGTGAACGGGGCGATCAGCCCCGAGGACAGAATGCCGATGCCGGGTCCGGCATAGAACAGGCTGAGCAGAAAGTTGGCCCGTTCGGGCCGCGACTGGGCGATGGTGGCGGCGAGCGCGCCGCCGGCGACGAAGCCGGCCGCCGCGCCCAGGCCCAGCACCAGGCGCGCCAGGCTCAGCGCGACGAAATCCCCCGTCAGAGCGCAGGTGGCGAGCGCTGCGACGCAGGCAATTGTTCCGCCGCGGATCGCGGCGGCCCAGCCGACGCGCCGGATCAGGCGGGACGCCACCAGCGCGCCCACGAGATAGCCGACGGCGTTGATCGTGTTCATGAAACCGGCCGCCGAGTAGGACCAGCCGAGGTCCTCCCGCATGTCCGGCAGCACCAGAGCATAGGCAAAGCGGCCGATGCCGAGCCCGACGGTGGCTGCCAGCGACAGGGTCAGGATCAGCCGCGCGGGGTGTGCGTCGGGCAGGGGGCGATCAGGTGCGTGCAAGGGGTACTCCGGCCTAGCCAGTGTGGCAGGCCCCGCCGGCCTTGCACAGCCGCGGCGCGGCAATGGTGTCTTGCCAAGCGCGCAACGCCGCTCTAGCACTCCGGCGCCGTCATTCCGGGGCGCGCGAAGCGCGAGCCCGGAATCCATAACCCCGGCTGGTGGCTATGGATTCCGGGCCCGCGCTAAGAGGCGCGTCCCGGAATGACGAGAGAGGATCGAAAAGGACACGACCATGGCGACCCACAAACTGCTGCTGCTTCCCGGCGACGGTATCGGCCCCGAGGTGATGGGCGAGGTGAAGCGGCTGATCGACTGGCTCAATTCGGCCGGGATCGCGAAGTTCGAGACCGACACCGGCCTCGTCGGCGGCTCCGCCTATGACGCGCACAGGGTGTCGATCTCCGAAGGCGACATGGCCAAGGCCAAGGACGCCGACGCCGTGATCTTCGGCGCGGTCGGCGGTCCGAAGTGGGATGCCGTGCCTTACGAGGTGCGCCCGGAAGCCGGCCTCTTGCGCCTGCGCAAGGATCTCGCGCTGTTCGCCAACCTCCGTCCCGCCGTGTGCTATCCGGCGCTGGCGGATGCTTCCAGCCTGAAGCGCGAGGCGGTCGAGGGCCTCGACATCGTCATCGTGCGTGAGCTCACCGGCGGCGTCTATTTCGGCGAGCCGAAGACCATCACCGATCTCGGCAACGGCCAGAAGCGCGCCATCGATACCCAGGTCTACGATACCTATGAGATCGAGCGCATCGGCCGCGTCGCCTTCGAGCTTGCCCGGAAGCGCAAGAACAAGGTGACGTCGATGGAGAAGCGCAACGTCATGAAATCGGGCGTGCTCTGGAACGAGGTCATGACTCAGGTCCACAAGCGCGAATACCCCGATGTCACGCTCGAGCATCAGCTCGCCGATTCCGGCGGCATGATGCTGGTGAAATGGCCGAAGCAGTTCGACGTCATCGTGACGGACAATCTGTTCGGCGACATGCTCTCCGACATCGCGGCGATGCTCACCGGCTCGCTCGGCATGCTGCCCTCGGCCTCGCTCGGCGAGGTCGACGTCAAGACCAAGAAGCGCAAGGCGCTGTACGAGCCCGTGCACGGCTCGGCCCCCGATATCGCCGGCAAGGGCCTCGCCAATCCCATCGCGATGATCTCGTCCTTCGGCATGGCGTTGCGCTATTCTTTCGACATGGGCGATCTCGCCGACAAGGTCGACCAGGCCATCGCTGCCGTGCTGGCCAGCGGCCTGCGCACCGCCGACATCAAGTCGGAAGGCACCACGGCCGCTTCCACCACGCAGATGGGCGAAGCGATCCTGAAGGAATTGCAGAAGCTGCACGCGTAAGGCGGGAAGAATCGTAGCCTAGATGGAGCGAAGCGAAATCCGGGTTCTCACCCCGTGGACAGACCTTCCCGGATTGCGCTTCGCTCCATCCGGGCTACGGCCTCATTGGAAACCGCCTCATGGATACACCCCGCCCCAAGATCGCGGAAACCGTCATCCATGAGACGGTGCGCCTGCGCGAGGCGCAGGTCGGGCGGCGTTGCGAGGTGCTTGCGGGCACGCGCATCGAATATGCTTCGCTCGGCGACTACTCCTATCTCGGCGAGAATTGCGACGTCGCCGACGCCGTGATCGGCAAGTTCACGGCGATCGCCAACTCGGTGCGGATCGGTGCGCCAAACCACCCGATGGGCCGTCCCTCGCAGCACCGCTTCACCTACGTCCCCGAATATTACGAGGCGGGCGCGACGCGCGACCGCGACTTCTTCGCAGGTAGGCGCGGCGACCGGGTGATCGTCGGCAACGACGTCTGGGATCGGCCACGCCGCCATCCTGCTGCCGGGCGTGAGCGTCGGCGATGGCGCAGTGATCGCCGCAGGCGCCGTCGTTAGCCGCGATGTCGAGCCGTACACCATCGTCGGTGGCGTTCCCGCCCGTCCCATCCGCAAGCGCTTTGACGATACCGTTTCCGCAAGCCTGCGCCGCATCGCCTGGTGGGATTGGCCGGATGCGCTGATCTTCGAACGCCTCAGTGATTTCCGCTCCGAGGCCATCGAAGAATTTTGCCGGCGCTACGATCCGGCAGCCAATGCGTAAGACGGACGCATCTCGCGAAAAACAAAAATGGCCGGGCGTGAGCACCGGCCATTTTGATTCGGTCGTGACGCCCGCCTCAGTACAGCGGGAAGTTCTGCGGATAGCCGCCGACATCCTGCGGCGGGGAGAGCGGCTGGCGGTCGATCGGCCGGTTGAGGTTCTCGCGGGCGAAGGACGGATAGCCCACGGCCGGGGGGAAGGCGTAGTCGGTGAACTTGCGGTCGCCCGGATTGACCTCGGTGCCGCCATCGAGCCAGGAGCGCTTGCTCACATAGAGGCGGGTGCGGCCCTGTTGATAGACCGTGTTGGGGCCGCTCGGGCCGTAATAGGGCCGGCCGCGGTCGTCATAGCGCTGCTTGGTCCTGGTGTCGGCGGAAGCCGGGGTCGCGAACGCAACGGCCATTGCGGCGCCCGCCGCAAGCAATGTCGCCAGTTTGTTCGCGGCAGAAAATTTCAAGCTCATCACGTCCCCTTCAGGCGGCAGGCCGCCAGTCGATTTCACCCCATACTAGCCCGGCCGGGGCGGACGCAACTAGGTCAATTGGGTCACACCAGCTCGGAATAATCGTGCGCGCCGGCAAAAGCTGCATGCAAACCAGCTACTTGAGCTTGATGCAGAATCCTTGATGCAAGTCAAAGCGCTCCGCGCAATTGCGCGTTCGCTGCGCCCAGCAGCCAGTCCGGCGAGCCCTGAGGGTCACAGCCGCGGCGCCTGAGCTCGGCATGGGCGAACAATTCCGCCAGCCTCGGCTCGTTGCCCGAGGCCAGCAGCGTCAGCCGGTTCAGCGTGCAGGCGATCGCCGCGCGGCGGGCGGGCAAGCTGTCGCCCTGGCAGGAGAAGCCGGAGATCTGCAAGGCGGGCTCCTCGTAGCGCTTGAGATAGCCGAGGCAGGCCCGCGTCCCCTCTGTCGCGCCGACCGGCCGGAACAGGGCGACGGGGCCGAATTTGCTGTCAATCAGGCCGGCCTGCTCGAGCGGGGCATCTGCACCCAAACCCATCCGGGCGGCCAAACCCGCGGCCGCCGGCCGTGTCACGTCGAATTCGGCGCCTTGGCGGTAGATTTCGAGTTCGGCCACCGGCTTGTCCGCCATATCGGTCCAGCGCAGCACGTCCCTGCGGCCGCCCTCGGAATGCCTAAAGATGACGTAAGAGGCTGTTTTTTCTGATGAATCGATCCGGCTGACGGCGAAGGCCGGATGCGAGCGGTCGGCGATGCTCCAGCCCGGTCTGTCCGCCGGACCATCGCCACGCAGGTCAGGCAGCTGTCCCAGGCCTGCGAGGGCGAGGATGGCAAACAGGGCGAGCGCCCCCACATAGGCGACCAGATGCGCCAGCGTGCCAACGACCTCGTCGGCCAAGGCCAAGAGCGTCAGCTGGATCTGGGTAGGGCTAACGGCCGTGCTGGCCTCAGGCGACTGCATCCACGTCCCTAAGGCATGGTCTTAACGTTGTCTTGAGTCCGGTTCTCGCATAGAAGCGCTGCTCTTCCTGTTTAAGCGTCAGCTTCGGGAACGGGCTTTTTCATCGGAGAGTGAACGATGGGTTACAAAGTCGCAGTCGTCGGCGCGACCGGCAATGTCGGTCGGGAAATGCTCAACATCCTGGATGAGCGCAAATTCCCCGCGGACGAGGTCGTGGCCCTGGCGTCGCGCCGCAGCGTCGGTGTCGAAGTCTCCTATGGCGACCGCACCCTGAAGGTCAAAGCGCTCGAGCATTACGACTTCTCCGACGTCGACATCTGCCTGATGTCGGCGGGTGGGTCGGTGTCGAAGGAATGGTCGCCGAAGATCGGCGCCGCCGGCGCTGTGGTGATCGACAATTCCTCGGCTTGGCGCATGGATCCGGACGTGCCGCTGATCGTGCCCGAGGTGAATGCGGCCGCGACCGAAGGCTTCAAGAAGAAGAACATCATCGCCAACCCGAACTGCTCGACCGCACAGCTCGTGGTGGCGCTCAAGCCGCTGCACGAGAAGGCGACGATCAAGCGCGTCGTGGTCTCGACCTATCAGTCGGTGTCGGGCGCCGGCAAGGACGCAATGGACGAATTGTTCTCGCAGACCAAGGCCGTCTACACCAACGACGAGCTGGTCGCGAAGAAATTCCCCAAGCGCATCGCCTTCAACGTCATCCCCCACATCGACGTCTTCATGGAGGACGGCTACACCAAGGAAGAGTGGAAGATGATGGCGGAGACCAAGAAGATCCTGGATCCCAAGATCAAGCTGTCCGCCACCTGCGTGCGCGTGCCTGTGTTCGTCGGCCATTCCGAGGCCGTCAACATCGAGTTCGAGAATCCGATCACCGCCGATGAAGCGCGCAACATCCTGCGCGTGGCGCCCGGCTGTCTCGTCATCGACAAGCAGGAGCCCGGCGGCTACGCCACGCCCTATGAAGCGGCCGGCGAGGACGCGACTTACATCAGCCGCATCCGCGAGGACGCGACCGTGGAGAACGGTCTCGTGCTCTGGTGCGTGTCGGACAATCTGCGTAAAGGCGCCGCCCTCAACGCGATTCAGATCGCGGAAGTGCTGATCAACCGCAAGCTGATAACCGCCAAGCAGAAGGCGGCGTAAGGGGCTTACATCGGCCGGACTTCGACCACGTCAGGCACGAAGTGCTTGAGCAGGTTCTGGATGCCGTGCTGGAGCGTCGCCGTCGATGACGGGCAGCCGGAGCAGGCGCCCTTCATGTTGAGATAGACGATACCGTCCTTGAAGCCGCGGAAGGTGATGTCGCCGCCGTCATTGGCGACGGCCGGCCGCACCCGGGTCTCGATCAGGTCCTTGATCATGTCGACGGTCTCGGCGTCGGCCTCGTCGAAGAACTCGTCCTCGTCGTCGAGATCGGCCTCGCTTGTGGCCGTGCCGTCGGCCAGCAGCGGCGCGCCCGACATGTAGTGCTCCATGATGGCACCTAGGATCGCGGGCTTGAGCTGCTGCCATTCACCGCTCGCCTTCGTCACGGTGATGAAGTCCGATCCGTAGAACACGCCGGTGACGCCGGGCACCTCGAACAGCTTCTCAGCGAGCGGGGAGCGCGCCGCCGATTCGCGGCTCGAAAATTCCATCGGGCTGCCGTCGACCACGACGCGGCCGGGAATGAACTTCAGCGTGGCGGGATTGGGGGTGGCTTCGGTTTGAATGAACATGGTTTTCTCCAGACGTCGCCGGTTCAAGGCCGGCGCGTGCTCTATCCCCTAGCAGATGGCGACGGCTAACGCACGGTCAAGGGGAGGCGGGATATTAGCTCATAAAAATCAGTGGGTTGGCCTTGCCCTCCCCTGGAGGGGTCCGGGACGAGCGTAGCTCGCCCGTGGTCGATCGCGCGCAGCGCGAGCGGGGTGGGGTGATCTCTCCACTCGGGCAGTGTCGGATGTGGAGAGACCGTCACCCCACCCCGTCTCATGCCTCGCTTCGCTCAACATGAGCCGACCCTCCCCTCCAGGGGAGGGTAAGATGCATCGTCGCTAGGACAGCGAATCCACGCTCTCATCGCTCAGGGCACCCGAGATGATCGTCACCGGCACCGGGAACGTGCCGAGCGCATGCGCGAGCAGCGAGACCAATGGCCCCGGGCCCTCCGCGCCGGGATTTGCGGCGAGCACCAGCATGGCGATATCAGGATCCTCGTCGATCACTGCGAGCAGCTGTTCCATCGCGCTGCCTTCGCGAATGACGCGCTCCGGCGTGATGGCGGCGATGCCGTTGGCGCGCCCGGCGGCGCGGTCGAGCGCGGCTTCGGCGGCTTCCTGTGCCTCGGCGCGCATGATGTCGGCGACCCCCAGCCATTCCTGGCTCTGCTGCTCAGGCTCGATGATGCGCAGCATCACCACGCCGCCGCCGGCGCGAATCGCCCAGCGGCTGGCGTAATAGACGGCGCGATCCCATTCGGCGCTGTCGTCGACGATGACGAGGCATTTGGGCTTGTGACCCGGCTCGTAGCAAAGTCGCTTGCTGGTCATGCATGTCCCGGATTGTGCACGGGGAGCATGCTGCCACACTCCCGCGATGTTTGGGAGGGGCGAAGCGGCCGGCGCCGTGGCGCCAGCCGGTATCGCGAAGCGCGCCCTAGCGCCGGCGAATGAAGCCGACGATGTCCTTGGAGAGCTTCATGGTCTCGTCGGCGATCGCGCGCGCCCGGTCGGATCCGTCGTTCAGGATCGCCTCGATGTGGCCAGGGTCGGCGACGAGGCGCTTCATCTCGCCGGCGATCGGCGCGAGCTTGGTCACGCACAGCTCCGCCAGCGCGTTCTTGAAGCTGGAGAACTGGCCGCCGCCGAACTCGCGCAGCACGTCCGCCTTGGAGCGGCCGGACAGCGCGGCGAAGATGCCGACGAGATTGTCGGCCTCGGGCCGCGCTTCCAGGCCCTTCTCTTCCGTCGGCAGCGGCTCCGGATCGGTCTTCGCCTTGCGGATCTTCTGCGCGATGGTGTCGGCATCGTCGGTGAGGTTGATGCGCGAATTGTCGGAGGCGTCCGACTTCGACATCTTCTTGGTGCCGTCGCGCAGGCTCATCACGCGCGTTGCCGGACCCGTAATCAAGGGTTCCGGCAGCGGGAAGAACAGCCCGTCATTGACGCCCTGCGCGCGGATCGAGTCGCCGAAGTCGTTGTTGAACTTCTGCGCGATGTCGCGCGAAAGCTCGAGATGCTGCTTCTGGTCCTCGCCCACGGGAACGTGGGTGGCGCGGTAGAGCAGAATGTCGGCCGCCATCAGCACTGGATAGTCGAACAGCCCGACCGAGGCGTTCTCCCGGTCCTTGCCGGCCTTCTCCTTGAACTGGGTCATGCGTCCCAGCCAGCCCATGCGCGCGACGCAGTTGAAGATCCAGGCGAGCTCGGCATGGCCCGAGACCTGGCTCTGGTTGAACACGATGTGCTTCTTCGGATCGATGCCGGCCGCGATGAACGCGGCGGTCACCTCGCGGGTGTTGCGCGCGAGCTCGACCGGCCCGCCCCAGACGTCCACCCCTTGCGTGATCGCGTGCATGTCGACGACGCAATAGATGCAATTGTGGGTTTCCTGCATCTTCACGAAGTTGACGATGGCGCCGAGGTAATTGCCGAGGTGCAGATTGCCCGTCGGCTGGACGCCCGAAAAGACCCGTTCAACGAATGGCATGGTCAGCCTTCCCATAGGTATTCGGCCGTCGTTTCCAACAGCGGCGCTGCCCCGTCAAGGGTCTTTCGCGGAGGCCGTGGTCTAGCTGGGCCGTTTCAATGCGTTAACCGCCTCGCGCCAGGAGGCGGCACCGAGGATCTGCAGCAACAGGCCGTAGACGGCGATCCCGGCTGCGATCTGCACACCCAGCACAATGAAGTGGATGAGCCCATGGGCGCCGGCCGGCACCAGACCCGCGGTCAGCCAGAGCAGGGCGCCCATGGCAATCGCGGCCAGCACGATCCGCGGCAATCGCGTGCGGGCCGCCGCGTCGATCGAGAAGCCGAACTCGCCCGCGCCCTTGCGGAGCAGCGCGAGCGCGCTGCTCCAGGCGCCAGCCGCGATGCTTGCCGCGATTCCGCTTGCGCCAAAGACATGACCGAGCAGAACCGCGAGCACGACCGTCACCACGAAGCCCTTGGCGGTCGCGAGCAGCGGCGTCATCGTGTCGCTGCGGGCATAGAACGCCGGCGACAGCGCCTTGATGAGCACATGCGCCGGCAGGCCCAGCGCCAGCCACATCAGGGCACGCGCGGTGGCCGCGCTGTCCGCCGCACCGAACGCGCCATGCTCGAACAGCAGCCCCACGATCGGCTCGGCGAGCACGATCAGGCCGACCGTGGCCGGCAGCGCCAGCCCGGCGGAAAGCTCCAGCGCGCGGGATTCGGCATGCGCCACCGCGTCGCGATCGGAGCTCGCGACGGCGCGCGTCAGCTCCGGCACCAGCACGGTGCCCATGGCGACGCCGACGATGCCGAGCGGCAGCTCGATCAAGCGGTTGGCGAAATAGAGCCAGGACACCGCGGACGGCGTTGCGGACGCGATGATCGCACCCGCCACCATCAGCCATTGCGGCCCCGAGCTTGCGATCATGCCGGGGATCGCCTTGGCGAAGAAGCCGCGCATCTCCTTGTCGAAACTCGCGCGCAGCGGTGTCGCAAGGCGCGCGCTTCGCTGCGACAGCAGCATCAAGAGCTGCAGCAAGCCGGCGAGGCCGACGGTCGCTGCCAGGATCCACGCGGCGAAGCCGGCGTCTGCATGCCAGACCAGCAGCATCGCGATCGCGGCGATCAGCGCAATGTTGAACAGCAGTGGCGAGAACGCCGTCAGCGCGAAGCGTCCCTGCGCATTGAGCAGCCCCATCAGCACGGTGACGGGACCGGCGAAGGCGAGGTAAGGCAGCATCAGCCGCGCGTTCTGAACCGCGAGATCGAGCGTGCCACTGCCGAGGAATCCCGGCGCGATCACCGTCATGATCAGCGGCATCAACAATGCGAGCAGGAGTGAGATCCCGATCAGGGCCGTGCTGACCGTGCCGATCACGCGCCCCGCGAACGCCGCGGCTTCCGCCACCCCGTCGCGGTCCCGCACCCGCAGCCAGGCTGGGATCAGCGCCGCGTTCAGCGCGCCCTCGCTGAGCAGCCGCCGCACCACGTTGACGAGCTGGAACGCCGCCAGAAACGCATCCGCCACGGCGCCGGTGCCGAGCAGCGCCGCAATCAGGGAATCGCGGGCGAAACCCAGCAGGCGCGAGGCCAGCGTTCCCGTCGAGACGGTCAGGAAGGAGCGGATCATGCTCTCGAAAATACCGTTGCTTGCCCGCCAAGGCCCGGTCGTGATAGGCCGCGAGCTTGGATTTCAGGCCGACAGGAAGCGGATTTCCGGTTAGATCGCAATCCGGCAAACAGGATCAAGGTGAATGGCTGACGTGAAATATGACGTTCTCGGCATCGGCAACGCGCTGTTCGACGTGCTGGTTAGGACCGACGAGGCCTTTCTGGCCAAGCATGGCATGGCGAAGGGCAGCATGTCGCTGATCGACGAGGCGCGCGCGGCCGCCATCTACAAGGACATGGGTCCGGCGACCGAGGTCTCGGGCGGTTCGGCCGCCAACACCATCGTCGGTATCGGCAGCCTGGGGGCGCGCGCCGCCTATGTCGGCAAGGTCAAGGACGACCAGATCGGCAAGCTCTACGTGCACGACATTCGCGCCGCCGGCGTCGCCTTCAACACGCCGGCCGCCAAGGACGGCCCCGCCACCGGCTGCTCCTACATCCTGGTCACCGGCGACGGCGAGCGCACCATGAACACCTATCTCGGCGCGGCGCAGGACCTGTCGCCCGCCGACATCGATCCGGCCGAGATTGCCGGCGCCGGCATCGTCTACCTCGAAGGCTATCTCTGGGACCCCAAGAACGCAAAGGAGGCCTTCGTCAAGGCGGCCAAGATCGCCCATGACGCCAAGCGCAAGGTGGCGCTGACGCTGTCGGATTCCTTCTGCGTTGATCGTTATCGCGACGAGTTTCTCTCGCTGATGCGAGGCGGCACCGTCGACATCGTGTTCGCCAACGAGTCTGAGCTGCACTCGCTCTACATGACCTCGGACTTCGACACCGCGCTGAAGCAGCTGCGCAACGACGTCAATCTCGGCGTCGTCACCCGCAGCGAGAAGGGCTGCATGGTGGTCTCGTCCGAGGATGCCGTCGCAGCGCCGGCCTTCCCGGTCGAGAAGGTGGTCGACACCACCGGCGCCGGCGACCTGTTCGCCGCCGGCTTCCTCTACGGCCTCGCGCGCAACTTCGGCTACAAGCAGTGCGGCGAGCTCGGCGCGCTCGCCGCCGCCGAAGTCATCCAGCACATCGGCGCGCGGCCTCAGGTATCGTTGAAGGAGCTGGCCGAGCAGCGCGGGCTGACGGCGTAAGAAATTATCTCTGCCTCCACGATGCGGTCGGCATAGCGACCGCACTTTGCCGGCGTGCCGCGTAGAACGAGGCGCTCTCTCTGGCTCCTGATCAAAAAAAACGGCTCCGAGCCGAATGGCCGGAGCCGGGATCTTGGGCTTCTTCGCTTCTCAGTACTTGGCCATCATCGGCCCGCCGAACTTGTAGTTCAGGCCGGCCCGCACGGTATGGAAGGTGAGGTCCTGCGAGATGCGTTCGACGTAGTTGGAGCCGGGCGGAGCAAAAGTGCTGCCGGGCACGTAGGTCGATGTGTAATCCACGCCGCCGAGATCGGTGTAGAGATATTCGAGCTTAACCGTCCAATTCGGCACGAAGGCGTGCTCAACGCCGGCGCCGACCGTCCAGCCGACCTTCGTCTCGGACACCGAACCCGTCTTGGTATAACCATTGGACGAGGTGAGATCCCAGCTTCCCTTGACGCTGCCGACGGCCAGACCGCCGGTGACGTACAGCAGGGTCTTGTCGACCGCATAGCCGGCGCGGCCGCGAACGGTCACGAGCCAATCGTTGCGGATGCTTTCGTCGAATGTGCGGATCACCGGCGGATTCGCTCCGGTGAAAACGGTGCGCGCACCGATATCTGTTGCGTTGGCGTCGGCTTCTACACCCAGAACCCAAGCACCGGTCTGCCAGTTCGCGCCGATCTGAAGACCGCCGATAGCGCCGGCCGGATCGAGGCGGCGATTGCTCAGCGCCACAAACTCGTTCCTGAACGCTACGCCTTCCACGGCCCAGCTGCTGGTGGGATCGAGCACGGTGCCGAGATCCGACTGCCCCCAAGCGTAACCCGCATTCACGCCCACGTAAAAACCGGTCCAGTTATAGACGGCTACGGCGGTCGCTGGTGCCTTGAAGGGCCGGGCCGCGAGATCTGCAGCGCTTGCCGAGCCGACGGTTGCAAATCCAATTCCTGCAACCAGGATGGTCCTCCAAGCCAATTTCATGGCATTCCCCTAGATCAACAATCGATCAAGTCAGGACACGACCGTAACATTGTACTGCCGCCGATGGCTGTGCCGGGCCTGCCACAGGTGATCGACATTGAACGCGCGTGGGAGACGCCACAAGCAGAATGAATGGCGCACCTGTCCAAATAGCTGGAACTAAGGGTGCCGCGCAGCATCCGGCGGCGTAACGCTCGTCATCCCCGTCATTGCGAGCGCAGCGAAGCAGTCCAGAATCTCTGCGGGGAGACAGCTGGATTGCTTCGCTGCGCTCGCAATGACGATGTAGGCAGGCGCGGGCCTCAATCAAAACTGTCATCGCCCGGCGAAGACCGGGCGATCCAGTACTCCGAGCGGCTGTGATGGATCGAGAAGCCGCGGCGTACTGGATTCGCCGGCGGGGGGAATGACGGTCGTTGTATATGGAGAGCGTTCAACACTTTCACGCCGTCTTCGCCGCCTTCAATCCGAGCCGCTGCTCGACTGCCTCGCGCATCAGGAATTTCTGGATCTTTCCGGTCACGGTCATCGGAAATTCGTCGACGAACTCGACGTAGCGCGGGATCTTGTTGTGGGCGATCTGGCCCTCGCAGAAGGCACGTACTTCCTCAGCCGTCAGTTGCTCGCCCGCTCTGACACGAATCCAGGCGCAGAGCTCTTCGCCGTAGCGGGTGTCTGCGACGCCGAAGATCTGCACGTCCTGGATCTTGGGATGGCGATACAGAAACTCCTCGATCTCGCGCGGATAGAGGTTTTCGCCGCCGCGGATCACCATGTCCTTGATGCGGCCGACGATGTTGCAATAGCCTTCGTCGTCGACGGTGGCGAGATCGCCGGTATGCATCCAGCCGTTGGCGTCGAGCACGTCGGCTGTCTTTTCCTTCTCCTCCCAATAACCCAGCATGATGCTGTAGCCGCGGGTGCACAGCTCGCCGCGTTCGCCGCGCTTGACGATCCTGCCCTCGAGATCGACGATCTTGACCTCGACATGCGGATGGATACGTCCGACCGTGGAGACACGTCGCTCCAGCGGATCGTCCACCGCGCTCTGGAAGCTGACGGGGCTGGTTTCGGTCATGCCATAGGCGATGGTGACCTCCCGCATGTTCATCTCGGTGTTGACGCGCTTCATCACCTCGATAGGGCAGGGCGCGCCGGCCATGATGCCGGTCCGCAGCGATGTCAGGTCGAAGCCGGCGAATTCGGGGTGATCAAGTTCGGCGATGAACATCGTCGGCACGCCGTAGAGCGCCGTGCATCTCTCCTGCTCGATGGTGCGCAACGTCGCGAGCGGGTCAAAACCCTCGCCGGGATAGACCATTGCGGCGCCGAGCGTCACGGAGGCAAGGTTGCCCATCACCATGCCGAAGCAATGATAGAGCGGCACCGGAATGCAGATGCGGTCCTGCTCGGTGAGGCGCATCGCGCGGCCGACGAAATAGCCGTTGTTGAGGATGTTGTGGTGGGTCAGCGTCACGCCCTTCGGTGATCCGGTCGTGCCGCTGGTGAACTGGATGTTGACGGGATCGTCGAACTGCAGCTCGGCGCCGAGCGCGGCCAATTGCTGACGGTGCCGGTCGCCACCCATCTGCGCGACCTCGTCGAAGGCAATTGTGCCCGGTGCGGCCGAGCCGCCGATCTGGATGACATTGCGGAGGGCCGGCAGCCGTGCCGCTTGCAGCTGTCCGGGCCTGGCGGATGACAGCTCCGGCAACAGCGTGTTGAGCATCTCCATGTAGTTGCTGGTCTTGAACGCCGTCGCGGTGACGATCGCCGCGCAGCCGACCTTGCGAAGCGCAAATTCCAGCTCGCTGAGGCGGTAGGCGGGGTTGATCGTCACCAGGATCAGGCCGGCCTTGGCGGCGGCGAACTGGGTCAGCGTCCATTCCGGCCGGTTCAGCGACCAGATGCCGATCCGCTCCCCGCGTTCGAGGCCGAGCGCGAGAAAGCCGGCGGCGAGCGCATCGACCCGCTCGGCGAATTCTTTCCAGGTCCATCGGACGCCGTGGCTGGGCGAGACCAGCGCTTCGCGATTGCACCAGCGCTGCGCGGCCTGGTCGAGACTCCGGCCGATCGTGTGGCCGAGCAGCGGCGCGTCCGAGATGCCGCAAACGTAGCTGTCCGCTTTGTCCGCCAAGTCGAAATCCTTTCGTGAGTGATGATCGGCACACTCTACCCGTCGTCATGCCCGGGCTTGTCCCGGGCATCCACGTTCTTTGTGCCGCGTGGCAAGTCGTGGATGGCCGGGACAAGCCCGGCCATGACGTCAGGTGAGAGGTTGCGAGTCACGCCGCCTTCTGCCCGCTTCCGGCAGCATCGAGCCCGGCATAAACGCCGCGCTCAAAGCCCGCGAACGCCTCCAGGCATTTCGCATCCGCGAACGGCAGCAGCTGCATCAGGATGACGCCGGTGACGTCGCGCGCCGGATCGATCCAGTAATAGGTGTTGGCAAGGCCTGCCCAGGCGAGGCTGCCGGCGCTGCGGCCCTCGGCGGTCTTGGCGGTGTTGATCATGAAGCTGAGGCCCCACTTCTTCACCTGCTCAGGATAGAGATCGACGTCGTTGGTGTACATCGGCGCCGCCGTCGTCATCTTGCCCATAGCGAGATCGCCGATGTGGTTCTGCCCCATCGTCGCGACCGTCTCGGCTTTCAGCACCTGGTTGCCGTTGCCGCGCCCCTTGTTGAGGATCATCTGGGTGAACTTGATGTAGTCGCCCGCCGTCGAGTACAGGCCGCCGCCGCCCATGTGGAATTCCGGCTCCTGCTCCAGCTCGAACGGGATCGCTGCCAGCTGGCCGTCCTCGCCGCGCGCATGCATGCCGACCAGGCGCTTGCGCATGTCGTCGCTGATCTTGAAAGCGGTGTCCCGCATGCCGAGCGGCGCGAACAGATTGTCGCGCAGGTACGCGTCGAGCCGCTTGCCGCTGGCGGCCTCCACGGCCTTGCCGACGAAATCGATGTTGGTGCCGTATTCCCAGCGCGTGCCGGGGTCGGACATGATCGGCGTCTTCAATGCCGCATTCTGGCAAGTGGTGATGGCGGGGATGCCGTGCTTGTCCAGATAGACCGCGAGATCGCCGTTCCACATATTGTAACAGAAGCCGGCGGTGTGGGTCATGAGCTGGCGCAGCGTGATCGGTCCTTTGGCCGGCCGCAGCTTCGCCTCGCCCTTGGCGTCAAAGCCTTCGAGCACCTGCGGATTGGCGAGCTCCGGCAAGACGTCGCCGATCGGCGCATCCAGCGACAGCTTGCCCTGCTCGACCAGCTGCATGGCACCCGCTGTGGTCACCGCCTTCGTCATGGAGGCGATCCAGAACACGCTGTCGACACTCATCGCATCGGGCTTGGACAGATCGCGCTTGCCGAACGCGCCCTGATACAGCACGTCTTGACCGCTGGCCGCGATGGCGACGACGCCCGGAATCTCCTTGGTCTCGCTCTTCTGACGCAGAATCTCATCGATCTGGGCTTGGCTTTGCATGGCGTTTCCTCGGGTTTGATTATTGTTGGAAGTGATCGATTGTCTTCCCGGATCTCTGGCGCGGCAAGCGCCATCTATGTACCTGCACCGGTCGCGATGTCGTGACTTGACGGTCTTGATCCAACGCAGGACGACAACGAGGCTGAGCGCGTACGCTCTTCTACAATCTGCGGTGGATCGGCGTGTCTCGCCTCACCTTGGATGGGTTGCTCGCGATATGCTTTGTGGTTCTCGAACCCCTGAAACATTTCGTGAGCTGCCGCGTTCAGCACCCGGCCCGATCGACGAGCCGTTAAGACTTGATGCAAATGTGCCGGCCGTGGATGGGCGGCGAGGGGGACCTCAGATGATTTCGACCTGGAGCGAATGGAAGCGCTATCCCCGTCCGGGACGTGGCGAGAACCTGGAGGCGCCGATTTCGCCGGGGATCTACGAGGTCCGCGTCGCCGGTACCGGCGCCCTTTATTCCTTCGGGGCGGTGGACAATCTGGCGCAGGCGCTGGCGCTGCTGCCGGTCGGCTCGAAGTCATGGTTCGGTCGCCGCGACACCTCGTCAGTCCCCGATTTAGAGTACCGGACCTGCGCGACGTCCACGAAAGCGGATGCCAAGGCCGCCGCGGAGCGCATGATCGGCCGCCGCGAGACCTATATGAGCGGCGCGGCCTAAGGCCGCTGCCAGTTTAGCTGCCATCTGACGTGCGTTTGCAGGGCGGTGCATTGCGCACCGTCTGTCCCTATATTGCGGCCGATCCGATCGCCGCCAGGGAGAAACGCCATGACCCAGACCGCCGCCGCACGCGCCCCGCAAGCCACCGCCACCCTGCGCGACCGGTTGAAGGACCCCTCGCTGCTGAAGGAGGCCTGCTACATCGACGGCGCCTGGGTCGGCACGCCGGTCTTCGCCGTCAACAATCCCGCCACCGGCGTCGAGCTCGCAAAGGTGCCGCAGCTTGGTGCTGACGACACCACCCGGGCGGTGGAAGCTGCCGAGCGCGCCTTTCCGGGCTGGGCCAAGCACACTGCAAAACAGCGCTCGAACATTCTGCGCAAATGGTTCGAGCTGATCACGGCCAATCGCGAGGATCTCGCGCTGATCCTCACCTCCGAGCAAGGCAAGCCGCTCACCGAGGCGCTGGGCGAGGTCGATATCGGCGCCGCCTATATCGAGTTCTTCGCCGAAGAAGCGAGGCGCGTCTATGGCGAGACCATCCCGACCCAGCGGCCCGATGCGCGCCTGCTCGCCATCAAGCAGCCGATCGGCGTCTGCGGTGCGATCACGCCGTGGAATTTTCCGAACTCGATGATCACCCGCAAGGTCTCGCCGGCGCTGGCGGCCGGCTGCACCGTGGTGCTCAAGCCCGCCAATGAGACGCCGCTGTCGGCGCTGGCACTGGCCGTGCTTGCCGAGAGGGCCGGCATCCCCAAGGGCGTGCTCAACATCATCACGGGCGATGCGCCGCCGATCGGCAAGGTGCTGTGCGAGCATCCGGCGGTGCGCTTCGTCGGCTTCACCGGCTCCACCGCCGTCGGCAAGATCCTCTATCAACAGGCCTCGGTCGGCGTGAAGCGGCTCGGCCTCGAGCTCGGCGGCAATGCGCCGTTCATCGTGTTCGACGACGCCGACATCGATGCTGCGGTCGAGGGCGCCATCGTCTCGAAATACCGCAACATGGGCCAGACCTGCGTCTGCGCCAACCGCATCTACGCCCAGGACAAGATCTACGACGAGTTCGTGCAGAAGCTGTCGAAGAAGGTCGCGGCAATGAAGATCGGCGACGGCACCGAGAGCGGCGTGACGCAGGGCCCGCTGATCAACATGAAGGCGGTCGACAAGGTCGAGCGCCACATCGCCGATGCCGTCAAGCGTGGCGCCAAGGTCGTCACCGGCGGCAAGCGCAGCGAGCTGGGGCGCTCCTTCTTCGAGCCGACGGTGCTCGCCGACGTCAAGCCGGACTCGCTGGTGTCGCAGGAGGAGACCTTCGGCCCCCTCGCACCCGTGATCCGTTTCAAGGACGAGGCGGACGTCATCGCGATGTGCAACGCCTCGCCGTTCGGCCTTGCGTCGTACTTTTACTCCCGCGATCTCGGCCGCGTCTGGCGCGTCGCCGAAGCGCTGGAGTCGGGCATGGTCGGCGTCAACACCGGCCTCATCACCACCGAGGTCGCGCCCTTCGGCGGCGTCAAGGAAAGCGGCCTGGGTCGCGAAGGCTCCCGTCACGGCATGGAAGAATATGTCGAGATCAAATACGTGATGATGGCGGGGGTGTGAGCGGCTCGCTCGTGTCAGCGCGAATGCGAGCCAGGCGGAGATGTTGGAGAGGCCGACCGGCCTCTCCACGTCATTGCGAGCGCAGCGAAGCAATCCAGAATCCCTCCGCGGAAACACTCTGGATTGCTTCGCTGCGCTCGCAATGACGGAGCGAGACGCGACAGTCGCGCCTAAATCTTCAGCTCTGTCCCCGTCACGCGCCGATACGCTTCCAGGTACCGCTTGCTGGTCGCGTCAACCACGCTGGCCGGCAGCGGCGGCGGCGGGGCGTCGCCGTTCCAGCGGCCGGCGCGGCGCTCGACGTCGAGATAGTCGCGCAAGGGCTGCTTGTCGAAGCTCGCCTGCGGCTGGCCCGGTCTGTAGGCGTCGACCGCCCAGAAGCGCGACGAATCCGGCGTCATCACTTCGTCGATCAGGATGATGCGGCCGTCCTTGTCGCGGCCGAACTCGAACTTGGTGTCGGCGATGATGATACCCTGCTCGCGGGCGAGCTCCTCGCCCAGCGTGTAGATCGCCCGCGTCATGCTCTCCAGCGTGTAGGCGACCTCGTCGCCGACCACCGCGCGCATCTTCGCGATGGTGATGTTCTCGTCATGGCCGCTTTCGGCCTTGGTCGCGGGGCTAAAGATCGCCGGCTCCAGCTTCTCGCTCTCGACGAGGCCCGGCTTCAGCTTCTCGCCGGCCAGCGTGCCGCTCGCGGCATATTCCTTCCAGGCGGAGCCTGAGAGATAGCCGCGGATCACGCATTCGATCGGGAACACGGTGGTGCGCTTGCACAGCATGGCGCGGCCGAGGATCTCGGCGCGGTGCGGCTGCAACGCCGGCACGGCCGCAATGATCTCGTCGGTGTCGGCGCTGATCATGTGATGCGGCACCACGCCTTCGAGCTCATTGAACCACCACGCGCTGATCTGGGTCAGCACCGCGCCCTTCATCGGGATGGTCTCGCCCATCACCACATCGAAGGCGCTGATGCGGTCGGTGGTGACGAGCAGCAGGCGGTCGTCGTCGACGGCGTAGATATCGCGCACCTTGCCGCGTCCGATCTTGGATAGAGGCAGGTCGCTGGAGAGCATGGTGGTCATCGGCAAAGCCTTCGCACAGGACATCCGGCCGCGTCTGATGGCGCGGCCGGACACCGGATTAGCCTATTCCGGCAGCGGAATGAACTCGTGTTCCTGCGGAACTGCGGCGAAGCGCCCGGTTTTCCAGTCCTGCTTGGCCTGCTCGATCCGCTCCTTGCTGGAGGAGACGAAATTCCACCAGATGTGGCGCGGGCCTTCCAGCGCATCGCCACCGAGAAACATCATTCGCGTCGCCTTCAGCGCCTTCACGGTGATGCGGTCGCCGGGCCGGAAGATCAGCAGGCGCGGCCCCTCGTAGCGCTCGTTGGCGATCTCGATTTCGCCGTCGACGACATAGATCGCACGCTCCTCATGATCGGGGTCGAGCGGCACGCTCGCGCCCGCGAGCGCCGTGACCTCGGTGTAGAACCAGGGCGAGACCATCGACACCGGCGAGGCGATGCCGAAGGCGGAGCCCGCGATCACCCGCGCGGTGAAGTCGCGCTCGGAAATCATCGGCAAATCGCCTGCCGCATAATGCTGGAACGACGGCGCGATCTCTTCGGAGCCCGCCGGCAGCGCGATCCAGCTTTGCAGGCCGAGCATCTTCTGGCCCGAGGCGCGCTGCGCGTCCGGCGTGCGCTCGGAATGCGCGATGCCGCGCCCGGCCGTCATCAGGTTCATTGCGCCGGGCGCGATCTCCTGGACGTTGCCCTCGCTGTCGCGATGCATGATGGCGCCGTCGAACAGATAGGTGACGGTGGCGAGCCCGATATGCGGATGCGGCCGCACGTCCATGCCCTTGCCGGAGACGAACTGCACCGGGCCGAAATGGTCGAAGAAGATGAAAGGCCCGACCATCTGCCGCTTGCCGTGCGGCAACGCCCGGCGCACCGCGAACCCGTCACCGAGATCGCGCGTGCGCGGCACGATGACGAGATCGAGCGCATCGCAGGACATGGGATCGCCGAGCACGGGATCGTTCGAGGGCTGCCAGCTCATGGGGGGACTCCTTTTGGCTTTGTTGAACGCGACGCTAGCAGGATTTGGCGTCGTCGTCGCGACAAAGCTCCGCTAACCCTTGCATGCGGATCGTCCTTGAAAAACCGGGCGCAACGAACGATGTTCGGCTGCCTTCAACCGCGACCGTTCGCCCCAGCCGATGACCCTTGCCGCAACCGAACTTGCCTTCCGCGCTGCCAGCGTCGCGCTGCTATTGGTGCTGGCGGCGTCATTGCTCTCCGATTTCCGCAATGTGCTCGCGGCCCGCCTCGGCGCGGCCTTCGCGCTAGGCTCGGCGGCGCATGCCGCGAGCTATTCCATCGGCGTGTCGTCGCTCGTTCCAATCTGGCACGCGCCGCTGATTGCACTGTCGACCGGCAACATCGTCGTGTTCTGGCTGTTCACGCGCGCGCTGTTCGACGACGAGTTTCGGCTCCGCTGGTGGCATGGTTTGATCTGGGCCGCGGTGACCGCCTTCAGCTTCGTCGGATGTCTCTGGATCGCGCCGGGCGGCAACGCGCGGTTCTCCGTGACGGCAGTGAACCTGATCGTGCTCGGCTTCATCGCGCTCGCGGTGGTGCAGACGATCGGATCGTGGTCCGCCGATCTGGTCGAGCGTCGCCGCCGCCTGCGCGTCGTCATCGTCTGCGCCGCCGCACTCTATGGCGGGTTGAATGCGCTGCTCCAGATCCTCGTTGCCTTCAGCGCGAGCGATGTCGCCGATACCATCAATACAGGCGTGCTCGCCTGCATCGTTGCCGCGATCGCCTACGCAATGTTGCGAGTCGATGGCGCCGATCTGTTTCCGATTGCGCCAGAGCCCGCACCCGCGATCGCGCCGATCCAGCCTTTGGCCGAGGACTCCGACCAGAAACTCATCGATGCCCTGATGCGCCTGATGGCGGACGAGCGGATCTATCGCCAGGAGAACATTACCATCGGTGTGCTGGCGGGCCGGCTCAGGATTCCCGAATACAGGCTGCGCCGCCTGATCAACCAGCGGCTCGGCTATCGCAATTTCAATGTGTTCCTGAACAACCACCGCATCGAGGAAGCCAAGGCCGCGCTCGCCGATCCCTCCCAGGCCGAGGTCCCCGTCATCACCATTGCCATGGACGCCGGCTTCCAGTCGCTGGGACCATTCAACCGCGCCTTCAAGGCGGTGACAGGCGTGACGCCGACCGAGTACCGGCGGTTGAAGACGAGTGCGGCTTGATCTTTCTTTACCTCTCCCCGCTTGCGCGGAGAGGTCGGATCGCTCTTGCGATCCGGGTGAGGGGGTACGGGTCCGTCGGCAGTCTCGCGTGCGGAGAGGCCCCTCACCCCGACCCTCTCAGCGCGAGCGAAGCTCGTCGCGGCCCCGTAAGAACGGGGAGAGGGAGCAGACCCATCGCTGTCTCATTTTCGTATCACTCTGAAATAGCTCGCTTATTCCAAAATCGGCCAGCCCGCCCCGATTTCAACCAACCCCTTTTCCAAATCCGGCGAGCATCCCCCGCCCGCATCCCGCTTCCTCCCCGGCATACGCCTCAGCCGGAGAACGCCCGTGACCCGCCGCCGCAAGATCCTCCTTTTCGCCTCCGCCATCGCCGCAGCCGGCCTCGCGCTCGGCGCGGCTCGAGCCCACGACGTGCCGAAGGTCGCGACCGGCTTCGTCGCCGACATCCTGTGCGCCGAGACGTTCGTGTCCGGCCTCGATCCCGGGCGCAACTTCGCCGAGACCACCGACGCCATGCCCGGAGCGGGCCTGATCAGCTGGGCGATGGAGTACAGAATCGACCGCGTCCGCAAGGATGTCACGGTGACGCTGTTCGGCCTCGGCCGCAGCCACGCCATCTATCGCGAGGGCCTCGGCTGCACGCTCGAGCACGGCGCTGGCATTGCCTCCGTCGAGCCGCTGCCCGACGACAAGCGGCCCGCGTTGCTTCCCGCGATCGCCGGCCCCGCGATCGTGCCGCCGCAGAGCCCCGAGCTCGGCGCCGCGCTCGACCGCGCCTTCGCCGAGCCCGCTCAGCCGCCTTACCGCCGCACCCGCGCCATCGTCGTGATGAAGGCCGGCCGCGTCGTCGCCGAACGCTACGCCGACGGCATCGGCCCCGAGACGCCGCTGCTCGGCTTCTCCATGACCAAGTCGGTCGTCTCGGCGCTGATCGGCGTGCTGGTGCGCCAGGGCAAGCTGAAGCTCGACGGCCCCGCACCGGTCGCCGCCTGGAAGGATCCCGACGATCCGCGCCATGCCATCAATGTCGATCAGCTGCTGCGCCACACCGCGGGCCTCGCGCTCGGCAGCTCGTTGCAGGCCTCGCTGGGCTCCGCCTTCGAGCCGGTCAACAGGATGAAATTCGCCGAGAAGGACATGGCCGCCTATGCCGAGAGCATGCCGCTCGCAACCGCGCCCGGCACCGTGTGGAATTATCACGACGGCAACACGCTCATTCTCTCGCATCTGATCCGCGATGCGGCCGGCGGCAAACCGCAAGACGCGCTGCGCTTTGCGCGCCGCGAATTGTTCGCCCCGCTCGGCATGCGCCATGTCGTGCTCCAGCTCGACGGCGCCGGCACGATCGAGGGGTCGACCGAGATGCTCGCCTCCGCCCGCGACTGGGCGCGCTTCGGCCAGCTCTATCTCAATGACGGCGTCGCCGGTGGCAAACGCATCCTGACGGAAGGCTGGGTCACCTATTCGGCGACGGCCACGCCGAATGCGTGGGTCGGCATCGGCGCCGGCTTCTGGACCAACCAGGGCGACAGCTTCGGCGCAAATCTTCGCATGGAGCACGGCTGGCCGCGCGATGCCTTCTTCGCCAAGGGCACGATCGGGCAGTACACCATCGTGATCCCGTCGGAGCAGCTGGTGATCGTGCGCATGGGGCGCTCGCCGAACGCGCCGCCGCACGCCGACGGTGTGTTCGACCTCGTGCGCGATGTGGTGGCGGCAACGCGCGAGAAGGGGAGGCTGGCGGGAGGGGATTGAGGTCTTCTTACCCTCCAGGGGGGAAGCGGAGCGCCGCGGTGAACTTACCTCCCCAATTCCGTCGCCTGCGCCACGCGCTCGAACCGCTCCAGCGTCATGATCGCATCCGCGAACTTCTCCGCGCGCGCATTCAGCACCGGACGGGCCAGCGTCAAGAACTTCTGCTGCATCGCCTGCGTATCCGGGAAAGAATTCGGCTCGCCCGAGGGATCGGCATAAAGCCGCTCGTGCACGCCATCATCCGTCGTGATGCTCACGCGCGCGCCGAAGGGATGGGTGCGGCCGATCTCGAGGCGATCGTCCTGCACCACGTCGAACTTGTCGGCGAGCGCGTCGATCGCGGCGTCGCCGAGCCGGTTGTAATCGTCCCAGCCGAATGAACCCTGGTCGAGTGCGAGCGCGCCGGTGAAGAACATCGAGAACTGGCCGCCGACGATCGAGCGCGGGTGCCGCTTGGTCGCGGCGTCGCCGGTCAGCGTGATGCCGTTGCGGTGCAGGCCGATCTCGACGCGCTTGACCTGCTCCGGCGTCAGATTGTGCTCGCGCCGCATCGCGATCAGCGCGTCGATCGCGGCATGGGTGTAGCGGCAGCTCGGATAGGGCTTCACGCCGATCTTCATGGTCTCATAGGTCTTGCCGAGCTCGGCCACCGCCTTGTCGGGATGCGCATCGTCGGTATAACCGGCGAGCAGGCCGTGCTTGCCTTCGACCGACTCGGTCGCACCAACGAAATCGTTGCGCGCCAATGTCGCGGCGATCACGCCGTTCATCGCGGCGGCGCCGACCTGGTAGCGCTTGTTCCAGGCGCCGTTGACCAGAAATTGCAGCGAGCCCGCGGCCTGGCTGCCGGAGACGCCAAACGCGGCAATCAGCTGCTTCCCGCTGAGGCCGAACAGCTTGCCCGCCGCCGCGGCCGCGCCGTAGGTGCCGGCCGTCGCCGTCGGGTGGAAGCCGCGCGCGTAATGCGAGGTCGGATCGAGCGCATTGCCGAGCCGGCAGCAGACCTCATAGCCAGCAACGATCGCCGTCAGCACCTCTCGCCCGGAGGCGCCCACCATCTCGCCGACAGCGAAGGCGGCCGGCACCACCGGTGCGCTCGGATGCAGCGAGGAATCGGCATGGGTGTCGTCGAAATCGAGGGAGTGGCCGAGCGCGCCGTTGAGCAGCGCCGCGACCGCCGGCGTCCAGGTCTTGGTATCGCCGAACACGGTGGACTCGCCCTTGGTGTCGAGCGCCAGCGCCTCCAGCATCTTCAGCATCGACGGGGTCGATTCCGCCTCGCGCCGCGCCCTGATGGCGCTGCCGAGGAAGTCCAGCGTCAGGACCTTGGCGCGCTCCAGCACCTCCGCCGGAATATCCTGGTACTTGAGATTGAAGACATAGGCGGCGAGCGTTGCGGTTTCGTGAGCCATCGTGTTTCCTCGATTTGGCGCGCAAGTTAGGCGGGCTGATTTGGCCTTTCAAGCGGCCTTGCGTCGGCGGGGATCAGCCATGCTTTTGCTTAGGCGAAAAGGATCGGGATATTCCGCATGACGCGCGCAAGGCAGCTGTTCGACCGGATTCGAGCGCGGCGGACGCAATTGGGGCTGGCGATCCGGGTCACGGTCGCCGCGACAGCGGCCTATGCGATCGCGACCGCGCTGCATCTGCTGCTGCCGCTCTGGGCGGTGCTGACCTCGCTGATCGTGACCCAGATGAGCGTCGGCCGCTCGCTGAAGGCGACGCGCGACTACATGCTCGGCACCATCGGCGGAGCCCTCTATGGCGGCGCCATCGCCATCCTGATTCCCTATTCCAGCGAGGCGGGCCTGCTCGGCCTGCTGGTCCTCTCCGTCGCCCCGCTCGCCTTCATCGCCGCGATCAATCCGAGCCTCAGCGCCGCCACTGTCACCGCCGTGATCGTGCTCCTGGTTCCGACCCTGCATCATGCCGATCCCCTGACCTCGGCGATCGATCGGGTCAGCGAGGTCGGCGTCGGCGCCGTCACGGGATTGCTGGTCTCCTTCCTGGTGCTGCCCTCGCGCGCGGTGCGGCAGATCCGCGCCAGCGCGGCGGTTCTGCTCGAGCTGATCGCCGATGCCCTCGCCGAGCTGCTGGCAGGCCTCACGCGCGGCCGCGACAACGACGCGCTGCACCGGATCCAGGACGGCATCGGCACCGCGATGGTCAATCTGAATGCGATCGGCTCCGAAGCCGAGCGTGAGCGCGCGGCGCGGCTGTCGAGCGGCCCGGACACCGGCCCGTTGCTGCGAACGATCCTGCGGCTGCGCCATGACGTCGTGATGATCGGCCGCGCCACGGTGGTGCCGCTGCCGGTGGAAGTGCAATTGCGGCTGGCAGCGCCCCTGTCGGAAGTGTCGACCGTGATCGCCCGCTTCCTCCGCTCGGCCGCTGGCGCCTTGCGCGAGGGCGCCGGCGCGCCGCCGATCCATCCCGTCCATGTCGCGCTCCAGCACTACGCCGAGGCCGTCGCGTCCGTCCGTCAGGATGGCCTGATCCGCGGTCACCCCAGCGACACCGCCGAGCGCTTCTTCGCGCTCGGCTTCTCCCTGGAGCAGATGCACCAGAATCTCGGCGACCTCGACCGCGTCGTCGGCGAATGGTCGGAGGCCTCGACAGATAAAACCGCACGCGTTGCGGAGTGAGTTCGGGCGCGTCGTCGTCAACGTCGGCTTTCGACAGTAATGCGCGTGTGTGAAGCGCGGCGGTGATCGGCGGTCTGCGGCTCTGAGTCGCTCCACGCACGAGGTTCCATCGGGTCATGTTGCTGACGCATTTTCTGTTTTAATCGGCGAGAAGCTAAACACGACGTGAGACCACTCCGGTTCTCACAACGGTTCCGTAGCCAGGGGTTGGCTCGAATCCGCAAAACGTTCGGCAAGTTCATGAGCGCTGCTGCGTTCGCTTGACCACGTTTGCGGTTCTGGAACCGGACAATCTAAAAAATCACAGGACTCATGATGCTCTTCCGCTCGAGCGCCGCAGTTTGCGGCGCCCTGGTTACGCTTGCCTTCTCTGTTGCCGTTGCTCGAAGTGAAACGCGTGGGGATCACTCAAGTGCCGTCGTCGATGCCGCCTCGGGCGATGCGATTATTGGCGCGGCGTCCACCTATAATCCGTTCAAGCCCGGCAAGGAGGAGGGCGGTCCGCAGACGGCTTCCGGCGAACGTTATGATCCCTCCGCCTGGACGGCTGCCATCAAGACGAGCCTGCGCCGGAAATTCGGTGGGGTCGGATTCGGCGCGAGGCCGAAATATGCTCTCGTCGAGGCCGTGGGCAAGAAGGTCATCGTCAAGATAAACGACGTGGGACCACTAAGACCTGGCCGCATCATCGACCTCAATGAGCGAACGATGCGCCATTTCGATCCGAGCATGGACCTCGGTGTCATTCCTGACGTGAAAGTCAGTCCGCTCGCTGGCGACAATTGGACTGCAGGGCCGGTGGGCTGAACAGGGCGTGTTCGTTCAATGTCGGCCCGCACAGTTCATCGGGCCGTCTCCACGATGCGTCCCATCATGTTGCGGACCACGAGCTTGTGGAAGGGCATGATCAGCGCAAGATAGGTCCGGCCGAGCAGGTTGTGCGTGCGCACCAGCGTGGTCGAGGTCACCTGCCGGCGCGCGGCATTGCCTGAAACGTCGACCACGATGCGGAAATCGAGGTGCGAATCATCGAAGCCCGCGACCAGCTGCTCCGGCGTCTCGCTCAGCACCGGAAACAGGCCGATCATGCCGCCCGGCGCCGGGGCGCCTTCGCCCGATGTCTTCAGCCCGAACGGCCTCACCAGAATGTTGCGCAGGCGCAGCAGTGCGTCGATCCAGCGCGGCCCGTGCAGCACCATCCTGGTGCAGGCTTCGCGGGCATTCACCGCCGCGGCGCCGATGTCCACGCAAAACGCGTCGATGAACTGCGCGCCGGCGAGCAGCGCATCGGCATCGACTTCAGGCGCGACTTCGCGGACCGTCCCGATCATCCCGCCATTTTGCGCGTCAGCATCCGGAAGCGCAAGATCAGGAGCCCGGCATAGACGAACGTGCCGATCGAGAATCCGATCCAGACGCCGATCGCGCCCAGCCCTGTGTGGAACGCCAGCAACCAGCCGATGGGAAAAGAGACGCCCCAATAGCCGATCGCGGCGAACAGCAGGGTCATCTTGGTGTCGTTGATGCCGCGCAGCGCGCCGCCCATGATGGTCTGCAGGCCGTCGGCGATGAAGAAGCTGGCCCCGACCAGCAGCAGCGTTGCCGTCAGCTCGACGGTGACCGCACTTTCGCTGCCGGCGCCGAAGAACAGCCGGCCGAGCTGATAGCGACCGATCACGATGGTGATCGTCAGCGCGGAGACCAGCGCGAGGCCGAGCACGGCTGCGACGAGCCCTGCGCGCTTCACCGCCGCCGGATCATTGCGGCCGAAGGCATGACCGACCCGCACGGTCGCCGCCATGCCGATGCCGAGCGGCACCATGAACAGCACGGCGGTGACCTGGAGCGCGATCTGGTGCGCGGCAATCGCGGTGGTCGAGATCAAGCCCATCAGCAGGGCGGCCGAGGAGAACAGGCCATATTCCAGCAGCAGGGAGAACGAGATCGGCGCGCCGATCGAGATCAGCTGGCGCATCAAGGGCCAGTCGATCCGCCAGAGGCGGGCGAGCGGATGATAGTCCGCGAACGGCTTGCGTAGCCCGGCGATCGCGAGCGCGGCGAGGAAGGTGCCGAGATTGACCAGCGTGGTCGCAAGCCCCGCGCCGAACAGGCCGAGCTCGGGCAGGCCGAACAGCCCGTGGATCAGGGCATAGACCAGCGCGGCATTGACCGGGATCGCCGCCAGCGTGATCCATAGCGGCGCCTGCGGTCGGTTCACTGCGCTCATCATGCTGCGCAGCGCGATGAATCCGAGCGCCGGTGCGATGCCCCAGGCGAGGCCATTCAGGTAGTGCTGTGCCAGCGCGGCCGAGTGCGGCATTTGACCGAGCGTGAGCAAAATCTGCTCGCCATAGAGCGGCGAGGCCATCATCGGCAGTGAGATCAGCAGCGCGGCCCACAGACCGACGCGCAAGGAGCGCCGAATGCGCCTGACGTCGCCGGCGCCGTACGCCTGCGCCGCCAGCGGCGACACTGCGGAGGTCAATCCGAGCCCGAAGGTGAAGCTGACGAAATAGACCGTATGTGCCAGCGCCGCCGCGGCCACCGCCTCCTCGCCGAGCCGCCCGATCATCGCAAGATCGGTCGTGATCATCGCGATCTGGCCGAGCTGCGTCAGCATCAGCGGCACGGCGAGGCGCAGCGTCTCGATGAATTCTTCGGCAAGATGGTTCTGCCGTGCGTCCAGGCGTGCCCGGTACCGCCGTTTGGTATCCAAAAGCTCGGTCATGCCGGGGACATAGCAGCCTCGATCGGCGAAGTAACGGCAAAGAAATGTGAGGGCGGGCGCCGCTGAAAAAAGGCGGGGGCTCAGGCGAAGGAAAGGTCGGGTTGCACCGTATTCGTCATGTGCGGCGAATCTGGGCCGGTCTCACATTGGGAATTGAGTATGATAACGAGATTTAGACTGACGTTCGCCGCACTGTTCATCGGTTCTGCCATCCTGGGTGCCGGCGCCGCTGCAGCGGCCGACCTGAGGCTGCCCGCAGCACCGCCGGCGCAGGCGGCGTCGGCAGCCCTGCTGAGCTGGGCGGGGCCCTATTTCGGCGTTCAGGCCGGCTATCTTTCGGGCCGCTCCGAGATCTCGCTGCCCGCGACGGGTGAATTCCACTTTGTCGATCCGAAGGGCGCGACCGTCGGTGCAACGGCGGGCTTCTCGGCGCAATGGGGCCGGATCGTCGCCGGGCTCGAGGGCGACGTGAACTTCGTCGATGCGCGCGCGACGATCGATACCGGCTTTGCGCCAACACCCGCCGTCACGCAGCTTCAATCCGCGGTCAATTGGAACAGCCACCTTCGTGGACGGATCGGATATGCTTTCGAACGGACGCTGCTGTTCGCCGCCGGCGGCCTTGCCGTCGCGGGCGTCGAGAGCAAGGCGTTCGACAATGGGATCGGCGCCGTTGCGAGCTGGAGCGATACACGGATCGGCTGGTCGATCGGAGCGGGCGGGGAATTCCGCTTCGCACCGCAGGCCTCGGTCAGGCTCGAATATCTCTATGACAATTACGGCTCGAAGACGCTGGCCGCCCAGACGGTCGGCCCGACGACCTTCGGCGCGCGCGAGTCCCGGCTCGACACGCACACGCTGCGAGCCGGAGTCTATTGGCGCTTTTGATGCTCGGTTGGAGGCGGCTATCGCCAGGTAGGACCGGTTCGCAATTCTCGGCTACGATGTCCGCAGGCCAGAGCAACAGATCGATGTGATGGAAGAGCCATCGGACGAGGCCTTGATGGCGGAGGTTTCGGCGCAGCGGCAGCACGCATTTCGCCTCCTCATGCGGCGCCATATGCCTCGGGCGCTGCGGGTCGCGGAGCGGATCGTGCGCGATCCGGCCGAGGCCGACGACATCGGCCAGGAGGCGTTCATGCGTGTCTGGACTCACGCAGCCTCTTTTGACCCAGAGGTTGCGAAATTCACGACCTGGCTCTACCGCATCGTCCTCAACCTGACGTTCGACCGCACGCGACGCCGAACGTTCCTGCCGCTCGAAGACGCCGGCGACGTACCCGACATGGGACCGCACGCCGTCGAGCGGCTGATCGCGGATGAGGAGCTCAGTCTTCTCAACCGCGCGATGGCCGGCCTGTCGGACCGGCAACGCGGTGCGATCGCCCTCTTCCACATGGAGGGATTGAGCGGTGAGGAAGCGGCGAACGCGATGAATCTCAGCGCCAAGGCGTTCGAATCGCTGCTGGGCCGCGCCCGCACGGCGCTCAAGGCAAATGTTCAGAAAATACAGCAGACGGGGAGCCACGTATGACGCCCGAACAGTTCAGACAATTGGCCGAGACATGGGGAGGTGACGTCGAGCGCTGGCCCGCGCCGACGCGCGAGGCCGCGCGGCGGATTGCGGCGACTGCGGAAGGCGCTGCGGTCCTGGACCAGCAGTTGCGCCTCGACCGGCTTCTTGCCGTCGCCCCGGAGATCGAGACGGCGAGGGCGGATCGGTCGAGCTTTCTGGTCCTGCAAAGGCTCGCCGCCATCCCGCAGCAGCCTCGGCCGGCATGGTATCGTCGCCTGCTGCGCTCGCCGGCGCTCGTTCCCGCCGCAAGTCTCGCCTGCTCCGTGATGGTGGGTGTGTGGCTGGCGGGAGCGCTGCCCTATGCCCACGTGCCGTCGGACCCCTTGTCTGTCATGAGCGGCGTCTTCGACATCTACGCAATCGGCTATGGATCGGTGCAATGAAGTTCTGGCGAGAATGGTCCACTCCCTGGCGTGCGCTCATGCTGCTGTCGCTGTGCGTCAACGTCGTCCTGTTCACCTATGTCTCGGCGCAATGGCTGCTGCCCGGCGGCTTTCGACCGGGCGCGGTCGTGCCGCTCCGCATGATCGAGCGCGTTGCGGAGAGACTTCCGGCGGAAGACGCGGAGATCCTGTGGAGCATCTATCGCGGCAAGGAGGCGGAGCTGGCCCCGCTCCAGGCCGAGTACCGGCTCGCGCTGATGAAGGCGATGAAAACGGCTGCGCAGACGAATCTCGACAAGGCTGAGCTGGAAGCAGCCGTGAAGGATGCCCGAGATAAGCGCCTGAAGATCGGCGACCTCGTCGTCGCGACCTTCGTCGAGATGCTGGAACGAATTTCAGCGAAAGGACGCCGACAACTCGTCGGCGGCTATTTTCGCTGAGCCGCGCAGAGTGCACGAGGGATTCGGCCCGTCCAGGCGTATCACCTACATCGATGTCTGCGAATTGATGGAGGTGACATGGTGCAACGATTTGGCCGGACGGCAAGCGGACCGGTGGTGAGGTTCTCGCATCGGACGGCCGTCTACGTGCGTGCGGGTCTTGCGGCCGCGAGTCTGGTCGCACTTCTCGTGCTGTTTCTTTCGCAAGCCTCCGCAGGCGATGCGCGGAGTGAGGCGAAGCAGGCCTGCAAGGCAGACTATTCACGGTTCTGCGCCGGCACCATGCCCGGGGGCGGCCGCATCCGCAAATGCCTCGGCGACAATTACGCGAGCTTGTCCGCGGCCTGCAAACAGGCCTTCGACGCGAATCCGCCAAAATAGAACAGGTTAGCTCCGCTCCGGCACGCGCTTGATCTTCGCACCAAGCGCGTTCAGCCGCTCCTCGATACGCTCATAGCCGCGCTCGATCTGGTCGGCGTTGTTGATGGTCGAGGTGCCCTCGGCGCACACCGCCGCGAGCAGCATCGCCATGCCGGCGCGGATGTCGGGCGAGGTCATCGTCGCGCCGTGCAGGCGGCTGGGGCCGGCGATGATGGCGCGGTGCGGGTCGCACAGCACGATGCGCGCGCCCATCGCGATCAGCTTGTCGACGAAGAACATCCTGGATTCGAACATCTTCTCGAACATCAGGATCACGCCCTCGCATTGCGTTGCGGTGACGATCGCGATCGACATCAGGTCGGCGGGGAAGGCCGGCCAGGGCTGGTCCTCCAGCTTCGGCACATGGCCGCCGAAATCGTCCTGGATCTTCAATGTCTGGTTGGAAGGCACGATGAGATCGTCGCCCTCAATGCGGCAGACGATGCCGAGCCGCTCGAAGCCCATGCGGATCGAGCGCAGATGCTCAACCCCCGCGCGCGCGATGCGCAAGGGAGAGCGCGTCACGGCGGCAAGCCCGATCAGCGAGCCGACCTCGATGTGGTCGGGCTGGATCCGGTACGTCGTCCCGCCGAGCGTCGCTTGACCATGGATGATCATGGTGTTGGTGCCGATGCCTTCGATCCTGGCGCCGAGCGCGACCAGGAAATTGGCGAGGTCCTGCACATGCGGCTCGGAGGCCGCGTTGCGCAAATAGGTGATGCCGTCGGCGGCGACCGCCGCGACCAGCGCGTTCTCGGTGGCGGTGACGCTCGGCTCGTCCAGGAACACGTCCGCGCCCGCGAGCTTTGGCGCACGGAATTCGAGCCGGTCGGTCGCGGTGACCTTGGCGCCGAGCTGCTCCAGCGCGAGCACATGCGTGTCCAGCCGGCGGCGGCCGATGACGTCGCCGCCCGGCGGCGGCAGCATCACTTCGCCGCAGCGGGCGAGCAGCGGCCCGGCGAGCAGGATCGAGGCGCGAATACGCACGCACAGCTCGGGGTCGAGGTCGGCGGCGCGGATGCTCTTGGCGTGGATGTGAAGCGTGTTGCGCGCGGACCATTCGGCCGACGCGCCGACCGAGCGGACCAGCTCGACCAGCGTCTCGGTGTCGCGGATCCGCGGCACGTTCTCCAGCACGACCGGATGCTCGGTCAGCAGCGCGGCGGCGATGATCGGCAACGCCGAGTTCTTATTGCCGGACGGCTCGATCGAGCCCGAGAGCCGGTGACCGCCCTCGACGATGTATTGGATGGGCGCCACGGGGTTCTCGCTGTCCTGTTGAGTGGGAGGGCCTGTTTCGGGCGGAAACTACAGAGATTTGAGCGCGGGAGCAATTGTGCCGGCTGGGACCCGCACACGTCCGTCCGTCGCTTGTGGCAGGACCCGCCCTCAGAACAACCCGATGATACTCCCGACCACATAGAGGAACGCGATCAGGATCAGGACGCCCATCAGGAAGAAGGAGATTTCGATGGCGATGGCGCCGGTGCCGAGTGCGGCGGCGACAGCGGCAAGGAGCCGTTCCTCCCGAAAGATCAGCGAGAGCACCGACAGCAGGATGGCGAGCAGGCCGAGCGAGATCGCCGTGACCGATGCGATATCACGCCAGCTTCTTCCAGCCGACTTCTCGAGGTCCGGAGCCTTGAACTCCACGCCCTTCACCTTGGCGACGATGCGGTCCTTGATGCGATGTCCGGTGTCGACGATCACCTTGTCCGCCGGCGGCGGCGGAAACACGATCGGCACGACCCAATGCGGCAGCACGGCCGCCATCAGCGCCAGCACGCCGACAATGCTGCCGATGATGCCGAGACGGCGTGAGGGCGCGGCGGAGCCGGTCGTTGCAGAGGCGGTCATGGCGCGACATTTCCCGGCCGGAATTGGCCTTGCGGGTTCATGCCGTTTCGTCGCGATGGCGGGTGGGGAGGTTCAGGGCCGGACTGGTGCTGCCGTCATGCCAGGGCTTGTCCAGGCTTGTCCCGGGCATCCACGTTCTTTGTTCCGCGGGGCAAGACGTGGATGGCCGGGACAAGCCCGGCCATGACGCCGCGGAAGCAGCGAGCCCTCAAATATCGATCGTCGCGCTCAGCGAATGTTCCTGAATGAAATCGCGGCGCGGCTCGACGACGTCGCCCATCAGCTTGGTGAAGATGTCGTCGGCCTCGTCGACCTCCTTGACCTTCACCTGGAGCAGCGAGCGTGCCTCGGTGTCGAGCGTCGTCTCCCAGAGCTGCTCCGGGTTCATCTCGCCGAGGCCTTTATAGCGCTGCAGGCTGATGCCCTTGCGACCCGAATCGGTCACGGCCTCGAACAGATCGACCGGGCCGTGGACCACGTGCTCTGAATCCTTGCGCCGTAGCTTGCCGGAGCGGGCGTAGACGTCCTGGAGCTTGGTCGTGTATTCGTCGAGCTTGCGCGCCTCGGCCGAGCCAAGCAGCGCATCGTCGATGACGGCGGCTTCCTTGACGCCGCGCACGGTGCGCTCGAACAGGAAGCCCTGGCCCTCGATGAATTGTCCGACCCAGCCGCGCTCGACCTCCTCGGCCTGGTTGTCCAGCCGGCTCGCGATGTATTGCGCGGCGGCCGCCGCCTTCTCGGGATCGCCGTAGATCTCCTTGTTCAGCACGCCGGTGATGGCGGCCTGCTCGACCACCTTGCGATTATAGCGGCTGTGCAGGTTGCGCAGGACGCTGCGGACTACGCGGGCGTCATCGACCAGCGCGCGCAGATCGCGCCCGGAGCGGTCGCCGCCGGTGCCGGGGATGTACACGCAATCATCGAGGCCGGCGTCGATGAGATAGTCTTCCAGCGCCCGCTCGTCCTTCAGGTACTGCTCGGACTTGCCGCGTGAGACCTTATAGAGCGGCGGCTGGGCGATATAGAGATAGCCGCCATCGATGATGTCGCGCATCTGCCGGTAGAAGAACGTCAGCAGCAGCGTGCGGATGTGGGCGCCGTCGACGTCGGCGTCCGTCATCACGATGATCTTGTGATAGCGCAGCTTCTCGACCGAGAACTCGTCGCTGATGCCGGTGCCGAGCGCGGTGATCAGCGTGCCGATCTGCTCTGACGACAGCATCTTGTCGGGACGCACGCGCTCGACGTTCAGGATCTTGCCGCGGAGCGGCAAGACGGCCTGGAACTCGCGGTTGCGGCCCTGCTTGGCGCTGCCGCCTGCCGAGTCGCCCTCGACGATGAAGAGCTCGGACTTGGCCGGATCCTTTTCCTGGCAGTCGGCGAGCTTGCCCGGCAGCGAGGAGACCGAGAGCGGGCTCTTGCGCGTCAGCTCGCGCGCCTTTCGCGCAGCTTCACGGGCCGCCGCGGCCTGGATCACCTTGCCGACGATCATCTTGGCTTCGCTCGGGTGCTCCTCGAACCAGGCGGCAAGCGCCTCGTTAAGGACGTTCTCGACGACGGGGCGCACTTCCGAGGACACCAGCTTGTCCTTGGTTTGCGACGAAAACTTCGGATCGGGCACCTTCACCGAGAGAACGGCGGTGAGCCCTTCGCGGCAATCGTCGCCGGTCAGCGCGATCTTTTCCTTCTTGGCATTGGCCTCGGCATAGCCGTTGACCTGGCGCGTCAGCGCGCCGCGGAAGCCGGCGAGATGGGTGCCCCCGTCGCGTTGCGGGATGTTGTTGGTGAAGCACAGCACGTTCTCGTGGTAGCTGTCGTTCCACCACAAAGCGGCCTCGACGCCGATGCCGTTGGCTTCCGAGCGCACCATGATCGGCGCCGGCACCAGGGCCTTCTTGTTGCGGTCGAGATATTTGACGAACTCCTCGACGCCGCCGGAATAGAACATCTCCTCGCGCTTCTCGACCGCGTGGCGCATGTCGGAGAGCACGATGTTGACGCCGGAATTGAGGAAGGCGAGCTCGCGTAAGCGATGCTCGAGCGTGGCGAAGTCGTATTCGATGTTCTTGAAGGTCTCGGTCGAGGCCAGGAACGTCACCTCGGTGCCGCGCCGGCCCGGCGCCTCGCCGACCACCTTCAGCGGTGCGACGGCATCGCCGTGAGCGAACTCGATATAGTGCTCCTTGTTGTCACGCCAGATGCGCAAGCCGAGCTTGCTCGACAGCGCGTTGACGACGGAGACGCCGACGCCGTGCAGGCCGCCGGAAACTTTGTAGGAGTTCTGGTCGAACTTACCGCCGGCGTGCAGCTGGGTCATGATGACCTCGGCCGCCGAGATGCCTTCGCCCTTGTGGATGTCGACGGGAATGCCGCGGCCGTCGTCGCGCACGGTGACGGAATTATCCGCGTTGAGGATCACCTCGACGCGCGAGGCATGGCCGGCGAGCGCCTCGTCGATGGCGTTATCGACGACTTCGTAGACCATGTGGTGCAGGCCCGAGCCGTCGTCGGTGTCGCCGATATACATGCCCGGGCGCTTGCGGACGGCATCGAGTCCCTTGAGCACGCGGATCGATTCCGCGCCGTAATCGCTCGCGTTGGAGGGCTCGTTTTCGGCAGCGTGCTGCCGAGCAGGTTCTGTCATGAGAGGCCTTCGAGATGTCGCCCGAATCAGCGGCGCAAAAGGCGCTGATTTGCGGGGCTATTTGTGCCATGAAAGACCGCTTGCGCCTAGCGCAAAGTATCCTCCGGCAACCCTTTGAGCAGATAGGGTTTTTCGGCCGGCTTTCAAGGCGCCGGAGGGCCGATTCTGGGCGCCGCAAAAAGCCCGATTCGAGGGCAGTTTTTTGCCTCGAAAAGCCGTGGATTTTGCGGGGCCAGGAAGAGTGGTTTTGGGGCACCTGAAACTGATTCATCGATCGCCGTCATGCCCGGCCTTGTCCTGGCATCCACGTTCTTGGCGTCGCGGAAGACGTGGATGGCCGGGACAAGCCCGGCCATGACGATACCGCGAATCTGAAAGCGTGCAGCCTCAATACATCTGCAGCGGCAGCACGTCGCCGCTCGGGCCCACCAGAAGGCCCCAGGCCTCGCCGGCGGCAACGGTCAGGGACTCGCTACGCGCAGGGCGGCCGGGCAGGCGCAACGCGTACACGTATTTGCCGGGCGGTAGGTCGAGCATCGGGCCTTTCGGTGATTGCGGGCCGCCGGCGCCGGCTGCGATCTTCACCGTCTGCTTGTTGATCGTCAGCGCGACCTCGTTCGCTGCCATGTTTCCGAGCATGAGCCGCGCTTGTCCCGCCTTCGGCATGATCTCGGCCTTGGCCGCGGCATCGGCATTCTTCTGCGCCAGGCTGACCGTGGTCTCGCCCTTGGCGCGGCCGAGCTTGAGCACGGCGGGACCTTGCGGCGAGGTGAAGTCGATCTGCGCGCGTTCCGCGGACACGGCTGCGCCGTCGGTCTTCTCCTGCCAGCCCAGCTTTGCAAGCTCGGCCCGGTAGAAGGCGAGGACCTCGTCGAGCGAAGCGGGGATGCGGGCCTCGAGCTCGCGGCGGAGCGGCGCTTCGCCTCCGGGTATCTTGGTGGTCGCGAGCGATTTCGACGAACGCTGCGTCGGTACCGGCAGCGGGGACTCAGGATCGGGCTTGAGCGGCTCGGCGGATTTGGCCTGAACCTCCACCTCCGCGCCGGCCGCAGCCTTGGCCGCTTCCGTCACCAGGCCCGATCCGTCGGCGCGGACATTCACCTTCGGGCCCATCTGCATCACCGTCATCGAGATCGACTTGCCGCCCTTCGAGAACGCCATCACCGCCATGTTCGGCTGGTTGATGACGGAGGGCTGCTCCTTCCAGCCCGAGCTCTTCAGCGCCGTCCGATAGAAGCTGCTGAGCGCCTTCACGCTCGACGCCGAGGAGAATTCCAGGTGGCCGTCGCCGCCTTCGAACGTCACGGCTTCGGCGTTTTCGGGCAGCGGCACCGGCGTCTTGCCGTCAGCGAGCGCGGTGAGCGGGGCGTCCGACAGGGAGGCGGCCTGCGTCTTGCGCCTGATATCATCGGCCGCAATGAGCTGCTGAGCCGTACCCAAGGCATCGCTCAGGAACCTCGCGTCGGCCTCCTTCTTCGCCTTGGCGCGGGCAGCGAGCGCGGATTCCTTCACCTGCGCGGTCAGGCTGACCATGGTGAAATCATACTTGCGGCCGAGCCGCAGCACACCGGTTTCATCAGTGTTGGAAATCTTGATCGCGATCTCGTCGCCGGGTGCGAGCGGCGCGCGGCCGTCCTCCTGCCAGCCGCGCGCGGTGAGCTCGCGCTGGTAGAAGGCGAGCACGGCGGGCAGCTCGGCGATCGCGGCGGCCGAGATCTCGCGCTTGTTCGAGTTGGCGCTGCCGAGGCCCCGCGCAGATTTGGTCGGCTTCGGCCGCGGCAGGCCGGCCATGTCGTCGTCGGCCTCGAGCACCTCCGGCAGCGCGAACGGCGCGACCCGGATCTCGACATTGGTGCGGCCATCGTCGCGGCGCGTCAGGGTCAGCATCACCGGCTTCTGGTAGACGTGCGTCGCGTCGCGATCGGGGTGGTCGTAGAAGACGCGAACGCCGTTCGGAACGGTCCCGGCAAGATCGGCGTTCGGCCAGCGCAAGGCCGTCTCTGGGTTCAGCTTGCGCCACCCCATCGCCGCCATGTCCTTGGTAAAGAATGCTGCGGTCGCATCGAGCGCGCCGGGCGCAATGCAGCTGAGATAGGGCCGGGTCTCGTCGAACACGAGATCGATCGCACCTTCCGGAAAGGGCACGTTCGCATAGATCCGGTTCGGCGTGTAGAACACGGCGGACTGGTCGGGTCGCCCGCGCGCCTGTGTGAAGGAAACGCGCAGCCCCTGCCGTCCCTTCTTGAAAGTCAACGCTGCGCTTTTCTCATCCAGCGGATACACATAGGGCACCCAGCCGTCGGCGCTCAGCAGCTTCCCGGTGGCGTCCGACGTGGCCGCAAGCGGTGTCGGCACGGTGTAGATCACGCGATAGGTGTCGGGACGCGAAGTGTCCTCCACCGCGCCGTCGAGCCGCGGCAGCGTATGGACGTCGACGATGCCGTCGTCTGCCGCGCCGGCGGGACGCGAGGGGATCACTATCGCGAGAATGCCGCAGGCAAGCAGCAGCCATCTTGCCGGGACTTGCGCCCCGCGCCGGATCATCGGCATCGTCAAAAAACTCCTGGATGTCGCGCGGGTCGTCATGCCCTTGTGCATTGGCGGGCTGCGGCGCCGTCGGCGCGGCCTCAGACGAGAAGTCGCGCAGGGAACCGGAGAGGTTCAACACGCTCAGTATAGCTGCAGCGGCGGCCAGGCGTCACCGTCGCGCCCGACCGTGAGCTCCCAGGTGTCGCCGGCGGCGACGGTGAGGATGTTCGTGGTGGCGGGTTGGCCCGGGACGCGCAGCCTGTACGAATATTCGCCCGGAGCGAGGTCCAGCGCGACGGCGTTCGCGCCGGCCGGGCGCGGGATGGTCCGCTCGTTGATGGTGAGGACCGCTTCCTTGTCGCCGATATTGCTGAACACCAGCTTCGCCTGGCCGGGCTCGGGCAGCACGTTCGCCTTCGTCGCCGTGTCCGCGTTCTTCTGCACCAGATGAACCGCGGTGCCGGAATCCTTGCGATCGAGCATCAGCGCGGCCGGCCCCAGCGGCGAGACGAAGGCGAGCCGGACGTGATCGGCGTTGATCACGGCGCCATCATGCTGCTCTTGCCAGCCGAGCTTGCGAAGCTCGGTCCGGTAGAAGGCGAGCACGTCGCTGATCCCCGCGGGCACGGTGGCCTCCAGCCTGACGCGGAGCGGCGCGTCGACGCCCTGCATCAGCGTGGTGTGGATCCCCCTGTAAGTATAGCGGGTCGGTGCGGGCAGCTTGGCATCGGAATCCAGCGTGAGCGGCGTCGGAAACAGATGCGGCAGCGAGGCACCGGCGCTGGCCGCGAGCATGCACATCGCAAACAGGGCGAAGCCGCACGCAAACAACTGCCATCGTGCCGGAGCTTGCGCCCATGCCTCACCGCCGTCATGCTCATGCTCCAAAAATATCGCGAAGGATGTCGCGCATGTCCGAGTGCTGCGCGATGGCCGCTTCTTGCGGCCTCAAGCAGCTAGTCGCGATCTGGAACAGGCGGGTTCAATGCGGCGGCCTAGCTGCGGGCCGAGACTCGTCCGCTCTCGACGTCAAACACTTCGCCCCCCGCGCCGATCTCGGCGAAGGCGGCAGGATCCGCACCGGTCAGCCACACCTGCGCGCCGAGCTTCTTCAGCTCATCGAACAGCGCGGCCCGGCGGTTCGGATCGAGATGCGCAACCACCTCGTCGAGCAGCAGCAGCGGCACGATGCCGGTCATCTCGGCGACCAGGCTCGCATGCGCCAGCACGAGGCCGATCAGCAGCGCCTTCTGCTCGCCGGTGGAGGCATCGCGCGCCGGCATGCTCTTGGGCGCGTAGATCACCTGGAGGTCGGTGAGATGCGGGCCGTCGGTGGTGCGGCCGGCGATCGCATCGCGCGGGCGGTTGTCGCGCAGGATCTGGCGGTAGCGGTCCTCGACCGAGGTCGCGGTCTCCTCGAGCAGCGCATTCTCCATCCAGCCGTCGAGCGCGATCTGAGCGGACGGAAATGCGGATGCCTGTGCGCGCGCGTTGAGCATGCCGGTGAGCCTTGCCGCGGTCTGGCCGCGCGTGGCCGCCACCGCGACGGCGAGTTCGGCCGTCTCGCGCTCGATCGCGTCGCACCAATGGTCGTCGTAATTGCGCGTCTCCAGCAGGCGGTTACGCGAGCGCAACGAGCGCTCGAGCGCGTTGATGCGGCTGGAATGCTCGCTGTCGATGGCGAGCACGAGACGGTCGAAGAAGCGCCGCCGTTCGGACGCTGCGCCCATGAACAGCCCGTCCATGGCCGGCGTCAGCCACACCATGCGGATATGATCGCCGAAGGCGCTGGCCGAGCCCACCGGCTCGCGGTCGATGCGGCAGCGCCGGCTGACCGTGGTATCCGCGCGCGGCGCATCGATGCCGGTGCCGAGCGTCGCCAGCCCCAGCGCGCCCTCGACCTGCGCCGACACCGCCCAGGAGCCGTCGCCCTGGTTGTCGGCGACATCCTCCAGCGTCGCCCGGCGAAGGCCGCGGCCCGGCGACAGGAACGAGATCGCCTCGATGCAATTGGTCTTGCCCGCCCCGTTCGGTCCGACCAGCGCCACCAGATCAGCCGCCGTCTCGAGCCCCGCCGCCCGGTAATTGCGAAAATGCGTCAGCGTCAGCCGATGAATGCGGGAGGGGGTCATGAGATCCGTTTTCCGTCATGCCCGGCCTTGTGCCGGGCATCCACGTTCTTGGCTCCGAAGACGTGGATGGCCGGGACATAGGCGGAGCAAAGCGACACCGTCCTTTCGGACGGCTACGCCGGCCATGACGATGTAGTGACAGGTGTGGATGCCGGTAGGTCTCACACCCGCATCGGCATCAGCACGTACAGCGCGCTCTTGTCGTCGCGGTCCTGCACCAGGGTCGGCGAGCCGGGGTCGGCGAGGCGGAGCGTGGCGACGTCGCCTTCGATCTGGGCGGCGATGTCGAGCAGATAGCGGGAGTTGAAGCCGATATCGAGCGCGTCGGAGGCGTATTCGACCTCGAGCTCTTCGGTCGCGCTGCCGGAATCCGGATTGGTCACCGACAGCACCAGCTTGCCCGCCGACAGCGACAATTTGACCGCGCGGCCGCGCTCGCTCGAAATCGTCGAGACGCGGTCGACCGCGTTCTCGAAATCCTTCTTGTCGACGACGAGCTCCTTGTCGTTGTTCTGCGGAATGACGCGGCCGTAATCGGGGAAGGTGCCGTCGATCAGCTTCGAGGTCAGCACGACGTTGCCGATGGTGAAGCGGATCTTGGCCTGCGACAGCTCGATCGTCATCTCGGCCTCGGTGTCCTCGATCAGGCGCTGCACCTCGCCGACCGTCTTGCGCGGCACGATCACGCCGGGCATGCCCTCGGCGCCCTTGGGCTGCACCAGGTCGAGCTGGGCGAGGCGGTGACCGTCGGTGGCGACACCGCGCAGGGTGGCGGCCTTTGGCGTGCCGGCGGCATGCAGATAGATGCCGTTGAGGTAATAGCGCGTCTCCTCGGTCGAGATCGCGAACTGGGTGCGGTCGATCAGCCGCTTGACGTCCTTGGCGGCGAGCGAGAACGAATGCGACATGTCGCCGGCGGCCAGATCCGGGAAATCGTTCTCCGGCAGCGTCTGCAGCGTGAAGCGCGAGCGGCCGGCGCGGATGGCGAGCACGGCGCGGTCGCCGTCGGCCTCCAGCACGATCTGCGAGCCGTCCGGCAGCTTACGCACGATGTCGTAGAACATGTGCGCCGGCACGGTGGTGGAGCCCGCGGTCGCGGTTTCCGCCGGCAGCGTCTCGGTCACTTCGAGGTCGAGGTCGGTCGCCTTCAGCGACAATTTCGCGTTCTCGGCGCGCACCAGCACGTTGCCGAGAATCGGGATCGTGTTGCGGCGCTCGACCACGCGGTGGACATGGCCCAGCGACTTCAGCAGTTGTGCGCGTTCGACCGTAACCTTCATTGCACTACTCGCCCGATCCCTTAGGAAAACACAGCGTTGAGAAGGCCGGGCGGCGGGACGCGCGCCACGGCATCGAAGACCCCGACCGGCCGGATCATTCCTGCCGATATGACCAAAGCCGTCTGGGTCGCGCAAGGTGGCGCGGATAGCCCGCAGATTCAAGGCATTGGGGCCAGTTCCCCACGATTTACCGCCTCAAAACGAAGACGCCGCCCAGGCAAGCCGGGGCGGCGGGAGCAGGGCGGGAGCCCTAGGCCTTTATTCCTGAAGCTGGCGCTTCAGCGATTCCACTTCCTCCGACAGCGCGGTGTCCTTGGAGACCAGCGCCTCGATCTTGCGCACCGCGTGCAGCACGGTCGTGTGGTCGCGTCCGCCGAAGCGGCGGCCGATCTCGGGCAGCGAGCGCAGCGTCAGCGTCTTGGCGAGATACATCGCCACCTGGCGCGGGCGCACCACGTTGGCGGTGCGGCGCGAGGACAAGAGGTCGGAGCGGCTGACATTATACTGCCGCGCCACCACGCGCTGGATGTCCTCGATCTTGATCCGCTTCGGCTCCTGCGGCCGCACCAGGTCGCGCACCTCGTGCTCGGCCATCTCCAGCGTCACCGGCCGGTTGTTGAGCTTGGAATGCGCCAGCAGCCGGTTGATAGCGCCTTCGAGGTCGCGGCCGTTATGGGTGATGGTGCGCGCCAGATAATGCAGCACCTCCTCGGGCACCTCGAACGTGGCGTGATGGGCGCGGGCCGCCGCGACGCGCGACTTCAGGATGCCGTGGCGCAGCTCCTCGCCGAGCGATCCCATCTCGACCACGAGCCCGCCGGCGAGCCGCGAGCGCACGCGATCGTCGAGGCTTTCCAGATCCGATGGCGGACGGTCGGCCGCGATCACGACTTGGCGGCCGGCGTCGATCAGCGCGTTCAGCGTGTGGCAGAACTCGGCCTGGGTCGACTTGCCCTGCAGGAATTGGAGGTCGTCGATGACAAGCACGTCGATGCCGCGCAGCGCTTCCTTGAAGGCCAGCGCCGTCTGCGTCTTCAGCGCGGCGACGAAGCCATACATGAATTTTTCGGCCGTGAGATACAGCACCTTGCGCTCGTTGCCGGAATTGCCGGCCCAGGTCACGGCCTGCAAGAGATGCGTCTTGCCGAGGCCGACACCGGCATGGATGTAGAGCGGGTTGAACATCACGGAGTCGCCGCGACGCCCTTCGGCGACCTGGCGCGCGGCCGCATGGGCCAGCGTGTTGGAGCGGCCGACGACGAAGCTGGCGAAGGTCAGGCGCGGATCGAGCGGCGAGCCGCCGAGCGCGTCGTGATTGGCCGAGACCGGCGCGGTCGCGGTCGAGCGCAATTCCGGCATCGGCGCGCGGCGCGCCTCGACCGGCGCGGGCGCTTCCTTCGGCTGCGCCGAGGGGCGCACGGCGGACCGCACCGTGAGATCGATGCGATGCACTTCCGGCATCTCGGCCTGCCAGCACGACAGCACGCGCTCGGCATAATGGGCCTGAATCCAGCTCTTCAGGAACCGCGTTGGCACCGAGAGCCGCACGCTCTCGTCCTGCACGCCTTCCAGATCCATGCGCGCAAACCAGCTTGTGTAGACGTCCTCGCCAACGCTCGAGCGCAGCCGACCCTTCACGCGTGACCAGCGATCCTGTTCCATTGTCATCGTCAGAAAACTTCTCTTGAGAGATATAGTTGCGTTTGTGAGCGCCATGCAGGGTTCCTGCCACGGTCCCTGAAGTGGCGCGACCTCGAGCGAGTCCATCGTCGGGCATGGCTCGACCGTTCGGCGCGAACGCCGCGGGTCAGATCAGCGATGTCAGAGATGGTGGGGTCGCGAGGTCAGCGCGTACTCGGCGCTCCGTCACGCGCGGGAGGCTGGAAATCCGACGGGGCTGAAACGGCATCGTTGGAAAAGGAAACGTGCTGCAATACCGCGTTGAGTCCGTAAGACATGATACCTCCCCGTCCTGCCGTGATCGCTCACGACAAGGTCCTGCGTGTCCTAAAGACAACCGCGCCGTACTCCTGTCGCGGATGCCTGCCCAAATGTACTAGTCGTCCGCTCGACTTCGCCACCTTGCGTGCCGGGATAGCTTCGCGATGTCTCTCATATGAGCCTGGCGCGAGTAGATGCGCCTGGCGCGAGCGGGAAAGGTCCCGCTTGGAAACATTCAGACAAAGAGCTACCATTCCCACATTGCTGTGGGTTTTGCACCGACATCACTTTTTGAAGCGTCGCCTACGTGCACACCGCCGCCGATTTGCACGCTCGCCCCGTTTCCTAAACCGCGCTGGTCTGAAGATCGTGGGCGCCGCTGACTGGGTTAAGGAATACACTAAGCGGAAAGACTCGCAACGAAATTGATTCACAGTTGAGCCGTCAAAAAACTTGACCTCGGTTAACGTCGCACAGGAGTTGTTCACAGGCTGCGAAGCAAGTTTTTGAATCCGTGCACAGAATCGAGAAGGCCGCGCGTCATGTGACAATTCTCGTTCAGCGCCAAATTATTTTTATAAATTCGTCATGCGCCCGACGTGCGGGCGAATTTTCCAAATGCTTGTCCCTGCTATGTTGATAAGTGATTATCGAGCCATCGCTTTTCGAGACTCGTTTTGCAGGGTAACTCCACCGTGACACACGTTCCGGTGAATCTACGGTGTGCAGAACTCTCGTCCACCACCGATTCAATTCGCGCCCGCCTCACAGAGCTTTTTTGCAACGCAGTGAAGTTTCCGCTGTTGCAAAACATCGGCAGGTAGAACTACGGAATGAAGACTGACGCAGACGATGTAAATCGTCCAAGCGACACATGAGCCTCGCCTGGCTGCTTGCGTGAATATGACAGCCAACGAAAAAGCCCGGCGCGAGGCCGGGCTGTTTGACGCGCTGACCGGATCGACCGATCAGGCGATGTCGCCAAGATGACTTAGCAGATTTACTTCGCGAGCTTGGCGATCTGCGCGGTGAGGCGCGAGACTTTGCGGCTGGCGTTGTTCTTGTGAATGATGTTGCGCTGGGCGGCGCGCATCAAGGCGGGCTCGGCCGTCGCGAGCGCCTTCACGGCAGCGGCGCGGTCGCCGCTCTCGATGGCTTCCTCGACGTTGCGCACGGCGCCACGCATCTGGGTGCGGCGCGACTTGTTGACGGCAGTGCGGCGGGCGATCTTGCGCGTCGCTTTCTTGGCGGAAGTGGTATTGGCCATGGTCTCAATGTCCTTTGCGGGTACCGGTCGCGTCTTGGTCGGGTAGCGCCGGCTTGCTTGACCGCGGAATCGACGCTCGGATTTAGGGTGTTCGGTTGCTGGGCCGTTCCCGGAACATGAGCGACCGCCTTGCGGCTGTCTCTGAGGCTCCAAGGTGTCTTCAAGCTCGGATGAGTCCTGAAGCCCAGGGTGCCTGCAACTGCTCAAAGAACAGCGGCGGCGGGATTGCGCCCACCGCCAGTTGGCGCCCTTATAGAGAGGGTCTTTCGCACCGTCAACGCTTTCGGGCGCCGGAAACGCCCCTTTGGCGGCCTGGATGAGTGCCGTAACGCCCTGAAGAGGTTGAATTTCTGCCGTCGCCCGGCTATTGGCTGGCATCGTTCCGAAAAGGTCGTCCGCTTCGACGGCCATCGTAGGTGAGGCATGATCCGCGGCTTTTTCCGACTGATTGGGCTGTTGCTGCTCGCCGGCGGGTTCATCTTCATGGTCTATGACGGCGCCCGATGGGTGGCCGACCAGACCCTCAAATTCACCCGCTTCGGCCAGTTCTGGAACGACATCAATCAGGCCAGCCAATCGGCCTTCCGCACGTGGGTCGAGGCCAAGGCGCCCTGGCTCTGGACCTCGGTGATCCGCCTGGTGCTGGAGCAGCCGGTCTTCGCCGTCCTCGGCATTCTCGGCATCCTCCTGATGATCCTGTTCCGCCCGCGGAAACCGCTGATCGGCTATTCCCGGGATTGAGCCTGCAGCTGGCGCCGCGTAACAGCGCTGCCTCTTACCCTCCCCCTCCAGGGGAGGGTTGGAGCCCCACTCAACGCTTTATTAACCATAACCGGTGCATCACTGGAGCCGTCTCGTTTCGAGGATGGGTCCGGTGCCGGTTGCACGCGCGTTTCGATGGTCGAACTTGGCGTCCTTGGCAGCGTCCGCCGCGCTCGCTTTGGGCGGCTGCATGCAGACCGCAACTCCCGTCGCGATGGTGCAGCCTCGTCCCGATCTCGATGCCATGGCCTATGGCCAGCCCTATAATGCGCCGCGGCCGGTCGTCGTCGCCAATAACGGCGGTGGCGCGATCGCAGCGCTCAGTAATTCTTTTGCCGCTTCGCCCGCACCGATGCCGGTCGGCTACGCCGCGCCGATGGCGGTGCCGGTGCGCAATGGCGCCTCCTACCATCTGGACGCCGGCGACAAGCTTCGCGTCGTGGTCTACGGCCAGGAAGGTCTCACCAACAGCTATGCGATCGACGCCGGCGGCTCCATCACCATGCCGCTGATCGGCGCGGTGCCCGCCCGCGGCCGCACCACGGCAGGGCTGGCCGGCGAGATCGCCGCTCGCCTGCGCAACGGCTACATCCGCGAGCCTTCGGTGGCGGTCGAGATCGAGACCTATCGTCCGTTCTTCATCCTCGGCGAGGTCCTCGCGCCCGGCCAATATCCTTACGTGCCGAATATGACGGTCGAGAGCGCGGTCGCCATCGCCGGCGGCTTCTCGCCGCGCGCCAAGCGCGACATGGTCACCGTCACGCACACCGAGAACGGCGGCGCCATGCGCGCCGTGGTGCCGCTCGGCACGCCGCTCGCGCCCGGCGACACCGTGTTCGTCGGCGAGCGCTGGTTTTAGGGCTCAAGCCCGACTCTCTCCTTCGTCATTCCGGGGCGCGACGAAGTCGCGAGCCCGGAATCCATTCATCCACGAACGCTGACGCACGATGGATTCCGGGCTCGCGCTGCGCGCGCCCCGGAATGACAGTGGAAAGAGCCGCGCGCTACTTCGTCAAATGCTTCGCGAAAAACGCCATGCTGCGCGGCCAGGCGATGTCGGCGCTGGCCTTGTCGTAGCTGGCGCGCTCGTCGCAATGGAAACCATGCTGGGCGCCTGGATAGATGAAGACCTCCACATCCGGCCGCTTCGATTTGATGGTCTCGACGTCGGCGAGCGGAATGCCGGCATCCTTCTCGCCGAAATGCAGCTGGGTCGGCACCTTCGGCGTCTCGTCGGCGAAGCGAACGACAGCGCCGCCGTAATAGCCGATTGCCGCCTTCAGGCCGGTCAGTCGCGTCGCCGCGACGAAGGCGATGCTGCCGCCTAAGCAGAAGCCGATGATGCCGACGGGCCCGACGCTCTTCACCGCATCGATCGCAGCTTGCGTGTCGCGCAGCATCGCGGCCCAGTCCGGATTGGCCACGAACTTGCGCGCCTCCGCGATCTCGTCGGGCGAATAGCCCGACTGGAAGTTCGGCGCCGTGCGGTCGAAGATCGACGGCGCGATCGCGACATAGCCTTCCCCGGCAAGGCGGTCGCAGACCGAGCGGATGTGGTGATTGACCCCAAATATCTCCTGGATCACCACCACCGCGCCCTTCGGCGTGCCGGCGGGATGGGCGCGATAGGCGCCGAGCTGGAAATTGTCCGAGGCCGTCAGCTTGATGTCCTGTCCCACGCGGGTTGTCCTTCTTGGTTGTCGATCCGAAATTCAGCTCTCTCCCCTCATCCTGAGGAGCGCGCACCTGCGCGCGTCTCGAAGGATGAAAGGCCGAGATGCAGCAGCCGGGCCTGCATCCTTCGAGACGCTTGCTGTGCAAGCTCCTCAGGATGAGGGGTAACACCTCACTCCCACATCCAGTTCTCGCCGTAATCCTCCTTCCATCCGGCCAGCCGGCCGTGGCGGAATTGCAGGAACAGGCGATGGCGATACGGGATCAGGCCGCTGCCGCCGATGTTGCGCAAGGCGAGATAGATTTCGTGGCCGGGACGTCCCCGCACATATTGCAGCTGCTGCCCGAGGGCGCGCGCGGTCTGTTCGGCATCCATGCCGAAGGCGAGCGGAATGTTGTTCGACAAGGTCGTGACGAAAGGCTGGCGCTGCGGCACGGCGCCGAACGGCTCGGCCTGCGCGGAGATCGACAGCAGCATCGTGCCCGCAGCCAGCATCATCAGCTTCATCGCCTGTGTCCTTGCTCGATCGCCCTATGCCGGCAAGTTCTTCAGGAAAGGCACGACCGCGTCAACAAAACCCTCGGGCTGATCGATGTTGACGGCGTGTCCGGCCGCGGGGATCACGACCTTTTGTGCGCCGGGGATTTTTGCGGCCATGTAGTCGGAGGCGGCGAGGAACGGGGTGTCGTCGGCGCCGACCACGATCAGGCTGGGCACCTTGATCTCAGGCAACAGCTCCATCACGCGCGCATCGCGCTGGGTCAGCATGCCGCGCGCGGCGAGCGCAAGCCCGCTGGCGTTGCGATGGCTCGCGGTGGCGCGCTCGCGCGTCGCCGCTTTCAAGACCTCGAGGCCTTCGCGGTCGAGCCGGTCGGCGGTCGCAAGCGCCCGCGCGTTCCAGGCTTCGCGCGCATCGTCCTTCCTGAAGCCGGGGCCGGTGTCGATGATCAGCAGCGCGCGGGCCCGCTCCGGATGTGCGCGGTAGAACGCCAGCGACATGTAGCCGCCGAGCGAAAGCCCGCCGATGATGGCGCGCTTCGCGCCGACCGCATCGAGGATCGTCGCCATGTCACCGACCGTGAGGTCTTCGCTATAAGCACTCGCATCGTCAGGGTAATCGGACTGGCCGTGGCCGCGCATGTCCCACAGGATCAGCGTGTGGTCCTTCGCCAGCGCGTCGATTTGCCCATGCCACATCGCCGAGGTCGAGGAATAGCCGTGGGTGAGCAGCAGCGGCGGCCCGTTGCCATGAACCTCGTAGTAGATGTTGACGCCGTCGCGATTGATCTCCGGCATTGCTTCCCGCCCTTTCTTTTTCCTCGCCACGACACCGCTGCACCCTCTCCCCTTGCGGGAGAGGGTGACTTCGCTGAAAGCGAAGCCGGGTGAGGGGTCTCTATCCGCGCATGTCTCAATGCGAGTGCGCGGATACAACCCCTCATCCGGCGCTTCGCGCCACCTTCTCCCACAAGGGGAGAAGGAAGAAAGCGGCGGCAGCTGCACCTTAGCTCGCCAAGTTACCTCGAAGAAACTGCCTGAATGCGTAGCACGCATGCCGGAGGCATGCGCTGTTGTGTCCAGTGGCTGCGTCGACGCCCTTGGCGCGGCGCACAACGGGCGAGTGTGGCGAGCGCTTTTTCGACTCGTTCCAAATTGCATTTGCCTCCGCGCCGGAACGCGATCATTCTCGCCGGCAAGGCTGACGCCAGCCCGGTGGGCGTCCGCCATTCAAATTGCCGCCGTAAGCGGCTTCATGCACCGGCAGGGGAAGACGCCTATGCCAACTCTCACCATCAACGGGCGGAGTCTGTCCGTGGATGCGGCGAACGACACGCCGCTCCTCTGGGCGATCCGCGAACAATTGCAGATGACCGGCACCAAGTTCGGCTGCGGTGCCGGGCTGTGCGGTGCCTGCACCGTGCATGTCAACGGTGAAGCCGTGCGCTCGTGCCAGACCATGCTCAGTGACGTCGCCGGCAAGAAGATCACCACCATCGAAGGTCTCTCCGCCAAGGGCGATCATCCCTTGCAGAAGGCCTGGATCGCCGAGCAGGTGCCGCAATGCGGCTATTGCCAGTCCGGCCAGATCATGCAGGCGGCTTCGCTGCTCGCCAAGAATCCCAATCCGACCAAGGAGGAAGTGGTCGCCCATATGGACGGCAATCTCTGCCGCTGCATGACCTATTCGCGGATCCAGAAGGCGATCATGCGCGCCGCATCCGAGATGCGCACGGCGTCCGCCACCTCGAGCGAGCGGAGGCCCACATGAACAAGCATGTCAAGAACGTGACACCTGAGACGACCGATCTCAGCCGCCGCTCCTTCCTCGTCGGCACCGCCGCGACCGGCCTCGTGCTCGGCTATGCGGGCGTGCCCGGCATCCAGTCGGCCGCCGCCGCGCCCGCCAATTTCGAGCCGAGCGTCTGGTACGCGATCTCGCCGGACGGGCTCGTGACCGTGACCTGCGGCAAGGCGGATATGGGCCAGCACATCGCCTCCACCCTGGCTCAGATCGTCTGCGAGGAGCTGGGCGCGAAATGGAGCGACATGCGCGTAGCGCTCGCCTCCAACGATCCCAAGTTCAACGATCCCGTGCTCGGCGCCCAGATCACCGGCGGCAGCTGGTCGACCATGATGAACTTCGAAGCGATGAGCCGCGCCGGCGCCGCCGGTCGCATCGCATTGACCGAAGGTGCCGCCGCCGCCATGGGCGTGCCGGCATCGGAGCTCGTGGTGCGCGATTCCATGATCGTGCATCCGAAATCGAAGAAGCAGATGTCATTTGCCGATGTCGTGAAAAGCGGCAAGGCGACGAAAACCTTCGCGCCCGACGAGCTGAAGGCGATCAAGCTGAAATCGCCGGACCAGTACACCATGATCGGCGTCTCGGTTCCGCAGCTCGACATCCCCTCCAAGACCAACGGCACGGCCAAGTACGGCATCGACGTGATGCTGCCGGGCATGGCCTATGGCGCGCTGGTCACGCCGCCGGTGCGCTTTGGCGCCACGGTGAAATCGGTCGACGACAGCGCGGCAAAGAAGGTGCCGGGCTTCATCAAGGCCGTCACGCTCGACGACAAGACCGCAACGACGTCGGGCTGGGTCGTCGCGGTCGCCAGCACCTACGCGAACGCCAAGAAGGCGGCCCAGGCGCTGAAGATCGCCTATGACGCGGGTCCGAACGCGAAGCTATCGAGCCAGTCGCTGCTCGACGAGGCCAAGCGGCTGCAGAAGCTGGACGATTCCGGCCAGTTCTTCGTCAAGGACGGCGATCCCAATGCGGCCTTCGGTTCGGCGGCCAAGGTGGTGGAAGCGGAATACACCACCAGCATCAACATCCACGCGCCGCTGGAGCCGATGAACGCCACTGCGGAGTTCAAGGGCGACATCCTGCACATCTATTCCGGCAACCAGTTTGCGACGCGCTCCGGCGCGATCGCGGCGGGCGCTGCCGGGATCGATCCGAAATTCGTGGTCATGCACCAGATGTGGCTGGGCGGCGGCTTCGGCCGGCGTCTCGATGCCGACATGATGATTCCGGCGGTGCAGGCGGCCAAGGCCGTCGGCAAGCCGGTGAAGGTGATCTATTCGCGCGAGAACGACATGACGATGGATTTCTCGCGTCCGCTCACCTATCAAAAAGTGAAGGCCGGCGTGGACGGCGATGGCAAGCTCATTGCGATCAGCCACGACGTGGTGTCGGCCTGGCCGACCGCGCGCTGGGGAATACCCGACTTCCTGACGCCCTCGGTCGACAAGAAGGGCCCGCTCGATTCCTTTACGGTGAACGGGGCGGACTTCTTCTACACCGTGCCCAACCATTATGTGCGCGCGATCAAGAACGAGCTCGCGCACAACGCTACGCCCTCCGGCCAGCTTCGCTCGGTGGCGCCGGGCTGGACCTTCTGGGCGGTCGAAAGCATGATCGACGAGATCGCGGCGGCGACGGGCAAGGATCCCGCCCAGTTCCGCATCTCGTTGCTCGACGGCGCCGGCAAGAACGACGGCGGCGCGCAGCGCTTGCGCAACACGCTGCTCGCCGCGATGGGACTGTCCGGCTACGGCACCAAGCAATTGCCGAAAGGCGAGGGCATGGGCGTGGCCTGCGTCTCGTCGCAGGAGCGGGCGACCGCGAGCTGGACGGCGTGCGTGGCTCACGTCGCCGTCGCGCCGTCGGGGGAGGTGACCGTGAAGAAGCTCACGGTCGCAACCGACGTCGGCACGCAGGTGCATCCCGACAATGTCCGCGCCCAGGTCGAGGGCGCGGCGCTGTGGGGCCTGTCGCTGGCGATGTACGAGAAGGCGACGCTGAAGGACGGTGGCATCGAGCAGACCAATTTCGATGGCTACACGCCCTTGCGCATGAGCCAGACGCCCGAGGTCGCGATCGCCGTGATCGCCAATGGCGAGAAGGCCACCGGCGTCGGCGAGCCCGCGGTCACAGTGGTCGCGCCGGCCATCGGCAACGCCATCTTCAATGCCAGCGGCGCCCGCGTCCGCGCCCTGCCGATCACCGCGGAAGCCGTGAAGGCGAGCATGAAGGCGTAAGTCGAGCCGTGATTGCCAAATGAGCTGATCCGCCGGAGGGCAACCTCCGGCGGATTTGTTTTGGAGCCGCCTCCACACCCTCACCGTCATGCCCCGGCTTGACCGGGGCATCCAGTACGCCGCGGCTTCTCGGTTTCAGCCGGACCGTCTCAGCGTACTGGGTCGCCCGGTCAAGCCGGGCGACGACCGCGAAGGGCGGGGCGATAGCGTCCAAAATTCCCCTTATCCATCAATGCCATTTCTACTGTGCATGGGGTTGTTTTCGCCGGTTGTGAAATTCCCCCTGAACCCCAATCCGTCAAATTGCGCGCAATTCCCCAAGGTTCCATTGAGCACGCCTCTTAAGGGCCAGAGAACCTGATCCGGCTTAGGCTCATCGGCCAATACGCCCGAGTTTCCGGTCCTTGTGGGGGAAGCCATGAACGCCACAGCCAAATCCGCCGCCAAACGCCGGCTTCTGCTCGCCTCCGATCGGAGCGACGGGAGCAGCGAGCTCGCCAGCATCCTGAAAGCGGTCGGCGACGTCTCCACGGTGAAGACGGACGAGATCCCCGCCCAGCCCTCGCGCGATCTCTCCGGGCTCGTGGTCGACATTAATCTGCGCTCGCCCGACAGCGTGCAGCGGGTCCGCAACAAGCTGCGCGGCGATGCCTATCGTTCGATGCCGCGGCTGTTCGTGCTCGCGGACGCCCTGCATCACGGCACCATGCAGGCCTGGGCGTTAGGAGCCACCGACACCATCTCACGGCCGCTCCAGGCCGAGGCCATCCTGCAGCGCATTCGCGCCGCCTTCCCGGACACCGCGGCCTATGACGCGACCGATCGCGGCAAGACGCTCAACCGCGGCGTCGAGGCGGCGCATGCGGTGCTGACCAAGATGTTCGAGAAGCTGCCGCTCGGCGTGGCCCTGACCTTCGACGACGTCATCGCCGCCGAGAGCAAGATCCTGAAGGCGATCAAGCATTCCTCGCTGCGCGAATGGCTCACCACGGTCGGCTGTCACCATGTCGGCAGCTACCGCCATTGCCTGTTCGTCACCGGCTTCGCCGTCGCCTTCGCCCAGCATCTCGGCATGCGCGAGGACGACCAGCGCCGCCTGACCCGCGCCGCGCTGCTGCACGACGTCGGCAAGGCCTTCGTTCCGGCCTGGCTGCTCGACAAGCCCGGCAAGCTCACCGACGAGGAGATGGCTGAGGTCCGCCAGCATCCGCGCCGCGGTTATGATGCGCTCGCCGCGCAAGGCGGCTTCCCGCCGGAGATGCTGGACGTGGTGCTGCATCACCACGAATTCCTCGACGGCTCCGGCTATCCGAACGGCCTGTCGTCGAACCAGATCAGCGACATCGTGCGCCTGACGACGATCGTCGACATCTACGCCGCGCTGGTGGAGAAGCGCGCCTACCGCATGCCCTTCACCCACTCCCGCGCCTTCACGATGATGGAAGGCATGGGCGGCAAGCTCGACCAGCAGCTGCTGCAGGCGTTCCGTCCGGTCGCGCTGGGGTCGTTCTAGTCGGGATGCCGTAGTCGTAGGGTGGGTTAGCCTCGCGGCTGCGCGAAGCGCAGGCGCCAGGCGTAACCCACCATGCCTCCGCAATTGCCGAACGAAGTTGGTGGGTTACGCCTTCGGCTAACCCACCCTACGAGATCACCCCACCAGCTTCCGCAGCTCCGCCTTCGCCACCTTCTCCAGCGTCGAGCGCGGCATGTCGTCGACGAGCCTGATCTCGCGCGGCAGCTTGAAGTCGGCGAGGCCCTTGCGGCAGGCTTCCATCACGCGATCATGCAAGTCGGGCGCAGCGCCTGCGACGCCGCCCTGCGGGATGATGAAGACCACCGGCACCTCGTCCAGCATCGGATGCTTCTTCGCCACCACCGCGGCCTCGCGCACGCCCGGCACGAGCGCGATCACCTGCTCGATCTCGGAGGCCGCAACGTTCTCGCCCCCGACCTTCAGCATGTCCTTAGCGCGGTCGCCGAACTTGATGAAGCCGTTCTCCAATCGCTCGACGCGGTCGCCGGTGAGGAAGAAGCCGTGCTCGTCAAAACTCTCGCGCGTCGCCTTCTCGTTGTGCAGGTACTCGGCGAACAGCGACAAGCCGGGGATGCCCCTGATCGCGAGATTGCCGGTGTCGCCGACCTCCGTCGGCCGTCCGTCGTCGTCAGTGATGCGGATCTGATATTCGGGCGCGGCGCGACCGATCGACATCGGGATGTTGGGCTGATCGACCTCGCCGACGATGCCGTGGGTGATGGTCTCGGTCATGCCCCACCAGCCGATCATCTTGACGCCGAAGGCGGCAAAGGCCGGCGGCTCGTTGATGGCGGTGCCCCACAGGCGGAACTTGTGGTCCTTCGGGATCTCCTGCTCGAGCAGCGCCTTCATGCAGAACGGGATCGTCGAGGTCCAGGTTGCGCCGTGCTCGCGCGCGACGGCCCAGAACCGGCTGGCGGAGAAGCGCGGCTGGATCACGCAAGTGGCGCCGACCCACAGCGTCGCCAGCATGGAATAGGCCAGCGCATTGGTGTGGAACAACGGCAAATACGCCTGGTGCACGTCGCCGGCGTGAAGGTCCTCATGCGCGGCGTTGATCTTGGCGCCCCACAGCGCGTTGGCATGGGTCCACAGCACCGCCTTCGGCCGCGACGTCGTGCCCGAGGTGTATTGCACGCTGCATGGCGCGAGCGGATCGGTCGCTCGCCGGGGACGATCGGCACTGTCGGCGAACAGGGATTCGAAGCTGTCGCCGCGCGAGGCGGCTTGCGCGGGTGCCGCGCCCGCATCGTGCGAGGTTACCGCCAGCCAGCTTATGTTGTTGCAGTTCTGCGCGACGGCTTCCGCATAGGCCGGCTGCGTGATCGCGGCGACCGCGCCGCAATGATCGGCGAAATACGCGATCTCGGCCGGCGCCGAACGCGTGTTGGTGGTGACCGCGATGGCCCCGAGCTCGACGGAGGCGAACCAGGCCAGCATCGCCTCGATGCAATTGTCGAGATGAATGAGCACATATTGGCCCGGCTTGACACCGCGCCTGGCGAGGCCGGCCGCGAGCGCGCCGACGCGCTCATGAAACTCGCCGTAGCTCCAGCGCCGCGCCGGCGCGTCGAACGGCGCCCAGATCAGGAACGGATGATCACGCCGGACCTCGGCGCGCAGCTTGAGCAGCCAGGGCACGTCGAGCCCGTCGAACGGGCCCACGATTCCAGCTGTGGTCTGTTGAACTGGCATGGCTCCTCCCGGTGCAGCCGCATCTTGCCGGCGGCTGCCTTTTGATGATTGCGTCTTCCTGCCATTGGACGACGCGGGACGCAAATCCGGGGAGAGGGCCGAGCTCTCTCCTGCGTCATTGCGAGGAGCTCTTGCGACGAAGCAATCCAGACTGGTTCCGCGGAGGATTCTGGACTGCTTCGCGGAGCCTGTCATCGGGCCGCGCTTTGCGCGGACCCGGTGGTTCGCAATGACGTTTTCGGGGCGGGCAGCGTGGCCCTACCGGCCACCGTCCTCGTACGACGAGATCTCGATCAAACTGCCATCGGGATCCCGGCAATAGACCGAGCGCAACGTGCCGCGGGCGCCTTGCCTCGGGCCCGGACCTTCCTCGATCGCGACGCCATGTGCCCGCAAATGCGCCACCACCTCGTCCGGCGTGGCCGAGGTGAGAAAGCACAAATCTTCGCTGCCCACCGTGGGATGGTTCGCGGTGAACCACTCCACCTTGTCGGCATCGCGTTGCCGGACGTTGATCCTCTGGTTACCGAATTCAAGGAAAGTCCGCGGCGCTTTGCCGCCGCCGGGATCGAACACCTTGACTTCCATGCCGAGAATCTTGCCGTACCACGCAGCACTTGCCGCGACGTCGCTGACATTGATCACGAGATGATCCAGCGCATGAACCTTGACCGGCATGTCTCATCCTTTCGTCGTGATGTGCCCCGCGCACTTTCCGCACGCGGCAAGCTTTGTTACAACCGCAGCGACGCGGCTTTCAAGCCATCCGACTTCAAGAACAACACTGGGAGAACCCTTGAGATGATCACTCGCCGTACCGCGCTGGGCCTGCTCGCCGCCAGTCCGCTTGCAGCCACCCCGCTGTCGAAGGCCCTTGCCGCCGATTATCCGGCCCGTCCGGTGAAATGGGTGGTGGGCTATCCGCCGGGCGGCGCCACGGACATCCTGGCACGGCTGATCGGCCAGCGCCTGTCGGAAAAGCTCGGCCAGCAATTCGTGGTCGAGAACAAGCCCGGCGCCGGGAACAACATCGCGACCGAATCGGTCATCAATGCCGAGCCCGACGGCTACACGCTGCAGCTGGTCAACCCGGCCAACTACATCAACGCCTCGCTCTACAAGAATCTCAAGTTCAACTTCGTGAACGATATCGCGCCGGTCGCCTCGTTCCAGCGCGTTCCGAACGTGATGACCGTCAACAAGGACGTGCCGGCCAAGAACGTCGCCGAGTTCATCGAGTACGTGAAGGCCAATCCCGGCAAGGTGAACATGGCCTCGTCCGGCAACGGCACCTCGGTGCATCTGTCCGGCGAGATGTTCATGGCCATGACCGGCTGCAAGATGCAGCACGTGCCCTATCGCGGCGCCGCGCCCGCGATCACTGACATGCTCGCCGGCCAGGTGCAGGTGATCTTCGACAACATGCCTTCGATCATTCAGCACATCCGCTCCGGCAGCCTGCGCGCGATCGGCGTCACCACCACGGAACGCTCGCCGCAGCTGCCCGACGTGCAGCCGATCGCCGACACCGTCAAGGGCTATGAGGCGAGCGCGTTGTTCGGCATGGGCGCGCCGAAGAACACGCCGAAGGAAATCATCGCCAAGCTCAACGCCGAGGTCAACGCGGTGCTCAAGGAGCCCGACATGGCCAAGCGCCTGGTCGAGCTCGGCGGCGAGCCGCGGGTGCAGACGCCCGGGGCGTTCGGCGAGGAGATCAAGGCCGAGACCGAGAAGTGGAAGAAGGTCGTCGACTTCGCCGGCCTGAAGGTCGAGTAGAAATCTCGTGATGACGAGGAAGAGAGCCCTGTCGTTCGGCAGGGCTTTTTTCTTGGCTGCATTGCCAGCAACCCGATCACGCTCTCGTGCGGATCCGCGCCTGCGCCTTCCGGCTTGACGTTGCCGTGCTCGCGTCTATACTAAACCATATGGTTAAGTATCAGGACGAGACGCTGGACCGGACCTTTGCGGCGCTGTCAGACCCGACGCGTCGTGCCTTGCTGGCGCGCCTCGGCGAGCAGGACGGCCTGTCGGTGAGCGAGCTGGCGGCCCCGTTTGCGGTATCGCTGCCGGCGATCATGAAGCATCTCGATGTGCTCACCGATGCCGGGCTGATCGTGCGCGAGAAGACCGGGCGCACGGTCGCCTGCCGGCTGACCGCGCAGCCGATGGAGCAGGCGATGAACTGGCTCAATCGTTATGCGCAGTTCTGGTCCCACAATCTCGATCGCCTTGCCGCCTTCGTGGAGGAAGAGACATGGCCAACGCAACCGCCAACACCGCCGAACGCCCGGCAGAACGACCAAGCCTCACGCTCACGCGCCGGCTCCGCGCGCCGCCGCAAAAGGTCTACGCCGCCTGGACGCAAGCCGCGCAGCTAGCGCAATGGTTCGGGCCGCCGAACATGAAGCCGGCGACGCTTCAAGCCGAGCTCGACGTCCGCGTCGGCGGCCGGTTTCGCATCAGCTTCACGGGGGACGACGGCGAATACTTCGAGGCCGGCGGCCGCTATCGCGAGGTGGTGCTGAACGAGCTTCTGGTCTTCACCTGGGCCTGGCACTCGACGCCGGAGCGTGAGTCGCTGGTGACGATCTCGCTGAAGCCGGACGCTGCCGGCACCTTGATGATCTTCCATCACGCCCAGTTCTTCGACGAGACCGCGCGCGACAACCACCAGCGCGGCTGGAGCTCGATTTTCGACAAGCTCGATGCTTTCGTCGCCTGATCCCCAAGGAGAACGCCATGCAGCAACATCAGATCGTTTCGCGCGAGCAATGGATCGTCGCGCGCAAGGCCCTTCTGGTCCACGAGAAGGAATTGACCCAGGCTCGCGAATGGCTTGCCGACGAGCGCCGCCGGCTCCCCTGGGTCAAGGTCGACAAGGCGTACGCATTCGAAGGGGCGAACGGCATTGTGTCCCTGGGCGATCTGTTCAAGGGCCGGCCGCAGCTGATCGTGCAGCACGTGATGTTCGCGCCCGATTGGGACGCGGCCTGCAAGAGCTGTTCGTTCTGGGCCGATGGGTTCGAGCGCATGGTGCCGCATTTGGCCGCGCGCGACACCGCCATGGTTGCGGTCTCGCTGGCGCCAAGCGCAAAGCTCGAAGCCTTCAAGAAGCGGATGGGCTGGACCTTCGACTGGGTTTCCTCAGGCCGCAATGACTTCAACCGCGACTACGGCGTGACGTTCTCACAGGAAGAGGTCGCGACCGGCAAGCCGATGTACAATTTCGGAACCACGCCGTTCTACGGCCCCGAACTGCCCGGCATCAGCGTGTTCTTCCGCGACGAGGCCGGCGCGATCTTCCACACTTATTCCTGCTTCGCCCGCGGCCTCGACATGATGAACGCCGCTTATCAATATCTCGATCTCACCCCGCTTGGCCGTCACGAGGAAGGCCTGCCTTATCCGATGGACTGGGTGCGCCTGCGCGACCAGTACGAGCCGCAGCCGGCGAAGGCGGCGTGCTGCCACGGGTGAGGGGAGCGCTCGACGCACATCAAAGGTGTCATCGCCCGGCTTGACCGGGCGATCCAGTATTCCGAGACGGCAGTGATGAATCGAAAGGCCGCGGCATACTGGATTCCCCGCCTTCGCGGGGAATGACAGCTACGGGTGAGGTGCAGGGTGTGCCTTGCCCCGATAGCTACCGCTTCGCCTCCGCCTGCTCCGCCGCGTTGCACGAGATCAGCATCGTGTACGGCCGGGCGTTGGTGGCGATGTCGGTGGTCTTGAGCTCGCTCTTTGGCTCGGCGGTCTGATAGGGCACGATCGAATTGTCGAGGAAATCGCGCAGCACTCCGGTCTTGATGGCGAAATTGATGTTTTCAGGGATGTTGCCGGTCGCCACCGCGATCCGCAAGGCTGGAATCTTGCCCGTGACCACGCCCACGACCTGACCCGTGTTGTCGAACAGCGGCCCGCCGCTGTTGCCAGGCTGCACGGGTGCGCTGATTTGCAGGAAGCGCGAGTCGTTGCGCATGCCGCTGAGCGAGCTCACGATGCCGGTGGTCACGCTGAAGTCCGAGGTCAGGATGCCGTGATAGGGAAAGCCGATCGCGATCACGGAATCGCCGGAGCGGATCGAGCGGTCGCGGATCCGGGCAAAATCCTTGAAGGTCGTCGTCGACGGCGCCTGCAACAGGGCGAGATCGTTGTTGGCGTCGCTCGAGACGACGCGCAGCACCATTGCGGCTTCGCCGGTGAGATTGCCCCTGACGTCGCCGACGCAGCCGTCGATCACATGATGGTTGGTGACGACGTGCCCGCTCGCGCTGACGACGAAGCCGCTGCCGCTCCTGGCTCGGGCGGGTTTGCCGCCGGCCGGCGCTGCCGTCTGCTTCTCCGCCGTCGCCGCCGGCTTGGCCGCACCCTTGGTGAAATCGCCGGCCTTGCTGAGCCCGTCTGCCTTCACCCGCGTGACGCAGTTCGCCAGCGCCGCGATCAGGGGGGCCGTCGACGTCAGCACAAATTGGAGTGGCTTGCTCCCGTTGGTCGTGATCACCATCAGGCTTGCCTTCTGGAAGGTGCGAGCGACGTTGGGGGGCAGCATGGTCGTCACCATATTGGTGGTGCCGGCGGTCGCAAACAACCTCGCCTGCTCCTGGCCGTCGAAGATGAAGTCGATGGGCGCGGTATCGCCCTTGTTGAAGCGAAAGCTGGGGCTGGCAAAGCTCAGCAGCCAGGAGCCGGCCGCATTCTGCGCGACGAAGAGACTCACGCCGTTGGCGTAAGGTGCGGTCGCCGCGCAATGGGAGAACGCGCCCGTCTCGTCATTGCTGAATGCGCCGCCGGCCCAGTTGCCGACCTTGACGGTGCCGAACGGCCCCGCCGCGTTCGCCCCGAACACACTCATCTGCAACACGAACGCAACGACCAACGACCTCAACCACATACCCCAGCCCCCGGCAAACGCACTCGCATCCATCTTATCCGCGAGGGCAGGTGAGGCGCAACCGTCAGTTGTCCGCACCAGTCGGTTCGGCTGACCGCAACAATTTGGGCTTGCATTTACTTTGCAGTGCCATATACTTTGCAATACAAAGTAACGGGACCGGTGTCCCACGAAAGCCGGGGTGGAACGAGGTTTTGGCGTTGCCCATGCGCGATCTCGACAAGGCGCTGGCCGACATCGTGACGATCCGTAGCCAGATCGCGGCAGGCACCGCTTTCCGCGGCTACGGCCCGGCGACGATGGCGGCGACCGGCGCCGTTGCGCTCATCACCGCCGTCCTGCAATTCTGGCTGTTGGATGATCCCACCGGCGAGCCGCTCGTGTTCTTCATCGGCTGGTTCATCGCCGCCGCGCTGTCTGGATTGATCATCGGCATCGAGATGCGCGCCCGGTCGCGACGCCATCATTCCGGTCTCGCCGACGCGATGATCCACCAGGCGGTCGAGCAGTTCCTGCCGGCGGGCGTTGCCGGCGTTCTGCTCGCGGTGGTGATGTGGAAGTTCGCGAGCGAGACGCTGTGGCTGCTGCCGGGCCTGTGGCAGATCCTGGTGTCGCTCGGCATCTTTGCCTCGGTCCGCTCGCTGCCGCGCACGGTGGCGCTCGCCGGCGCCTGGTATTTCGTGTCCGGCTTCGCGGTCGTGGTGCTCGCGAGCCGAACCCACACGCTGTCGCCATGGACCATGGGCCTACCTTTCCTGATCGGCCAATCGCTGATGGCGGCGATTCTGCATTTCGCGTCCGGAGACAACGATGTCGAAGACTGACAGCGCGCCCTTCTCCTATGAAGGGCTCGACCGCGTGATCCACGAGAAGGCGAGGCTCGGGCTTCTGACCTCGCTGATGGCGCATCCCAAGGGGCTGGCGTTCGGCGATCTCAAGCAGCTCTGCGGCCTCACCGACGGCAATCTCAGCCGGCACCTTGCCGTGCTGCAGGAAGCCGGACTGGTCGAGGTGACCAAGGGCTACGAGGGCAATCGCCCGCACACCACCTGCCGCCTCACCAAGGCCGGCCGCCGCCGCTTCCTCGACTATCTCGCCGTGCTCGAGCGGCTGGTGCGCGACGCGGCGAAGGCCGCTGGCCGCGAAGCGCCGCCGCTCGGCCGTCTCGGCATCGCCTCGACCTGATCTCCCCTTTTTTTGACCGGAGACTTTGCAATGCAAAGTGACATCACGTCCCGCAACGAGAAGCTTCATGTCGGCATCATCATGGACGGCAACGGCCGCTGGGCGACGCGGCGCGGCCTGTCGCGCGTGCGCGGCCACGAGGCCGGCGTCGAGACCATCCGCCGCATCGTCGAGGCCGCGCCCAAGCAGGGCATCGGCACGCTGACGCTTTACGCCTTCTCCACCGACAATTGGCGGCGGCCGAAGGCCGAGGTCGCGGCGCTGATGACCTTGCTGCGCTTCTACCTCGCGAACGAAGTGCAGAGCCTCGTCAAGAACGGCGTGCGCCTCTCCGTCATCGGCCGCCGCGATCGCCTGCCCGACGGCATCGCCGCCGCGATCGCGCGCGCCGAGGCGGCCACCGCCGATGGCCGCGCGCTGCATGTGCGCATCGCCGTCGATTATTCCGCGCGCGACGCCATCCTCAATGCCGCGGCCAAGGCGGCCGCGCTGACCAGCCTGACGCGTGAAGCCTTCTCGCAGCTCGTCACAGGCGAGGCTGGCCTTCGCGACGTCGACCTCATCATCCGTACCTCCGGCGAGAAGCGACTGTCGGACTTCCTGCTTTGGGAAGGCGCCTATGCCGAGCTGTACTTCACCGAGCGGATGTGGCCCGAATTCGACGCGGGCGATCTTGCCGAGGCGCTCGCCGCCTTCCATGGCCGCGAGCGCCGCTTCGGCGGGCTGCAAGCCATTATGCCCGGAGAGGCGCCCTCGCTCTCGCAGGTGTGAGGCGCCTCGGCGCCCGCCGGCTCCCCCACCGATTGCCGCCCGGCACGGATCGTGCTCTAGTCTTCCGGCGTTGTGTACCCCTGCGACGGGAGCGTTCGCACCATGCGCGCAGTCCTCGATTACTGCACCGGCGGAACGGAGCGGCAGCTTGCCGCCGGCACCATCATCGTCGCCGAGGGGGGCACCTCCGGCCATCTCTACGTGCTGATGCAAGGCAGGCTCGAGGTGCTCAAGGCCGAGATGGTGGTCGCCACCGTCACCGAGCCCGGCGCGGTGCTGGGTGAGATGTCCGTGCTGCTGGGCCAGCCGCACACCGCAACGGTACGGGCCTGCTCCGACGCCATCGTCTACGAATTCGAGGATGCCGCCGCGTTCCTCGAGAGGGAGCCGGGCGTGGCGCTGCTGATCGCAAAAATGCTGGCGCAGAGGCTCAACGTCGCCAACACCTACCTCGCCGATCTGAAGCGGCAATATGCCGGCCACGGCACGCATCTGGCCATGGTCGGCGAAGTGCTCCAGAGCATGATCAACCTGCCGCCGGCTGAGGTTTCGCCAGGCTCGGATCGGCAATCCGATCCAAGAATGTGAGCCAGTCGGGCGGCGCCTCGATGGGGGCGGCGGGCCGCCGCAACGGCGCATTCAGGTCGATCCATTGCGCCTCGCCGGCCGCCAGCCAGAACGCCTTGCCGGCATCGAGATCGAGCACGATGCAGGTCGGGGGACGGCCGGGTTGCAGGCCCGTGTTGAAGACCCAGGTCTGGCCCAGCCGGTCGAACCACGATCCATTGCTGATGAAGGGCGATTGATGCACATGGCCCGAGATCACCATCGACGGCTGGTATTGCATGATCCACTGCACCAGCTCGACGTCGCCGAAGAAGCGCTTGCCGCCCCAGCTCGTCGGTGAATCCGCCGGCGGCGCATGATGCGCCCAGATCCAACGCTGCGGCCTGACGGCTGCGGCATCGCGCAATTGCTCGATGAGGCGTTGCTTGACCTGAGGTCCATCCCACCACGGGCACACGGTGAACAGGGTATCGCCGACCGTCAGGCCGTCGCCGTCGCAGGCGATGCCGAGCTCGCGCACCTCCGAGATCCAGCGCGAAATCTTCTCACCTTCGGCGTTGCGCTCGTCGAGATCGTGATTGCCGGAGCAGAGGATCACGCGGGTCGTCGCGGCCAGCAGCGCGAGATACTTCTTCACCACCACGATCTGGGCGCGGAAATCCACCATCGAGCCGATGTCGAGCGCGTCGCCGGCGAAGATCACGAGGTCGAATTGCGGCGCCGCGCTGACCAGCCAGTCGAGCTGCGGCAGCGAATAGTGCAGGTCGGCCACGACCAGGCAGCGCATGGAAAATCCGACGGCGAGAGATCAAAATGTCAGGGAATTCCAAAACAATATAAAGCAAGAAGCAGACCAGCCCGGCCGCCCCTTTGCATCACTCCAATGAACGACAGCATGCTGCGTCCCGTCGCAGGGCGCAAGGGGCGGCAACGCGGGGCTGGACCGGATCGCCGAATTCTGGTGTCGTGGCCTGCCCTCAACACCCGTGTTCACATGACCCCCTTCAAGACCATTCGCGCCCGCGCCGAGAAGCGCAAGGGCGGGCCCAAGGCGCTGGACAAGTTGATGCCGGCCAAGCCGGACCTCAAGCAGCTCGCCAAGCTCGGCGACGATCGTATCCTCGCCGAAATGACCAAGCGGGTGTTCTGCGCCGGCTTTGCCTGGAGCGTGATCGATTCCAAATGGGACGGCTTCGAACAGGCCTTCCTGCATTTCCAGCCCGCCAAGCTCACGTTCCAGCCCGAAGACTATTGGGAGGGCCTGCTGCGCGACGCGCGCATCGTGCGCAACGGTGCCAAGATCATGTCAGTGCGCGACAACGCCGCCTTCGTGCAGGAGATCGCGAAGGAGCACGGCAGCTTCGGCAAGTTCCTGGCGAAATGGCCGTCCTCCGACGAGATCGGCCTGCTCGATCTCCTCAACAAGCGCGGCAGCCGGCTGGGCGGCAACACCGGCCAGATGCTGCTCCGCTTCGTCGGCTGGGACGGCTTCGTGACGTCGAAGGACGTCGTGGCCTGCCTGCGCGCTGCCGGTCTCGACATCGCCGAGGAGGTCAAGTCGAAGGGCGATCTCGCCAAGGTGCAGGCGCAGTTCAACGCCTGGGCCGAGGAGTCCGGCCTGCCGTACACATATCTGTCACGCATCTGCGCGCTGTCGGTCGGCGAGAACAGCAGCGAGTAGCGCGTAGATCGATAGATCGTGTGCATCCTGTGGCGATCCTGTGCCGCGAACGCGGCCGATGAAACCCCGCGATCACGAAATACATTTCGCAGGAACATTTGTCCGCAGCACCTGTTCGGGACTCTGAGCCAGGCGCATAAGGGCGCAGGGAATGCTCGCTCCCGCCTGGCTCGATGAAACCGGATACAACAACGGAGCAGCTCATGAAGCTCACATCTGAACAGGTGAAGCAGACCGTCAACCAGCTCGGCGCTCAGGTGCTGCCCGACGAACATCCGGCGATGCCGCAGCTCAACAGCATGTTCGGCGAGCACACCTTCTTCGTCGACGAGATGGGCCTCAAGGTGCTCGAGCCGACGGGATCGCTCGGCAGCGACCGCGAGAGCGGCGAGGTCGTCAGCCTCGCTGATTGGGGCGATTCCGACCTGACGCGCCTGATGGCGCATGAGCCCGAACCGACCGGCGTGATCGTGGTGTTCGAGCATATGAAGCATTGAGTACCTTCGCGCGCGATCGACCTCAATCGGTGGCGCGTCGGAAGATCCGCCGCCGTTCGTCGCGCCTGGTGCGCTCCGTCGCCGAAGCTTGGGCCGCGTTCAGATGCCCAGCGTCAGCTGCGGCTCCGACTCGCCGGCGGCGTGGAGCGACGACAGCGAGACCCCAAGCAGCCTGACGCGCTTGGGCAGCGGCATCTCGGCTTCGAGCAGGCCGCAGGCCAGCCGCTCCAGATCGTCGCGTCCGGCAACGGGCGCCGCGACGGATCGGCTGCGCGTGATGATCTCGAAATCGGCGAATTTGATCTTCAGGGTGACGGTGCGGCCGCGATTGCCCGTCGCCTCGCAATGCCGCCAGACCTTGTCGACGAGCGGCCTTAGCTCGGCGGCAAGCGCGTCGAACGCATCGAGGTCGGTCGAGAACGTGTTCTCCGCGCCGACGGATTTGCGGATCCGGTTGGCGCGGACCGGCCGCTCGTCGACGCCGCGCGATATCCAATAATAATACGCGCCTGACTTGCCGAAATTCGCGTTCATGAACTCCAGCGATTGGTTGCGGATGTCCCGGCCGGTGAACAGGCCGAGCGCGTTCATCTTCGCAGCCGTCGCCGGACCGATGCCGTGGAATTTGCCGACCGGCAGCGGCTCGACGAAGGCCGGCCCCATCTCCGGCGAGATCACGAACTGGCCGTTGGGCTTGCGATGATCGGACGCGAGCTTGGCCAGGAACTTGTTGTAGGAGATACCCGCCGACGCGGTGAGGCCGGTCTCCGCCTTGATCTTCGCGCGGATCTCGAGCGCGATGTCCCGTGCCAGCGGGATGCCTTGCAGGTTCTCCGTCACGTCGAGATAGGCTTCGTCGAGCGACAGCGGCTCGATGACGGGCGTGTGCTCGGCAAAGATGTCGCGGATTTGTCTGGAGATCGCCTTGTAGACCTCGAAGCGCGGCCTGACGAAGATCAGATCGGGACATTGCCGCTTCGCCGTCACCGACGGCATGGCCGAGCGAACGCCGAACTTGCGAGCCTCGTAGCTCGCCGCCGCAACGACGCCGCGTTCCGCGGAGCCGCCGACCGCGACCGGCTTGCCGCGCAGCTCCGGATTGTCGCGCTGCTCCACAGAGGCATAGAACGCATCCATGTCGATATGGATGATCTTGCGGACAGGCGAGGGCTCGCCGGTCGTCGGGTCGGATTCGCTCATGGAAAGATGATACAATCGCGTGGGGAGATGCGCGAGCTGAGGGATGCTTCCGTCGATCCGGCGGCTGAATTGAGCTGCACAATCGCGGCAGGGTCAAAAGCTATCTCAGGCTCGTGACGAGAGGCGCTCGTCAGTTCCGTTCAGTCGAGATGGCTTCGGCTCGGCCGCGATCGCTTGGGAGAGGCAGAGGCTCCTACTTGCCCCGGATGAACTCAAGGAGCTGGCTTGAGGCTCCGTCGCCAACGCGCTGCGCACCTGCGACCGTGAGGTGATTGACGTCCCAATAGAGCCAGAGGCCGTCCATGGCGGTCGGACACTCGGCTTCTCCGCACAAATAGCGTTCTGGATAGAGCAGAAAGACCTGGTTCGGGTAGCGGCTCCGGATCTCCTCGAGCATGGCGTGGAATTCGCGATTGTCGGCCTGCACGCGATCAAGGGGCACGGCAGGACAGGGCTTGCTTGGTGCGTGCCAGAGGGGTCCCGGTGCGAAGCGGGACATCGGGCTGCGGCAGCCCGGCTCGACTCCGGGCGCTATGATCAGGATGCGCCGTCCGCTGCCGCCGAGCTCATGGATCGTGTTCTCGATGCCGGCCCGCCAGACCTGCAGGGCCGGTGCATTGACCTCCGGCGCGAGCTCGTTGCGGAGCGCATTGCCGTAAGTCATCCAGGATTGGCTGAGCACGATTGGAGCCTGGTTCTGCCTGATCGCGGCGAGGTAGGTATCGCGCTGGCGTTTGCAGTCCTGCGAGCCGTCGAACGCTGTTCGCACCAGCCCGACGAGCAACGGACAACCTTCGGCCGTATAGGCCTCTCCCCGGACGGCGGCGCGCTTTGCCGCCGGGTCCAGCGCTGCGACATAATGCTCGGCGAAGGAGTCGCCGAGCACTTGCACGCCAACGGGGTCGCTCAATGAACCGAAGGCACATTTCGATTGTGCGCTCTTGGCGCACGGCCAGAAGCCGAATCGCTGCAGATCGGCGACCTCGCGGGCCTGTGCCGGGAGCCGCCATGGCCAGCCATCTTGGCGGTTGGCCACAAATGCAACAATCGCGAGCGCGACGATCGTCGCGGCGGCGGGGCCGGCGACTCGCAGCAGTGACGAGCGACCCGCGCGATAAGGCTGTTCGATCAGCCGATACATCAGCGCAGCCAGCGCCATCGCGAGGGCGGCGATCAGCACTTTCACCGCAACCGACTTGGCGTCATCGCCCAGGATGTAGTTTGCGTAGACGATCAGGGGCCAGTGCACGAGGTAGAGCGAGTAGGACACCAGCCCGATCCCCGCACTCAGCGGATTGGTCAGGACAGGCGAAAGGACGTGACGCTCGCCCGCCAAGATCACGCAGGCTGCACCCAGGCATGGGATGAGGGCCGTCGCGCCAGGGAAGGAGGTCGCACTGTCGAAGCTGACGACCGCGTAAGCGATCAAACCGAATCCGGCGGCAGCCAACAGCGAGCGCGCTCCGGCCGGGAAGGTCAGCCTCTGCTCAGCAGAGATGACCAGCGCTCCGATCGCAAATTCGAAGGCGCGACAGGTCGGCAGGTAGAAAGCACCCGAGCTGTCGGTTGCGAGTGTCGCTTGCGCGACGCCGAGCGAAAGAATTGCGATGCCAAGAATGAGCAAAGGCAGTGCGCGACCGAGCAATCGGCGCCCCAGCAGAATGAACACGGGCCAAAACAGATAGAATTGCTCCTCGACGGCCAGCGACCAGAAGTGAAGCACGGGGCTGGGATCGGTCGAGTTGGCGAAATAGGCGTGGCTGCCGCGCCAGAAGTAGAAATTCGAGACCGATACCAGCGTAGCCACGGCGTCTTGAGTCAGGCCCTTGAAAAGTTCCGGAGAGAACCAGAGGCCACCGACGGCCAAGATGCCGATGATGGTGACGATCGCTGCGGGAAAGAGGCGCCGGATGCGGCGCTCGTAAAATCGCTGGAGCGAAAATTCGCCGCGATCTGCCTCGCTGAGAATGATCCGAGAGATCAGATAGCCGGACACGACGAAAAACAGGTCGACCCCGACGAAGCCGCCGCCGAACGGCGGAACGTCCAAGTGATAGAAGAATACGCTCAAGACGGCGATCGCCCGGAGCCCGTCAATGTCGCGTCGATGGGATAGCTTTGTAACCAAGTGCTGAATCCACTGGCGGCGGTTCGTCCGACTGCGGATCCGCGCGCGCCCGCTTGCCTTTAGCGCGCCCGCATGCGTTCCTCAACCGCAGGACGGGCCGAATTCCCCCCAATCGGGCTCGCCCCGGTCAGGCCGTCTCCGTCAACGTCGGCAACCCATCCGACGCTGCTGCGAGAAGACGCAGGACTTTGCCATGGCGCTCAGCGCATCGCTTCTCGTCGCACGGCCGCGGCTGCGCCAGGCATCGAGTCGGATTGGCTCATGGAAGGATGTTACAATCGGATGATGAGAAGGGCGAGGTGACGGATGCTTCAGTTGTTGGTCTTCGTGGCGGGCGTCGTCGGCACCGGCTGGTTGATCGGCGCGACCAATCCCCCCGGTGAATGGTATGCCGGCCTTGCCAAGCCGAGCTTCGTCCCGCCGAACTGGGCGTTCCCGATCGCCTGGACCATCCTTTACGTTCTGATCGCTGTTGCGGGATGGCGGACCTTTCGCCGTGAGCCCAGGGGCAAGGCGATGCTGGCCTGGGCGGCGCAAATGGCGCTCAACTTCATTTGGTCTCCGGTCATGTTCACGATGCACCAGATCGGCGCCGCGCTCGTCATTCTCGTCGGCCTGTTCATCGCGATCGTGACCTACATCGGTCTCGAGCTGTCACGCGACAGGCTCGCCGCCGCATTGTTCGTGCCCTACGCAGCCTGGGTCGCGTTCGCCGGTGTGCTCAATGCGGCGATCTGGCGCTTGAATTGAGGCGCTGGGTCTCGACCGATTCAAAAAACAATCTCAGGCTTGTGAGTGGCAAGCATGGGCACGCGACCCAATATGAGCCCGCGGAGGACAGCCCATGCAATACAGCTCCGAGCTCATTCACACCATGCGTCAAGCGCTGGAGACCGTGATGGCGAGTGTACCGGCCCATCAATCGGTGTTCGGCCTGAAAGCGGCCGTCGCCGAATGCATCCTGAACGCCGCCGCACACGGCCACACGTCATACGATGGATTGGTGACGGCAGCGTCCGACCAGCTCCAGGCGATCATCGCGATGCTGACGTGAGGGCCGGCCTCGTGCTCGTCTTCACGGTTCGGGTGCTGCGGGTCAGTGGGTGAGAGGCGCTGCTTCCTGCGCGCGGAGCTCTCGTCCAGTGCGCTGCCCAGCGCCGGGGTCAGCATCGCGAGCAGCTCCGGATTGTGCCCGGGGGATATCGAACGCCCGGACAAATCTTACGCAATGCCGCCAATGATGAGATCGAAAGATCTTTCGTGCGTCGCTTTCGAGTAGTTTATCGCCCGGTGTAGCCGCCGTTAATGTAGACAGTCTGGCCCGTGACCCAATGCGATGCTGGCGACGCAAGGAACCGAATCAGCGGAACGACGTCGGAGACCGTGCCGAGGCGCCCCGCTACAGAAAGACGCGTCGCGTAGGCGATGGCGGCCGCGTCCTCGGGCGCCCGATAGAAGGGTGTATCTATCGGTCCGGGCGCAACGGCATTGACCGTGACACCGCGAGGCCCGAGTTCGCGCGCCATGGAGCGCGTGAACTGTTCGAGAGCTGCTTTCGATCCCTGATATAACGCATAGTTGGGAAGGTAGCCGTCGATCAGCGACGAGCATGCATTAATGATTCGCCCACCGTCCGGAAGATGACGGCTCACCTCCTTCATTATGAAAAAGCTCGCCTTGGCGTTCACTCCGAACACGTCGTCGTATTCGGCCTCGCTGATTTCGGCCACCGGCTTCTTGACCATGCGACCGGCGTTGTTGATCAGTATGTCGATGCGACCGAATTCGCGCAGCGTCGCCTCCACGAGGCGCGAATGAGTCGGCATTTCGTGGAGTTCGCCTTCGATAGTGGCGGCACGAGCACCCTGTGCGCGGACAAGGTGCGCTGCAGTCTCGGCATCAGCTCGATCGCCCGCGTCATGATAGTGGATCATGATGCTCGCACCGTCCGCTGCGAGTCCTGCTGCATATGCGCGGCCGAGATTGCGCGGCCCTCCGGTGATTAGCGCGACTTTTCCCGCGAGAACACGGGTTGGGTCTCCCGACTGATTCGTTTGGGCGTCTGTTCGACCGACTGCAGCCGCCGTAACCGCCGCCGCGGTGATGCCAAGTGTCATCGAACGACGCGATAGCCAAATGTTTTCGTTTTGAGTCATGGTTATCCTGCGCCTCCGCTTCAGCATGTCAGCAGGCCGTCGTTCACAAAAACGGCTTGGCTCTCCGGTCACGCGAACCTAGAGGCATGAGGCCGCTGCGCGGCAGGTCGATTCTTGCTGTCTTTTGCTTCAGCGCGCGCGGATATCAGACGGCAACAGACCTGTCCGGGCACGGAACTGACGACGAAAATGATTGATGTTCGAATAGCCGAGGTCGGCGGCGATCGCTTCAACGCTATCGGGCGTGTTCCGAAGGCGTTGGCGCGCGTGCTCTAGGCGGCGGCTCGACACATATTGATGCGGCGGAGATCCGGTGGCGGCCTTGAACGCCCTGGCAAAGTGAAACGGACTTAGTGCCGCAACTTCGGCCAGCCGCGCGAGCGTCAGATCCGTGGCGGTGTGTGCTTCTACAAAATCCAGCACTCTGCGCAGGCGCCGAGTATCCAGCGAGCCTTTTGAGCGCTCGATCGCCCGCCCTCCGAATTTTCCGCACAAGACAATCGCGTAGAGGGTCCGCACCAATGAATCGCGTTCGACGTCGTTCAAATGATGCCTCCCGCGCGCGGCTGCGCGGAAACGGTCAACGATCGCCCATGCGTGAAAGTTCTCCCAGCCATGAATATCGGCAAGATCGGCATGGCCCTCAGCACCAAGTTCCTCGGCAATTTGCCTCCGCAGCGAGCCATCCGCTGAAATTTCTACCACTTCAGCGGGCGAAGTTGTTCGCACCCATTTGACCGGTTCTCCGCCGGTCAGACCGATTGTTCCGGCAGGCGCATCGCGAGCGACCGTGCGTCCATTCGCCAGCATTACAGCGGCGTTCTTCTGGCCGTTAAACCCCACCGCGATCGCTCCAGGCAGCGCGAGCGATGCATCACCTGCGTCCGCCGCGGGCGGCAGACGGAGGTGCGCAACGCGCACGCTCCCCCATGTGAACCGGGCTATGTCGATGCGATTGAACATCCGACGTGAGATTTGGGGGACGGTGTACGTCGCATCAAGCCCGGTATCTCGCCGCCAATCGGTAACATTCGTCGCTCCGGGAGAGAGGCTCCGGCGGGCAGAACTGGCTCACGCGAGCCGAGGCCGTTGCATCGAAGACGTGATCGAAAAGGCTCTGGTGAATGTGGGGCGGTTCGGTAGCGCGAGCGACATTCCGCTGCTTCGCGCTTGGTCACTCTATCCTGATCTGGGGTGTGCTTCGCGATACAGGCCATCAGGGAGATTGATGAAGCGACCGGCCAGATGAAGCTGCCTGCCGAGGGCTAGTTGAGGTAGGGCTAGTTGAGGTAGCGCGCCGCATCGAGGGAGCTGCGCGTCAATCGGTGACAATATCGCGCAAATCACAAAATGGCGCACCCGACACGATTCGAACGTGTGACCTTTGCCTTCGGAGGGCAACGCTCTATCCAGCTGAGCTACGGGTGCTAGTCGAGGTTCATTTAGCCGATTGGCGCGGGGCGGGCAACCGCTTCTCGATGGAAGCGCGCTTCAGGCCGATTTGCGCTTGACCGGGTCCGGAACCGGCTTGCCGCCGAGGGCGGCGAATTCGGCCAAAACCCGTTCGGCGCAGATGACGCGGTTGCGGCCGAGGCGTTTGGCGACATAGAGCGCCTCGTCGGCGGCGCCGAGCAGCCGGTCCGGGCTGCCGTCGGTACTACCAGGAATATGGCTGGCGACGCCGACGCTGAGGGTGACGTGGTCGCCGGCGCCCATTGCGCCATGGGCGATCGCCAAGGCCATCACGGCGCAGCGGACCGCCTCGGCCACCATGCAGGCGCTGTCGCAATCCATGTCGGGGAGGATCAGCGCAAACTCCTCGCCGCCATAGCGGCTGGCGAGGTCGAGCGGGCGCACCGCATGCCGGCTGACGACGTCAGCCACCGCGCGCAGGCACTCGTCGCCGCTCTGGTGGCCGTGCTGGTCGTTGAACAGCTTGAAATGGTCGACGTCGACGAACAGCAGGGCCAGCGGCTTCTGCGTGCGTTGGGCGCGGGCCCATTCGCCGAGCAGCATCTGGTCGAAGGCGCGGCGGTTCGCGAGGCCAGTGAGCCCGTCCTTGGTCGCGAGCTCCTTCAGCGCCATCTCGGCGCGCTTCTGGTCGGTGAGGTCGCGCAGAGTCTCCACCACCGCGATCAGGTTGCCGGCCTCGTCGTGGATCGGGCCGGCGTCGATGGCGAGATAGAGCTGGCTGCCGAGCTTGGGCATCACGCACCAGTTCTCCGCGGAGAAGCCGAGCCCGTTGTGGCCGCGCGCGGCATATTCCGAATAATACTCCGGCAACTGCTCGGGCCGGTCGAGCGCGACGAGGTCGGCAAGGCAGGGGCGCTTCGTCTCGTAGAATGCCTGCCAGTGCTTGCTGGTGCCGATCACTTCGGCGGCCCCGACGCCGGTCAGCCGCTCGCAGGCTCTGTTCCAGATCACGACGCGGCGCTTCGGGTCAATCACGAAGGTCGGCACCACGAGGTGCTGCATCAGCCGGACGGCGTAGGAATCGGCGACATCGAGCGCCTTGCGCGACTTCGGCATCAGGCCACCGCAGCCACGGGCAAGCCATCGGAGGGACCGAACAGCTTGCGTACCTCGCTGGCCGGCTTCGGTGCACTGAACAGATAGCCCTGCATCTGCGTGCAGCCGAGCGCGCGCAGCATGTCGCGCTGCGCCTCGGTCTCGACGCCCTCGGCGACCGTGGTCATGCTGCTGGCGGCCGCGATGTTCACCACCGCCTGCACGATGATGGGCGAGCCGCTCGCCTCGGCGATGTCGACGACGAAGCAGCGGTCGATCTTGATCTTGTCGAACGGGAAGCGCTTCAGATAGCTCAGCGAGGAATAGCCGGTGCCGAAATCGTCGAGCGCGATGCGCACGCCGATCGACCGCAACTGGTGCAGGATCGAGAGCGCCGCCTCGTCGTCGCGGATCAGCACGGCCTCGGTGATCTCGAGCTCGAGCCGGCGCGGGTCGAGGCCGGAGGCGGCGAGCGCGCCCGCGATTCGCAGCGCCAGCGTGTCGCATTTGAGCTGCACGGGCGAGACGTTGACCGCGAGGCGCACATGCGCCGGCCAGGTCGCGGCCTCACTGCAGGCGGTGCGCAGCACCCAGTCGCCGAGCTCGGTGATGAGGCCGGTGTCCTCGGCGACCGGAATGAACTCCGCCGGCGACACCATGCCGCGCTGGGGATGGCGCCAGCGCAGCAGCGCCTCGCAGCCGGAGACTTCACCCGAGCGCAGGTCGACCAGCGGCTGATAGTGAATCTCGAAGCCGCCGTTGACGAGGGCCTGGCGTAAATCCTGCTCCATGCTGAGGCGGGCCTTGGCGCTCGCGTCCATCGCCGGCTCGAAGAAGCGGTGGGTGCGGCGGCCCTCGGCCTTGGCGCCGTACATCGCGAGATCGGCATTCTTGATGAGTTGATCGAGGTCCGAGCCGTCCTGCGGCGCCAGCGCAATGCCGATGCTGGCATCGGTGGAGAGCTGATGGCCGAGGCAATGATAGGGCTGCCGGATCGCCTGGTAGATCCGCTTCACGAAGGACAGCACGTCGGCGGAAGACCCGATGTCGGTCTGGATCACGGCGAATTCGTCGCCCCCGAGCCGCGCGATCAAATCGCCCTGCTTGAGACAGCCGCGCAGACGGCCGCCTATCGCCTTCAACAGCTCGTCGCCGACGTGATGACCGAGCGAATCGTTGATGCCCTTGAACTCGTCGACGTCGATGTAGAGCAGCGCAAACTGGCCGCCTTCGGCGACCTTCTCCAGCTCGCATTCGATCTGCTCGCGGAACAGGGCCCGGTTCGGCAGGTCGGTCAGCGCGTCGTAATGCGCCATATGCGCGATCTTCTCGTGATCGCGCCGCCGCTCCGTGACGTCCTCGACGACATTGATGATGTAGCGCGGCTCGCCCGACCTGTCGCGGATTCCGATCCGGGTGGACGTGATGTAGCGCCGCCCGATGCTTGGCGTGGTCCACACGTGCTCGTCCAGGAACAACCCGTCCGGCGATTGCAGCAGCTTGTCGTCGTCCCGGGTGATGATCCCGGCGGTTTCTGCCGGATAGAGATCGAACGCGGTCTTGCCGACGATCGTCTTGCTGGTTTCGCCGAGTTGTTGCTCGGCCACCTGGTTGGCCAGCAGGTAGCGCCGCGTGCGGGCATCCTTCACGGTGATCCGTGACGGGATATGGTCGATGATCTCGCGCAGGAAGGTGTAGTTGCGGTCGCGCTCCTGCTCCAGATTGCGCTGCTCGGTGATGTCCTCGATCGTGGCGACCCAGCCGCCCTGCGCGAGCGGCGTGTTGATGACCTGGAAGGCGCGGCCGTTGGCCAGCTGATGCGTTCTCGTCGAGACCGTGCCTTCGGCGACGACCCTCATGACGTCGGCGCAAAACGCTTCGACATCGCCATCGAATGCGCCGCGCTCCTTGCGATGATACATCGCCTCGCGGATGTGGCAGCCGGGCTTGATGACGTCGTGGGACAGGCCGAACATGTCGGCGTAGCGGCGGTTGCAGGTGACGATGGTGCCGCCCGCGTCGTACAGGATCAGCCCTTGCGACATGTTGTTGAGGGCGGTGTCGAGCCGCAGCCGCTCCGCTTCGATGCGCTGCTGGGCTTCGCGGTTCTGCCGGTTGATCTGGCGAATGATCAGATAGAGGATCAGCGCGATCACGCTGGCCGCGACGCCTGCCGTGGCCACCATGAAGCCGGTTTGCTGCCGCCAGTCCGCAAGTGCCGCTGCCGTGGTGTTGGTGGCGATGATGACCAGCGGGAAATGCGTCAGCGACGCAGCCGAGCCGAGCCGCTCCTCACCGGTGACGGGGCTCCTGCCGCGGAGCGTCTGCTGACCGCCTTCGGCCAGCACTTTCTGCATCAGCGGCCCGTCCTTGAAGTTCCGCCCGATCAGCTCCTCGGCGTGCGGATAGCGCGCCAGCATCTTGCCCTCGCGATCGAACAGCGAGATGGCCGTGCCGTCGGCGAGCGCGACCGAAGCGAAATATTGCTGATAGCTGCTCGGGTCGATCCGCCGCACCATGGCGCCGAGGAATGTGCCGTCCGCGCCGCGCAGCCGGCGTGCGACGACCGTGGTCCATTTGCCGATGATGAGGCTGCGGACCGATTCCAGGATGACCGGCTCGGCCGCCGGGTTTAACTTGAACGACTGGAAATAGCCGCGCGAGGAGATGTTGATCTTGGGCAGCGGCTGGGCCCGCGACCAGTTGATCAGATCGCCCTCGGCATCGTAGATCGCGATGTCGCCGAGATACGACACGGAGCTGATCTTGCTGCGCAGCATCTGGTTTGGCGCAGGCCCGGACATGCGCTCGCGGAACATCGCAGGCGAGGTGATCTCCGCCAGGTTCATCTGTCCGATCAGGTCGGCGGCGACGACGTCGGAATCCTCGAATTGCTGATCGAAATGCCGCGCGATCAGCTTCACCGTGTTTTCGAGCTCACGCTCGCGGTTGGCGAGGGTCCGCTCGCGGAATTCGCCGACCGCCATGGCCGTGACGATGAAAATGCCCGCGACCAGAAATACGCCGCACAAGGTCAGCCATAGGACAGGACCGCGGCGCGCCAAGGCTTCCCAGCCGTTCCCCGCGGCTAGAGACATTCCGGCTGCTACCTTGGCAAAGACCTGGCGCATTCCCCCTCCCTGGAAGAACAGGAATACACCGCACAAATGGCGCAAACCTTAGGAAAACCAGTTACCTGAGCGTTAATCCGGTTGCGTGATGGCGCCGATATGTAGCCGCGCTTGTATCGCGCCGGTTGTGCGGCGCCGCCGCAAACGCGGCGCTGCATCATGAATCATCGGTTAATGCGAGGCGCCAGCGGTCTTCTTGCCGCCGCCATGGCGCAGCCGTCCGACCACGCCGGTCGGGAAGAAATAGACGCTGGCGATGAATAGCAGCCCGAGCCACAGCAGCCAGCGGTCGGGATGCAACAGCCCCGGCAGCAGTGGCAGCCCGGCTTCGCCCGCCGCCTTGGAGGCGACGCCCATCAGCGACTGCAGATAGTTCTGGGCGAGGATGAAGATGGTGGCGCCGATGATCGCGCCGTAGATCGTGCCCATGCCGCCGATCACCACCATCAGCAGGATGTCGAGCATGATGGAGAAGCTCAGCGAGGTGTCGGGACCTGCATAGCGCAGCCACAGCGCATTCAGGATGCCGGCGCTGGCTGCGACGAGAGCGGCGAGGCAGTTGGCGTAGGTGAGGTGGAACACGGTGCGGAAGCCGAGCGCCTCGGCCCGGAAACGATTTTCGCGGATCGCCTGGAGCACGCGCCCGAACGGCGAGTTCACGACGCGCAGCAGCGCGAGGATCATCAGGGCCGAGATCGCGAACACCAGGTAGAAGGTCAGGATGCGGCCGTTGATCTCGAAGCCGAACAGGTTCTTGGAGATCAGCACCGTGCCGGGGCGCAGCAGCTCCGGCAGCTGGAAGCTGCGCCCGTCCTCACCACCGGTCAGCCAGGACAGCTGCGAGGCCAGCACCTGGAAGGCCGAGGCGACCGCAAGCGTGATCATGGCGAAGAAGATCGCAGCGACCCGCAGCGAGAACAGCCCGATCGCGAGCGCAAGCAGGGCTGCGAGCGGCAGGCCGGCGACGATGCCGGTGGCGACCGCGGCCCAGTTCGGACCCATGCCGTACAGCGCGATCGCGATCGCGTAGCTGCCGATGCCGTAGAACATGGTGTGGGCGAACGACACCGAGCCGGTATAGCCGAGCAGGAGATCGTAGGAGGCGACGAGGGCTGCGAAGATGCAGATCTTGGCCGCGACGTTCAGTGCCTTGGCGCCCGGGAACAGGAATGGCGTTGCCGCCAGCGCCAGGATGATGACGACGAGAACGAGCGTCAGGACGCGGCTGCGCGGCGGATCGCCTGAGAGGATCATCATCGGCTGGTCACTGCATAGAGGCCGCGCGGCCGCCACATCAGAATGGCGACCATCAGCAGGATGTTGGAGACGAGGGCGAGCTTCGGCACCAGGAAGCCGCCGTAATTGGCGACCATGGCGACGAGGATGGCGCCGATGAAGCAGCCGCCGATCGATCCCAACCCGCCGATGATGACGACGATGAAGATCAGGACGGTGAGGTCGTCACTCATGGAGGCGTGCACCTGCTCGCGGTAAAGCGCCCACATCACGCCGCCGAGGCCGGCCAGCGCCGATCCGGTCATGAACACGCCGAGGAACAGGCGGCGGATGCGGTAGCCGAGCGCCTCCACCATCTCGCGATTCTCGACGCCGGCGCGGATCAGGAGGCCGAGCTTGGTGCGGTTGAGCACGAGCTGGATCGCGATGAAGACGGAAAGCCCGATCAGCATCGCCAGCACGCGGTACTTGGCGATCGCGACGTCGCCGATGATGAAGGAGCCGCGGAGCGAGGCCGGCAGAGGCATCGGGATGATCTGCGGCCCCCACAGCGCATAGAGCGTCTGCTCGGCGACGATCAGGCCGCCGGTGGTCATCAGGATCTGCTTCAGGTGCTGGCCGTAGACGGGGAGGATCAGCACGCGCTCGACGACGAGGCCGAGCGCACCCGACACCGCCATTGAGAGCAGCGCGGCTGGCCCCAGCACCGCGAGGTTCATCCAGAGCGAATCGGCCTGGATGGACGCCGCGAACGGCGCCAGAACGAGCGTGGCAACATAGGCGCCGACGGCGATGAAGGCGCCGTGGCCGAAATTGAGCACGTCCATCAGGCCGAACACCAGCGTTAGCCCTGAGGCCATGATGAAGATCATCATGCCCATGGCGAGGCTTGCGACGGTCAGGGTCAGCCAGGACGAGGTCGATCCGATCAGCGGGATCATCAGCAGCGCGAGCGCGAGCGGCAGCAGGATCGGCGCGAGATCGCGCTTCGGCTTCGGCAGCGGATCGGTTGCGGCAAGGTCTGTCACTGATGCGCCTCCAGGCTCAGGCCGAGCAGCCGCTCCTGCAGCGGCACGTCGGCGGCGAGTGCCGCCATCTCGCCGCGATGAACGATGGTGCCGTTGTCCATCACCAGCACGTTGTCGCCGAGCTCGCGGGCGGCAAAGAAATTCTGCTCGACCATCAGGATCGTGGCGCCCTTGCGCTTGATCTCCTTCAGGCACTCGATCAGCGCCATCACGATGGCGGGCGCGAGGCCCTTGGTCGGCTCGTCGATCAGGAGCAGCTTGCGCGGCTCGACGATCGCGCGCGCAATCGACAGCATCTGCTTCTGCCCGCCCGACAGGCTTCCCGCGCGCGACAGCCAGAAGCGGCGCAGCGCCGGGAAGAAGCCGAAGATCCAATCCAGCTGCTTGTCGTCGAGCGGCGCGTCGCGCGCCGCCAGCACCAGGTTCTCCTTCACCGTGAGATCGGAGAACACGGCCATGCTCTCCGGCACGTAGCCGACGCCGAGCCGCGCGATGTCGGGCGTCGCAAGGCTCTCGATGCGCTGGCCTGCCAGGGTGATCTCGCCTTTCGAGGCCTGCCACAGCCCCATGATGGTGCGCAGCGTCGTGGTCTTGCCGGCGCCGTTGCGGCCGAGCAGCATCGTGACCTGTCCTTCCGGCACCATGAGATCGATGCCCTGGAGGATGTGATAGCGCCCGATATGGGTGTGCACGCCGGAAAGCTTGAGGAGATCGCTCATGCTGCGCTCCCTGCAGCGTTCTTGGGCGCGATGCCGAGATAGGCTTCCTGCACGATCGGCGAGGCGATCACCTCGGCAGGTGCGCCGTCCGCCACCAGCTGCCCGTTATGCAGCACGATGATGCGGTCGGCGAGCGAGCGCACCACGTCCATCTTGTGCTCGACCAAGAGGATGATCTTGCTCCTGTCCTGCTTGAGCTGCGCGATCAGGTTCAGGACGATCGGCACCTCGTCGATGCTCATGCCGGCGGTCGGCTCGTCGAACATGAAGACTTTTGGCTCGAGCGCGATCATCAGCGCCACCTCGAGCTTGCGCTGGTCGCCATGCGACAACGCGGTCGCAGTGACGCCGCGGCGATTGCCGAGCGCGACCTGGTCGAGAATGGCGTCGGCGCGCGCGATCAGGTCGCGGCGCACCATCCAGGGCCGCAGCATGTCGTAATGCGTGCCCGCTGCCGCCTGCACTGCGAGGCGGACATTCTCTTCCACTGAGAGGTTCGGGAAGAGATTGGTGAGCTGGAAAGCACGTCCGAGACCCGCACGGGTGCGCATTGGTGCGGAATGTTCGGTGATGTCGGCGCCGTCGAACAGGATGCTGCCGCCGGATGCCCGCAGCTGGCCCGAGATCAGATTGAAATAGGTGGTCTTGCCGGCGCCGTTCGGCCCGACGATGGCGGTGAGCTCGCCCGGGCGAAACGTGCAGGAGACATTGTTGACCGCGACATGGCCGCCGAAGCGGATGGTGAGGTCGCGGGTTTCGAGGGTGAGCGGCATGGAGAGTCTGGCAAATGATGAAACGAGATAGATCCGCAGGTCACGCTGCGCTCCCTCCCCCGCTTGCGGGGGAGGGTCGGGGAGAGGGCTGTCTCCGCAGGCGAGAACCCCCAAGAGGAAGGAGTCCTCTCCCGGCCTCTCCGCATCCGCCTTCGCCAAGGCTTCGGCGGACAAGAGCGGGAGAGGTGAAGCAAGAAAGCTTACCGCTTGTTCTTGATCGGAACGTTCATGTCCTCGATCTTCAGCTCGCGCACCGGCTCGAGCACGGCCCAGGCGACGTTCGGATCGACCTTGACCTTGAAGTGATACATGCTCTGCAGCGCCTGATGGTCCTCTTTCCGGAACACCATCTTGCCCTTGGGCGTGTCGAACTCGAGGCCCTCCATCGCGCTGATCAGCTTCTCGGTGTCGGTCGACTTCGCCTTGGTGACGGCGGCGACGACGGACATCGCAGCCGCAAAACCGCCCGCGGTGAAGAAGTCCGGCGGCGCGTTGAAGCGCTTCTGGTGCTCGGCCACCAGCCAGTCGTTCACCGGGTTCTTCGGGATCTCGTAGAAGTAATAGGTCGCGCCTTCCATGCCGGGCAGACCCTTATAGGCGGCGAGCGCCGGCAGGATGTTGCCGCCGGTGGAGAGCTCGATGCCGTAGCGCTTCGGGTCCATGTCCTGGAGCTTGGCCAGCGGATTGCCGGCGCCGGCCCAAATCACCCAGATCACCTTGCGGCCCGGCTTGTCCTTCAGCGCGTCGAACAGGCGCTGGCCGACCGCGGTGAAGTCGGTGGTCGAAGTCGGGGCATATTCTTCGGCCGCGAGCGTCGCGCCGGTCTTGGCGAGCGCCTCCTTGAACGCGGCGACGCCGTCGCGGCCGAAGGCGTAGTCCTGCGCCAGCGTCGCCACGGTGACGCCCTGCTTGCCGATCGCGACCGCGTTGGAGATCGCGTCCTGCGAGGAGTTGCGCGCCGTGCGGAAGATGTAGCGATTCCATTTCTCGCCGGTAATCTGGTCCGCGACCGCGGGCTCGACGATCAGGATCTTCTTGTTCTCCTCGGCGACGGGAAGAATGGCGAGCGCCGCGGCCGACGAGGTCGTGCCGATCGCGATATCGACCTTGTCATCCTGATAGGCCTCCGAGAGCGCGGCCTTGGCGAGGTCCGGCTTGCCCTGGTCGTCCTTGGTGATGATGACGATCTTGCGGCCGTCGAGCGTCATGCTGCCCTTGGTGGCGTATTCGAATCCCATCTTCAGGCCGGTCTCGGTCTGCTTGGCGTAGGCCTCGAGCGGACCGGTCTTGCCGTAGATCAGCGCGATCTTGAGATCGTCGGCGAGCGCGGAGGTGCCCGCGCCGAGCGCGAGGATGGTTGTTGTTATGATGAGTGATCGACGCACGATGGTCCCTCCTGATGTAAAGTTTCTGCCAACAGCGATTTGCACAACGTCACGAACATTGCAATTGATCCTTCCGGCGGCGTGCGCCGGCGCGAGAGCATGCATCATTTTTGAGCCTGGCTCGCATTGCGCGCCGCGCCGGCCTCGACCTGGCGCCAGTCCGACTGCGCTTCCTCCGCGCTCTCGAAGATGTGCGGCGCGACGCCGCGCTTCTCCAGGGCTTCGCCGAGCTTGATGCGCAGGAAACCCGACGTGGTGTAGCGCGACACGCCGGAATAGAAGCGGTCGACGAGGCTGCGCACCATGGCCGAATAATCGTCCATCAGTTCCGGCAGGATAGAAAAATTGTCATAATTGACGATGGCGTAGACGCGGCGTCCGAGCGGCGCCAGGCGGGCCTCGACGATGGCGGCGATGGTGTCGATCTCCGCCTTGCTGCGCAGCGGATAGCGCTCGAGATTGACGAAGAACAGGTTCTGCTGCTCGTCCAGCGTGAAGCGCTGGTCGAGCGGGATGGTGAGCAGGCGCTCGCGCAGATCCATCAGGCCGTCGCCGAAGATGCGCGCGTCCATCAGGGCGGGGTCGCGCGGGATCAGCGGCTTGAAGTCCATCAGGCGCAGGATGTCGCGCTCGATGTCGATGCCGGGCGCGACCTCGACGAGCTCGAGCCCGTCCTCCCGGAGCTCGAACACGCAGCGCTCGGTGACGTAAAGGGTGCGTTGCTTGCGCGCGGCGGCAAACGGGCCGCTGAAGGTGACGTGCTCGACATTCTCGACGAATTTGCGCGACGTGGCCTCGTCCAGGATGACGAGCTTGCCGTCCTTCACCGCGATGCGTTGCTTGCCCGCACCGAACGTGCCGACGAAGATCACTTCCTTGGCGTTCTGGCTGATGTTGATGAAGCCGCCAGCGCCTGCGAGCTTCGGCCCGAACTTGCTGACATTGAGGTTGCCGGCGCGGTCGACCTGGGCAAGCCCAAGGAATGCGGCGTCCAAACCGCCGCCGTCGTAGAAGTCGAACTGGTAGGGCTGGTCGATCACCGCCTGCGTGTTGATCGCCGCGCCGAAATCGATGCCGCTCGCCGGGATGCCGCCGATCACGCCCGGCTCCGCCGTCAGCGTGATGAGGTCGATGATCCGCTCTTCATTGGCGACCGCGGCGATCCCCTCGGGCATGCCGATGCCGAGATTGACGACGCTGTTGGCCTTCAGCTCCAGCGCGGCGCGCCGGGCGATGATCTTGCGCTCGCTGATCGGCATCACCGGCAACGAGGCGGCGCGGACCCGGATCTCGCTCGAGAAAGCCGGATTGTATTGCGTGCCGAACGTCTGCCAGTGGTTCTCGGGCCTCGACACCACGACACAGTCGACGAGGATGCCGGGAATCCTCACTTGACGCGGATTGAGGCTGCCGGCCTCGGCGACGCGCTCGACCTGGGCGATGACGATGCCGCCGGAATTATGCGCCGCCATGGCGATGGCAAGCGCCTCCAGCGTCAGGGCCTCCTTCTCCATGGTGAGATTGCCGTCGGGATCGCCGGTGGTGGCGCGGATGATCCCGACATCGATCGGGAAGGTCTTGTAGAGCAGGCACTCCTCGCCGCGCAGCGTGATCAGCTCCACCAGGTCCTCGGTGGTGCGTGCGTTCAGCTTGCCGCCGCCGTGCCGGGGATCGACGAAGGTGCCCATGCCGACGCGGGTGATGTGGCCGGGCCGGTGCGCGGCGATGTCGCGGAACAGATGGGTGATGACCCCCTGCGGCAGGTTATAGGCCTCGATCTGGTTCGCGATCGCGAGCTGCTGCAGTTTCGGCACAAGGCCCCAATGCCCGCCGATCACGCGCCGCACCAGGCCTTCATGTCCGAAATGATTGAGGCCGCGCTGCTTGCCGTCGCCCTGCCCGGCCGCATAGACCAGCGTCAGATTGCGCGGCTTGCCTTGCGTATAGGGCGCATCGCCCTCATGGGACAGATAGAGCTCTTCGAGTGCGATGGCGATCTCCTCGGCAAAGCCGATGCCGACGAAGCCGCCGGTTGCCACCGTGTCGCCGTCGCGGATCAGCATGACGGCTTCATTCGCCGAGACGACCTTGCCCTTCTCGGAATTGCGCAAGTAAGGCAGAGCTGGATGATGGCTCACGGCGTTCCTCCCGCTCCCTGGACCGTAGGCCTTGTTGTGCTTGATCTTATCGCGAAGCGCTGCCCCGGAACAGTTGCTCCTCGCGAAGGAAAGACGGCAAAGCGGAGAGCAAGGTCCGCGCCAGATCCCGCAACCTCGCGCAAAACCGCTGAAATCTGCGGCAATTGCCTGCAATTCGCCTCGGAAGAGCATCCGGGTGCGGTGTCCGGAATCCGAGACTCCGGACAGTCCCGTGTCTCGAAACTCAGACGGGTGCCGATCCCGAGGCGAGGCCGAACTTGGCGAGCTTCTTGTAGAAGGTCGCGCGCGAGATCCGCAGCATCCTGGCGGCCTCGGTGATCTGGCCGTTGCTGGCGGCGAGCGCCTGCTCGAGCGTCTGCTTCTCGAACTCGGCCTCGGCCTCGGCATAGGGTACCACCAATCCGGCCGGGCGCTCGGCCGGTGCGAGCCTGACCTCGGTGCCAACAGGGAGGATGCGGGCGACATCCTCGCCGGTCAGCCGCCCGGAATCGCTGAGGATCAGCGCGCGCTCGAGGATGTTGCGGAGCTCGCGGACATTGCCCGGCCAATCGTAACGGGCGAGCGCAGCGAGCGCGCTCGGCGTGATCTTCGCCTTGACGTAGTCGCCGGACGCGCTGATGTCGTCGAGCAGCCGGGCGCAAATGTCGGGGAGATCGTCGAGGCAGTGGCGCAGCGGCGGCAGGTCGACTGAAAGCACGTTGAGCCGGTAGTAGAGATCGGCGCGAAATGCGCCGTCGCTGACACGCTTGCGCAGGTCCACATTGGTCGCGGCGATGACGCGGACGTCGACCCTCGTGATCTTGTCCGAGCCGAGCGGCTCGATCTCGCGCTCCTGCAGCACGCGCAGCAGCTTGGCCTGCAATTGCAGCGGCATCTCGCCGATCTCGTCGAGGAACAGCGTGCCGCCGTCGGCAATGCGGAACTTGCCCTCGCGTCCCCGTCGGTCAGCGCCGGTATAGGCGCCCGGCGCAGTGCCGAAGAACTCCGATTCGATCAGGGTCTCGGGGATGGCGGCGACGTTGACGCTGACGAACGGCTTATCGGCGCGCGAGGAGGCGTTGTGGATCGCCTGTGCCAGCATCTCCTTGCCCGTCCCGGTTTCGCCGGTGAGCAGGACGGTGACGCTCTGCCGCGCGGCGCGGCTGGCGATCTCCTTGGCGCGCGCGATCGCCGGCGTCGTGCCGACGAAATCGGCGAAGGTGAAGCGCGCCGCGCGGGCGTTGGACAATTGCCGCCGAGCCAGCCGCAGATCGCTCTCGAGCTGGGCGACGCGGGCGAGCAGGGGCTTCAGGCTTTCGAGATGATCATAGAGCACGAAGCCGATCGCGCCGATCACCGTCCCGTTCTCGTCCTCGATCGGCATGCGGGTGACGACGAGCTGTTCGCCGCCGAGCTCCATGATGTCGAGCAGGATCGGCTCGCCGGTCTCGGCCACCTTCCGCATCAGGCTGTTCGGGATCACCTCCTCGATCGACCGGCCGATCGCCTCGCTGGCATGGTCGAGACCGAGCGCGGCAAGATATTTCTCGTTGACGTAGACGACGCGCCCGCCGCGATCGATCGCAATCGCGCCCTCGCAGAGCTTCTCCAGTCGCTCGAACAGCGTCTCCATCGCGCGCGCACGGAGATAGGCGGGATCGCTGATCGAGGAGGCGGCGGCAGGCATGAGATACCTCGGGGAGGTCCGCCCCGTGTATTAGCAAAAGTGCAGCGATTTCAAAGGGGGAAATGGCGCCAAAGGAGGAATGGGCGCTGAACCCAGCTCAGCAATCGCTGTCGTCCCGGGCTCGCTTCGCGCCCCGGGACGACAGCGGTATGTGTCGTGCCGCCCCTACCGCCGGTACCCGCTCGCCCGCGAATAGCCCTGGCGGTTCTGTTGCGCCGGGCGGCTTGCCACGCTGACCCGCGCCTCGCTCGAGGAGGGCGTTGCGAGCTTCAGCTCCTCCAGGAAGATCGGCCGGGAGAAATAATAGCCCTGCGCGTAGCGGATCTTGGTCGCCGCCTGCAGATAGGCCAGTTCCTCGTAGGTTTCGAGGCCTTCGGCGATCACCGTCATGCCGAGCGCCTCGCTCAAGGATTCGATCGCGCGCAGGATACCCTGGCTGCGCGGACGATTATGAATGTCGGTGATGAAGGAGCGGTCGATCTTGATCTCGTCGGCGGTGATGTCGGCCAGCGCCGAGAGCGAGGAATAGCCGGTGCCGAAATCGTCGATGGAGACGCCGACGCCGAGCTTGCGGAACATCGGCAGGATCTCGTCCTGAAAATGATTCTTGGCGACGAAAGCATCTTCCGTCACCTCGATCATGAAGCGCTGCGGAAAGCCGGTCTCCTCCAGCGCCTGCGCAAAGCTGCGCATGAATTCGGGATTGCCGGCCTGCTTGGCGGCAACGTTGATGCTGATGGTCGCTTCCGGGCCGAACGTGTCGTTGATCAGGTCGATCGACTTGACGATCTCGGCGAGCACGAGATGGGTCAGCTCGTCGATCAGGCCGAGCTCGCCGGCAAGATTGATGAACGAGCCGGGCGCCTGGATCACGCCTTCGTCGTCGCGCAGGCGCACCAAGGCCTCGATGCCCTTCACGGCCTGCGTGCGGATGTCGACCTTGGACTGGAAGGCGCAGCAGAAGCGCTTTTCCAGGATGGCGAGCCGCAGCGACTGCTCGACCTTCATCCGCGCCTGCGCCTCGCGCTCCATGCTGGCATCGAAGAAGGCGGCCAGTCCCTTGCCATTGTTCTTGATGCGGTACATCGCGATGTCCGCGTTCTGCCGCAGCGTTTCGAAGCTGCGTCCATGGTCGGGATAGAGGCTGATGCCGACTGAGGTCGAGGCGAACACTTCCGAATGGTCGATGAAGAACGGCGCGGTCAGCCGCTCCAGCGTCGATTGCATGAATTCGGCGACTTCCTCCTGGCTCTGGACCGGTGACAGCAGCAGCAGGAATTCGTCGCCCGAGATGCGCGAGAGTATGTCGGAATCGCGCAAGTCCCGTCCGAGCCGCTTCGCCAGCTCGACCAGCAGCGCGTCGCCCACGGCGTGGCCGTAATAGTCGTTGATGTGCTTGAAATTGTCGACGTCGAGGAAGGCCAACGCAAAGCGTTCGCCGCCGTCGTCGCGCGCGAGCAGGGCATTGGCGCGGTGCTCGATCACGCGGCGCGAGGGCAGCCCGGTCAGCTCGTCGAAATAGGCCGAGCGGAACAGCTGGTCCTCGAAATTCTTCTGCTCGGTGATGTCGGAGGATGCCGAGATCAGCAGCTCGCGTCCGTCGAGACGAACGGGGCGATGGGTCGTGAGCAGCACCTTTCGCGCGGCGCCGACGTGAAGCGCTTCCTCGGTCACGACCGGCTGCCCGTCGCTCAGGGCCTGGCGGCAGGCCTCGCGCCGCGGCGTCAGATCGGGTGAAGGACGGCTGCCGTCCAGGCCGAGCTGCGCGGCGGCGGCATCGTTGACCAGCAGCAACTCGCCATGCGCGTCCTGCACGGTGAGGCCGGCCGGCAGCATTCTAACGATTTCCTTGAGAAAACCGAGCTCGGCTTCAGTCGCGCCGGAATATTGATTGTCGTTCATAGAAGTCATGAATCTTGTTGTTTCAGCGCGCCTTTGCAATGGGCGCGATCTTCCGCGGTTCCCTCTTAAGTTTGGTTAAGGGGTCAGGAGAAATACGGGGGTGTTTTGGAGAAAACTTGCGACGATCCGACGCGCGCTGGCGATCGTCATTAACGGAGCGTCAACGCGCTCGGCGAAACAGCGAAGTATCCGCGTGGGAGCGATTTCGCCTGCGGCCATCCTTCGAGACGCCCGCCGTGGGCGGGCCCTCAGGATGAGGGCCGGAGTGCGCTGCGCGATATCACCCGAGCACCGATGCCGCTTAGCCTCATCCTGAGGAGACCGCGAAGCGGTCGTCTCGAAGGACGAGGCGCTTGCTCAGGTCGCGCAAGTGCCACACGCGATTGCGCCACCGCGCGGGCAGCAAGGAGCACACCTTACATGTTGCGACGTCTACTCGCTTCGTGGAATTCGGCACTGCATGATGCAATGCAGCCCGGTTTTCAGATACGAGATCTCGGTTTTGCCGTCGAAAGCCGACAGCGCCGACTTCAAGAGCTTGGTGCCGAAGCCGGGCTCCGACACCTTGTCCACGCTCGGTCCTTCGGTTTCGTCCCAGGTGATCGTCAGGCGGTCGTCGGTGATGGTCCATGACACCTGCAACAGACCGCGCGGTGAGGAGAATGCGCCGTACTTGCCTGCATTGGTGGCAAGCTCGTGAAACATCAATGACAGCGTGACCGCGAGCTTGGGCGGCAGGAACAGCCGCTCGCCGTTGAGCGTGAAGCGGACATGGCCGTAAGGCCCGAGCTCGGAGATCAGAAGGTCGCGGATGTCGCAGCCGGCTTTGTCGATCCGCGAGATCAAATCATCGGTTGCGGCCAGCGAGCGCAGCCGCGGATCGACCCGGGCCCAGACCTGCGGCTGGTCGTGCAACACCTGGTGCACCACGGCATGCACCGTCGACAGCTTGTTCTTCAGCCGATGCTGGAGCTCCTCGACCAGCAGCTTGCGATAATCTTCTTCCTCGATCAGGCGTCTGGAAATTCGGCGCTGCTCGGCCAACATGGTGCGATAGTGCTCGACACCCCAGATGGTGATCGCGCACACGGTCCAGTAAAGCGCCAGCAGGACAAACCGCGCGCGATCGGCAAACGCATCGCCGAAATTCAGCGCGACGCCGAGCACGCCGCCGACGAGCGCCGTCACGATGCCGATCCGGAATCCGCCCAGGGCCGCAGCAAAGAAGACGGCCGGGAAGTACGGCGTGAAATAGATGTCGGGACGAACCTGAGCGAGGCCCCAGCGGACCAGGGTTGCAGCCAACAGGCAGACCACCGCAAAGCCGATGCTCAGAGCGAGCGAGGGCGGCGCCGCACCCTGCCAGCCCTTGCGGAACTCCTCGATCAGCTTCCTCATGCACTGCCTGGTTGCGATAGGCGTTCGACGGTCGAGCGGCCCGTGAGGATGTTACGCATGCCGCCCATACAAGCATAGCTTGCCTTGTCGGAAGCGGGCAGGAATAGTGACCGCTGCGGCGACGGCGGCGGCCGGCATTCGCCATTTGGCATCAAATCACTCGAAAACAGGAACATTCCATGGGCAGGCTGGACGGCAAGGTTGCGGTGATCACGGGGGCGACGAGCGGCATCGGATTGCGCACTGCGGAAGTCTTCGTTGCCGAAGGTGCCAAAATTGTGATCGCAGGCCGGCGCGTACCGGAAGGCGAGGCACTGGCGAAGCAGTTCGGCGAAAGCTGCGTCTTCCGTCAGACCGACGTCACCGTCGAAGCGCAGATGCAGGCGCTGATCGCGCTCGCGGTCGACAAGTTCGGCAGGATCGATTGCCTGTTCAACAATGCCGGCGGGCCGGCACAGACCGGCGGCATCGAAGGCCTCGAGGTCGAGCGGTTCGATGCGGCGATGGCGACGCTGGTGCGCAGCGTCATGCTCGGCATGAAGCACGCCGCACCCTACATGAAGAAGCAGGGCGGCGGCAGCATCATCAACAATGGCAGCATTGCCGGCCGCCTCGCCGGCTTCTCGTCGTCGATGGTCTATGGCGCGGCCAAGGCGGCGGTGATCCATCTCACCAAATGCGTGGCGATGGAGCTCGGCGAATCCAACGTTCGCGTCAACTCGATCTCGCCCGGCGCGATCGCGACCGGCATCTTCGGCAAGGCGCTGGGGCTCTCGACCGATGCCGCCGAGAAGACGCCGGCGGTGATGCGCGAAGTCTACAAGACCGCGCAGCCGATCCCCCGCGCGGGTCTTCCTGAAGATATCGCCCAGGCCGCAGTGTTCCTGGCCAGCGACGAATCCAGCTTCATCAACGGCCACGACCTCGTCGTCGACGGCGCCATGACCGGCGGCCGCAACTGGAGTCAACAGCAGCAGGGCTATGTGGCCCTGCGCAAGGCGTTCGACCAGGGGGCGTAGCAGCTCCGGCGATGGTGCCGTAGGGTGGGCAAAGGCGCGCCCTTCGCGCGCCGTGCCCACCATCGATGTTTGCACCCGGAGAAACGTGGTGGGCACGCTTCGCTTTGCCCACCCTACGAGATCGGCGCCTAAACCGCCTTCACCTTCACCCGCAGCCCGTCCCGCGGCTTCGGGATCGGCCACATCTGCCAGTCGGGCTTGTAGCCTGGCGCGAGCGACACTTCGATATTCTCCAGGAAATGCCGCGCGAAACATTTCGCCTGCATGTAGGCGAAGTGCAGGCCGAGGCACATATGCGCGCCGCCGCCGAAGGGCACGAAGGCGAAACGGTGACGGCCACGCTGTGCGTCCTCGGTGAAGCGCAGGGGATCGAAACGGTCCGGCTCAGGCCAGATCTCCTTCATGTGGTGGGTATAGAGCGGGTTGATGCCGATCGCCGTGCCGGCGGGAATCGCAAAACCCTTGAAGCTGAAATCGCGCATCGCGCGGCGCGGCATCGACGGCACCGGCGGCTTGAGCCGCAGCGCTTCCTTGAACGCCATCTCGGTCAGCGGCATCTTCTCGAGATCGTCGAAGCTGGTCGGCGCGCCGGAGGCGAGGCCGAGCGCGAGCACCTCCGCGCGCAGCCGGTCCTGCCAGTCCGGATTGGCGGCGAGCTCGCCGATGAAGGAGGTCAGTGACGAGGTCAGCGTGTCGTGCGCGGCCATCATCAGGAAGCTCATATGGTCGATGATGTCCTGGTCCGAGAGCAGCGCGCCGTTCTCATGGGTGGCGCGGCAGAGCTGCGAGAACAGATCGTCGCCACCGTGATTGCCGCGCCGCAGCGGAATCTGCTCGCGGAAATAGGCGATGATGCGCTTGCGTCCCTTCACCCCTCGCGCCATCTGGGTGCCGGGCAGGGGGCGGCGGATCGGGGTGACGGCGGCGGCCACCATGTCGATGAAGGCGCGGTTGATCTCGTCGACCTCGGGCCCGATATCGGCGCCGAGGAACGAGGCCGCGGCGAGATCGAGCGTGAGCTGTTTCATCGCCGGATAAAGCTGCATCTCGCCCGGCTTCGCCTTCCACTGCGCGACGCGCGCGGAAATGCCCCGGTCGAGATCGCCGAGATAGGACTTCATCGGCCCCGACTTGAACGCGACCGAGAGCGCCTTGCGATGCAGGCGATGCTCCTCGAAATCGAGCAGCATCAATCCGCGCGGAAACAACAGCCCCAGCACCTTGTCCCAGCCATGGGTCGAGGAGAACAGCTTCTGCTGGTCGAACAGCACGAACTCGTTGGCCTCGGGCCCGAGCAGCACGACGTTGGTCTCGCCGAAAAAGTGCGTGCGGTAGACCAGACCGTACTTGGCGCCGTTCGCCTCAATATGGCCCTTGGGGTCGGCGAGCACCTGAAAGGTCTTGCCGATGATCGGCCAGCCTTCGTCACCGGGAATGTGCGTCAGCTCGTTGCGCCTGGGCGGAGTGAACGGAAGCGCAGGGGCGGCCACATTCTGCATCGACATGACGATTGCTCCGGTTGGCTGGCCCCGCAAACATAGCACGATCCGGCCGCGATGAGCTGCGGTCGTCTTGCGCACAAAATCGTCACTCCCACCGCCGTCGTCCCCGCGGAGGCGGGGACCCATAACCACAGAGAGGAGTTTTGGTGCGAGGCTGGTAGCTCCGAGTCTTCGTAAATCCGCATCCGGTGGTTATGGGTCCTCAGATGCGCAATTGCGCATCATAGCTCGCGCTGCGCGCGCCCCGGGACGACGAGTGGAGTGCCTACCGCTTCGCCGCTTCCTTCTGCAGATCCGGCGCGTTGACGGCGGGAATGGCGACGCGGCCGGGGCCTGTCACCTTCAGCGCCTCGGCGGCCTTCTCGTTCTCCATGATCTTGGCCATCACGGCCTGACCCGCACGCTCGAAGATCGCGCGGTTCTCGATCACGAATTTTTGCGACCTGCGCAGCCCGTCGATATAGCCATTGATCTCGGGCACAACGTAGCGCGCCACCATGTCCCAGCTCCGGCGCGTGTTTTCCGGATTGGCCCAGTCGTGAACGAAGCCGATGACGGCGCCGACGCCGCCGGAGACCTGCATCACGTTCTTGATGGTTTTGACGAGATCGTCGGGCGTGCCGATGGTGGACGCCGCCCCCTCGACGAAGGCGGTCTTGTCGACGGCCTCGTCGGGCGAGGAGAACGCGGTGAGGCCCGGCCGCTGCAGCGTTCCGACATTATATTCGTTGTGCCAGCGCATCAGCCCGGCGCCGGCCTCGCGGCGGGCTTGTTCGCGCGTCTCGGCGATGTGCCAGGTCAGGAGCACGCGCCAGTCGGCGCGACGCACCGTGGTTCCGTGCTTCTTGGCGGCATCCTCGGCGAACTGCCATTGCTGCTGCAGCGACATCAGGCCCTGGGTCGTCATCGAGCCCAGCGAGATGATGCCGATGCCGTATTTGCCGGCGAGCGTCATGCCGGAGGGCGAGATCTGCGAAGCTACCACGAACGGCATCTCCTCCTGCAGGGGCAGGATCTGCAGCGCGGCGTCGTTCATCGTGAACCAGTCGCTTTTGGCGGTGACGCGCTCGCCGTTGAAAAGGCGGCGGATGATGCCGATCGCCTCGTCCTGGCGGTCGCGCTGCGTCATCGGATCGATGCCGAGCGTGTGCGCATCGGAGGCGAGCGCGCCCGGTCCGGAGCCGAAAATGGCGCGGCCGCCGGTCATGTGGTCGAGCTGCACCATGCGCTGGGCGACGTTGAAGGGATGGTGATAGGGCAGCGACACAACGCCGGTGCCGAGCTTGATCCGCTTGGTGCGCTCGCCGGCGGCGGCCAGGAACATCTCGGGCGAGGCGATCATCTCCCAGCCCGAGGAATGATGCTCGCCGCACCAGAACTCGTCATAGCCGAGCGCATCCAGCTGCTCGACCAGGTCGAGATCGCGCCGGAACTGCAGCATCGGATGCTCCCCGATCGGGTGATGCGGGGCAAGAAAGGCTCCGAACTTCAGGCGCGCCATGGCGGTCTCTCCGGCTGAATTTTCTGTTTGTTGGTCGTGTCAGGCTACGTGCCTGACGGCACGAACGCAATCACGCGATGTCCCGCGCGGTGGAATGCAGGCATGCGCGGTGGCAAGCGAGACGTTGCGTAGTCCTCGCCCGCTTCGCGCTTCATCACGATAACGACACGCAGCGCGACTGGGCGGGTCCCTTCATTCGCGTTCGACACCTCCGCGAAGCCTCACAATCAGCGCGCGCAGAATTCCTCGCCTCGCTCTTGTCATTTGTGACATTCGTCATGATGGGCGCCGCATTTCCGGCGCGGATACGCCGCGCATCGGCACGAGATTGCGACGTTGCGGTTAATACGTGCGGATTCTTGCCGATTTTCAGCCAATTTCCCGAGATTGACAGCGCACGGTCTTTTTATTTTGCGCCGCAGCAACTATCTGGTTGGGCTGGACGTTGAACGTCGCCCACCAGGAACTTGCCGTGTCGTTAGCCAGAAACATCGATCTGTTGAGACGTCTGCCCCGGCTGGACGGACTGCGCTTCGCCGAGCCCGGCCGCGGTGCAGATGGATCGAGCCCGCTGCAGGAGGTCACTGGCTTCGGCGACAATCCCGGCGCCTTGCGCATGTTCGCGTTCGTGCCGGCGCAATTGCAGCGGCCGCGCGCGCTCGTCGTCGTGCTGCATGGCTGCGGGCAAACGGCGGCCGCTTACGATCTCGGCGCGGGCTGGTCGACGCTCGCGCAACATTACGGCTTTGCGCTGTTGATGCCCGAGCAGCAGCGCATCAACAATGCCAACACCTGCTTCAACTGGTTCAATCCGGAGGACACCGCGCGGGACAGCGGCGAGCCGCGTTCGATCCGCGCGATGATCGCGCACATGGTGAAGACGCATCGCATCGATCCGAGGCGCGTCTTCATCACCGGCCTGTCGGCCGGGGGCGGCATGACCTCGGTGATGCTCGCGACCTATCCGGAAGTCTTCGCGGCCGGCGCGATCATTGCCGGGCTGCCTTACGGCATCGCCTCGAACTTGCGCGAGGCGCTCGACGGCATGTTTCATTCCCCGGCGCGCCCTTCGCGCGAGCTCGGCGATCTCGTGCGCAGCGCCTCCGACCATCGCGGCCCCTGGCCGAGGGTCTCGGTGTGGCACGGCAGCGCCGACCGCACCGTCAATCCCGGCAATGCCAACGAGATCGTCAAGCAGTGGCTCGACCTGCATGGCTTGCCCGAACTGCCGATGGCGGAGACCAATGTCGACGGCTATCCGCGCCAGGCCTGGTGGGACAAGGACGGCGAGACGCTGGTCGAGTCCTACGCCATCACCGACATGGCGCACGGCACGCCGCTGGGGCTCGCCGACAACGATCAGCGCTACGGCATCGAAGGCGCCTTCCTGATCGAGGCCGGCATCTCCTCGTCCTACCACATCGCGAAGTTCTTCGGCCTCACCGGCTGGATTGCGGACGCCGCGACGACGAAGGCGGAAGCCAAATCCACGACGAAGCCCGCGACGAAGCCTGGCGCGAAACCGGCGCTCTCGCCCGCGCCGCATCTCGCCCGCTCGATCCGCACCGCGGTCGCCGCGGAGCCGGCCGAGCCGCAGGGCGAGAAGGTGCGCGGCTTCGACCTCGGCCAGATCATCACGCGCGCGCTCACGGCCGCGGGATTGATGAAGTAGCCTCGCTGTCGTCCCGGACAAGCGCGCCTGAAGCGCGTGCCGATCCGGGACCCATAGCCACAGGACAAAGTTGGGCACGAAGAGGTGACTCCGAGTCCCCGTAACCACATCTCCCTGTGGTTATGGATCCCGGATCGGCGCGCGCTTCAGGCGCGCTTGTCCGGGACGACAGCGAAGTTGTAGCGGCGGCTTCAATTCAGCTCCGCGAAAAGCTACCCCGTCTGATCGATCACCTCGACCGGTGTCACGCTGATCTCGCCGCCCGCGACCTTCCGCGTCACCTCCTGGTAGTGCTTGAAGAAGTCGCGCGATTGCAGCGTTTTCTGCGCAGCATCGTCGGCGACGCTGGCGAAGTGGAGATAGCTGCCGTCGTCGCGATGCTTCAGGCAACGATAACCGATCCTCCCCTTCAGCTCCGCATCGGCGTCGATCGCCCTGATGAAGCGGCCGATCTCGCGGTGCCACTCCTCCGTCGTGCCGTTCTTGAACGCGTATCTGATCATGAAGTGCTTCATGTGACGCTCCCTGTTCGTCTTGTGCGTCATCATCTGCGCGCTTGATACGATCCCGCAAGTATGGACAAAATTGATAGTATGGACTTTTTCGCCGTTGCTCCTATCCTCATCGCATAGCGTTTTCGAGCGAAGTGGATACCGGTTCGCGTAAAGAAAACGCGTCAAAACAAGAATCTTCCACATGGAGGAAACGACATGGCGAAGACGTCTCCCGCGCGCACCTGTCCGGTTGCGGCGTTTCAGAAGATGATCAGCGGCAAATACAAGCTGCGCATCGTCTGGGACCTCAAGGACGGCCCGCGCCGCTACGGCGAGATCAGAAGCGGCTTGCTGCGCGGCGCATCAGGCAGCGCCGAGATCACCCCGCGCGTGCTCAGCCGCGAATTGAAGGCGTTGACGATGAGCGGCCTGATCGACCGCAAGGATTTCGGCGAGGTGCCGCCGAAGGTCGAGTACCGCCTGACGCGCAAGGGCAAGAGCTTCGTCCCCGTCGTTGCCGCAATCCGCGAGTGGGGCGAGCGCAATCTCGGTGAGGCGACGGCACTCGCGGACGCCGCTGAATAAGCCTACATCTCGCCGGTGATGAACGGATTGGTCATCCGTTCCTGGCCGATGCTCGAGCCGGCGCCGTGGCCGCAGATGAAGCCGACATCGTCGCCGAGCGGCAGCAATTTCGTCTTGATCGAACTGATCAGCGTGGCGTGACTGCCGCCGGGCAGGTCGGTGCGTCCGACCGAGCCGGCGAACAGGACGTCGCCGACATGGGCAAACCGCAGATCCTTGTTGAAGAACACCACGCTGCCGGGCGAATGACCCGGACAATGCAGGATGTCGAACTGCAAGCCGCCGATCGACACGCTGTCGCCCTCGTCGAGCCAGCGGTCGGGCGTGAAATCGCGTCCTCCCGTCATGCCGAAGCGCGCGCCGCTCGCCACGACGTTGTCGAGCAGGAACTTGTCCGCGACATGCGGTCCCTCGATCGGCACCGTGAGCGCATCGCGCAGCTCGGCCGCGCCGCCGACGTGGTCGATATGACCGTGGGTCAGCCAGATCTTCTCCACGGTGACGCCGGTCTGCTTGATCGCATCCAGGATCTTCGGCACGTCGCCGCCGGGATCGATCACCACGGCCTTCTTGGAAGGCTCGTCCCAGATGATGGTGCAGTTCTGCTCGAACAGCGTCACGGGAACGATGATCGCGCCCGCCTTGGCTTGCCGGGATTCTCGCCGGGATTCTTGGGTGTCGTTTTGCTCGGTCATGGCCTCACAATGCCGATTTTTGCCGGGCCGCCAAGCAAAAGATTCGGGCCCGCGCCAGGGAACAACCGTCACACGGCCGTCCCAATCGGCCTGCCAATTTGAACCGGGGCGTTGCTGTCGCGTTCTCCCGCGCAAGGCGTCAGATTTGGGTGGTCTTCGGCATGGCTCACGACAACGAGAATTGGTGGCGCGACGGCATCTTCTATCAGATCTATCCGCGCTCGTTTCAGGACTCGGACGGTGACGGCGTCGGCGATCTCGCCGGCATCCTCAAGAGGCTGCCTTACGTCAAATCGCTCGGCGTCGATGCGATCTGGCTGTCGCCGATCTTTCCCTCGCCGATGGCCGATTTCGGCTACGACATCTCGGACTATGTCGGCATCGAGCCGCTGTTCGGCACGATGGCCGATTTCGACGCGTTGCTCGCGGCCGCCCACGACAATGGCCTGAAGCTGATCCTCGATCTCGTGCCGAACCACACCTCCGACCTGCATCCCTGGTTCACCGAGAGCCGGTCCTCGCGCGACAATCCCAAGCGCGACTGGTACATCTGGCGCGATCCGGCGCCAGGCGGCGGCGTTCCGAACAATTGGTTGTCCGAGTTCGGCGGCAGCGCGTGGGCTTTCGACGAGATCACGGGGCAATATTACTACCACGCCTTCCTCGCCCAGCAGCCGGATCTCAACTGGCGCAATCCGGACGTCCGCAAAGCGATCTACGACGTGATGCGGTTCTGGCTCGACAAGGGCGTCGACGGCTTTCGCGTCGACGTGATCTGGCACCTGATCAAGGACGCCGAATTCCGCGACAATCCGGCCAATCCGCACTACGTCGAGGGCCGTCCGCCGAACGAAAAAATCCTCACGCAATATTCCACCGACCAGCCGGAGGTGCATGACGTTATCGCCGAGATGCGGCGCGTCACCGATTCCTATGGCGCGCGCGTCTTGATCGGCGAAATCTATCTGCCGCTGCACCGGCTCGTGGCCTATTACGGCAACGATCTCACCGGCGCGCAGATGCCGTTCAACTTCGCGCTGCTCTCGACGTTCTGGAGCGCCCGCTCGATCGAAAAGATCATCGAGGATTACGAAAAGGCATTGCCGCGCGGCGCCTGGCCGAACTGGGTGCTCGGCAATCACGATCGTCCGCGCGTCGCGAGCCGCGTCGGGCCCGAGCAGGCCCGCGTCGCGGCCATGCTGCTGCTGACGCTGCGCGGCACGCCGACGCTTTACTACGGTGACGAGATCGGCATGCACCAGCTCGCGATCGCGCCGGAGGACGTGCGCGATCCCTTCGAGAAGAACGTCCCCGGCATCGGTGTCGGCCGCGACGGCTGCCGCACGCCGATGCAATGGGATTCCTCGAACTTCGCAGGTTTTTCGCAAGCAAGGCCGTGGCTGCCGCTGCCGGAGGATCACATCCGCGAGAATGTCGCCAATCTCGAAGCCGATCCGCGTTCGATCCTCAATCTCTACAAGCGCCTGATCGGCTTGCGGAAGAGCTGCCCCCCGCTGGTCACGGGCGATTATCATCCGATCGCCGCGCAAGGCGATCTGCTGATCTATCGCCGCGCGGCCGGCGGCAAGGCCGTGATCGTCGCGCTCAATCTCGGCCCCGATCCGGTCGCGGTGACCAGCAGCGCGATCCGTTTCGGCAGCAGCATCCTGCTGTCGACGTTCCTGGATCGCGAAGGTGAGGAGATCGAAGGCGTGCTGGACCTGCGCGGCAACGAGGGCGTGGTGGTGGCGGCGCCCGCCTAACTGTCGTCCCGGGGCGCGACGAAGTCGCGAGCTATGATGCGCAATTGCGCATCTGAGGACCCATAACCACAGGAAGAAGTTTTGCGACGACTCGGAGTTGCCCGCTTTGCCCCACACGTCTCCCTGTGGTTATGGATTCCGGGCTCGCGCTGCGCGCGTCCCGGAATGACGGGCGGGATGGAATCGGCTATTCTCCCGCCATGGACAACACCGCCCGCATCACACTCGTGCCGCCGCCGGATCGTCGCCAGTCGGAGACGGCGCTGGCGATCGCGCGCGGCACCGCGCGTCTGTTGCGCTCGCTCGGCTTCTCCTGCATCAACGAATTGCCGCTGCCGTCGGGCCGGCGCGCCGATCTCGTCGCGCTGAACGAGCGCGGCGAGATCTGGATCGTCGAGATCAAGTCGTCGGTGGAGGATCTGCGTGCCGATCAGAAATGGCACGAATACCGCGCCCATTGCGACCGGCTGTTCTTCGCCTTCACGCAGGATCTGCCCTGCGAGATCTTCCCCGGTGACACCGGCTTGATCGTCGCCGACGCCTACGGCGCGCACCTGCATTGCGAGGCACCGGAGCACAAGCTCGCCGCCGCCACCCGCAAGCAGATGACGGTGCGGTTCGCGATGGCGGCGGCCTTGCGGATCAATCGCCTGGTCGATCCGCAGGGCCACGCGGATTTCTGGGAGTAGGCTGACTTCGTAGCCCGGATGGAGCGCAGCGCAATCCGGGACAATTGCAGCCCGTCGCGCCAATCCCGGATTACGCTGCGCTCCATCCGGGCTACGCAGTGTCGTAGGGTGGGCAAAGCGAAGCGTGCCCACCAATTAAAATTAATCAGGATCGAAATAGAGAACGTGGGCACGGCGCTTCGCGCCTTTGCCTACCCTACGAGACCGCTACCTCGGCGCGCGCTTCGCCAGGATCCGCTGCAAGGTACGCCGATGCATGTTGAGCCGGCGCGCCGTTTCCGAGACGTTGCGGTTGCACATCTCGTAGATGCGTTGGATGTGCTCCCAGCGGACGCGGTCGGCCGACATCGGGTTGGCCGGCAGCTCGGATTTGTCCGTGTTGGTCGACAGCAGTGCGGCGACGACGTCGTCGGCATCCGCGGGCTTGGAGAGATAATCGATCGCGCCCATCTTCACTGCGGTCACCGCAGTGGCGATGTTGCCGTAGCCGGTCAGCACGATCGCGCGCGCATCCGGCCGCTTCTTCTTGAGCGCCGAGACCACGTCGAGGCCGTTGCCGTCGCCGAGCCGCAGATCCACCACCGCGAACGCCGGCGCCGATTTGCCGATCTGCGCAAGCCCGTCCGAGACCGTGTCGCATGATGTCACCGAAAAGCCGCGGCTCTCCATGGCCCGTGACAAACGCTCCAGAAACGGCTTGTCGTCTTCAACGATGAGCAGCGAGCGGTCGGTCTGTTCGTTCAGGTCGGCAATGGCGTTCAAGGTTGTTTCCTCTCTCCAGCGCATCGACATATGGCGTCGCAATCGCGCGGTGCCAAGGCGGCAAATGGTCGACCCGCCCCGTTGTGCGACGCAAGGTCGCGGCTATCCTATTGTTTCTTCGAGCGTCTCGATAGCCTCAAAACGCTGTCTCGGCCATGTGATCTGAACCACCGCACCATGGTCCGGAAAGATTCGGTTGGTAAACGAGACCTTCGCGCCGGTGCGCTCCAGCAAGGTGCGCGCGATGAAGACGCCGAGGCCGAGGCCGCGCCGTTCGCCGCCACCATCATCCTGGGGGCGTCGCCGCGACAGATAGGGCTCGCCGATCCGGTTGAGGATATCGGGTGGAATGCCCGGTCCGTCGTCGGAGATCACGAGCTCGATATGGTCCTGGTTCCACCAGGCGTTCACCTCGACGGTGGTGCGGGCGAAATCGACCGCATTCTCGACGATGTTGCCGATGCCGTAGAGGATGGCGGGATTGCGCGAGCCGACCGGCTCCGCCGCCGCGGCCACCGCGATCCGCACCTTGATCTCGACGCCGAAATCGCGATGCGGCGCCACCACCTCCTCGATCAGCTCCGACAGCTTCATGTGGTCGAACGGCGCGCCGGTGGGGGAAAGCTGGGTGATCTTGCTGAGGATGTCGCGGCAGCGCTGGGTCTGCTCGCGCAAGGTCTTCAGGTCGGCGGCGATGCTTGGCTCCTTCACCGTCTTTTCCAGCTCGCGCGAGATCAGGAAGATCGTCGCGAGCGGCGTGCCGAGCTCGTGTGCGGCCGCGGCGGCAAGACCGTCGAGCTGGGTCAGGTGCTGCTCGCGCGTCAGCACCAGTTCGGTTGCGGCCAGCGCGTCCGCAAGCTTGCGCGCCTCCTCGGTCACCTGGAACGAGTAGAGGCTGGTGACGCCGATCGCGAGCGCAATCGAAAGCCAGACCCCGACGAGATAGACCGGCGGCAGCACCAGGGGATCCTCGGAATCCCACGGCAGCGGAAAATGGAAGAAGAACAGGACCGACGCGCAGGCCACCGCGAGCAGGCCGAGGCCGAAGGTGAAACGGGCCGGCAGCGCCGTGGCCGAAATCAGCACGGGTGCGAGGAACAGGAACGAGAACGGGTTCTGCAGTCCGCCGGTGAAGAACAACAGACCGGCCAGCTCGACGATGTTCAGCGCGAGCAGGCCGGCCGCCTGCATCGGCTCCAGCCGCTGCATCGGATTGGCTGCGGTCTGGAGTGCGAGGTTGAGCGCCGCCGAGAGCGCGATGATGCTGACGCAGGGAATGATCTCGACGTTGAACTCCAGCCCCTGGGCCACGATGAAGATCGCGGCGAGCTGCCCCAGCACCGCCAGCCAGCGCAGCCGCAGGATCGTGTCCAACCGGATATGCCGCTGCGCGTGATGGAAGTCGGAATCGGCAATTTTGGTCATATCGGCCAATGTGGCGGCGCCTTCCAAGGTCACGGACGCCGGGCTGACGGAACCGCCCGGTGAGGAGCCCTTACATCGAGCCTTGCGCTCGCCGATGCAATAGCAGAAGAACGGCCAGCATGACCGAGAATGGCAAGGCTTCAAGTCGGCCGACTGTCGCGGATCGAGATTCGTCCGCGGCAATTGCCGTCGATCACCTCGTCAAGGTCTACAAGCAGACCCGCGCCGTCGACGACATCTCCTTCTCGCTGCCGCGCGGCAGCATCACCGGGCTGCTCGGCGGCAACGGCGCCGGCAAGACCACGACCATCGCGATGATCATGGGCTTGGTGCTGCCGACCTCCGGCCGCGTGCAGGTGCTCGGTCACGAGATGCCGGACGAGAGTGCGTCCGTGCTGGGGCGGATGAATTTCGAAAGCCCCTATGTCGACATGCCGATGCGGCTCACGGTGCGGCAGAACCTCACCGTGTTCGGCAAGCTCTATGCGGTGAAGAACCTCACTGAGCGCATTGCCAGGCTCGCCGCCGATCTCGACCTCGGCGATTTCATCGACCGCGCCAACGGCAAGCTCTCCGCCGGGCAGAAGACCCGCGTTGCGCTGGCAAAGGCGCTGATCAACCAGCCGGAGCTGCTCTTGCTGGACGAGCCGACCGCCTCGCTCGACCCCGATACCGCCGATTGGGTGCGGGCGCATCTGGAGCGGTATCGCCGGGACAACAACGCCACCATTCTCCTCGCCTCGCACAACATGCTCGAGGTCGAGCGGCTCTGCGACCGCGTCATCATCATGAAGCGCGGCCGCATCGAGGACGACGACACGCCCGAGGCGATCATGGCCCGCTACAACCGCACCACGCTGGAGGAGGTGTTTCTCGACGTCGCCCGTGGCAGGGCAAACGGCGCGAAGGAGGCGGTAAGGTGAACATGCGGAGCCGTAGCCCGGATGGAGCGCAGCGCAATCCGGGACCAATCTATCCGCATGCAGCGGTCCCGGATGTATTCTGTCATCCCGGGGCGCGACATCGTCGCGAGCCCGGGATCCATAACCACAGAATTGAATTTGGCGAAGACTCGGAGTTACCAGGCTCGCGCCACAACCGCCGCCTGTGGTTATGGATTCCGGGCTCGCGCTCCGCGCGCCCCGGAATGACAAAGCTCCATCCGGGCTACGGGAGCGCGCCATGACCGACGTCTCCCTCCACCGCGGCATCTCGCTCCACCGCATCGGCGCGATGATCCTGCGCTATTGGTATCTGCTGCTGTCGTCCTGGCCGCGGCTGCTCGAGCTGCTCTATTGGCCGGCGCTGCAGGTCATCACCTGGGGCTTTCTCCAGTATTACATCGCCGAGAACGCCAATTTCTTCGCGCGCGCCGGCGGCACGCTGATCGGCGCCGTCATCCTCTGGGACATCCTGTTCCGCGGCCAGCTCGGCTTCTCCATCTCGTTCCTGGAGGAGATGTGGGCGCGCAACCTCGGCAATCTCATGATGAGCCCCTTGAGGCCGATCGAGTTTCTGTTGGCGCTCATGGTCATGAGCCTGATCCGGCTTGCGATCGGCATCATTCCGATGACCCTGCTCGCGCTGTTCCTGTTTCACTTCAACATCTATGCCCTCGGCCTGCCCCTGATCGCGTTCTTCTGCAATCTGATCTTCACGAGCTGGTCGGTCGGCATCTTCGTCTCGGGCCTCGTGGTGCGTAACGGCCTCGGCGCCGAGAGCATCGTCTGGACCTTGATGTTCGCAATCCTGCCGCTTGCCTGCGTCTACTACCCCGTCAGCGTGTTGCCGGTCTGGCTGCAATACGTCGCCTGGGCGTTGCCGCCGACCTATGCCTTCGAGGGCATGCGCGCGCTGCTGATCGAGCAGACCTTTAGGAGCGATCTGATGATGGAGGCGTTGCTCATCAACGCCGTCCTTTTGGTTGCATCTTTTGGGGCATTCCTTGCCCTTTTGCGCAGCGCAAAGCGGCACGGCTCGCTGCTGTCGGGCGGTGAATAAAGTCACTTTCCCGTGGATTCACGCTGATTTGGCGGTTTTCGGCACGTAGATGTACGGAACCATGCATTGACGCAATATTACGCATTCGGCAGTATGCTGCGATGCGAAGAGGAATATGACGATGCCTATTGGTGAGTTCGGCGGCGCACCGCCCCTGGCGGCAGAAGGCAGTCCGGCCCTGACGACGCCGATGTACTGGATGTACGAGATGGCGCACGCCTCTCTCAATCCGGCGCGTGCGGTCACCGACGCGACCAAGCTGCTGTTTCAGAACCCCCTCAATCCCTGGTCGCGCACCGAGGTCGGCAAGTCGGTCGCCGCGGCCTGCGAATTGTTCGAGCGCACCACGCGCCGCTACGGCAAGCCGGAATGGGGTCTCAACGACACCGAGGTTAACGGCATCCGCGTCCCCGTCGAGATCCGCTCCGTCTGGGAAAAGCCGTTCTGCAAGCTGCTCTACTTCGATCGCAAGTTCGCCCGTCCGCTGCGCAGCCCGCAGCCGCGCGTGCTGATCGTGGCGCCGATGTCCGGCCATTATGCGACGCTGCTGCGCGGCACGGTCGAAGCCTTCCTGCCGGCGCATGAGGTCTACATCACCGACTGGGCCGATGCCCGCATGGTGCCCTTGAGCGAAGGCCGCTTCGATCTCGACGATTACATCGACTATGTCATCGAGATGCTGCATGTGCTCGGCGGCAACACCCACGTGATGGCGGTGTGCCAACCCTCCGTGCCCGTCGTCGCGGCCGTCTCGATCATGGAAGCGCGGCGCGATCCGTTCGTGCCGACCTCGATGACGCTGATGGGCGGCCCGATCGACACCCGCCGCAATCCGACCGCGGTGAACAACCTCGCCCAGGAGCGCGGCATCGACTGGTTCCGCAACCACGTCATCACCAAGGTGCCGTTCCCGCATCCGGGCATGATGCGCGACGTCTATCCAGGATTCTTGCAGCTCAACGGCTTCATCAGCATGAATCTCGACCGGCACATGGATGCCCACAAGCAGCTGTTTGCCCATCTGGTGAAGGGCGACGGCGATCTCGCCGACAAGCATCGCGACTTCTACGACGAATATCTCGCGGTGATGGATCTGTCGGCCGAGTATTACCTGCAGACCGTCGACACCGTGTTCGTGAAGCACTCGTTGCCGAAGGGCGAGATGACCCATCGCGGAACCCGCGTCGATCCTTCCAAGGTCAAGCGCGTCGCGTTGATGACGGTCGAAGGCGAGAACGACGACATCTCCGGTCTCGGTCAGACCGAGGCGACGCACACATTGTGCAGCGCGATTCCCGATCATCGCCGCGTTCATTACGTCCAGAAGGGCGTCGGACATTACGGCGTGTTCAACGGATCGCGTTTCAAATCGGAGATCGTGCCACGGATTCACGACTTCATGGTTTCGGCTGCGAATCCTGCTTCGTTGCAGGCGCTTGCGGCTGAATAACCTCGAATTTCGGCTTTCCCGTCGAAATTTCGGCCCCTGTCGCGGCCTCCGGCGGGCGCAACTCCACGCCAGATTCGCGGTATTTAGGTAGCTTTATAGGAGTGAGTCTGCCCTCACCCCTTGGGGGTGTTGCATGCGTCCAGCGGGGGCGAAAAAAGCCGGTTCCAACCCCAGTCTGTAGGGTCTCCCGGACGCCTAACCGCTGTATATTGGGCAAATGATTTGTTTTTGCGCCGAGCGCTTCCCATGGCGGCGGTTATGGCAGAATCCGGGCGCCCTCCTGCCCCCGGACTGACAGACATGGCCACCCGCGCACTCCTTTATCGTAGGCCCCACGAACCGAAGACCCTCGTCATCACCCACGGATCGCAATTTTTTGCGATTCGGCTGCGCCGGCACCGCCGCGCGCGCCGTTACACGCTCCGAATCCATCCGAGCGACCGCGAAGCCATCCTCACCATGCCGCCGCGCGGCACGCTTGCGGAGGCCAAGGACTTCGCACAGCGTCACGGTGCGTGGATCGCAGCGCGCCTCGGCCGCTTGCCGAAGGCCGCACCGTTCCAGCCGGGCACGGTGATACCGCTGCGCGGGACGCCGCATCGCATCGTTCATCGCGCCGGCACCCGCGGCACGGTGTGGACCGAGGTGCGTGACAGCGGTGAGCGCATTCTCTGCGTCGCCGGCGGCCTCGAGCATGTCGATCGGCGCGTCAGCGATTTCCTCAAGCGCGAGGCGCGCCGCGACCTGCAGCGCTCGGCGGAGGTCTACGCGGCCGAGCTCGGGGTCAGGGTCAAGCGCCTCTCGATCCGCGATCAGTCCAGCCGCTGGGGCTCCTGCACCTCGGCCGGCTCGCTGTCGTTCTCCTGGCGGCTGATCCTCGCCCCGCCCTTCGTGCTCGACTACCTCGCCGCGCACGAAGTCGCCCATCTCGTCGAGATGAACCACTCGCCGCGCTTCTGGCGCGTCTGCGGCAAGGTCTGCCCGTCGATGGAGCGCGCCAAGAAGTGGCTCGACACGTACGGGAATGATCTGCACCGGTATGGCGTCGAGGATTAGTTCCTCGCAGATCAGGCCGCGCTCCCAGCGCTGTCATCGCCCGCGAAGGCGGGCGATCCAGTACGCCGCAGCAGCCGTTATGAATCTCGATGCCTCGGAGTACTGGATTCCCCGCCTTCGCGGGGAATGACAGGAGAGAGTGGGCAGGCATCACCGCTCCATTATCGCCACACTTCGCGACGATTGCGCCGCTTGCCTGATTAATCCCGGCGCATCAACCGCTTCGCAGCATCCAGCGCGCATCGCGCCGGACCTCGTCTTCTACTGTGCATGGGGTTGTTTTCGCAGTTTGTGCTTTGAGGCCCGAAGGGTCCCAACCCACAACTACCGATTCCCGCCGAACAGCCGGTCCATCAGCCAGCCATCGAGCCCGGCTGCCGCCTCGGGGCGCACATTGGCGCGCGTCGGAGGCGGCGGGCGATAGCCGCCGGCGTTCGGTTGTGGCGGTGCCGCGGGCGTCGGCGGCGACACCTGCGAGGCCGCCTGCGCGAGGTTCGACAGGCCCCAGCCGCCGGGTGAGCTCGGCAACGCCGCCACCGGCACGCCCTCGTGCGCGGCCTTCATGAAGCGCGACCAGACTTCGACCGGCAGGCCGCCGCCGGTCGCCTTCTTGGTCGGCGAGTTGTCGTCGTTGCCGAGCCAGACGCCGGTGACGAGACTCGCGGTGTAGCCGATGAACCAGGCGTCGCGATAATCCTGGCTGGTGCCGGTTTTGCCCGCCGCCGGCCAGCCCGGGATCTCCGCCTTCTTGGCAGTGCCCGAAACAAGCGTCTCCCGCATCATCGCGTTCATCATGCCGACATGGCGGGGGTCGATGACCTGGTTGCGCTCCTCCGCCTGGCGCATGTAGAGCAGCTTGCCGCTGACTGTCCTGATCCTTGTGACGACATGCGGCGCCACGGCGAGGCCGCCATTGGCGAACGGCGCATAGGCGCCGACCAGCTCGACCATGGAGACTTCGGAGGTGCCGAGCGCGATCGAGGCGTTGGGCTCGAGCTTGGAGGAGATGCCGAGGCGGTGTGCGGTGCGCACCACGTTCTTCGGCCCGACCTCGAGGCCAAGACGGATCGCGACGGTGTTGAGCGACATCGCCAGCGCCTGGGTCAGCGTCACCGCGCCGAAATATTCATGGGTGTAGTTCTCAGGACGCCAGCCCTTGACCTCGATCGGCGCGTCCTGGCGCATGGTGTCGGGCGTCAGCCCCTGCTCGAGCGCGGTCAGGTACACGAACGGCTTGAACGAGGAGCCCGGCTGACGTTTTGCGGTGACCGCGCGGTTGTACTGGCTGTCGGAATAGTTCCGCCCGCCCACCATGGCGCGCACTGCGCCGTCGGGCGTCATGGCGACCAGCGCGCCCTGGCTGACGTTGAACTTCACGCTCTTGGCCGCGAGCTCGTCGATGATGGCGGCTTCCGCCACGCTCTGCAGCTTCGGATCGATCGTGGTCTCGACCTTGATGCTCTCGTCGATCTGCCCGACCAGATCGTCCAGCACCTCGCCGATCCAGTCGGCGACATAGTTCACCGTGCCGGCGCCGGCCGGCTTCACGTTGTAGGAGGGATGGCCGATCGAGGCCTTCGCCTGCGCGTCGGTGATGAACTTCGCATCCGCCATCGCCGCGAGCACGATCTGGGCCCGCGCTTCGGCACCTTCCGGATTGCGGTTCGGGGCAAGGCGGGATGGCGACTTGACGAGGCCGGCCAGCATCGCGGCTTCCGCGACGGTCACGGCCTTCGCCGACTTGCCGAAATATTTCTGCGCTGCCGCCTCGACGCCGTAGGCGCCGGAGCCGAAATAGACGCGGTTGAGATAAAGCTCCAGGATCTCGTCCTTGGAATGCTTGCGCTCCAGCCAGATCGCGAGCTCCACCTCCTGGAGCTTGCGCTGGATGGTGCGCTCCTGGGTCAGGAACAGGTTCTTCGCGAGCTGCTGCGTCAAGGTCGAGCCGCCCTGCGAGACGCCGCGATGAAGCAAATTGGTGACGAGCGCGCGCAGGATGCCGACCGGGTCGATGCCGAAATGCGAATAGAAGCGGCGATCCTCGATCGCGATGAACGCCTTGGGCAAATACGGCGGCAGATCCTTCAGCGCGACATTGGCGCCGGCCATCTCGCCGCGCTGGGCCAGAATGCTGCCGTCGATGCCGACGATCTGGATCGTTGGCGGGCGCTTCGGGATCTCCAGCGACTGGATCGGCGGCAGATGCGCGCCGACATAGATCACGACGCCGATCACCGCGATGACGCCCCACAGGCTCAGCACCGCGCCCCAATAGACCAGGCGGCCGAGACCGAACCCGCCACGCGACTTCGCTCGACGCTTGGCGCCGCTGCGGCCGGCTGGCGCCTTGCGCTCGCGCGGCGGCTCGGTGCCGGCATCCTCGCTCTTGCGCTTGGCGGATGGTTTCGCGGATTTTTTCGGCTTGTCGTCGCCGCCGGGAACGCGGTCTGCCGGGGTGAGCCGCAGATCGGCGAGCGCCGCGGGCAAGCCGAACAGCGGCTCCTTCCGCGCACCCTTTTTCTTTCCCCACGCCATACGCAAAACGCCCGGTCAGCCCGCCCCGCCGAGACGCTAGCGGTCGCTGTTTAAGGCCGGGTTACCCCGGCGTTAACGCACGATTAGGAGATGCGGCATTCGCCGGCCGCAGTTCCGCTTCCGGGGCCGCAAGGCTAGGATCGCTCGTATCAATAAGATGAGGGAGCGCCATGGGCCATATCGATCCGACCAAGGAGATCTTCGCGCAATTCCGGGAGAACGATCGGCCGGGCCCGATCCACATGCTCAACCTGGTGCGCCTGCGCAAAGAGGCGGCCTATCCCGACGGCCGCAAGGCGAGCGGCGCGGAAGCCTATGCGGCCTATGGCCGCGAAAGCGGCCCGGTGTTCGAACGGCTCGGCGGCCGCATCGTCTGGCAGGGCAAATTCGAGCTGATGCTGATCGGCCCGCAGGAGGAACGCTGGGACCATTGCTTCATCGCCGAATATCCAACCGTCGCCGCCTTCGTCGAGATGATCCGCGACCCCGTCTATCGTGAGGCGGTGAAGCACCGCCAGGCCGCGGTGGAGGATTCGCGGCTGATCCGGCACGCCGTGCTGCCGGTCGGGAAGAACTTTGGAGAGATACCGACCTGAACGCCAAGTAGGAGGCTCTCTCGATCGTCATGGCCGGGCTTGACCCGGCCATCCACGGCTTCCTTGACGCCCCAAGAACGTGGATGCCCGGGACAAGCCCGGGCATGACGTCGCAGAGGCAGATGCGTTCTAGCCCGACGGGCCGGTGTCCTCGATGATCGGTCCGAACAGCTCCCAGCGCTCGCCGTTGAACTTCATCATCTGCATCTGCTTGTTGACGCGGTAGTCGTTCGGCCCGGTGTTGATCTTGATGCCGGGCAGCGCCAGGCTCGGCGTGTAGCCCTTGATATTGGTGGCCTGCTTCATGATGTTCGCACGCGTCAGATCGTCGCCGCATTGCTTCAAGACCTGCACCAAGAGCTCGGCGACCGAATAGGCGTAGGTGTTGATGGTGTTGAGCTTGTCACCTTCCGGGAAATACTTGTCCATGAAAGCGAAGAAAGCCTTCACGCCGGGATCGTCCTTCCACTGCGGGTCGCTCGGCTCCTTGCCGTAATTGGTCGAGATGATGCCCTTGGAGATGTCGAGGCCTGCCGGCTTCAGCGTCGCCGAAATCGGGCTCGCATTGATGTCGAGGATGTGCACCGGCGTCCAGCCGAGATCGGCAAGCTTCTTAATCGCCTGCGCCGCGAATTTCGGCGTCGAGGCGTTATAGAACAGGTCGACGCCCATCGACTTCAGCTTCACCACCTGCGAGTCGACGGTGGGGTCGGTCACCTCATACGACACCTCGCCGACGATCATGTTGGCCTTGTCGCCGAGGCCGCTCTTGAGGCCGGCAAGATAGTCGCGGCCCATGTCGTCGTTCTGGTAGAGCACGCCGATCTTGGCGTTGGGGTGATTGGCGAGAATGTATTTTGCGTAGATCCGCCCCTCGGACACATAGTTGGGATTGTAAGCGATGGTCCAAGGATAGTTCTGCGGATCGTTGAAGCGCGCGGCGCCGGTCGAGGCCAGCAGCTGAGGTACCTTCTTGCCGTTGAGGTACTTCTGCACGGCGGCGTTCGCGGCTGTGCCGATCAGCTGAAAGGTGAACAGGACCTCGTCGCCCTCGACCAGCTTGCGCACCTGCTCGACGGTCTTCGGCGGCGAATAGGCGTCGTCATACTGGATCAGGTTGATCTTGCGGCCGTTGATGCCGCCCTGATCGTTGATCATCCTGAAATATGCGGCCTGGGTCTTGCCGATATTGGCGTAGACCGAATAGGCGCCGGAGAACGGCACGGTCTGGCCAATCTTGATCTCGGTGTCGCTTGCGCCGGTGTCGTATTTCTTCTGGGCGAGGGCCTGGCTGGTCGAGACTGCGACGGCGAACGCCGCCGTGGCAGCTAGGAAGGCTCTGCGATTGTTCATGTTGGTTCGTTCCTCCTGACGGAATTTTAGGTCGATGGTCTTTCTCCGTTGATTGCAACGGTCGCCATCGCTGCCGAAGATTGTGGAGGAAGCTTCGCCGCAGCGCAAGGATCGCGGCGCCGCGCCGTAGCGTCTCAGGCGAGAAACATCGCAATCAGCGCGATTGCCGCCGGCAGCGCCTGCACGATCAGGATCCGCGTGCTGACGGTCGCCGCGCCATAGGCGCCGGCCACGATCACGCAGAGCAGGAAGAACACCTTGATCTGGAATGCGAAGGCCGGGTTGCCGTGGAACAGGCCCCAGACCAGGCCGGCCGCGAGGAAGCCGTTATAGAGACCCTGATTGGCGGCCAGCACCCTGGTGATCTCGGCCTTCTCGGGCGAATTCCGAAACACCTTCAGGCCCAGCGGCTTGTCCCAGAGAAACATCTCCAGGACGAGGAAGAAGACGTGCAGCGTCGCGACCAGCGCCACCAGGATATTGGCGATCAGGATCAAGGCGAGCTCCCCCAAAGCATCAGCTTTCGGGTGGACGTTAGCACGGCCGCCGTGGCAAGTGCGATCGATGTGTTTCGATTGCTGGTGCCGCAATGTCCGCTCGATCAACCAAGGTGCCTGAACGCTTCGGTCTCGACCACCTGGCGACGCCGATCGGGATTGCGCTGCTCGTCACCGATGCCGAGGGCAAGCTGCGCGCGCTCGACTGGGAAGACTATGAGCACCGCATGCGCGATCTGCTGCGCCTGCACTATGGCACAGTGGATCTGCGTGATCAGCCTGCGCCGTCGGACATGCGGACCGCACTATCGCGCTATTTCGACGGTGATCTCGGTCAGCTCCAGAGCATCGCATGGCGTATCGCCGGCACGCCGTTCCAGCAAAAAGTCTGGACCGCGCTCGCGCAGATCCCCGCCGGCACCACGATGAGTTACGGCGCGCTCGCCGCGAAGATCGACATGCCCAGGGCGATACGAGCCGTCGGCCACGCCAACGGCTCAAATCCGATCAGTGTGGTGCTCCCGTGCCATCGCCTGATCGGAGCGGACGGTTCGCTGGTGAAGTATGGTGGTGGCCTCGAGCGGAAGAGATGGCTGCTGCGGCACGAGGGGGTGGAGGTTTGAGTCTTTCAATTCGTCATTCCGGGGCGCGCGTAGCGCGAACCCGGAATCCATCGGGCGACACCGACGGTACCGATAAATGGATTCCGGGTTCGCCGCTACGCGGCGCCCCGGAATGACGAGTGGAGAGAATCCCCCGAGCGTCCTACGCCGCCGGCTGCACCGCCTTGTCGCCGGCCATCACATGGGTCAGCGCGCTCTTGATCGCGGCCTGGCGCGTCGGCGCGTTGATCTGGGCGCCCAGGAGGTCGGTGACGTAGAACACGTCGCGCGCGCGCTCGCCGAAGGTCGCGACATGGGCCGAGGCGATGTTGAGATTGAGCTTGGAGATCGCGGTGGTCAGCTCGTAGAGCAGGCCGGGTCGGTCGAGCCCGGAGACCTCGATCACGGTGTAGCGATCGGACCATTGGTTGTTGATCGTCACCTCTGGTTCGATCACGAAAGGCTTCGCCTTGCTGCGCACGGTGCGCCGCGCCACCACTTCGGGCAGGCGCAGCTTGCCCTCCAGCACGTCCTCGATCATCTCACCGATGCGCGTGGCGCGCCGTCCCTCGTCCTCGTCGCGGTCGTATTCGCGCGAGATCGAGATGGTGTCGAGCGCGCGGCCGTCGGTCGTGGTGTAGATCTGGGCGTCGACGATGTTGGCGCCGGCCGAGGCGCAGGCGCCGGCGATGATCGACAGCAGCCAGGGATGGTCGGCGGCGAAGATCGTCAGCTCGGTGACGCCGCGCACCTCGTCGAAACCGACATTGATCGCGAGCTTGTGGCCGGCCTGCTCGCTGGAGCGGACGAAGCGGGCGTGCCGGATCTTGCGCGGCAGCTCGACCTTGAGCCAGTAGGCCGGATAGTGCCGGCCGATATAGGCGTCGAGCTCGTCGTTCGGCCATTCGGCGAAGGCCATGCGGAATTCGGCGTGCGCAGCGGCGAGGCGCTTGCCGCGGTCGACCTCCGAAAAGCCGCCGGTCAGCACCGGCTCGGTCTCGTAGTATAGCGAGCGCAAGAGCTGCGCCTTCCAGCCGTTCCACACGCCAGGGCCGACGCCGCGGATGTCGGCGGTGGTCAGGATGGTCAAGAGCTTCATCTGCTCCACAGACTGCACCACGGCAGCGAAATTCTCGATGGTCTTGCGATCGGAGAGGTCGCGCGACTGCGCGACCGTGGACATCGTCAGGTGCTCCTCGATCAGCCAGGCCACGAGCTCGGTGTCGGCCGGGCTGAAGCCGAGCCGCGGGCAGAGCCGCCGCGCCACCTTGGCGCCGGCGATGGAATGATCCTCGGGACGGCCCTTGGCGACGTCGTGCAGCAGCGTTGCGATGTAGATCACCGCGCGGTGCTCGGGCCGGATCTTGCGGAACAGGTCGCTCGCCAGCGCGAACTCCTCGATGCCGCCGCGCTCGATGTCCTGGAGGAAGCCGATGCAGCGGATCAGGTGCTCGTCGACGGTGTAGTGATGATACATGTTGAATTGCATCATCGAGACGATCTTGCCGAAGGCGCGGATGAAGTGACCGAGCACGCCGGTCTCGTTCATCCGCCGCAGCACGATCTCGGCATTGTCCGAGGTCAGGATCTCCATGAACAGCCGGTTGGCCTCGGGATTTTCGCGCAAGCCCGCGTTGATCAGGCCGAGCGAGCGCGTCACGTCGCGCATCGCATCCGGATGGAAGGCGAGGTTGTTCTTCTGCGCGAGGCGGAAGATGCGGATCAGATTGACCGGGTCGTGCTTGAACACGTCGGGCGCGGCGACGTTGATGCGGTTGTTGTCGACGATGAAGTCGTCGCTGTCGGGGACGCGCCGCTTCACTGCGCTCGGTCGCAGCCGCGCCATCACCCGGCTCAGCACCGGCGCGGGCTTGGCCTGCTGGTCCTCGAGCTTGGCGCAGAGGATGGCGGTGAGATTGCCGACTTCCTTGGCGACCAGGAAGTAGTGCTTCATGAAGCGCTCGACGTCCTGCATGCCCGGATGCGAGGTGTAGCCGAGACGGATCGCGATCTCGCGCTGGAGATCGAAGGAGAGGCGCTCCTCGGCGCGGCCAGAGTAGAAATGCAGATTGCAGCGCACCGACCAGAGGAAGTCGGCGCAGCGGCGGAAGGTGCGATATTCCTGCGCATCGAACACGCCGCGCCCGACCAGCTCGTGGGTGTCGCGGACGCGGTAGACGTATTTGGCGATCCAGAACAGCGTGTGCAGATCGCGCAAGGCTCCCTTGCCGTCTTTGACGTTGGGCTCGACCAGATAACGCGACTGGCCGCCGCGGCGGTGGCGCTCCTCGCGCTCGGCGAGCTTTGCGGTGACGAATTCGGACGCGGTGCCCTGCACCACTTCCTTGTCGAAGCGCTCGACCAGCTCGTCATAGAGCGGCTTGTCGCCGGTGAGGAACCGCGTCTCCAGGATCGCGGTGCGGATCGTCATGTCGCCGCGCGCCTGCCGGATCGATTCGTCGACCGATCGCGTGGCGTGGCCCACCTTCAGCCCCATGTCCCAGAGGCAATAGAGGATCGCTTCGGCGACCTGCTCGCCCCAGGCGGTCTGCTTGTAGGGCAGGATGAAGAGCAGATCGATGTCCGATTCCGGCGCCATCAGGCCACGGCCGTAGCCGCCGGTCGCCACCACCGCCATGCGCTCGGCCCCGCTCGGGATCGGCGAGCGGTAGAGATGGCGCGTCGCGGCCGAATACAGGATGCGGATGATCTCGTCCTGCACGTGGCACAGCCACTCGGCGCAGCGGCGGCCGTGGCGGTCCTTCAGAAGGATCGCCTGGGCGGCGGCGCGCGCCGCGATCAGCTCCGCCTTGAGCAATAGCGCCATCGCCGTGCGGAACGCGTCCTCGTGCTTCTCGGCAAGCGCATCGACCGCGGCGGTGATCCGCGCGGTATCGAAGCGCTCGTCCACCTGTGGCTTCTGCTCAGTCGCGACGCTGTCCATGTCTCACCGGATATAAGAGGTGACAGGCGCTGTCACGAGACATTCGCAAGGGGACGACCGGCGAGTTTCGCCACGCAGATGCATCGGCCTCGATGCCGGTATCGGCGCCTGGGGTAACGTCATGAATGTGCTTAGATTTTTCTCTTGGGGCCCGGCTGGTCATGACTGCCTCCACCAATCATGGGCTGACACCAAACCAATCGCCCTCTATACCGCTCGTCGATATCCCCGGGAGAGAACAAGATGGACGCTGCAGAGCTGCGCCAGATGCAGGCCCCGATCAAGGAGCGCTACAAGACCGATCCCAAGGCTGCGCTGATCACGCTGAAGGCCAAGGGCTCCACCGATAGCGAAGGCATTGCGTGCAAGGTCGAGACCGGCCGCGCTATCGCGATGGCCGGCCTGCATCCGGGCACAGGCGGTTCCGGCCTCGAGCTTTGCTCCGGCGACATGCTGCTCGAAGCCCTGGTCGCCTGTGCCGGCGTCACGCTGAAATCGGTCGCGACCGCGATCGAGGTGCCCTTGAAGACCGGCAACGTCTACGCCGAGGGCGATCTCGATTTCCGCGGCACGCTCGGCATCGACAAGGAGACCCCGGTCGGCTTCGCCGAGATCCGCCTGCGCTTCGAGGTCGACACGTCAGCGCCGCAGGACAAGCTCGATCTGCTGCTCAAGCTCACCGAGCGGTATTGCGTGGTCTATCAGACCATCAAGAACGGCCCGAAGGTGTCGGTGTCGATGCAGCGGATGTAAGACGCAGGTCGTCATTCCACCGATTGGTGTCGTCCCGGGGCGCGCCGCTTGGCGCGAGCCCGGGACCCATAATCCCCGGCCGTCGTGATTTCGGGCGGTCGTTGATCCAGCCTCCTTAAAGCATCGCGGCCTGTGGTTATGGATTCCGGGCTCGCGCTCCGCGCGCCCCGGAATGACGGACTGAGTAAATTCGGGATCAGCGCGTCGCTTGCCCGGCACAAGAACAAGAAATGTCCCTCGACCTCCACTTCCTCCTCTTCCTGCTCCTGCGCATGGCGATCGCGGCGGCGTTCGTGGTGACGGCATCGATCATCACCGAACGCTCGGGACCCGTGATCGGCGCGCTGATCGCGACCCTGCCGGTCTCGGCCGGGCCGTCCTACGTCTTCCTTGCGATCGATCATGACGCCGCGTTCGTCGCCCAGGGCGCGCTGGCGAGCCTGCCGGTCAATGCGGCAACGATCTTGATGTGCCTCACTTACGTTGTGCTGTCGCAGCGGCACACTCTCGTGGTGAGCTGCGGAAGCGCTTTCGCGGTATGGATCGGGATGGCCTCGATCATCCGCCAGTTCGACTGGTCGCTCATGGCGGGGCTCGCCGCCAATCTGATCGCGTTCGGCATCTGCATTCCACTGCTCGCGCGCTATCGCCATGCGAAGATGCCGCTGGTGACGCGCCGCTGGTACGATGTGCCGATGCGCGCTGCGCTGGTTGCGACCCTTGTCGCCATCGTGGTTTCGACATCGAGTTGGGTCGGCCCGCGCATCAGCGGCATCATTGCACTCTTTCCCGTGGTGTTCTCCAGCATCATGGTCATCCTGCATCCGCGCATCGGTGGACCGCCGACCGCTGCCGTGCTCGCCAACTCCGCCTGGGGCCTGCTCGGATTTGGCATGGCGATTGCGGTCCTGCACGTTGCAGTCGTGTGGTTCGGCTCCGCCGCCGGCTTGTGCCTCGCGCTCGCAACCTGCGTGGCATGGAATCTGACGCTGTGGAGAATAGGACGGCGCGCCTTGCGCCGCACGCGGCCGATGCCGTGAGACTACGGATATGCGCGACGCGACGTCGCGAGAAGCCGATGTGGCCCGCTCGGATCAACCGTTGAATGAGCGCCATCATTTCAAGTCCTGCCGTACTGTTCCGGTGTGAGCTCCAGCGGCTCCTCGCGCTGACATGCTGATAACCCCCGTCGAATTCCCGACAGTAAAATTAGAACTTTGTTCGAGCTTTTGCCGTAAAGAATCAGGCTGCTCGCCCGCTTCGTTGCTGTCCGACCATCGCGACGGACCTTCCAATCGGATCTGGGGGAGACGCAGATTGGAATATGTCAGCACTGCTGCACGATCAGTTCCTCGACACTGACGAGCATATCCCCCTTCGGCTCAATTCGAGATGGAGATTTCCTGATGTTCGGCCGTAAATTCCACACTGATGCACAATCGCGGCTCGATGCCATCGGCCGTTCGCAGGCGATGATCGAGTTCAATCTTGATGGGACGATCATCACGGCCAACAAGAATTTTCTCGACGCACTCGGCTACCGTCTCGAGGAGATCCAGGGCAAGCATCACTCGATGTTTGTGCCGGCCGACCAGCGCGACAGCGCCGAGTACAAGGCGTTTTGGGCCGCATTGAACCGTGGCGAGTATCAGGCGCGCGAGTTCAAGCGGATCGCGAAAGACGGCCACGAGGTCTGGATCGAGGCATCCTACAATCCGGTGCTCGACGGCAACGGCAAGACGGTGATGGTCGCCAAGATTGCGACCGACATCACCGCGAAGAAGATCCGCAGCATGACGGACGCCTCCAAGATCGCTGCCATCAGCCGCGCCCAGGCCGTCATCGAGTTCAAGCTCGACGGCACCATCGTCTCGGCCAACGAGAACTTCTGCAAGGCGCTCGGCTATTCGCTCGACGAGATCAAGGGCAAGCATCATAGCCTGTTCGTGGCCGAGGCCGACCGAAACAGCCCGGCCTATCGCGAATTCTGGGCCGCGCTCAACCGCGGCGAATACCAGGCCGGCGAGTTCAAGCGCATCGGCAAGGGGGGCCGCGAGGTCTGGATCCTTGCCTCCTACAATCCGTTGCTCGACGAAAACGGCAGGCCGTACGGCGTGGTCAAGTTCGCGACCGACGTCACCGCGGAGAAGCTGAAGAATGCCGATCTCGCCGGCCAGATCGCGGCGATCGACAAGGCCCAGGCCGTGATCGAGTTCAACATGGACGGCACGATCATCACCGCCAACGCCAACTTTCTCGGCGCGCTCGGCTATTCGCTGGCCGAGATCAAGGGCCGCCACCACAGCATGTTCGTCGAGCCCTCCGAGCGCGACGGTGCCGGCTATCGCGAGTTCTGGGCCGCGCTCAATCGTGGCCAGTACCAGGCGGCGGAGTACAAGCGCATCGGCAAGGGCGGCAAGGAGGTCTACATCCAGGCCTCCTACAATCCGATCCTCGACCTCAACGGCAAGCCGTTCAAGGTCGTGAAATACGCCACCGACGTCACCAAGCAGGTCCTGGTCCGCATGGGCAACGAGCGCGTGCGGGGCATGATGGAATCTGTCGCCGCCGGCTCGGAGGAGCTCAACGCCTCGGTGCGGGAGATCTCCGAGGCCATGACCAAGTCGCGCGAGACCGCGATGGGCGCGGTCGAGCAGGTCGGCGCCGCCGACGCGCAGGCCCAGCGCCTCACCGAGGCCGCGCAGGCGATGAGCGGCATCGTCGAGATGATCAACAACATCACGGGGCAGATCAACCTGCTCGCGCTCAACGCCACGATCGAATCGGCGCGCGCGGGCGAGGCCGGCCGCGGCTTCGCGGTGGTCGCTTCCGAGGTCAAGAGCCTCGCCAACCAGGCCAAGCAGGCGACCGACAAGATCGGCCAGGAGATCGGCAGTCTCAACAGCATCTCCGGCGACGTCGTCAGCGCGCTCGGCTCGATCAAGCAGGCGATCAACAATGTCAGCGAGTACGTGACCTCGACCGCCGCCGCGATCGAGGAGCAGAGCACGGTGACCAACGAGATGTCGACCAGTATGCAGCGCGCCGCCGCGGAAGCCGCGGCGATCGCGGCGCGGGGCTAGGCCGGGCTCGGAATTGTAGGGTGGGCAAAGGTGCGCTCTTTGCGCGCCGTGCCCACCATTCTTTCCGGCTGCGACAGGTGGTGGGCACGCTCCGCTTTGCCCACCCTACGGCACCATCACGGCTTCGGCAGTTTGGCTTTCAACGCATACAGAGCATCGAGCGCCTCGCGCGGCGACATCTCGTCGGGGTGCAGCGCCTTCACCGCCTCCATCAGCAGCTCCGCTTCGCTCGGCGGCGCGGCTTCAGTGGCGGCGCGTGAGGGCACTGCGAACAGCGGCAGATCGTCCACCAGGGCTCGCGCGGTCTGGCCGCGGTCCTCTGCCTCCAGCTTGGACAGCACCGACTTGGCGCGCGTGATCACCGCCGGCGGCAGGCCCGCGAGTTTCGCCACCTGGATGCCGTAGGAGCGGTCGGCCGAGCCCGGCAGCACCTCGTGCAGGAACACGACGTTGCCCTGCCATTCCTTCACCCGCACCGTGGCGTTGAACATGCGCGGCAGCTTGGCCGCGAGCGCAGTCAGCTCGTGATAATGCGTCGCGAACAATGTGCGGCAGCGGTTGCTCTCGTGCAGATGCTCGATCGCGGCCCAGGCGATCGAGAGGCCGTCGAAGGTCGCGGTGCCGCGGCCGATCTCATCGAGGATGACGAGCGAGCGCTCGCCGGCCTGGTTCAGGATCGCCGCGGTCTCGACCATCTCCACCATGAAGGTGGAGCGGCCGCGGGCGAGATCATCGGCGGCGCCGACGCGCGAGAACAGGCGGTCGACGATGCCGATCCGCGCGCGCGTCGCCGGCACGAAGCTGCCGATCTGGGCCATCAAGGCGATCAGCGCGTTCTGGCGCAGGAAGGTCGATTTACCGGCCATGTTGGGACCGGTGAGCAGCCAGAGCTGGCCTGACTTCTGTGCCGGCGCGGGAGAGAGGTCGCAGGCATTGGCGATGAACGGCTCGCCGTTGCGCTTGAGCGCCTGCTCGACCACGGGGTGGCGGCCGGCCTCGATCGCAAAGCTGAGCGAACCGTCGACCTCGGGCCGCACATAGTTCTCGTCCACGGCGAGCTTGGCCAGTGACGTCGCGACGTCGAGCAGCGCAAAGCCTTGCGCCGCGGCGCGCAGATCGTCGCTGATCGCGAGCGCCTTGCCGCAGAGCCGCTCGAAGATCTCGAGCTCGAGGCCGAGCGCGCGGTCGCCGGCATTGGCGATCTTGGCCTCGATCTCCCCTAACTCGGCGGTGGTGAAGCGCACCTGTCCCGCCAGCGTCTGGCGATGGATGAAGGTCGCGTTCAGCGGCGGCGACATCAGCTTGTCGCCGTGCTGGGCGGTGACCTCGACGAAATAGCCGAGCACGTTGTTGTGCCGGATCTTGAGACCCTTGACGGAGGTCGCATCGGCGTAGCGCGCCTGCATCGAGGCGACCACGAGGCGCGAGGCATCGCGCAGGTTGCGCGCTTCGTCGAGCGCCGGCTCGTAGCCCTGGCGCACGAAGCCGCCGTCGCGCTTGATCAGCGGCAGCTGCTCGTCGAGCGCGCTGGCGAACTCGGCTGCGAGGGCGCGCGACGACCGCTGCAGCGCTGCCATCACCGCCGCGATTTCCTGCGGCGGCTGATCCAGTTCGGAGAGCCGCGTCAGCACCTGGTCGGCGGCGATGATGCCGTCGCGGATGCCGGCGAGGTCGCGCGGCCCGCCGCGGCCGACCGAGAGTCTGGCCAGAGCGCGCGACATGTCGGGCGCGCCGCGCAGGATGCTGCGTATGTCCTCGCGCGCGGCGGGATCGGCCACGAAAGCGCTGACCGCGTCCAGCCGCCGGGCGATGGCGGGCGCATCGGTCAGCGGCGCGGCCAGACGCTGCGCCAGCAGGCGGGAGCCTGCCGAAGTCACGGTGCAGTCGATGGCGTCGAGCAGCGAGCCGCGGCGTTCGCCGGCGAGCGTGCGCGTCAGCTCGAGATTGGCGCGCGTCGCCGGGTCGATCGCCATGGTCGCGCCCGAGGCTTCGCGCGCGGGCGGCGACAGCGGCGGATGCTTGCCGACCTGGGTGCGGTCGACATAGGTGACGGCGGCCGCCGCGGCGGTGGCCTCCAGGCGCGTCAGCTGCGCGAGCCCGTCCATGGTCGCGACGGCAAAGTAGTCGCAGAGCCGCTTCTCGGCGGTGGCGCCGTCGAAGACGTCGCGGGTCAGCGGCGTCACGGCCGGCAGCTCGCGCAAGGTCTGGCCGAGCTCGTTGTCGCCAAAGAGCGCGTCGGTGACGATCGCCTCGTTCGGGTTGATGCGCGCCAGCGTCGCGGCGAGCTCGCCGCCCGAGACCTCGGTGACCATGAATTCGGCCGTCGAGATGTCGATCCAGGCAAGGCCGAAGCGGTCGCCGCCGGCGGACGAGCGGGCGCGCGCGATCGCCAGCAGGTAATTGTTGGCACGCGCATCGAGCAGCGTGTCCTCGGTCAGCGTGCCAGGCGTCACCAGCCGCACCACGCCGCGGCGCACCACGCTCTTGTTGCCGCGCGCTTTCGCCGCGGCAGGATCCTCGGTCTGCTCGCAGACCGCGACCCGATGCCCGGCGCTGATGAGACGATGCAGATAATCCTCTGAGCGCTCGACCGGCACGCCGCACATCGGGATATCCGCGCCCTGGTGCTTGCCGCGCTTGGTCAGGACGATGCCGAGCGTCTTTGAAGCGATCTCGGCATCCTCGAAGAACAGCTCGTAAAAGTCGCCCATCCGGTAGAACAGCAGCAAGCCCTGATGCGCTGCTTTGATCTCCAGATACTGCTCCATCATCGGTGTGACGCGCGCGGCAGCCTCGGCCTGCGGCGCGGGCGTGTCATCGGCGGGCGGAACTTGTATCGGCTGTTGCATCGTCATGGGCGGCGCAACCTACAAAATTTCGGCACCTGCTCCTATTTGCTTTGCCGGGGAAGCGAAGGTTTTCCACGTTGTCCGTGTAGCGCATGCGGCTGCCACATTTTCCGCCGTCATTCCGGGATGCGCCGGAACGGCGCAGGCCCCGAATCCATCGGGCCGCACGTCACGCCGACAAATGGATTCCGGGTTCGCGCCAAATGGCGCGCCCCGGAATGACGTCTGTCCCGCGAAACCGTCAATTGACCTGCCGCGGGCGCCCTCCTAAAACTCCGCCGACATTGAAGAATTTGGCCGGATCGCGGCATTCAGGGAGAACAACGATGCGTGACGTCTTTATCTGCGATGCCGTGCGGACCCCGATCGGCCGTTTCGGCGGCTCGCTCGCCAAGGTGCGCGCCGACGATCTCGCCGCCGCCCCGATCAAGGCGCTGATGGCCAAGCACCCCAATCTCGATTGGGCACAGGTGGACGAGGTGTTCTTCGGCTGCGCCAACCAGGCCGGCGAGGACAATCGCAACGTCGCGCGCATGGCGCTGCTGCTGGCGGGCCTGCCGGATTCGGTTCCCGGCCAGACTCTGAACCGGCTCTGCGCCTCGGGCCTCGATGCGGTCGGCGCCGCGGGCCGCGCCATTCGTTCCGGCGAGATCGATCTCGCGATTGCCGGCGGCGTCGAATCGATGACCCGCGCGCCCTTCGTGATGGGCAAGGCGCAGGAAGCCTTCTCGCGCTCGGCCGAAATCTTCGACACCACCATCGGCTGGCGCTTCATCAATCCGCTGCTGAAGGCGCAGTACGGCGTCGACGCGATGCCGGAGACCGGCGAGAACGTCGCCGAGGAGTTCCAGGTCTCGCGCGCGGACCAGGACGCCTTCGCCATCCGCTCGCAGCAGCGCGCAGGCGCTGCAATCGCAGCCGGCTATTTCGCGGAAGAAATCACGCCGATCACCATTCCCGGCGGCAAAGCCGGCCCGATCACCGTCGACAAGGACGAGCATCCGCGCCCCGAGACCACGTTGGAAGGTCTCGCCAAGCTGAAGCCGATCGTGCGCAATCCCGGCACCGTCACGGCCGGCAACGCCTCCGGCGTCAATGACGGCGCCGCCGCCATGATCCTGGCCTCGGAAGCCGCGGTCAGGAAGCACGGCCTGACGCCGCGAGCTCGCATCCTCGGGCTCGCCTCGGCCGGCGTGCCGCCGCGGATCATGGGCATCGGCCCGGTGCCGGCGACCCGCAAGCTGATGGAACGGCTGGCTAAGAAGATCAGCGATTTCGACCTGATCGAGCTGAACGAAGCTTTCGCTTCGCAGGGCATCGCCTGCATGCGCCAGCTCGGCGTCGCCGATGACGCCGATTTCGTCAATCCGCATGGCGGTGCCATCGCGCTTGGCCATCCGCTCGGCATGAGCGGCGCCCGCCTCGCGCTCACCGCCGTGCACGGCATGGAGAAGCGCGGCGGCAAGCTCGCGCTCGCCACCATGTGCGTCGGCGTCGGCCAGGGTGTCGCGGTTGCGATCGAGAAGCTGAATTGAACTCTCTCCTTCACCTCTCCCCGCTCTTCGCGGGGAGAGGCGAAGTGCCCGGGCTCGCGCATTTCTCTCGCGTTCCGGAAAGACAGGGAGAAAATAGCCTGTGATCATCGAGCGCGAGAAGGACGTCACGGCCGCGGCCCTGGCGGTAATGGAACGGACATCCGATCCGCGGCTGCGCGAGATCATGGTCTCCCTGGTCAAGCATTTGCACGCCTTCGTCCGCGATGTCAGGCTGACCGAGAAGGAGTTCCGCGACGCCGCGGCGATCGTGGCCGAACTCGGCAAGCTGACCACCGATACGCATAACGAAGTCGTGCTGATGGCGGGGTCGCTCGGCGTCTCCTCGCTGGTGTGCCTGCTCAACAACGGCGATCAAGGCAATACGGAGACCGATCAATCATTGCTCGGGCCGTTCTGGCGGTTGAATTCGCCCCGGGTCGAGAATGGTGGATCGATCGTGCGCTCGGAGACACCGGGGGCCACGCTGTTCGTCAGCGGCCGCGTCGTCGATCAGGACGGCCGGCCCGTCGCCGGTGCCGAGGTCGATGTCTGGCACGCCTCGCCGGTCGGCCTCTACGAGAACCAGGACCCCGAGCAGGCCGACATGAACCTGCGCGGCAAGTTCACGACCGATTCTGACGGGCGCTTTTCCTTCCGCTCGGTGATGATGGTCGGCTATCCCATTCCGACCGATGGTGTCGTGGGCCGCCTGCTCGCGGCGCAGGCCCGCCACCCCTATCGTCCCGCGCATCTGCATGCCCTGATCTTCAAGCCGGGATTTAAGGTGCTGATCTCGCAGGTCTATGATCCCAGCGACCCCCATATCGACAGCGACGTGCAGTTCGGTGTGACACAGGCGCTGATCGGCAAGTTCGTGCGCCACGATACGCCGCATCCGACGGCGAAGGACGCCTCATTGCCTTGGTATTCGCTCGACCATACCTACCGGCTCGAGGCCGGAGAGGCCGTGCTTCCGCGTGCGCCGATCAGGTAGCAGTGGCCGGCTGCCATGCGCGGGAACGCCGCCAAACCGGCTTTCCCAAATTAGTTATATCCTATAATGATTGGCGGAAGAGTTGACTGGCCGGACCGAAAACGGCCGGGAGGAGTTCGCCAATGACATTCATCTATCCCACCGGCAGCAACGCGGCGCATCCGCTGCCGCTGTCGCCCGACTACAAGAGCTCGATCAAGCGCGCGCCGAACAAGCCCTTGATTCCGATGCCCCATACGCTGTCGGAGCTGACCGGGCCGGTCTACGGCCACGAGACCGTGCGCGAGGGCGACAACGACCTCACCCGCCAGCACGCGGGCGAGCCGCTCGGCGAGCGCATCATCGTGCACGGCCATGTGCGCGACGAGGACGGCCGCGGCGTGCCGAACTCGCTCGTCGAGATCTGGCAGGCCAATTCCTGCGGCCGTTACGTTCACGTCCGCGATCAGCATCCGGCGCCGCTCGATCCGAATTTCACCGGCGCGGGCCGCACCGTGAGCGATGCGTCCGGCTATTATCGCTTCGTCACCATCAAGCCCGGCGCCTATCCCTGGGGCAATCACCACAACGCCTGGCGGCCTGCGCACATCCATCTGTCGGTGTTCGGCCATTCCTTCGTCACGCGCCTGGTGACGCAGATGTATTTCCCGAACGACCCCTTGTTCCCGTTCGACCCGATCTTCAACTCGGTGCCGGACGAGAAGGCGCGGGCGCGGATGGTTTCGTCGTTCGACCTGGAGAATACCCAGCCCGAATGGGCACTGTGCTACCGCTTCGACATCGTGCTGCGCGGCAAGGACGCCACCCCCATGGAGAACCATTAAGTGCAACAGTCCGCGAAGCCCGACGGGATCACCCCATCGCAGACGGTCGGTCCGTTCTTCAAATACGGCCTGACGCCGACCGGCGAGTACGCCTGGAACGACGCGTTCACCCATTCGACGCTGACACCCGATGTCACCGGCGATCGCATCCGCATCGAGGGCCGGGTGTTCGATGGCGATGGCGTCGCCGTCCCCGATTGCATGCTGGAGATCTGGCAGGCGGATGCGCAGGGCCGCTTCGCCGATCCCCAGGACAAGCGCGCGCTGCCGAATGCGAGCTTCCGCGGCTTTGCCCGCTGCGGCACCGACAAGGACGGCAACTATTCCTTCGAGACCATCAGGCCGGGCGCGGTGCCGGATCCTGCGGGCAAGCCGCAGGCGCCGCACATCCTGGTTGCGGTGTTTGGCCGCGGCATGCTCAGGCATCTCTACACCCGCATCTATTTCAGCGACGAGGCCGGCAACGCCGCCGATCCCGTGCTGGCGCTGGTGCCGGCTGACCGCCGCGCCACGCTCACTGCGGTCCGCGAGGCCGGCAAGCCGGTCTACCGGCTCGACCTGCACCTGCAGGGCGACAACGAGACGGTGTTCTTCGACGTATGAGGGCAGGGCGTGCCGGGGAGGCCTGCTCCTCGGCACACATATCTCATTCGGCGCATCGGAGCCGGTGCTGGGTTGCCGCATCAGACTCGAACGTTGATTTTGCGCGGTTGTGCGTCAGCCTCGCTGACTCAATACCGATGACTTGACGCCTAATCTCCGTATTCATGCGGGGTTCGTGAAATACAATTCCGGCGCGAATCAATCCCGTATTTACCGTAGTCGTCTAGGGTGGCCGCAGTTTCGACGCCGACCTGGATTGTTTCATGAAATTTCGTCTGTCCTTGTCCTCTGCGATCGTCGCGTTTGGCATCGTTCTCGCCATTGGTTTCGCCGCCGTTGTTTCGACCAGCCTGTACGCCCTAAAAGAGCTCAAGGTCGGCGGTCCGCTCTATTCCGACATCAAGCTCGGCAATGACCTCATCGCCGACATCCTGCCGCCGCCCGAATACATCATCGAAGCCTATCTCGAGGCGACGCTGGCCATGCGCGAGCCGGATCAGCTGGCGGCCCACGGCGAACGTCTGGTCCAGCTCCGCAAGGACTACGACGAGCGCAAGGCGTTCTGGGTCTCCTCCAGCCTTTCGGCCGACCTCAAGACCGCGCTGGTATCGAAATCCGATGCGGAGGTGCAGAAATTCTGGAAGGCGTCGGATCAGCTTCTGCCCGCCCTCAAGGCCAAGGACGCGGCGGCTTCCGAGCGCGTCTATGCGCAGCTCAAGGAGGCCTATACCGCGCACCGTGCCGTCATCGACAGCATCGTCGAGAGTGCCAACAAGCGGAATGCCGCCATGGAGAAGCTGGCCGCGGACCGCGACAGCGCGATGCTTTATATCCTCCTCGGCGTCTCCATCGCCGTCCTCGCCTTCGTTACCGCCGGCCTGCTGGGTGTTGCCCTCGGCGTGGTGCGCCCGATCGTGCGCATGACGGACACGATGCAGAAGCTCGCGACCGGCGATCTCGCCGCCGACATTCCGTTCGCCCAGCGCCAGGACGAGGTCGGCTCGATGGCGGGCGCGCTTGTGGTGTTCAAGCAGGCGGCGGTCGAGAACTCCCGTCTGCGCGAGGAGCAGTTGCGGCAGGAGCAGGCGGCGGCGCTCGCCAAGCGATTCGCCCTGCACCAGATGGCCGAAACGGTCGAGCGCGAGACCGGCCGCTCGGTCGATACCGCGACCGCGGCGACGCAGGGCGTGGAGCAAGCCGCCTCCGGCCTCTCTGAGATCGCAAAGTCGCTCTCTGCGCAGTCGCAGGCGGTGGCGGCGGCCTCGACCCAGGCGCTCGGCAGCTCGCAGGCCGTCTCCGCTGCGGCCGAAGAGTTGAGCGCCTCGATCCGCGAGATCACGAGCCAGGTCGCGCGGACCAGCACCGTCACCAAATCGGCCGTCGCCGGCCGCGAGCAGGCGCGTTCGACCATTCAGGCGCTGGCCGGATCGGTGAAGAAGATCGCGGAGGTCTCCGACCTCATCGGCGGCATCGCAGGCCAGACCAACCTCCTCGCGCTCAACGCGACGATCGAGGCGGCGCGCGCCGGCGAGGCCGGCCGCGGCTTCGCGGTGGTTGCCGCCGAGGTGAAGTCCCTGTCCGACCAGACTGCCAAGTCCACCGAGGAGATCGGCCGGCTGATTGCAGAGATCCAGGCCTCGACGCAGGCCGCGGTCGACGCCGTCGAGGCCATGGGAGGCCACATCATCGAGATCGACGGCGTGGCGACATCGGTCGCTGCCGCAATGGAACAGCAGGATGCCGCGACCCGGGAGATCACGCGGTCGATTTCCGAATCGGCCTCCGCCGCACAGGAGGTCTCGGCCAAGATCGGCGACGTCAGCCGCGATGCCGCCTCCGTCAACCAGCGCGCCGCGGATGTGAGGCAGGCGATCGCCGGGATGACGGCCAATCTCGATCAACTGCGCGCGATTGTTGTGCGGACGGTGCGCGACTCGACCGCCGCAGCCTGAGCCGGCGGCAGCCGCTGGTGCCCGGGCATGTGATCGTGCAGTATGACGCGGGACAGGGGCATCGTGGTTCATGACATCTCCACAATTGCCGGCGGTCGTTGAGCCCGCCCGACTGACGGCCGCGCTGCGCCGGGGCGGCGCGCTGGATGCAGGCGCCGTCCGCGAGGTGAAGGTGCTGCATCAGCGCGACACAGTGGTGTCGCATATCGTCAGGCTCGGGCTGCGCTATGTCGGCGAGTCCGCCGGTGCTCCGCAGTCGCTGATCCTCAAGACGCCCAATGCCGCTTTCGCCAAGCGCCTCGCCAATGGCGGCCGGCGCGAGGTGGGCTATTACACGCAGCTGGTGCCGCAGATGCCGCCGGGACTCGTGCCGCGCTGCTTTGATGGGCATTTCGACGAGGACAGCTTCGCCTGGCATCTGCTCCTGGAAGATCTCACCGACAGCCACGAGATCGCGACGGCCTGGCCGGTGCCGCCGTCGCGTGAGCAGACGTTCGCCATCGTCACGACGCTGGCGCGCTGGCATGCAGCCTGGTGGGACCATCCGAGCCTCGGCGAGACCCTCGGCACCTGGGCCAGCGTGGAGGACAGCGCGCAACGCATGGAGACGTTCGCGGGGCATTACGACCGCTTTGCCGATCTTCTCGGCGATCGCCTCAGCGAGGAACGGCGGATCCTCTATCGTCGGCTCATCGATCAGTCGGAGCGGCTGTCCCAGCGTTACCATTCACGCCGCCACCTCAGTATCACGCATGGCGATGCCCATGTCTGGAATTTCCTGCTGCCGCGCACGGGAATCGATGACACCGTGCGCATCTTCGATTTCGATCTTTGGAGCATCGACGTTCCGACGCACGATCTCGCCTACATGATGGCGATGCATTGGTATCCGGAACGCCGGCAGGCGCTCGAACGGCTGCTGCTCAATCTCTACCACGACACGCTGATCGAGAGCGGCATCACCGGCTATTCGCGCGGAGCGCTCGACCGCGACTATCGCTGGGCGGTGCTCTGGCAGATCACGCGGCCGGTCTGGCAGTGGAGCATCAACATCCCGCCGCTGATCTGGTGGAACAATCTGGAGCGGGCGTTTGCGGCCGTGGATGATTTGGGCTGCGAGGAGCTGTTGTAGCGCTGTTGTGTCCCGGACGCGGTGCAACGTGTAGCGCTGCGCTGCGTCCGGGGCCCGAGATCCGCTACTCCATCACCGCATGCTCCGGCCCCGCCGCCTGCTTGCGCAGCGTCGCCTTGGTCGAGCCGATCAGCAAAGCGAGCGGGATGGTGCAGAGGATGAAGAGCATCACCAGCTGGTAGTCGTGCGCGAAGGCGATGATCTGCGCCTGCACGTTGACCATTCTGTCGGCCATGGCGCGGCCGGTGTCGGTCGACAGATTGATGATGCCGCTGACGCCGGGCATCTGCAGCGCGTGGTTGAACGGGTTGATGTGCTCGGACAGGATCGCGTAGGTCCATCGCGTGCCTTGCGTCAATTGCGCGATCACGACGGAAATGCCGACCGAGCTCGCGACGTTGCGCATCAGGGTCAGCATCGCGGTGCCGTCGGTGCGCAGCTCGTTCGACAGTGTCAGGAACGCCACGGTCGAGAGCGGCACGAAGACGAGGCCGAAGCCAAAACCCTGGATGACGCTGACCGTGACGATCTCCGGCACCTGGGTCAGATCGGTCCAGCCGGTCATCTGGAACAGCGAGCCCGCCGTCAGCGTCAGGCCGCAGATGATCAGCGTGCGCGCCTCGATATAACGCATCATGCGGCCGACCAGCATCATGGCGAAGAAGGTGCCGATGCCGCGGGTCGCCAGCAGCAGGCCGGCGGTGATGATGGGATAGCCGATCACGTTCTGCATGTAGGGCGAGGCGAGTGCCATGGTCGAGAACAGGACGAGCCCCATCACGATCATGAACAGGCAGCCGGTGACGAAGTTGCGGTCCCGGAACAGGGCGAAGCGGATGAACGGGGTCGAGGTCGTGAAGGAATGCGCGAGGAAGAAGTAGAACGCGACGGCCGAGACGATGAACTCGGCGAGGATCTCGTTCGATTCCAGCCAGCCCAATTGCTCACCGCGGTCGAGCGCGAGCTGGAGCGCGCCGATCGCGACCGCCAGCGCGGCGAAGCCGAACCAGTCGAATTTGAGGCTGAAATCCTTCCTGGTCTCGTCCATGAAGACGACCAGCCCGAGCACGGTGATGATGCCGAACGGCAGGTTGACGAAGAACACCCAGTGCCAGGAATAGGTCTCGGTGAGCCAGGCTCCCAGCGACGGTCCCATGATCGGACCCATCATCACGCCCATGCCCCAGATCGCCATCGCCTTGGCGCGTTCCTGAAGCGTGTAATAGTCGAGCATGACCGATTGCGACAGCGGTACCAGCGCTGCGCCGAACACGCCCTGCAGCAGGCGGAACAGCACCATCTGGTTGATGTCCTGCGCGAGGCCGCACAGCACCGATGCCATGGTGAAGCCGGCCGAGCAGATGATGAAGATGCGCTTGCGGCCGAAGCGGTTGGCGATCCAGCCCACCGGCGCCGTCATGATCGCGGCGGCGACGATGTAGGAGGTCAGCACCCAGTTGATCTGGTCCTGCGAGGCCGACAGCGTGCCCTGCATGTAGGGGAGGGCGACATTGGCGATGGTCGTGTCGAGCGCCTGCATGATGGTCGCGGTCATGGCGCAGATCGTCACCATGTTCCGGCGCAGGCCGGGGACCATCAGGCTGGCATTGGGGCCGGACATCGCGCCAGTCCTTGTCTTATTCTTTATCCTGGCCCGCGGTCGCGGACAGGCCGAGCAGGCCGGCAAGCGACCGCCGATGACCGGTGTCGATGGTGGCGTAGACGCTCATGCCGGCTTTCAGCTTCCGCACATATTTGTCGGTCTCGTCAAAATAGATGCGGATCGGCACACGCTGCACCACCTTGACGAAATTGCCCATGGCGTTCTGCGGCGGCAGGATCGCGAATTGCGCGCCGGTGCCGGGCGAGAGCGAGCCGATCTTGCCCTTGAAGACATGGTTGGGGAACGCGTCGACCTCGAGCGTGACGGACTGGCCTTCGGTGACATAGGTGAGGTCGCTCTCCTTCGGATTGGCGTCGACCCAGGGATGGGCGACGTCGATGATGGAGAACACCGGCGTGCCGGCGGGCACATAGCGGCCGAGCTGAATCTGCTCGACCTGCGTCGCCACTCCATCCATCGGCGCGCGCAGCACGGTGTGGTCGAGGTTGCGCTGCGCGTCATCCAGCTTGGCTTTTGCCTGAGCGTAGGGCGGGAATTGCTCGAGCGGCAGATCAGGGTTGCCGAGCAGCTGGGTCGTTGCGTTGGAGAGCTGCTGCTTGATGTACTGCGCCTGCGCCCCGGCGGTGACCAGTGCGTTGGAGGCGTTGTCGAGATCGAGCTGGGAGCCGAAATTGTTCTTCACCAGCGCCTGCTTGCGCTCGACGTCGCGCTGCTTCAGATCGATGCCCTGCTGGGCGAGGCCCAACATGTCGCCGTAGATCTTGATGTTGGCGACGAGGTTGTCATAGGTCGTGCGCGCCTGCGCGAGCTGCGCCTTGGTCTCCTCGACCGCGAGGCGGAAAGGAACCGGGTCGATCTCGAACAGTTCGTCGCCGCGCTTGACCGACTGGCCTTCCTTGACGATGACTTTCAGGATCTTGCCGGAGATGTCGGGTGTCACCAGCACCTTCTGTGCGCCGACATAGGCATCGTCGGTGCCGACATAGCGGCCCCCATGCAGATAGAAGGTGATGCCGCCGATGGCGACGATGACAGGCAGCACGACCAGGAGCAGGAAACGGCGATAGCGGCGCAGGCCCGCCAGCAGGCGGCGGCGCGGATCGGTGCCGGCCTTCTTGGTCGGCTTGCCGCTGTCGCTCTTCTGCTCGGGCTGCAACTTGACGACCTGATCAGCCATGGCGCTGCTCCTTGCGTGCTTGCTCCGCGCCGGATGCCTGGATCGCGGTTCGCACGTTTTCCTTGATGGTTTCGAGCTGGGTGAGGAGGCGGTGCGCGTCCGCCGGATTGATGCCGTCGAGCGCGTTCGCCGTCAGCTCCGACTTCAGGCCGCTCATGCGGCCGAGCAATTGCCGCCCGGCCTTCTTGAGGTACAGGCGCTTGACCCGGCGATCCGAAGCGTCGCTGCGGCGCTCGATCCAGTCGTTGTCGCAGAGCTTGTCGATCAGCCGTGTCAGCGTGATCGGCTGCATCTCCAGGAGCTCGGCGAGCTCGGACTGCTTCATGCCCTCGCTGCGCTCCACCTTGGCCAGCACCGCCCATTGCGCCCGGGTGATGCCGAAGCGCGAGGCCTCCTTGTCGGCATAGACGCGCAAGAGGCGATAGAGCTCACCGAGCGTGAACAGGAAATTCTGGTCGACCGACCCGCGCGTCATGAGCGTGGTCTCCAATAAGCTTGAATATTATAAGCAAGCTTATGATTAATTCACGGACCGGGGGCGCGGTGCTGTCCCGCGGGAGGAGCATGGCTGGCAGCCGGACGGCTCGTCGTGCTTTGGGTTCCCCCGCCGAAATGCTAGAAGACGGCGACATGAGCCTCGCAAAGCCGGCATTCCCCGCGCCCGACCATGATCACGGCCGCTGCACCGCGGACGCGCTTGCGCATGCCGAGGTGGTCTGCCAGCAGCGCGCGCAGAAATTCACGCCGATCCGCCGCCAGGTGTTGGGTGCCTTGCTCTCCAGCCACCGCCCGCTCGGCGCCTACGAAATCATCGACGAGCTTGCCAAGTCGATGGCGCGGCCGGCACCGATCACGATCTATCGTGCGCTCGACTTCCTGATGGCCAACGGCCTCGTGCATCGCATCGAAAGCCGCAACGCCTATCTCGCTTGCGCAGCCCACGACCACGATTCGACCTCCGCGGTGGCGTTCCTGATCTGCGAGCGCTGCGGCCTGGTCGGCGAGATCTCCTCGGCGTCCTTCGCCAAGGACCTCAACGCCGCCGCGCGCAGCTCAGGCTTCGCGCCAAAGCTGTCTGTGGTGGAGATCACGGGCGTCTGCACGCATTGTCAGAAAATGTCTTGAAGCAACAACGGCGCAAAGCCGGATTTTTGGGAAGAAATGTCCGCACCTCAAGCCATACCGTCCGCCGGCCGTCCCCTCAGTGCCGGCGCCATCGCCCTGATGCTCATGCTATGCCTGACCTGGGGATTCAACCAGATCGCGGTGAAGCTGGTGCTGCCGGACATTCCGCCGATGCTCCAGGCCACCATCCGCTCGATGGGCGCGCTGCCGGTGCTGTTCCTCATCGGCACCTTTCGCGGCGTCAAATTCTTCGAACGTGACGGCACCTGGAAGCCCGGCCTGATCGCCGGGCTGATGTTCGGCATCGAGTTCGTGTTGATCTTCCAGGGGCTGCACTTCACGTCTGCTTCTCGTGCGGTGGTGTTCCTCTACACCGCGCCGTTCTTCGTGGCGCTCGGCTCCTACCAGGTGCTCGGCGAGCGTCTCGGTGGCGCGCAATGGCTCGGCCTAGCCATCAGCTTTGCCGGCGTGGCGCTTGCGATCGGCGTGCCCCAGCCCAATGTCGATTCGCAGGTTCTGCTCGGCGATCTCATGATCGTCGGGGGCGCCGCGCTGTGGGCCGCGACGACGCTGGTTGCCAAGGGCACGCGGCTGCGCTTCGCCGCGCCCGAGAAGGCCCTGGGTTATCAGGTCGCGACCTCGATCCCGATCCTGGGGCTGGCGGCCTGGCTGTTCGGCGAATCCATCACCCACACTCCGTCGCCGCTGTCGCTCGGCCTGATGGCCTTCCAGGCGATCTGGGTGGTCGGAACCACGTTCACGCTTTGGTTCGCGCTGGTGAAGGCCTATTCGGCCAGCAAATTGTCCGCTTTTACCTTCATCACCCCTTTGTTTGGCGTGGTGGGTAGCTATTTCATCATGCATGACACCCTGAGCCTGACATTCGGGGCCGCAGCGGTCCTTGTAATTGCTGGGCTTTTTCTGGTTAACCGTCCCAGCCCATCGGTTGCGGCGCCGCGCGATGCATTGCTGAACGTCACCAAAACCTGATATTTGGACCGCCATGAACAAGCTCGAAAACCCTCTCGATTCAGACATTGCGGGCCCGGCGCCCCGGCATCGGACCACCCAGGTCAAGGTCGGCAACGTCGCTGTGGGCGGCGGTGCGCCGATCGTCGTGCAGTCGATGACCAACACCGATACCGCCGATGTCGAAGGCACCATCGCCCAGGTCGCAGCGCTCGCGCGCGCCGGCTCCGAAATGGTCCGCATCACCGTGGACCGCGAGGAGGCTGCGGCCGCCGTTCCGCACATCCGCGACGGCCTCGCCAAGCGCGGCATCACTACGCCTCTGATCGGCGACTTCCACTATATCGGCCACAAGCTGCTCGCGGCCTATCCGGCCTGCGCCGAGGCCCTGGCCAAATACCGCATCAATCCCGGCAATGTCGGCTTCAAGGACAAGCGCGACACCCAGTTCGCCGACATCATCGAGATCGCGAACAAGAACAACAAGCCGGTGCGCATCGGCGCCAATTGGGGCTCGCTCGACCAGGAGCTTCTGACCAAGCTGATGGACGAGAACGCGGCCTCGCCCAATCCGCGCGACGTGCGCGCGGTGACGCGCGAGGCCATGGTGCAGTCGGCGCTGCTCTCGGCGGCGCGCGCCGAAGAGCTCGGCATGCCCAAGGACCGCATCATCCTCTCGGCAAAAGTCTCGGCGGTGCAGGATCTCATCGCGGTCTATCAGGATCTCGCGTCCCGTTCGGACTACGCCATCCATCTCGGTCTCACCGAGGCCGGCATGGGCTCGAAGGGCATCGTTGCGTCCTCGGCCGCGCTCGGCATCCTCTTGCAGCAGGGCATCGGCGACACCATCCGAATCTCGCTGACGCCCGAGCCCGGCGGCGACCGCACCCGCGAGGTGCAGGTCGGCCAGGAGCTCCTGCAGACCATGGGCTTCCGCACTTTCGTGCCGCTGGTTGCCGCCTGCCCCGGCTGCGGCCGCACCACCTCGACCACGTTCCAGGAGCTGGCCCGCTCGATCCAGGATTTCATCCGCGACGAGATGCCGACCTGGAAGACCAAATATCCCGGCGTGGAAGAGCTCAACGTCGCGGTGATGGGCTGCATCGTCAACGGCCCCGGCGAGTCCAAGCACGCCAATATCGGTATCTCGCTGCCCGGCACCGGCGAAGCGCCGGCCGCGCCCGTCTTCGTCGACGGCAAGAAGTTCCGCACGCTGCGCGGCCCGACCATCTCCGCCGACTTCAAGGCGCTGGTGATCGACTACATCGACCAGCGCTACGGCCAAGGCGCCAAGGTGCCGGCGCCTGCGGCAGAGTAGGCGCTCCTCAACATCGGAATCGTAGGGCGGGTTAGCACAGCCTAACCCGCCTATTTTTTGCGGGCGCGAGGTGGCGGGTTACGCTTCGCTAACCCGCCCTACGTTGCTACGATGGCTCCCAATCAAGAACGATCGGGAGACACGCCATGAGCTCACTCGCCGGCAAGCAGGGCCCGCGCTATCGTCACACCGCTGAAGACGGCGCGCCGTACGAGACCATCGTCGTCGAGAAGCTCACCCCCATCATCGGCGCGGAAATCTCCGGCGTTGATATCGGCAAGCTCGTCTCGGACGATGCCCGCTCCAACCGGCAGATGGACGAGATCCACCGCGCGCTCGCCGAGAACCTCGTCATCTTCTTCCGCGACCAGCACATCACGCCGCAGCAGCATCTCGCCTTCGGCCGCAAGTTCGGCGAGCTGCATTTTCATCCCGCCGCCCCGCATGAGGACGAAGACCCCGCCTTGATGAAGATCTATGCGGACAAGAACTCGCCGCGCGCCAATGGCGAGGGCTGGCACTCCGACGTGTCCTGCGATCTCGAGCCGCCGATGGGCTCGATCCTCTACATCAAGCAATGCCCGCCCCGCGGCGGCGACACGCTGTTTGCCAACATGTACGCGGCCTATGAGGCGCTGTCGGAGCGCATGAAAGCCTATCTCGATGGCCTGACGGCGCTGCACGATGGCGAGCCGATCTATCGCGGCCTTTACGCCAACTATGGCGTCGCCGATCGTCCCTCCTATCCCCATGCCGAGCATCCCGTGGTGCGCACCCATCCGGTCACGGCGAAGAAAGCGCTCTACGTCAACCGCGGCTTCACCCGCCACATCAACGGCATCCCGCGCGACGAGAGCGACGCAATGCTCGCCTATCTCTACCAGCACGCCGAGAACCCGCTGTTCCAGTGCCGCTTCCGCTGGACCGAGAACGCCATCGCCTTCTGGGACAACCGCTGCACCCAGCACCGCGCGATGTGGGACTACTGGCCGCACACACGCTCGGGCACGCGCGTGACGGTGAAGGGAGAGCGGCCGGTCTAATGGGCCGGGCTCGGGAGACCAACATCAATCAGTCAGCTTCGCGCAAAGGAAAGCCCCGGACGCGAGACCGGGGCTTCGTTTGTCGAAGAAGTGCCAAAGTCAGTATTTGGCGACGATCGGGCCACCGAAGCGGTAATTGATGCGGGCGGTGACAATGTCGACATCCTGGCGGATCGTATCACCGCGCGTGACCCCCGGAACGATCGACGAGCTAAAGGTGATGTCGCGATGGCCCATGAACAGGTGATCGTATTCGAGCGCCAGCGACCAGTTCGGCGCGAAACCGAATTCGATGCCGGTGCCTACGACACCGCCCCAGCGGGTCTCGGTGGCGCGATCAAACACCAAGCCGATGCTGGTGATCACGCCCTCGTACTTGTCGCGGGTGACGGCGGCGCCGCCTTTCACGTACCAGAGAACGTTGTTCCAGCTGTAGCCGACCTGGCCGGTGAATAGGCCGAGCGCATCAACCTCGGATCGGTTGGTGAAATTGCCGTAGAACAAGCTGGAATTGGAGCCGGTGAAGTCGGCCCAGTTGCCCTGCGCCTCAACACCGAACACCCAATTGGTGGCCTGCCAGCGATAGCCGACCTGACCACCGACGGTGGCGCCGCTCGCATTGTGGCAGCCTTCCCGGAAGGGCGGCGCAACGGTGAAGCCGGCATCGTTGTAGATATCCCAGCACTTGTCGGCCCAGCCACCACCGCCGTTGATGCCGACGTAGAAGCCGCTCCAGTCGTAGATGGGGGCGATTGCGGGTGCCTTGGTGTAGGGTCGGGCTGCAAGGTCAGCGGCCGACGCCGCGCCTGTGAACAGCGCCATCAGAGCGGCGGTTGCGAATGCGAGTTTCTTCATTTGACCCCGTAGACATTCAATGGACGATTCGAATTCAAACCCGCCCTAAATACCGGCTAGTTGCGCGTTCGTCCGTCGCTCCGCCGCAACAGTCGCCGACAATCTCCGCGAGCGCGGGAATCGCGCGATTGCCAGTGCCGCATCGCGCAACGACACAATCGGCATTTTCATTTCGTCTCAAATACTTAGCTGCCGACGCGATGGTCGGCCTGATCGCCCAAGACAGGGGGCGCCCTGGGTCAGACCGCGCGTTGACGCTCGGACCTCCCTGCGTCAAGGTGATCAAAAGCAAAAAGCACCGCCGAAGGTCGCGTCATCTTTCGTCCCGAAAGACTACAACTTCCTCACCGAAAGCGGTCCCGGCACCGGCATGCGTGAGCAGCAGCGGAGTAGCGCTTGAGGCACCTGCGGAGCGTCATCGTCGGGCTGGTCGCCTCGATCGTTCTGTCATCGCTTGCATTCGTCACGGCCGGCGAGGCTGCTATCGCGCGCAAGAGTGCGAGACATGAGCCGAAACCCTCACCTTCATTCAAGTGCGAGACGCCCAAATTCCGGATCGTCGTGGATGTCGGCCACACGCCGGACTCCTACGGTGCATTGAGCGCACGCAACGATCCGGAGTTCGGCTTCAACTTCCGCCTCGCCCGGCTCATCACGGCCAAGCTCAAGGCCGAGGGCTTTGCCGCAACCCGCCTGCTCGTCACCGACGGCAAGGCACGGCCGAGCCTGTTCAAGCGCGTCGGCGCTGCAAACGAAGGCCGCGCCGATCTGTTCCTGTCGGTCCATCATGATTCGGTGCCGGACAAGCTGCTCGAGACCTGGGAATTCGACGGCGCAAAGAGCTATTTCAGCGATCGCTTTTCGGGCCACTCGCTGTTCGTGTCGCGGCAGAATCCGCACTTTGCCGCCAGCCTGATGCTGGCCAGGATGATCGGCCGGCAATTGAAGCAGCAGGGCCTGCACTATGCCAGCCAGTACACGCTGCCGGTGATGGGCCGCTACCGGCGCCAGCTGCTCGACAAGGATGTCGGCGTCTACCGCTATGACGGGCTGGTCGTGCTGTCGCGCACGCGAAGCGCCGCCGTGCTGCTCGAGGCGGGCTCGATCATCAATCGCGACGAGGAAATGGAGATGAACTCGCCGGAGCGACACGAGGCGGTCGCACAAGCCGTCGCGGTCGCGATGAGGGAGTTTTGCGAGAGACGGTAGTTGGCCCTGCCGGTTCAGCAGCAGTCATTGCGAGCGCAGCGAAGCAATCCAGAGTCCTTCCGCAGAGGCAGTCTGGATTGCTTCGCTACGCTCGCAATGACGAGGAAGCTACAGCGGCCCGGCTCGATATTCCCTATTCGCCAGGCTCGCCTCCTCCAGATCCAGATCGCGCTCGATCCGCCGCCGCGTCTCGTCGGTGATCTGGCCGTCGCGCAGCAGCTTGTGGATGAATTTGCGCTCGGCGGCGATCAGTTCGCGGGTCAGAGCGGTGCCGGCGGCAGAGATGTCGTGACGGTTGGGATCGAGCGAGTCCGGGAGCTGGTTGAAGCGGATCTCGTGGCGGGCGCGCAGCAGCCGCATCACCTCGTCGGAAACCTCTTTTTCCGCCGTGAGCGCGTCGAGCGATTTCAGCGCGGCCTCCAGCGCCTGACGGCGCGCGGCGATCTCCGCTTCGTGCTCGGCGGCATGCTCGTGACGACCGGCTTCGGCGACGCCGAGCCACCGCACGATCGGCGGCAGCGTCAGGCCGACGCCGATCAGCGTCACGAAGATGACACCGAAGGCGACGAACAGGATCAGGTCGCGATACGGAAACGCCTCGCCATTCGGCAGCGTGAACGGCAGCGCCAGCGCGGCGGCCAGCGACACCGCGCCGCGCACGCCGGTGAAGGCGAGCACGAATGGCCATTGCCATGGCGGCGAAGGATCGCGCTCGCGCAGCGACCTGGAGAGCATTCGCGGCAGATAAGTTGCGGGATAGAGCCAGGCAAAACGCGCGATCACGACGATCACCAGGACCAATGCGGTTGCGATGAGAATGTCGTCGAGCGGAAAAGTCTTTGATTTCTCGTAGAGCGCGCGCATCTGGAAACCGGTGAGCAGGAACAGCATGCCCTCGATCAGGTAGATCACGAGATCCCAGAAGAAGATGCCTTGCAGGCGCGTCGCCGAGGAGATCAGCAATGGGCCGTTCCAGCTGACATAGAGCCCGCAGGCCACCGTTGCGATCACGCCGGAGCCGCCGATATGCTCGGGCAGCCAGTACGAGACATAGGGCGTGATCAGCGACAGCGTCAGCTCGACCTGCGGATCTCCAGACCATTTGCGAAGGCGCAAGGAGAGCCAGCCGACGCCGATGCCGAAGGCGATCTCGCCGGCGACGATGAGGAGGAATTCACCGGCCGCGAGCGGCAGCGAGAAGTGGCCGATGAGGATCGCGGCGAGCGCGAAGCGGTAGAGGATCAGCGCGGTGGCATCGTTGGCGAGACCTTCGCCTTCGAGCACGACCAGGATGCGGCGCGGCATGTTCAGCCGGCGCGCGATCGCGAGCGGCGCCACCACGTCGGGCGGCGCGACGATGGCCCCGAGCAGGAAGCCGACGGTCCAGGGCAGGCCGATCATGTAGTGTGTGGCGGCCGCCACCATCGCCGTGGTGAAGATCACGGCGCCGACCGCGAGCAGCACGATCGGACGCAGGTTCTTCTTGAATTCGCGCCAGCTCATCGCGACGCTGGCCGAGTAGATCAGTGGTGGCAGCACCACCAGCAGCACCAGCTCCGGCGGCAGCTCCACAGTCGGCATGCCCGGCACGAAAGCGAGGCCGACGCCCGCCAGCATCAGCAGGATGGCAGGGGCGACGTTGAAGCGTCGCGCGGCCAGTGCCACGCCTGCCAGCACGGCCAGCAGGATGAGAAAGGTCTGAAACTTCGCTTCCATGATGGTCTGTCTTGACCCGGAAGCGACGGCTAGGTCAATGCGCGGCTCACGCCAGCCGTTCGGCCACCATCCGCCCAATCCGCGCGAACGCGGATGCGATCTGCGCCGCGCTCGGCGTGCCGCCCTGGGTATAGGCCGCGATCAGGATCGGCGTATCCGGCTTCGGCCAGGCGACCGCGATGTCGCCCGAGGCGTCCTTGCCGTTGTTGCCGGTCTTGTCGCCGATCTTCCAGCCTGCCGGGAGTCCGCCACGCAGGCGATTTGCGCCGGTCTTGCAGTTCACCATCCAGTCGGTGAGCAGGGCCCGCGAAGCAGGCGACAGCGCCTCGCCCGCGACCAGCCGGCGCAAATTTCCCGCCATCGCTGCCGGCGTCGTGGTGTCCCGGGGGTCGCCGGGTTGCGAGCGGTTGAGCTCGGGCTCGTTGTGGTCGAGCCGCGAGGTGGTATCGCCGAGCGACCGCCAGAAGGCGGTCAGCGCGGCGGGGCCGCCGATCCGCGCCAGCAGCAGATTGGCGCAGGTGTTGTCGCTGAGCTCGACGATGGCCTTGCACATCTCGCCGACCGACATCTTGCCGGCCGCGAGATTTTCCCTCGCCACCGGCGCGTATTCCAGCAGATCCGCCTGGCCATAGGGGATCATGGCCGCGAGCTGCTCCTCGCCGCGATCGACCCGCGCCAGCACGCTGGCGGCGAGCGAAGCCTTGAACGTCGAGCACATCACGAACCGTTCGTCGGCGCGCCAGGCGAGCTTCTTGCCGGTTGCGAGATTCTCCGCATAGAGCCCGATCCGCCCGCCGCTCTCGCGCTCGTAGGATTCGAATTCTGATGGGGCATCCCCGGCGAGCGCAGGGGAGGCGGCCAACCAGGCGAATGAGGCGATCAGGGCGCGGCGGTCGACAAGCATGGTGATTTCCAGGCGAGCAGGGGTGGGAGATGGAGCGGACGCTGCATCCGCATCGTCATTGCGAGCGCAGCGAAGCAATCCAGACTGTCTCCGCGGTGAGATTCTGGATTGCTTCGCTGCGCTCGCAATGACGGAGAATTGGATAGCGAGTGCGTCCGAATTCGGGCAGCAGGACGGCGCCCGTCACTCCCTCAAATCATATCGGTACGACTTCGACACGATCTGCCAGCCGTCGGCGAGCTTCATCGCCACGAGATAATCGGTGAAATAGCGCGGCGGCAGCTGGCAGCGCACCTTGATGAAGGCGGTCTTGTCGTCCGACCGGTCGATGGTGACGATGAAGTCCTCGCGCGGCTTGCCTTCGGCCTTGGCCGAGGCGCGCTTGCGCACGCGGTCGAGCCAGTCCGGCACGGTCAGAACCTGGAGCTCGCCCTTTTCGACCCAGCGCAGATCGGCGGAGGGATGGAAGATGGCGCCGAGCTTGTCGGCGTTGCCCTCGTAAAGTCCGTCAAAATACGATTGCACGACGGCTTCGACGCTCGACCGGTCCTGGCTCATGGGTCGTTCCTTTGCATGATGGCTTCGGGCCAACTTAGTCGTACACGTTGAAATGCGCTATGGGTGTGTCAGCGATTTGCGCGAAGGCGTCACGATGGCAGAATCAGAAAATTCGAACGCTCGCATTCTTGTCGGCGAATGCTTTTGCCGCGCCGTGCGCTTCGAGGTGGCCGACGCATTCGCCTATGCGATGAACTGCCACTGCTCGAACTGCCGGCGCACCACCGGTGCCGCCTTCAAGCCCTTCGCCGGCATCCGGCAGAACAGGCTTCGCATTGTTAGGGGCGGCGACCTCCGGATGATTTTCGGCGACGACACCACCCATGACGCGCATTGTGGCCGCTGCGGCTCGCTGCTCTATTCCCGGGTCCGGGAAGGAGAGTGGGTCCACGTCGCCATGGGAACCCTGGTCGATGCCCCCTCCATCCGGCCGAGCGCCCATATTTTCGTCGGCTCGAAGGCGCCCTGGCATGAAATTACGGACGATCTGCCGCAATATCGGGAGCACATCGGGGTTGTCTGACGGAACCCGGTCCGCACCGCCGTCCGTTGGCGAACCGCGACAGCGCTGGCGCGACAAACAAAAGAGGTCGTACGGCCTGCCGTCGGGGTCCGCTTCGTGACCTCCATCACAAGCGCCGGCGGAGGATGTTGCTAAAGCGGTCCCAAAGGGCCGGACGGCCCGGAACCATCGGAAGTCGTGTCATGCGCAGCTTGTTCAGACTTTGTCCGCTCTTCGTCGCCCTCGGCCTGATGTTCGGCGCCGGGCCGGCTGTTGCCGGAAAGCGGGTGGCGCTGGTGCTGGCCAATTCGGCTTATCAGCACGCGCCCTCGCTCGCCAATCCCGTCAATGACGGGTCGGTGATGGCCAAGACCCTGAAGGAGGCCGGCTTCGACGTCGTCGACTCCCGGCACGATCTGTCGGCGCTGGAGACACGGCGCGTGCTCCGCGACTTCGCCGACGCGACCCGCGACGCCGAAATCGCCGTGGTCTACTACGCCGGCCACGGCATCGAGGTGGAGGGCTCGAACTATCTGATCCCGGTGGATGCCAAGCTCGAGCGGGACACTGACGTCTTTGACGAGGCGCTCTCCCTCGACCGTGTCCTGGTCGCGGTCGAGCCCGCCAAGCAATTGCGTCTGGTGATCCTCGATGCCTGCCGCGACAATCCGTTCAGCAAGCGGATGAAGCGCACGGTCGCTTCGCGCGGCATCGGCCGCGGCCTCGCCCAGGTCGAGCCGTCCAGCCCCAACACGCTGATCGCCTATTCGGCCAAGGCCGGCTTCACCGCGCAGGACGGCGACGGTGCCAACAGCCCGTTCACCATCGCGCTGTCGAAGCATCTGACGACGCCGGGCCTCGACGTCCGCCGCGCCTTCGGATTCGTGCGCGACGATGTGCTGAAGTCGACCGGCAACAAGCAGGAGCCGTTCGTCTATGGCTCGCTTGGTGGCGAGGACGTGCCGCTGGTGCCGGTCAAGCTGGCGCCGGCGGCGCCCGTAGCCAATCCCCAGGCCGATATCCGCCGCGACTACGAGCTCGCGCTCCAGGTCGGCAACCGGCCGGCGTGGGAAGCCTTCCTCGCCCAGCATCCGGACGGATTCTATGCGAGCCTCGCCAAGCTCCAGCTCGAGAAGATCGGCGCGGAGCAGGCGCATGCGGCGGCGATCGCGAAAGCGAAGCAGGCCGAGGCCGAGCGCGACCGCCTTGCTGCGCTCGGCGCGCAGAAGGATGCGCAAGCCAGGGCCGCGGCCGATGCGAAGGCCGCCGAGCAGGCGCAGCTTGCTGCGCAGAAGGCCAAGGAGCAGGCCCAGCAGCAGGCCGCCGCCGCCGAGCAACAGCGCGTCAACCTCGCCGCCACGGCGCCGGGCGTTGCGCCGGGCAACACCACGAGCGCTGCCGGCACCAACGTCGCCGCGCTCAGTCCGACGACCGCGCCGGCCGATCTCAACCGCTCGGTGCAGAGCGAGCTCGGCCGCGTCGGCTGCTTCTCCGGGCAGGCCGACGGCAATTGGAATACCTCCTCGCAGCGGTCGCTGTCGCAGTTCAACCGCTATGCCGGCACCAAGCTCGACGTGAAGGTGGCGAGCACCGACGCGCTCGATGCGGTCAAGGCCAAGCCATCACGGGTCTGCCCGCTGGTCTGCGAGCACGGTTTCAAGGCCGAAGGCGACAAGTGCACCAGGATCGTTTGCGGCAACGGCTATGTCCTGAACGACGACAATGAATGCGAGAAGAAGCGCGCGGCCAAGCCCGCGTCAAAGCCCGCGACCTCGCGGCGCGACGACGGCGAGGACCGCCCCGCGCGGCAGCGGGCCGGTGCTGCTGCGGGTGGCTACGGTGCAGCCGCGGCGGCTGGCGCGGGCCGTGCCTCGAGCGGCAGTGGTCAGATCTTTTGCAACGCTCTGCTCTGCCGGCCGGTCAGGCCCGGTTGCCGCCTCGTTTATCGCGGCGGCGGCGGCCCCCACGTCGACGCCAATGTCGAGGTCTGCAACTGAAATGGCACGGCTTTCCTGACCACTCGAACAATAACCTAAAGCGCGATGACGATTCATCCTAATCGCATCGCGCTTTAGCTCAGTTCTTCCGCTCGGCCACGAAACGCGCGGCGGCCTGCAAAATTGCGGCGCGGTCGCCGAAGATCGAGACGGCGCTGTCGGCGCGCGCGAGCAGGTCGCGCACGCGCTGCTTGGCGCCTTCGATCCCGAGCTGGGTCACGAAGGTGGTCTTGCCGAGCGCGGCATCGGCGCCGGCCGGCTTGCCGAGCGCGGCCGCATCGCCCTCGACGTCGAGCAGATCGTCGGCGATCTGGAAGGCTTCGCCGAGCGCGCGGCCGTAATCGTCGAGCGCCTGATATTCCGCCTTCGAGGCCTGGCCGAGGATCGCGCCGGCAATGCAGCCGTAGCGCAAGAGCGCGCCGGTCTTCATCTGCTGGATACGGGCGACATCGATCGGCTCGTTGCCGCCAAAGCGGCCTTCGCCGGCGAGATCGAGGATCTGGCCACCGACCATGCCGCCGATGCCGGCGCAGCGCGCCAGTGCACGCGTCAAGAGCAGCCGCACATTGGCGTCGCGATGGACCTCGTCGCGGGTGATGATGTCGAAGGCGAGCGTCAGCAGGCCGTCGCCGGCGAGGATCGCGGTGGCGTCATCGGTCTGCTTGTGCAGCGTGGGGCGGCCGCGGCGCAGGTCCGAATTGTCCATGGCCGGCAGGTCGTCATGGATCAGCGAATAGCAATGGATGCATTCGAGCGCGGCGCCCACGAGCAGGGCCGCCTCGCGCGGCACGCCGAACACGCCGGCGCTCTCGACCACCAGGAACGGCCGCAGGCGCTTGCCGCCGTTCAGGCTCGAATAGCGCATTGCGTCCATCAGTCGCTTGGGCCGGGCGATTTCGTCATGCAGGATGTCGTCCGACAGCAGGCGCCCGAGCAGGGCTTCGGTGTCATCAGCGGTCTTGTCCAGACGTTTGGCGAAATCGGACGGGGACGTGCCGGTCATCAAGAAGGGCTCCAGAACTGAAATTCGGCGGGACAATCCTTTATGCGCCCGCGCCAGTCAATCGTTTGGAAGGCCTAAAAAGTGCTGGAAAAGGCCCGAATTATCACAGACTTAATACTACAGCCCGTGGCCGCTCTTCAGTTTGCACCGGAAAGGTCGATTTGCGCATCGTCAAAATCCTGCTGGTGGTGCTCGCGCTCGTGGTCCTCGCGCCCTATGTGATCGCGCCGTTCTACCGCACCGGTCACCCAGTTTCGACGCTGATGGCCTGGCGCAGCCTGCGGGGCGCGCCGATGCAGCGGGAGTGGATCGATCTCGCTGATATGTCGCCCTCTCTGCCGCGCGCGGTGGTGGCGGCCGAGGATGCCCATTTCTGCAAGCATCACGGCATCGATTGGGGGGCGCTGCGCGAGGCGATCGACGACGCCAGGGAGGACGGCACCGCCTTCCGGGGCGCCTCCACCATCACCCAGCAGGTCGCGAAGAACCTGTTCCTGTGGCAGGGGCGCGACTTCGTTCGCAAGGCGCTCGAATTCCCGCTGGCGCTTTGGATCGACCTCGTCCTGCCCAAGCAGCGAATTCTCGAAATCTACCTCAACATCGCCGAGCTCGGCCCGCAGGGGCAGTTCGGGGTCGAGGCGGCCAGCGCCTATGCCTTCGGCAAATCGGCCGAAAGCCTCTCGCCCCGCGAGGCGGCGCTTCTGGCCTCGATCCTGCCGAATCCGGTCAAGCGCAGCGCCCGGACCCCGGGACCGGGCGTCCGGCGGCTGGCAGCCACCTATATGGCGCGGGGGCAGGCGAGCTCGCTTGCGACCTGTTGGCGGGAAAATCGCTGATTTTTGGCCCGTTCCGGTCGCATTTTCCGGCCCAAGAGCCTAGCTTTACGGCCAGCCTTCCTCTATAAGCGCGGCCTTGATCGGCATTCAGCTCGCCTCGTTATTTGCGGGTGCTGAGCCGTCCCTTCGCGGACGATGCCCTGATGACACCAATCCCTAGAGGATACTGAAATGGCCGTTCCGAGAAGAAAAACCTCGCCGTCGCGCCGTGGCATGCGCCGCTCGGCGGACGCCATCAAGAAGCCGACCTATGTGGAAGACAAGGACTCCGGCGAGCTCCGTCGTCCGCACCATCTCGACCTCAAGACCGGCATGTACAAGGGCCGCCAGGTCCTGAAGAAGAAAGAGTCCTGAAGCCAGGATCTTTCTCGGGCGGGAGATCGACCCGCCCGATTCGGCCAACCCATGAGATAGACGGTGACGGCGGCGGAGCGGATGCTTCGCCGCTGCATTGTTCTGTCCGGATATCTTGATCGAGAAGGCATCAAGCCGATGGTCGGTTTCCCGCTGCTCCTGATTCCGCTCGCGGTCTACAACATCATCGCCTTCCTGATGCCGACCGTGTCCTTCACGGACGTGCTGTTCAAGGTGCCTATGGTGTCCGGAGAGGTCTGGCCGGTCACGCTCGCCGATCTCCTGCTCGCGCTCGGCATCGTTCTGCTGCTGCTCGAGGTGGTCAAGGGTGCGCGGCCGGGCTCGAAATTCCTGATGGATCATTTGCTGTCGCTGATCATCTTCGGCGCGGCCGCTGCCGAATTCGTGATGTGGCCCAAATTCGGCAACTCCACCTTCTTTCTGCTGGTGCTGCTGGCGATGGCGGACTTCTTCGCTGGCATCGCCCAGCGCACGCGCCGCCGCGTCACCTATGTCGCCGAGACCACGGTGCCGGCCCCTCGTAAGGCCAAGCGCAGGGCCGAAGCGCCGGCGGAAGACGTGGAGTCCGAGCGCAAGTTCGAGCCGGTGATCGCGCCGCAGCCGGCGCCGGCCGCACCTACCGCGCAATCCGTCGCCGAATCCGTGCTGATGGATCACCCGGCGCCCAAGCCCGTGCAGGGCGCCCCCTCGCCGGAAATTCCCTCGCCGCAGCTGCAGCCGGGGAACGGCACGCCGTCTTCCGACACGCCGCCGCGCTGATTTCTCTGAATTGGCTCGCATCTCACCGCCGCGGCAGTGTGCTCCCTTGCCCCGTTCTTACGGGGAGTGGGTTGGGGTGAGGGGCCTCTCTCCGCGGATGCGATAGCCGCGGGACCTGTACCCCCTCACCCGGATCGCACCGGACGATGCTTCGCATCGCCGAGGCGATCCGACCTCTCCCCGCAAGCGGCGAGAGGTAAGAAGCGCGCTCTCACTTCAATCAATCTTAAGCTACCTGACGCGTGCGCGCGCTGACGGTTCCGAGCGGGCGCTTGCTGCCATAGGCCATCAGCGCATCCTCGGAGGAGGCGCGGCGGAGCCGGCTCGTTTGCGGCAGCTGCTCGGCATTGGCGATCAATTGTGTGACGAAGCTCGGATCGGGGCGGGGCAGGGGCACCTTATGGACCCACCGCAACGTCGGCATCAGCGGCACCAAGGCCGTGCCTGTGCCGTTGTCCGCCGCGTCCGATCGATCAGTACTCAACATCGCAATCACCGTTGATCCGGCGAGACTGTCGCGTTTCGAGACGCGGGGGCCGGCGCGAGTCCTGTACTCGCAAGGCCTATGCCGGCCGGGCCGGTTTGGTTCCGACGCCTTCGGAAACGTGGTTTCCAAATTGTTTATCAACTTTGCCTAGGTTCGGCAGCGAATCTGGCTCTATCCTGTGCCGGCTCAGGACTTCTCCACTGTCCCGAAACGAGGCGACTTTGACCCCTGGATTGCCGCAAGCCTCCGACATCCTGGCCGCGCTCGGTCAGGCCGTGTTCGCCTGGGACATCGCCAGCGATGCCATCGTCTGGGGTGAGCAGGTCAGCGCCGTATTCCCCGGCATTCCCGCCGAGCGGCTTTCGACCGGCGCCGAATTCGCCAAGCTGATCGAGCCCGCGCAAACGCTGCGGACGGCGGCGCTGGCACTGACGTCCCCGGTGCACGGCGCCGACGGCACCCCTTACCGAATCGAGTACGGCGTGCGCATGAGCGCCTCCGATCCCGTGATCTGGATCGAGGAGACCGGCCGCTGGTTCGCAGGTCCCGACGGCCGTCCCACGCGAGCGATCGGCTCCGTCCGCATCAACAATGAGCGCCACGCCCGCGACGAGGAATTGAGCAGGCTGGCCCGGCTCGATCCGCTGACCGGCGAGCTCAACCGCTCGCATCTGATCGCGGCGCTGGCCGAGGCGATCGAGGAGACGACGCGCTTCCGCTCGACAGCGGCCTTCATGCTGGTCGGCATCGATCATCTCGCCCGCGTCAACGATGCTTTCGGCTTCGACGTCGCCGACGCCGTGATCCTCGACGTCGCCAAGCGCATTCGCGCGCGCCTGCGCGGCGGCGACGTGCTGGGGCGCTTCTCCGGCAACAAGTTCGGCCTGATCCTGAAGAACTGCACCGTCGACGACATGAACGTGGCTGCGGAGCGCTTCCTCGCCGGCATCCGCGACGAGGTGGTGCCGACCAAATCCGGTCCGGTCTCGGTCACCGCGTCGATCGGCGCGGTCAGTCTGCCGCGCTATGCCCGCAACACCGACGAGGCCGTCAACCGCGCCCATGAGACGCTGGACGCCGCCAAGCGCCGCCGCTCCGGCTCATTCGCGGCCTGGCGTCCGGATGCCGCGCGCGACGCACAGCGCCGCGTCAACATCCGCGTCACCGACGAGATCGTCACCGCGCTCAACGAGCGCCGCATCAGGCTCGCCTATGAACCCGTGGTCTCGGCTGTCTCGCGCGAGCGCGCATTCCATGAATGCCTGGTGCGGATGGACCAGGGCGACGGCCAGGTGCTGCTCGCGCCCGACATCGTGCCGGTCGCCGAACGGCTCGGCCTGATCCGCCTGGTCGATCACCGCGTGCTCGAGCTCGTGGTCGCCGAGCTCGCGGCGGCGCCCGACGTCTGCCTCAGCCTCAACATCTCACCCGATACGACCATGGATCCGGACTGGTGGGCGGGGATCGAATCGCTGATGCTGGCCCATCCCGGCGTTGCCGAGCGGCTGATCGTCGAGATCACCGAGACGGTCGCGATCCAGGACATCGACGACGTCCGCGCCTTCGTCAGCCGCCTCAAGCATTTCGGCAGCCGCATCGCCATCGACGATTTCGGCGCCGGCTACACCTCGTTCCGCAATTTGCGCAAGCTCGGCGTAGACATCGTCAAGATCGACGGCGCCTTCGTGCAGAACATCACCCATTCCGCCGACGACCGCGCCTTCGTGCAGACTCTGATCGACCTCGCTCGCCGCCTCGACATCAAGACCGTCGCCGAATGGGTGCAGGACGACGAAGCCGCAAACATGTTGCGCGACTGGGGCTGCGACTACATCCAGGGCCGCCTGATCGGACTGGCATCGGCGGAGCGCCCGTGGGGCCTGCCGTCGGATGCGCTGCCTGCGGCGGGCTGAGATGCCGTAGGACCTCCTAGCCTTGGTCAAGAGGTTTCGTGCCTTAATGCAACAGGGTAGCGCGGTGCTCACCGCTGTCCAGGACGCTTCGCGCCGGCTACGCCGGTGCCGATGGCATCCTGGACAGCG
>NZ_JADYVU010000011.1:0-163611 GCF_020194115.1 Bradyrhizobium sp. NBAIM01 | reverse complement strand
CCGCAAGCCCGCCCGCCCTGTTGCGGCGAGGCCAAACCGGCTAAAAGGCGGACCGACCGCACAGCCAGCGCAGCTGCTTCGCGCGACAAAGCGGCCCGGTGGCCGACCATCGAACGGCCTCAATGTGAACCAATCAGAGTGGCCATGAAGCTGACCCGCCCCCTCGCCGCGCTCGCCCTCCTCGCCGTAACAGCGCTTCCGGCCTTCGCCGCCGACGTCGTTTTCCCACCCGGCTTGCGTCTCGGCATGGTGCCGTTGATCGGCCTCAGCACGGCCAAGACCTTTCCGGGCTTCGAGAGCGAGGACGGCAACGTCAAGGTGCTGGTCACCGAGCTGCCGCCGGCCGCCTATGGCGAGGTCGTGAGCGCCTTCAATTCCAATCCCGGCGGGACCGGCGGCGTCAAGCAGGACAAGGTCGAGACCCCCGCTGGCCTTGCCTATTTCACCACCGAAAGCGGCAAGGCCGGCGATACCCCGGTGAAGCGCTATTCGATGATCGTGCCCGGCGCCGGCTTCTCCGGCTATGTCGCGGTACAGATCCCGGAGAATGCGACCAAGATCTACACGGACGAGGCGGTGCGACAGATGTTCGCGAGCGCCACCACCCGCAGGCAGGTCTCGGCCGAAGAGCAGATCGCGCTGCTGCCGTTCAAGATCACCGATCTCGCCGACTTCAAGGACATCAAGACCCTGGCACCGGGCTCGAGCATCATCCTGGCCGACGGCGATGAGAGCGTGGGCTACGAGGCGAGGCCGTTCATGATCCTCGGCCTGATCGGCGCCACCCCGCAAGCCGCCGACGACCGCGCCCGCTTCGCCCAGGAGGCGGCGCTCCAGATTCCCGGCGTGCGCGAGTCGCGCATCACCATGTCCGAGCCGATCCGCATCAACGGCCAGCAAGGCTTCGAGACCCGGATCGACGGCGTCAGCGGCAAGGACAAGGTCCCGGTGACGGTGGTGCAGTGGATCCGCTTCTCGAGCGGCGGCGCATCATTGCGCATCATCGCCAGCGCCCCGCGCGACCAATGGCAAGCCGCCTTCACCCGCTTCCGCACCGTACGCGACGGGATTCAGCCGAAGGGGTAGGGCGAAGCCGGCGCTAATCGTGGTTGGTCGCAGTTTCACGAAGAACCTTCGCCCAACTTCTCCCTGTGGTTATGGATCCCGGGTTCGCGCTTTGCGCGCCCCGGGATGACGGCGCTATGGGCTTTGTCAGCCCACGCGCTGGACAGAACCCGCTGCATTTTCAGGCTTCTGTTCGTATACGAACGGAACTAGGCTTCCTCCCGTTGGATCATCCTGGAGGGGAGGTAGACATGCTGGTTCGGCGACAGGTCTTGGCAATGCTTGGAACGACGGCGCTGGCGACGCTCGCGCCAAGCGCGCTGTTCGCGGCCGCACCGATCAAGCCGGACGAAGCGTCCGCGCTGCTCGTGATCGACGTGCAGAACTGCTTCCTGCCCGGCGGGAGCCTCGCCGTGAAGGAAGGCGAGCAGGTGGTGCCGGTCATCAACAAGATCTCGAAGGCATTTGCGAATGTGGTGCTGACGCAGGACTGGCACACGCCGGGCCACGTTTCGTTTGCGTCGGTTCATTCCGGCAAGAAGCCGTTCGAAACGGTCGACCTGCCCTACGGCAAGCAGGTGCTGTGGCCGGACCATTGCGTGCAGGGCACCGAGGGCGCGGCGCTGTCGAAGGACCTGTCGATCCCGCACGCCGAGCTCATCATCCGCAAGGGATTTCACAAGAACGTCGACAGCTATTCGGCCTTCCTCGAGGCCGACGGCAAGACCTCGACCGGGCTCGCCGGCTACCTGAGGGGCCGCAAGATCAAGCGCGTCTTCGTCGCTGGTCTTGCGACAGACTTCTGCGTCGCCTGGACCGCGCTCGACGGGCGCAAGGCGGGCTTCGAGGTCTATGTGGTGGAAGACGCCTGCCGCGGCATCGACACGCAGGGCTCGCTCGCCAAGGCCTGGGCCGACATGGCCAAGGCGGGCGTGAAGCGGATTCAGTCTGCGGATATCGCGGTGAGCGCGTAGGCGGCGCGCTATCCTTCCGTCATTCCGGGGCGCGCTTCAGCGCGAGCTATGGTGCGCAATTTGCGCACCTGAGAATCCATTGTGCGGTTGTCTCTGCTGTTCAATGGATTCCGGGTTCTCGACTTCGTCGAGCCCCGGAATGACGCCAACACTCAGTTCGCCGCGCTGCTCGATTCGTTGTTGTTCGCCGCGGGCGCAGTCTTCGCGCCGCCCTTGGCGACGCCGACCAGCGCCGGGCGCAGCACGCGGTCACCGATGGTGTAGCCGGCCTGCATGATCTGCACCACGGTGCCCGACGGCACCGACGCGTCAGGCACTTCGTACATTGCCTGGTGGAAGTTCGGGTCGAACTTCTGGCCCTGAGGATCGAGCTTCTTCACGCCGTGTTTTTCCAGCGCGTTGAGCAGCGCGCGCTCCGTGAGCTCGACGCCCTCGATCAACGAGACCAGGCCGGGATCGGCCGCAGCACGCGCCTCCGCCGGAACGGCATCGAGTGCGCGCTGGAGATTGTCGGCGATGTCGAGCACGTCGCGCGCGAAGCCGGTGATGCCGTAGAGGCGGGCGTCGGCGACTTCCTTTGCGGTGCGCTTGCGCAAATTCTCCATCTCGGCCAGCGTCCGCAGCATGCGGTCGCGCGCTTCAGCCGCTTCCTTTTGCAGGGTTTCGACCGAACCCGGCTCGGGATCGTCGGGCATGATGTAGGGTTTCGACACCACGGGCTCGCCGGTCGCTGCAGTCGTGTCTTGGGGTTGCCGGTCTTGCTCGGTCATCGGCTCTGATCTCGAACTCGTTTCAGGGATGTTTGCCCGGATATCGTGCTTAAGCCCGCGAAAATCAAGCGCCCGTGATCTGCAGAAAGGCCGGTCAGCCCCCCAACAGGCGGCTGACGATGCGGGCGGCGTAGTCCACGGTCGGGATCACGCGGGCATAATTCAGCCGCGTCGGGCCGATCACGCCGAGAACGCCGACGATGTGGCCGGCGGCATCCCGATAGGGCGAGATGATGGTGGAGGACCCCGACAGCGAGAACAGCTTGTTCTCACTGCCGATGAAGATGCGCACGCCTTCGGCGGTCTCGGCCCGGCCGAGCAGATCGATCACGCCGCGCTTGGTCTCGAGGTCGTCGAACAACAGGCGAACCCGCTCCAGATCCTCCAGCGCGTGCAGATCTTCGAGCAGATTGGCGTGGCCGCGGACGATGAGCTGACGGTCCTCGCTCTCGCCGCCGGACCAGCTGGCAATGCCGGCCGAGATCACTTTCTGTGTCAGCTGATCGAGCTCGGCACGGGCCTCGCCGAGTGCGGTCTCGAGCTCGAGCCGCGCTTCGGCCAAGGTCCGGCCGCGGATCCGCGCATTGAGGAAATTGCCGGCCTCTGTCAGCGCCGAAGAGGGAACTCCGGGCGGCAGCGTCAACACGCGGTTTTCAACCTGGCCGTCTTCGCCGACCAGGATCACCAGCGCTTTTTCCGGTTCCAGGCGGACGAATTCGATGTGCTTCAGCCGCGCATTGGATTTCGGCGTCAGCACGACGGCGGCGGCCCGGGTCAGGCCGGAGAGCCGCATCAAGGCCTGGTCCAGCGCCGCCTCGACCGATTGCGCCTCGCCGACGGACGAGAGCTGGCTCTGGATCGCCTGCCGCTCGGCCTCGTTGAGGTCGCCGACCTGCATCAGGGCATCGACGAAGAAGCGCAGGCCCAGTTCCGTCGGCAGCCGGCCGGCGGAGGTGTGCGGGGCATAGATCAGGCCGAGCTGTTCCAGATCGGCCATGACGTTGCGCACAGATGCCGGCGACAGCGGCATCGCAATCAGGCGGGAAATGTTGCGCGAGCCGACCGGCTCACCGGTCGCGAGATAGCTTTCGACAATTTGACGAAAGATGTCGCGGGAACGCTCGTTGAGCTGGGCAAGGCCTGCGCGCGGCGCGATCAGATGGATCGGATCGTGATGGGCCACAGACGGTAACTCCTCTCGGATCCTTATAATTTGTCCATCCGGGCCGCGTCTGACAAGCGTGGCGTTTGCAGGCCGACGGTCAGGGGGTGAATAAGCCCTTGCCGCCCACCCCCGCCCCACCTACAAGCACCGCGAACAGCCTATTCCCGTGAGTTTTGGAGATTTCCCATGCGGCCAAGCCGCCGTGCGCCCGACGAATTGCGCCCCGTGACGCTGGAGCGCGGCGTGGTCAAATATGCGGAAGGCTCGTGCCTCGTTAAATTCGGCGACACCCATGTGCTGGTCACCGCCACACTGGAGGATCGCCTGCCGCCGTGGCTGAAGGGGCAGGGCCGCGGCTGGGTCACCGCCGAATACGGCATGCTGCCGCGCGCGACCTCCGAACGCACCCGCCGCGAGGCCTCCGCCGGCAAGCAGAGCGGCCGCACCGTCGAGATCCAGCGCCTGATCGGCCGCTCGCTTCGCACCATCGTCGATCTCGAAGCTCTTGGCGAGCGCCAGATCACGGTCGATTGCGACGTGCTCCAGGCCGACGGCGGCACGCGCACGGCCTCGATCACTGGCGCCTGGGTCGCGCTTGCCGATTGCCTCAACTGGATGAAGGCGCGCAACATGGTGAAGGCCAACGTGATGCGCGACAACGTCGCCGCGATCTCCTGCGGCATCTACAACGGCACGCCGGTGCTCGATCTCGACTATGCCGAGGATTCGGAAGCCGAGACCGACGCCAATTTCGTCATGACCGGCGATGGCCGCATCATCGAGGTGCAGGGCACCGCGGAACGCGAGCCGTTCACGCAGGACGAGTTCCTGAAACTGATCGCCCTGGCGCAGAAGGGCATTGCGCGTCTGGTGGACTTGCAGAAACTGGCCGTGGCGTAGTCAATAGGCCCATGCACCGCCGAATCACCGACAAGCTCGTCATCGCCACCCACAATCCCGGCAAGCTCGCCGAGATGAGGGAGCTGCTCGCGCCGTACGGGATCGAGGCGGTGTCGGCCGGCGAGCTCGGCCTAGACGAGCCCGAGGAAACCGGCAACGATTTCCGCAGCAACGCCGCGATCAAGGCGATCGCCGCGGCGGAGGCGACCAAGCTGCCCTCCTTCGCCGACGATTCCGGCATCGTGGTCGATGCGCTCGATGGCGCGCCGGGAATCTACAGCGCGCGCTGGGCCGGCCCGACCAAGGATTTCAACGCGGCGATGGCGCAGATCGAGCGCCTGCTGCAGGAGCGCGGCGCCACCACGCCGGACAAGCGCAAGGCCCACTTCGTCTCCGCGCTTTGCGTGGCCTGGCCCGACGATCATCGCGAGGAGGTCGAGGCGCGCGTCGACGGCACGCTGATCTGGCCACCGCGCGGCACGGCCGGCTTCGGCTACGACCCGATGTTCCTGCCGGACGGGCACATCCGCACCTTCGGCGAGATGACCAGCATCGAGAAGCACGGCCTGCCGCCGCTTGGCCTCGGCCTGTCGCACCGCGCCCGCGCTTTTCGGAAACTGGCGGAGATCTGCCTTGAGCCGCGCTAACAAGGATGCGTTTGGCGTCTATGTGCACTGGCCGTTCTGCCTGTCGAAGTGCCCCTATTGCGACTTCAACAGCCATGTCCGCCATGCCGCGATCGACGAGACGCGCTTCGCCGCCGCCTTTGCGCGCGAGATCGCAACGACCGCCGAGCGCGCGCCCGGCCGCGAGGTCACCTCGATCTTCCTCGGCGGCGGTACGCCGTCACTGATGCAGCCCGCCACCGTCGGCGCGGTGTTAGACGCGATCGGCAAGCACTGGACCGTCGCAGGCGACGTCGAGGTGACGCTGGAAGCCAACCCGACCAGCGTCGAAGCCACGCGCTTTGCCGGTTATCGCATCGCCGGCGTCAACCGCGTCTCGCTCGGCGTGCAGGCGCTCGACGACGCCTCGCTCAAGGCGCTCGGCCGCATGCACAGCGCGCGCGAAGCGCTCGATGCCGTCGCCATCGCGCGCCGCGCGTTCGACCGCTATTCGTTCGACCTGATCTACGCCCGCCCCGACCAGACGCCGGCGATGTGGGCGGGCGAGCTGCGGCACGCCATCGATGAAGCGGCCGAGCATCTGTCGCTCTATCAATTGACGATCGAGGAAGGCACGCCCTTCTTCGGCCTGCACCAGGCCGGCAAGCTGAAGACGCCGGACGAAGCGGTCGCCCGCGCGCTCTACGACGTCACGCAGGAGACCTGCGACAAGCTCGGGCTGCCCGCCTACGAGATCTCCAATCACGCGCGGCGCGGCGCCGAATGCCGGCACAATCTGGTGTACTGGCGCGGCGAGGAATATGCCGGCATCGGCCCGGGCGCACATGGCCGTCTCGACATCGACGGCGTGCGCCACGCCACCGCCACCGAGAAGCGTCCCGAGGCCTGGCTGATGCGGGTCGAGACCAACGGCGACGGTGTCGTCAGCGACGAGCTCCTCAACAGCGAGGAGCGCGCCGACGAATTCCTGCTGATGGGTTTGCGTCTCGCCGAAGGCATCGATCCCGAGCGCTACAAGGCCCTCGCCGGCCGCCCGCTCGACCCCCGCCGCATCGCGCTCTTGCGCGAGGAAGGCGCGATCACCGTGGATGCGACGGGACGGCTGCGCGTGACCAGCAGCGGTTTTCCGGTGCTGGATGCCGTGGTCGCGGATTTGGCGGCTTAGCGGATCTCGTAGCCCGGATGGAGCGTAGCGCAATCCGGGACGGTCTCACCGCGTGGACAGAACCCGGATTGCGCTGCGCTCCATCCGGGCTACGAAACCATTACGCCCCAAAGCTCTTCGGCGAGCCCGCCACCGCAACGCCGCCGCCTTGCGTCACCTTCATCACGGCAAGTCCGCGTTCATTCGTGCCATCAGCACGGAAGCGGAACAGGCCGTCGATGCCGGCGAAGCCTGAGGGGTTGGTGAGCACGTCGGAGGAGAAGCGCTGGCCGCCTTGCGTGCGCGCCAGCGCGGCAACGAGCGCGACCGCGTCATAGGAAAGGGTCGCGGTGCGGATCGGCTCGGCGCCGTATTTCGTGCGGTAGCGGCCGGAGAAGGCGCGGAAGCCGGCCGGATCGGGCGCGGCGTAAAGGCCGCCCTGCAGCGCGGCGCTGGCATAGACGCGCGGATTGTCCCACAGGCCGGTGCCGAGCAGCTGGATGTTGCGCAGGTTCGCGCCCGCGGCCGTCATCGCATCCGCCACTGACACGACGGCATCGCCGTCATCGGCAATGAATAGCGCGTCCGCACTGCCGAGCTGCTGCGCCACGGTGCGCGCGGGCGTGGCGCGATCGGCACCGTATTTCTCGAACGCAACGATGCGCCCGCCGCGCCGCGGCACCGCCGCCTTCACCGCGGCCTCGACGACATTGCCATAGGCGTTGTCGGGCACCAGCACCGCGACGGAGCGCTTTCCGATGCCGGCGGAATATTCGACGATGCGGTTGACGTCGGACTCCGGCAGGAACGAGAGCAGATAGACGCCGCGTCCGGCGATGCTGGAATCGGTCGAGAAGGCGATGACGGAAATGCCGCGCGTGCGCGCGACCTGCGCCACCGCCGGCACCGATTGCGCGAACAGCGGCCCGAGGATGATCTCGGCACCCTCGTCGACCGCCTGCTGCGCGCCGGCCTGCGCGCCTTGCGGGCTGCCATTGTCGTCCTTGATCAGGAGCTGGATGTTCGGGTTCTGGAACTCGGCCAGCGCCATCTCGGCGGCGTTGCGCATCGATTGCGCGGCGAGCCCGGCATTGCCGGCCGCGGAGAGCGGCAGGATCAGGCCGACCTTCACGCCGCCGGTGCCGGCGGTCGTCGCCTGCTGCTGCGGTCCTGCCGGCTGGGCCGGCGGCGCGGAGCTCGAGAACGGGTTGGAGAACTGGCTGAGGCTTTGCTGCACGCCGGCGCAGGCCGACAGCACGGGCGCGCCGAGCAACAGGCCGAGCGCAGTCCGCCGGGTCGCCCCTGGCGATGGGGATCCCGGAAGGTGAGACTTTGGATGACGCGGGCCGACCATGGCAGCTTCTCTTCCGACCCGCCGTCGCCGGCTGATCACGACATTGCTTTCCGCGACGGGGGGCCGCGGATTCAGGCAGTGTGTCGGCAAATAGTTAACCAAAACAAAAGGATAACAACCGCTTAACGCGGCCGCAATCCCGTCCCGGCAGCTCTTCGCCGTCACTCATTCACTCATCAAGGCGGCGTTTCCGTCGCGAATATGGCGCGAGGGCCCCTCCTGCCTCCCGGCGCGATCTCGACCGATCACATTCCCGTCCGTTCCTCGCCCCTCACCTGGATACGATCTTTGGGCACGATCTTTTTCGGCGAGCCGGTTCCCAGCCTTAGCGATCGTGCCTAAGTTGGCTCCATTATGCGTGCAAAGCCGGCCCCGATAAATACGCCTGAAGCTCAAGACGCCGCCTCGCGCGGTTTCTCCATCGATGCCCATCGGCTCGCGGCGCCGAAGGCCGCGCCGGGCCTCCATCTGGTCGCGACCCCGATCGGCAATCTCGGCGACATCACCCTGCGGGCGCTGCAGACGCTCGCCGGCGTCGACGTCATCGCCTGTGAGGACACCCGCATCACGCGCCGCCTGACCGAGCGCTATGCGATCACGGCCCAGCTCAAGCCATATCACGAGCACAATGCGGAGGCCGCGCGTCCCAAAATCCTCGAAGCCCTCGGGCAAAGCGGCTCGGTCGCGCTGGTGTCGGACGCCGGCACGCCGCTGATCTCCGATCCCGGCTTCAAGCTGGTGCGCGAGGTCTGCGCCGCCGGCCATGCGGTGTATGCGCTGCCCGGCCCGTCCTCGGTGCTGGCCGCGCTGTCGGTCGCCGCGCTGCCGACCGACCGCTTCTTCTTCGAAGGCTTCTTGCCGGCGAAATCAGCCGCGCGGCGCAGCCGTCTCACCGAGCTCGCCCGCATTGACGCGACGCTGGTGATGTTCGAGTCAGGCAACCGCGTGCAGGATACGCTGGCCGATCTCGCCGAGATCATGGGGCCGCGCGAGGCCGCGATCTGCCGCGAGCTGACCAAGCTGCATGAGGAGATTTCGCGCGCAACGCTGAGCGAGCTGGCGCGCGAGGCTGCAACGCTGGAGACACGCGGCGAATTCGTGCTAGTGATCGCTCCGCCCGCGGCCGACGCCGAGGTTCTGACATCGGACGCGCTCGATAGTCTGTTGCGCGAGCAGCTTGCCGCGCACAGCGTCAAGGATGCCGTGGCGCACGCGGTCGCGTTGTCGGGCCGTCCGCGCCGCGAGGTCTATGCCCGCGCGCTCGAGCTCGCAAAGGACTCGCGGGGCAGCGATGGCGAAGACTGAGATTCCTGCGGAACCGAAGGTCGCGTCGCCCGAGCGCGTCGCGGCGTTCCAGACCGGTATTTCCGCGGAGAGCCGCGCCGCCGCCTACCTCATGGCCAAGGGCTACCGCATTCTCGCCAAACGTTACCGCACCCCGCATGGCGAGATCGACATCGTGGCGCGGCGCCGCAACCTGATCGCCTTCGTCGAGGTCAAGGCCCGCGCCACGCTGGACGAGGCCGCATTCGCCGTGACGCCGCGCCAGCAGCAGCGCATCATCGACGCCGCGCAAGGCTGGCTCGCAGCGCATCCCGAGCATGCCGAATTCGAATTGCGATTCGACGCCATGCTGATTGCGCCGCGCTCGCTTCCGCGCCATGTGTTGGCGGCATTCGACGCCTCGACCTGAAAGGCAGCCCATGAAACTGAACGTCGCCGTCCAGATGGACCCCATCGCCCGCATCAACATCAAGGGCGATTCCACCTTCGCGCTGCTCTTGGAGGCGCAGAAGCGCGGCCATGGCCTGTCCTATTACACGCCCGACAAGCTCTCGATGGTCGGCGAGGAACTGGTCGCGCCGGTTCAGCTCCTGACCGTGCGCGACGAGCCCGGCGACCATTTCACCCTCGGCGAGCCCAAGCGCGAGGCGCTGAACGGCTTCGACGTGGTGCTGCTGCGCCAGGATCCGCCGTTCGACCTCGCCTACATCACCTCGACGCATTTCCTCGAGCGCATCCATCCGAAGACGCTGGTCGTCAACGATCCCGCCTCGGTGCGCAACGCGCCGGAAAAGCTGTTCGTGATGAATTTTCCGCAGCTGATGCCGCCGACGCTGATCTCGCGCGACCTGGATGAGATCAACGCGTTCCGCGACAAGTACGGCGCGGTCGTCATGAAGCCGCTGCACGGCCATGGCGGCGCGGCGGTGTTCCGCGTGATGCCGCAGGACATGAATTTCGGCTCGCTGTTCGACATGTTCTCGGTGACGTTCCGAGAGCCCTGGGTGATCCAGCAATTCATCCCGGAGGTGAAGCACGGCGACAAGCGCATCATCCTGGTCGACGGCGAGTTCGCCGGCGCGGTGAACCGCGTACCGGCTGCCGACGACCTCCGCTCCAACATGGTGCGCGGCGGCGCGGCGCAGGAGACCGAGCTGACGCCGCGCGAGCGCGAGATCTGCGCCACCGTCGGCCCGGCGCTGCGCGAGCGCGGCCTGTTGTTCGTCGGCATCGACGTCATCAACGGCAACCTCACCGAGATCAACGTGACCTCACCCACCGGCATCCGCGCCATCGCGCGGCTCGGCGGCCCGGATGTCGCGGCGAAGATCTGGGACGTGATCGAAGCGAAGCGGAAGAAATAGCTTCAGGCTACGCAGGCCTCAATTTTTCACCGTCATCCTGAGGTGCTCGTCCTGCATAGCTGGACGAGCCTCGTGCACACTGCGATGACGAGCGACTTCGAGCCTTTCCCATCACTAACCACCCGTTCACCATGACGGCGCGCGCTTCGTGTGAACGCACGCGCCGCCGTACGTGAAACTACGGGGCCGTTGGCCGACCCAATAACGCCGCGTTCACCATCTGCCGAAAACCAGCATCGCGGCCGGCGATCGCGTTCGGCCTCGCAACACCCCTTATACTTTTGCTGCCTACTCATCGATGCGGGGGAACACGCCAGGTGCGGTTCGAGTGCCCCGCGTAAGAGTAGAAGCGTATGAATACCGCACGCATTATCGTCCTCGTCATCGCTCTCGGCGCCGGCGGCGTCGCTGCGTATCTGGCGAGCGGCTATCAGAATCCGCCCGCGGCCGTCCTGCCCGTCGCCGAGAAGCTGCCGACGGTCGAGGTCCTCATCGCCAAGAACGACATCCAGCTCGGCCAGGCCGTGAAGCCCGAGGACCTGCAATGGCAGGCCTGGCCCGCGGCAACCGCCAGCAGCGCCTTCATCCGCCGCGACAGCAGGCCCGAGGCCCCGACCCAGATCGCGGGCTCGATCGCGCGCGTGCCGCTGATGCAGGGCGAGCCGATCCGCGAGCAGAAGCTGGTCAAGGCCGAAGGCTCCGGCTTCATGGCCGCGATCCTGCCGTCCGGGATGCGCGCCGTCTCCACCGAGATTTCAGCCGAGACCGGCGCCGGCGGCTTCATCCTGCCGAATGACCGCGTCGACATCGTCCTGACCCGCCGGCTGAAGAATCCGGACGGCGGCAACACCAACGGCCCGACCGGGGGTAACGACCTCATCCTGTCCGAGGTCATTCTCACCAACATCCGCGTGCTCGCGATCGACCAGGCTCCGAAGGAAAAGGAGGGCCAGAACGCGGTCGTCGGCAAGACCGTCACGCTCGAGCTGCGGCCCGACCAGATCGCCACGCTTTCGGCCGCACGGCAGGGCGGCACTCTGACACTCGCGCTGCGCAGCATCGTCGATGCCAACGCAGTCGACGGCACGCCCGAGGACCAGGCGATCAAGCGCCCGGGCGGCGTGAACGTAATCCGTTACGGCGTCCAGGCACGACAACTGACGTCACAGAAGTGATGGGGACAGCATGAACTATGGGGGTGATCGGACGGGCCTGCGCATTCGGGGGAAGCGCGCGCGCTCGTTCCTGATGGGGACGATGTTGATGCTGGGGCTGCTCGCGGCTCCCGGCGTCCTCAGCGCTGCGGAGGCGCCGGTCGGCGACCAGGCGCCGATGCAGGCATCGGATCTCGGCCTATCGTCGGTTGGGACGATCGCACCGGCGCGGTCGCGTTTTCTGTCGCTCGGCATCGGCAAGTCCGTCGTCATCGACCTGCCGCGCGAGGTCAAGGACGTGCTGGTGGCCGATCCCAAGATCGCCAATGCGGTGATCCGCTCGGCCCAGCGCGCCTATATCATCGGCGGCCAGGTGGGCCAGACCAACGTCGTGTTCTTCGCGGCCGACGGCCAGCAGGTCGCCTCCTATGACATCGCGGTGAAGCGCGACCTCAACGGCATGCGTTCGGCGCTGCGCCAGTCGCTGCCGGGCGTGCAGATCGAAGGCGTCGGCGACAGCGTGATGCTGACCGGCTCGGTGTCGAGCCCGGTCGAGGCCCAGCAGGCCGGCGACGTCGCCGCAAAGCTGGTCGGCGGCGCGGACAAGGTCGTCAACAACATCGTCGTGCGCGGCCGCGACCAGGTCATGCTCAAGGTCGTGGTCGGCGAAGTGCGCCGCGACATCGTCAAGCAGCTCGGCGTCGATCTCAGCGCCAGCCTGAATGCCGGCACGGCGGTGGTGAATTTCAACAACTCCAACCCGTTCTCGGTCTCTGGCGGACCGATCGTCAGCAGCAATGGGCTCGGCGTCACCGGCCTCGCCAAGGGCGTCGCCACCGTCAACGCCACGATGCGGGCAATGGAAAGCGCCGGCGTTATGCGGACCCTGGCCGAACCGAGCCTGACCGCGATCTCGGGCGAATCCGCCACTTTCATCGCCGGCGGCGAATTCCCGATTCCCGGGGGCTACGCCTGCGATCCGGTCACTCACGTCTGTACCACCCAGGTCACCTACAAGAAGTTCGGCATCTCCCTGAACTTCACCCCGGTCGTGCTCAGCGAAGGCCGCATCAGCCTGCGCGTGATGACCGAGGTTTCGGAGCTGTCGAACACCAACTCGATCACGTTGACGCAGGCCGTGACCGGGTCCTCGACCAACTCGATCACCATTCCATCGATCCAGACCCGCCGCGCCGAAACGACCCTGGAAATTCCCTCGGGCGGCTCGATGGCGATGGCTGGCCTGATCCAGCAGCAGACCAAGCAGGCGATCAACGGACTGCCTGGTGTCGACCAGGTGCCGATCATTGGCGCGCTGTTCCGCAGCCAGGACTTCGTCAACAACGAGACCGAGCTGATGGTGATCGTGACGCCCTATGTGGTGCGCGCGGTTGCCCAGAAGGAATTGTCGCGGCCCGACGACGGCTTCGCGCCGGCCTCGGACGCACAGAGGGCGCTGCTCGGCCGGGTCAACCGCCTCTACGGCATCGCGAGCCGTGTCGATCCGGTGGCCGGCACGCCGGGCGATTTCGGCTTCATCATCGACTGAGACGAACGGTTTGGGGACCGGGCAAGGCAGGGGCAGGAGGGATCAGGGGATGAGGACAACATCAGCCGATCGACGTCGCAATTTGCGGCTCGCGCTGGCACTGACGGGCCTCTCCGTCATGCTCGGCGCCTGCAACACCACCGAGATCGTCACCCAGACGGTGCCGACCGATTATCGCCAGCGCCATCCGATTGCGGTGCAGGAAGGCAAGAAGTCGATCGTGATCTTCGTCGGCAAGAGCAGAGGCGGCCTCTCGGCTGCGCAGCATTCGGACGTCGCGGGCATCGCGCGGGACTGGATGCGCGAAGGCACCGGCTCGGTCGTCGTCGATGTGCCGGTCGACACCGCCAATTCGCGCGCGGCCGCCGCAACCTATCAGGAGATCCGCTCGGTGCTCATGTCCGGCGGCGTGCCGTCGCGCGCCATCGTCCAGCGGCCCTATCGCCCTGATGATCCCGGGCTGCTGCCCACCATCCGCCTGAGCTATTCCAAGATCACCGCGGTCGCCGGCCCCTGCGGGCTGTGGCCCGAAGACGTCGGTCCCAACATCCTCAACCCCGGCTACACCGAGAACCGCCCCTATTTCAATCTGGGCTGCGCCAGCCAGCGCAATCTCGCCGCGATGATCGACAACCCGGCTGACCTCGAGCAACCGCGCGCCGAGACGCCCGCCTATACCGCACGGCGCGACATCGCGTTCGATCGCTATCGCAAGGGCACGACGACGACGACCACCTATCCCGAATCCGACAAGGCCAAACTCAGCGATACCGCCAAATGACAGGCATCGACGACGAAGACGCGGACGATCCGCAGCACCCCGAGGAACACATCGCGCCGGTTCCTCGCATTTCGGTGCAAGCCTTCTGCGAGACCGAGCAGACGCTCAAGGCGGTGACGGCGGCTGGCCAGGATCGCCGGCTCGCCAAGGCCCATCTCAGCGCCAAGGACGGCGGCCTCGCCGCGGCGATCGAAGCCTATGAATCGATGCCGACGCCGAACGTGATCGTCATCGAGTCCGACGGCACGCGCGACATCCTCGAAGGACTGGACGACCTCGCCGGCGTCTGCGATCCCGGCACACGCGTGGTCGTGATCGGCAGCCCCAGCGACACCGCGCCCTATCGCGAGCTGGTGCGCCGCGGCGTCAACGACTACGTGGTCGGCCCGGTCGAAACCATCGACGTGGTCCGCTCGATCTGCAGCCTGTTCTCGGCCTCGGAAGCCATCATCACCGGCCGCGTCATCGCCGTGGTCGGCGCCAAAGGCGGCGTCGGCGCGTCCACCGTCGCGCATAATCTGGCCTGGACCATCGCCCGCGATCTCTCGCTCGATTCCGTCGTGATCGATCTCGACCTCGCCTTCGGCACCGCGGGCCTCGACTACAACCAGGATCCGGTGCAGGGCATCGCAAACGCGGTGCTGTCGCAGGACCGGCCGGACACGGCGCTGATGGAGCGCCTGCTCGCCAAATGCACCGATCGCCTCAGCCTCCTGGCAGCGCCCGCCACGCTCGACCGCGTCTACGATTTCGGTGCCGAAGCCTTCGATGCCGTGTTCGACACGCTGCGCATGACGACGCCCTGCATCGTGCTCGACGTGCCCCATCAATGGTCCGGCTGGACCCGGCGCGCGCTGGTGAACGCCGACGACATCGTGATCGTGGCCGAGCCCGATCTCGCCAATCTACGCAACACCAAGAACATGCTGAGCGTGCTGAAGGCGGCGCGACCGAACGACCGGCCGCCGCTGTACTGCCTCAACCAGGTCGGCATGCACAAGCGTGCGGAGATCGAGGTCAAGGCCTTCGCCAAGACCATGGAGAGCCAGCCGATCGCGGTGATCCCGTTCGATTCGAAACTGTTCTCGACCGCGGCCAATAACGGCCAGATGATCGCGGAGGTCTCCAGGACCCACCGCACCACCGTTCTGTTCCAGAATATGGCGAACCGCCTCGCCGGCCGCGGCGAGGTGAAGAAGCCGAAGCGCTCGCTGCTCGAGCCGCTTTTGAAGAAGCTGAAGGGCAAGTCAGGACGCAGCTCGGCCCCGCATCGCAAGGCGTCGTAGGCGCGGCTTATTTGAGCATGATCTCCGCGCAAACGCCTTCCGCGTTTGTCGCGAGGGAAAACCGCTTCACACTTTGCGCTGACGCGGCCCTTCGGGTCCGGATCATGCTCTAGGGCGGACTACCTGTCCGCCCGCTGCTGCTTTTTCGCCAGCAGCTGCTTCAGCGCCGCGACCTTGGCCGCGGCCTGGTCCGGCGGCAGATCTGCCTTGACGAGGATTTCGGCCTCGGCCTCGCGACCCTGCAATCCCAGCACGAGCGCCAGATTGGCGCGGACCCGCGCATCGTTCTGATTGCGCTGATGGGCGCGGCCGAGCACCTGTTCCGCCTTCGATAGATTATTCTGCAGCATGTAGGACAGGCCGAGATTGGACAGCACGGTCGGCTCGTTCGGCACGATCTTCAACGCCGCGGCGTAATATTGCTGGGCTTCCTCGTTGCGGCCGAGCTGGTCGAGCACAGCGCCCTGCGCCGACAGGATGCGCCAATCGGGATCCTCGGGCGAATGCGCCCGGCCGAGGACGTCGAAGGCCTGCTGGAAATTGCCGTTGTCGGCGAGCGCGCGGCCGTAGCCGGCGAGCAGCGCCTTGTTGCCAGGACGGGCGAGCACGGCCTGCTCCAGCACTGCGACCGCCTGCGCGCGCTGGCCGCTGCCACGCAGCGCCTTGCCGTATTCGAGAGCAATGGCGGGATCGCTCGGCTTGGCGCGATAACGCTCGCGAAGTGCGTCCATCTCCGGCGTGGGGTCGGCCTTGCTGTCGGACTTGCCGTCAAGCTTGGCGGCGGACTCCCGCTTGCCGCCGAGCGCACCGGTGACGTCGTCGATGCCGGCCGTCTGACAGCCGCCGAGCGCGAGGATCAGGACGGCGGAACACAGATATCCCGCCGGGGATAAGGCGAGGAACGAACGCTTGGGCATACTCTGATCACTCGGCAACTGATCAGAGATGCTTACCCATTAACGCTAAAGTCCCGTTAAGGAGGCGCGCCTGTTGAGGTTCAGTCGACGAACTCGGCGCCGAATTCGCAGCCGATGCGCCAGCGCAGGCGGCATTGGCGGGAATAATCAGGCGCGAAGATGATGGTGAATTGCGGCGGCACTTCCAGAAATTCCGCCACCACTTTCACGCCGCCATCCGAAATGTCCGTGATCGTGCAATCCCGCGGCAGCGAGCCCGCGCCAAAATGAATCTTGGCGAGACGGCTGCACACCCGACGTTCGCTTCTCCGGCGATTTGCAAGCATTTGAACTGTTCACCCGTTAGACCACGGCCCATCCCGCAGCCCTAGGAGTAGCGGACATTCGTTGGAATGTGCTGAGGAGAGAAGGGGGCATTCGAGACGTAGTGTCTGGGCTGCGTTTACGATTGGTTAGGATTTGACCGGCCGCCAAGCGATTGTTCCCGTATTGTTCTTGCGGAAACGGCCGCGCTCTGCTACCCCTAATTGCAGCAAAGGGCAGGCTGGTTCGGCATGGTTCAGCGGGTTTCTACCGTCGCCTTTGAGGGGATCGAGGCCCGCGCGGTCGACGTGCAGGTGCAGGTCGCGCCCGGCCTGCCGGCCTTTGCCATCGTCGGCCTGCCGGACAAGGCGGTGTCGGAGGCGCGCGAGCGGGTGCGCTCGGCGCTGATCGCCTCGGGGCTGGCGCTGCCGGCGCGGCGGATCATCGTCAATCTGGCCCCGGCCGACCTCCCGAAGGAGGGCAGCCATTACGACCTGCCGATCGCGCTCGGGCTGATGGCCGCGATCGGCGCCATCCCGCCGGATGCGCTGACCGGCTTCACCGTGCTCGGCGAGCTCGGCCTCGACGGCTCGATCGCGCCGGTGGCCGGCGTCCTTCCCGCCGCGATCGGCGCCAATATGCGCGAGGAAGGTCTGATCTGCCCGGCGTCCTGCGGCTCCGAAGCGGCATGGGCGAGCCCGGACATCCAGATCATTGCCGCACACTCGCTGATCCAGATCGCCAACCATTTCAAGGGCACGCAGGTGCTGTCGCGGCCGACGCCGAAGGTGCACGAGGCCGCCGTCTCGCCGCTCGACCTGCGCGACATCAAGGGCCAGGAAAGCGCCAAGCGCGCGCTGGAGATCGCGGCCGCCGGCGGGCACCACCTGCTCATGATCGGCGCGCCGGGCGCCGGCAAATCGATGCTGGCCGCGCGCCTGCCCTCGATCCTGCCGCCGCTGTCGCCGAGCGAGCTGCTCGAGGTCTCGATGATCGCCTCGGTCGCCGGCGAGATCGAAGGCGGCGCGCTGACGGCGCGGCGCCCGTTCCGCTCGCCGCACCATTCCGCCAGCATGGCCGCGCTCACCGGCGGCGGCGCGCGCGCCAAGCCCGGCGAGATCTCGCTGGCACATCAGGGCGTGCTGTTCCTCGACGAATTGCCGGAGTTCGATCCGCGCGTGCTGGATTCGCTGCGCCAGCCGCTGGAGAACGGCGAGGTCGCGGTGTCGCGCGCCAATCATCGCGTCACCTACCCTGCCCGCTTCATGCTGGTCGCGGCGATGAATCCCTGCCGCTGCGGCAATGCGTTTGAGCCCGGCTATGCCTGCAAGCGCGGCCGCATCGACCGCTGCACCGGCGATTACCAGGCGCGCATCTCCGGTCCGCTGATGGACCGCATCGATCTGCGCATCGAGGTGCCGGCGGTGACGGCCGCCGACCTGATCCTGCCGCCGCCGTCGGAAGGATCGGCCGAGGTCGCTGCCCGCGTGGCGGCGGCGCGCGACATCCAGCTGGCGCGCTATGCGGATGCAGGCCTGCCCCATGTCCGCACCAATGCTGAAGCCCCCGCCTCCGTGCTGGAGGAGATCGCAAAGCCGGACGCGCAGGGCCAAAAACTGCTGCGCGACGCCGCGGAGACCATGCGCCTGTCGGCGCGCGGCTATCACCGCGTGCTGCGGGTGGCGCGCACGCTGGCCGACCTCGACCATGCCGACAAGATCGGCCGGCTGCACCTCGCCGAAGCGCTGTCGTACCGCGCACTCGCGGAGGATGTGCGCCAGCTGGCTTGATCATTCCGCGCATCAACCCGGCGGTAACGACTTTCCTTTACGCTCTGCAAACCATAAGGCCCGACGCGTTTCGGTTGTGAGTTCCCGGGGCCTAGCGAGTAGAGCGTCATGTTGCGTTTCAAGTTCCTGGCCTCGGCTGTTCCCCTGTTGGCGGCTGCGGTGTTCGCCCGCGCCGAGATCGGATCGGTGTCGCATCCCTGCATCGCGCTGGGCGACACATCGGTCGAGCTCACCTCGCTGTTCTGGACCGCCGGTGTGCATGTCGCCTTCACCGACGATCCCGCGCGGGCAACGGTGCGGGTTCAGATCACCGAGGATGCCGACGCCGCGGATTTTGCCGTGGTCGACGACGGCCTCGGCTCCGAGCCTGACACCTGCCAGGCCAGCCCTTCGACGCGTCTCGTCTCGATCGCCGCGCAGCCGGTCGACGGCGGCCAGGTGGTCTATCTCTCCAGCGAAGGACCGGCGGATTACCGCATCTATGTGCGCTCAAAGACGTTCTCGCCGCGCGAGGCGGCGGCGCTGATCGTCGGCGCCCGCGGCCGCCATGGCCGCTTCCAGGCGGCATCGCTTTAGAGCTTTGTGTTTGAGCATGATCTCCGCGCAAACGCGTTCCGCGTTTGTCGCGAAGGAAAACCGCTGCACACTTTCGCTAACGCGGCCCTTCGGTCCGGATCATGCTCTGACCCGTTAACGTCTCGTCAACCCTGTTCGGAGGCGGCGCCACCGCCGCAATTTGTTCGCAAGGTCGGCGGGCCATCGTCGCACGCGGCGGCGGGGTTTCAGGCAAGGGTCGGTTGCGATGGGTCGGACGTTCCGGATCAAGGTGCGCATGCGTCGTTTCAGGCGACGGCATCCGAGGCTCGCTTTCGCGATCCGCTCCTTCATGATCTTCTCGGCGACGTTCGGCGGCGCCTATGGTTTCGTCTCCGGCAGCCGGTCCGACAATTCCGGCTACGATCCCCACACCTTTGCGATCGGCGCCAGCTTCCTGTTCGCGCTCGCCTGCCTCGGCCTTGCGACGCTGAGCATGCGTCTGCGCTTCGTCAATAAGCGGCTGCGGACGCTCGCCGCCCACAACGAAGCCTTGATCGACCGCAATTGGGAGCTGAAGGAAGCGGAAGAGCGCGCCCGCAGCCTGTTCGAGCAGCAGGGCGACCTCATCGTGCTGCGCGCTACCGACGGCCGCATCACCTTTGCCAACGAGGCCTATTGCGCGCTCGCGGGACAGGCGCGCAGCGCGCTGGTCGGCACGCGATTCGATTTCGACGTGCTGGAGCAGGGCGACAGTGCCCGCGAGAGCAGCGGCACGCGCATCCACGACCAGAAGATCGCAACCCCGCTCGGCGCGCGCTGGATCGCCTGGCGCGAGGGCTATGTCCGCCTCGATGCCGGCCAGCCCGCCGAGTTGCAGAGCGTCGGACGCGACGTCACCGACCGCACCGAGACCGAGCGCGCATTGTCCGACGCGCGCGACCAGGCCGACGCCGCCAACCGCGCCAAGTCGCGCTTCCTGGCGATGGCCTCGCACGAGATCCGCACCCCCCTGAACGGCATCATCGGTATGGGCGGCCTGTTGCTCGACACCGATCTGACGCCGGAGCAGGCGACCTATGCCAGGGCGGTGAAGACCTCGGGCGAAGCCTTGATGGCGCTAATCGAGGAGCTGCTCGACTATTCCAAGATCGAGGCCGGCAAACTCGACCTCGATCAACGTCCCTTCGCGCTCTCGACCCTGGTCGAGGAGATCACCGAGCTGCTCGCGCCCCGCGCGCAGGCGAAGTCGCTCGAGATCGCCGCCTATGTCGACGAGCGCCTGCCGCTCGAAGTGGTCGGCGACGCCGCACGGCTGCGCCAGGTGCTGCTCAATCTCGCCGGCAACGCCATCAAGTTCACGAGCAGCGGCGGCGTGGCACTGATCGTCGAGCCCGGCATCTGGCCGACCGAAATCAGCTTCCTGGTTCGCGACACCGGCATCGGCATCGCAGCCGAAGCCCAGCAGCGCATCTTCCGCGAATTCGAGCAGGCCGACGAGCGCGTCGCCCGCACCTATGGCGGCACCGGACTTGGCCTCGCCATCAGCGAGCGCATCGTCAAGCGCATGGGCGGCCGGATCACGCTCACGAGCGAGCCGGGCAAGGGCTCGACCTTCGAGGTCGCGGTGCCGCTTCCGCCGTCGCAAGGCGGCGCTGGGCAGACCGCATTTCCGAGTCCCGACCTCACCGGCAAGTCGATGCTCCTCGTCGCCGACGGCATCGAAGCCTCGCTCATCGCGCGGCGCCTCGAACGCTGGGGCGGCCAGACCTGCCTGGTTGCAGATGCGGCGGTCGCCGAAGCATTGCTGCCGGAACGCTCCTGGCACACGGTGCTGATCGATCGGGCGATCGGCCCAGCCGCGGCCGATCAGCTCGGTGAGGCCGCCCGCGCGCATGCCTTGCAGCGCCTCGTTCTGCTGACGTCGAGCTCGCGCCACGAGAAGCTGTCGCCGGCTTTCACCGGCTTTCTGGTGAAGCCGCTGCGCGCGGCCTCGCTCGCCGCACGCCTTGCCCTGACGCCGGAGGTCGCCTCGCCCGATCTCGCGCCGGAGCCGCCGCCGGCCTCCGCCGGCCCCGCGCCGGCGAAAGGCCTGTCGATTCTCGTCGCCGAGGACAACGAAATCAACGCCTTGCTGATGCGCTCGCTGCTGACCAAGCTCGGCCATCGCGTCGTCATTGCCGTCCATGGCGAGGCCGCGCTGGAATCCTGGCTCGCCGCGTCATCGGCCGGCACGCCCTACGATCTCTTGCTGATGGACATCCAGATGCCGCAGCTCGACGGCATCGAGGCGACAAAGCGCATCCGCGCGCACGAGGCCGCGCTGGGCGATTCCCAGACGCCGATCCTGGCGCTCACCGCCAACACGCTGGTGGAGGATCGTTATGCCTGCTTCGAGGCAGGCATGAACGGATTTCTGATCAAGCCGGTCGACCGTGAGAAACTCGAGGAGGCTCTGGCGGGCCTCGCCGCATCCCGGCACCAGACGGTTCCGGATCTCACGGGAACCTGATCTCGTCTGACGATCGCAATTGAAATTGAGCGCGTTGCGCGTCACGATCCCACCGGGGGCATTTTGCAACCAAAGGATTTGCGCATGAACGTGCTTTGCCGCCTCGCCCTGATTGTTCTCCTGGCTGGAATCTCCCGCCACGCAGCCGCCGACACACCGGACCTCATCTCGTCGCTCAAGCAGGGCGGCTACGTCCTGATCTTCCGGCACACCGCGACTGACGACAGCCAGAAGGATGTCTATCCCTTCAAATTCGACGACATGAGCGCCCAGCGTCAGCTCAGCGAGAAGGGCAGGGACGCGGCGCGCCAGCTCGGGACGGCAATCAAGGACCTCGCGATCCCCATCGGCGACGTCTACACCAGCCGCCTGAACCGCGCGGTCGAGGCCGGCAAGCTGATCTCCGGCCGTGAGGTCAAGCCGGTCGATGCCCTGACCGACAGCAGCAACGCCAGCGCATCGGGAATGGCAAACCCGACCGGCGCCAATGCCAAGGCCGGGCAGGCCGTGCGTCAGCTCGTCGATGCGCCGCCGCAGGCCGGCACCAACACGGTCCTGGTCACCCACAAGACCAACATCGCCGACGCCTTCGGCAAGGACGCCGGCAACGTCGGGGAAGGCGAGGCCTTCGTCTACAAGGCCGGCAGCTCGGGCCCCGCCACCTTCGCAGGGCGCATCACGCTTGCGGATTGGATCGCGAAAGCGGGCAGGTGAGGACCTGCCGCTCCGCCACGATGTTGTGCTACGGACATCATCTGGCGAACGAGCGAAGAGCTGGCGAACACGTGAGAACATCGGAGAACCGTTCATTCCTCATCCTGCTTGGCGCGATCTCCGTCGCGTTCGTCTGGGTGCTTTGGCCGTTCTCCGGTGCCGTGTTGTGGGCCACGCTGCTGGCCATCATCTTCGCCCCGTTCTATCGGCGGGTGCTGAGATCCGTGCCCGAAAAGCACAACCTTGCCGCCCTCGTCACCGTCATCGTGGTGGTCGTCATGGTCCTGATCCCCGTGGCGGTCATCATCGCGTCGCTGATCGACCAGGGCGGGGAGCTGTATCAGCGCGTTCAGAGCGGGGAGATCAGCCTCTCTCATCCCCTGCAGCAGCTGAAATCCGCGCTGCCCGCCTGGGCTGTGTCGCTCGGAGACCGCCTGGCCGGCATCGATTTTTCGGCCCTGAGGGAACGCCTGTCGGGTCTGGTCGTCCCTGCCGGACAACAGCTGGCCGGGCATGCGATCAACATCGGTCAGGTGACGCTGGAGTTCGTCGCAAGCCTGCTCGTGATGCTGTACCTGCTGTTCTTCCTGCTGCGCGACGGTGACGAGCTCAATGCCCGCATTCGCGAGGCGCTCCCGCTGAGCCCGAACCATACCGCGGAAATTCTCGATGTCTTCACCCTGGCGGTTCGTGGAACGATCAAGGGGATCGTTCTCGTCGCGTTGATACAGGGAGCACTCGGCGGGCTCATCTTCTGGCTGCTCGGCCTCACCGCGCCGCTGCTGGCGGGCGCGCTGATGGCGCTGCTCTCGCTGCTGCCGGTGCTCGGCTCCGCGCTGGTCTGGGTTCCGGTTGCGCTTTACCTGCTTGTGGCAGGTTCGGTCACGAAGGGACTCATCCTGCTCGCTTTCGGCACCTTCGTGATCGGCCTTGCGGACAATTTTCTCCGCCCGATCCTGGTCGGCCAGTCGATCCAGATGCCGAGCTATATCGTGCTGCTCGCCACGCTGGGCGGCCTTGCGACGTTCGGAGCGAACGGGTTCGTGATCGGCCCGCTCGTCGCTGCAATGTTTCTGACGACGTGGCACATCTTCGTCGTCTCGAAGTCGAAACAGGGGGCCCCGAAATGATCGTCATGCCGGGCCTGGAGCGGGCGATCCGGCCGATGCGCAATCTCATGCAGCAGAGACAATAAAGCGCGGTGCAGACAGCTTGTCCGGCGTCGTCTGGCCTCCCCGGAAGACGGTATTTGCCTGCGCGGCGCGCTTGCAATGGGGGCACACGAAGAGATGCGCGATGACCGGGGTCGGCTCGTCCGTGAGCAATTCCGAGCGGAACCACTTCATCTCGACATGGCAGTCCGGGCAGACCGGAGCTTCCAGCTGCTCCGCAGCGCTCCTGAGACGATCAACCATGGTGTGCCCCCGCCGTTTTCCAAGGAATAGCGGAATACCCATCGTTGGTCTGCATCAAAAGATACTCTGCGCGAATGGGCAGGGCCCGGGCACCAAGGCGATTACAGCCGCCTGAGCGCCACGCTCTCCACCGTGTGGTCGGCGCCCTTCTTGAGGATCAGCGTCGCACGGGGCCGGGTCGGCAGGATGTTGTCCTCGAGATTGGCGAGGTTGGTACGCTCCCAGATCGCGATCGCGGTCGCGGTGGCTTCCTCGTCCGACAACAGAGCATAGCGGTTGAAGTAGGATTTTGGATTGGTGAATGCGGTGTCGCGCAGCGCCAGGAAGCGCTTGATGTACCATTGCCGCAGCGCCGCCTCGTCGGCGTCGATATAGACCGAGAAATCGAAGAAGTCGGAAACCACCGGCACCGCCTTGCCGTCGCGCGGCAGCTTGCCGGTCTGCAGCACGTTGACGCCTTCGACGATCAGGATGTCGGGCTGGTCGATCTCGGCCCATTGGTTCGGCACGATGTCGTAGGTCAGATGCGAATAGACCGGCGCACGGACGTGGCGGCGGCCGGCCTTGATGTCGGAGAGGAAGTTGAGCAGCATCGGCAGATCGTAGCTCTCCGGAAAACCCTTCTTCTGCATGATGCCGTGCCGCTCGAGCACCGCATTGGGATAGAGAAATCCGTCCGTGGTGATCAGCTCGACTTTCGGCCGCGGCGACCAGCGCGCCAAGAGGGCCTGGAGCACGCGTGCCGTGGTGGATTTCCCGACCGCCACCGAGCCGGCGACGCCGATGATGTAGGGCACCTTGCGGTCCCTGATGTTGAGGAACTGGCGCTCGGCGTAATACAGCCGCTGCATGGCATCGACGTAGATCGACAACAGGCGCGACAGCGGCAGATAAATGTCTTCGACCTCCTGCAGGTCGAGGCGATCGTGCAGCGAACGCAGCCGGTCGAACTCGCCCGGCTCGAGCGTCATCGGCGTATCGTCGCGCAGTCGCGCCCATTCCTCACGCGTATAAACGCGGTAGGGATTGTACTGCTGCTCGGGTGCGCGGATATCCATGACGCCGCCTTTCCGTTGCGATCTATTCGCCCTTGCCTAGCCGCCCTTGCGCGACGCCTTCTCTTCCAGCCCCGACATCGAGGTCCGCTTGTCCAGCGCGGCCTCGACCTCTTCCAGCTTTATGCCGCGCGCCTTCAGCAGCACAAGGAAATGATAGAGCAGGTCGGCACTTTCAGCGATCAGATGCGCGCGATCGTTTTCGACTGCAGCGATTACGGTTTCGACTGCTTCCTCGCCGAACTTCTTGGCGCAATGCTCGGGGCCTTTGTCGAGCAGCTTGCGGGTATAGGATGCTTCGCCGCCGGACGCTGCGCGGACGTCGATGGTTTCGGCCAGATCATGGATCGTGAAACGCGGCATCGGACTCACTCGGAAACACGCTTGAAAGCAAGCTTGGCAACAGATTTGGCCACGGCGGCCATCCCCGTCCGCCAATGTTAGCATCGTTACGAACCGGAGTCGTCAGGCATCCAGGCGCATCGGCAGCCCACGCCGCGCCATGTGCTCCTTGGCCTCACGAATGGTGAATTCCCCGAAATGGAAGATCGAAGCCGCCAGCACCGCGGTGGCGTGCCCGTCGCGGATACCGTCGACGAGATGGTCGAGATTGCCGACGCCGCCCGAGGCGATCACGGGAACGGGAACGCTGTCGGCGATCGCGCGGGTCAGCGGAATATCGAATCCCTGCCTTGTGCCGTCGCGGTCCATCGAGGTGAGCAGGATTTCACCGGCGCCGAGCGAAACCACCTCCTGCGCGTATTCGATCGCGTCGATGCCGGTCGAGTTGCGCCCGCCATGGGTGAAGATCTCCCAGCGGTCGCCGCCCGGACGCTTGACGCGCTTGGCATCGATCGCGACCACCACGCACTGCTCGCCGAATTTTTCAGCGGCTTCCTTGACGAATTCGCGCCGCGACACCGCGGCGCTGTTGATCGACACCTTGTCGGCGCCGGCGCGCAGCAGCGTCTTGATGTCGTTGACCTCGCGCACGCCGCCGCCGACGGTGACAGGCATGAAGCAGGCTTCCGCCGTGCGCCGGACCACGTCCAGCATGATGCCGCGGTTCTCGTGGGTCGCGGTGATGTCGAGGAAGGTGAGCTCGTCGGCGCCGGCGGCGTCATAGGCGATGGCGGCTTCGACGGGATCGCCGGCATCCCTGAGATCGACGAAGTTGACGCCCTTGACGACGCGGCCGTCCTTGACATCGAGGCAGGGGATCACGCGCACCTTGAACATGGGTCAGCTCCTGCGCGCGTCGCGGATCAAGGTGAGGGCGGCGGCGGGATCGAGCCGGCCGTCATAGAGCGCGCGCCCGGCAATCGCGCCGGCGAGCTTCTTCGCGCGCGGCGTCAGCATGGCTTTCACGTCCTCGATCGAGGCGAGGCCGCCGGAGGCGATCACGGGAATCGAAATGGCATCGGCCAGCGCGATGGTCGCCTCTAAGTTCAAGCCCTTGAGCAAGCCGTCGCGCGCGATGTCGGTGAAGATGATGGCGGCAACGCCGGCATCCTCGAAGCGCTTGGCGATCTCGAGCACCGTGACCTGCGACGTCTCGGCCCAGCCCTCGACCGCGACCTTGCCGTCGCGCGCGTCGAGCCCGACCGCGACGCGGCCGGGGAATGTCTTCGCGGCGGACTTCACCAGCTCGGGATCGCGCACCGCGGCGGTGCCGATGATGACGCGGGTGATGCCCTTGTCGAGCCAGGCTTCGACGGTCGCGAGATCGCGAATGCCGCCGCCGAGCTGCACCGGAATCTTGATCGTCTTCAGCATCGCCTCGACGGCCCCGGCATTCACAGGCTTGCCGGCGAAGGCGCCGTCGAGGTCGACGACGTGGAGATATTCAAAGCCCTGCGCGGCAAAGCTCTGCGCCTGTGCGGCCGGATTGAGATTGAACACGGTCGCGCGCGCCATGTCGCCTTGCTCGAGGCGCACGCACTGGCCGTTCTTGAGGTCGATCGCGGGAAAGAGAATCACGGTTTCCATCGCAAGAAATTCGAGATCAGGGCCAGCCCGAAGCGCTGGCTCTTCTCGGGGTGGAATTGCGTGCCGATGGCGGTGTCCTTGCCGACGATCGCGGTGACGGGCCCCCCGTAATCGGCGCGCGCAAGCACGTCCGCCTCGCTGGCGGCGTTGAGATGGTAGGAGTGCACGAAATAAGCGTGCTGGCCCTTGGGACCGAGCGGCAGCTTGTTCAGCACCGGATGCTCCTGCAGCAGGTCCAGCGTATTCCAGCCCATGTGCGGGATCTTCAGGCTTTCATCGCGCGGCGTGATCTTCTCGACGTCGCCGCCGATCCAGTTCAGGCCTTCGGTGACGACATGCTCCTTGCCGCGGCTCGCCATCAGCTGCATGCCGACGCAGATGCCGAAGAACGGCCTCGCCTTGACGCGCACCGCTTCGGTGATGGCCTCGACCATGCCGTTGACGGCATCGAGCCCGCGCCGGCAATCGGCAAAGGCGCCGACGCCGGGCAGCACCAGGCGGTCAGCCTCGTAAGCCTGGTCCGGATCGCTGGTAACAAAGACCTTTTGCGGGCTCTCCAGGCTGCGCGCGGCGCGCTCGAAGGCTTTCGCGGCGGAATGCAGATTGCCGGAACCGTAATCGATGATGGCGACGCTCACCTTGATCCTCCCGGTTCTGGAAACAACCCAATGATGCCGCCGGCCGGAAGCGGCGGCGGGTTCGAGAATGGCTGACCCGGCACATTGCGGGTCGGCGGCGGGCCGCCGCGATCGACGGCCCATTGATCGCCAGCGCTGCCGTTCTGCTTCTGGCTCCAGCGCTCGAAGAAGCGGCGCTCCGCAGTATCGCTGTCGTCGGCGACGACGATGTCGAGCTGGCGCCATTTGCCGCGCGACAAGGTCCAGCGGCGCAGGCTCGAGGCTTCGAGGCCCATCAGCAGCGCGACGATGCAATCGGCGAAGAAGATCGAGGAGCGCCCGACGCCGAGGCTCGACAGCCCCGCGTTGAACGCGACCAGGAAGATCAGATAGCCGATCAGCGCCAGCCACAGCCGATTCCACAACAGCCAGAACGGACCGAAGATCATCGCCCAGAAATGGAAGCCGTCGCGCACGAACACGAACCTGTCGGTCGCGCGCGGGTCGGCTCCTGCGGGTGAGGGAGCGTGAACTGTGTAGACAGGCATGGTGATGCCCCGTTCTTGAAATTCAGTGATGCCGCCAGCAGCGTTCGCCGCAAGACGGAAGATGTCAGCCGCCGAGCGAGCCCTTGGTGGAGGGGATCTCGCCCGCCGCCTTCGGATCGATCGCCACGGCCGCGCGGAGCGCCCGCGCCAGACCCTTGAAGCAGGACTCGGCGATATGATGGCTGTTATCGCCATATAGGGTCTCGACGTGGAGAGTCACGCCGGCGTTGATGGCAAAAGCCTGGAACCACTCGCGCACCAGCTCGGTGTCGAACTCGCCGATCTTGTGCCGGGGGAAGTCGGCCTTGAACACCAGGAACGGGCGGCCCGAGATGTCGATCACCACGCGCGTCAGCGTCTCGTCCATGGGCATGTGCACGCCGGCGTAGCGGGTGATACCCGCCATGTTGCCGAGCGCCTGCTTGACCGCCTGGCCAAGCGCGATGCCGGTGTCCTCGGTGGTATGGTGATAATCAATGTGCAGATCGCCCACCGCCTTGACCGTGAGGTCGATGCGGGAATGGCGGGCGAGGAGATCGAGCATATGGTCGAAAAAGCCGATGCCGGTCGCGATATTGGCCACGCCGGTGCCATCGAGGTTCACGGAGACCTCGATGTCGGTTTCCTTGGTCTTGCGCTTGATCGTCGCGGTGCGCATTGAAAGCTGGCTTTCATCCTAGCTAGGGAGCCGAAAACGCCAGTCTCTTAACAGCCAAATGACACCTTCGCTACTGCGGGAACGGCCGGCCGGACCTCTACTTCTGCCTATGGTGAGCGAAATTCGGCCCGGAACGGCCCGTTGTGCCCTTCGTCCCGACCGCCTAAATCAGGCCGGACAGTGAGGTATTCATGCAGGACTCCCAGAACAGCTCGCCGGGCTGGCACGGCACCACGATTCTAACGGTCCGCAAGGGCGGCAAGGTGGTGGTCGGCGGCGACGGCCAGGTCTCGATCGGCCAGACCGTAATCAAGTCCAATGCCAAGAAGGTCCGCAAGCTTGGCAAGGGCGACGTGATCGGCGGCTTTGCCGGCGCCACGGCTGACGCCTTCACGCTGTTCGAGCGGCTCGAATCCAAGCTCGAGCAATATCCGGGGCAGCTGACCCGGGCGGCGGTGGAGCTCGCCAAGGACTGGCGCACCGACCGCTATTTGCGGCGGCTGGAGGCCATGATGATCGTGGCTGACAGGGACGTCTCCCTGGTGCTGACAGGCACCGGCGACGTGCTCGAACCCGAGGCCGGCGTGATGGCGATCGGCTCCGGCGGCAATTACGCGCTGGCGGCGGCCCGGGCCCTGCTCGACACCGACAAGGACGCCGAGACCATCGTCCGCCGCTCGCTGGACATCGCCGCGGACATCTGCGTCTACACCAACCGGAATCTGACGATCGAGAGCCTGGCTACGGGGTAGGGCGGAGGGGTCATTTGTCCGAGTGCCTCTCCGCACGGTCGGTGCAACCTCTCCCGCTTGCGGGGGAGGTCGGCGCGAAGCGCCGGGTGGGGGGCTCTTCCCTCTGGGGGATTGGCCCATTGCGGAAACACCCTCTCCCGCAAGCGGGAGAGGGAGAGCAGCACCGCTGTGGGCGCTAGATGACGCAAAGCTACACCTTCCGCCCCATGACCGCGGCCGACATGCCGCTGATCCGGCGCTGGCTCGCCGCACCGCATGTCGCCGAGTGGTGGCATGATCCGGAGACGCTGGAATTCGTCGGCGGCGACCTCGATCATCCCGACCTGGCGCAGTTCATCGTCAGCCTTGACGGCCGGCCTTTCGCCTACCTGCAGTGCTACCGGCTCGGCGATTGGCATGTCAGCTTCGGCCCGCAGCCCGGGGGCACTCGCGGCCTCGATCAGTTCATCGGCGAGGCTGACATGCTCGGATGCGGCCACGGCTCCGCTTTCATCCGCGCCTTCATCGACCAGCTCTTCGCGCGCGGTGTGCCGCGCATCGTGATAGACCCGAGTCCTTCCAATGCGCGCGCGATTCGTGCCTATGAGAAAGCTGGCTTCGTGCCGCAGCACGAGATCGTCACGCCCGACGGTCCCGCACTCCTGATGATCCGAGACACATGACGCTCGCCGCAACTCCCGCCGCCAAGACCACCTTCCCGCCGCTCGCCTGGGCCGGCATCGCGCTGTTGCTGCTGGCGCTGCAGGCCGCGATCCTGCTGGCGATGGGGCGGGTGCCGATCTGCGCCTGCGGCACCATCAAGCTGTGGCACGGCGTGGTGAACAGCTCGGAGAATTCTCAGCAGATTGCAGACTGGTACACGTTCTCACACGTCCTGCACGGCTTCCTGTTCTACGGCCTGACTTGGCTTTTGTTTGCGCGGTTACCCTTGCTGCCTCTCTCCTGGCCCGCACGGCTGATCATCGCCATGCTGATCGAAGGCGCCTGGGAGATCGTCGAGAACTCGCCCTTCATCATCGAGCGCTACCGCGCCGGCACGATCTCGCTGGATTATTACGGCGACAGCATCCTCAATTCGGTCTCGGACAATCTGGCCATGATCTTGGGGTTCCTGGCCGCACGCGCGCTGCCTGTCACCACGACCGTGCTGCTGGGCATCGCCTTCGAGATCGTGCTGGCGCTCCACATTCGCGACAATCTGACGCTCAATATCCTGATGCTGATCCATCCGATCGAGGCCGTGAAGCAATGGCAATCCGGCCCGCCGATCATCTGAGCCAAAATGCGGCTTGTCCTTGGCCGTCTCCCGCCCTAGCTAATCAGACATGACAGACTTCTCCCCCCGCGAAATCGTTTCCGAACTCGACCGTTTCATCGTCGGCCAGGGCGACGCCAAGCGCGCCGTATCGATCGCGCTGCGCAACCGCTGGCGCCGGCAGCAGCTCACCGGCTCCTTGCGCGAGGAGGTGCTGCCGAAGAACATCCTGATGATCGGCCCCACCGGCGTCGGCAAGACGGAAATCGCGCGGCGGCTCGCCAAGCTCGCGAATGCGCCGTTCCTGAAGGTCGAAGCGACCAAGTTCACCGAGGTCGGCTATGTCGGCCGCGACGTCGAGCAGATCATCCGCGATCTCGTCGAGGTCGCAATCGCGCAGGTGCGCGAGCGAAAGCGCAAGGACGTGCAGGCGCGCGCCCAGCTTGCCGCCGAGGAGCGCGTGCTGGATGCGCTGGTCGGCGCCAATGCGAGCTCGGCGACACGGGAATCCTTCCGCAAGAAACTGCGCGCCGGCGAACTGAACGACAAGGAAATCGAGATCGAGACGCAGTCGTCGGGCGGCGGCATGCCGATGTTCGAGATCCCGGGCATGCCGGGCGCTCAGATGGGCGCGATCTCGCTCGGCGACATCTTTGGCAAGCTCGGCGGCCGCAGCAAGACTCGCCGTCTGACAGTGGAGAGCTCGCACGAGATCCTCGTCAACGAGGAATCCGACAAGCTCTTGGACACCGAGCAGCTGACGCTGGAGGCGATCAGCGCGGTTGAGAACAACGGCATCGTGTTCCTGGACGAGATCGACAAGATCTGCGCCCGCGACGGCCGCGTCGGCGGCGACGTCTCGCGCGAGGGCGTCCAGCGCGATCTCCTGCCGCTGATCGAGGGCACCACGGTCTCGACCAAGCACGGCGCGGTCAAGACCGACCACATCCTCTTCATCGCCTCCGGCGCCTTCCATGTCGCCAAGCCGTCCGACCTGTTGCCGGAATTGCAGGGCCGCCTGCCGATCCGGGTCGAATTGCAGGCTCTGACCCGTGACGACATGCGCCGCATCCTGACCGAGCCCGAGGCCTCGCTGATCAAGCAATATGTCGCCCTGATGCAGACCGAAGGCGTGACACTCGACATCACCGACAGCGCCATCGATGCGCTGGCCGACATTGCGGTTGCCGTCAATTCAACGGTCGAGAACATCGGCGCCCGGCGGCTGCAGACCGTGATGGAGCGGGTGCTGGACGAGATCTCCTTCACCGCCCCCGACCGCAACGGCGAGACGGTCCGGCTCGATGCGGATTACGTGCAAAAGCACATCGGCGACCTCGCCAAGAATGCGGATCTGAGCCGCTTCATTTTGTGATTCGGAGCGGTCACGCTATTGATGCGGCGTGACCGTACGCATCCTGCAAAATCCCTGGCGGCTCCTGCTCGCGATCAACGCGGCGGTCATCGTCGGCGTGCTCATTCACAAGATCCAGCTGCCGCCCTACGTCCCCTACATCCATCTCCTGGTCGACTATCATTTCGGCTTCATCAAGCGCGCGCTGATCGGGGCAATCGTCGCGCTGTTCACCGACAAGGTGCCGGTATGGCTGGTGTTCGCGCTGGGCGGGGCGACGTGGCTTGCAACGCTGGGCCTCTATGCCAGGCTGTTCCAGAAGACGTTCGGTTTTTCGGCGAGAACGCTGCCGCTGTTCGTCTTCACCGCGGGCTCGCCGTTCTTCCTCAAGAACTTCATGCACACGCTCGGCCATTTCGACATCTATGGCTGCGCGCTGGCGATCATCCTGCTGCTGATGCCGGCGGGCTCGCTGGTCTTCGTGGCCATGGCTGCGCTGTTCTCGATCGTTCTCGTGCTGATCCACCACATTCATCTCTTGATGTACGTGCCGACGATCATCACCATCGTCGTGATCCGGCATTACCTTGCTTACGGTTGTGACCGCAGCAATGTTGTCTTCGGCGGGGTCGCTCTCGCCATTGTCTCCGCGCTGTTCTTCGCCGCGCAGTTTCTGGGAACGATGCCGGTCCCCGAAGCGGACTTCGTCGCCTATCTCAAAAGCCGGATGGCCGATCCTGCGCGCATCGACCTCTTGCAATTCGCCTACATCTGGTACCAGCCGCTGGCGAAGGAGGTTGCCGACACCTGGGGCCGCCTGCCGCACAACATCCTCGGCGTGCCCGTGTTCGCAGCTCTGATCTGGCTGCACGCGCCGCTGTGGCGCTTCTTTGCCAGCCTGATCGGCGCGCTCGCCAGCGATCTGCACAAGCGGCTCGTCATCGCAGCACTGGTCGGCATCAGTGTCGCCTATCTCGTGATGTTCGCGATGGTGTTCGACTATTCACGCTGGATCTCGAACTGGGCGGTCTGCATGTTCCTGATCCTTCACGCGGTGAAGGTGCTTCCGGCCGCACGGGAGACAGCGCTGATCCCGGCGGAGGATCGGAAGACAAATATCTTCGGTTTGATCCTCACGCTGATCCCGCGCGTCGGAATCATCCGGCCGTTTTAGCGCTCTGCTTAGGCGGCATCGGAGGTGCGCTCCCTCTCCCGCAAGCTTTGTGGGAGAGATGTAGTGCCATTACCCTCTCGCCCGCCTGATCCGCACATACAGCGCCCCCTCGCCGCCGTGGCCGATCGCGGCTTCCTCGAAGCCGACCACGAAGGCGCGGAATTCCGGCAGGCTGAGCCATTCCGGCACTTGGCGGCGGAGCACGCCGCTTTCGCCGCCACTGCGTCCCTTGCCGGTGATGACGAGCACGAAGGTGAGGCCGTCCTGATGGGCGCGGTGCAGGAAGCCGGCCAGCGCGCGATGGGCGCGCATCTGGGTCATGCCGTGCAGATCGAGCCGTGCCTCGATCTCGCTGCGGCCGCGCGACAGCTTGGTTCGCTCGCGCTTGCCGAGCGGCGCTAGCGGCGGAATCGACGGCTTTGCAGCGCGCGGCGCCGGTGCAGCGGCAACCGGCCTTGACGGTGGCGAAGTCCTCGTCACCTGGGACCCGGGCGAAGATTCGGCGCGCGGGGTAGCATGCGCCTTGGCCGCGCGATGCTTCCGCAGCGGCTTGACATGCTTTGCGACGAGATCCCACAGCTCGCGCTCCTCCTCGCTCAGCGCGCGACGGCGCGGCGAGGGGCGAGGCTCCAGCACGGGCGGACGGGACGGCCGTTTCATTGCGGGCGATGAGGACGATTCTTTGCCGGACGGCGCGGCTCAGGGGCAGGCTCGATCGCGGGACGCGGCACCGGCAGCGGAACCGGGCCGGCGACGGCGACTGTTTCGGTCTTGCCTTGCGCCGCCGCGGCGACGGGCGTGCCGGTCTTTGCCGGATCGGTCTGCGGAAACAGCTTTGCGATCTTCTCGGCGGGCCTTGGGTCCGGGATTGGCAGCTTCGCGGCGCGCGGGGCGGGATCGAGGCTCTTCGGCACCAGCATCACGAATTGCATGGGGTGGCGCAGCCGGCCGGAGACACGGCCGGCATCCGCGCCGGCGCCGAAAAACAGATCGGCCCGTGCTGGCCCGATGATGGCAGAGCCGGTGTCCTGCGCGATCATCAGCCGGCGGAACGGCGTCTTGGCGCGTTCTGACTCGATCGGAAGCTCGCCCTCGATGAAGAACGGCGTGCCGTAGACATGCAGCGATTTGTCGACGGCGATGGAGCGCCCCGCGGTCAAGGGAATGCCTTGCGCGCCGACTGCCTCCTCCTTGTCGGAGAGGTTGACCTCGCGGAAGAAGATGTAGGCGCGGTTCGCGCGGCGCAGCTCCTTGGCGCCGTCGGGGTTCTGCGCCATCCACTCCCTGATCTTCTGCATCGACATCTCCTCTCTCGGGATGATGCCGCGCTCGATCAGGATGCGACCGACCGCCGTGTAGGGATAGCCGTTATAGGCGTCGTAATTGAGTCGAACCGAGCTGCCGTCGTCGAACTTGATGCGGGCCGAGCCCTGGATCTGCGCGAACAACAGATCGGTCGGATCCTTCAGCCAGGCGATCTCGAGCCCCCGGCCGGCGATCTTGCCGTCCTCGATCTCGCCGCGGTCGTAATAGGGCACCAGCTTGCGGCGGCCGATCTTGCGATAGACCGGGCCCTTGTTGGGCAGGCTGAGCGCATCCTGCTTGTAGCCGCGCACAAACAAGTTCGAGGGACGGCGATAGACCGGCACGTTGTAGACATCGGACTGCGTGCGAGACCCCTCCAGCACCGGCTCGTAATAGCCGGTGACGAAGCCTTCGGGCTCGCCGAGCCGCGAGATCCGCAGCGGCGTGAAATTCTCCTCGAAGAAGGTCTTCGCTTTGCCGTCGTCGGCGAGATCGAGCGTTTTAGCGACGCGGCAGGGCTCACCCAGCGATGTGCCCAAAGCTTTGGGCTCGGCCTTGGCTTCGCCGTTCTGCGCATTGATCGGCTTGCAGCTGGCGCGAAAGGTCTTGTACGCGGCGAGATGATTGTCGTCGCCCCACCCCTTCACGTCCGCCCAGGCCAGCGGCAGATATTGCGCGCCGGGAATTTCGAACGGCAGGGTGAGCTGCGGATAGGGCAAGGCCCGCGGCGGAGCGGCAGGCGTTCGCGGCAGATGGTGGTGGCTGCGATGGTGACGCCGCGCCGCCTCGGCACCGAGCGAAAACGACGACAGCGCGACGGCGGCTGCGCAAAGCGCCGTCGCGCCGTTCTTCAGGAAGATCTTAATTCGCGCTTCCGGTGCCAACCAGCTTCCAGTTCGGATCGCGAGAGGAGGTGTCGCGGGCGAAAGTCCAGATATCGGTGATATCGGCGACCGTGTCGGCGCTGCCGTCGACGATGTTGCCGGCCTTGTCGCGGGTGGCCGAGATCATCTGCGAGACGAAGCGCACGGTGAGCTGCGCACTGCGATCGCGCAACTCGGCGCCGACGAGCTCGGCCTTGTCGATCGACACGAACCGCGTCTCGGTCTTCTGCTCGTTCTTCTCGCGTTCCTTGATCGCGGCGTCGAAGCTGTCATAGACGTCCGACGACAACAGATCGCGCAGCGCGCGGCGGTCGCCATTGGCGAAGGCCAGCACGATCATCTCGTAGGCGCCGCGCGCGCCCGAGAGGAAATGGCGCGGGTCGAAGCTGGAATCCTTCTCGACGATAGCATCGAGACCCTGCGCCAGCGGCGTGCCCGGCTCGGTCAGCCCCTTCCAGCGATCGGCCGGCGCGGTCGGCTCGGCCGTCGGCGCCAGCGGGGCCTGGTCGATCACCTTGCCCGGCATGGTCACGACGTTGTTGTCCTGGGCGCCTCCGAGCGCGTTGCGGGCGGCGGTGCGATCGAACGGCGGCCGCTCGTTGCCGGTGCGCTGCCCCAGCACGCTACGCAGCCGCAAGAAGATGAAGACGGCCAGCGCCAGGAATATGATGGTGTAGATGTCCACGTCTTATTCGCTTTCTGGTCTTTGCAGGGCTCGTTGCCGGGAAAATCAATCCGGCCAGTAGACCGTTCCTTACGGAAACGGCAAGTCTACATCACCATTTTGGGTCCACGTCAGGTCCGTGGGATGTAGGCACGAAATCTGGCCCGGCCAATGGCGCCTTTTGGCACAGCGCCAAGTGTAGCGCGTTTTATGCTTAAGGGGAAACCCGATCCTGCCCGGAAATGGCGCATCTTCAATCGTTTAAGGCGAAATTTCGCGGAAAAGGCAGGAGGAACGTCAAAGGCGCGATTGCGGCCCGAATTCCCGGTCCGGGACCGTTCGTCCTTGTGGAACGAGCCGGCCCTATGTTAGCCAACCGCCGCGAAATTCAGCCCCAATCGGGTAAGGAGACACTTTCATGACCAACGGTAACGGTACCCCTCCCGAGGCGGCCCAGGCTCCCCAGCTCAATGTGCTGGCGCAATACACCAAGGACCTCTCGTTCGAAAATCCCAACGCGCCGAGCTCGCTGCAGCCGCAGAGCCAGCCGCCGCAGATCAACATCCAGATCAACGTCAACGCCAACAATCTCAATGAACAGGAATTCGAGGTGACGTTGTCGGTCGAGGGCAAAGCCGAGACCGCCGGTAAAGTGATGTTCTCGTTCGAGCTCGCCTATGCCGGCGTGTTCCGGATCGTCAACGTGCCCAAGGAGAACCTGCACCCGCTGGTCATGATCGAGTGCCCGCGCCTGTTGTTCCCGTTCGCACGCGAGATCATTGCGACGGCGGTGCGCGATGGCGGGTTCCCGCCGCTGATGCTGGATCCGGTCGACTTCGTCGGTCTCTACCGCCAGAACATGGAGCGGCAAATGGCCGCTCAGGGCGGACAGGCCGGTCAGGCCTGAGCCGCCGCCAGCGCGACTGGAGCGGGCAGGTACTCGTTCCAGATCGCCTTGTCGCCGAGCGTTGCGATGAAGGCCCGATGGGCCTCGCGCTCGGCTTCGGAAATCCGCGGCGCGAGCGGCACCGGGCGTTGCCGCCGCGGCGCATCGCCGGCGCTATTGACCCTGATCTCCTCGGCGTCCGAGGCCAGCAGCAGCTGCGACTGCCGCGCTCCAACCAGATCGACATAGACCTCGGCGAGCAGCTCGGCGTCCAGCAGCGCGCCGTGCTTGGTACGGTGTGAATTGTCGATCGAATAGCGCGAGCAGAGATCGTCGAGCCGGTTGGACACGCCGGGATGCTTGCGACGCGCCAGCAGCAGCGTATCGACCAGGCGCTCGCGCGGGATCGCAGCGCGCTTGATGCGGTCGAGCTCGGCGTTGATGAAGCCGATGTCGAACGAGGCGTTGTGGATCACCAGCGGGGCGTCGCCGATGAAGGCGAGAAAGTCGTCGGCGACCTCGTGGAACAACGGCTTGGTCGCCAGGAATTCGGACGACAATCCGTGTACCGCAAACGCTTCCGCCGGCATGTCCCGCTCGGGGTTGATGTAGACGTGATACGTCTGTCCGGTCGGCATGCGATTGAAGATCTCGACGCAGCCGATCTCGACCAACCGATCGCCGCGCAGCGGATCGAGGCCGGTGGTTTCGGTGTCGAGGACGATTTCGCGCATGTCTCTTGGAAGCCGTGTGAGGCGGCGAATCAGGTCCGCCGCTGCGGCATCTTAACGACCTCGGCCAGGATGTGCGCGATTTGGGCCCGCACGGGGTCAAGTCCGTGTGAGGTATCCACTACGAAATCGGCCCGCTTGCGCTTCTCGGCATCCGGCATCTGCTTGGCGATGATGGCATCGAGCTTGGCCTCGTCCATCGTGCCGCGCGCCAGCACCCGCTCGCGCTGCAGCTCGGGCGAGGTCGAGACCACGACCACGGCATCGACCCGCTTCTCGCCGCCGGTCTCGAACAGCAGCGGGATGTCCAGCACCACGACCGGCGCCTTGGCGGCCTCGGCGTCGGCAAAGAATTTCTGCCGGGAAGCGCCGAGCATGGGATGAACGATCTGCTCGAGCTGCTTGATCGCGGCGGGATCGTGCACGACACGCGCCGACAGCTTTTGCCGGTCGACCTTGCCATTCGCGGTGGTGCCGGGGAAGGCCGCCTCGATCGCGGGGGCGGCCTCGCCCTCATAGAGCTGATGCACGGCGGCATCGGCGTCGTAGACGGGGACGCCGGCCTCCGCGAACAATGTCGCGGTGGTGGATTTGCCCATCCCGATCGAGCCGGTCAGTCCGAGAATTCGCATCAGCACCCAGCCTTCTCTCGCATCTACACCGCAATTAGCTGCTCGCTGCGCAGATACGCAAGCAGCGGCAGCAGCGGCAGGCCGAGAATGGTGAAATGGTCGCCCTCGATGCGCTCGAACAGATGGATGCCGAGGCCCTCGAGCTGATAGGCGCCGACGCTTCTGGTCACAGCGTCGCCCGCGGCGTCGAGATAGGCTGAAAGATCGGCTTCGCTCATTCCCCGCATGGTCATGCGCGCCACGGAAACGTCCTCGAAGAGGATCCTGCCATCCTGCGCCACGGCGACGGCGGAATTCAGCTCGTGCGTCTGACCGGCGAGATCGCGCAATTGCGCCAGCGCCTGGGTGCGGCCTGCCGGCTTGTTGAAGAGACGGCTCCCGAGCGCCAGCGTCTGGTCGGCGCCGATCACATAATGTCCGGGATAACAGGCAGAAACAGCCTTGGCCTTTTCGCGGGCCAACAGCAGGGCGATCTCGCGCGGGTTGGAGAGCTTTGACGCGGCCTGGATGCCACGCTCGTCGATATCAGCGGTGACGGCTTCGAATTCGAGCCCGGCATTGGCCAGCAGCATTTTGCGCGCGCTGCTTTGCGAGGCCAGGATCAACGGACTTTTGCCGCGCCACAGACTCATCGGCGACACTTACTCGGACGGCCGGTTGCGCTGGCGATCGCTATACAGCTTCATGATCGCCGCCGCGGTTTCCTCGATGGAGCGGCGCGTGACGTCCAGCAGCGGCCAGTCATGCTTGGCGCTCAGCTTGCGCGCGAACGCGACCTCCTCCGTGACCGACTGCTTGTCGGTGTAGGTATCGCTACCGCTGCTGGACTCGGCGCCCATGGACAGCAGGCGGTTCTGCCGGATCTGAATCAGGCGTTCCGGCGTCGCGTGCAGGCTGACCACCAGCGGCCGCGTCAGCGTCTCCAATTGCGGGGGCACCGGAATGCCCGGCACCAGCGGCACGTTGGCGGTGCGAATGCCGCGATTGGCGAGATAGATCGATGTCGGCGTCTTCGATGTCCGGGACACCCCGACCAGTACCACGTCGGCCTCGTCGAGACCTTCGACATGCTGACCGTCGTCATGGATCATCGTGTAGTTCAAGGCATCGATGCGCTTGAAATATTCCGCGTTGAGCACGTGCTGGGCGCCGACACGGCCGGTGGTCGCTGCTCCCAGATAGGCCTCGAACAGCTGCATCACCGGTCCGATGATCGACAGGCTCGGAACATTGATCTGCTTGCACTTATCCTCGAGTCTGGCGACCAGATCCTTCTCGAGCAGCGTGAACAGCACGATCCCTGGCGCTTCCTCGATCTCATCAAGCACGCGGTCGAGCTGCTTCTGGCTGCGCACCAGCGGATAGACGTGCTCGACCGGCGTCACGTTGGCGTATTGGGCCGCGACCGCGCGCGCCACGGTGATGAGCGTCTCACCCGTGGAGTCCGAGACCAGGTGGAGATGGAAATAATTGTTCGAGGTCGGCACAAAAACCCTTTGAATTTCGTTGGGGCGGTTTGTGGATTTCTGTGGAGCTTAACCTCTCGGAAAGGGATGTGCGACACCAGGGGCGGGACAAGGCGTGATTTTCTTCACACCGCTGCCGGTCAGGACAAATCCGACGCCCCGCCGAGAGGGAAGCGGGATTGCGCGGACAAGTCCCTTGATAAGCTGCCGATACAATCGCGCAAGCCTTTGAAGCCGGCTGACTTATCGGAAGTCGACAAAGGCTGTCCGGAATATGTGGATGGATGTGAACAAGCGCGCGTGAACGCGCGGACGGAATTGCGTGAGTCCAATCCACGGTCACATAGACTCAAACCTTAAGAATCTAAGATTCTAGATTTGAGGAAGGCGCTACAGAGGGATATGTGTGCGGGGTAAGACCTTAACGGGTTCTTACTATCCCCAGCGTTCCCCGCGCTGGGCAGCAAGCCGGACCCCCGAAAATGTTCGAAGACGTCTATCTCTGGATCAAGGCGCTGCACGTGATCGCCGTCATCTCCTGGATGGCCGGCATGCTCTACCTGCCGCGGCTGTTCGTCTATCACTGCGAGGCCGAAATCGGCTCGAAGCAGTCGGAGACGTTCAAGGTGATGGAACGCCGGCTGCTCAAGGCGATCATCAACCCCGCGATGATGGTCACCTGGCTCGCCGGGCTCTATCTCGCCTGGTCCGGCCATTGGTTCTCGTTCGGCTGGCTGCACGTCAAACTGGCACTGGTCCTGGTGCTCTCGGCGGTCCACGGCTATTTTTCACGCTGGGTCAAGGATTTCGCCGCCGATCGCCGCCCGCGAAGCCAGAAATTCTATCGGATTATCAACGAGGTGCCGACCGTCCTGATGATTTTCATCGTTATCATGGTGATCGTGAAGCCGTTCTAGGCAAACTGCGCGACGATTCGCTCAGCGCTTCGGCTTGCGGAGCGCTAGGCGATTTTCTATATTATCGATATCCCACCCAACGCAGGCGGATGTGGTTGTGTCCGAGCCTTCCAGAGGCCGGACCCCGCATCAGGATTGAAGCCTCACCGGCGTTCACCTTGCCAGACCTGCGGACCTTACCTGCACCTGCTCGCGTCCGCATTTCAGAGCCTCCTCGCACCCCCTTCTTTTCAGGTTACCCCACAGGACCACCCCAATGCGGGAAATCAAACTCGAAGACCTCAAGTCCAAAACGCCGGCCGAGCTCGTCTCGTTCGCGGAGGAGAATGGGGTCGAAAATGCCAGCACCATGCGCAAGCAGGAGCTGCTGTTCGCCATCCTCAAGCAGCTGGCGCTCGCCGAGACCGATATTGTCGGCCAGGGCGTCGTCGAAGTTCTCTCCGACGGCTTCGGCTTTCTCCGCTCGCCCGACGCGAATTATCTGCCGGGTCCTGACGACATCTACGTGTCGCCCTCGCAGATCCGCCGTTTCGGCCTGCGCACCGGCGACACCATCGAAGGTCACATCCGCAGCCCGAAAGAGGGCGAGCGCTACTTCGCGCTGCTGAAGGTCAACACGCTCAATTTCGAGGATCCGGAAAAGGCCAAGCACAAGGTCAATTTCGACAACCTCACGCCGCTGTTTCCGAATCAGCGTTTCCGCATGGAGATCGACGATCCCACGCGGAAAGACCTGTCTGCACGCGTGATCGACATCGTCGCGCCCATCGGCAAGGGCCAGCGCGCCTTGATCGTGGCACCGCCGCGTACCGGTAAAACCGTGCTGATGCAGAACATCGCGCATTCGATCACGCACAATCACCCCGAATGCTATTTGATCGTGCTCTTGATCGACGAGCGTCCGGAAGAAGTCACGGACATGCAGCGCTCGGTGAAGGGCGAGGTCGTGTCCTCGACCTTCGACGAGCCGGCGGTGCGCCACGTCCAGGTCGCCGAGATGGTGATCGAGAAGGCAAAACGCCTGGTCGAGCACGGTCGCGACGTCGTGATCCTGCTCGATTCGATCACGCGCCTCGGCCGCGCCTACAACACCGTGGTGCCGTCATCCGGCAAGGTGCTGACCGGCGGTGTCGACGCCAACGCGCTGCAGCGTCCGAAGCGCTTCTTCGGCGCGGCCCGCAACATTGAGGAGGGCGGCTCCCTGACCATCATCGCGACCGCGCTGGTCGATACCGGCAGCCGCATGGACGAAGTCATCTTCGAAGAGTTCAAGGGCACCGGTAATTCGGAGCTAATCCTGGACCGCAAGGTCTCGGACAAGCGCACCTTCCCGGCGATCGATATCTCGCGCTCCGGCACCCGCAAGGAGGAACTCATCACCGATCCGCAGGTGCTCAAGAAGATGTACGTGCTCCGCCGCATCCTCAATCCGATGGGGACGATGGACGCGATCGACTTCCTGCTCGACAAGCTGCGCTCGACCAAGAGCAATTCGGAGTTCTTCGACTCCATGAACACCTGAGTGCACTGCAATAAAGACTTCCGGGCGCCTTCGGGCGCCCTTTTTGTTGCGGTTTTGCTGCAGCGAAGGTGCAGCATGAGCGGCAGCCGGTGCTCGACCTAGGTTTCTCACTAAACTGTTGATATTGAAAAGTAATTCTTGAAATCCTAGTCGGCCTCCTCCTGCGATCAGGCCAACTGCAGCACAATGCTGCGGTTATATTGCGGTGCAAAATCGATTTGCTGCAGAACCTGGTGCAGCAAATCCGGTGCTCTCGATCGCGAGAAACGGACGTTTGCGTTTTCGGCCGCAGCCGGACAAATAGGCTATGCATCCGCGAGACCAGACCATTTTCGCGCTGTCATCCGGGCGGGCGCCCAGCGCGATCGCCGTGGTCCGCGTCTCCGGCTCGCAAGCCGGCGCCGCGCTGACGGCGCTTGCGGGCCGGCTGCCGGCGCCGCGACAAGCGAGCCGTCGGCTACTCCGGGACGGGGCGGGCCAGCCGATCGACGATGCGGTCGTGCTCTGGTTTCCAGGACCGGCCAGCGCCACCGGCGAGGATGTTGCCGAGTTTCACGTTCATGGCGGCCGGGCGGTGCTCGCGGCGCTCTTCGCTGCAATTTCCGATATCCCGAATACGCGTGCGGCCGACCCCGGCGAGTTCACGCGCCGCGCCTTCGAGAATGGCAAGCTCGACCTGACCGAGGCCGAGGGGCTCGACGACCTCATTCACGCCGACACCGACCGCCAGCGCCGCCAAGCGCTGCGCCAATTCCAGGGCCTGCTTGGCGACCGCGCGCGCGAATGGCGCGAGCGCATCATCGAGGCCTCCGCGCTGATCGAGGCCGGCATCGATTTTTCCGATGAAGGCGACGTGCCGGCGGAGCTGCGGGCGCCGGCGGTGAAAGCGATCAGAGCGCTTCACGATGAAATCGCGAAAGTGCTTGCGGCACAGGGGCATTCTGAACGGCTGCGCGAGGGCCTTGTCGTTGCCATCGCCGGCGAGCCGAATGTTGGCAAGTCGACGCTGATCAACCAGCTCGCGCGCCGCGAGGTCGCGATCGTCTCGCCGCATGCCGGCACGACGCGCGACGTCATCGAGGTGCAGCTCGACCTCGACGGCTATCCCGTCACGGTCATCGACACCGCTGGCATCCGCGAGACCGACGATCCGGTCGAGCAGGAAGGCGTGCGCCGCGCCCGCGCGCGCGCCGAGGACGCCGACCTGGTGCTGTGGCTGGTGGAGGGCGGACAAGCCGTCGATCCTGATACAACGCGCTCGCGCTGGACATCGGCGGCCGGCGCTGCTTCGCCCGGCGGCTCGGTCTGGATCGTGCGCAACAAGATCGATCTCGGCGGTGGCGAAGGAGCCAGGCCGAGCGAGTTCGGGATCTCGGCAAGCCGGGGCGACGGCATGCCTGAGCTGGTCGAGGCCCTGGTGAAATTCGCTTCGGAGTTCTTCGGAACCACCGAGGGCGCCATGGTGACCCGGGCGCGCCAGCGCGAATTGTTGAGCCGGGCCTCAGCCAGCTTGCGCCGGAGTCTGGACCTTGTAGAACACGGTGAGGAGCTCGCGGCCGAAGAGCTGCGGGCGGCCGCCTATGCCTTGGGCCGGCTCTTGGGCCGGGTAGACGTCGAGGACGTCCTTGGGGCCATCTTCCAGAAGTTCTGCATCGGAAAGTAGCGCTAGTTCTTCATTGTAGAACTGGCCCTTGTTCCATTTCTTCTGTTTCACGTGAAACGGGGGTTCCGGTTCCGCACGGTGGTTTCTGGTCGTTTCACGTGAAACAGCGCCGGGGGCCCGTGTCGGTCGGCCGTTCCCATCTACAGCGAGAGCGCCGAGGCGACGGCCGTGCTTCGAGTCTGGTCATTGCGAGGAGCCCTTGCGACGAAGCAATCCAGACTGTCTCCGCCGCGAGACTCTGGATTGCTTCGCTGCGCTCGCAATGACGGAGTATGACGCGGTTGCCCCGCGTTCGACTGGCAGCTCCGCCAAAGAGACAATGGGACGTATCGGGGGTTGTGTTCGATGGTCGTGGAATTAGGCCCCGTTCCGTTTCACGTGAAACGCGATGTGGCTCAATGCCCCTCCTACTGTGCATGGGGTTGTTTTCGCGAAAGTGCTGCCGCCCTGGGCCCGCGCTTGTTTCACGTGAAACACGGCCCGCAGAGTTTCTACTTCCGGCTTTCTCGCCGCTAAGCTAGAAGTCCGTCCATGCGAACAGAGCGAGAGAGCTTCGACGTCATCATCATCGGCGGCGGCCACGCCGGCTGTGAGGCCGCGGCTGCGTCTGCCCGGATGGGTGCGACGACCGCTCTGGTAACGCACCGTTTCTCGACCGTTGGCGCGATGTCCTGCAATCCCGCCATCGGCGGGCTCGGCAAAGGGCATCTGGTCCGCGAGGTCGATGCGCTCGACGGCCTGATGGGCCGTGTGAGCGATGCCGGCGGCATCCAGTTTCGCGTTCTCAATCGCCGGAAAGGTCCTGCTGTACGTGGACCCCGAGCCCAGGCCGACCGAAAACTCTATGCGGCGGCGATGCAGGCGGCGATCCGCCAGACCGAAGGCCTTTCCGTCATCGAGGGCGAAGCCGACGAGCTAGTCGTGACCGATAGCAGGGTGACGGGACTGCGTCTTGCCGACGGCCGGGAGCTCCGGGCAGGGGCCGTTGTCGTCACCACCGGCACTTTCCTTCGCGGTCTCATCCATCTCGGTGAGAAGAACTGGCCCGCCGGCCGCGTCGGCGAGGCACCTGCAATGGGCCTTTCCAGCTCCTTCGAGCGTGCCGGCTTTACCCTCGGACGCCTCAAGACCGGGACGCCGCCGCGTCTCGACGGCACTACCATCGACTGGTCCGCAGTCGAGATGCAGCCCGGCGACGAGCCGCCGGAGCCGTTCTCGGTGATGACCGAGCGGATCACGACGCCGCAGATCCAGTGCGGGATCACCCGGACCACGGTCGCGACCCATGAGGTGATCCGGGCCAATGTCCATCGCTCTCCGATGTACTCCGGCCAGATCAAGAGCTCCGGACCGCGCTATTGCCCCTCGATCGAGGACAAGATCGTCCGCTTCGGCGACCGCGACGGTCACCAGATCTTTCTGGAGCCGGAAGGGCTCGACGACACGACCGTCTATCCCAACGGCATCTCGACCTCGCTTCCCGAAGAGGTCCAGCTCGCGATCCTCGCCAGCATCCCCGGCCTGGAGCGGGTGAGGATGGTCCGTCCCGGCTACGCCATCGAATACGACCACATCGATCCCCGCGAGCTCGATCCGACCCTCCAGACCAAGCGTCTGCGTGGTCTCTTCCTGGCCGGGCAGATCAATGGCACCACCGGATATGAGGAAGCCGCCGGGCAGGGCATCGTCGCCGGCCTGAATGCCGCGCTCTCGGCCAGCGGTGCCGCGCTCACCGTGTTCGACCGTGCCGACGGCTATCTCGGTGTGATGATCGACGACCTCGTAACCCGCGGGATCAGCGAGCCCTATCGCATGTTCACCTCCAGGGCCGAGTACCGGCTGACCCTGCGGGCCGACAATGCCGACCAGCGTCTGACCGAGAAAGGGATCGCTCTGGGATGTGTCGGCAGCGCCCGCATCAGGCATCATCGCGCCAAGATGGACGCCCTGAACGCTGCCCGGACGTTGTCGAAGTCCCTGACCATCACCCCGAACGAAGCCATCAAGCACGGGCTGTCGCTGAACCGGGACGGCCAACGCCGCTCGGCGTTCGAGCTGATGGCCTATCCGGAGATCGGCTGGAGCCAGGTCCGCGCGATCTGGCCTGAGCTGTCGGCCATCGATCCCCTCATCGCGACCCATCTCGAGATCGACGCCAAGTACGACGTCTACCTGGAGCGCCAGAGCGCCGACGTCGAAGCCTTCCGGCGCGACGAGGGCATGGTGCTGGCGGATGTCGATTACCAGCTCGTGCCCGGTCTCTCCAATGAAGTGCGCGCCAAGCTGGAGAAGGCACGACCGTTCACCGTCGGCCAGGCCGGCCGGATCGACGGGATGACGCCGGCGGCGCTCGGCATTCTCGCGGCCTATCTCCGCCGCGAGGCACGGAAGACTTCCAAAGCAATCGCATAAAGCCAATCGCATAGGCGTTTCACGTGAAACAGCGCGGATCGGGCGGAGATCGACCGCCATCGCGAAGACCCGGAGCGGGTGAGGGCGCCGGGCAGCGAAGTGAACCTGGAGTGGCCGGCCCGAAGATCAGCAAGGCCGCGGCCAACGACAAGGTGCTCGATTCGATCATCGCCGCTGACAAGACCGCCGCTATGAAGCTCGCTCCCGTTTCACGTGAAACCGAGGAGCGGCTTGATCGCTACATCGCGCTACTCCGGGAGTGGCAGGCCAAGACCAATCTCGTCGCGCCATCGACTTTGCCAAACCTCTGGACCCGGCACATCGCTGACTCGCTCCAGCTCGTCGATCTCGCACCGGCTGCAAAACGGTGGGCTGATCTCGGGAGCGGCGGCGGATTTCCCGGCGTCGTGCTCGCCTGCGTCATGGCCGGCACGCCTGGCGCGAGCGTCCATCTGGTCGAGCGAATCGCCAAGAAGGCCGCTTTTTTGCGCGAAGCGATCCGCGTCACCACATCTCCGGGAGTCGTACATCTCGCTGAGATCGGGGATAATGTGGATAGAATCACCGGCCCCGTCGATTGCGTCACCGCGCGTGCGCTGGCTCCGCTACATCAACTCATCGGCTTTGCGGAGCCGCTGATGAGCCAGGGCGCAAAAGCGTTGTTTCCCAAGGGTCAAGATGTAGAGGCTGAATTGACCGAAGCCGCTAAATATTGGAATATTCGGCCGCAGCTCCACCAAAGCCGCACGGGCGACGGCTGGATCGTGGAGCTCAATGCCGCCGAACGGCGCAACTGAGGCGTTGAGGGGTGAGTGGGGAATTGCGATGAGCGTGATTGACGAACCGCAGCAAGAACAGACGGCCCAAAAGACCGACGAGGTCCCCCACGGCCATCCGCGCATCCTCGCGCTGGCGAATCAAAAGGGCGGGGTGGGGAAAACAACCACAGCGATCAACTTGGGCACGGCGCTCGCGGCGATCGGGGAGCGCGTCCTGATCGTCGATCTCGATCCTCAGGGCAACGCCTCGACCGGCCTCGGCATCGATCGCCGCAACCGCTCCTGCTCGACCTACGACGTGCTGATCGGCGAAGCCGCCTTGCGCGAGGCGGTGGTCTCGACCGCGGTGCCGCGGCTGCACATCGCACCATCGACCATGGATCTCTCCGGCCTCGAGCTCGAGCTCGGCACCACGCCCGGCCGCGCCTTCAAGTTGCGCGATGCGATCGGCGCGCTCAACAACAACGTCTCGCCGGACGCCGACTACACCTACGTGCTGATCGACTGCCCGCCCTCGCTCAACCTGCTTACGGTCAATGCGATGGCGGCCTCGGATGCGATCCTGGTGCCGCTGCAATGCGAGTTCTTCGCGCTCGAAGGTCTGTCGCAATTGTTGCAGACCGTGGAGCAGGTGCGCTCGACACTCAATCCGAATCTGTCGATCCACGGCATCGTGCTGACCATGTTCGACTCGCGCAACAACCTGTCGAACCAGGTCGTCGCCGACGTCCGCCAGTTCATGGGCGAGAAGGTCTACAAGACCATGATCCCGCGCAACGTGCGCATCTCGGAAGCGCCGTCCTACGGCAAGCCGGTGCTGGTCTACGACCTCAAATGCGTCGGCAGCGAAGCTTACTTGCGCCTCGCCACCGAAGTGATCCAGCGCGAGCGCGAGTTGCGCACCACGCATTGACAATGCCGTAGGGTGGGCAAAGGCGTCTTCGCCGTGCCCACCGTCTTCCGCACACAATCGGTGGGCACGCTTCGCTTTACCCACCCTACGATAATTCAGTTCTGGAGTGCTGCACCGTGAATCCAAGGGAGCTGGCGATGGCCGACGAAGCGCGTTCGCGACTGGGCCGGGGTCTTGCAAGTCTGATCGGTGACGTCGGCGGCGAGGCTCAGCATGTCGATCGTCCGCGCGCGCAGCGCAAGGTGCCGATCGAATTCATCAAGGCCAATCCGCGCAACCCGCGCCGCACCTTTTCGGACACCGAGCTGAAGGAGCTCTCGGAGTCCATCAAGCAGCATGGCGTAATCCAGCCGATCGTGGTGCGTCCGGTGAAGGGCACGCAGGACCGCTTCGAGATCATTGCCGGCGAACGACGCTGGCGCGCCTCGCAGATGGCCGGGCTGCACGAGGTGCCGATCGTCCCGGTCGACATCAGCGACAGCGATGCGCTGGAATTCGCGATCGTCGAGAACGTGCAGCGCGAGGACCTCAATCCGATGGAAGAGGCGCAGGGCTATCATGCGCTCGCCAACGAGTTCAAACGCAGCCAGGAGGACATCGCCAAGGTCGTCGGCAAGAGCCGCAGTCACGTCGCCAACATGATGCGGCTGACCAAGCTGCCGGCGGAAGTGCAGGCCTTCATCGCGACCGGCGAGCTGACGGCCGGCCACGCCCGCGCGCTGATCGGCGTGCCCGATCCACTCGCCGCCGCCAAGCGCATCGTCGAGGAAGGTCTCAACGTCCGCCAGGCCGAGGCGCTTGCGCATGAAGAGGGCGTGCCGGAGCGCAAGCCGCAGAAGGCGCGCGCCAGCGGAGGCAAGGAGAAGGACCCCGACACGATCGATCTGGAGAAGCGCGTCAGCGACGCGCTCGGCCTCAAGGTCACCGTCAATCACCGCGATCCCGGCGGCTCCGTGCAGATCAACTACCGCAACCTCGATCAGCTCGACGAGGTGATGAAGCGGCTGGCCAAGGGCGCGCTGTAGAGCCATTTTCACACCACTCTCTCCACGCGTCATTGCGAGGAGCTCGCGACAAAATTGCGAAGCAATTTTGCGCTGAAGCGACGAAGCAATCCAGAATCTTTCCGCGTAGGGACTCTGGATTGCTTCGCTGCGCTCGCAATGACGTGGAGAGAGCGGAGGTCTAGCCCCGCCGTTTCGCATTCGCGGCGATCGCCATCAGCGCGCGTTGGGCGATGGCGGCGGCGAGGGTGGACTGCTTGCGCGTGTCGAGGGCGGCGGTCGCCAGCTGCTCGATCACAGCGGCGAGCCGCGCCGGGCTGAAATTGCGCAGCGCGGTTTCGACCGCGGGCTTTCGTGAAAAATGCAGGCGCGGAAAGCCGCCGTCGAGCACGGCGGAGGCAGGCGTGCCGTCTGCAATCGCCAGCGCGGATTTGTGCAGCCACGCGGCCTGGCGCTGCGCGGCCGAGATGATCACGCCAGGATAGGTCCCGGCGATCATCGCTTTCGCAAACTCGGTCTCGACGATGTCGGGCCGCCCGGCGAAGGCACCGTCGACGATCGGATCGAGCTTCAGCTCCGAGGCATCGGCGACCACGGCCATGACGTCATCCAGCGTGACCTCGCCCTTGCCATGGGCGTAGAGCGTCAGCTTGCGCAGCTCGTTACGCGAGGCCTGACGGTCGCCGCCGAGGAACGACATCAGCGCCGCGCGGGCGTCCGGCGCGATGCGCAAATTCGCGATCCGCAGCTCGTCGTCCATCAGCTTGGCAAGATCGCGCTCGGTGTCGGGATAACAGCCGATCGCCACGGCGGTCTTGGCTTTCTCGCAGGTCTTGCGCAGCGGCGATTCCGGGCGGAGCTCGCCGGCCTCGATCACGATGCGGCAATCCTTCACGTTCATCTCGGCCAGGGTCTCGATGCCGGAGGCAAAGCTGCGCGAGCCGGCGCGAACGCGGATGGCGCGTCGGCCGCCGAACAGCGGCACGGTCATGGCTTCGTCGACGAGGCGCGAAGGCTCGGCGGAGAGCTCGTCGCCGTCGAGCTTGACCAGCGAGAACGGATCGTTGGGATCGTCGACGCCGGACGCGATCAGCGCGTCGGCGCGCTCGCGCACGAGGCCGGCATCGGGACCGTAGAGCAGGATGATCGGACGGCCCGCATCGGGGCGGGCGAGGAAGGCGTCGATCTCTTTTCCGCGCAGTGCGACCATATCGTCCGATACTCGTCATTCCGGAATGCCTCGTCAGAAGGCGAATCCGAAATGACGGAAGCGTATTACGTTCCCGCGGTGAAGAACGAGGCGAGCCGGGTGGTGATGTTCTCGGCGATCTCGTTGGCGGCCCGGTCTTCGGCATCGCGCACGGCGCGGGTGCGCGAGAAGCGCTGATAGGACCCCGGCATGTCATAGGACACGCGCGAGAAGGTCGAGCCGGTCATCACAGACTTGCCGGTTACGACTTCGACCAGATTGTACTGGGCGTCGATGCCGAGATTTTCGCTGGTCGGCAATCCCGTTGCGGAGCTGACGATCAGGGAGGAGCGGCTGGTGGTGAAGCGGATGTCGAGCCGGTGGGTCGGCGGCATGCCCGTCGCCGTGCCGTAAAGCTTGAAGGCCAGCGCGTTGCGGATTTCGACGCCGACGCGGGCCTCGCGGGACGCATTGGGCTTGTTGATCGGGGGCAGCTCGACCCCCATCAGCTTCTCGCGCAGGCCCGGGGTGCCGTCGCTGCGCTCGGCATACATCGGCTGGAAGCAGCCGGCCGTCAGCGCCGCCAGTGCGGCAACTGCCAGCAAGCGGGCTGCGATACGGGTCCTAGCCGACAACATTCACGATCCTCTTGGGAACGATGATCACCTTGCGGACGGGCTTGCCGTCCAGGGCCAGCTTTACCGCATCGAGGGCCAAAACGGCAGCCTCGATTTCCGGATTTTGGGCCGCTGTTGCAACTGTGACCTCACCCCGCTTCTTGCCGTTGACCTGCACCACCAGGGTCACGCTGTCTTCAACCAGCAAATCGCGTTCGATTTGCGGCCAATCGGCCTCCGAAACCAGCCCCTTTTGGTCCAGAACCTGCCAGCACTCCTCGGCCAGATGCGGCATCATCGGCGAGAACAGCTGGACCAGGATCTGGCTGGCCTCCTGGATCGCCCAAGCCAAATCTGGAGCGAGATCCGGGGCGGGCTGGCCGGGGCGCTGGAGCACCTCCGAGAAGGCATTGGTGAATTCGCGGATATGGGCGAGGCAAACGTTGAAGTGCAGCCGCTCGATGCCGGCGGTGACCTTGTCCAGCGCGCCGTGGGCGGCCTTGCGCAACGCCGTGGCGTCTGGGCCGAAGCTGGCCGGCCGGGCTGCCGGCGCAGCCTTGCCGAGGGTGGCGGCATCGTTCACCAGCCGCCACAGCCGCTGCACGAAGCGCGAGGCACCCTGGACGCGCTCGTCGCTCCAGATCACGTCGCGGTCGGGCGGGGAGTCCGACAGCATGAACCAGCGGGCGACGTCGGCGCCATAGGTCTCGATGATGTCGTCGGGGTCGACCGTGTTCTTCTTCGACTTGGACATCTTCTCGATCGGGCCGATCGCGATGTCTTCGCCCGTCGTCAGCAGCGTGGCGCGGCGTCCGTTGCCGCCGACCTCGACCTTCACCTCGGCCGGCTGCACATAGCTGCCGTCGGCCTTCTGGTAGGTCTCGTGCACCACCATGCCTTGCGTGAACATGCCGGCGAACGGCTCGTCCAGCGCGATATGCCCGGTCGCTTTCATCGCGCGAGTGAAGAAGCGGCTGTAGAGCAGATGCAGGATCGCGTGCTCGACGCCGCCGATATATTGGTCGACCGGCAGCATCCGGTTGGCGACCGCAGGCGTGGTCGGCGAAGCCTCGTTCCAGGGATCGGTGAAGCGCGCAAAGTACCAGGACGAGTCCACGAACGTGTCCATGGTGTCGGTTTCGCGCTGCGCCTTGCCGCCGCATTGCGGGCAGGTGACGTGCTTCCAGGTCGGATGATGATCGAGAGCGTTGCCCGGCTTGTCGAAGGTCGCATCGTCCGGCAGCTTCACGGGCAGGTCGGCATCCGGCACCGGCACCACGTCGCATTTCGGACAGTGAATGACGGGAATCGGGCAGCCCCAATAGCGCTGGCGCGAAATGCCCCAGTCGCGCAGACGGAAATTCACCTGGCGCTCGCCGACCGGCGCGTTGCCGCGCAGCTCCGTCTCGAGCCGCTTCGCCACCTCTTCCTTCGCCTGCTCGATGGTCATGCCGTCGAGGAAGCGCGAATTGATCATGCGGCCGTCGCCGTCATAAGCGGTGTCGGTGATGACGAAGCTCTTCGGGTCCTGGCCTTCCGGGCATACGACGGGCGTGTTGCCGAGAGCGTACTTGTTGACGAAGTCGAGGTCACGCTGATCGTGCGCCGGGCAGCCGAAGATGGCGCCGGTGCCGTATTCCATCAGCACGAAATTGGCGACATAGACCGGCAGCTTCCAGGAGGGATCGAACGGGTGCACCGCGCGGATGCCGGTGTCGAAACCCTGCTTCTCCGCGGTGTCGATGATCTCCTGCGCGGTGCCGATCTTCTTGATCTCGGCAACGAACGCCGCAAGCTCAGGGTTCTTTGCGGCGGCGGCCTGCGCCAGCGGATGATCCGCCGAGATCGCCATGAACTTGGCGCCGAACAGCGTATCCGGCCGCGTCGTGAAAATCTTCAGCTCGCTCTCGCCGGCCGGCGTCGTCGCCGCATCCAGCGCGAAGCGGATCAACAGGCCTTCCGAACGGCCGATCCAGTTGCGCTGCATCAGCCGCACCTTGTCGGGCCAGCGGTCCAGCCCGTCGAGCGCCGACAGCAGCTCCTGCGAGTACTTCGTGATCTTGAAGACCCACTGGTTCATCTCGCGCTGCTCGACCACGGCGCCCGAGCGCCAGCCGCGGCCGTCGATCACCTGCTCGTTGGCGAGCACGGTCATGTCGACGGGGTCCCAGTTCACCTTGCGCTTCTCGCGCTCGGCAAGTCCTGCGCGCAGGAAATCCAGGAACATCTTCTGCTGGTGCTTGTAGTAGGAGGGGTCGCAGGTCGCGATCTCCCTGGACCAGTCCAGCGACAGCCCGATCGAGCGGAGCTGCTTCTTCATCGCGGCGATGTTGTCGTAGGTCCAGGCCTTCGGCGCCACCTTGCGCTCGATCGCGGCGTTCTCGGCCGGCAGGCCGAAGGCGTCCCAGCCCATCGGATGCAGCACGTTGAACCCCTTGGCGCGCATGAAGCGGGCCAGCACGTCGCCGAGCGTGTAATTCCGGACATGGCCGATATGGATGCGCCCGGACGGGTAGGGGAACATCTCGAGCACGTAATATTTCGGCCGCGGATCGTCGTTCTTGGAGACGAAGATCGCCTGCTCGTCCCAGAGGCGTTGCCAGCGCGGTTCGGCGTCGCGGGCGTTATAGCGTTCGGAGGTCATGGAATCGTTGGGTTTTCGTGGTTCGGCCGTCTCAAGACGGCGGACTAGGCCATAGAAGCCCTTAAGGGGTCAATGGGTTGCCGCGTTTTGGAACTTTGACTCCTCCGCATAACTACGAGGGTCCGCGTTGGGGTGTGATTAAGGCGTCGATGCCAAGTTGCAGCCCGACAAGGTCGCGTTACCGCACATGGATTCCAGCTTCGACGATCCCGATTACGACTATGCCGCGTCCGTCGCCCGGCGGGCGATGCGGAGCATGGCCGAACAGCGGATTGCACCGACCCCGGCCAACTTTGCCGTCTGGTTCCAGTATTTCGCGGGCAGCCATGACGATCTGCGCAACGCGATCGATCTCCTGATCGACCACAATCGTCCCTTCGACGCCCAAACCAATCAGGATCTGTTCGAGACCTACGTCGCGCCGCAGGTGAGTGCCGTCGTGGTCGACACCTCCGAGCGGCTGCAGGCGCTGATGGGGACGGCGAAGGAGTTTCTGACGACGGCGATCGCCGACAATCATTCGCAAATGCAGGTCATCAGCCAGGTGGCTGACCAGGGCAAGGCCGGCGTCGATCCAAAGCTGCTGGTTGCCCAGCTCATGAACGAGCTGGCGCGGGCGGCCACGCGGGCGACGCGGCTGGAGGCAGGCTTTGCGGAAAAGACCCGCGAACTCGACGTGATCCGCGATTCGCTGTCGCGGTCCGAGCAGCGCGCCCGGACCGACACGCTGACCGGGCTGGCGAACCGGCGGGCCCTCGACGAATTCCTGCGCAAGGCGCAGACGACCGCGGAATGGGGCGAGCCGCTCAGCGTGCTGATGCTCGACATCGACCACTTCAAGTCGTTCAACGACAATTTCGGCCACGGTGTCGGCGACCAGGTGCTGCGCCTGATGGCCAAGGTCCTGCGCGAGAAGGTTCGCGCGCAAGATCTGCCGGCCCGCTATGGCGGCGAGGAGCTGATCGCGGTGCTGCCGGACGCCGATCTCGCCGCTTGCGCCGAGATCGCCGAACGCATCAGGCGCGCGATCGCAGATTGCACGCTCACGCGTCGCTCCACCGGCGAGACTCTGCCCGGCATCAGCGTGTCGATCGGCGTTGCGCAATTCCGGGTCGGCGAGGCGATCACGGATCTGATCGAACGCTGCGACCGTGCGCTCTATCTCGCCAAGGGCGGCGGCCGCAATCGTGTGGTGACGGAGATCGAGCTCGATCGCGCCGGCGCTGCGGGCTAGCGGTCAGCGACGGTATGCTCCCTCGCCCCGCTTGCGGCAGGGCAATCGCATTTGAATTTTCGAGAGGCGTCAAGCTCGGCCATGACGACGTGGAGATAGTCGGTGCCCATGGCCCACATCTCATACGCGATAGCCTGCCGCAAGCGGGGCGAGGTGAAGAACCAGCGCTTTAGGCGCTCGCCACCATCATTATCTCGGCCGTGCTGGTCGCGATCGCCTGCACGCCGTGCTCGACGACATTGTTGCGGCCACGATGCTTGGCGGCGTAGAGCGCGGCGTCGGCGGCTTCGATCAGGTCGCCGGGACGCAAGGATTCGCTCGGCTTGGTCGCGGCGACGCCGATCGAGACCGTGACGATCATGTGGTTCGAGGTGATGTGAGGCAGGCAGAGCCTCAGCACGGCCGAACGCACCTGCTCGCCGATCGCGACGGCGCGCGTCACGTCGGTGTTCGGCAGCAGCAGGCAGAACTCCTCGCCGCCGTAGCGGGCCGCGAAGCCCATCGTGTCGGCGGCGATGCCGGACAGTGATTCGCCGAGCCGCGTCAGGCAGGAATCGCCTTCGAGATGGCCGTAGGTGTCGTTGAACAGCTTGAAATGGTCGACGTCGATCATCAGAAGCGCCAGCTCGCTGCCATATTGCTGCGCGCGCATCCATTCGAAATCCAGCCGGCTCTGGAAGCCGCGGCGGTTGGCGAGACCGGACAGCATGTCGATCGACGCCATCACCGTCAGGCGGTCGTTGCTTGCGATCAGCTCGCGCTCGCGCTGGCTCAGCTGCGCGGCCATCGCGTTGAACGCGCGGGCCAGCGGCACGAACTCGGCGGGCAGGCGATTGCGCGCGGCGCGCGCCGACAGGTCTCCCTCGCCGAGCCGCTTGGCCATGTCGGCGAGCATCTCGATCGGCTTGATCACGAGCTTTTCGGCGGCGATCAGCGCGCCGAGCAGGACGAACATGAGCACGAAGGCGAGCTGCAGATAGGCGGTGCGGATGTCGCGGCTGACCGCTGCGGACACCTTGTCTTCGTCGATGCTGGCGATCAGGCGGGCATTGGTGCCGGCGATGCGGATATAGCTAACCGCGCGGCGGGAGCCGTCGGCGGCGAGGAAGGACAGCGAACCCTCATCCTGATCGGAGCGCAGCGCCTTGTCGGCGATCGCGGACATCAGCGGCATGTTGTCGAGCGGACGGCCGACCGCGCTGTGCTGATCGGCCGGGGCCGCCAGCACGGTGCCCGCGCTGTCGACCAGCACCGCAGTGATGCCGGCGCGACCGCCCAGATTGTTCATGACCTTCGACATCCAGTCGAGATTGACGGTGGCGAGCACGACGGCATCAGCCACACCGCTGAAGGCGGAGACCGGATAGACCGCCATCACCGTTGGCGACGGTACCGGTCGCGACATGATGAAGTCGCTCAGCACGAAGCGGCCGGTTTCCTGGGCCTGCTGGAAGTACGGTCGGTCGCTGAGATCGAGACCGACATACATGTTGTTGGTGGCGCATTGGATGCGGCCGTCCTGGCCGGCGATCAGAAGCGTGCGGATCCAGGGCAGGCTCGACGGCAGGCTCGCGCGCAGCACGTCGCAGCTCTTGCTGATGCCGCCGGCGGAGGCGCGGATGAAGGCCTCCGATTTCAGAATGGTCTCGACCGACGAGATCACTTGGCGCTGCGCATCGGCGCTGTGCCTCGCCACCGTGGTGAATTCAGCCGCGGCCTGCGCAACTTGCCGCGCGCGCGTGTCTTCGAGGGAACGGATGCGCTCGATCATCAAGGGCGTCACGAGAATCACCGCGAGCAACGCAAGCCGCGCCCGGATACCGAGAACCTGCTTGAGTTTCGCGCGCTTGCGGTTGAGACTGACGCTTGCCATTTTCGCTACCCACCCCGCGGGCTAAGGTAAAGCGAAGGGTTCAAAAACTGTTTCTTGAACTCGGTAAAATTGGACCTAACTCGGGCTAAGGTCACAACCAAGAGACGTCATGACGGAAGCCAACGTCGCGCCGGTCACCGGCCATTCACCAAACGCGCTCGCCGCGGTCGAAGCCGAAATTGCACGCGCCTGCAGGGACGCGCAGCGTGATCGCGCCTCGGTCACGCTGATCGCCGTGTCCAAGACGTTCGCGGCGGATGCAATTATCCCGGTTATCGCCGCAGGACAGCGCGTATTTGGCGAGAATCGGGTGCAGGAGGCCAAAGCCAAGTGGCCGGCGTTAACGTCTGCTTACCCCGATATCGCGCTGCATCTGATCGGGCCGCTGCAATCCAACAAGGCGAAAGAGGCGGTTGCGCTGTTCGACGCCATCCATTCGGTCGACCGTCCGAGCATTTGCCAAGCGTTAGCCAAGGAAATCGAATCCCAGAACAGGCACCCGCAGCTGTTCGTCCAGATCAACACCGGCGAGGAGCCGCAGAAGGCCGGGATTGCCCCGGGCGAGGCCGATGCCTTCATTGCAAGCTGCCGCGACACCTACGGGCTGACGATCTCCGGATTGATGTGCATCCCGCCGGTCGACGAGCCGCCCGCCGCGCACTTTGCGCTCACCGCCAAGATCGCCGCGCGCAATGGCTTGACGAATCTCTCGATGGGCATGAGCGCCGATTTCGCGACCGCCATCATGCTCGGCGCCACCCATGTGCGCGTCGGCAGCGCGATCTTCGGTCATCGTTAGTTGCCGTTGGCGAGGGAGGATGCCGCCCGAACGCTGTCAATATCGTCGCAAGGGCCTCGCAATGACGGCGGTGTGCCTCACCCGATGATGATCTTTGTGCGCGGGCCCAGGCGCCGCAGCAATTGCAGCATGGCGGATTTCGTCATGGAGACGCAGCCGGCGGTCGGGCCGAAATTGTCGCGGGCAAGGTGCAGGAACACCGCGCTGCCGCGGCCGGCGATGCGGGGTCGGGTGTTGTGGTCGATCTCGATGATGAAGTCGTAGAGATGGTCGGCGCGCTGGAGCCGGTCGCCGCCCTGCCCCTCGCCGAGCCGGATGCTCTGGTTGTAGCGGCGGTCCCGCGGATCCTCGCACCAGGCGTCCACGCCGGTGATCATCCGGGCCGGCAGGAACGTCCGGGGACGGCTGTGCCGGTCGCCCCGCCACCACAATTGCCTGGGCCGGAAGCTGCCTCTGGGGGTGCCGCCATCGCCCTCGCGCTTGTTGGCGAGAATGCCGCCTCGCCCCAGCGCAACCGGAATGGTCAGCGCTCCCGCCGTCAGCCAGCCTCGGCGCGGATTGCCGGCAGCAGGCTTAACGCGGATCGCCGAGAGCGGCCCGGGGCCTCGATTCCTGATGTAACCGACTGAAGCTGCTTTGTTTTTCATGTGAACGTGCAATGTCGAATTCATTACAGGACATTCATCAAAACGTCCTGCTATTCTGAGTTAGAGTGCTTCTGGCTTGTGAATCGGTAACAGCCCACTACTTCAACACGAACAACAATAATCACGGCGACCTTAAACTTCCCCTCGCGGCTGGGTGCGGCATGGATGTGCCGCCGAGCCGGACCCCAAAAGGATGACCCCCCATGGCCAATGCCCGCAAGATCCTGATCGTGGATGACGATACCGATCTGCGCGACACGTTGGTGGAGCAATTATCGCTACACGAAGAATTCGAAGCCTCTGCGGTCGATACCGGCGCCAAGGGCGCCAGCGCCGCGAAGGCCAATTCCCCCGATCTGGTTCTGATGGATGTCGGCCTGCCCGACACCGACGGCCGCGAGGTTGTCCGCTCGCTGCGGAAGGGCGGCTTCAAGGCCCCGATCATCATGCTGACCGGGCACGACACCGATTCCGACACGATCCTGGGCCTGGAATCCGGCGCCAACGACTATGTGGCAAAGCCCTTCCGTTTCGCGGTGCTGCTGGCGCGCATCCGCGCCCAGCTCCGTCAGCATGAAGCCAGCGAGGACGCGGTGTTCTCGGTCGGACCCTACTCCTTCCGTCCCGGCTCGAAGATGCTCACCGCGGCCAATGCCCGCAAGGTCCGCCTCACCGAGAAGGAAACCGCAATTCTCCGCTTCCTCTACCGGGCCGGCCAGATGCCGGTGTCGCGCGAGACCCTGCTCCAGGAGGTTTGGGGCTATAATTCCGGCGTCACCACGCACACGTTGGAAACCCACATCTACCGCCTCCGCCAGAAGATCGAGAAGGACGCCGCCAACCCGGAGATCCTGGTGACGGAAGCCGGTGGCTACAAGCTGGTGCCGTGATACGCTTCGATGGCGTGCGAATCGTTTTAGATCGTACGCCTTCGAGCCTCGGACCTGAATGTCAATCGACGATGATGTAGCGCTTCTCGAGCGTGTCCCGACACTGCGCCTGTTGGGAGACGCCTCGTTGCGCATGCTGGCGATCGGCTCGGAGCAGCGTGATTTCGTCCGCGGCGACGTGCTGTTCAATCTCGGCGACGACGCCGATGCCGGCTTCGTGGTCCAGCGCGGCGCCTTCCGGGTTGAAGACGGCGCCGGCGCCGAAATGATCGCCGGTCCCGGCGCGTTGATCGGCGAGCTCGCGCTGGTGGTGCCGATGAAGCGGCCGTCGAGCGCGGTCGCGCTGGAGCATTCCTCCGTCATCCGCGTCGCCCGCAGCCTGTTCCAGCGCGTGCTCGAAAGCGATCCCGCTGCGGCGGTGCGCCTGCGCGACGAGTTCGCGGTGCGCTCCAGCCAGATCGCCAGTGATATCCTGATGGCGGGTGCGAAGCTGACGAGCTGAGCCCTCGTCATTCCGGGGCGCGACGAAGTCGCGAACTATGGTGCGCAATTGCGCACCTGAGAATCCATTGAGCGGCAGAGTCAGTTGATGAATGGATTCCGGGCTCGCGCCAAGTGGCGCGCCCCGGAATGACCACCGCGGCTCACACCTCCAGCGTCACCGTCACAGGCACGTGGTCCGATGGCCGCTCCCAGCTGCGCGCATCGCGCAGAATCCTGAAATCGCTGACTGCATCCTTCAGCGCGCGCGAGACCCAGATGTGGTCGAGCCTGCGGCCGCGATCGCCGATGGTCCAGTCGGCGGAGCGGTAGCTCCACCACGTATAGACCTTCTCCGACATCGGGATGCGCTCGCGCGCGACGTCGACCCATTCGCCGGCCGCGAGCGCCGCCTTCAGCTTCTCCGTTTCGACAGGCGTGTGCGAGACCACTTTCAGCAGCTGCTTGTGCGACCACACGTCGTTCTCGTGCGGGGCGACGTTGAGATCGCCGACCAGGATGTGGCGGTCCTCACCGCGCGGATGCAGCGGCTCGCACGCTTTCATCTCGTCGAGGAAGCGGAGCTTGTGGTCGAATTTCTCGTTCAGCGCGGGATCGGGAATGTCGCCGCCCGCGGGCACGTAGAAATTATGCAGCACCAGTGGTTTTGCGATGCCCGCCTTTTCACCGAACGACACCGAGATGTGGCGCGAATCCACCTTGTCGCAGAAGGTGCGGATGTCCTTCGATTCGAACGGGATCTTCGAGATGATGGCGACGCCGTGATAGCCCTTCTGACCGTTCAGCGCGACGTGCTCGTAGCCGAGCCGCTTGAAGCGCTTCAGCGGAAAAGCATCGTCGATGCACTTGGTCTCCTGCAGGCACAGCACTTCTGGCCGCGCGCTCTTGAGAAATTTCGCGACCAGGTCGATGCGTAGCCGCACCGAGTTGATGTTCCAGGTTGTCAGGGAAAGACGCATAGGAAATGCGTCTTAGCATGGATTGGCGTGGGGAAAATGCTTGTCCACAGCGAGCTCTCGTAGGGTGGGCAAAGCGAAGCGTGCCCACCGTGATGGCCGTGAGGAGAGGTGGTGGGCACGGCGCAAGAGCGCCTTTGCCCACCCTACGGCAGCGGAGCGCTCAACCCCGCGACGGCGTGTTGTAATTGGTGAAATCGATCTTGAACATGTTGGGGTCGAGCTTCTTGCTCGAGTCCAGATTGTACACCGCAATCGTCGTGTCGTAGCCCTGCGGATCGGTGACGGTCCACTGCTTGAGCTGGCCGTCCTTGGCGCCGAACATCAGCAGCAAGCGGCTGGTGCCGACCAGGGCCTGCTTCTCCTCGATGGTGACGCTGACGAAGACGTCGTCGGCCGAGACGCCAACGACATTGGTGTCCCTCATCAGGTCGATGCGGTCGGACAATAGAAAGCGCAGCGGCGTCTGCGACAGCGGGTAGACGTCCTGGGTCGCGAGCTTGCGGTCGCGCACCACGAGCGAGGATCCGTCGGCGACGATGTCGATCGGGCTCGGCGCATCATATTCGAAGCGTACCTTGCCGGGTTTCTGGATGTAGAAGTCGCCCTGCGTCTTGCTGCCGTCGGGACCGACCTGGACGAAATTCCCGACCAACGTCTGCAGCGACGACAGATAGGCGCTGACCTTGGCCGCCTGCGCTTTCTGGTTGGCGTCGAAGGTCTGGAAGATGCTGCTCGGAACGTTGCGCCGCGGATCCGGGATCACCGGATTGGGCGGCGCCTGCGTCGCGCCGGTGACGGCCGGCCCACCGGCGGTCGCGCCGCCGTCACGCCCCTTCGGCGCGGGCTTCGGCACCGGCACGGTCTGCGCGAAAGACGCAGCGGTCACCATCGCGGCGGTGACGAGAAGCACGCCGGCCATGCGCGCGCTTCGCGCGGCGATGGTGGCAGCGATTCGAATGTCCGGATGTCTAATCAACGCGTCGTCCTGTGTGGCTGGGCGCCCTTTTACCGTGATTTCGGGCAAAAGCAGATATCGAATTTGCGTGAAATGTTGCTCAGAGGCTCCTCGCCTCACATATGGCTGTCTTCTTCCTCGACCAGAATCTCGCGCTTGCCGGCATGGTTGGCGGGACCGACGATGCCCTCCAGTTCCATGCGCTCCATCAGCGATGCGGCGCGGTTGTAGCCGATTTGCAGGCGGCGCTGGATGTAGCTGGTCGAGGCCTTGCGATCGCGTTTGACGATCGCGACCGCCTGCTGGAAGAGATCGCCGCCGCCATCGCCGCCCATGCCGGTGGCGTCGAACACGGCACCGTCCTCGTCCTCGGTCGGCTCTTCGGCGGTGACGGCTTCGAGATATTCCGGCTGTCCCTGGGTCTTGAGGTGACGCACCACCTTCTCGACTTCCTCGTCGGAGGCGAACGGTCCGTGCACGCGGCTGATGCGGCCGCCGCCCGCCATGTAGAGCATGTCGCCCTGGCCGAGCAGCTGCTCGGCACCCATCTCGCCGAGGATGGTGCGGCTGTCGATCTTGGAGGTGACCTGGAAGGCGATGCGGGTCGGGAAGTTCGCCTTGATGGTGCCGGTGATGACGTCGACCGACGGACGCTGCGTCGCCAGGATCACGTGCAGGCCGGCGGCGCGCGCCATCTGCGCCAGACGCTGCACCGCGCCTTCGATGTCCTTGCCGGCGACCATCATCAGGTCGGCCATTTCGTCGACGATGATGACGATGTAGGGCAGCGGATCGAGCGAGAGCTTCTCTTCCTCGTAGATCGCCTTGCCGGTCTCCTTGTCGAAGCCGGTATGCACCGTGCGCGTCGGCTCCTCGCCCTTGGCCTTCAATTCGAGCAGGCGCGTGTTGTAACCGTCGATGTTGCGCACACCGAGCTTGGCCATGTTCTTGTAGCGCTCTTCCATCTCGCGCACGGCCCATTTCAGCGCGACCACCGCCTTCTTCGGGTCGGTCACAACAGGCGTGAGCAGATGGGGAATGCCGTCATAGACGGAGAGCTCGAGCATCTTCGGATCGACCATGATCAGGCGGCACTGGTCCGGCCGCAGCCGGTAGACCAGGCTGAGGATCATGGTGTTGATCGCGACCGACTTGCCCGAGCCGGTGGTACCGGCGATCAGCATGTGCGGGGTGCGCGCGAGGTCGATGATGACGGGGTCGCCGCCGATGGTCTTGCCGAGGCAGAGCGGCAGCTTCGCCACCGTGTCGGTCGCCTCCTTCGCCACCAGCAATTCGCGCAAATAGACTTTCTCGCGATGCGCGTTCGGCAGCTCGATGCCGATCGCGTTGCGGCCGGGCACGACGGCGACGCGTGCCGACAGCGCGCTCATCGAGCGGGCGATGTCGTCGGCAAGGCCGATCACGCGCGAGGACTTGATGCCGGGCGCCGGCTCCAGCTCGTACAGCGTAACGACCGGACCGGGATTGGCCTTCACGATCTCGCCGCGCACGCCGAAATCCTGCAGCACGCCTTCGAGCGAACGGGAATTGTTCTCCAGCTCGGCCTTGCTGAGCGGCTGGCGATCGCCGGCCTTTGGTGCGGCCAGCATGGAGACGGACGGGAGGTCGAACTTGTCGGAGGATTTCTTGGAAGCGGGCTTCGGCGCGGCTTTCTTCTTCGGGGCGCGCGCGGCGGGCTCCTCCTCTTCCTCCTCCTCGTCCTCCAATTCGTCTTCGTGCTCGTCCTCGTAGTCCTCGTCTTGAGACTGCGGCGAGATCGACGGCGCCGAGCGGCCGCCGCCGAGATTCGGCTCCTGCCGGCTGAACTGGGCGGCCTTGGTCTTCGGTCCGCTCGAGACCAGCGAGCGGTAGGCGGCACCACACAGCCAGATCAGCCGCGCCTTGGTGCTCATCAATGCATGGAACAGCCAGCCCAGCGAGACCGAACCCCGATCGCTCTCCTCGTCTTCGTCGAGCGGCTTGTCGTCATCGGCGACCTCAGCGATCTCGTCGTCTTGCTCGCGCGCGCCGAGGCCGCAGGCGATCAGGAAGGTCGCTGTCATCGCGGCGAACAGGATCGTGCCCAGCACGATGCGATAGATCGTACCGGCCGGCCCGAAGATCACCGCGGGCGCGCGCACCAGCGCATCGCCGACCACGCCGCCGAGGCCGGTCGGCAGCGGCCAGGCCCCGCCATGCTGAAAGCAACTGACGAAGCCTGCCGCGATCACCGTGCAGAGAATCCAGGAGCCGAGCCGCAGCGCCTCGCGGTCGAACGGCCGATGCGTCATCATACGCCAGCCCCAGACCGCAACGGTCAGGACCAGCATGATCGCGCCGAGCCCCAGGATCTGCATGGCGAGATCGGCGCCGATCGCGCCGGCATAGCCGAGGATGTTGCGGATCGGCCGCGAGGTCGCGTGGCTGAGACTGGGATCCTGCACCGACCACGTCATCAGCGCCGCCGCGGCGATGCCCGCCAGCGCGATCAGGCCGAGGCCGGCGAGCTCGCGCATGCGCCGCGCCAGCCCCTCGCGGATCGAGGGCGGCAGATGGCCGACCAGAGGAATGACGCGTTCGATTGCCGACATGCTCACGGGCCCCGCCTAACCCAGAGTCTCGACCAGCCGGTGCAGCGCCTGCGCCGTGGTCTCGCCGTCCTGCACCAGTGCGAGGCGGATATAGCCTGCGCCGGGATTGAATCCGTCAGGCTGCTGTCGCGCCAGGAAGCTGCCGGGCACCACGCGCACGCCGGCTTCCTTGAACAGCTTGAGCGTCACCGACACGTCGTCGCCGATCTCGGAGGTGTTGAGCCAGACGCAGAAGCCGGCATCGGGGCGGCGATAGCCGTAACGATTGCCGATGATCTGGTCGGCGAGGTCGAACTTGATCCGGTACAGCCGCCGATTCTCCTCGACATGCGCCTCGTCGCCATAGGCGACCGTCGCGACATGCTGCAGCGGCACCGGCACCTGGGGCGCGGCGATGTTGCGCAGCTCGAGGAACATGCCGATGAACCTCTTGTCGCCGGCGGCAAAGCCGACGCGCAGGCCCGGCAGGTTGGAGCGCTTCGACAGTGACTGGAACGCGACCACGCGCGTGAAGTCGGGGCCGGCGCATTCCAGCGCGCTGCCGGGTGCCTCGCGGGTGTAGATCTCGGAATAGCACTCGTCGCTGAGGATCACGAAGCCATAGCGATCGGCGAGCTGCTTCAATCGCTTGAAATAGCCGGGCCTCGCGACCGAGCCCTGCGGATTGGCGGGCGAAGCCAGGTAGAACGCCACCGTGCGCGCCAGCGTCGCCTCATTGATGGCGTCGAGATCGGGCAGGAAGCCGTTCTCGATCGTGGTCGGCAGATGGACCGGCTCGCAAGCGGCCGCAAGCGCGCCCGCGCCGTAGACCGGATAGAACGGGTTCGGCATCAGGATCGCGGGCTTGCCCGGACGCGGGCCGACATAGCGCGCGGCCGCGATCGCGGCGAGGAACAGCCCCTCGCGGCTGCCATTGAGGACGAGAATCTCGCTCTCGGGGTCGAGCGGCCGCGGCAGCTTGAAGCGCGTCGACAGCCAGGCCCCGGCGGCGTTGCGGAACGGATCGGTACCCTTGTTCGCGGGATAACGGCCGAAATCGGCGATGTGCTTGGCCAGCACCGGGCCGACGAAGTCGGGCACGGGATGCTGGGGCTCGCCGACCGCAAGCGAAATCAAGGGCTTGCCCGGCTGATGCGGGGCCAGCAGCTCGTTCAGCCGGACAAAGGGCGAGCGTTCGGAATCGGAGCCATTACCGCCCTGCGGCGCACGGGATGAAGCGGTCAGAGCCATTCGTTGGGCGCCAGTACTCTTGGAACGGCCGGTCGCTACCATAGGCGCCGGCGGGAAGCGGTTCAGTTCACCATAGATAGGGCGAGGTTAAGACGCGATTAACCATCGGCCGCCGCCCGCGTCCAGAGCGGGAATAATGGGGCCGGAGACAGCGGCGTGCATGGACGGTCCCCCCTCCCCCGGAGGTGCCTGCAGGCGGAGCGATCAAAAGAAAGGGGCTCCAGCTTGCGCTGGAGCCCCTCAACGGTCAGGGCATTGCCGGGTATGTGCCCGAACCGTAGTTGTGGACGCGGTCCCCGAAGAGACCGCGCCCGGGAGGAGAGGGTCACATGTTGTAGGCGCGCTCGGTGTGCTCGGTGATGTCGAGGCCTTCACGCTCGCTCTCGACATTGGCGCGGAGGCCGACGATCACATCGACAACCTTGAAGAGGATCGCCGAGCCGACGCCCGACCACACCAGCGTGGTGCAGACGGCCTTGATCTGGGCGAGCATCTGCGTGGCGAAGTCGTAATCGGCGACCTTCGGCGGGATCGCCGAATAGTCGATGATGCCGGCGCCGCCGAGCGCGGGGTTGACCAGAATGCCGGTGCCGATGGCGCCGACGATGCCGCCGATGCAGTGCACGCCGAACACGTCGAGGGAGTCATCGTAGCCGAGCGCGTTCTTCACCACGGTGCAGAAGAACAGGCAGACCACGCCGACGACGAGGCCGAGGACGATCGCTCCCATGACGCCGGAGAAGCCGGCGGCGGGCGTGACGGCCACGAGGCCCGCGACGGCGCCTGAGATCACGCCGAGCACGGAGGGATGACCCTTGATGATCCACTCCGCGAACATCCACGACAGCGCGGCGGCTGCGGTGGCGACGAAGGAGTTGGTCATGGCGAGCGCAGCGCCGCCGCTGGCCTCGAGATTGGAGCCGGCATTGAAGCCGAACCAGCCGACCCAGAGCAGCGAGGCGCCGATCATCGACATGGTCAGCGAGTGCGGGGCCATCAGCTCCTTGCCGTAGCCGACGCGCTTGCCGATCAGGAGAGCGCCGACCAGGCCCGCGATACCGGCGTTGATGTGCACCACGGTGCCGCCCGCGAAGTCGATCGCGCCCATCTTGAAGATCCAGCCGGCATCGGCGTTGAGCTCGTCGAGCTTGGCCTGGGCCGCGGTCTTCGCCGCCGCGTCAGTAGCGGCAGCCAACGCTTTGGCCGCATCCTGGATCAGGTCCGGACCCTGCCAGTACCAGACCATGTGCGCGATCGGGAAATAGACCAGCGTCACCCAGAGCGGAACGAACAGCGCGATCGCCGCGAACTTCATGCGCTCGGCGAAGGCGCCGACGATGAGAGCGGGCGTGATCGCCGCGAAGGTCATCTGGAAGCAGACGTAAATCAGCTCCGAGATGTTGGCGTCGACCGAGAAGGTCGCGGCCTTCGTGTCGGTGGTGACGCCCATCATGAAGGCCTTGGAGAAGCCGCCAATGAAGTCGGAGCCGCCGGTGAAGGTGAGGCTGTAGCCGTATACGGCCCAGATCACGCAGACGACGCAGACGGTGTAGAACACCTGCATCAGGACCGAGAGCATGTTCTTGGAACGAACCAGACCGCCGTAGAACAGCGCGAGGCCGGGGATCGTCATCAACAGCACCAGCACTGTCGATGTCATCATCCAGGCGTTGTCTCCCTTGTTGACCGTTGGCTCGGCGTAGGCTGCGGTCGCAGCGAACAGGCCGACTGCGAGAGCCGCCAGTCCCGCGCCATAGGGACGCTTGAACGTCATATTGTTTACTCCTGCTTGGATAAGGTTGAGCGCGAAATCAGAGGGCCGCGGCATCGGCCTCGCCGGTGCGGATACGCACCGCGTGGTCGAGGTTGATGACGAAGATCTTGCCGTCGCCGATCTGTCCGGTTTTCGCCGCGGACGTGATGGCATCGATGGTCTTGTCGACCTGGTCGGAGGCGACAGCGACCTCGATCTTGATCTTGGGCAGGAAGCTCACGGCATATTCGGCGCCGCGATAGATTTCCGTATGGCCCTTCTGGCGGCCATACCCCTTGACTTCCGTCACCGTGAGACCGTGAACGCCGATGGCGGTCAGGGCGTCACGGACTTCTTCAAGCTTGAATGGCTTGATGATCGCCATAACAATTTTCATGGGTCCTATCCCCGCTTGGGCCCGGTCCGGACGTGGCCGGGCGTTCTCGACTGGTTCGCCACGAGGGAGAAGTTTCACTACGCGGGCACAGCCGGACCCCTAGAATCAAATGCCGTGCCAGATCAGGCGGATTGCCTAACGGACTATGAAGACGGGGGTTTTCGCCTTTGGCGGGTGCTGCGATGCAGTGCGCTATTACGTCGCGCTCAAAACGTGGTCACGCCTGCTGAAAATAAGGGCAAGACAGGCTCCCGACACAATGTTGCTCACGTGTCGGGCAGCGAGGCGGTATTTACGTAGCGCCGGCGCCTACTGCAGGGCTTCACCGTGCTGCGAAATATCCAGACCCTCCAGCTCGTGCTCACGGGATACGCGCAAGGGCACGAACAGGCCGACCAGCTTGAGCAGGATGAAGCTGACGCCCGCCGACCAGACGAAGGTCACGGCGACCCCATAGAACTGGATCAGGAGCTGCTGCGGATTGCCCTCCAGCAGGCCGGCGGTGCCGCCGATGGCGCTGGTGGCGAACACGCCGCCGAGCAGGGTGCCGGTCAGGCCGCCGATGCCGTGGACGCCGAAGACGTCGAGCGAATCGTCGTAGTCGAAGCGGTGCTTCAGCCAGGTACAGGCCCAGTAGCAGAGTGCACCGGCAATGATGCCGATGACGATGCCGTGCCATGGCGCGACGAAGCCCGAGGCCGGCGTGATGGTGCCGAGACCTGCGACCGCGCCGGAGATCATGCCGAGCACCGAGGGCTTGCGCCGGGTCGCCCATTCGATCGCGCCCCAGGTCAGCGCGCCCGCGCAGGCGGCCAGATGGGTCGCGATGATCGCCATCACCGCGCGTGAGTTCGCTCCGAGCGCCGAGCCGCCGTTGAAGCCGAACCAGCCGACCCACAATAGGCCGGTGCCCATCACTGCGAGCGACAGATCGAACGGCGAGAGATTCTCGGTGCCGTAGCCGTGACGGCGTCCCATCACCTTGGCTGCAACGAGGCCGCCGGTGCCGGCCGATAGATGCACGACGAGACCGCCGGCGAAATCGAGCACGCCCATGCTGGCGAGGAAGCCGCCGCCCCACACCCAATGCGCCAGCGGAATGTAGACGAAGATGAACCAGGCGACCGAGAACAGGAGATAGGCGGAGAACCGCATGCGGTCGGCGACCGAGCCCGCGACCAGCGCCACCGTGATGACGGCAAACGTCATCTGGTACAGCATGAACAGCGATTCCGGGATCGTCTTCGCCGCGGGGTTGACGCTGTCCATGGTCATGCCGGCGAGAAACCAGCGATCGAGCGTGCCGATCCAGGGGCCGTCGCCGACGAAGCACAGCGAATAGCCGAACGCCACCCAGAGGATTGAGATCAGCATCACCGCGGCCAGGCTCTGCGCCATGGTGGCGAGCACGTTCTTCTTGCGCACCATGCCGGAATAGAACAGCGCAAGCCCCGGGATCGTCATCATCAGCACCAGCGCTGTCGCGACGATCATCCAGGCGGTGTCGGCGGTGCTGATCTCGTTTGCCGCCGCGTGCGCCGGCGCAGCCATGGCGGACACAAATCCGATTGGCGCAGCCATTGCAGCTGCGCGGCGCGACAATCCCGCCATATCGTTCCCCCCGGCATCAATTGGCGTCGCACGCTGTGGCGTCGTTGCCCGGTGCGATCGAAGAATAATTTGTGTTAAAGCGCGTCGCTGTCGGTCTCACCGGTGCGGATGCGCAGCGCGTGGTCGATCGGCGTGACGAAGATCTTGCCGTCGCCGATCTGGCCGGTGCGCGCCGTCGCGGTGATCACGGCGACCGCCTTGTCGGCGACGTCGGAAGCGACCGCGATCTCGATGCGCAGCTTCGGCAGGAAGTTCACGACATATTCGGCGCCGCGATAGATCTCGGTGTGGCCCTTCTGCCGGCCATAGCCTTTCACCTCGGTCACGGTCATGCCGTGCACGCCGATCGCCGTCAGGGCCTGGCGGACCTCATCGAGCTTGAAGGGTTTGATGATCGCGACGACGAGTTTCATGGTCAGGCCTATTCCCCGGGATGCGCCGCGCCGTATGTCCCCGGCGCTGCGTCAATCTGGCATCTTTCCGGGCAAATGGCACAAAAAAGTTGCAGATTGAAGCGGAAAAACGTTTGGCCAAGGGCGATCATGTGAACGGCCGCCTCTGTACAGGGCAGCTGTTCATCATTCACAATGCATTTTTGGCATGGATGCGGTGAACCCAGGCGTGAACCGAAGCGTCCCGGCCGGTACATACCTAAGTTCGAGGGGGACGTTCCATGGCGAGTTGGTTCTACGCATCCGAGGGTAAGCAGCAGGGGCCCTTTCCGGAAGGGCAATTCCGCGACCTCGTTGCCCAGGGCGTCGTGCGTCCGGACACCTTGGTCTGGACCGAGGGCATGGCCGGCTGGCAGAAGGCCGCCGAAATTCCCGGCCTGATCGGCGGCGGTGCGCCGCCGATGGTCCCGACGGGCGGAAGTGGCTATGGCGGCGCTGCCGGCTATGCAAGCGGTGGATCGCTCTCGGTCGATTTCAGCATCCTCGAATTCACCTGGCGCAGCATCGTCCTGCTGATCGGAATGATCTTCGTCATCCCGGCGCCTTGGGCCTTCGTCTGGTACACCAGATGGATCGTCTCCTGCGTGAACGTCCCCGGGCGGCCGAACCTCAGCTTCACCGGCAATGCGATGACGTTGGTGCCGTGGTGTTTCGGCTTCATCGTTCTCGCCATCGCGCTTGGCTTCGTCGGCAGCGAGATTCTGAGCAACCTGCTGTTCATCGTGCAGATCGTGCTCTACTGGCTCCTGATCAAATGGATGGTCGCGAACCTCGCCTCCAATGGGCAGCCGCTGGGCCTCAGCTTCACCGGTTCGGTCTGGGCCTATATCGGCTGGAATCTGCTGTTCGCGATTTCCATCATCACCATCATCGGCTGGGCCTGGGTGGCCGCGGCCCAGATGCGCTGGTTCTGCCGCAACGTCGAGGGCACCCGGCGCGAGATCGTGTTCAAGGGCAGCGGCCTCGATATCCTCTGGCGCGGCATCGTGGCCGCCATCCTGATGTGCTTCATCATCCCGATCCCGTGGGTGTACCGCTGGATCATGAACTGGTTCGCCTCGCAGACCGAGCTCGCGCCGCGCGGCTCGCTGGGGGCATGATCCGAACGCTTCAGGCGCTGCTTGAAGCGATCAGGCCTTCCGTTCGCGCACCGAGCCTTCCTGCGCGACGGAGGCGACCAGCGTGCCGTCCGGCTTGAAGATCGAGCCGCGGGTCAGCCCCCGTCCCGATTGCGCGCTCGGCGAATCCTGCGCGTAGAGCAGCCATTCGTCGGCGCGGAACGGGCGATGGAACCACATCGCGTGGTCGAGACTCGCCGGCATCATGCGCTTGTCGAACAGCGTGCGGCCATAGCGCGCCATGATCGCATCGAGCAGCGAGAAGTCCGAGGCGTAAGCGAGCGCGCACATGTGCAGCGCCGGATCGTCGGGCAGCTTGGCGGCGGTCTTGATCCAGACGTGGATGCGGCCGTCGTCGATCTTCTGGCCGAAATAACGGCCGAGCTCGACCGGGCGCAGCTCGATCGGCCGATCGGATTCGTAATACCGGCGGATGAAGTCCGGCATCTCCTTGAACATCGGCTGCTTCGCCACCTCCTCCGCCGTGAGCTTTTCCGGCGGCGGCACGTCCGGCATCTTGTCCTGGTGGTCGAACGCAGTCTCCTCCTCGGCGTGGAACGAGACCATGATCGAGAAGATCGCGTTGCCGTGCTGGATCGCGGTGACGCGGCGGGTCGAGTAGCTTTTGCCGTCGCGCAGGCGCTCGACCTGATAGATGATCGGGATCTGCGGATCGCCCGGCAGGATGAAATAGCAATGCAGCGAATGCGGCAGCCGGCCCTCCACGGTGCGGCAGGCCGCGACCATCGCCTGCCCGATCACCTGGCCGCCGAACACCCGCTGCCAGCTCGTCTTCGGGCTGTTGCCGCGGAACAGGTTCACCTCGAGCTGCTCGAGGTCGAGGATCCCGATGAGGTCGATCAGTCCTTTGGACATGATGGTGCTTTCCAGTGATGCCTCATTCCGGGGCGCACGCGGTGCGAACCCGAAAATCTTGAGCTGATAAACCTCCGGATTCCGGGTACGCGTGTTGCGCGCCCAGGAATGACGGAACGAAGGGCTAGCGGTCCTCGTTTCACCGCACTGTTTCGCCCAGCTCAAGTCTGCTAGCAAGACCGAGAATTGTCCGGGAAGCTTTGGTATGTCGGTACAGGGTAGCATTGTCATCGGTGGCGGCGCGTTTGCCGGCCTTGCGCTGGCCTTGGCGCTACGCCAGGGGCTCGGGCCCGAGATCCCAATCATCGTCGCCGATCCCGCGCTCGGCACGCGGCCGAGCCGCGACCCCCGCGCCACCGCGATCGTCGCCGCCTGCCGCCGCCTGTTCGAGACGATCGGCGCCTGGGACGACGTCCGGGGCGAGGCCCAGCCGATCCTCGACATGGTCGTCACCGATTCCAAGCTCGAGGACGCCACCCGCCCGGTGTTCCTGAACTTCGCCGGCGACGTCGCGCCGGGCGAGCCGTTCGCCCACATGGTCGAGAATCGCCGCCTGATCGATGCGCTGGTGGTGCGCGCCGAGGCCGAGGGCATCGATCTTCGCGCCACCCCGGTCGCCTCCTACGATGCGCGCACTGACGGCATCGAGGTGACGCTCGGCGACGGCAGCGTGATCGCGGCGGGCCTCTTGGTCGCCGCCGATGGCGCGCGGTCGAAGCTGCGCGAGCGCGCCGGCATCGTCACTCATGGCTGGGAGTACGACCAGTCCGGCATCGTCGTCACCGTCGGCCACGAGCGCGATCACGAGGGCCGCGCCGAGGAACACTTCCTGCCGGCCGGCCCGTTCGCGATCCTGCCGCTCACCGGCAAACGCTCCTCGCTGGTGTGGACCGAGCGCCGCACTGAGGCCGCGCGCATCATCGCCCTCAGCGACGAGGAATTCCACGCCGAGCTAGAGCAGCGCTTCGGCCTGCATCTCGGCGAGGTCAAGGTGCTCGACAAGCCGCGGGCGTTTCCGCTGTCTTATTTCGTCGCGCGGTCCTTCATCGCCGAGCGCCTCGCGCTGGTTGGCGACGCTGCCCATGTCATCCACCCCATCGCGGGCCAAGGCCTCAACATGGGCCTGAAGGACGTCGCTGCGCTGGCGGAAGTGGTGGTCGATGCCGCGCGGCTCGGCCTGGATATCGGCGGGGCGGACGTGCTCGAACGCTACCAGCGCTGGCGCCGGTTCGACACCATGGCGATGGGCGTCGCCACCAACTCGCTGAACTTCCTGTTCTCCAACCAGTCGACGCTGTTGCGCACGGTGCGCGACATCGGCCTCGGCCTCGTCGACCGCGCCCCGCCGCTGAAGAACCTCTTCATCCGCCAGGCCGCAGGCCTCACCGGCGAGGTGCCGCGGCTGTTGAAGGGCGAGGCGTTGTAAGGGCGAATGGTGAGTATCGAGTGGCGAGTGGACCCATTCCCTATTCGCCATCCTCAATCGATCTTGCGCGCCTCTTCCGGCAGCATGATCGGGATGCCGTCGCGAATGGGATAAGCGAGCTTGGCGCTGCGCGAGATCAGCTCCTGCCGCTCAGCATCGAATTCCAGCGGGCCCTTGGTCAGCGGGCAGACCAGGATCTCCAGCAATTTTGGATCGACGCTGGCTTCGGGACGTTCGGTGGGCGCGTTCATGGAAGTCTCCGGCACTTGCTTGCCTTTAGCATAGAAATTCGTGCCCGCCATCGCGCTTTAGGCGAAGACCATCGCCAGGAGCTCGTCCAACATGGTCCGCAGCCGCGCGGCCGGGATTGACGGGCCTGACAGGGCGAAACCGAGAAATGTCCAGTACAGGATCTGCGCGCGGGCCTGCGCCGTTGCCGGGGCGAGTCCCCGCTTCTGCAGCAGCTCCTCGATATAATCGAGCCTGCGGCGATCGATGGCACGCACCGCCCCTTGCGCGCTCGCATCGAACGCCGCCCAATTGCGCACCGCGCGTTCGAGGTCGAGCCGCGCGCCGAAGGATCTCCGCAGCAGCATCTTGACCGGCTCGTCGCCGGCGGCTTCGACGTCGGCGATGATCCGCTCGGCCGCGATCTCGCGCCAGCGCTTCAGCACCGCGGCGTGAAACGCGGCGAGATCGGCGAAATGCCAATAGAAGCTGCCGCGCGATACGCCCATGGCCTTGGCGAGCGGCTCGGCCTTCAAGGCCGTGAAGCCGCTCTTGGCCAGGGCCTTGAGGCCCTGGCCAGTCCAGTCGTCAGCGGAGAGCTGTTGGTTCATGTCGTTTCCCGAAAAGCGCACCATACACTAGTGTATTGACAAGCGCTTGGCCAGACGCTATCGAAACATACATGAGTGTATGGAGGCGTCGATGCGGGATCTGCTGCTCCAGTGTGCGGGCGTCGTGACCATCGCCGTTGCGCTCGTTCACGGCTACCTCGGCGAAGCCAAGGTCTTCGCCCGCGCGCGCATCGAACCGGAGCGCCTCCGCACCTTGATCCGGCTGGTGTGGCAGGCCTCGACCGTGGCCTGGATCGGCGGTGGCGTGCTGCTGATCGCGGCGCCGTGGATGCAATCGGAGCCGGCTCGTCACTGGATCGTCGCGACCATGGCCTGCGTGTTCGGCTGCTCCGCCCTCGCCAACGCATGGGCGACGCGGGGCCGGCATTTCGGCTGGATGGCGCTCAGTGCGGTCGTCGTGATGTCGGTTGCCGGGTACTAGAACTCATCTAAAGCGGACCTGATCCGTTACCGATCGACCAGGCATTCTTCGGATGCCGTCATCGTCCTGGTCGTGCTCCACGTTGCTGGTGTGGCGCTGATAGGACTCCTGCAGCGCGATGATCACCGGAGGCAAGCGCATCCGCGTCCATCTCCAGTCATCCGCAAACGCGCGCAGCGGGCTTCCGGCGCGACCGGCGCGCGGAACGTGTTAGCCCCACAGATCAAATTTTACGGACGGTGTTGGCAAGCCGCTAAGCATGCGATCAGGCGCGGCACAAAATTAACGCGAAGGGCGATTAGCCGGTCCAGCATCGACAAACATCAACAATATCGACGATGGGGCGAAACTGAATGTTCCGCGTTTTCTCCTGCCTTACGGCCGAACACGATTGGCGGCTCGTCGTGCTCGCTGCTCTGGTCTGCTTCGTTGCCAGCATCGTCGCGGTCAGCATCTTCCACCGCGCGATCGCAACGCGCGGGAGAACCCGGTGGATCTGGATCGCCATTGCCGGCGCGGCCATCGGATACGGCATTTGGGCTACGCATTTCGTCGCGATGCTCGCCTACGAGCCCGGGGTCACGACGGGCTACGGCATCGTGTTGACGGCGTCCTCTCTCGCGGCGGCAATGCTGCTGACCTCGGTCGGCTTCGGCGTCGCGGTCGTCACGTCCGGCCGCTGGCGCGCGGCGGCTGGCGGCGTCATCATCGGTGGCGGCATTGCCAGCATGCACTATCTCGGAATGTGGGCGCTCGAAGTGCCGGGCCGAGTCTCCTGGTCCGTGGACCTCGTGCTCCTCTCCATCGTTCTGGGCATGTGTTTTGGCTACGCTGCGCTGGCGGCAGCGCTCACCCGTCAGGGTTATAGCGGCACGCTGGCAGCCGCCACCCTGCTGACGCTCGCCATCGTGTCGCATCACTTCACGGCCATGGGCGCCGTGCAGATCACACCGGATCCGGCGCTCGCGACCGATACGCTTTCGCTGTCTCCGGCCTTCCTCGCGCTCGCCATCGCCGGCGTCGCATTGTCCGTGCTGGGCATGAGCCTGATCGGAGTGCTGGCCGATCGTCGTCTGGCGACCAGAACCGCCAAGTTCGAGGAGATCATCAGCCAGCTCTCCATCGCCCGGCAGCAGCTCGAAGGGTCGCAGAACGAGCTCAAGGAACAGAAGCTGAGGCTGGACACGGCCATCAACCATATGGTCGAGGGCCTTTGCATGTTCGACGCCGGGAAGCGGCTCGTCATCTGCAACGAGCGTTACGCCCGTTTGTACCGGCTGCCGCCGGAATTGCTGCGTGCGGGAACTCCGCACCGCGACATCATCCGTCATCGCGTCACCAGCGGCATACTCGAAGGCGAGGCCAGCGATTTCGCCGCCGAACGGCAGATCGCCAGGCTCGAAGCACTGCCGATCCATGCCGTCTCGAGCCGCATCGATGCGTTCGCCGATGGGCGGCTGATCTGCGTGACGCGGCAGCCGATGGCCGGCGGCGGCTGGGTGGCTACGCATCTGGATGTCACCGAGCAACGCCGGTCCGAAGCGAAGATCACCTACATGGCGGAACACGATGCGCTCACCGAGTTGCCGAACCGCGTGCTGCTCAAGGCGCGTCTGGAGCCTGCACTCGCCGATACGCGTGGCGGAAATCTCCATCTGGCGGTTCTCCTGCTCGACCTCGACCGCTTCAAGGAGGTCAACGACACGCTCGGACATCCGGCGGGCGACCTGCTGCTGCGCTCAGTCGCGGCGCGCTTGCTGGATTGCATCAGGGAGACGACGTTCGTCGCCCGACTGGGCGGCGACGAATTCGCAATCGTCGACTACGTGACCAATCCGGCTGCGGACGCGGCCTCTCTCGCCGAGGCGATCCATGGCGCGCTCAGCGAGCCGTTCGATCTCGGCGATCATCAGGTCATTGTCGGCACCAGCATCGGGATCGCCCTTGCGCCCCGAGACGGCGCCGATTCCGACACGATCCTCAGGAGCGCGGATCTTGCCCTCTACTCGGCCAAGAGCGGCGGACGTGGTGCATTCCGCTTCTTCGAGCCGGAGCTGGACCGGCTCCTGCATGCGCGCCGCAACCTGGAGCGGGATCTGCGGAAGGCGCTTGCGAGGAGCGAATTCGAGCTCCACTACCAGCCGTTCGTCAATTTGAAGAGCGGCGAGACCTGTGGCTTCGAGGCGTTGCTGCGTTGGCATCACCCCGAGCGGGGTCTGGTCTCGCCCGGCGAATTCATTCCCGTCGCGGAGGAAACTGGCTTGATCCTGCCGCTGGGGGAATGGGTGTTGAGAACCGCCTGTGCCGAAGCGGCAAAATGGCGTTCCGACCTGAAGATCGCGATCAACCTGTCTCCAGCGCAATTCAGGAGCAAGGAGCTCGTGTCGACGATCGTGAGCGCACTGGCGGCGTCGGGGATTGCTTCAGACCGGCTCGAGCTCGAGGTCACCGAAACCGTCATCATGCATGACAGCGGGACCGTATTCGCAGCACTCAGCCAGCTGCGCGAGCTCGGGGTGCGGATTGCCCTCGACGATTTCGGCACCGGCTATTCGTCGCTCAGTTTTCTGCAGAAGTTTCCCTTCGACAAGATCAAGATCGATCGCAGCTTCGTCAGCGAGCTGTCCAGTCCGATGGAGGAGCCCCATCGGATCGCGCGGGCCGTGGTCCAGTTCGCCACGAGTCTCGGTAAGACGTCCACCGCCGAAGGCGTCGAAACCGCCGAGCAGCTGGACATCCTGCGCCAGGAGGGCTGCGTCGAGGCCCAGGGCTTCCACCTCAGCCCGCCGATACGGGCCTCGACGATCGCACGGCTTGCGGATCGAAAGGCCGAGGCCGGCGAGTTTGCCGCATAGAGCATGATCCGGACCCGAAGGGCCGCGTCAGCGCAAAGTGTGTAGCGGTTTTCCGAAAAGATCATGCTCAAACCAAAAAACCCAAAGCGCGATGAGGATTCATCCTAATCGCATCGCGCTTTGGGTCGCTTGACGATCACTGCAGCGGCGGGTCGCCGCTAGTGCGCTTCTTGGCGAGGTCCATCTCGGTGACGGCGATCAGGATCTCGGCGCGGGTCTTCAGGTCGGGCGCCTCCAGCATGGCCTGCTTTTCCGCGGGGCCGTAGGGCGACATCATCGCGAGCGCATTGACGAGGGCTTCATTGGGCGCGCTCTCGACGCCCTCCCAGTCGACCTTGAGGTTGTTGGCCTTCAGGAAGTCCGCCAGCACCGCCAGCAGCGCCTCGCGGTCGACCTCCTCCTCGCCGCGGCGCGCGGTGAAATCGTCGACGTAGGCGAAGAAGTCCACCTTGCACTGCCGATAGGGGGTGAGCACCTCGAGCTCCTCGACCACCTTGAAGCGCGAAACGCCGGTGAGTTCGAGGATGTAGCGGCCGTCGCCGGACTCGGCGAGCTGGGTGATGCGGCCGACGCAGCCGACGCGGAACAGCGCCGGCTTATCGGAATCCTTCCGCGAATGCGCGATGTCGGGCTGGATCATGCCGATCAGGCGATGGCCGTCGCGGAAGGAATCGTCGACCATCGAAAGGTAGCGCGGCTCGAAGATGTTGAGCGGCATCTGGCCGCGCGGCAGCAGCAGCGCGCCCGGCAGCGGGAAGACCGGAATGATCTCCGGGAGGTCGGCGGGCCCGCGATATTCGATGTTGATCGGCATCTGCCCGGTCCCCTGGCGTTGCTAGCGCATGATCCGGATCCGAAGGACCGCGTTAGCGCAAAGTGTGGAGCGGTTTTCCGAACAGATCATGCTCAAAAAAGGCCGTTACGAAAACAGGATCGTCGACAAACGTTTGCGGCCTTCGACGGTTGCATCATCCGTGCCGCCCCAGGCCTCGAAGAACTGCACCAGCTGCTTGCGGGCGCCGTCGTCGTTCCATTTGCGGTCGCGCTTGATGATCTCGAGCAGCTGCTCGGTCGCCGCCGCGCGGTTGCCTTGGGCGTTGAGCGCGGTGGCGAGGTCGAACCGGGCCTGATGATCGAGCGGATTTGCGGCGACTTTCTGTTCCAGCTCGGCGACGGGTCCAAGCGATTTCGCCTGCTCGGCGAGATCGATTGCGGTCTGCACGGCCTTCACGGCCGGGTCGTTGCGCTTGGATTCCGGCACCATGGCCAGCGTCTGCTTGGCCTGCTCCATCGCGCCGGAAACGGCGTAGCACTTCGCAAGGCCCGCAAGCGCCGCGATGTTGGTGGAATCATGCTGCAGCGCCTCGGCATAGATCTGCGCCGCCGCCGCCGCGTCGCCCTCGGCGAGCACCGCGTCGGCCTCCTGCACGATCTCGGCGACGTTGACCTCGCCCGGCGCGGTGACGCCCTTGGTCAGCCGCTCGATGAAGGCGTTGACCTGGCTCTCCGGCACCGCGCCCATGAAGCCGTCGGCCGGCTGGCCGTTGACGAAGGCGATCACGGCCGGGATCGACTGGATGCCCATCTGGCCCGGGATCGCCGGATGATGGTCGATGTTCATCTTGACCAGCTTGACCTTGCCCTTGGCCGCCTTCACCGCCTTCTCCAGGACGGGGGTGAGCTGCTTGCAGGGGCCGCACCATTCCGCCCAGAAATCGATCAGCACGGGCTGGCGCTTCGATTCCTCGATGACGTCCTTCACGAAGGTCTGGGTGGTGGTGTCCTTGATCAGGTCGGCCGCAGCCGGGCCCGCCGCTCCGTTACCCTGGTCGATGATCGTCACGGGATTCCCTCGTCATGTCTGGAATGGCGGCTCTTTAGCACGCCGCCGCGTCATATGCTTGTGGTCGGCTCCTAAATTGGGCCGAATGGGCCGAATTTCAATCCAGGCACCCCGATTCGCCGGTTCCGAGACGTTTCCGGTCGATTTGGCCGGCTTCGGGCTCCATACGGGGTCCGAATTGCGAATTGAGGCCGCCTGTAGCTGTTGCATTCCCCTCCCGCTTTTGGCATACGACAGCCGTTGCCGGCGCGTCACGCGACCGACACAGGATGCGGGTGTAGCTCAGTGGTAGAGCACGACCTTGCCAAGGTCGGGGTCGAGGGTTCGAGCCCCTTCGCCCGCTCCAGTTTTTCTCCTAGCTTGGGAATTCACCCGACATCCTGCTAGGTGTTTCCCGCCAACTCCTGGTTGCAGACTCAGTGCGTTGAGAATATTGCGGTTTGTAATCGCAATTGCTGGGAGGCGACATGACGGAGCGCTGGTTGGGGGTGGTCGTTTCGGGCGACTTGGTTATCGCTGTAGACGCCGAGGTGCCCGACGCCGGGCCAATTACAATTCAGTCGGATCAATCGTGGCCTCTCCAATTGGGTGATCGCCCTGACGCTTACGTGGTGATGGCTCAGCAAGTCACCGACTTCGCTACCGAGAATGGGATTGACTGCGCGGTCGTGAAGGAAAGTGCGGTCAGCTTGGGAGGTACGAAGAAGGCCCACCTCCAATCCGCGGAGCTGCGAGGAGTCGTGTTGTGCGCACTTCGGCGCGCCACCGAAGTCAAACTGCAATCAAAGGCCGTAATCAGCAAGACCTTCGGGGAACGCAAAGTAGACGAGTATCTTTCCGACAGCGCGTTTTGGAAGAAGGAATGCGTGGGCGCCAACCTTCGGGTCGGCAGCCGCGAAGCTGCTATGATCATCCTCGCGGCGCGCAAAAAGAAATGACGTTGCGATCAAATTTGAAGCTTGGCCACAAGCTCGGCGGTGGGCACTTTGGAGAGGTGTTCGCTGGCACCGATGACGTGCATAATGAGGTGGCTGTCAAACGTCTCGCACGACTCACAGGCGAGTCGGATGCGGAGTGGCTGGTTAGGCGAGAGGGGCATCTCGCCGAGGGACGCAGGCTTAGCGAGGCGGAACACGCCAACGTCGTCAAAGTTCATTCTCTATTGGAGGATGAGAGCAGCGACGCTGTCCTGATCGTTATGGAGAAGTGTCCGGGCGGCTCCCTTCAGGCTCTGTTTGAGCACGGGCCAATGATGCTCTCGGACGTTCGTCGATATATCACCCAAGTAACTATGGGATTGGTCGCTCTTCATTCGCGCGGAATGATTCATCGGGACATAAAACCTGGCAACATCCTGTTGGGCAAAAGAGACATAGCTCAATTGGGCGACTTTGGGCTGGTTTCCGATAAGATTGTGGGCGGCTATGCATCTGCAGCAGGATACCGCGACCATTTGGCTCCCGAGGTTGTTAATGGTGGTCCAACGAGCGTAAAGACAGATATTTGGGCCCTCGGAATGACAATGTACCGCTTGCTTCATGGGGCAGAATGGTACTCAAAATTGCCGCCGCCACGTCACGTTGCTGGCAAAGGAGGTTTTGCGAAATCCCTCCCTTGGCTGCCTCACATTCCCCAAGCTTGGAGGACTGTAATCCGGACTATGATGAATGATGACACCAAGGTGCGCTATCAAAGCGGAGGTGAACTCTTGCGCGCATACTCAAAGCTAAAAACGACGCCTCCTTGGAAGTGTACCGTCGTCCCTGGTAAGATAACTTGGACGCACGACGCGAAGGGCCGCCGCTACTTTGTGGAGCTGAATGAGTCGGGACCTAAGAAATTCGCTTGGAATGCACGAAGCGAACCTCTCGGGAATGGCAATCGTCGGAACTTTGGGTCGGGGACCAATCTCGACTACGGGACGGCTGACAAACAACTATCAGCGCTGTTCGCTACGAAGCTAGGCTGAGCTGCCGACCTTACGCAGTTTACGCGGCAACAGATATGGACCGTCAAAATCGCCTTCGCGCAAGGGGCGAAGCTCGAAGGCTTGCGCTGCAAGTTTCCTTCGCTCATTGCTGCATCGTGAACAGTAAGAATTTGTCGCGACTACACCCAACCTCGGTTTCCAAGCTCTTCCGCAGCTTCTGCAGCGTGGAAGTTGAAACATGGGAGGTATCCCTACCGGAGGATGATTCGAATCGAACATATAGGGAACAGAGCGGCGCATGTCAATACTGCGCGTTTTTAATTAACAGCTCGTTGAGGCTGGTTTTTCCCAGGTTGGCAGCTCTATCGGGTTTCGAATGACATTTCTGGTTACCGGCAGCGCTGGCCATCTCGGTGAAGCCATTCTCCGGACCCTCCGCGGGCGAGGTTCGCCAACGCGCGGGCTCGATCTCAAACCCTCCCCCTTCACCGATGCCGTCGGCTCCATCGTCGATCCCGCCTTCGTGCGGCGCCAGATGGACGGCGTCACGGCCGTGATCCACACCGCGGCGCTGCACAAGCCGCATGTGGCGACCCATGCCAAGCAGGATTTTGTCGACACCAACGTGTCAGGCACGCTGAACCTGCTCGAAGCGGCCGCCGCCGCGGGCGTGAAGAGCTTTGTCTTCACCAGCACGACCAGCGCGTTCGGCTCGCAGCTGCGGCCCGAGGCGGGACAGGCGGCGGTGTGGGTCACCGAGGAGCTGCCGTCGGTGCCGAAGAACATCTACGGCACGACCAAGCTGATGGCCGAGAACCTCTGCGAGCTGTTCTTTCGCGAGCGCGCGCTACCTATCGTGGTTCTGCGGACCTCGCGCTTCTTTCCGGAGGACGACGATGATCCGGCGATGCGGTCGGCCTACACGCTGGAGAACGCGCAGGCCAACGAGCTGCTCTACCGCCGGCTGGATATCGCGGACGCGGTGAGCGCGCATCTGCTCGCCGTCGAGCGTGCGCCCGGCATCGGCTTCGCCCGCTACATCGTCTCGGCGACGAGCCCGTTCGAGCAACGTCATCTCGGAGCGCTGGCGCGCGATGCCGCCGGCGTCGTGCGCGAGCTTTATCCGGAGTGCGCGCAGCTCTATGCGGCGCGCGGCTGGCGGCTCTTCCCCGCGATTGACCGGGTCTATGTCAACGAGCGCGCGCGGCGGGAGCTCGGCTGGCGACCCGAATTCGACTTCGCGCATGTGCTGCGCAGCCTGCGCGATGGCCGCGACGTCCGCAGCACGCTGGCGCGTGAGGTCGGATCGAAAGGCTACCACGACACGCTGTTCGACGACGGACCCTACCCCGTCGCCCCGTGAGCGCCGCGATTATTTTACTCGACGCTTCAAATGATTGTCCGGCGTCACCGCGCGCGGATCAACTTGCGCAGTTCTACTGTGCATGGGGTTGTTTTCGCACTTTTGTATGCCCACCCCGGCGGACCGCCTGACGACGTTGCGCGCGCGCTGTTGATTCCGCGTTGCAGCGCGAGGCGCGGTCGTCGCAGCGTTCATCCGTTCATTGACATTCCGTCTCAATTTTTGCTGCGCGCAGCCGCGCTGCATCCGGCGCGCTTCTCACGATGGGCAGATGTGCTAACCTTTTTGCGCCTGTCGTCCCGACGGGCTCAAGACTTCGCCTCTCGACTAGCAAAAGAAAATAATGCGCAGCCCTGACGGCTGCCTTAGGGGAGTGATGCGATGACATCGATGTTCCATCGATCCGTGTTGGCGCTTGCGGCCGTGGCCCTTCTCGCGGGGACCGGCGCCGGCAACGCGCAGCAGCAGGACAAGAACAAGCCGCTGAAGAAATACGATTCCAGCACCAAGGAGTTCTGGACCCATCCGCCGGATGACTGGTTCCTCGGTGACGAGACCGAGGCGCAGAAGGGCCTCGCGCCGCCGTCGGGCCCGCCGACCGGCGCCTCCGACGCCGAGCTCGCCAACATCGTCAAGAAGATCAAGCTGCCGCCGGGCTTCAAGATCGAGGTCTACGCCTCCGGCGTGCTGGCCGCGCGGCAGATGGCCTGGGGTGACAAGGGCACGTTGTTCGTCGGCTCGTTCGGTCTCGGCAACGTCTATGCCATCAAGGACAACAACGGAAAGAAAGAGGTCAAGACCGTCCTCAAGGGCCTGAACATGCCCACCGGTCTCGCCTTCAAGGACGGCGCGCTCTATGTCATCGCCGTCGACAAGCTGATCCGCTACGACAACGCCGAAGCCAATCTCGACAATCTCGGCCAGGGCAAGGTCGTTTATGACGACATGCCGTCCTATGCCGCGCATGGCTGGAAGTACATCGCGGTCGACAAGGAAGGCTGGTTCTTCCTGCCGTTCGGCCCGCCCTTCAACATCGGCATTCCGCCGACCAGCGTGTCGCAGATCCGGCGCGTCGATCCCAAGACCGGCAACGCCGAAATCTGGGCGCTCGGCGTCCGCAACTCGGTCGGCGGCGACGTCGATCCGCGCACCGGCAAGCTCTGGTTCACGGAGAATGCCCGCGACTGGATCAGCGATGATCTGCCCTCGGACAAGCTGAACATGATCAACCGGATCGGCGAGCATTTCGGCTATCCCTATTGCCATCAGGGCAATCTGCCTGACGACAAGTTCGCGATGGGCCACAAATGCTCCGAGTTCACGCCGCCCGTACTGAACCTCGGTGCCCATGTCGCGCCGCTCGGCATGAAGTTCTACACCGGCGATCAATTCCCCGCCGACTACAAGAACAACATCCTGATCGCGGAGCACGGCTCCTGGAATCGCCACAAGTATCAGGGCGCGCGCATCGTGCGGGTGATCGTCGGACCCGACGGCAAGAACCCGAAGCGGGAGGTCTTCGCCTCCGGCTGGCTCGAGGGTGACCAGGGCTATCTCGGCCGTCCCAACGACATCATCATCGCCAAGGACGGATCGATCCTCGTGGCCGACGACTGGGCCGGCGCGATCTATCGCATCAGCTACAGCAAGAAGTAGCGCGACCTGACGGAGAAGCTGCGGCGGCCGCGAGGTGCCGCAGCCTCCTTAATTTTAAAATCTCATGCTGTCGTTCCGGATTGCGCGGTAGCGCAAGTCCGGAACCCATAACCCCGGCTCGTGGTTATGGATTCCGGGCTCGTGCTCCGCACGCCCCGGAATGACGAGCTCGATAGATCGGAATCCTTCCCCATGCGCCGGCAGTTCATTTCGCACGCAATCAGCGTGTTTGCGCTCCTGACGCTCGGCGCCTTCCCAGCCGATGCCGCCGACAATGCCGCGATCAAGGAGAAGGCCGCCGCCTGCTCCGGCTGCCACGGCGAGAACGGCATTTCGCAGACCGAGAACATCCCCTCGCTCGCCGGCCAGCCCGATCAATTCCTGCAATGGCAGCTCGTGTTCTTCCGCGCCGGCGCGCGCAAGAACGATCAGATGCAGCCGATCGTGGAAGGGATCACCAATGAGGACATCCGCAATTTCGGCGCTTACTTCGCCTCGCTGACGCCGCCGAAGGGACCCGAGGACGGGGATCCCGACCTGTCGAAGAAGGGCGCGCAGGTTGCCGCCGGCCGCCGCTGCGCCTCATGCCATACCGACAGCTATGCCGGCACCAAGGCGGTGGCGCGGCTCGCCGGCCAGCGCGAGGAATATCTCGTCAAGGCACTGCACGATTACAAGGCCGGCCAGCGTGTCGGCGGCGGTGTCGCCGCGATGGCCGACGTCGCCTATCACATGAGCGATGAGGAAATTACCGCCGTGTCGCACTATCTCGCGCATTTGAAATAGCGCTGAGCTGTTTCGGCAATCGCAGCTCGTCATCCCGGGCTCGCGCGGCGCGCGCCCCGGGACGACACCGAATGTGTGGTTACGCCCTAACCCGCCCGCTGCCTCTCATATGCCTTCAGATGCGTATACGCGATGCGCAGCTTCGGCACCGGCACCTTGGCCGCGTCGGCGCGCGCGATGAGATCGCCGATGACGTGGTCGGCCTCGACAGGCAGGCCCGCCTTGATGTCGCGGAACATCGATGCCGTCAGCGGCGAGCCCTCGGTGGTGAGATTGCCTTTGACGCGATCGAAGAACGGGCCGCCCGGCGGATAGCCGGACGCCGTGGCAATCGCGCTGGTCTCATCCAGCATGCCGAGCAGGAAATCGCGGCCGCCGGGCGCGGCGAGGATATTGCCGACGGACGTCCGCATCAGACTGGTGCTTGCTGCGAGCGAGGACAGGAACACCCACTTCTCCCACATGTCCTGCATGATGTTCTGGCTGGCGCTGGCGCCATTGATGCCGCTCTTGAAGGCCTCGTCGATCGCCTTCACCCGGTCCGACATCCCGCCGTCGCGCTCGCCGTAGCTGAGCGACTGCATCGGCTGGAGCTGCACCACCTCGCGCTTCTCGTTCAGCGTGGCCGCAATGGCGCAGAGGCCGCCGAGCACGCGCTCCTTGCCGAACCTCGTATCCAGCGTGTCGAGATGCTTCATGCCGTTGAGCATCGGGATGATCGCGGTGTTCGGCCCCACCGCCGGGGCAAACGACTTGATGGCATCGTCGAGGTCGAACGCCTTGCAGCTGAGCAGCACGACGTCGAATTTGTCCTTGATCGCGTCGGCTTGAACGGTCGGCGGGTTCTTCAAGGTCACATCGCCGTTCGGGCTCTTGATGACGAGGCCGGCGCTCGCGAGCTCGCCGGCGCGGCGCGGCCTAACCAGGAAGGTGACGTCGCGGCCGGCCTGCAACAGCCTGCCACCAAAATAGCCGCCGATGGCGCCGGCGCCGACCACGAGGATGCGCATGGGAGAACTCCGCTTTTACTATGCGAATGGCGAATAGGGAGTAGCGAATAGTGGGCGCGATTTCCACTCGCTATTCGCTACCCGCCATTCGCGCGCTTCACTTTCCCGACACCATTTCCTCAACTTCGCGCAGCTGCTCCTTGCCGAAGAACATTTCGTTGCCGACGAAGAAGGTCGGCGAGCCGAAGGCGCCGCGGGCGACCGCCTCCTCGGTGTTCTTGATCAGCTTGGCCTTCACCTCGGGTTCCCCGGCGCGGGCGAACAGCTTTTGCGCATCGAGACCAGACGACGCCAGCGCCTTCGCCGCGATCTCGGGATCGTCCATCTTCTTAGGCTCGCGCCACATGTGGTGGAAGGTGGCCTCGACATATGTCTCGAACACGCCCTCGAGCTGCGCTGCGATCGCTGCGCGCATCAGGTTCAGCGTGTTGACGGGAAAGTGCGGATTCCAGACATAGGGCTGGACATGGAAGCGTTTGATGAAGCGCTCGGTCTCGACCTGCTGGAACTCCCGCTTGTTCTTGATGCCGGCGAGCGTCTCGGCCGGCGACTTGTTGTTGGTCGACTTGAAGATGCCGCCGAGCAGGATCGGCACATATTCGAACTTGACGCCGATCCGCTGTTCGATGGCTGGAATCGCCAGATGGCTGAGATAGGCGTTGGGGCTACCGAAATCGAACAGGAATTGCGGGGCGGTGCGGGTCAAAATCATTCTCCCTGGCCTGGCTTTCTGAGCGGCTTTTTCTCATTGTGGCGCAGGCCGCGCCACAGGTCTATCGTTTAATGACGGTCATAATACTTTGACCGTCAGATCAGGCGCTGCATCGCCCGCTTGCGCCACACCAGATGGTAATAGCCCATCTGCAGAATCAACATGGCGCAGAACACGATGGGATAGGCGGCCCACACGCCGGTCAGGCCGACCGTGTGGCTGAGGATGATTGCAGCCGGCAGCTCGATTGCGGCGATCGCGAAGATCGACAGCAGCATCGGCGTCAACGCGACGCCGGCGCCGCGCATTGCGCCCGAGAACACCGTGGCGAGCCCGAACGGCACCGAGCTCCACAAGGCGATGTTGAGCAATCCCTTCGCCAGATCCAGCACGGCGCCCTCGGTGATGAAGATACCGAGCACCGCGCGTGGCGCGAGGTAGATCAGCGCCACCAACCCGCCGGTCAGGACGATATTGAACGCAAGGCCCATCCGCACGATGCCGTCAAGCTGGGCCCGGTCGCCGCCGCCGACGGCCTGGGCGCCGAGGATCGAGACCGCAATCGAAATCGACATCGCCGTGAACTGGGTGTAGCCCATCACCTGGTTGACGGCGCCATAGGCCGCGGTGGCATTCGAGCCGAAGCCGTTGACGAGGCCGAGCAGCACAAGCTCAGCGATCGCCATCACCACCATGCCGATCGCGCTCGGCAGGCCGATCCCGAGGACTTTGCCGAGCACGGCGCCGTTCAGCCGGAGGTGACGCAGCAGCGTCGCATCCGGCGCGAGCGCGTGCTTTCTCCGCAGCAGATAGGCAGCCAGCACGATCAGCGTCAGCGTGTTCGCGATCGCAGCCGCCCAGGCAGGACTGGTGATGCCGGCCACCGGCAATCCGAACGTGCCGCGGATCAGCATCGGCGTCAGGATCAGGCCGATCGCCGTCGACAAGGCCAGCGCCAGCAGCGGTGTCACTCCATCGCCGACGCCGCGGATCATCGCCGTCATCAGCAGGAAGATGAAGCCGAGCGGCATCGTCAACAGCATGATGCGCGCATAGGCGCTGGCTTCATCGAGAATGTCCGCGGGCGTGGCGAGCATCACCATCAGGGGCCGGCTGAAGATCCCGCCAACGAGTGCAATCGCTATCGAGAGCAGCAGGCCGACGGCGAGTGTCGTGCCGACGATGATCTTGATCCGGCCATGCTCGCCGGCGCCGAAGGCCTGGCCGATCAGCACGGTGGCGCCGGTGCTGAGGCCCATGACGAAGGCGAACAGGAAGAACATCACCGGGAAGAACGCCGAGACCGCGGCGAGCGCGCCGACGCCGACCATCTGGCCGAGATAGACGTTGCTGACGGTGCCGAACAGCGATTGCAGCGCGTTGCTCAGCATCAGGGGTGCGAGAAAGCGGAGGAATGTGGTCCAGAGCGGCTTTGCGGCAGACATGGCATTGGCCTTTCATCAGGGCGTGCGAAGCCGTTGCCGCGCAATGCGCGGCTCGGCCGTCGATGGGGCGTGAGAAGCGGCGCGCGGTTTAAGCGCGGTCGCTGTAGGCGAGCTTGACGATGTGGTCGCGGATGTCGGTCGGCCAGTCGGCGATCAGGCCGGTGAAGCGTCGCCGGTCATCCGCGAACAGGGCGCGCGAGGCTTCCTCGAACTGCGGCAGATCGCCGGCCATGGTCGACATGAAGTGGTAGGCCGCATCGCGCGCCTGCCGCTCGCGGTCCTTGTCGCCGCTGGCGCGCCTGGCTTCGTCGACGAGCTTGCGCAGCGCGACCGAAGCGCCGCCGGCCTGTGCGTTGAGCCACTCCCAGTGCCGCGGCAGCAAGGTCACCTCGCGCGCGACCACGCCGAGCTTCGGCCGGCCGCGACCGCGCGGCTCTGCGGGTGCTTCGGTCGCCTCAGCCGACGGCGGGACAAGCTTCGCCAAGCGCGCCAACACCTCGCGATCTCCACCACGCAGATCGAAGTCGATCGATCGGCCCGTGGCGTCCTCGAAGATGATGATTGGCTCGTCCGGCTGTGACGCCACCCGCTTGACGACCAGCGCAACCTCTCCAGCCGGCCCGGACACCAGGCGGCGTTGTCCCTGGAAAGCGGTGAAAAATTTCTGCATTGGAATCATTGCCATTTTGAGGTGCTGGGTTTCTTAATACCCGGGTAAATTACTCGCGTCAATATACCCGGATAAAAATATCAGCAGCGACGGCTCGACAATGTGTTCCCGGGCTGGCACCAACGGCGCGGCCGATGACCACGACCAAGCCTTGAGGACCCCGCGATGCTGACCGTTCACCACCTCAACAATTCCCGCTCGCAGCGCGTGCTGTGGCTGCTCGAGGAGCTGGGCGTTCCCTACGAGATCGTGCGCTATCAGCGTCAGCCGGACATGCGCGCGCCGAAGGAGCTGCGCGCCATCCATCCGCTCGGCAAATCGCCCGTCATCACCGACAACGGCAACACCATCGCCGAATCAGGCGCGATCATCGAATATCTCATCGCCACCTACGGCAACGGGCGGCTGATCCCGCCGCCGAACACGCCGGAGAGGCTGCGCTACACCTATTGGCTGCACTATGCGGAAGGATCCGCGATGCAGCCGCTGCTGCTCAAGCTGCTGTTCACACTGATGCCGAAGCGTGCGCCGGCCCTGCTGCGCCCACTGGTGCGCAAGGTCTGCAACCAGGCGCTGACCGCGCTGGTCAATCCGCAGCTCAAGCAACACATGGACTATTGGGAAGGCGAGCTCGGCAAGAGCGAATGGTTCGCCGGCAGCGAGTTCACCGCGGCTGACATCCAGATGAGCTTTCCGCTCGAAGCCGCCCAAGCTCGCGGCGGCCTCGAGCAGGGCCATCCCAAGGCGATGGCGTTCCTGGAGCGCATCCACGCCCGGCCTGCCTATGCGCGCGCGCTGGAGAAGGGCGGGCCGTATCAGGTCGGGCGGTAAGCTCCCTTACTCCGTCATTCCGGGAGCAGGTTACTGCCCCGCCGCCTCCGCGCCGCGCGTGCGCGGATCGGCTGCGCCCAGCGTTCCGTTCGGCGTCACCAGAATCGAGTTGGCAGATGTCTGCCCCATCGGCTCGAGGACGAGGTGCCCCATCGCCTTCAGTTCCAGCAGCACGCCCTCGGGAAAGCCGCGCTCGACGCGCACTTCATCCGGCAGCCATTGGTGGTGCAGCCGCGGCGCTGCGACCGCGGCCGCAACATCCATCTTGTAGTCGAGCACGTTCACGATCACCTGCAGCACGGTCGAGATGATGCGGCTGCCGCCGGGCGAGCCCGTCACCAGCACCGGCTTGCCGTCCCTCAGCACGATGGTCGGCGACATCGACGACAGCGGCCGCTTACCGGGACCGGGAAGATTCGCTTCGAAGCCGACCAGGCCATAGGCGTTGGAGGCGCCGATTGCCGCGGTGAAATCGTCGAGCTCGTTGTTGAGCAGCACGCCGGTGCCGTCGGCGACGAGGCCGACGCCGTAGCTGAAGTTCAGCGTGTAGGTGTTGCTGACGGCATTGCCGCGGGCGTCGACGACGGAAAAATGCGTGGTGTTGCTGCCCTCACGTGGCGCCGCAGGAGAGGTCACGAGCTCTTTTGACGGTGTGGCGCGTTCGAGGGAAATGTTCGCGCGCAGCTTCGCGGCATAGTCCTTCGCAATGAGGGTCTCGATCGGCGCGTTGACGAAGGCGGGATCACCGAGATAGCGGGCGCGGTCGGCATAAGCGCGCTTCATGGCTTCGATCAAGAGATGCAGCGACGCCGCTGATCCCTGCTTCAGATCGGCCAGAGGGAAGCCCTCGAGGATGTTGAGCGTCTCCATCAGCACGACGCCGCCGGATGAGGGTAGCGGCATCGACACGATGTCATAGCCGCGGTAGCTGCCACGCACCGGCGTGCGGATGACCGGCTGATAGGCCTTGAGGTCGGCCGGCGTCATGATGCCGCCGGCATCGGTCACGGCCTTGGCGAGTTTCTCGGCGACCGGCCCCTCGTAGAATCCCCGCGGCCCCCGTGCAGCGACGGCCGCCAGCGTTTCGGCGAGATCGCCCTGCACCAGCCGATCGCCTTCGCCCAGCGGCGTGCCGTCCGGTCGCGAGAAGATCCTGGCCGAAGAAGGCCAGCGTGCCAGCCGCCGGTGCCAGCCCGGCAGCGTATCGGCCATGTCGTCGCTGACGATGAAGCCATCGCGTGCGAGCCCGATCGCGGGCGCCAGCAGTTGCGCCAGCGTGAACTGACCCGAGCCATATTTCTCGAGCGCGAGCGCAAGGCCGGCGACGGTGCCGGGCGCGCCGATGCCGAGCGCGGAATCCCGTGACTTCGCCACGTCAGGCTTGCCGTCGGTGCCGAGGAAGATCTGCGGCGTGGTGGCGGCCGGCGCGGTTTCGCGATAGTCGATCGTGATGTCTTCATTGCGATCGGCGGAATGGATCACCATGAAGCCGCCGCCGCCGATATTGCCGGCACGCGGATAGGTCACGGCCATCGCGAAGCCGGTCGCGACCGCAGCGTCGATGGCATTGCCGCCGCGCCGCAGGATGTCGGCGCCGATCTGCGCGGAGATCTTCTCCTGCGCCACCACCATGCCGTGCTCGGCGGCGACGGCGCGCACTGCCTCGCGTGCGGGCGGAACATAGCCCTGCCGTGCATCCTGAGCGGTCGCAGGGGCGAGACCGAGCACCAGGACGGCAATGGCGGCTAAAAATCTCCGCCGTGTCGAATATGACGACATCATCGAATTCCCGCCGTGGCGTTGCACCGGTTCACACCCGTCACTGTAATGCTATACCGTTTGCTCTAAGAGAGGCAAAACTGTTCGTGATGGGTGCTGCGTGATGACGACAATCGCTCCGGATGCGCGCATGGCCGGCGTGGCGCGGACCTATCCGCCGCGCGCCGCCGTCGTGAGTTGGATCTTCTTCGATTGGGCCGCGCAGCCATATTTCACGCTGATCACGACCTTCGTGTTCGCGCCCTATTTCGCGACGGCCATTGCGCCAAATCCCGCCGCCGGTCAATCCTTGTGGGGCTTTGCGATGGCGGCCGCGGGCCTTGCGATCGCGCTGTTGTCGCCGGTGCTCGGCGCCATCGCCGACGCTTCGGGCCGCAGGAAACCGTGGATCGCAGGTTTCGGTACGGTGCTTGTGCTGGCGTCTTGCACGCTCTGGATCGGCAAGCCCGGCGATCATGCCGTCATTCCGCTGGTGCTCACCGCAGTTGCGCTCGCCAGCGTCGGTGCGGAATTTGCCACGCTCTTCAACAACGCGATGATGCCGACGCTGGTGCCGCCGGAGCGGATCGGTCGTCTCTCCGGCACCGGCTGGGCCACGGGCTACATTGGCGGCATCGTCAGCCTGATCATCGTGCTCGGCCTGCTCGCCGCCAATCCCGAGACCGGCCGCACGCTGCTCGGCGTCACGCCGCTCTTCGGCCTCGATCCCCTCACACGTCAGGGCGATCGTGCCGCGGGGCCGCTGACTGCGCTGTGGTTCATCATCTTCGTGACGCCGATGTTCCTGTTCACGCCGGATTATCCGGCGAAGCGCCCGCTGGGCGAGGCGTTGCGCGAAGGCCTGTCGGAGCTGAAGCAGTCGATCAAGAGTCTGCCGAGGCAGAAATCGCTCGCGGCATTCCTGCTCGCCAACATGATCTACACCGATGGTCTGGTGTCGCTGTTCGCCTTCGGCGGCATCTATGCCGCAGGCACCTTCGGCTGGCATACGATCCAGATCGGGACGTTCGGCATCATGCTCGCGATCGCCGGCGCGCTCGGCGCCTGGTTCGGCGGCAAGCTGGATGATCGTCTCGGGCCGAAGCGCGTCATCGCCGGCAGCCTGCTGGTCCTGCTGCTGTCGGTGGCCGCGATTCTCCTCGTCGACAAGGACAGCGTCCTGTTCGTCAAGACCGCGCCGCCGCAAGCGGGCGCTGCCCTGTTCTCGAGTACGGCCGAGCGCGCCTATCTCGTGCTGGGCTGCCTGATCGGTGCAGCCGGCGGCCCGCTCCAGGCCGCTTCCCGCACGCTGCTGATCCATCTCGCGCCGAAGGATCGCATCGCGCAATATTTCGGCCTGTTTGCGCTGACGGGAAAGGTGACGTCCTTCATCGGCCCGCTCCTGATCGGCCTGGTCACCGCGCTGACCGCTAGCCAGAAGGCCGGCATGGCCGTGCTGGTGGTGTTCTTCGTTGCGGGATTGGGGCTGTTGATGCGGGTGCGGGATTAGCATCCCCATCGTCATTCCGGGGCGCGCCACTTGGCGCGAGCTCGGAATCCATTTCTCCGCATGGGACCCTGCACAATGGATTCCGGGTTCGCGCTTCGCGCGCCCCGGAATGACAGCAACTCAGTGCCTGAAGTGCCGCGTTCCCGTGAACACCATGGCGATGCCGTGCTCGTCGGCGGCCTTGATCACCTCGTCGTCGCGCATGGAGCCGCCGGGCTGCACCACGGCGGTGGCGCCGGCTTCGATGCAGGCGAGCATGCCGTCGGCGAACGGGAAGAATGCATCCGAGGCCACCACCGAACCCTTGGTGAGCGGTTCGGCGAGCTTCAGCTCGCTAGCAGCATCCTGCGCCTTGCGTGCGGCGATCCGCGCTGAATCCACCCGGCTCATCTGACCCGCGCCGATACCGACGGTGGCGAGATCCTTGGCGTAGATAATGGTGTTGGACTTGACGTGTTTTGCCACCCGGAACGCAAACTTCAGATCACGCATCTCCGCATCCGTCGGCGCGCGCTTGGTGACGACCTTGAACGTCATGTCGTCGACAACGGCGTTGTCGCGGCTTTGCACCAGCAGGCCCCCGGCCACCGTCTTGGCGGTCAGGCCCGGCGCACGCGGATCGGGCAGGCTGCCGGCGAGCAGCAGGCGCAGGTTCTTCTTGCCGCCGATGATGGCGATCGCCTCTTCGCTGGCATCTGGCGCGATGATGACCTCGGTGAAGATCTTGGTGATCTCGCGCGCGCTATCGGCATCGAGCGGACGGTTCATCGCGATGATGCCGCCGAAGGCCGAGGTGGAATCGCAGGCCAGCGCCCTGCGATAGGCCTCGACGAGGTTCGGCCCTTCGGCGACGCCGCAGGGATTGGCATGCTTGACGATGACGCAGGCCGCGGTGCGCTTGGCGTCGAACTCGCCGATGCATTCATAGGCGGCATCGGTGTCGTTGATGTTGTTGTAGGAGAGCTCCTTGCCCTGGAGCTGCCGCGCGGTGGAGACGCCGGGGCGCTTGTCCGGCGTCGCGTAGAAGGCGGCGGTCTGGTGCGGGTTCTCGCCGTAGCGCAACGACTGGATCAGCCTGCCGCCGAAAGCGCGGAAGTCGGGCGCGTCGATCTCGAGCTGACGATTGAACCAGTTCGAGATCGCGGCGTCATACGCCGCAGTGCGGGCATAGGCCTTCGCGGCAAGCCGCCGGCGCAGCTTTAGCGTGGTCGCGCCCTTGTTGGCGGCGAGCTCGTCGAGCACGGCCTGATAGTCCTGCGCCTCGACCACGACGGCAACATCGTCGTGATTCTTGGCGGCGGCGCGGATCATCGCGGGGCCGCCGATGTCGATGTTCTCGATGCAATCCTCGAAGCCCGCGCCTTTGTCGACGGTGGCCTCGAACGGATAGAGATTGACGACGAGCAGGTCGATCGGCGCGATGCCGTGCGCCTGCATCGCCTCCGCATGGTCCTTGTTGTCGCGAATCGCGAGCAAGCCGCCATGCACCTTCGGATGCAGCGTCTTGACGCGGCCGTCCATCATCTCGGGGAAGCCGGTGAGGTCGGAAACGTCCTTGACCTTGAGGCCGGCCGCCGCGATCGCTCTCGCGGTGCCGCCGGTCGAGACCAGCTCGACATCGTGCGCGGCGAGCGCCTTGGCGAACTCGATCAGGCCGGTCTTGTCGGAGACGGACAGAAGGGCGCGGGTGACGCGGCGGGGACGGTCAGTCATGAGCAAGATCCTCTGTTCAGGGAGTGTCTATGCCCAGGCGCGCGGCTTATATGTCCCGCGCTTCCCGATGGTGCTCCATCCAAGGTCGCCAGTCGCGCGAGCGAGCGCTCGATAGCAGCTTTTGGCGTCGCTCTCAACGGGTAGATAGGGCCGGATCGCGCCTGTTTACAACGGAAGTTCCGGCTCGCGCCGGGCGTTGCGGCGGGCATTGGTCACTGCGGGCGAGGCGGTGGAGCGGACAAAGCTCCAGCGGATCGAGGGGGCCTGGCGGGCGTTCTGACGGATCACGATCTGGGCGGTGCGGCGCGGGCCGTCATTGCCGGCCAGGAATACGCTGTCCTCGAGATCGACCTTGTCGTCCAATGCCTCGAAGGTCCAGACGTCGCGGTTCGGCAGCACCAGCATGACGCCGCGCGCATCCGACAGCCGGCTTGCCTTCACTGCGGGATGCAGATGGAAGCGCAGCGCGAAATCGGCATCGGCGCCCTTGAAGCGTCCGCCCTGCGGCGGCGACAGCGCGTCCTCGCCGTCGATGCGCGCGCCGTCATTGGCGATCATCAGCACGCGGCGGTGGATCGCGCCGAACTTGGCGAGATAGCCGTCATGCGAGGTCGTGAGCAGCGTGCCGTTCTGCACGACCTCGCGATAGCTCTCGACCTCGACCGGGCCGCTGGTGACGGGCGCGCCGTGCAGGAGCCGCTTCATCGCCGACATCTCGACGAACTGGCATGACGACGTCTCGTGATAGGTCAGCGTCGAATGCGCCGCCGTGCTGCGCGCGAACGGCCGCCAATTGTCGCGGCCGGTGGTCGGCATGCCGCAATTGGTGACGATGCGGCTGATGCCGGACGACAATTCGAACGAGAGGCAGCCGGCATGGGCGTCGTGACTGACGCCGGCCGGCGGCGGCGGGCCGGTGTCGATGATCACAGTGGTCTGGCCGGCATCGAGGCGCTGAAAGCCGGTATGCGGCATGTTCGCCATCGGCGCGCCGTGGGTGTCGTCATAGGCAAGCAGCGTGGCGAGCAGGTCGGACGAGGTCGCGCTCATGCCGTTGAACAGGGCGAAATTGCCGTCGCCGTGCCGGAAGAAGCGCAGCATCGGCATCATGCGGTCGATCGCATTGAGCAGGGCCGGCGGCGGCGCGATATTGCGCGCGGCAAAAGTCTGCCGCAGCGGCAAGAGGTCGATCAGGAGCTCGATCAGCGCGCCCGGATTGCGCGAGATGTGGCCGCCATCGGGCAGGATCTGCCGCTGCAATTCGTCGGACAGCTTCTTGGAGGCGCTGCGGATGTGACGCGTCTGGTTGGCGAGGCACAGGGACGCATAGCACAGCGCGATCAGCACCTGCAGCTTCGGCACCCCGTCCGGAATGTCGACCATGGTGTAGCGCAGGAAGCGGATCTCGCGCGCCAGCGCCCGCAAGTAACGGCGGTAGAACTTGTTGTCGGTCTCGCTCAGCACCAGCGGCGCCTGCGAGAGCAGCGAGATCACGCGCCTCGCCAGTACGTCGGCGCGCCGCGCGACGGGGCGGCGCTTGTTGGCGGGATTCGAGATCCAGTCCTCGATCAGCGCGCGCGCATTCGCCCGCGTCAGCGCCGTATCGGCGGCGCGCAAGTGCCGCAGCCAGCCGAAGCCGAGCAGCGCAACCTCCCAATCCTCCGACGGCGGCTCGAGGTCGAAGATCGAGCGGCCATGGCAATTGACGATCTTGCCGGCGAAGACGAAGCGACCGGCATAGATCTCGGCAGCGCGAGTCGCATCCGCGGTCCGCAGGTCATGCGGCGCGATGATCAGCCGGTCGGTGCGGCCGGGCCAGACTCGCGACAGCACAACGGAACCGCCGCTCGCGCGCGCGAGCATGTTCCGCGCGAAGCGGTTCATGACCAGCGTCGAGATACGTCTGCGTTGAGCGACCGACACGCCTTGCCTTGATGGGGGAGAGGATCAGTGACGAATCCTTATTAATCCCAAAATCGGACGCCTGACACCACCTTGAACGGCGCGAATCAGGCTCGTGGTCGCAAAATCCAGTGCAAAATCAGGATTTAACGAGCCGGGCCGCGAAAAATCCGTCGAGCCCGCCGAGCCTGGGATCGGCGTTCGGCAGATGGCAGGGCAGGGTGCGCAGGTCGCCGTCCCCGTTGAGGATTTCGTCGAGGCCCGCAACCTCCGATGCCACGATCGGAGCGCGGCGAAGCGCGGGCTCGGCGGCGAGCAGTGCCGCCACCGCCTGCTCGCCCTCCTCCGGTTCCAGCGAACAGGTGCAATAGACGAGCGTCCCGCCCGGCTTGAGCAGCGACACCGACTTGCGCAGCAGCCGCTGCTGGAGCGCGGCCAGGGTAGCGATGTCGGAGTCCTGCCGCAGCCATGCGACGTCGGGATGCCGGCGGATCGTGCCGGTGGAGGTGCAGGGAGCATCGATCAGAATACCGTCGAACGCCTCCGCCGGGCCGGCCCATTCCACGGCGTCAGCGACGACGGTCTCGGCTTGCAGCGACAGCCGCGCCAGGTTTTCGCGCAAACGCGCCACCCGCGCCGGCGAGCGGTCGATCGCCGTGACCTGCGCGCCCGAGAGCACCAGCTGCGCGGTCTTGCCGCCAGGGGCGGCGCAGAGATCGGCAATGGACTTGCCTTTGACATCGCCGAACAGCCGGGCGGGCAACGCGGCGGCGGCGTCCTGTACCCACCATTGTCCTTCGGCGAAGCCGGGCAGCATGGTTACCGCACCATGCAGCAGCATCCGCACCGTTCCCGTCGGCAGCATCTCACCATGCAGGCGGCTTGCCCATTGGGCGGGATCCGATTTCACCGTGAGATCGAGCGAGGGCTCGTGGCCGAGCGCCGATGCCATGTCTCGTGCGGTCGCCTCGCCATAATGAGCGCTCCAGCGCGCGAGCAGCCATGGCGGCAGATCCAGCGATTGCGTCGCGACCTCCTCGACCAGCGCCTTGCCCTCGCGCGCACAGCGGCGCAGCACGGCGTTGACGAGCCCGGCATAGCGCGCGGCGCGGCGGTCGGATTGCACGAGGCGGACGGAGAGATCGACCGCGGCGTGATCCGGCACGTCCATCCAAAGGATCTGCGCGGCGCCGATCAAAAGGGCGCTCTGCGCGCGTGGCGCGTCGGAGGGAACGCCCTTGTCGAGCAGGCGGGACAGCACATGGCCGAGCGTGCCGAGCCGGCGCAGCACGGTGGCGACCAGGCGCCGCATCAGCGCGCGGTCGCGGTCGGCCAGCGTCTTCAGTCCGGGATGGGCACCGCCGCCGTCGAGCTGGTCGTCGAGCGTGCGGTGCTTGTGCAGCACGCCGTCGACGATGTCGGCGGCAATCCGTCGCGCCGCAAGGCCGGGCACTTCGGACGGAGGGACGAAACGTTGAGATGGCATGCGGAAGCAAGGTTCTGAACGAGCGGCAGTTCCGCCGCGATGGGCGCATGCCTTGAGAAGGCGATCTCTGACACGCGAATATGCCAAATGTAAGAATCGCTTGCGGGTTTTTCAGCGCTCCGAGCCGATTTCAGGAATGCGTTATTGGGCATCGCGTTGTGCCCGGTCCTGCGCTAGAAAGCGCGGCGATGAGTGACCCCGTTCCCGATCGCAAGCCGCTGTCGCCGGCCGCCCAGCGCGCGCTGGCCGAGGCCGAGGCGCGCCGGCAGGCTGCGGCCGCCAAGGCCAAGGATGAGGCCAAGAACAAGACCAAGGCGAAGGAGCTGCAGGGGCCGAAGGGGCCCGAGCCCACCCGCTACGGCGATTGGGAGCGCAAGGGCATCGCTTCCGACTTCTGAGCTTGCAGTCGGAGCGGCTGGATAACACCGGCAGATCTCGTCCCGGTCGTCACAGGTAGTTGTGCGCTCGCAAGTAGCGGATGATGCGTTCGCAGGCCGCCTCGCTCGACAGCTCCGAGGTGTCGATGGTGATGTCGGGCGCCAGCGGCGCTTCGTAGGGGGCATCGATGCCGGTGAATGCCGGTAGCTGGCCCGACCTAGCCTTGCGATAGAGCCCCTTGGGATCGCGGCGCTCGCATTCGGCAAGCGGCGTCGCGACATGGATCTCGATGAACTCGCCCGCTTCGAGCCGCTGGCGCGCCAGCTCCCGCTCGCTGCGGAACGGCGAGATCAGCGCCACCAGCGCGATCAAGCCGGCCTCGACGAACAGCCCCGCGATCTCCGCGACGCGCCGGACGTTCTCCGTCCTCTCCGCGTTGGAAAAGCCGAGGTCGCGGTTGATGCCGTGACGAAGATTGTCGCCGTCGAGCAACGCGGCATGGCGCCCGAGCTCGGCGAGCCGGCTGTCGACGAGATTGGCGATGGTCGATTTGCCGGCGCCGCTCAGCCCCGTGAACCAGAGCACGCAGGGCCGTTGCTGCTTCAGCCGGGCTCGCACGGATTTGTCGACCGCAAGCCGCTGCCAATGAACGTTGGTGGCGCGGCGGAGCGACATGTCGATCATTCCCGCCGCGGCAGTGCGATGGCTGATCGGGTCGATCAGGATGAAACTGCCCATCTCGCGGTTGTCGCGATAGGCCTCGAACACCAGCGGGCGGTCGAGATCGAGATGGACATAGCCGATCTCATTGACGTCGAGCGTGGCGGCGCTTTCCCGCGCCATGGTGTCGATGGCGATCCGGTGCTTGAGTTCCGTGATCACCGCGCCGGTCGAGGCGGTACCGCACCGGAGCAAATAGCGCCGGCCGGCGACCATGGCCTCGCCATCGAACCAGACGAGATGGGCCGCGAGCTGATCCGACACCGGCGCTGCAGATCCGGCGGTCAGCACGTCGCCGCGGCTGACGTCGATCTCATCGGCGAGCGTTAGGGTGATGGACTCGCCCGACCTTGCGTGATTGCGCTCGCCGGCGGGCGTGAGAATGCGCGCGATGCGGGTCTGGTGTCCCGACGGTTGCGCGCGAACGGCATCGCCCACCGAGATCGTTCCGCTCGTGATCCGTCCGCAGAAGCCGCGAAAATCCGCATGCGGCCGGCTCACCCATTGCACCGGCAGCCGGAACGGCTGCTGCGAGGTGTCCCCGGCCACGTCCACGGATTCCAGATAGGCCGTAACGGTCGGTCCCTCGTACCAGGGCATGCGCGTGCTCGCGGCGACGATATTGTCGCCGTCGGGCGCCACGACCGGGATGCACTGGACCTGGGAGATCCCGAGCTGACCGGCCAGAGTCAGGTATTCGGCGGTGATGGAAGCGAAGCGATCGCCGTCGAATCCGATCAGGTCCATCTTGTTCACGGCGAGCACGACGTGGCGGATGCCGAGCAGCGACAGGATGTGGCTGTGGCGCCGCGTCTGCGGGATGACGCCCTTGCGCGCGTCGACCAGCACCACGGCGAGATCGGCATTGGAGGCGCCGGTCGCCATGTTGCGCGTATATTGCGCATGGCCCGGCGTGTCCGCGACGATGAAGCGGCGCAGCTTCGTGGCGAAGAAGCGGTAGGCCACGTCGATGGTGATGCCCTGCTCGCGCTCGGCCTGCAACCCGTCGACCAGCAGCGCGAAGTCGAGGTCGCCGCCGGTGGTGCCGGCGGTCCTGCTCTCCGAGGCGAGCGCGTCGAGCTGGTCGTCGAGCAGCGTCTTCGAATCGTAGAGCAGCCGACCGACCAGCGTGCTCTTGCCGTCGTCGACGCTGCCGCAGGTGACGAAACGCAACGTCGGGCGATCGTCTTGCTCGAGCCGCGGCGCATCGGCGGCGGCGATCGCCGGTGCCTCGTGATAGGACATCAGAAATAACCTTCCGCCTTCTTGCGCTCCATCGATGCGGGACTGTCCCGGTCGATCATGCGTCCCTGTCGTTCGGAGGTGCGCGACGCCATCATCTCCTGCACGATCTCGGGCAGGGTTGCCGCCGTCGAGCTCGTTGCACCGGTGAGGGGATAGCAGCCGAGGGTGCGAAACCTGACGGAGCGCGATTGCGGCTCCTCGCCGGGCTGCAGCGGCATCCGGTCGTCGTCCACCATGATCAATGCTCCGTCGCGCTCGACCACGGGGCGCGACGCTGCGAGATAGAGCGGAACGATCGGGATGTCCTCGAGCAGGATGTAGTCCCACACGTCGATCTCGGTCCAGTTCGACAGCGGAAACACCCGCATGCTCTCGCCGGGCGCGAGCCTCGTGTTGTACAAGCCCCACAGCTCCGGCCGCTGGTTCTTCGGATCCCAGCGATGCGCAGCGCTGCGGTGTGAGAACACGCGCTCCTTGGCGCGCGACTTCTCCTCGTCGCGCCGCGCGCCTCCGATCGCGGCGTCGAAGCCGTGGAAGTCCAGCGCCTGTCGCAGCGCTTGCGTCTTCATCACGTCGGTGTAGCGGGCCGAGCCGTGGGTGAAAGGGTCGATGCCCTGGCTCAATCCGTCATTGTTGGTATGGACGATCAGGTCGAGGCCGAGCTCGCGCGCGCGTCGGTCCCGAAACGCGATCATCTCGCGAAACTTCCAGGTCGTATCGACATGCAGCAGCGGAAACGGCGGCTTGCCGGGATCGAAGGCCTTCATCGCCAGATGCAGCAGCACCGAGGAATCCTTCCCGATGGAATACAGCATGACCGGCTTGCGGAACTCGGCCGCCGTCTCTCGCAGGATGTGGATGCTTTCCGCCTCCAGACGGCGGAGGTGGCTGGCGACGTGACGCTGCTTGCCGCCAGCACCTTCACGGAGTGCGGAATCGGCTCCGGTGGGAACGTCCAGCATGACCATCACGCAGCCGCAGCAAACCACTCGCCGAACAGACGTTGCGACAGTGCCGCATTCAGGCCGAGATCGCGAACACAGGCGGCGACCGCGACGCGATAGGCATCATTGACCCCGCAGCGCTCCAGAGCCTCGCGTTGCGCTTCGCTCAGAGAGGCCGTCGCACGGCGCTGGTAGCGATAGGCACTGTCGGAGGTGTGCAAATTGGGCACCTTGTAGATCGTCGCTTCGCTCGGGAAGATGACGCGCGCATTGTTCGCGTGCGAGTCTCCCGGCTCACGCCAGGACGTCACGGCATTCTCGTTGAAGCTGCCCGAAAGGCCGATCCGTTCGAACAGGACACGAACCGAGGACACGGCCTCCTTGCTCACCTCGTAGACGTAGTGAGTGACGGCAACGCCCTGTCGCTGGGCGTAGCTTGCGACTTGAGCCGCGCTGAGCGCGGCGACGACATAGTGCCGCAGCAATACATCTTCAGGCGCGCGCGAGATCAGCTTGTCGAGCCACGATGCCAGTGAACTCGCCGGCTCACGGTCGAGCATGATGAGATGCAGCCGGTGCCGCGGATAGCCCGCCTCGATCAGCAGCTTGAGCGGATTGAACAGGCTCTCGGCGAGCACGTAGGGCCCGATCGTTTCCTTGCTGAAGATGTGCGGCTCGTCGTCTGCCGACGGCACGGCCCACGGCGCCGGCCTCTTGCCGACGAGCGCATCGCGCAGCATGGCCTTCAAAGGCTGATAGTAGGAAGGCATCCCGGTCATGCCGAACAGATTGCTCAGGGCCGTCGATCCGACGCGCGCCTTGCCGCATGCAAAATAGAGCATGGGAAAGTCTTGCGGCGAGCGATGCCGAAAGCCGTCCGCCAGGCACTCCGTCACCTCGCGCATCAGTGTTTCGAGCGCGACGGTCCTGGTTTGGAACCCCTCCACCGGCGGAAGCAGCGTGGTGTCGAGAGAACTATCTTGCCGACGAACGAGTTCGGCGATTCGCTCGAGCGAATCGGGGGACGACGCATCGATATTCATGGCGGGGGACTCGCTGAACAGGTTCCGCAAGCGAGTTGCTTACGGCTCAATGTTCAACCTAGTGTTGATTACGACCCCGGTCAAACCCGGGAAATCCCGGGGGCTTCATGAATGTCCGGCGAGCACGGCAATCGTGCTCGCCGCTCCGTTGCGCATTACGCGGCGCGCACGGTGCTGAGGAACTTCTCGACCTCGGTCTTCAGGAGGCTGCTTTCGCTCGACAGCGAACGCGCCGACGCCAACACCTGTCCCGACGCCGCGCCGGTCGCGCTCGCGCCATGGCTGACCTGGGCGATCTTGTCTGCGACTTCGACCGTTCCCTTGGCGGCTTCGCTGACGTTTCGCGCAATCTCGGCCGTCGCTGCGCCCTGCTGTTCGATCGTCGCGGCAATGGTCGTGGAAATATCGGAGATGCGGCCGATGGTCGTTCCGATTTCCTTGATCGCTCCGACGGAGTCCTGCGTTGCCGATTGCATGCCGGCGATCTGCGCGCTGATTTCCTCGGTCGCTCGCGCGGTTTGCGCCGCGAGCGCCTTGACCTCGCTCGCCACGACCGCAAAGCCGCGGCCGGACTCGCCGGCGCGCGCCGCCTCGATTGTTGCGTTTAGCGCCAGGAGGTTGGTCTGTTCGGCGATCGCCGTGATCAATTTGACGACGTCGCCGATGCGGCCCGCCGCCTTGAGCAGCTCGTTGATCCGGGCATCGGTGCGCTCGGCCTGCTTGACCGCATCGCCGGCGATACGGCTGGAATCGTGCACCTGACGGCCGATCTCGACGACCGACGTGCTCATTTCCTCGGCCGCGGACGCCACGGCCCCGACATTGGTCGAGGCTTCCTCCGAGGCGGCGGCGACCATTCCGGAGAGCTGCTGGGTCTGTTCGGCCGTACCCGACAACGTGCCGGCAGCGGATTCGAGCTCCTGGGATGCAGCCGACACCGAGTTGATGATGCCGCCGACCGCAGTTTCGAACGCGTTGGCAAGCCGCGTCATCTCCTGCTTGCGCTGAGCGGCCGCAGCGGCTTGGTGGTTCTTCTGCTCGGCTTCCATCTGCTCGATGCGGATCAGATTTTCCTTGAAGGTCTGTGCCGCGCGGGCGTTGTCGCCGACCTCGTCGCCACGGCGGGTGTAGGGAATTTCGATCGCCTTGTTGCCTCCGGCGAGCTGCAGGAGCACATCGCCGATGCGACGGATCGGACGGGCGACGTTCAAGACGGAAAAGACTGCGGAGCCGACCAACGTCAGGACGACGAATAGGCCGACGATCAAAGCGAAATTGGCGACGCGGTCCAACTCGGCCAGCATCTCGCCCTTGCGGCGCGCGGCGAATTCGTTGGCGACGCCGACGAGATCGTCGATGCGCTTGCTGACTTCCTGCGCTGCCGGACGCATATGCTCTGCGAGAATACTTGCCTTGGCCGACTCTGCTGCAAGCTTGGCGCCACCCGCGGGGGCGGCGATGACCGCCTTTTGCGCCGCGGCGAGCTCGACGCCGCTGGCCAGATACGCATCGACGAACTTCTTGGCCTCGCGGTAAGCGTCCTGTGTGACCTTGCGGGTCGCCCGCTCTCTCGCGGCATCGATTTCGGTGCCGGCTTCGCCGGCCCGGGTACGGAGAAGCTCGAGGAGCCTGTCGACCTCTCCGGCTGACGGTGCCGAGCCGAGTTCGAGAGCGGCGAGCTGCGCGCGTGCCATCGCCGTCTGAGCCGCCTGCGCATTGCCCTTGTTGAGATAGTTAATTGTGACGAGGCGATTGGATTCGGCAATGGAGCGGTTGCCGAGCATCTGATTGGTCAGCATGCCGCCGACCAGCAAGACGCTCACGCCCGTCACGATGCCGAGCTTTGTTCCAATGCGAAACCCGAATGACCCCACGGCAATCTCCCCTCGGTTTGTCGTATAACAGCTATTCGCAACCAATGATTGAGATTTGGAAAATATTCGCGGATCCCCAGTAGAACTACGGCTAACCTCTTTGACAGACGGAACTTTCGTGCATGGCCTCCGGCGCATTCGGCGTCGTTTATGGACGCGCTCGTGCTTGTGAGTTCCCCCGACTCAGACATAGCGTGAGTTGATGCGTTTCCAGGATCGCCCCAATTCCTACCGGCCGCAGTTCAGCGGCTCGCCGTTCGGCCGCCGCTTCTCCGGGCTATTGCCCTGGATGTTCGTGGTGGGCATCGCGCTGGCCGTCGTGCTCACATTCCGCCATGGAACGCACTGGCTTGTTCCCGATACCGATCGCACTGGAGATGCCGAGATCGTTCTTCAGCAGACCGGCCACGCGGATGTGCGTCCCGTCGAATTCATTCGCGCCATCGATGGCGACACTTTTCTCGCGCGTGTTCGCCTGCACGAGGGACGCGATCCCGTGGTCCGCATTCGGCTGCGCGGCATCGATGCACCCGAACTGAAAGCATCCTGCCAGGAGGAGCTGGACAAGGCCGAAGCTGCGGCCCGTGCCTTGCGCGATCTGCTCGGCCAGGGCGGCGTGACCATCACCAATCTCGCTCCCGACAAATACGGCCGAGTCCTCGCCGACGTCGCGACCCGGCGGACTGTGAACGTCTCGGCGGCACTGCTCGCCGGCGGCTTCGTGCGCAGCTACAATGGCGGCCATCGCGACGGCTGGTGCGCGCGCGGCTGGCGGTTCTGGCAATAAAAAGGCCGCGTCGAAGACGCGGCCTTTCATTTCATCTCGGCTGATCCAGGCGATCAGCGCGTCACGACCACCGTCGTGCCGACAGAGACGCGGCCGTAGAGATCGGTGATGTCGTCGTTGAGCATGCGGATGCAGCCATAGGAGACGAAGCCGCCGATCGAGCCCGGCACGTTGGTGCCGTGGATCGCATATTCGCCGCCGGCGAGCGTCATCGCCGCAACGCCCATCGGGTTGCGCGGCGAGCCGCCCGGAATGACGTCGGGGATACCAGGCTTGTCGCGCTTCACCTCGGCGGGCGGCGCCCAGGCCGGATTGAGATATTTGCCGTCAATCTTCGTGGTGCCGGCCCACTGCTTGCCGGCTTTGCCGACGCCGACCGGATAGCGCACGGCCTGGCCGTTCCCGAGGATGAGATAAAGCCGCCGCTCGCTGGTTTTGACCACGATGGTGCCCGGCGAATAGTCGGCCAGGTGCGCCCCCACCATTTCCGGCCGCGCCTGCGCCGCCGTCGACGTCAAGGCCCCAGCCGCGATGGTGGCGGCCAGCGCCACCGCAATCCTCATCGACATCGATGCTTCCCCTTGCCCAAAACGGATCGTCCAAAATGACGCAGAACCGGCAATCGTCGCCGCACCAAGCCCTCGTCGATGCTCATTCTTAACCGCGCTCGTTAACCCAATGGTTTCGACGCGCGGCTGCCGAGGGCAGGCCAGCAGGGGGAACAAAGGAAATGTTCGAAATAAAGTAAATGACCAGAAAACAACACTCGACGGGAAAGATGCAGGCGCGCTGCCGCGCCCGCTGACAACAGCGTGAGGGTGTGAATGGCCGTTGGTTGAGAGGGCGCGCTGACGCGAAAACTAATCGCGTGTCCCGGATGCGCTGCAGCGTGAAACGCTGCTGCGCAGAGTCCAGGAAGCTACACGTTCTGACGTTTAGATGGGCCCCGGCTCAGCAGCGCACCGCTGAAGGAGCGCTGCGCTGCGTCCGGGGCACGAACTCGCCTTACGCCGACTTCTTGTTCTGCCGGTTCTTGACGAGATCATCGACAACGGCGGGATCGGCGAGCGTCGAGGTGTCGCCGAGGCTGCCCGGCTCGTCCTCGGCGATCTTGCGCAGGATGCGGCGCATGATCTTGCCGGAGCGGGTCTTGGGCAGGCCCGGGGCGAACTGGATCTGGTCGGGCGAGGCGATCGGGCCGATCTCCTTGCGCACCCAGGTCACGAGCTCCTTGCGCAACTCGTCGCTCGGCTGCACGCCGGCCATCAGGGTGACATAGGCGTAGATGCCCTGACCCTTGATGTCGTGCGGGAAGCCGACGACGGCGGCTTCCGACACCTTCTCATGCGCGACCAGCGCGCTCTCGACTTCGGCGGTGCCCATGCGGTGGCCGGAGACGTTGATGACGTCGTCGACGCGGCCGGTGATCCAGTAATAGCCGTCGGCGTCGCGGCGGCAGCCGTCGCCGGTGAAGTATTTGCCCTTGTAGGTCGAGAAGTAAGTTTGTTCGAAGCGGGCGTGGTCGCCGTAGACCGTGCGCATCTGGCCGGGCCAGGACCGCGTCAGGCAGAGATTGCCTGATGTTTCGCCTTCCAGCACCTTGCCGTCGGCATCGACGATCTCAGGCACCACGCCGAAGAACGGTTGCGTCGCCGAGCCGGGCTTCAGCTTGGTCGCGCCCGGCAGCGGCGTGATCAGGATGCCGCCGGTCTCGGTCTGCCACCACGTGTCGACGATCGGGCAGCGGTCGTCGCCGACGACGCGGTGATACCACTCCCAGGCTTCGGGATTGATGGGCTCGCCGACCGAGCCGAGCAGGCGGAGCGAGGCGCGCGAGGTCTTCTTCACCGGTTCGTCGCCGGACTGCATCAGCGCGCGGATCGCGGTCGGCGCGGTGTAGAAGATGTTGACCTTGTGCTTGTCGATGACGTTCCAGAACCGCGAATTATCCGGATAATTCGGCACGCCCTCGAACATCAGCGTGGTCGCGCCGTTGGCGAGCGGCCCATAGAGAATGTAGCTGTGGCCGGTGACCCAGCCGACGTCGGCGGTGCACCAGTAGATGTCGCCGTCGTGATAGTCGAAGACGTATTGATGCGTCATCGAGGCGAACACGAGATAGCCGCCGGAGGTGTGCAGCACGCCCTTGGGCTGGCCGGTCGAGCCCGACGTGTAAAGGATGAACAGCGGATCCTCGGCGTGCATGTGCTCGACCGGGCATTCCGTGGTCACCATCGCCGCGGCCTCGTGGTACCAGAGGTCGCGCGTGGGGTTCATGTCGACCTTGGCGCCGGTGCGCTTGACCACGACGACCCAGTCGACGCCGTCGGCCTTGCCAAGCGCCGCATCGACATTGGCCTTCAGCGGCACCTTCTTGCCGCCGCGTAGGCCTTCGTCCGCGGTGATGATCACCTTGGATTGGCAGTCGTTGATGCGTTGGGCGAGGCTGTCAGGTGAGAAGCCCGCGAACACCACGGAGTGGATCGCGCCGATCCGCGCGCAGGCCAGCATTGCATAGGCGGCCTCGGGAATCATCGGCAGGTAGATGGTGACGCGGTCGCCCTTCCCGACGTTGCGGGTGCGCAGGATGTTGGCCATCCGGCAGACCTCGTCATGCAGCTCTTTGTAGGTGATGTGCTTGGACTGCGAGGGATCGTCGCCCTCCCAGATGATCGCGGTCTGGTTGGCGCGTTTGGCGAGATGCCGGTCGATGCAATTGTAGGCGACGTTCAGGATGCCGTCCTCGAACCATTTGATCGAGATGTTGCCCGGCGCGAACGAGACGTTCTCGATTTTCGTCGGCGCCTTCATCCAGTCGATGCGCTTGGCCTGCTCCGCCCAGAAACCGTTCGGGTCCGAGATCGAGCGGGCGTACATCTCTTTGTACTTGGCCTGGTCGATCCAGGCGCGCTTCGCCCACTCCGCGGGGATATCGTAGATCTTCTCGGACATGCTTCCCTCCACATGCGGCAAGCTAAGGCAATGCCGACAGCATCATTTGATGGATTATGCGTCGGGCTAACCGGACCCGACAAGGAGCACAAGCTGGACCTTCGACGGGCAGCCGGCCATGCGGAGAATCAAGCTCCGGAAGGCCCGCTGTCGCAAATCTGAAACAGGGCCGACGAGCACTTTCCGGCTCTTCACCCAAACCGCCAGAACAGAGACCGCAGAGCCCCCATGCGGCGAGGAGAGGTATTTAGTAACCTCTTCTCACTGATTCGGGACTCGCAATCGTGTTCGGAACACCCTAAATGGCCAACCCGGGTCCAAAGAGACCCCTTGGAACAAAAATCACAACAGCGGCATTGATCGACAACAGGACAGGGCTAAGGCGTAAGACCATGATGGATCAGCAGAATCTCGGGACGATACGGCCCGCTTCAGCCGATCCTGCAGCCATTGCCCTAGCCAAGGCCCTCGGACAATGGCCGAAACCGGGTGGATTCAGGCGCCCGAGCCCCAAGAAGACCTACGACACGGCGCCTGCGGCGACGGTCGAGGCCCTCGCCAAGGAGCTCGGCTTGCGGCTCGGCGACCAGAACGAGCTGACCATCCGTCGTATCAGGCGCGGCAAGGGCTATTCCTTCGTCCGCCCGAACGGTGCGCATATCCGCGACGCCCGCACCATCCGGCGGCTGCATTCCATGGCGGTGCCGCCGGCCTATCGCGAGGTGCGCTACTCCGCCGACCCGAACTCGCATCTGCAGGCCGTCGGCCGCGATGCCGCGGGCCGGCTGCAATACCGCTACCACGCCGACTGGGAGAAGGTCCGCGAGCAGCGCAAGGCGCATCGCCTGGCAAAGCTCGTCGGCGCGCTGCCGAAAATCCGGCGCAAGGTCTCGGCGTTCCTGTCAGGGGACCAGCCGACGCGCGAGTTCGCGCTCTCGGCCGTGATCGAGCTGATCGCGCGCACCGCGATCCGCCCCGGCAACGAATCCTACGCCCGCCTCAACGGCACCCGCGGCGCGACCACGCTGCTGAAGTCAAACGTCACGCTGGAAGACGATTGTTTCGTGCTGACCTTCAAGGCCAAGGGCGGCAAGGCGGTGCGCAAGGAGTGCGACGCCGCCAAGCTGGTGCGCGCCATCGGCATTTTGCAGAGCGTTCCCGGCAAGCGCATGTTCCAGTATCGCGATGCCTCCGGCATCGTGCGCGCGGTCAGCACCACCCAGGTGAACGCGTTTCTGCGCGAGATCGCCGGCATCAAGATTTCCCTGAAGGATTTCCGCACGCTGATGGCGTCCGCCGTCGTGGTGGAATCGCTGTCGCGGATCACGCCGGCGAGCAGCCAGCGCGGCCGCAAGAAGCAGGTGCTGGATGCGATCCGCGCCGCCGCCGACCAGCTCTCCAACACGCCGGCGATCTGCCGCAAGAGCTACGTCCACGACACCATCGTCACCGCCTTCGAGGAGGGCATCCTCGAGCGCTTCGCCGCGACCATGACGGGTCAGCGCTCGCAGGCCAGGCGCGAGCAGCTGCTGGCGCAGGTGGTGGCGACCGCGGCAGTGTAACGAAGCGCCGCTCTCGTAAGGTGGGCAAAGCGAAGCGTGCCCACCATTTGCCCATGGTGACGGGTGGTGGGCACGGCGCGAAGAGCGCGCCTTTCTCCACCCTACGAGAGCTACTTATTATCTGACACACCTATGTCAGGACCGGGATCGCCGCCTGCGGCTGCGATCGTGAGCCGCTTAAGGTAGTGCGCCCAACCCGTTGCATGAGCGGCCGCCTGCGCTTCGTTCGGCAGGCCGCTATGGGTCATGCGCAGCAGCGTGCCGCCGTCCTGCTCGATCAGGTCGATCTCGATCAGGCTCGAGCCGGGCGGCACTTCCTGACCGCCCTCCCACCCGAACGTATAGGCCAGACGATGCACCGGCACGACCTCGCGGAACGCGCCGCGGGCGGCGGCGCCGTCCGGGCTGACGCCCTTGAGCAGGTAGAGCCCGCCGGGATAAGGCTCCGTGGTTGCGTCGGAGCCCATCCAGCTCAGGATCTTTTCGGGGTCGGTGAGGTAGGCGAAGACAGTGGCGCGCGGGGCCGCGATCTGGGTCTCGCGTCGCACTATGAAGGGTTCGGGCATCGGCAATCATCCCTGGTCTGACGATGGGACATGGCGGCGGCCCTGCGCTCCGTCAAGGATTGCCCGTGGCAAAGACGGCCCTGTTTCGCCATGATCGCCTCATGCAGCTCTCCCCGACCCTCGCCTGGCTCCTCGACGCGGCCTCGGATTGTCGCGGGGCCGACCACCTGCTCGCGGAGCTCGGCGCGCATCTGGCCGCCGATGGCGTGCCGCTCGCGGCAGGCGCCCTGACGCTGGAGGTGCCGCATCCGCTGATCGCGAAGCGGACCTGGCTGTGGCGTGCCGACAGCGGCCAGGTGATCGAAGCGCTCGGCTTCGCGCCGGGCGGCCTCGCGCCCGATCCACCCGACGACGCCGGCCGCCGTTGGCTGCGCGATATCGCCGGCGGCGATGTGCATGAAGATGTCGCCGGACGGCCCGATGGCCCGCTGCTCGGCTGGATCGGGCCGCGTCCGTTCACGGCGGATGAGATCGAGCAATTGCGTCAGGCCGCGCGTTTCGCCGCAACGCCGCTGGCCGTGCTCGCCGCGCGCGCCACCTTGCGGGCAACGCTCGATGCATACCTTGGCACGCGCAGCGCGGAGCGGGTACTGGCGGCGCCTCTGCGCCGCGATCTCGGCGAGACCATCCAGGCCGCACTGCTCTATGCGGATTTGCGCAATTTCACGACCCTGTCGGAGACGACACCGCCGGCCGATGTCATTGCGGCGCTCGATGCCTGGTTCGATCGCATCGCCGGCGCGGTTCACGCCTTCGGCGGCGAGGTGCTGAAATTCATCGGCGACGGCGTGCTCGCGATCTTTCCGGTGCTCGAGGCGTCCCCGCGCCGCGCCTGTGACGCTGCTTTGCGCGCGGCAAGCGCAGCCGAAGCCGGGATGGCGTATCTCAACAAGGAGCGCCGCGCGCAAGGGCTGCCGCCTTTGTCGTTTGGCGCCGCGCTCCATCTCGGCGAGATGCTCTGGGGCAATATTGGCGCCGCGAACCGGCTCGACTTCACCGCGATCGGCCCCGCCGTCAACCTCGCCAGCCGTCTGGAGGGATTGTGCAAGCCGCTGGGCCGGACGGTGCTGGTGTCGGGCGCGCTCGCCGCCGAGACAGAGATGCCGCTGGTTGCGCTTGGGACGCATGAGCTGCGCGGCATTGCCGCGCCGTGCGAGGTGTTTGCGCTGGAGGAGTCGCAAGCCCGGATATCGTAGCCCGGATGGAGCGAACCGTAATCCGGGATCGGGCTTCAATCGAGACTTTCCCGGATTGCGCTGCGCTCCATCCGGGCTACGAAACGACGTAACTACATCCCGCCCATCTTGCAGACGAGCTTCCACTCCTCTGCCGTCACCGGCTGCACGGAGAGGCGCGAATATTTCACCAGCGCCATATCCGCGAGCTTCTTCTCCGCCTTTATCGCGGCCATCGTCACCGGCGTCTTCAGGGGCTTGTCGGCCTTGATGTCGACGCAGACGAATTTGCCGGTCTTGTCGGTTGGATCGGGATAGGCCTCCTTGATGATCTCGGCGATGCCGACGATCTCCTTGCCCTCGTTGGAATGATAGAAGAACGCCTTGTCGCCCTTCTTCATGCTCACGAGGTTCTGACGGGCGGTGAAATTGCGCACGCCGGTCCAGGCCTCGCCCTTGGCGCCCTTCGCAACCTGCTGGTCCCAGGACCACACCGACGGTTCGGATTTCACGAGCCAGTACGCCATGCTTATTCCTCTGCCTTGAAGGGGCGCGTCATCAGCGCCGAGATCGCGGCATCGATCGTGCTTTTGCCGCTCAGGATCGATGCGACCGCCTCAGATACCGGCAACTCGATGTTTTGCGAAGCGGCGAGCTCGATCAGCACGGGGGCGGTGAACTCGCCCTCGGCGAGCTTGCCGGCGGGAGGCTGCTCGCCGCGGCCGAGCGCGAGGCCGAGCGCGAAGTTGCGCGATTGCGGGCTCGAGCAGGTCAGAATGAGATCACCGAGGCCCGACAGGCCGGTGAGCGTCTCGCTGCGTGCGCCGAGCGCACGGCCGAGGCGCGTCAGCTCGGCAAAGCCGCGGGTCGTGAGCGCCGCCTGCGCGGAGGCGCCGAGCTTGCGCCCGACCGCAATGCCGACCGCGATCGCCAGCACATTCTTGGCGGCGCCGCCGATCTCGACGCCGCGAATGTCGGTGGAGTGATAGGGGCGGAATGTCGGCGAGCCCAGCGCCTGCACCAGGCTGCTGGCGAGCGCCTCATCGCTTGCCGCCAGGGTCACTGCCGTCGGCAGGCCGCGTGCGACATCGTCGGCAAAGCTCGGCCCCGACAGGATCGCCGGCTGCGCGTGCGGCGCGGCCTCGGCGATCACGTCGGTCATGAACTTATGGGTGCCGTGCTCGATACCCTTGGCGCAGGCGACGATCGGCACCGCCTTCGTGATGTGCGAGGCCAGCATGTTGACCGCGCCGCGCAAATGTTGCGCCGGCGTCGCAATCAGCAGCATGTCGGCACGCGCGGCGAGCGCCAGATCGCTCGTCACGACGAGCTCAGGCACGATCCGAATCCCGGGCAGCCGCGGATTGTCGCGCGTCGATGCGATCCGCGCGGCGTGCTCGGCATTGCGTGCCCACAGCGTCACGTTTCGCCCTGCTCGCGCCGCCACCGTCGCCAGCGCCGTACCCCAGGCGCCCGCGCCGATCACTGCGACGGATTGGAACGCGGTCATCCCTAGAATCCCGCCCGAGTCTTGCCGTAGCCCGCGGGCGCCGTCGCGTTGGCATCGAGCAGCCAGCGTGCGCGCGGCTGCGCGTCCATCGTGTCGGTCAGGCCAAGCGCCAGGCGCTCGGCGCCGGCCCAGGCGATCATGGCGCCGTTGTCGGTGCACAGCGCGGGCGGTGGCATGATCAGCTGCGTCCCGGCCTGCCTCGCGACATCGTCAAGCGCGCCGCGGATCGCCTGATTGGCGGCAACGCCGCCGGCGGCGACCAGCGCGCGCGGTGCGCCGAACTGCTCGCGGAAAAGCCTGAGGCCGACGCTCAGCCGGTCGGCGGTTGAGTCGAGCACGGCGGCCTGGAAGCTCGCGCAGAGATCGCTGATGTCCTGCGGCATGAGCTCGGCCAGCCGGCTCGCTTCGGTGCGCACCGCCGTCTTCAGTCCCGACAGCGAGAAGTTGGCATCGGGGCGCCCCTGCATCGGCCGGGGAAACGCAAAGCGCGTGGCATCGCCGCCTGCCGCCGCGCGCTCGACCTGCGGGCCGCCGGGATAGGGCAGGCCCAGCATCTTCGCGACCTTGTCGAAGGCCTCGCCGATGGCGTCGTCGACCGTGGTGCCGAGCCGCACATACTGGCCGACACCGGTGACCGCGACGATCTGGGTGTGGCCGCCGGAGGCGAGGAAGAGGCAATAGGGAAATTCGATGCCGTCGGTGAGACGCGGCGTCAGCGCATGCGCTTCGAGATGGTTCACCGCGACCAGCGGCGTGTCGTGCACCATCGCGATCGCCTTCGCGGTGGTGAGCCCGACGATGACGCCGCCGATCAGCCCGGGCCCCGCGGCCGCCGCGACGCCGTCGAGCTGAGCATAATCGATGCCGGCCTCGTTCATGGCGCGGTCAATGATCCCATCGAGTACGTCGACATGCGCGCGCGCGGCGATCTCCGGCACCACGCCGCCGAAGCGTGCATGCTCCTCGATCTGCGACCGCACGATGTTGGACAGGATCTTGCCCTTGCCGTCGGCCACGCGTTCGATCACGGCCGCGGCGGTCTCGTCGCAGGTGGTTTCGATGCCCAGCACCAGCATTGGCGAATTGTTATCCAATTTGCGCCCTTGCGCTCATCCATAAAGCAGAGTTCTGGTACGTCCGGTAGCATCCCGGGGTCGGCTTGCGCAATCGTCACGCGCAGTCGTTCTGGTCAATGCGTCACCGCCACATGGTCCGGGAACAGCAGCGATGTCCATTCTTGTCACACGGCCGCATCCCGACAATGCGGCGACGGCGGACAATCTGCGCACGCGCGGGCATACGGTACTGCTTGCGCCGGCGCTCAAGCTCGAGCCGGTCGCCTTCCAAGGCGAGAGCGAAGTTTCTTATGATGCCGTTCTCGTCACCTCGGCCAACGCGATTCGCGCCATAGCGCCGCAATTGCCGGACCTCGGTCTGCTGGAGCTGCCATTGTTCGCGGTCGGCGAACATACGGCTGCAGCGGCGCGAGAGGCTGGTTTTGCCGAGGTGATCGTCGCCGGGGGCGACGCCGCGTCCTTGCGCGACAAGGTGATGCAGAGCGCGCGCGACAAGGTGCTGAAGAAAAACAGCACGCTGCTGTATCTCGCCGGCGCGGATCTGTCGCGCGATCTCGGCGGCGAGCTCGGGGCGGAAGGTTTCCGCGTGGTGACGCAGACGACCTACCGCATGGCGCCTGTCAAGCATCTGCCGCGCGAGGTGTGCGAGGGCTTTGCCGCCCACGGGATCGAGGCGGTGCTGCACTACTCCCGGCGCAGCGCACGTGCGTTCCTCGATGCGGCGCGGGACGAAGGTGTCGAAATTTCGGCGCTGGCGATCCCGCATTGCTGCCTGTCCGAGACCGTTGCGGGCGTGCTGCGCGATGCCGGCGCGTCACAGGTTCTGGTGGCCGCAACGCCGGACGAAACTGCCTTATTCGACACCTTGGAGCGTGCGTTGCGGACCCGTTTGGCGTAAAGGTCGGGCCGAATCCGACGCAATCTAATCCACCCTGGTATGGAAGTGTGAGGAACCGTCACGATGGCCGACGACAAGCCTGAAGACGCTGGATTGGCGCCCGATCCGGGTCGTGCCAAGCGCACCCCGCCCACCATCGACCTCGAGGCGACGGAAGTCTCGACCCAGCCGCAGCAGGTCGCGGGCGAGCCCGAGGCATCCGAGCATGTCGCGCAGGAGCAGGCCAGGGTGGAAGAGCCCGGCTCGGAACAGGTCAAGGCCGAGCCTCAGTCCGAATCTGCAGAGCAGCAGGCCTCCGCGGCGGTGCCTGTATCGGCGCCGATTTCGCCCTGGGTCATCGCGCCGTTCTCCGGCGTTGCCGCGGCTGCGGTCGTGATCGCAGTCGGCTGGATGCTGGGCTGGCCCGCGGTGCAGGCCCCGCCGGCCGCGCCGCAGGTCACCAGTGCGACCGTCGATGCGCTGAGCGGACGCGTTGCCGCGGTCGAAGCCAGGGCCGCGAGGCCGGCGGCCGATCCGGCCCAAGTCGCGCGGATCGACGCGTTGGAGAAAGCGGCGAGCGCACTGCGCGGCGACATCGCCAATTTGCGCGCACAGTTCGATAAGACGGCGAGCGCGCTGAACGATGCGAAATCCGCGCCGCCGAGTGCCGCGCCCGATCTTGCCGCGCTCACCGACCGCATCGCCCAGCTCGAGCGCGCGAGCAAGACCGAGCGGGCCGAGCTTGCGCAGCAGGGCGAGAAGATCGCCGAGGCCAAGACGATGGACGACAAGCCGCTCCGCTATGTGGTCGCGGCGTCCCTGCTCGACGTTGCCGTTCGCCACGGCGATCCCTATCAATCGCAATTGGCGGCGGCGCGGTCGCTGGCGACCAAGCCCGATATGCTCAAGCCGCTCGAGGCGTTTGCATCGTCCGGCATCCCGACATCGGCGGCGCTGAGCCGCGAGCTCCTCAATATCGTGCCGAAGCTGTCGCCGCCGGCTGAAGCTCCGTCGAGCGAGGCCGGCATTGTCGAGCGGCTCCAGGCCGGCGCGTCAAAGCTCGTGCGGATCGAGCGCACCGATGGCGTCGGCAACGATCGCGGCGCCATCGTGACGCGCGTCACGGCGGCGGCGCTCCGTAGCGATTTCGCCGAAGCGCGGCGCGAGCTGAAGACGCTGCCCGAGGCTGATCGTGCTCCGGCGCAGGCCTGGCTCGACAAAGCCGACGCCCGCGACGCCGCGCTCGCCGCGTCCCGCAAATTCGCCGACGATGCCATGGCGGATCTCGCCAAATCTACTCAATAAGATTCGCGCAACAATCGGCGCGTATAGGGATCGCCATGCTTCGCATCGTCCTCTTTCTCGTCTTGATCGCACTGGCGGCGGCCGGCGCGGCCTGGGTCGCCGACCAGTCCGGTGATCTCGTCCTGACCGCGGGCAGCTTCCGCATCTCGACGACGCTGCCGAGGTTCGTGTTCTTGCTCGGCCTCTTCGCCGCTTCCGTCGTGCTGGTCTGGAGCATCCTGACGATGATCTGGCGCATGCCGGGGCGCTTGCGCCGACGCCGTCATGACAAGCGCCAGGCCCGCGGCCGTCACGCCATCACCCATGGCCTGCTCGCGATCGGCCACGGCGATTCCGCGCTCGCGCGCCGGCACGCCGAGGCGGCGCGGCGGCATGCACCGAACGATCCGCTCGCACTGCTTTTGCACGCGCAGTCGGCGCAGCTCGAAGGCAATCGCGACGAGGCGCAACGCGTCTTCCGCGCCATGGCCGAACGCGAGGACACGCGGCTGCTCGGCCTGCGCGGTCTCTTCATCGAGGCGCAGCGCGCCGATGATGCGGTCGGCGCCGTGATGATCGCGGAGGAAGCGATCAAGCTGTCGCCGTCCGCGACCTGGGCCTCGCACGCGGTGCTCGGCTTCCGCTGCGCGCGCGGCGACTGGAGCGGCGCGCTCGCGATCCTCGATTCGAATCTGTCCGCGGGCCTGATCGACAAGCAGACCTATCGCCGGCAGCGCGGTGTGCTGCTCGCCGCGCGTGCGCTGGAGCTGGAAACGACGGACCGCGACGTCGCGCGCGAGAGCGTGATGGAGGCGGTCAAGCTCGCGCCGACCCTGGTGCCGGCGGCCGTGCTCGCGGCAAAATTCGAGAGCGAGGCGCATCAGGTGCGCCGCGCCATGAAGCTGGTCGAAGCTGCCTGGCTCGCCAATCCGCATCCCGATCTCGCGGATGCCTGTGCGCATGTGAAGCTCGGCGATTCCGCATGGCACCGCTTGCAGCGGGTAGAAAATCTCGCCGCGAAGACCCCCGCCGACAAGCCCGGTTATGTCGAAGGGCAGCTCGCAATCGCGCGCGCTGCGATCGAGGCCTCGGAGTTCGCCCGCGCGCGCGAGGTGCTCGCGCCTTATCTCAAGGATCCGACCCAGCGCGTCGCGCTGCTGATGGCCGAGATCGAGCGCACAGAGCATGGTGACGGCGGCCGCGCCCGCGCCTGGACCTTGCGCGCGGTGCGCGCCCGGCTCGATCCCGCCTGGACCGCGGACGGCTATGTCAGCGACCGCTGGCGTCCGGTCTCCCCGGTCACCGGCCGCCTCGATGCGTTCCAGTGGCAGGCGCCGGTCGCGAGCCTGCCCTCGGACAAGGGCCCCACGCTCGAATCCTCGGCCTTCGAGGAAGCCATGCTGGCCGCTCCGCCGCCGAAGCGGGTGACCGCCGCTCCCAGCGAAGCCGCGGTGGAACCGCCGGAGGTGGCCCCGCTGCCGGCACCGGCCGCGCAGGACAATTCACCCCCTCAGGCCAAGGACGCCGCGAAGGAGGCTACCAAGGAAGTGGCCAAGGAGACTGGGGAGCAAACTGCGAAGGTCGACGAGCCGGTCGTCACGCCCGCCGAGCCGGCGAATCCGGCTCCGGCGCCCGCCGAATCATCGCCGCCGGCGCCGACGCCGGTCTTCCGAACCCGCGCCGACCTCAGCAAGCCCGCCTCGGCGCCGACCCAGACCGTCATCCCGATCGTCCGCGCACCCGACGATCCCGGGATCGACGACGACGGTCCAAGCGACGAATTTACGGAACAAATCGGCACGCCCAAAGCCCAGGCGGGCGGCTGGCGCGGATTCTGGTCCCGCTGGGGCGCGTGAGCGGTATTTCGCCTCCCGCTTGTCCTTGCCAATTCGGGCCATGCCCGATATCAGGGGCGCGCGTATCGGGGCCGACATTGCTTTGGTCCCGGCAGGTTCGCCGCAATAGCTCAGTCGGTAGAGCACGTCATTCGTAATGACGGGGTCGGGGGTTCGAATCCCTCTTGCGGCACCAGCGCCCCGGTTCATCCGATCCCCAAGCGCTCCGATGACCAGGCATCAGCCTGCATCAGGGCTCGCTCGGCTGCGTGATCGCGATCACATAATCGCAGACATGGCTCCCCTAACGTCCTGTCACGCCAACACGGGGAGACTTCACATGCGCAAGATCATTCTGATTGCCGCCATGCTGCTGGCTTCGGCCTCCGCCCAGGCAGGCGGCTCCCGGGGTCTGTCGCTGGCGGCGGCAGGCGAACAGACCTCCACTCCGCAAACCACGACATCGGCGAGCACCGTGACGGCGCAGGTGAGCGAAGCCGCGCCGGCCACCGAGGTTCAGAAATATCATGATCGTCCGCCGGCGGTGTCGCTCTCCGCGCCGACAGTGGCGACCACTCCGACGGTCACCACACCGGCGACGGCCTCCGCGCCGGTCACGACGACCAAGCCTGCCACCAAGACGACGGCAAAGGCGGACAAGCCGAAGCCCAAGCGCAGCTGGACCGAGCGCCGCATCATCAGCGAGCTGCATCGCCACGGCATCTATTGGTGAGGCGCCGACCTGTACCCTGATCTCGCCGTCATGCCCGGGCTTGACCCGGGCATCCACGTCTTCGCGCCTGATCCTAAAACGTGGATGGCCGGGACAAGCCCGGCCATGACGCAAGAGTTTTGGATTTGGCGCTTATTGCGAGATCGTTTGCACGACGCTCGCGATCGGACGGGAGTTCGTGCCTGCGGTCGGCACCTTCATGTCCTTCATCAGCGCCTCGTCATATTCCGGCAGCGTCTGGAGGCTCGTCTTGGCCTTCATCTGCACGACCTTGTAACCGCCGGCCTTCAGCCGCGCGAGCAGCGTCGGCAGGGCGAGGCCCGTGTTCTTCTGGAAGTCGTGCATCAGGATGATGCCCTTGCCGAGCTTGTCCAGCCTCGTCATCACGGTCTCGACGATCTTCTCCGGCGTCGCGCCCTTCCTGAAGTCGAAGGAGTCGATTTCGGTCGAGAACATCGCGACGTTGCGGGTGCCGAAATAGCTCACCATCGCCGGATTGTGCTGAAGCTGCGGGAAGCGGAAGAACGGCGCCGGGTTGGTGCCGAGCGCGAATTTCACCGCGCTGAAGCCCTTCTCGACCTCGTCCTTAACCTGCTGCTCGGTCAACTTCTTGCTGTTCAGATTGACATGCGACCAGGTGTGCGTGCCCACCGTGTGGCCCTGGGCCAGCACCTGCTTCAGGATCTCCGGATGGTAGGTCGCGTGCTTGCCGACCGAGAAGAACAGGCCCTTGGTGCATTCGTCCGCGAGCGCCTTCAGCACCGTGGGCGTGTTGACCGGCCACGGACCGTCGTCGAAGGTCAGCACGACCTCCTTCTCGGTCAGGAAGTCGAACTGCTTGAAATGCTCGAAGCCGAAGCCGGGGCCGCCCGTCGTGTCGATCTCGACGACGCGGGACACGCCCAGCGCGTTCGGATTGGCGCAGGCCTGCTTCGGCTGCATCGGCATGACCGGCACGGGGGCAGGTGCTGGAGCTGCTGCGGCCGGCTTGGCCGCGACGGCCGCGGTGGTCTCGACGTCGTCCTTGGCGGCGAGCTTCGCCTGTGCCGGCAATGGGTCGGCGGCACGGGCAGCAACTGTCTTGGGAGCGCCCTGGTCGGCGCGCGCGGAATAATAAAACCAACCGCCGGCGGCGATCACGACCGCCGCAACTACACTGGCCAGCATCAGGCCCAACGCATTACGCATCGTTACTCTTTCCAATTACGCAACCAAACCGGCGGAATTTCCCGCGCGACGAGCCATTAATGCGAAGTAAGAGTTAACGTGACACCAACACGACAGCGGTTGCGAAGGAATTTCAGTGGGCTGCGTCTGAGTGACTGAGATCACAGAGGACGGGTCTCCCGTGAGCGTCATCACAGTGGAAACGGTTTTGCCGGAGCATCGTAGCTCCCATCGACAACGGGCCCGCTGAGGCGGCGCCAACGGGAGCTTCAAATGACCAAGTCGTTTACCGGCAAGATCCGCGACACCAGCCTGGCCCTGGGCTTTGCCGCCATCGTCTCGATCGCTTCGACGGGCGCGAGCTTCGCCTTCTCGGCCGAGGCGCAGCAGATGTGCACGGGCGATGCCTTCCGTCTCTGCTCGGCCGAGATCCCCAATATCCCGAAGATCACCGCGTGCATGATCAAGCATCGCTCGGACCTCAGCGCCGGATGCCGCGCGGTGATGGACAAGACCCTCGCCAAGGGCGCCTCGCGCAAGGTCGCTGACGCTCAGGACACACAGTAACCAAGACGCTGCAGCTCCCCTCGTCATGCCCCCGGCATGAAGCCGGGGTGATGCGGCGGCGCCCTGCAGCTAGTCAACAAAGCCGTTGCAGGTGCGGGATCGTCGCACTAGCTTCGCCCGCACGTCTTTCCGGGTAAGAGGCAATTGCGCGATGACCAGACTGCTTTTCGTTATTTCCTTGCTCCTGTGCGCATCGAGCGCCTCCGCGCAACAGCAGCCCGGCCATGATGCCTGCGCGCGCGACGTCACGCGCTTCTGCCGTCCCGTAATGGACAATGGCGACGGTGCCGTGCTGGCCTGCCTGAAGCAGAACCGCACCAAGCTGAGCAAGGCCTGCGACAAGGTGCTGACCCAGCACGGGCAGTGATCGTCATTCCGGGGCGCGCGAAGCGCGAACTATGGTGCGCAACTGCGCACCTGAGAATCCATCGCGCGACCAACTCCTGCGATAAATGGATTCCGGGTTCGCACCTTACGGCGCGCCCCGGAATGACGAGAGGCCTACGTACTGCTTCCCGCCGCGGTCGCGACCACCGGCAGCACCTCGCTGTTGGCGCGGTCCGGCGTGTCGTCCTTCCAGCGCACCGAACCGAAGGGGCGCTCCAGCATGCGGCGGATTCGCACCGGCTCGGGACCGATGTGGAAATCGATCGCCTGCTGATGCAGCGCGCGTTCGGACTGGGTCGCACGGTTGCGCTGACGCAAATAGTCGAGCCAGGTCGGGCAGTGATAGCGCTCGGTCCACAGCTCGGGGTCGGCGATGTCGCGCGCGATCGACCAGCCATAGGCACCGTTGCGCTGGCGCGAGAGCTGCACGTCCTGCATCACGTTGTGGAACGCGCGCGCATTCTCTTGCGCAACCCGATATTCGATCTCGACCACGAGCGGGCCGCTGCGCCCTGTCAGCGACAGCCTCACCTCGGGATCGGCCAGCATGTCCGCATCCTCGTTGCGGGCGCCGACACGCGGCATTGTGAGCCAGATGCCGAGCAGCGGCGAGATCAGCATCAGGCCGGCCGAGGTCAGCAATGCGATCTCGACGCCGGCATAGTCGGTGAGATGGCCCCAGCCCCAGGCGCCGATCGCGATGCCCCCGGCGATCGCGGCCTGGAAGGCTGCGAGCGAGCGACCGGCGACCCAGCGCGGGGCCGAGAGCTGCACGCCGATATTGAACAGCGCGATCGCCGCCATCCAGACTGCGCCGCCTAGCACCAGCGCGGCCGCCGTCAGCACCGGCTCCGTGCTCAAAGCGAGGGCGGCCATGGTGAAGGCCATCGTGATGGTGCAGGCGCGGATCGCGGCCTCGCCGCTCATGCGCTTGCGCAATTCGTGGATGTTGAGCGCGCCGATCACCGCGCCCATGCCGAAGGCGCCGAGCATGATGCCATACATCTGCGCGCCGCCATGCAGGAGGTCGCGCGCGACCAGCGGCATCAGCGCCATCACCGCGCCGCCGATCAGGCCCATCACCAGCGTGCGCAACAGCACGATCTTGATCGGCGGCGAATTGGTGATGTAGCGCACGCCCGAGACCATGGCGCGGTTGAGCTTTTCCCGCGGCAGGCGCGACACCTCGGTGTTGCGGCGCCAGAGCAGCAGCACCACCAGCAGCGGCAGATAGAGGATCGCATTGCAGGCGAATGCGGCCACCGCACCGAGCGCAGCGACGATGACGCCGCCGACCGCCGGACCGAAGCTGCGCGCGATGTTGTAGCTGATGCCGTTCAGCGCCACCGCGGACGCCAATGCCTCGGGCGGCACTTGTTCGCTGACCGAGGACTGCCAGGCCGGACCGAACAGCGCATTGCCGCTGCCGACGATGAAGCAGAAGGCGAGCAGCAATTCCGGGGTGATCAGGTTGAAGCCGGCCAGCACGGTGAGCACGCTCGCGCCGATCAGCGCGATCGACAGCGAAATCACACTGACGATGCGGCGGTCATACATGTCGGCGATGGCGCCGGCCGGCATCGAGATCAGCATGATCGGCAGCATGAGCGCGGTCTGCACCAGGGCCACCTTGTCTGCCGAGGCCGCCATCTGCGTCATCGCCCAGGCCGCACCCACGCCCTGGATCAGGAGGCCGAGATTGGAGAGCAGGCTGGCGAGCCAGATCCGCCGGAACACGGTGTACCGCAGGGGCGCTGTGATGCCGTCGGCGGCCATTTTCGGGCGGTTCGGCTGCTCGGTCATATCCCCTTCCATGTCGGATGGCAGAAGTGGTCGTGGTGATTCCGGCCAATTCAGTGATGCCCGCGAAAGTCCTTCGCTGTCCAGTGCTTAGGCCGGTATAAGCAGTGCAAAGAGCTAGGCTTGCCGGGAGGAACTGATGAAGCTGTCGCGACGGACGATTTTGCGAGGGGCTGCGAGCGTGCCTTTCGCACTTGCGAGCTTGCGGACGGGCGCGCTGGCGCAGACCGCGCCCGCCACGGAGCTGCCGCCGATTCTGTTCGTCCACGGCAATGGCGATTACGGCGCGCTCTGGATGACGACGCTTTGGCGGATGGAGTCCAACGGTATCGCGCGCGATCGCATGATGGCGATCAATTTCACCGACCCGCTGGCGCGCACCGACGACAAGGTCGAGCAGGCGGGTCGCTCCTCGACCGAGGACCAGCGCCGCGAGCTCGCTGCTGCGGTTGCTGAGCTGAAGCGCCGCACCGGCGCAGCCCGCGTGGCGCTGGTCGGCAGCTCGCGCGGCGGCTACGCGATCCGTAACGTCATCAAGAACGGCGGCGCCGGTGATGTCAGCCATGCGGTGCTGTGCGGTACGCCCAATCACGGCGTGTTCGCAACAGACGACCAGCCGAACAACGAATTCAATGGCCGCGGCACGTTCCTGCGCGGACTGAACGAGGGCGAGAGTGAGGTGACGCCGGGAGTCGCTTTCCTCACGCTGCGCAGCGACGGTCTGGACAAATTCGCGCAACCCGACGGCCGCTTTATCGGCAAGCCCGGCATGCCGACCAATGTCACCGCCGAAGGGCCGGAGCTGAAGGGCGCCACCAATCTCGTGCTCGGCGCGCTCGACCATCGCGAGGTGGCGTTTCACCCGCGCGCGTTCCGCGAGATTTACAAGTTCATCGCGGGGCGCGAACCTGCGCGCATCGCGATCGTGCCGGAGACCAGCGTGAGATTGAGCGGCCTCGTCACGGGTACGCCCGGCGGCGTGCCGACCAATCGTCCGGTCGCGGGTGCAATCGTCGATGTCTTCCGTGTCGATCCTGATACCGGGGAGCGCAAAGAAGGTGCGCTGTACAGCTCGACAACAGGCTCAAATGGCCGTTGGGGGCCGGCGCAGGTCGATCCCGCCTGGTCGCTCGAATTCGTGCTGACCTCGCCGGATGCGCCGACGACGCACATCTACCGCTCGCCCTTCCCGCGCTCGTCCGAGGTTGTGCATCTGCGGCCCGCGCGGCCGCTCGGGCCGGCCGACAAGGCCGCCGGCGCCGTCGTGATCATGTCGCGCCCGCGCGGCTATTTCGGCCTGCCGCGCGACGTGGTGCTGCTCGACGGCAAGGAGCCGGCCGACGTCAAGCCGGGCGTGCCCACGGATGCGGCAGCCACCCTGCGGCTTCCCGCCACCGAGGTTGGCCGTAACATCGTGGCCCAATTCGGCGAAGAACGGATTGTGGCACGCGCCTGGCCTGCGTCCGAGAACCGGATTGCCATCGCCGAGCTGACTTACTAGCTATTTACCTTCGTCCCACCTTGCGGGAGAGAGCCATGAATATCGCCAGCGTGCGTCGGCCCATCACCCCTCCGGCTCCTCCGCGAGCGCCCGACGATATGTCGTTCTTCGGCCGGCTCGCGGTCATCAGGCAGAATATGATCGCGACCTGGGGTCAACGCGCCTACGAGGAAGAGGTCATTTCTGGCCGCTTCTTCTTCCGCAATAGCTTCATCCTGAACCAGCCGGACGCGATCCGGCACGTGCTGCTCAGCAATTACGAGAACTACACGCGCACGCCGGCCGGCATCCGCATGCTGCGCCCCGTGCTCGGCGACGGCCTTCTGATCGCGGAAGGTCATTCCTGGACGTTTCAGCGCCGCACGCTGGCGCCGGCCTTCACGCCGCGCGCGACCGCAAACCTCGTTCCGCACATGACGGCCGTGCTCGACGAAACCATCGCCAAGCTGGACGCGCAAACCGGTGAGCCGGTCGACCTGCGCGCGATCATGCAGCGCATGACGCTTGAGATCGCCGGTCGCACGATGTTCTCGTTCGGCATGGACCAGCACGGCGCAACCCTGCGCAACTTCATCATGGAATATGCCGCGCGGTTGGGGCGTCCGTACTTCCTCGACATGGTGCTGCCGGTGTCCTGGCCGAGCCCGATGGATTTTGCCCGCGCCCGTTTCCGCAAGCGCTGGACCGAGTTCGTGGCCATGCTGATCGCCGAGCGGCGTAAGGCGGGCAAGAAGGACGGTGCGCCGCCGCGCGATTTGTTCGATCTCATGGACGAGGCACGCGATCCCGAGACGGGCCAGGGCTTCTCCGACGAGCAGCTGGTCGACGAGGTCGCGACCATGATCCTCGCCGGTCATGAGACCACGGCGACGGCGCTGTTCTGGGCGCTCTACCTGCTCGCGCTCGATCCCGATACGCAGGAGGAGGTGGCGTCCGAGACCCGCGGCGAGCATCTCGACAGCATGGCCGACATCGATCGCCAGAAATTCACCCGCGCGGTGATCGACGAAACCATGCGGCTCTATCCGCCGGCCTTCCTGGTCGCGCGTGCCGCGCGCGATAGGGACAATGCGGCGGGCGTCGAGATCGGCAAGGGCGACATCATCATGATCGCGCCCTGGCTCTTGCACCGGCACGAGAAGCTGTGGGATCAGCCGAACGCATTCATTCCAAAGCGCTTCATGTCGCAGGAGGCGCCGGACCGTTTTGCCTACCTGCCGTTCGGCGCAGGTCCGCGCGTCTGCATCGGCGCACCGTTTGCCCAAGCCGAATCCGTGCTGGCGCTGGCGCGGCTGATCGGAGCGTACCGAATCGAGCTTGCCGACCCCGCGACCCCCGTAATTCCGCTCGGCGTCGTCACCACCCAGCCGGACCATTCACCCCTGTTCCGCATCACGCGTCGGTGACAGGCTCGCGTCTGGCCGCTGGCGTGACCCGGCCTACATAGAGTTCCGCCATGAGCGACATCCAGGCCCAGTTCTCCGTTCTGAAGCAGACCGCCGATTCCGTTGTGGTGGAGGCCATCGCGCAGCTGATCGCCAACGGTCATGATCGCGATCTCAACCGGATCAATGCGCTGGATTTTGCCGACCGGACCGGGCTCGACCAGGAGAAGGTCATTTCCGGCTTCCTGCACGCCTCGCGGCTCGGCCTGTTCGACATGAGCTGGAACGTGCTGTGTCCCGGCTGCGGAGGCGTGCTGGGCGCGCACGCCACACTGAAGTCGTTGAAGCACGACGACTACAATTGCGCGCTCTGCGCCGCCGGATACGAGGCCTCCGTCGACGAGATGGTCGAAGTGGCCTTCACCGTCAGCCCGCGGGTCCGCCGCATCGGTGCTCATGATCCCGACACGTTGCCGATCTGGGAGTATGTGCGGCAGATGTTCTGGAGCTCAGGCGTCGACATCAACGACGAATCCTTTTCCCGCCTGATCAACCAGGTAACGCTCGAAGCCCTCGAATTGCCCGCCGGCGAGAAGGCGATCCTCTCACTCAATCTGCCGAGCCAGTTCATCATCGTGTTCGAGCCGGTCACCCATTCCGCCCATTTCCTGGACGTTCAGGGTGAGCCGACCAGCGAGCGTCAGCAGCTGTCGATCATGTTCAACAAGCTGGAGGCGCCGACGGGGACCACCGTGATGCGCCCCGGACCGTTGCGTCTCATGCTCGAGAACCAATCGGACAGTCGCGTATTGCCCTCGGTCTGGATTGCCGACCACGCGTTGCACGAGATGATCGGCAAGCGCAAGCCGATCCTGACCGCCAAGCGCATGCTGTCCAACCAGACGTTCCGCGACGTCTTCAAGGCCGACAACCTCAATGTCGACCAGCGACTGAAGATCACGTCCCTGACGTTCCTGTTCACCGACCTGAAGGGTTCGACGGCGCTGTATGAGCGGGTCGGCGACCTCAATGCCTTCGACCTCGTGCGGGCGCATTTTCGCGCGCTGCTGGAGATCATCGCCGCCGAGAAGGGTGCGGTCGTGAAGACGATCGGCGATGCCGTGATGGCGACCTTCGTCAGGCCCGAGCACGCCATCACCGCGGGACTGCGCATGCGCGCGGCGATGGACGAATTGAACAAGCAGCGCGGCGCCAACGACCTCATTCTCAAGATCGGGATCCACGAAGGCCCCTGCCTCGCAGTCATGCTCAACGAGCGGCAGGATTATTTCGGCCAGACCGTCAACATCGCCGCCCGCGTGCAGAGCCTGTCGACCGCGCAGGAGATCCACATCACCGGCCCGGTGCTGGACGCTCCCGCAGTCGCCGAGGTGCTCGAGCAGCGCGCCATCAAGCCGATCCAGAAGCAGGCCGCGCTCCGTGGCATCGCCGACAAGATGGTGGTGTACGAGATACCGTGAGGCATCATTCGTCATTCCGGGTTCGATGCTGGCGCATCGCCCCGGAATGACGCTGAACAGATTGCCGAAACGTAATACGCGCGCGGAACTGACGCACGTTGCGCCGGTTGGGTTTCTTGCTCATATAATGCTGGTAACGGCCGCGCTCCTTGCGGCGTCATCAATCTCGGTAGGACCTATGCTCGACGGCTTGCGCCAATTCATCGCCGACATTGTCGGTCCCCAAGCCCAGGACCGCGCATTTGGCGACAGCGATTACCGGCTGGCCGCGACCGCGCTGCTGGTCCATGTGGTCTCGCTGGACGGCCAGCCGAGCGCGGCCGAGCAGCGCAAGCTGCACAGCCTGATCGAAAGCCATTTCGGGCTCGACCGCGGCACCGCTGACCGTCTCATCGCCGACGCCACCCAGGTCGAAGGCGAGGCCGTCGACCTCTATCACTTCACCAGCGTCATCATGCGCTCGCTCGACGAAGCGGGTCGCAAGCGGATCGTGCAGATGATGTGGGAGCTGGTCTATGCCGACGGAGAGGTCAGCGAGTTCGAGGACAATGTGGTCTGGCGCGCGTCCGACCTGCTCGGCATCTCCCAGCGTGACCGGATCGAGCTGAAGCACGCCATTGCGGAGCGTGCCGGTGGCCAGGTCAGGGATCGCGCCGTCGGACCGGTCCCCGGCGGATTGCCTGGCCTGCGAGCCACATGACGAAACTTTAATATAAGCCCGGCGGTCCCCCGCTTCTGCGGATTCGACTGCAAATACCGGTCTTTCCTGCTTCCACTGTCGCTCTCACAAGCAGCCATGCTGCCAGCGCCGCTTGCCTGGCGCGCACGGCTTATGCTCTCGTTCTGGTATTGCCGGGACCACAGACTTCACTTCAAGAGACTTCGATCGTGAATGAGCGGGTAACGTTGATCACCGGTGCCTCGGCGGGCATCGGGATGGAGCTGGCGCGTGTGTTTGCCGCCAATGGACATCGCCTCGCATTGACGGCGAGACGGGTGGATCGGCTCGAAGCGCTCGCGAACGAGATCGCCGCCAAGGGTGGCAAGAAGCCGATCGTGATCGCCTGCGATCTCGAGGACCCGCATGCCGGTGAGAGGATCGCCGCGACACTTGCCGCCGAAGGCGTCGAGCTCGATCATCTCGTCAACAATGCCGGCTTCGGCGTATTCGGCGATGCCATCGAGCGCGATCGCGTCGCGCAGCTCGGTATCGTCGATGTCAACGTCCGCGCCCTGACGGATCTGTCGCTGCGCTTCGCCGATCAGCTCATCCGGAACAAGGGCGGTCTTCTCAATGTCGGCTCGGTTGCAGGCTTCCTGCCCGGCCCCGGCATGGCCGTGTACTACGCATCCAAGGCCTATGTGATTTCCTTCACCGAAGCATTGCGGGCGGAGCTCGCTCCCCGCGGCGTCCGTGTCACCGTGCTTTGCCCGGGCCCGGTCCCCACGGAATTCCAGGCCCGCGCCGGCGTCGGCTCGCAACATGACACGGCCTTTCTCAACGTCTCAGCTGCCGAGGTTGCGCGGGAGGCGTATCGCGCTCTGATGGCCAACAAACGGGCAGTGCTGCCCGGCCTCGGCAACAAGATTGTGCCGTTCGCGCTGCGCTTCTTCCCACGCGGCTTCATCCTGGCGGCCACTAGCCGGTTCCAGCGGCAGCGGCGCTGAACGCCGCCGCCCGCGTCCGTAGTGGCCCGGAGCTTGCTTCCAGACGTGCGCGTGTGTGCGCAAACTCACACGATGTTAACCATCGCTTAGCTATGCTGGCGGTCTGAACCGATAGCACTCGCAGAGGCCATGTCGTTCCGGACGGACAGGTTTGGTGGCGCAGAGGTGGTCGCCTTCCCACAGAGGGCGGCGAGCGTCGCCGCCGCTGAAACCCGGCTGCCGGTTCTGATCGTCCTGCATCAGGAATGCTCGACACCCGGCCGCGTCGGCAATGCGTTGCGCGCGCTCGGCCACCGCCTCGACATCCGCCGTCCTCGCTTCGGCGATCCCCTGCCCGAGACGCTCGATCAGCATGCCGGGGCCGTGATCTTCGGCGGGCCGATGAGCGCCAATGATTCCGACGACTACATTCGCCGTGAGATCGACTGGATCGAAATTCCGCTCCGCGAGCAGCGCCCGTTGCTCGGCATCTGCTTAGGGGCGCAGATGCTGGCGATGCAGCTCGGGGCCCGTGTCGCGCCGCATGCGCAGGCGCTGACGCAGATCGGGTACTACCCGATCAGGCCGACCGCCGCGGGCCGCGCGCTCTGCCCGCACTGGCCGGCGCAGGTCTATCACTGGCATCGCGAGGGCTTTGAGCTGCCTGGAGGCGCCGACTTGCTCGCCGAAGGCGATGATTTCCCGGTGCAGGCGTTCCGCACGGGCAATGCTTTCGGCGTGCAGTTCCACCCCGATGTGACCTATGCGATGATGTGCCGCTGGACCACGCGCGGCTATGACGGATTCAGCGCGCCCGGTGCACGGCAGCGGCATCATCATTTCGCGGATCGCGCCGTCTACGATGTCGCCGAACGCGCCTGGCTCGATCATTTCCTCGACGGCTGGTTGGAGCGCCGGCCGATGCTGGCGCAAGCCGCCGAGTAATCGCGGCTTCGCGCAAGTCCTTGGCGCAGGTCCTTGGCGCAAGTCCTTCTCCCATCCCGGGGTATGCTAGGCTCGCTTCTAACGAGCGCGTGCGAACGCGTGCCGGCAAACAAGGGAGAGCGTCATGGCCTACGAACACATTCTCTATGAGGTGAGCGACAAGATCGCGACCATCACGCTCAACCGCCCCGATCGCATGAATGCATGGACGCCGGTCATGGAGCGCGACGTGCGCAACGCGATGGAGGCATCGAGCGCCGACGACAATGTCCGCGTCATCGTCCTCACCGGCGCGGGCCGCGCCTTCTGCGCCGGCGCCGACATGGATGCGCTGAAGGGCCTCGATCCCAACGACGTCAGGCGCGCCTCGAACCTGCCGCCGTTCGACATGAATCGCCGGCCAGACTGGCAGACGCGGTACGGCTATTATCCTTCCATCAAGAAGCCTGTGATCGCCATGCTGAACGGCGCGACGGCAGGCATTGGACTGGTGCATGCACTCTATTGCGACCTTCGCTTTGCCGCCGACAACACCGTGTTCACCACCGCCTTCGCGCGGCGCGGCCTGATCGCCGAGCACGGCATCAGCTGGATGCTGCCGCGCATCGTCGGCCACGCCAATGCGCTGGATCTGCTGCTCTCGGCGCGGCGCGTGTCGAGCGAGGAGGCACTGCGGATCGGGCTGGTCAACCGGCTCTGTCCGCCGGAGAAGCTGCGTGAAGAGACGTATACTTACGCGCGCGATCTCGCCGATTTCGTCTCGCCGAGCGCGATGGCCGTGATCAAGCGCCAGCTCTACGAGGTGCCGTTCCAGACGCTGGCCGAGGCGACGATCGAGGCCAACAGGGAGATGATGGTGGCGCTGAACGGGAGTGATTTCAGGGAGGGCGTGGCGAGCTTCATGGAGAAGCGGCCGCCAAGGTTTACGGGGAGGTAGGGGGAGTTCACGGAGAGGGTCCGCCGTCGCCCTTCGGGCTATGGCGGGACAGCCTTCGCTCACTTCGCTACGAGAGAGCACGGCTGGCTTGCCTAGCCGTAGCTCGCGAAGCGAGCGAAGGCTGGTGGAGCCAGGCGGGATCGAACCGCCGACCTCGTCATTGCGAACGACGCGCTCTCCCAGCTGAGCTATGGCCCCTTTGCTGGCCGCTCTGGTGAACGCGGCCGACAACCGGGCGCCATTTAAGTCCCCGCCAAGGTCAAGTCAAGGACGGGCGTAACCCGGTTTTAGCTCTCAGGGTGCCGACTTCCCTTGTTTGGGCCTGACGGAACCGATATCTAGCAAACGGGGCGTCAATCCCGACCGAGCCAGAGTTTCCAAAAGCCAGAGGCCTCATAAGCCATGCGTGCCGTTCTCGACATCGTCATCATCGTGCTCGACCTCTACGTCTGGCTGCTGATCGCCTCCGCGATCCTGTCCTGGCTGATCGCCTTCAACGTGGTGAACACGCGTAACCAGTTCGTGTCGGCGGTGGCGGAGTTCCTCTACCGGATCACCGAGCCTCTGCTGGCGCCGATTCGCAATTTCCTGCCCAGCCTCGGCGGTCTCGACATCTCGCCGATCATCCTGATCCTGATCATCATGTTCATCGAGCGGGTGATCCTGTACTACATCTACCCGAACGTGGTCTAAGCGGGCGGGAGCGCCTTGGTTGCCAACAAGGAGCCTTGTTGTCAGGAGCCTTGCCCTAAGGACCCTTGGCGCTACTCGGCCGCAGGAATCAGCATCGCGCTGCGGGTGACGCCGCGCGGCGGCCGCGACGACATCGACGGGATCGAGCAGCTTTCGGATGGCCGCAGCGTGCTCAAGGTGCGGGTGCGCGCCATTGCCGATGGCGGCGAGGCCAACAAGGCCGTGCTGGCGCTGCTGGCGAAATCGCTCGGCGTGCCCAAGAGCAATGTAAAATTGCTATCCGGAGCCACGTCGCGGCTGAAGCAGATCGCGGTCGACGGCGATCCGGCGCGTCTCGGCGAAACCCTGCGCCAGCTCACATCGGCCAAACCGACAGATTGAGAGAACGGACATGACCGCTGATATCATCGATGGAAAAGTCATTGCGGCGGAGCTCCGTGGCCGCGTCGCCGAGGAGGTCGCCCGCGTCAAGCGCGAGCACAATCTGGTGCCGGGCCTTGCAGTGGTCCTGGTCGGCAACGACCCCGCCAGCGAAGTCTATGTCCGTTCAAAACACACCCAGACCCAGGCCGCGGGCATGGCCTCGTTCGAGCACAAGCTGCCGGCCGACGTCTCCCAGGCAGACCTGCTTGCGCTGGTGGCAAAGCTCAACCGCGATCCCGCCGTGCACGGCATTCTCGTGCAATTGCCGTTGCCGAAGGGGCTGAACACCGAAGCGGTCATCAACGCCATCGACCCCGCCAAGGATGTCGACGGGCTGCATCCGAACAATGCCGGCCGGCTCGCCGGCGGCTTCGAGGCGCTGTCGCCCTGCACCCCGCTCGGCTGCATCATCCTGACCAAAAGCGTGCACGCCTCGCTCGAAGGCATGAACGCCATCGTCATCGGCCGCTCCAACCTGGTCGGCCGCCCGCTCGTGCAATTGCTGCTGAACGAGAACGCCACGGTGACGATCGCGCATTCGCGCTCGCGCGACCTGCCTGGCCTCGTGAAGAAAGCGGATCTTGTCTATGCGGCGGTGGGCCGGCCAGAGATGGTGCGCGGCGACTGGCTGAAGCCGGGTGCGACCGTGATCGATGTGGGCATCAATCGCATCCCGAAGGAGGACGGCAAGACGCGCCTCGTCGGCGATGTCGCCTATCAGGAAGCGCTTGCCGTTGCCGGCGCGATCACGCCGGTGCCGGGCGGTGTCGGCCAGATGACGGTGGCGTGCCTGTTGGTGAACACGCTCCGCGCGGCCTGCGCGATCGCCGGCCTGCCGAAGCCGGCGGTGTAGTTGAGCGTCATTCCGAGGCGGCTCGCAGAGCCAAACCCGGAATCTCGCGCCCCGACCTCTGGATTCCGGGTTCGCGCTGACGCGTGCCCCGGAATGACCGTGCGGATCAGCCCTTCTTCTTCTTCTCGCGCTCGATGCCTTCTTGGATCAGCTGGTGCGCTTCCTCCGGGCCGCCCCAGCGCAGGATCTTCACCCACTTGCCTTTTTCGAGATCCTTGTAGTGCTCGAAGAAGTGCTGGATCTGCTGCAGCGTGATGTCAGGCAAATCGGAATACGACTTCACCTTGTCGTAGCGCTGCGTCAGCTTGGACGACGGCACCGCCAGGATCTTCTCGTCGCCGCCGGCTTCGTCCTCCATGAACAGCACCCCGACCGGACGCACGCTCATGACGGCGCCGGGGATGATGGCGCGGGTGTTGATGATCAGCACGTCGCAGGGGTCACCGTCATCCGACAGCGTATGCGGGATGAAGCCGTAATTGCCGGGGTAACGCATCGGCGTGTAGAGGAAGCGGTCGACCACCAGCGTGCCGGCCTCCTTGTCCATCTCGTACTTGATCGGTTCGCCGCCCACGGGGACCTCGATGATGACATTGACGTCGTGGGGGACGTTCTTTCCGATCGAGACCGCATCGATACGCATTCAAGGCTCCGTTGTTGCCGAGGATAAATCGCGCCCGGCAGCGATTTTGGCGCTGTCATACGCGGGCTTGGCCCGCTGATCCATCGCGTTTTTGTGAAATAATGAATCCGGCGATCACCGGCGCAAGCGGCCTGCGGTATCGACGGATGGGAACGCTGCCCGGCTAGGGTTTCAGCAGCTCAATTGGTCCAAGCGAAGGCAACCTTGTCGAGCGCCTTCGGTCCGAAACGCTCCGACGAGCGCGCCACCATGCGACCACCCAGGGCGCGGTAGAACTCGGTAGCGGGATCGTTGTCCGAGAGCGCCCACACCACCATGCTCTTCAGCCCGCTCTGCATCAGGTCGCGGCGGGCGGCGGCAAACAGGCGGCGGCCGAAGCCGAGGCCCTGAAACTCGGGCCGCAGATAAAGCTCGTAGATCTCGCCGTCGAAATGCAGGCTGCGGGCCCGGTTGCGGCCGTAATTGGCATAGCCGGCGATCTTGTCACCGAACACCAGCACGCTGACACGGCTGCCCTTGCGGATCGCGCTGTCCCACCACTGCGGACCGCGGCGGTTGATCAGCTTCTCCAGCTCGGCGCCGGGAATGATGCCCTGATAGGCCGAACGCCAGGCTTCGTCATGGGTCGACGCCACCGCAGTTGCATCTGCGGCTTTGGCCGGCCGGACCTCGATCAGGGTTGTGCTCATGGACGCGATCAAACCAAGTCGCCGCGCCGGCGGCAAGACCTATCGTTAATTATCGGTTAACCTGTGGACTTTCTGCATCAGTATTTCAACCGAGTTGTGCCGAAAAAAGACAGGACGGCAACTCCGAGGGCACCTGCGTGCGTGCCGTCGGTGCAAAACTCCTGTTGCTTGCGGCAACGAAGGAACGGCAATGGGCACCGCAGAAAGTCCGCTCATTGTGATTCGTTCCTACTAGTGTGCCTGTCGCTGTTCTTGTTCGCCCTCGGCAAATTCATGCGGCTCCTCAATACCATCGCGCTCCTGCCTCTGCTGGCCTTGCTGACCGCGCCGCCTCTGTCCGCAGAGGTCAGGTTCGGTCCATCGGGAGAGGAGGGCGAACCGTTTCGTCGGCAGGAATGGCGCGTGCCAACGCCGGATACCGATCTTGCTGCGCATGCCCTGCTGTTTCGCCCCTCGGGCCCAGGTCCGTTCCGGCTCGCGGTGATCGCACACGCCTCGACGCAGAACACGCTACGTCGGGTGCAAATGCCGCAGCCGGAATACCGCCCGCTCGCCGGCTATCTCGTCGCGCGCGGCTTTGCCGTGCTGGTGCCGGAGCGGCCAGGCCATGGTGCCACCGGCGGCCGCTACCTCGAGGATCAGGGCGGCTGCGGCGAGCCCGACTACACGCGCTCGGGCCGCGCAACGGCCGACGCAATCAAACTGGCGCTGGTCCAGCTGCAAAAGCAGGATTTCATCCGCAAGGATGGCGCGATCGTGATCGGCCATTCCGCCGGCGGGTGGGGTGCGCTGGCGCTCGCCGGTGCCGATCCGAAGGTGATCTCCGCCATCACCGTGTTTGCACCGGGACGCGGCGGCCATGCCAATGATGAGCCGAACCGAATCTGCGCGCCGCACACCCTGCTCGCCGCCGCAGCGGAATTCGGCAAGACCGCGCGCATTCCCGTCACCTGGCTCGTTGCGCCCAATGACAGCTATTTCGCGCCGGCATTCTCGCAGAAACTCGTCGATGCGTTTCGCGGCACGGGCGGCAAGGCTGAGTTTCGCCCGCTGCCGGCCGTCGACAGCGAAGGCCATTGGATGATCGAAACCGAAGCCGGCGTCAAAGCCGCCAGCGGCGAGCTCGCGCGGGCGCTGAACCCGCCCAAGCCTATGGCGACCAAGAAGCCATGACGCTGTATTTCCTGTTCAAATTTGTACACGTCCTCGGCGCCATCGTCATTCTCGGCACCGGGACCGGCATCGCCTTCTTCATGCTGATGGCGCATCGCACGCAGGACCCGGAGTTCATCGCCCGCACCGCTTCAGTCGTGGTCATCGCGGATGCGATCTTCACGCTGTCGGCCGTGATCCTCCAGCCGGTCAGCGGCGGCGTGCTGATGATGCTGTCGGCGACCTCGATCACGGAGCGCTGGCTGCTGGCCTCACTCGCGCTCTACGCGATTGCCGGCTTGTTCTGGGTGCCGGTCGTGTTCATGCAGATCGAAATGCGCGACCTCGCGCGCAAGGCTGCTGCGCAGCGCAGTGCGCTCCCACAGCGCTATTTCGTGCTATTCCGCCGCTGGTTCGCGTTCGGCTTCCCCGGCTTCGGCGCGACGATGGCCATCCTGTGGCTGATGATCGCGAAACCGTTTTGAGAGAAGCGATGAGTGAGCGAACCGTTTTGGTGCTCGGCGCCTCCGGCCTGATCGGCCGCTTCGTCACCGACGATCTGCGCACGCGGGGCTTTCGCGTCGTCGGCGTGGCGCGGAGCCTGTCGCCGGCGCAGAGGATGAGCGCGCTGGACATCGAGCTGCCGATCCTCATCCTCGACACGGCCGCGCTGACGCGTCTCCTCAGCGAGCACGCGGTAGACGTCGTCGTGAACTGTCTCGGCGTGCTCCAGGATGGCCCCGGCAGCAACACGAGCGCGGTGCATCGCGATTTCGTCGCGCGACTGCTTCGGGCGATCGGCGGCAGCGGCCGCGCAATCCGGCTGGTGCACATCTCGATCCCCGGCTCCGCGGAGGCGGACCGCACCGCCTTCGCTACGACCAAACGCGAGGCCGAGCGCCTGATCGGGGCTAGCGGCATTCCTCATGCCATCCTGCGGCCCGGCTTCGTGGTCGCACCGTCAGCCTATGGCGGTAGCGCCATGCTCCGCGCGCTTGCAGCCTTTCCGATCGATTTGCCGGCCAAGGACATGGCAACGCCATTTCAGCCCGTGGCGATCGAGGATATTACGGCGACCATCGCCTGGCTCGCCGCGCGCGACATCGACGATGCCTCGTTGAGGGCGGTGAGCTGGGACCTGATGCAGGCCGAACCGATCACCATGGCCGGCGTCATCAAGCCGTTTCGCCATGCGTTCGGCACGGACGGCTGGCCGCGCATCGCGATGCCCCGCTTCCTGCTCGATCTCGGCGTGAAACTCGGCGATGTCGCCTGCTATCTCGGCTGGACGCCGCCGATGCGCTCGACCGCCATTGCCGAGCTGCGTCGCGGCGTGACTGGCGATCCGTCAGCGTGGAGCGCCGCGACGGGTATCGCGCCGAAGCATCTGGCTGAGGCGATCGGACGCCATCCTGCCAGCATCCAGGACAAATGGTTCGCGCGCCTGTTCCTGGTCAAGGCGCTGATTTTCGCAAGCCTGGTCGCGTTCTGGGTCGTCTCCGGTTTCATCGCCTTGTTCGTGTCCTACGGTGCCGCCGCCGGCATTTTGACCGCGCACAACTTTCCGCCCGCGCTGGTTGATCCCATCACCATCGGCACCAGCCTGATGGACATGAGCATCGGTGTCTTGATCGCCTTCCGCCGAACGGCTGCGATCGGCTTGGTCGCGGGTATTTTCGCTTCGCTCGGCTATATGCTGGGCGCGGCGATCCTGACGCCCGACCTCTGGATCGAGCCGCTTGGCGCGCTGGTGAAGACCGGGCCGGCGATCGTCTTGATGGTCGTCGCGCTCCTGATGCTGGATAACCGATAGCGTTTTCGAGCGAAGTGGATTCCGGTTCGCGTGAAGAAAACGCGTCAAAAAGAGAGTCTGATGCCCAAATGGCCTGAGGACGACGTCATTCTGTTCGACGGCGTCTGCATCTTCTGCTCACGCTGGGTCCGCTTCGTCGCCAAGCGCGACACGGCGAGGCAGTTTCGGTTCACGCCGATCCAGTCGGATTATGGCGCCCGGCTCGCGCGCACGTTCGGCATCGACCCCGATGATCCCGACACCAACGCGGTTGTACACGGCGGCGAGGTGTTCATAAAGTCGGATGCTGTGCTGACGGTGCTGTCGCAACTCCCAGGCTGGCGCTGGGTGCGCGCATTATTCGTGTTGCCGAAGCCGCTGCGGGATGCGGTCTACAGCCTCGTCGCGCGCAACCGCTATCGCATCTTCGGAAAGTATGACGCCTGCTTCGTGCCAGATGCGGATTTGCGAGCGCGAGTGATCGAGTGACTCGTCATTGCGAGCGCAGCGAAGCAATCCAGGCTGTCACTGCTGAAAGATTCTGGATTGCTTCGCTGCGCTCGCAATGACGGAGCTTCCGGGTTATGGCTTGCCCAGAGCCGCCAGCACTTCCTTCGCCGCCCGCTCGCCGCTGTCCCGTGCACCATGCGCGGTCGTGAAGAAGGTCGGCGACGTCGCCTCGCCCGCGAAGAACAGACGTCCATCCACCGGCGCAGCCAGCACGGCACGGTCGCCGGCATGGCCGGGCAGCGCATGCGAATACGACCCCCGCGCAAAGGGATCGCGGGCCCAACGCGATTCATACAGCGGCTTCAGCTTGCGGCGGATATCGTTGCCGAGAAAACCCGCGATCTCGCTGATGGCTTGGGCGGCGACGGCACCGTCGCCGGCATCTTCCAGCGCGCGGGCAAAGCTGCCGCCGAAAAAGCCCTCGATGCAGGGCTGGCCGAACGGGCGGATGTGATAGGTGCCCATCTCCGTGCGCATGGTGGCGCCGCGTAGATTGCCTTCTGTCGGAAAGGTCTCGGCGTCATCGAGGGCCAGCGTCACCTTATCGTCGACGCCGAGCGGCAGGCCCGCCGCTGCGTTCACCTTTGCGGGGAGCGGCGGCGAGAAGCGGATGGCTTCTTCCGCGATGAGATTGGTCGGCACGGTGACGATCGCCTTGTCCGCGGTCAGCGCGCCCCGCGACGTCTCGATGTGGACGCGTTTGTCCGAATGATCGATCAGCGCGACATTGCAATTCAGCGCCACCGGGCAGGGCGCACCATAGGCCGCAATCAGCGCGCCATAGCCGCGGCGGACGCGCCAATTGAAGTTGGTGTCCTCATAGGCTTCCCAGTCCAGCGTCGACATATCCTTCAGCTCGCAGCCGTTGATATAGGTCGAGATCGCGTCGATCATCGGATTCCAGCGATTACCGGGCTCCAAATGCGAGCTCGCGGCCTCGTCCTTACCTGTTTGCGCCGCTTCCCACAGACGCTCATAGAACGCGTCCATTGCGCGCATGAAATCGTCGCGCTCGCTTTCCGGAAAGGCATTGCCGTAGGCCCGCTCGCGCCAGGGCGGCAGGTCCTTGTTGAGCTCGAAACCGAGCTGTCGCGCGATCGGCACGAAAGAGTTCTTGTCGGCCGAATGCAGCCAGCCGCAGCCGACGTCGAACGTCACCTCGGGTGAGGCCTGCACGGTCCAAGCCCGGCCGCCGAGCCGGTCACGCGCCTCCAGCACGATGACGGAAAGGCCGGAGCCTTGCAGCGCATGGGCTGCGCCGAGGCCGGCGGCACCGGCGCCGATGATCGCGACGTCGACGGAGGAGGGGAGGGAGGTCATGGGCGGGCTCTAGCACGTTCGCGAAGAGTGCTGAAGCCGGGCCGGCGCATACCTTCCGCAGCGCACGCGGATTCCGGATGCCACCTTGTCGCCGGTTGCGCGACTTTTGTGACGAAGATCGCTAAGTCATCGGATCCGAACCGCCTTGTTTTTCGTGCCAAGGTTGTATTCAAATTTCGCATTCTCTTTGATCCATTCTTCGAGGAATTTCCCCATGCCGAACATCGACCCGGGTGTAGAGCACAAGCGAACCGCAATTCTGGTAGTTCACGGTATCGGCAGCCAGCGCGCGCTGGAAACTGTACGCGGCGTCATCCGCGGCGTTTGGCACAACGAAGGCAATCCCGACGACAAAGCCAACAAGCTCTGGACGCATCCGGAGAAGAGCGGCGTCGACATCGATCTGACGGTGATGACGACCAGCGAGGTGCCGGGATCGGCGGACAAGCGCGTGGCCGATTTTCACGAGCTCTACTGGGCTCATCTCATGAGCGAAACCAAGGCGGTCGCCGTGCTGCTCTGGCTCTACGAGTTGTGCCGCAAGGGGCCGGTCATGAGAACCGGACTCAATGCGCTCTGGTGGACCGCGTCCATCTTTCTGTGCCTGATGAACCTCTCGTTTGCCGTGCTGGCAATCAGGGGCGTGTTGCTGTTCTCGGAAACCAGCGCGCAAAATATCCTGATTGCGCCCTTGCTTCTAATTCTATGCAGTCTTGTGTTCGGCCTTTGCGTCGCACTCAAATGGCAGGCTCTTCGTCTCGTCCCGTGGCTGGCTGCCTTCTGCGTCGCGGGTTTCGCCGCTGGCCTCGGCTATCTTTGGCTTGAGGGTACTTTCCCCGGCGGAAACGGATTCCTCGACGGCGCCGAGATCTTGACGCTGATTGGTCTTCCGACCTTGTATGCGTTGCTGACGACGTACCTTGTGATGGGACAGCAAGGATTGCGCGCGTTCTGGCGTACACTCGCGGTCTCGCTACTCATGTCCCTTGCCTTCATCTGGGCCGATCAGTACTGGTACGACAGATCACTGGCCGAAACGGTGCTCAAGGCTTGGCCCTGGGGATTGAATTCGCCCTGGAGCGCTCCGATCGCATTTGGTGTGATCGGCATCTATCTCGCCGCCAACGGTGCGTTCCTCCAGCCCTATCTCGGCGATGCCGCGCGTTATTTCCGCGGCTCACCGGCCAATGTCGCCGTTCGTCGGGCCATCCGGAAAGAGGCCGTAGACACGCTGGCGCGTCTGCATGAAAGCGGCCGATACGACCGCATTGTCGTTGTCGCTCACAGCCTAGGCACTGTCGTCGCCTACGATATGCTGCGGGCCTATTTCAGCAGGATTTGCGACGAGTTGCCGCCTGTCACGTTGCTCGGCCAGGAGTTTTTGGACGTCGATGGTGCGCCGTGGCAGCCCGAGAAAGTGGCCACCCATGAGGAGAAAGTGGAGCTTCGCCGCAAGGCACGGCAGTTGATCGCAAACATCGCCGACGTGACCGTCAGGCGGCCTGTCGAACAGCGGGAGTTCAAGAGCTGGCTGGTGACCGACTTCGTCACGCTCGGAAGCGCACTATCCCACGCTTATTTCTTGATGTGCGAAGAGGCAAAGGATCCCGATACCGCCGAGAAGGATGGACACGAGAGATTGCGCGCAGATTTCAGGCGTCGTGTCGAAGAGCGCGAGTTTCCGACCTGTCCGCCGAAGCGGCTCCAGCAGGATGGCTTGTTGGCCTTCGACAATCCGAGGAAGAAGATTCGGCAGATCCACCACGGTGCGCTGTTCGGGTTAACGCGCTGGACCAATATCTATTTCCCGATCGAACAGATCTTCTGGGGCGACGTGATCGGTGGACCGTTAGCCCCGATCTTCGGCCGGCACATCGTTGACCTCCCGGTCTCGACGAGATTGGCCGGCGGTGCGGACTTCTTCACCCACACCGCCTATTGGAATGTCGACCGGAAACCCGATACCTGGAAGGCACCGCATCTTGCGGCTCTGCGGGACGCGATCAATCTCTCCGACGAGACAACGACGATCGGCTTCATCAGTCGCGGCGAGAATGCGCCGGGCGAACCCGGGTAACTCCTACGCCACCGCTTCCTTGGCCTTTTCCGCGCGCTTGCGCTCGTTCGGGTCGAGGTGCTTCTTGCGCAGGCGGATCGACTTCGGGGTGACCTCGACCAGCTCGTCGTCCTCGATATAGGCGAGCGCCTTTTCCAGCGTCATGCGGATCGGCGGGGTCAGGCGCACCGCTTCGTCCTTCGAGGTCGTGCGGATGTTGGTGAGCTGCTTGCCCTTGAGCACGTTGATCTCGAGATCGTTGTCGCGGGTGTGCTCGCCGACGATCATGCCGCGATAGACCTTCCAGCCCGGCTCGATCATCATCGGGCCGCGGTCTTCCAGCTTGAACATGGCGTAAGCCACCGCTTCGCCCTGGTCGTTGGAGATCAAGACGCCGTTGCGGCGGCCCTGGATCTCGCCCTTATAAGGGGCATAGCCGTGGAACAGGCGGTTCATGATCGCGGTGCCGCGGGTGTCGGTGAGCAATTCGCCCTGGTAGCCGATCAGGCCGCGGGTCGGCGCGTAGAACACCAGGCGCTGACGGTTGCCGCCCGAGGGCTTCATCTCGATCAGCTCGGATTTGCGCTCGCTCATCTTCTGCACGACGACGCCGGAATGCTCCTCGTCGACGTCGATCACGACCTCCTCGATCGGCTCCATGGTGGCGCCGGTCGCTTCGTCCTTCTGGTAGACGACGCGCGGACGCGACACCGAGAGCTCGAAGCCCTCGCGGCGCATGGTCTCGATCAGGATCGCGAGCTGGAGTTCGCCGCGGCCCGACACTTCCATCGCGTCCTTGTCGGCGGATTCGACGACGCGCAGCGCGACGTTGCCCTCGGCTTCGCGCAGGAGACGGTCGCGGATCATGCGGCTCGTCACCTTGTCGCCTTCGGTGCCGGCGAGCGGGGAATTGTTGACGATGAACGACATCGACACGGTCGGCGGATCGATCGGCTGCGCCGGCAGCGGCACCTCGACGGTCGGGTCGCAGAAGGTATCGGCGACGGTGCCCTTGGTGAGGCCCGCGATCGCGACGATGTCGCCGGCTTCGGCTTCATCGAGCGGGGTGCGCTCGAGGCCGCGGAATGCCAGGATCTTGGTGATGCGCCCGGACTCGACCAGCTTGCCGTCGGCGTTCAGCACCTTGACCTGCTGGTTCGGCTTCAGCGTGCCGGAAGAGATGCGGCCGGTGATGATGCGGCCGAGATAGGGGTTGGCTTCGAGGATGGTACCGATCATGCGGAACGGACCTTCCTCGACCTTCGGCGGGGCGACGTGGCGCAGGATCAGGTCGAACAGCGGCTCCATGCCCTTGTCCTGCGGACCTTCGGGGCTATCCGCCATCCAGCCCTGCTTGGCCGACCCGTAGAGGATCGGGAAATCGAGCTGCTCCTCGCTGGCATCGAGCGCCGCGAACAGGTCGAACACCTCGTTGATGACTTCGGTCGGGCGCGCGTCAGGGCGGTCGACCTTGTTGATGACGACGATCGGCTTGAGGCCGACCTTAAGCGCCTTGGAGACCACGAATTTGGTCTGCGGCAGCGGGCCTTCGGCGGCGTCGACCAGCACCAGGGCGCCGTCCACCATGTTGAGGATGCGCTCGACCTCACCGCCGAAATCGGCGTGGCCGGGGGTGTCGACAATGTTGACGCGGGTGTCCTTCCACTGCACCGAGGCTGCCTTGGCCAGGATGGTGATGCCGCGCTCGCGCTCCAGATCGTTGGAGTCCATGGCGCGATCGGTCACCTTCTGGTTCTCGCGGAACGTGCCGGACTGCTGCAGGAGTTTGTCGACCAGGGTCGTCTTGCCGTGGTCGACGTGGGCGATGATGGCGACGTTACGAAGATTCATGAGTGAGCTTCTTTGCGGTCGAACAATGGGTTAAGCGCGATCTCGCCGGTCGGACCGGGACCTCTTCTCGAAACAACGCTGGAAGACTGGAAACGGGGCGCTTTCCGCCCAAAAAGGAAGCCCGGCCATATCAGACCGGGCGCCCTGCGCGTTGCGGCGCAATATATGCAAAAACGGCCAAAAAACAATGTGTTCTTTGACCGTTGGTTGACTGAATTTTGTCCGGGAATCCCCGGGGCTTAGGGCTGGGTCGGGGGGTGAGCGGGGACCCTGCGCCCCTTGATGGCCGCCCAGATCATGGCGACCCCGCCGATGCCCACGACCAGTCCCAGAAGGACGAACGGCGCGATGTCGCCAGTGATCTTGCCGTCCTCGAACATCGACACTCCGCCGAACAGGAGTGCGCAGAGACCTGGCACCAGCATGAAGATCCCGGCGATCGCCATCAGCGCGGTGAGGCAACCGCTGCGAGCTGGGCCGGGCGTTGGTGCGGGTGGCGGTAGAACCGGCGGTGGCGTGTCGCTCATCGTGGTGCCTCCTCGGTTTGCCTCGCCTCGTGATAGGTTTGCCCCTCGAGCCCGGCGCGAATCCGGGAGATGGCGCCATTCCGATAGAACAGATTGTAGGTGTCGAACGGGATGATCGCCCCCTGCTCGGTCACGAAATGGATGCAGCTGCGCTTGACGTTGCCGACGCAGAAATTGAAGCGGTCGAGAAACTGCACGATGGTGACGCGGAAGACGTTTTCGTAGGTGAGCCCGTCCGGCACCTGAAAGCTCGGCAGGCAGCACAACAATTCGCAGACGCGCTCGGACGTGTTGAGGGGCCCTGAGGAGAGCGAGAACAGGTCGATGAACTTTTCCCGCAGCATCGGATACTTTTCCGGGCTGATCGTGTTTGGCATCACCGCAACCAGCTGCTCTTGCGGAATCAACGAGGTCAGCGGCAGCACCTTCTCGCCGTTGCGCAGGCCATAGCCGATCGAGATGCTCTCGGGGTTGCAGGGCAGCGGGATCATGTCCTTGTCGCCGAACACGCCGGTTTCGATCACGCGCTTGCGGATCTCCGACAGCATGATGCGGTCGGTATTCTTGTCGAAGCTCTCGTTGCGGCCGGCATCCTGGACCGGCTGCAATGTCACCCCGCGCACGCACGTCCAGGTCAGCGCGTGGCGCACGATGTCGCCGATCTCGGAATCGTTGACGCCGCGCTTGATGGTCGCGACCAGCGTGGTCGAGATGCCGTAATGCTCGAGATTTTCCAGCGCCTGCTGGCGGATTTTCCGTAAGTCCGCGCCGCGCAGGTTGATCAGCGCATCGCGATGCAGCGAATCGAACTGGAGATAGATCTCCAGCCCGCGCCTGTTTTTGGCGAGCCGCGCCACGAAATCCTTTTCGCGGGCGATGCGCAGGCCGTTGGTGTTGATCATGACGTGGCGGATCGGCCGGGCGCGCACCGCGTCCAGGATCGCGAAGAAGTCGGGATGCAGCGTTGGCTCGCCACCGGAAATCTGCACGAGATCGGGCTCGCCCTCGCTCGCGACCAGCGCGTCGAGCATCTTCTCCACCGTCGCGAGCGGCGTGAATTTGGTTCGTGCCGGCGAGGACTCCGCAAAGCAGACCGGGCAGGTGAGGTTGCAATGCTCGGTGATCTCGATCAGCGCCAGGCAGGAATGCTGCTCGTGGTCGGGACAGAGACCGCAATCATAGGGGCAGCCGAATTGGGTTCGTTCCTGGAATTGCAGCGGCCGGTCGCCCGGCTTGATGAAATCCTTGCACAGCCGCCAATAGGCGGCATCGGTCGACACCAACGTCGATTGCACGCCGTGCTCCCTGCAACGCTTTTCGTACCAGACCTCGTTGCCGAGAATCTGGATCTTGGTCGGAACCAGCTTCAGGCAGATCTCGCAAAGAGATTGGGTCTGGCCCCAGAAGATGTAGGGGCGCGACTTACGCAACGGCGCGTTCATGCAAGTGACTCGTTTTGTAAGCGTCTCGCTTGGGGTGCCGTCGCGAGCATGAATGCGGCGTAGAGCAGGACGGACAGCGACAGTAGGTGAAACAGGGTCAGGGGCCCGACCAGCGTGCCATAAGGCTTGAGGAATTCCCATAGGAAGCGCTGCATTCCGTAATAGGCGAGCACCAGGTAGAAACCATTGGTGATCGTGAACGCGTTCCGGTTCAAGACCGCCACCACATAGGCGAGCGCGAACAGGGCCATGGCCGCGCTCTCGTAGAGCTGCACGGGATGGCGGCGAACGCCGTCGCCGAAATCATGGCCGAAGGGCAGCGCCGTCGGCGTGCCATAGGTGAAATCGTCGAGCCCTGCGAAGTAACAGCCGATCCGGCCGATCGCGATGCCGAGCGCCAGCGGCAGCGCGAAGCGCGCGCCGGTTCGCACCGTGACGCCTGCGGACCATTTGTAGAGCTCGATCGCCACGATGCCGCCCGCCAGCCCGCCCTCGACCGAGCGCGCAATGCCGCTTTGCCCGGACAGCCACAGATTGGCGGAGCCGAATAGATAGGCGCCAAGGCCTGCGCCAAACACCAGCGCGGCGATATAGGGCAGCGCGAAGGATTGCGAGGGAAACTGCAAGCCCCGTCGCGACAGCCAATAGACGGCGGCCGCCGCCGCCAGCCAGGCCAGAATGTCGAAGAGAGTGTGAAGGAAAGCCCCGCTCATGCGGGGCCAGTATAGCACGGCTACGTTCAAACAGCGCGATGCGCATGATTGCGCCCTCTCCCCTTGTGGGAGAGGGCATCACCGCTCGCAGACACAGGCTCACTGGGGTGAGGGGTATCTCTCCGCATACTCATTTGCAAGTGTGAGCGCGGAGAGAACCCCTCATCCGGCGCTTCGCGCCACCTTCTCCCACAGGGGGAGAAGGAAGAAAGCAAGAACCGCTTACCCGGCCTCCCGCTCCTCGGTCGGATAGACCCCGCGCAGCACCTCCTCGAAATGCATCTTCACCGCATCGTTGCACAGGCAGGCGCGCAGCCTCAGGCCGTCGCGGTTGCGGACGAGGATCGAGCCGCGCCGCGTGTCGAGCACGCCTTCGGCCTTGAACGACTGAAGCACGCGGCTGGCATAGGAGCGGCCAACGCCGAGCAAAGTCGCGAGCTGTTCGTGGGTCAGCGGCACACTGGTCTCGTCGCCGGTCCGCTCCATCGCCGCCAGGATCCATTTGGCGGTGCGCTGCTCGATCGAATGGATCGCGTTGCAGGCGGTCGACTGGAAGATCTGGGCCAGCATGCAATCGGCATAGCGGGCAAAGACGTTGCGCAGCGACGCCGAGCGCAGCTTGGCTGCTTCCAGCTTGGCAACGTGAATGCGCGCAAACGGTCCACCGAATTTGACGCAGATCCGGGTATAGGCCGGCAGAAATCCCTCGCTGACGATGCCGCCCACGGCGCCTTCGCGGCCGACCAGAATGGTCTCGACGTCGCGGCCATCCTCGTTGGGGACGAGGAAAGTCGCGAGCGACGGGCCGCAGGGGAAGTGGACGACCTGCACGTCATCGCCGGGATTGTAGAGCAAGTGCCCGGCTGCAGAGTCCTCGACGGTCACGTGCGGCGCCACGAGGCCGTAGTCGACCTGACTCAAACGCCGCAGCAGATTGTTGGCCGGCCGGCTCTCGACCTCGGTGATCTTGCCGATACGCGCATCCATTCTGAACTCCCACCCTTCCTTTCACCTTAGCGAGTTCCATCCGTTTCCTGTGTGCACAAGTGGACAGACCAGAGAACGATGATGTGGTGAGTTTCGTTCCGGGAACCCTCCGATGCGCTGCGCGCAGGCATCGTGTCGCGGCAGTCCTGATCCAAAAACCCCCAAACCAAGATGCGATCATGGTACCTGCACACTCCAATGGCACAGGCTGGCCGGCCGATGTTCTGATCGTCGAGGACGATCCGATCATCGCGATCGATTTCGAGGATCGCCTGCTCGGATTTGGTGTCGCCGCCGTGCGGACCGTGGGTTCGGTGACGCAGGCGTTGAACGCCATTGCGAAACGGAGACCCGATTTCGCGCTGCTCGATGTCGAGCTGATCCGCGAGACGAGCTTTGCGATCGCCGAGCGGCTGATCGCGCTGAAGGTTCCGTTCGTGTTCGTCACCGGGTACGGCGCCGAGGTGCGCATTCCGCCCGAATTGGCGGGCCGGCCCCGGCTGCAGAAGCCGTGCTCGAGCGAGGCGCTGGAGGCGGCGCTGCAGGCACGGGACACCTGATCGCCTATTTGCCGGAGCGAATGCAGAGCTCGGCGAGGTCGGTCTCGACGCCCTTGAAGAAGGTGTGCGGAAACGGCGCCGGCGATGAGGCCTTCCTGATCGCCGCACTCTGCGCAATCGCCTCTTGATCGGACAATTGCAGGAAACGTTTCAGCGCCTTCGAGCGACTCTTCCTGGCGAACGTCTCCAACCGCTCTTCCGTTGCATCGGTCGGATTGAGACGGAGCAGAGCTTCGTTGCCTGTCTGCAATGGATAGACCCCTCCAAGTTTCACGCGGGCGATCACGTTGTAGCGGTCGAAATGCTCGAAGATCAAATCCAGGATCTTCGCCTGACGTATCGGCTCTTCCATCGCGAGATAGCGCTTCACATCCGGATTGCTCTTCAGGCTTTCCAATTCGGCTGCGCCGGCAAATGGATTGTCGGAGATCTGCCGGTCGATGAACGCCGATGCGCCTTCCAACATGCGCGTGCCCCATCTGATGACGATATCGCGGCCGCGCGGTTCGAGCTGGTCGGCAGCCAACCCCTTATCCGTCAGACATGCCGGGTCGGAGCTTGCGCGCAGTGACTTGCCGAGCTCGGCGGTCAGCGCCTTGCCGTAAGGCGAAGCGAGGGCCTCGCGCACCAGCGTCGCTCTGTCCTGGGTTTGCGCGCATGTGGGGGATGCTGCGCTCAGCAGCAGCGCGATAACGATCGTTGGGCGGCTGAACGGCACGGTATCAACTCGAACATGGCTCGGACGGCATCACGCCCTCGAAAATGCGCTGGCGCTCGCAATTGTCGTCCGGGCCGGCCGGAGGGTTCATCCGGCTTCGAATTGGCCGTCACGCAAGCTTCGGATCGAGCGTGGTCGACCACAGCGCGACGTCGGCGCGATCGCGCAGGGTCACCGTCATCCGGCCGGACGCGCCGTCGATCTTGACGTGACCAAAGAACTGCATGCCGGCGGACGGCGGCAGGTTCTGGCTATCCTTGCCCGGCGCCTTGACGAAGCGCACCTCGGGGCCAAAGGTATTGTCGAGCGCGTTCGGGCCGAACGTGCCCGCGTGCAGCGGGCCCGAGACGAACTCCCAGAACGGCTCGAACTCCTGGAATTGCGCCTTGTTCGGATCGTAATAATGCGCGGCGGCGTAGTGCACGTCCGCTGTCAGCCACACCGTGTTGCTGATCGGCGCCAACTTGATGAAGCGTAGGATGTCGGCGATCTCGAACTCGCGGCCACGCACCGGGCCGTCGCCCTGCGCAACGGCTTCCGAGCCGCCCTTCGGCGTGTCGGAGACGATCAGGCTGATCGGCATGTCGGACGCGATCACCTTCCATGTCGCGCGCGAATTCAGCAGGCCGCGCTTGAGCCAGGCGATCTGCTCCGGGCCAAGGAAATAGCTGGCGGGGCCATAGGCGGTTTCGAGATTGGCACCGTTCGGCCCGCGATAGCTGCGCTCGTCGAGCACGAATACGTCGAGATGCGGGCCGTAGGAGATCTGGCGATAGACGCGGCCGGGTTCAGTGATGCTCTCCCGCATCGGGTACATCTCGTGGAAGGCCCGGCCCGCGCGGGCTGCGAGCAGTGAGATGTCGCGCACCTTGTAGGCGGCCGGCAAGTCTTTCGACAGCGACCAGTTGTTGGTGACCTCGTGATCGTCCCACTGCACGAAGACCGGCACCTCGGCATTGAAGGCGCGGAGATTGTCGTCGGTAAGATTGTATTTGTACGCGGCGCGAAACTCGTCCAGCGTCTCGGCGACCTTGGCCTTCTCCGGGATGGTCAGATTCTTCCAGATCTTGCCGTCGGCGAGCTTCACCTCGGATTGGATGGGACCGTCGGCATAGATCGTGTCGCCCGAGTGCAGGAAGAAATCCGGCCGGTGCTTGCGCATGGTCGAGAAGGTGACCATGCCGCCGTCGTCGGAATTGATGCCCCAGCCCTGCCCTGCGACGTCGCCGCCCCAGACGAAGCTGACGTCGCGGCGGTCGGCCGGCGCGGTGCGGAAGCGGCCGGTCACCGCCTCGCCCTCGATCGCGCTGTGGGAGAGATCGCGGAAGCGGACGCGGTAGAAGATGTCTTGGCCGGCGGGTAGATTTTCGACCAGCATCTTGGCGGTGAAGTCGCTCTCGGGCAGCGCCGCGATCGGCGGCAATGCGCGGGCGTCCCTAAAGGACTCGCTCGTGGCGACCTCGACCAGCATCTGCGCGGGCCGGTCGGTTCGCGCCCACACCACGCCGCCGTCGACGGTGATGTCGCCCGCTTGCACGCCGTGGGTGACTGCCGGCCGGTCGGCCGCGCGCGAAAGATACGGCATCGCCAGCGTGCCGAGCGCACCGGCGCTGCTGGCGAGGAAGCGGCGGCGGGAGAATGTGATGGTCATGAGGCTCCGACCCCGGGGCTTGCGGGGGAGTCCGTCATTCCGGGGCGCGCGTAGCGCGAACCCGGAATCCATGTCTCCCCGCGAATGCTGCGCAATGGATTCCGGGTTCGATGCTTCGCATCGCCCCGGAATGACGTTGGGAGCTATATTGAGACAATGTGACGCAGCAATAACGCGCGCGGGCGCTCACGCGTTGCCGGCGGCCCGGAACTGCGCGCTGGCACGTTGCAGGTTCGGCGGCAGGCTGAACAGCACAGCCTTGCGGTCGGCGACGGCGGCGTGGAATTGGTCGAGTGCGATGTTGAAGGCGGTGAGCGCGGCTTCCTCGATCGCGCCGTGATCGAAGCAGCGCAGCGTGTCGCGCAGGATCTCGTCGGCCTCGGTCTGCATCTGGTCCAGCTCTTCGGTCGTCTCGCACTTGCGTGCCGCGGCGATCATGTCGAGCAGGCGTTCGCGCTGGTGATTGTTGTTGTCGCGCTCGTCCTTCTTCAGATAACCGGCGAACCAGGCGCCGACCGAGCCCATGGCCGAGAGCGCCATCAGGCTCCACCAGATATAGTCACTGTATTTGTCGAGGAAGGTCTTCTCCTCGCCATCGACGAAGGCGGCCGCACCCGGATGCACCGGGATCACTGCATCCTTGTCGGTGTCGGGCGTCTCGATCTTCGCCGCCAGCGGGAATTCCGTCACCAGTTGCTGGCGCACGGCGAAGAGCTGGCGCGTGAACGCTGCGATGTCGGCCTCGGACACGCCTTTGCGCGCTACGATGTGGTGCGCGAAGCTGATGGTCTTGACCTCGTCCTCGGGCCGGTCGGGCGAGCCGCCGTAGGTGCCGGCGGGGATCTCGCCCGCTTCATAGACTGGATGATTTTGCGCGATCGCATCGGCGGAATCGATGGCGAGGAAGGTTGGCGTGCCGCCCTCCCTGACCGATGCCGAGATCGCGTCCGCCGTGATCTTGCTGTTGACCGGGCCTGCCGCGAGGTAGACGTCGGCCTTCTGCGCCTTGATCGCCTCGGCAACTTCATTGACGGGAAATTGCACGATCTCGACCTTGGCCGGGTCGACGCCGTATTGGTGCAGGATCACCTTGAGCAGATTGACGTTGGCCTGGGTGCGGCCGACGACCCCGACGCGATGGCCGGCGAGCTGCGCGATCTTGGTGATCTTCGCGCCCTTCTTCTTTCCTTTGGCGGGCACGGACCACAGCACCACGACGTTCTTGCGCAGGGTCGCGACCGCCTGTGCGTTCTTCGGCACGTCGAGATCGCCACGCACGATGGCGAGATCGACCTTGCCTTCGGCGAGCGCATTGGCGCTGGCGGTTGCGCCGTCGGTCTGGATCGGGCGCAGCCGCACATAGCTCTTGTGCTGCGCGAAGCCTTGCGTCAGCGCCTGCACGACCTTGACGTCGTCGCTGTTGGCGGGGCCGACCGCGATTCTGAGCGTCACGGGACGCATCGCGAAGTAATAGCCGCCTGCGACCACGCCAACGATCGCAAGCAGGAACGCCAGAGACACGAGCGCCGTCTTCCGCGCCGCGGATCGCGGCGAAGGCGGAGGGGGCGTTTCGGCCAGGTCCAATCCCCCGGTCATCGGTCTCCCAAACAGGCGCTTCAGGCTCAGTTTCATCTTGGCCGGCGATTTACGCCCGCAATTGTAGCAAATTTCTTGTCCGGCGGGGTTACATCTCCGTCATGGTTAGCGGATGCAGGAAATCCCGTATGAACCGGGGCGCCGGGGCGGTGTTAGAGTAAAGTTCCCCCTAGAGGACGGAGACGACCATGGCAGAACGGCTCTCGGCGGAGGCGCGCAGGCAAGCGCTGGGCGGACTATCCGGCTGGACTGACGTCCAAGGCCGCGACGCCATCGGGAAGACCTTTGTCTTCAAGGATTTCAACGAGGCGTTCGGCTTCATGACCCGCGCCGCGCTGGTCGCCGAGAAGATGGATCACCACCCCGAATGGCGCAACGTCTACAAGACGGTGGAGGTGGTGCTGTCGACCCACGATGCCGGCGGCGTCACCGCGCGCGACATGGCGCTAGCCAAGGCGATGAACGCCATCGCAGGCTGACACCAAGCAGACGTCTTGAAGCAGACGTCTTGCAGGGACCGGCTGCATCCCCATCTTGTGATCAGCCGGGATCGGGCGGTCCTCCGCCTCCCGCAGAACGGGGAGCATTTGAGCATGGCTGCCGAGCACAGCGTTGGCTTCGAGCCGGCCGATCGGCTCGCGGAAGATCGCGAGAGCGTGCGCCGCCGCTTCTGGCGCAAGCTGAAGCGGGTCGCTGCGCATCTGCCGTTCGCGGAGGATCTACTTGCCGCCTATTACTGCGCGTTCGACCGGCAGACGCCGCGTCACGTCCAGGCTTCGCTGCTCGGTGCAATCGCCTATTTCGTCCTGCCGTTCGATTTCGTCGCGGACGTGATGCCCATGCTCGGCTTCGCCGATGACGCCGCCGTGCTCGCCACTGCCATCCGCATGGTTGCCGGCCACATCACGAACGAGCATCGCGAGGCCGCCCGCGCCGCGCTGAAGCGTGGGGTGGAGGAGGCGGACGTCGAGGCAGCGTAACAGTTTCGCCACGCCTTCCGCTGTCATTCCCCGCGAAGGCGGGGAATCCAGTACGCCGCGGCCTCCCGGTTCAATCGCTGACGTCACGGAGTAATGGATCGCCCGCCTTCGCGGGCGATGACAGTGAGTGTGTGGTGTGCAGGTCGCGACAAACGCGTTTCCGTCTCGCATCCTCACGGATGCAAGATCACCTTGCCCATGGCCTGACGTCCCGCCAACACCTTCAACGCATCGGCCGTCTGCGCCAGCGGGAAGGTGCGGTCGACATGCGATGAGATCTTGCCTTCCGCGGTCCACTTCACCAGCTTCTCCAGATTGGCGCGGTTCTTGGCCGGGTTGAGCCGGGTCCAGGCGCCCCAGAACACGCCGCGGATGTCGCAGCCCTTCAGGAGCGCGAGGTTCAGCGGCATCTTGGGAATGTCGCCGGCGGCAAAGCCGATGACGAGGAAGCGGCCTTCCCATGCGATCGAGCGCAGCGCCTGTTCGGCGTAAGCACCACCAACGGGATCGAAGATGATGTCGACGCCCTTGCCGCCGGTGAGCTTGCGCAGGCCTTCCTTCAGATCTTCCTTGGCATAGTTCAGCGTCAGCTCGGCGCCGTGCGCCTTGGCGAATTCGAGCTTCTCGTCCGACGAGGCGCAGGCGATGACCTTCAAGCCCATCAGCTTGCCGAGCTCGCAGGCCGCAAGGCCGGTGCCGCCGGCCGCGCCCAGCACAGCGAGCGTCTCGCCCGGCTTGGGGCTGGCGCGATCTTCCAGCGCATGCAGCGCGGTGCCGTAGATGATGATGATGCCGGCCGCGCGGTCGTAGTCGAGATTGTCGGGGATCTTCACGATCGATGCCGCCGGCAGCGCGATCTTCTCGCGTGCGCCGTTGTGGCCGCAGGAGGCGACCACGCGATCGCCGACCTTGAGATCAGTGACACCAGCGCCGATGCTCTCGATCACGCCCGCAACTTCCGCGGCCGGCGAGAACGGGAACGGCGGCTTGATCTGGTACTTGCCCTGGATCATCAGGATGTCGAAGAAATTCAGCGCCGCCGCCTTGATCGCGATCACGGCTTCGCCGGGCCCCGCCACCGGATCGGGCACCTCAGTCAGGACGAGGTCGTCGGGCTGGCAATATTGCGAGCAGAGGATGGCTTTCATGGCGGCACCTTGAGGGCGTTTCGGGTGGAATTATAGTTTGGCCGTTTCTGCCGGATTTAGGCAGTGGCGACAATCCGGATTCTTTGTCTGGGGTCAGCGACGGCCTATCCTCCGTCGTTGCGAGCGCAGCGAAGCAATCCAGAGTCCGTCCTGCGGAATAGTCTGAATTGCTTCGCGAAGCCCGTCATCGGGCCGCGCTTCGCGCGGACCCGGTGGCTCGCAATGACGAAATCCGCGGAGAAAGGATCAAACGATGTTTGAAACAAGCCTGCTGAAGAACAAGCGCACCCTCATTACCGGGGGTGGTTCGGGTCTCGGCGCTGCGATGGGGCGTCGCTTCCTCGCGCTCGGCGCCGAGCTCGTGATCTGCGGCCGCAAGCTCGAGCGGCTCGAGGCGACGGCGCGCGAGATGCGCGACGAGACCGGCGGCACGGTCATCACCATCGCCTGCGATATCCGCGACGGTGCGGCGGTCGACGGCATGATGGATGCGATCTGGCGCGAGGCGCCGCTCGACATCCTCGTCAACAATGCCGCTGCCACCTTCATCGCACAGAGCGAGCATCTCTCCTTCCGCGCCGCGGACGCGATCTTGGCGCCGACACTGCATGGCGCGATGTATTGCACGCTCGCCGCCGGCAGGCGCTGGATCGAGGCTAACCATCGCGGCGTCGTGCTGTCGATCCTCTCGACCTCCACCATTACCGGCCGCGCCTTCACCGTTCCCTCGGCGATGGCGAAATCCGCACTGCTGGCGATGACCAGGAGTCTTGCGGTGGAATGGGGCCCGAAGGGCATCCGGACCGTGGCGATCGCGCCGGGCCCGTTTCCGACCGCAGGGGCCACCGGGCAGCTCCGTCCCGAAGGCCGCGACGAAGGCTGGACCTCGCGCAATCCGCTCGGCCGCACCGGCGAGCACGGCGAGCTCGCCGATCTCGCCAGCTTCCTGGTCTCGGATCATGCCGCCTACATCAATGGCGAGATGGTGGTGATCGACGGTGGCGCGCATCTGCGCAGTTCCGGCGCCGAGGATTTGCTCGGCTGGACCGAGGCGCAATGGGCCGCGCAACGCGCCGCCCGATCCAGGGCCTAGCCGCCGAAGATACCGCTAACTGCCTTCCCAAATTGAACTTTCCCGGCTATCCCTGCCCGGGGACAAAGCGCGCTCGGGCCATCTTCCAGTCACAATATTGAGGGAACCAACGCGGCATGTGGCGGGTGCTGATTTTAGCTTTGATGACTGGCGTGGCGGCCGGGGGAATCGCCGTGTCTGCGCGGGCGCAGACGGCGCAACCGACGCCCAAGTCCAGTCCAGCTCCAAAAGAGGCGGCACCGAAGCCGGCGGCGCCGCCGGCCAACACCAACGCAAAGGCGGCCCCGAAGCCCGAGAGCAAGCCGGCGGCCCCGGCTGCGGCCGTTGCGGGGGGCGCGGAGCCGACCCTGATCGGGCAGTTCGGCACCTGGGGTGCCTATTCGGCGACGCCGAACGGCAAGAAGGTCTGCTTCGCGCTGGCCAAGCCGTCATCGTCGAAGACCAATCCGCCGAACCGGCCGCGCGATCCCGCCTATGCCTTCGTCTCGACCCGGCCGGCCGAGAAGGTCAACAACGAAGTCTCGGTCATGATCGGCTATGCGCTGAAGCCGGGCTCGGAATCGACCGCCGAGGTCGGCGGCGCCTCCTTCGCCATGTACACGCAGGGGGACGGGCTCTGGATCAAGAACGCGGCCGAGGAGGAGCGGATGGTCGAAGCCATGCGCAAATCCGCCGATCTCGTCGTCAAAGGCGTCTCGGCCAAGGGGACCGAGACGACCGACACCTTCTCGCTGAAGGGCCTCGCCCAGGCGCTCGACAAGATCGCGCAGGATTGCCGGCGTTAAGACTGCGGGCGATAAGGTCGCAATCGGCGGTTCCGGTTGTTATATAGGGGCCGTTCCAGATTTCTTCGTCATTCCGGGGCGCGCACAGCACGAACCCGGAATCTCCGAGGTTCCGGGTCTGGTCCTCAGGGTCGCTTCGCGATCTCTTCGGACCATCCCGGAACGACCAAGCCATTAGGTCCATTCAATGCAACCGACGACCGAGCCGCACAACGGCCTCCTGGTGGAGAAGACCCCGCTCGAAACCTATGTGCCGCCGGCCAAGCCGTCGCTGATCGGCCTGTCGCGCACCGAGCTTGCCGATCGGCTCGGCGAGATCGGCGTCGCACCGGCGCAGCGCAAGATGCGGGTGCAGCAGCTGTGGCACTGGCTCTATTTCCGCGGCGCCCAGAGTTTTGACGAGATGAGCTCGATCTCGAAGGGCATCCGCGCCGAGCTCGCGCAGCATTTCACCGTGGACCGGCCGGAAGTCGTGGCCGAGCAGATCTCCAACGACGGCACTCGCAAATGGCTGTTGCGCCTGCCGAGCGGCGACAATGTTCAGAAGGCGCATGAAGTCGAATGCGTCTACATCCCCGAGACCGACCGCGGCACGCTCTGCGTTTCCTCGCAGGTCGGCTGCACGCTCAATTGCGCCTTCTGCCACACCGGCACCCAGCGCCTAGTGCGCAACCTCACCGCCGGCGAGATCGTCGGCCAGGTGATGGTCGCGCGCGACCGTCTCAACGACTGGGCCGATCGCGAGGACGGCACGCGCCGCGTCACCAACATCGTGATGATGGGCATGGGCGAGCCGCTCTACAATTTCGACGCGGTGCGCGATGCGCTTCTGATCGTCGGCGACAACGAAGGCATCGGCATCTCCCGCCGCCGTATCACGTTGTCGACCTCGGGCGTGGTGCCGAACATCGTGCGCGCCGGCGAGGAGATCGGCGTCATGCTCGCGATTTCGCTGCACGCGGTGCGCGACGAGCTGCGCAACGAGCTGGTGCCGCTCAACCGCAAATATCCGATCAAGGAGCTGCTGCAGGCCTGCCGCGACTATCCCGGTGCCTCCAACGCGCGCCGCATCACCTTCGAATATGTGATGCTCAAGGGCGTCAACGATTCGCTCGACGACGCCAAGCTGCTGGTAAAGATGCTCAAGGGCATTCCGGCCAAGATCAACCTGATCCCGTTCAATCCCTGGCCCGGCACCGCTTATGAATGCTCGGACTGGGACCAGATCGAAAAGTTCTCCGAATACATCTTCAACGCCGGCTATTCCTCGCCGGTGCGCACCCCGCGCGGCCGCGACATCCTCGCCGCCTGCGGCCAGCTCAAGTCGGAGACGGAAAAGCTCTCAGCGCGCGAGCGCCAGGCGCTGCGCGCCATGGCGATGACGGATTAGTGTGTCATGCCCGTGCTCTCGCCTCCTCGTCATTGCGAGCGCAGCGAAGCAATCCAGAATATCTCCGCGGCCTCAGTCTGGATTGCTTCGTCGCATCAGCGCAAAATTGCTGCGCAATTTTGTCGCGAGCTCCTTGCAATGACGGCGAGGTGATTTTGACGTCATGTCCCTGATCGGCCGCCTCGTCGTCATCTTCATCGGCTTCCTCGCCGCCTGCTTTGTCGGCGGCATGATCGTCGTCGTCGCGCTGCTGTTTCCGGAATTCGCCGATCTCGGCGCCGGTCCGGTCGACCAGGGCACGATCGACATCCTGCTCGGCTTCGGCTTCATCTTCGTGTCCGGCTTTGCGCTGGTGCCGGCGGCGGTGATCGTCGCGATCACCGAAGCGCTCTACATCCGCAGTGCGATCGCCTATGCCGTCGGCGGCGGCCTTGTCGGGCTCGCCTGCTATCTCGGCCTCGTCCCGTTCCATTCCGACACGTTGCAGTTCGAGGGCATCGTCCGGCGTCACCTGGAGATCATGACCGGCGCGGGCATCGTTGCCGGCTTCGTCTACTGGCTGATCGCCGGCCGCAACGCCGGCGTCTGGCGCGAACCGCCGTCCCCGCGGAAACCACCGCCGCCATTGCCGGCGAATTCAAGGCCGGGCCCGCGGTGAGTTTCCTACCCTCCCCTGGGGTTTCCATCTCCATCCCACTCCGCTAAACCGCGCGCCATGAACCGTACCGGACTCTTCATTGCCCTGGCGCTGTGGCTCGTGATCGGCGTCGTCTTCGGCCTCTATCCCGAGCTCGACCTCAAGCTCGCATCGCTGTTCTTCGACGCGGAGACCAAGACGTTTCCGCTCAAGCTGAACGGGTGGGCCGGCTTTGCGCGCGATGCGGCGATGTGGATCGCCTGGGCCTTCGCCCTTCCCTCGATCGTCGCGCTCGTGGTCAAGATGATCCGGCCCGACCGGCCGCTGATGGTGCCGGGGCGTACGGTCATCTTCCTGCTGGTGACGATGACCATGTCGGCCGGTATTTTGACCAACCTGACGTTCAAGAATTATTGGGGCCGTCCGCGTCCGGTGGTGGTGACCGAGTTTGCCGGCGATCAGCAATTCGTGCCGTGGTGGGATCCGCGCGGCACTTGCGGGCGCAATTGCTCGTTCTTCTCCGGCGAAGGCGCGACGGCGTTCTGGACGCTGGCGCCGGCCGCGCTGGCGCCGCCGGCGTGGCGGCCGCTCGCCTATGCCGCCGCCGTGGTGTTCGGCGCCTTGACCAGCGCCCTGCGCATGGCCTTCGGCGGGCACTTTTTCACGGACGTGTCGATCGCCGGCCTCGTCACCTTCGTCGTGATCTGGTTCGCCTACGCGCTGATTTACCGCTGGCCGCGGACGCGGTTCTCGGACGAAGCGGTGGATGCCGCCCTGACCCGGTTGAACATGCCCGCCTACCGGCTCCGCCAGCGCCTGTTCGGCCGCAAGACCGGCCCCGAGCCCTCGGTTTGAGCCATTAAAGGGGTGCCGAGCCCCGCGAAATTTGATATTCGCGCGGTCGAACGCACCCATCACATCAGCTTAGACCCGATTGGAAGCCCCATGACCACGATCCTGAAAAGCCTGCCCAAGGGTGAGAAAGTCGGCATCGCTTTTTCGGGCGGCCTCGACACCTCTGCGGCGCTGCTCTGGATGAAGCAGAAGGGGGCGCGCTGCTACGCCTACACCGCCAATCTCGGCCAGCCGGATGAAGCCGACTACAATGAGATCCCGCGCAAGGCGATGGAGTTCGGCGCCGAGAACGCGCGCCTCGTCGATTGCCGCACGCAGCTGGTCCACGAGGGCATCGCCGCGATCCAGTCGGGCGCCTTCCATATCTCGACCGGCGGCATCACCTATTTCAACACCACGCCGCTCGGGCGCGCCGTCACCGGCACGATGCTGGTCGCAGCGATGAAGGAAGACGGTGTCAACATCTGGGGCGACGGCTCGACCTTCAAGGGCAACGACATCGAGCGCTTCTACCGCTACGGCCTGCTCACCAATCCCGGCTTGAAGATCTACAAGCCCTGGCTCGACCAGCAGTTCATCGACGAGCTCGGCGGCCGCGCCGAGATGTCGGCATTCATGACCGCGCAAGGCTTCGCCTACAAGATGAGCGCGGAGAAGGCGTATTCGACCGACAGCAATCTGCTCGGCGCCACCCATGAGGCAAAGGATCTCGAGAGCCTCGACAGCGGCATCAAGATCGTCACCCCGATCATGGGCGTGCCGTTCTGGCGCGACGACTGCGCCGTCAAGGCCGAGAAGGTCGTGGTGCGTTTCGAGGAAGGGCAGCCGACCGCGCTGAACGGCCAGACCTTCTCCGATCCGGTCTCGCTGTTCCTCGAGGCCAACGCGATCGGCGGCCGTCATGGCCTCGGCATGAGCGACCAGATCGAGAACCGCATCATCGAGGCCAAGAGCCGGGGCATCTATGAGGCGCCCGGCATGGCGCTGCTGCACATCGCCTATGAGCGCCTCGTCACCGGCATCCACAACGAGGACACGATCGAACAGTACCGGATCAGCGGCATGCGCTTGGGACGCCTGCTCTATCAGGGCCGCTGGTTCGATTCGCAGGCGTTGATGCTCCGCGAGACCGCACAGCGCTGGGTCGCCCGCGCCGTCACCGGCGAAGTCACGCTCGAGCTGCGCCGCGGCAACGATTATTCGATCCTCAACACCGAGAGCCCCAACCTTACCTATGCGCCGGAGCGGCTGAGCATGGAGAAGGTGGAGGACGCTGCCTTCACGCCGGCCGACCGCATCGGCCAGCTCACCATGCGCAACCTCGACATCGCCGACACCCGCACCAAGCTCGGTCTCTATTCGAAGACCGGCCTGTTGTCGGGCAGCGAAGGCTCGCAGATCTTCCGGCTCGAGAGCGATAAGGGCTGAGGCTTTCCGGAGCCCGGATTGCGCTTCGCTCCATCCGCGCTCCGAGCTTAATGACGCTGTCATTCTCGACCGCTACGCTTCCACTGTTGGAAACGGGATTGCGGAGCATCGCACATGGTCAGGGGATCGGCACTCGCCTCTCTCATTGTTCTCTGTTGGGCATCATCATCGTCGGCGCAGACGATCTATCCGATCGACCGCGCCGAGATCCTGGCGGGAGCCAAGTTCGACTTCAAGGTCGAGCTCCCGGGGCTGGTCGATCCCGCCAAGTTGAAGGTGACGGTGAACGGCGCGGATTACGCGGCCGCGTTCGGCCGCTCCGGAACCTTCGTCGAGCGCGAGGACGGCAAGGAGCAGTCGGCCCTGGTCCTGCGCGACGTCACGCTGACCAAGCCGGGTAGCGTCGCCGTGGAGGTGAGCGACGGCACGCGCCAGCGCAGCGTCACCTGGACGGTCTACGACACCGGCCCGCGCAAGGCGAAGAACGTCATCCTGTTCATCGGCGATGGCATGTCGCCGGCGCATCGGGTCGCCGCGCGAATCCTGTCCAAGGGCATTTCGGAAGGCAAGAGCCGCGGCAAGCTCGCCATCGACGACATGCCCCATATGGCCCTGGTGGCAACCGCCGGCTCGGACTCGATCATCACGGATTCCGCGAACTCGGCGAGCGCCTATGCGACCGGGCACAAGAGCGCCGTCAATGCCCTCGGCGTCTACGCTGACCGCAGCGCAAGCCCGCTCGACGATCCCAAGGTCGAAACCATCACCAGCCTTGCCAAAAGGCGGCTCGGTATGGCGATCGGTGTCGTCACCAATACCGAGATCGAAGACGCGACGCCGGCGGCGATGGTCGCGCACACCCGCCGGCGCGCCGCCTATGACGACATCGTCGAGCAGTTCTTCGCGGCAAAGCCGGATGTGATGCTGGGCGGCGGCAGCGCAAATTTTCTGCCGAAGTCGGCTGCCGGCTCCAAGCGCAAGGACGAGACCGACTACATCGCGAAGTTTCGCGATGCCGGCTATCAGGTGGCGACCACCGCGGGCGAGCTCAGCGCCTCTGCCGCCAAGCAGGAGACGAGCAAGCTGCTCGGCCTGTTCGCCACCGGCAACATGGACGGCGCGCTCGACCGCAAATTCCTCAAGGGCGGCGGCGTCAAGAAATTCCCCGAGCAGCCTGATCTGACCGAACAGGTGCAGGCAGCGTTGAAAATCCTCTCGAAGAACGAAGCCGGCTTCTTCCTGATGGTCGAATCCGGAATGATCGACAAATACGCGCATTTGCTCGACATGGAGCGCGCGGTCTACGACACGATCATGCTCGACAACGCGGTGCGTCAGACGCGCGAATGGGCGCGCGCACGCGGCGACGACACCCTCATCCTGGTGCTGGCCGATCACAATCACCCCAACAGCCTGGTCGGCACAGTGAATGACGACATGGCCACCGTGCCCAACGTTCCCTTACGCGAGCGCGTCGGGGTTTACGACAAGGCCGGATTTCCGAACTATCCGGCCCCAGACGCGGAAGGCTACCCGTCACGCATCGACGTGAGCCGCCGGCTTGCCATCTTCTCGGCGAGCCTGCCCGATCATTACGAGACGTTCCGTCCGAAGCTCGACAATCCCAACGAGCCGACCGTCAAGGCCGGCGACGACGGCACCTTCAAGGCCAACGACAAATACAAGGAGGTCCCGGGCGCGGTGCTGCGCCCCGGCAATCTGTCGTCGCTGGTCGGCGCCAGCGTGCATTCGGGCGAGGACGTCATTGTCACGGCGGCGGGCCCGGGGAGCGAGCGCGTGCACGGCTCGATGGACAATACCGAAGTGTTCCGTGTCATGGCCGATGCGCTGGGATTGGCTGCGCGAGAATGATGGGGCGACTGCCAACCTGGGCCCAATCACATTCCTGCCGCAGGCGAGCGCGGCAGGCCGGGCCGCCCTGGTCCGCTCACGTTCCATCAATTCACGACGAGTGAGGCGGCGTGAAGACCAGCTTCACGCAGCTGCGGAAGAGCAGGATCTGTCGCTCCAGCCGCTTCGGGTCGTTGAGCGTCTTCGACATGATGATTGCGCCGTCGACCACGCACGAGATCATCTCCGCGAGATCGTCGAGATCGATCGGCTCGCGGGGCGGATAGATGGCGGCGATGCCGTCGAGAATCTCGCGGAAGTGCGCATTCCAGCTCCGGACCGATTGCGCGGTTAGATCGCGAACATCGCGGTCGAACAGGCGCTCCTGATAGCAGATGCTTGCGATCAGGCAGCCGGGATGGCCGTTCGGCAGATCGGCCATGACTTCGGCGAGTAGTTTCAGCGAGATCAGGAACGACTGCAGCGGGTCGTCGGAGAGCTCGCGTCCGCGCCTGAAGATCTCGTCGAACAGGCGGTCATTCGTATCCACGTAGCGACGCAGCATCTCCCGTGCGAGCGCGTTCTTGTCCCTGAAGTGATAGAAGAACCCGCTCTTGGTCAGTCCGGCCTCGGCAATGACCTCCTCGATCGAGGTGGCGCCGAAGCCCTTTGCGAGCACCGCCGCTTCCGCGATCTCGAGAATGCGCTCGCGCGTCGCTTCGCCCTTTCCCATTGATGTCTCCAGAACTGTACCGACGGTGCGGAAATTGACCCTCGGGGCCAAGGCCCACTCCGCGTGACTCGTGCAAATCATTGATTTGTCTCCGCTTGCGGGTGGAAGTTCAGCCGCACCACGGGGCTTCTAGAGCGACGCGACATTATGCGGCACCAAATGCCGCGACCGAACGCGGGCGTAGCGCGACCGAGTGAAGAGAGCGGCACGTCCAAATGATGGAGCGATCAATGGCCAGATACAGACATGGTCTGCCGCAGCGCGGCGGCGGCATTTTCCTGACCGATGGCGGCATGGAAACAACTCTCATCTTTCAGCACGGGCTGGAGCTGCCCCACTTTGCGGCATTCGTGCTGCTCGACAGCGCGGATGGCCGCGCGCATTTGAGGCAGTACTACGAAGCCTACCTGCGTATCGCGCGGCAGCATGGGCTCGGCTTTGTCCTCGACAGTCCGACCTGGCGCGCCAACCCTGATTGGGGCGCCAAGCTCGGCTATGATGCGGCCAGGCTCGCGGCCATCAACATGCGCGCCATCCGCTTCCTCGACGAATTGCGCGGCGCTTGGGAGTTGCCCGGCATGCCTTGCGTCATCAACGGCGCGATCGGTCCGCGAGGCGACGGCTACAAGGCCGGCAACATGGACGCGGCGGAGGCGGAAGCCTACCACTCAGGCCAGATCGCGGCCTTCGCCGAGGCGGGCGCCGACATGGTGACTGCATTCACGCTGAACAGCATCAACGAAGCGGTGGGCGTGGTCCGTGCAGCCAAGAGGCAGGACATTCCGGTCGCCATCTCTTTCACGGTCGAAACCGATGGCCGCCTCGTCCGGGGAGAGTCGCTGCGCGAGGCGATCGAGGCGGTCGACGACGCAACTGAACGTGCCTGCGAATACTTCCTGATCAATTGCGCGCACCCAACTCACTTCGAGAGTGCACTCGCCGCAGGCGAGGCGTGGGTGCAGCGCATCCACGGCATCAGAGCCAATGCATCGGTCAAGAGCCATGCCGAGCTCGACGAATCGGAGGCGCTGGACAGTGGTGATCCCCAAGATCTCGGCCGCCGCTACCATTTGCTCAGGCGCGCATTCCCCGGCATGCGCATTCTCGGCGGCTGTTGCGGCACCGATCACCGGCATGTTGCCGCCGTTTGCGAGGCATGCCTGCCGTCGGAAGCAATGACGGCGTGACAAGAAAAATGGCCGGGATCGCTCCCGGCCATTGTCTTCTTGCGAAGGTCTTACTGGCGCGGCGGAGGCGCCGCGTTGGCCTGGTCGCCGTTGAGCAACGGCGTGATGCGACGGACGGTGACGCGCCGGTTGATCAGGCTCGCGCCTTGCGTCTGCTCCTTCAGATACTGCTCGCCATAGCCCTGCGACGTCAGGTTCTCCGCGGGCACACTGAATTGCTGCGTCAGCAATTCGGCTGCGGCCTGCGCGCGGCGATCCGACAGCGACAGATTGTCAACCTCGTTGCCGACCGCATCGGTGTGGCCCTCGATCAGGAACACCTCCTGCGGGTTGGCCTGGAGCGCCTGGTTGATGCCGTCGGCGATCACTTGCAGCCGCGCCGCCTGATCCGGCGGAATGGTCCACGATCCGGTCTCGAAGTTGATCGTGTTGACGTCGATGCTCGGCATCTGCATGCGAACATTCGGGCTGTAGCGGATCTCGTCGAGCGAGTAGCGCCGGTCGATCCGCTGCACCGGCGGAGCCCGCATCGTTTCGTAGATCACCTGCGGCGGCGCCTCCTGGGCGTCGACGATGTAGCGATCGTAGGGAATGTTGACCACCGGCGGCGGCACGTCGACGTAGAAGCCGCCGACCGCCCGCGGATCGCGGTAGGTGTTGTCGATGATCACGATCTCGCGTCCGCGCGGGTCCCGGCGGATACGACGCAGCAGCGAGCCGTCCGGCCCGACCACGGTGATCACCTCGCTGCCGTCGGGACGGATCACGACGGTGCGGGTTTCGCCGCCGACGGTGTCGGTGCGGATGTCGCGGGCGCCATAGCGGAAGCGATAGAGATCGTTGCCGCGGACGTAAGCCTGCCCGCCCGGATCGCGGATGATGATGCGGTCCGGCTCGGTGTAGACGGTGCGGCCGCCTTCGACGACCTCGCGCCGCTGGTTATGGATATCGGCGATGGTGGCGCCGATCACGGCGCCGGCCACCACGCCCGCGCCGATCGCGAGCGGCGTCAGGTCACGCTGCTGCGGACGCGGCGGCGGCGGCAGGGGCGCGGCGACTGTCGGCGCGGCGCGGAAAGCCGGCGCGACCGTCGGCGGTCTGTATTGTGCCCGGTCGGGCGGCGGCGCTGCGGCCGGCGTGCCGGGCACCACGGTCGGAGCCGCGGCGCCGGCCGGAGGTGCCGGCGGCCGGGCGGGCGCACCAGCCTGCGGCGGCGCAGCCGGAGTCCCGGCGGCGGGCGCGCCGGCAGGAGGCGTTCCACCCTGCTGCCCCGGGGCTGGCGTCGCTGTCGGGGCCGGGGTTGCGCCGGGCGCGGGCGTTGCCGACCCCGGACGTCCGGGCGGCGGGGGTGGCGGCGTGCTGCCGGGCGCGGGCGTTGCCGTTGGAGCGGGCGTGGCGCCGGGTGCGGGTGATCCCGCCGGGGGCGGCGGCGCGCCAGGACGTACGCCGGGCGGAGGTGCGCCGGGGCGACCAGCCGGCGCTGCGCCGGGCGTGCTGCCGGGAGCCGGCGTTGCGGTTGGCGCAGGTGGCGTCGTCGGTGCCGGGGTCGCCGTTGGAGCCGGCGTGACTGCCGGCGCAGGCGCGCCGGGGCGGGCCGGGGGCGCGGCTGTCGGAGCAGGCGGTGTTGCCGTGGGCGCAGGCGCGGGAGTCGGCCGAGCCGGCGGAGCCGCTGCGGG
>NZ_JADYVU010000010.1:0-176799 GCF_020194115.1 Bradyrhizobium sp. NBAIM01 | reverse complement strand
CGTCGTTTCTGTCCCATGTGCAGACTCAGATGTACATCTGTTATAGACTGTGGGATCTTTTTTTTTTTAGTTGTGTATAAGAGACAGGCTCCAGGATCACGTCGGCCAAATGCTGAATCTCCAGCGCCATCGGCCCCTCGACCCGTAGCACCAGGGTTGCCGGCTCCTGCGGCTGACCCTCGACCGGCCGTGGCCATTGCATCTTGAGCGGCTCGGCATGGGCCGCGATCTCCGGCCCTGCGATCTGCGCCCACCGCGTCACCAGCTCGCGCGCCGCAAAGCCCTGCTTGGCATAGGCCTCGGCAAAGACGTCGTCGAGCAGGATCCCGAGCGGTTTGGCGCTGACGGGGCCGGGCTTGAAGATGGGGCCGGATTTGGACATGAGCCGTCCGTTATGCCGCGGCGCGAGGCCGGATGGCCTTGAGGTCGCGATCGATCTCGCGCCGTCGTTGCATCAGATCATAGTCCATCTGCAGACCCAGGAAAAAGCCCTCCGACAGACCGAAATAGCGGGCGAGCCGCAGGTCAGTGTCGGCGGTGATGTCGCGCTTGCCGAGGACGATCTCGTTGATCCGCCGCGGCGGGACGTGAACGGCCCGCGCCAGCGCGTTCTGGCTCAGCTCCATCGGCTTCAAAAACTCCTCCAGCAGGATCTCGCCGGGATGGGGATTGCGGAGGAACCCGTTCCTAGTGGTAGTCGACGATTTCGACATCTCTCGGTCCTCCTTCATCCCACACAAAACAGATGCGCCACTGATCGTTGATCCGGATCGAGTGCTGACCTTCGCGGTTGGCTTTCAGGGCTTCCAGCCGATTGCCCGGCGGAACCTTGAGATCCGCCAATACCCGCGCCTGGTTTAGCAAGCGCAGCTTTCGCAAAGCCACATTCTGAATGTCGGACGGCAGTTTTCGACTTCGCCGACCGGACCAGATCAACTCTGTCTCGGAGTTGGCGAAGCTCTGGATCATGTCTGTGTATAACGCAAGGCGTTATAGCGCGCAACGGTCCGGTCGCGCTGGCCACAGGCGGAATCCTCCTCTAGTAAAGGTGCATGCTCTCCACGACTGCGCGCAAGAAGGAACAGAGTACGGCGTCGTCGGTTCGCCCGCTCGCGCTCCTGCAATGGTACGACCGCCACCGCCGCCGATTGCCGTGGCGCGCCGCGCCGGGCGAGGCATCCGATCCCTACCGCGTCTGGCTCTCCGAGATCATGCTCCAGCAGACCACCGTGAAGGCGGTCGGCCCTTATTTCGAAAAATTCGTCGCGCGCTGGCCTGATGTCACGGCGCTGGGGCGAGCCTCGCAGGACGACGTGCTGCGGATGTGGGCCGGGCTCGGCTATTACTCGCGCGCACGCAACCTCCATGCCTGCGCCGTGGCGGTGACGCGCGAGCATGGCGGCGTGTTTCCGGATACCGAGGAGGGGCTGCGCGCGCTGCCGGGGATCGGGCCCTACACGGCGGCGGCGATTGCGGCGATCGCGTTCGACCGCCGCACCATGCCGGTCGACGGCAACATCGAGCGCGTGGTGTCGCGGCTGTTCGCGGTCGAGGAGGAGCTGCCGCAAGCCAAGCCGCTCATCCAGCAACTCGCCGCGACGCTGCTGGCGGAGTCTCGCGCCGGCGACAGCGCGCAGGCGCTGATGGATCTCGGCGCCTCGATCTGCACGCCGAAGAAGCCGGCCTGCTCGCTGTGTCCGCTGAACGAGGACTGCGCGGCACGCGCGCAGGGCACCCAGGAGACGTTCCCGCGCAAGGCACCGAAGAAGAGCGGGATGCTCAGGCGCGGTGCCGCCTTCGTGGTCACGCGCGGCGCCGAATTGCTGGTTCGCTCGCGGCCCGAAAAGGGGCTGCTCGGCGGCATGACGGAGGTGCCGTGCTCGGACTGGCTCGCCGGCCAGGACGATGCAACGGCGAAGCAGCAGGCGCCGCAGCTGAAGGGGCTGTCGCGCTGGCAGCGCAAGGTGGGCGCCGTCACCCACGTCTTCACACATTTTCCGCTCGAGCTAGTGGTCTACACGGCCAAGGCCGAGGCCCGGGTCCGCGCGCCCGAGGGCATGCGTTGGGTGCCGATCGCGACTCTGGCAGATGAGGCGCTGCCCAACGTCATGCGCAAGGTCATCGCGCATGGATTGGATCTCTAGCATCCATCCTGCTGACAGCAGGCTGTCAGCAGTCTTGCGCTAACGGGGGCAAAGGAGATCTCGCATGGTCAAGACCGCGCTCGATAACTTCCCAAGGCCCCCATGCGCCGAGCTGCTCGGCTGGCGCCTGCTCGATGCCCGTCCGGAGGAGGGCTGGATCAAGCTCGGCTTCGACGGCAAGCCGGAGTTCTGCAACCCCGCGGGCTTCATCCAGGGCGGCATGCTCTCGGCGATGCTCGACGACACCATGGGTCCGGCGGTGCTGGTGATGAGCGAGGGCCGGCTCTACACCACCACGATCAGCATGACCGTGAATTTTTTGGCACCCGCAAAGCCCGGTCCGATCACCGGCGAAGCCAAGGTCACGCAGCTCGGCAAGACCATCGCCTTCGTCGAAGCCAAGCTGATGGCAGAGGACGGCACGGTGCTGGCGACGGCAAGCGCCAGCGAGCGATTGTTGGAGGCGGCGAGGGTGGTGGGAAAATAGTTCGGCGGTGCGCACTGCTCTTCCTTCTCCCCTTGCGGGAGAAGGTGGCGCGAAGCGCCGGATGAGGGGTTGCCTCAGCGAATTCTACGGCAAAAGATTTACCTGCGGACAGAACCCCTCACCCAAGTGAGTCCGCTTCTACCTGCGTCGCTGCCCTCTCCCGCAAGGGGAGAGGGCGTATTCGCGCACATCTCGCCTTGAGCAAAGAACTCACCCCTTCGCCCGCGCGTCCTTGCTTACGATCGGCGGCTTCGCATTCAGCGCCTCGACCTGAAATCCCGCAACGCGCTTGTAGTTCGCGGCGATGTCCTCCAGCTCCTTTTGCGACAGCACGTCGGTGACGACCTTGTACCCGTCAGGCGCGCGCTCCTCGACCAGCTGCATCACCTGCTCGGGACCGTTCTTGCGGTTGAGCAGGACGAGGTCGGTGGTTGCGGGCCGCCGCTCGGCCTCATAGGCGAGCAGTGCCGCCTGCGTCGGACCGTGCGCCAGGATTTCGCGCGTGATGACGCGCGCGTCGAGGATCGCCTGCGAGGCGCCGTTCGAGCCGATCGGGTACATCGGATGCGCGGCATCGCCCATCAGCGTGACGCGGCCGAAGGTCCATTGCGACACCGGATCGCGGTCGACCAGCGGATATTCGTAAGCGTGCGGGCAGTTCCTGATCAGGGCGGGCACGTCGAGCCAGTCGAACTGCCAGCTTTCGAACCAGGGCAGGAACTCATCGAGCCGCGCCGTGCGGTTATAGTCCTCGCGACGCCACTGATAGGTCGGCGGCATGTGGCGCTCCGCGACCCAGTTGATGAGGTGGTTGCCGTCGGCGTCCGCTTCTTTCGAGATCGGATAGCAGACGAATTTCAGGATCTCGTGACCGGCCATGATCATGCTGCGGCCGGTGAGGAAGGCTTTGGCCGGCGTGACGCCGCGCCAGAGGATGCGGCCGTTCCAGATCGGCGGGCCTTCGTTCGGATAGAGCTTTTCTCGTGCGGCGGAATGGATGCCGTCGGCGGCGATCAGGATCGTGCCCTCGTAGGTGCCGGCGGCCTTGCCGCTCGCCCTGTCGACGAAGTCGGCGCGCACGCCGCCCGCCGTCTCGGTCCAGCCGGTCAGATGATGGCTGGTGAGGATGTTGTCGCGGCCGAGCCGCTCGAGCGCGGTGTCGAGCAGGATCTGCTGCAGCGTGCCGCGATGGATCGAGAATTGCGGCCATTTGTAGCCGGCCTCAAGGCCGCGCGGCTCGCTCCAGATCGGCTTGCCGTGCTTGGAGAAATAGGCGAGCTCGCGCGTCCGCACACCGCTGGCGTCCAGCTTGTCCAGCAGGCCGAGCTCGATCAGCTCGCGCACCGCATGCGGCAGCACGTTGATGCCGACCCCGAGCGGCTTCAGTTCCGCGACGCTCTCGAACACTTTCACGGGAACGCCGATTTGATGCAGGCTGAGCGCAAGCGTCAGCCCGCCGATGCCGCCACCGGCGATGAGTACCGTCATGAGAAAACCCCTCCGATGGAGGCGTCTTGGCACAGCCGGGCGGCCGTGGGCAACTGCGAACAGGCCGCCTATGGACGGCGCGGCGGAGGACCGTTAACCTCCGGTTTTCCCCATGAGGTCCGACATGCTCAAGCTCTACTACGCCACCGGCACCTGCGCGCTTGCCACTTACATCACCCTGGAAGAGGCCGGCGCCGACTACACCGCTGAGCGGCTGAGCTTCAAGGACAACCAGCAGAACAGCCCGGACTATCTCGCCATCAACCCAAAGGGCCGGGTGCCGGCGCTGGTCACCGACCGCGGCGTCCTGACCGAGACGCCGGCGATGCTGGCCTATCTCGCGCAGACCTTCCCCAAGGCGAAGCTCGCGCCGCTCGACGATCCCTTCGACTTCGCCCAGGTGCAGTCGTTCAACTCCTATCTCTGCTCGACCGTGCACATCAACCACGCCCACAAGATGCGCGGCGCGCGCTGGGCGACGGAGGAGAGCTCGTTCGCCGACATGAAGGCGATGGTGCCGAAGACCATGGGCGCTTGCTTCAAGCTGATCGAGCAGAAGATGTTTCGGGGACCCTGGGTGATGGGCGATCAGTACACGATCTGCGATCCCTATCTCTATACGCTCTCGACCTGGCTCGAAGGCGACAGCGTCGACATCAATGCGACGCCGAAGATCGCCGATCACTTCAAGCGCATGTCCGATCGCCCCGCGGTGAGCAAGGTGATGGCGGCGCAGAAGGCGTAGGAGCGCAGCTGTTGTGGGGTGGGTTAGCGCAGCGTAACCCACCTCTTCTGTCGCTGCGGAAGCCAAAGTGGTGGGTTACGCCTTCGGCTAACCCACCCTACGAGAGTTGCTACGGGAGTTTCCGCCTGGCTTGCTCCAGCTGCCGCCCCGTCTCCAGCATCAGCCTTCTCAGCCAGATCGAACCGGGGTCCATCTGCGCGCGCGTCGGGTGGAACATGAACTGCTCGTCGATCCCTGGATCGAGCGGCGGCGTCACCGTGACGAGGCCGAGCTGCTGCGACAGCGCGGCGATCAGCCGGCGCGGCACGAAGGCGACGAGATCGGTGCGCGCGGCAACGTGCAAGGCTTCGAGATAGCCCGGCACGACAAGCGAGATATGTCGCTCGACGCCTTTGCTGTGCAGCCAGGTGTCGATGAGATCCTCGGCATTGCCGCGGATGATCACGCCGACATGGCGGGCGGCCAGGAACGCCTCGCGCCGCTTCAGCCTCGATCCGACGGGATGGCCGCGCCGCACCGCCAGCGCGTCGCTGTCGGTGTAGAGCAGCTGGCGATGAAACCCCTTGAAGGCGTTGCCGATCGAGATCACGAGATCGATGGTGCGGGCGAACTCGGCGTGGAAGATCGCAGGTCCCCGCCACGGCACCACGTCGATGCGGACGTTGGGGGCAAGGCGCGTCACTTTCGCCATCAAGGGCGGCATCAACAGCTCGACCGCGAGATCTGGCATCATCAGGCGGAACTGCCGCTCGCTGCGCGCGGCATCGAAGTCATCGGGCACGAACAGCCCGCGGACCTGGTCGAGCGCCTGCGCCAGCGGCGCACGCAGGGCCAGCGCCCGCGGCGTCAGCTCCATCCGTACGCCCGTGCGCACCAGCAGCGGGTCACCGAAGATGTCGCGCAGGCGCTGCAATGCGTGGCTCGTGGCCGGCTGTGACAGGCCGATCCTCAGGGCCGCGCGGCTGACATTGGCTTCGCGGAGCAATGCGTCGAGCGCGGTCAATAGGTTGAGGTCGAGCGTTTTCAAATTCATGAGGTGAATAGATATCATATTTCATATCGATTTGAAGAATGACGTTGGCCCGGCGATGATCTCCGCGTTGTCACCACGAGGAGATGCCGCCATGAACGCGAGCGCCAACAAGAAACTGCTGCAGGATATCTTTGCCGCGGCCGCCAATCCCGATCCGGCCGCGCGCGACCGCGCCCTGTTTACAGCAAGTCTCGCCGACGACGCCAAATGGGTCGTCACCGGGCAATATTCCTGGTCGCGCACCTTTGCCGGCAAGGACGCGATCCTCAAAGATCTGCACGGCTATGTCCGCACGCGCCTGCGCGACCGCACGCGGACCGTCGCCCATCGCTTCATCGCCGATGGCGACATCGTGGTGGTCGAAGCCAAGGGAGATAACGTCACGCCCGAGGGCGTGCGTTACGACAACGATTATTGCCTCGTGTTTCGCCTGGAGGACGGCAAGATCAAGGAGATTCGCGAGTACTGCGACTCCATGCTGACCGAGAAGGCGCTCGGCCCGTTTCCGCAAGCCCCCGCGAGGGCCGCGGGCTAACGGCTTGGACGAGGTCGCGTCCACCGGCCGCTCCTGTTCGTCACGGCCCGCGATGTTTGTGCGGGCCTGCCGGGCGCTGCTGGAACTCATGCAGGCCCGGCGCGCGCGGTCTCGGGTCCGCTGCCAGCTCGCGGCCATGACCGAACGCGAGCTTCAGGATTTCGGGATGTCCCGGAGCGAGATCGAGCACGAGCTCAGAAAGCCGGTTCGGCGGAAATGAACGGAGTGGACCCCCGATGTCTCGCCTCTCGCAGTGCCAAGGCCGGCGGAACTATTGCGTGCCGCCGGCGTTCCCTCGGTTGCCGGGCGCGTCGCGCCCGCGGCAACCTGCGTTCTCGGGAATTTCATGCTGGCTGGGGCTTCGGACGTTTCAACGCAGGGAGGCCGCAGCTTCTCCGGACTGCGCGAACGACTAAGAGACGCAACGTCGGCCGCGCACCGCGACCTCGACGCGCAGCTATCGGCGTTCGATCTGACCGAGCTCTCCGGCTATCGGCGCTTTCTGCAAGCCAGTGCCGGCGCCCTGCTGCCGCTCGAGACGGCACTCGTCGAGGCCGGCGTCAGCAGCGCTTTCCCGGACTGGCCGGAGCGGTCGCGAAGCGCGGCAATTCTGGCTGATCTCGAGCGCCTCGGCAGCGCGGTGCCGCGGCTGGTGTCCGTGTCCCCACTGACGCGCAGCGGCGTTGTGGGCACGATGTATGTGCTCGAAGGCTCCCGTCTCGGGGCAAAATTCCTGCTGAAGATGGTCGCGGATTCCGCCGATCCGCGCCTCCGCGAAGCTGTCGCCTATCTCAGTCACGGCACCGGCAGGCGGCTCTGGCAGAGTTTCCTGGCGAAGCTTGCAACCAACGAGTGCTGGGACGAAGACGAGGCAATCGAGGCGGCCCGCATCGCCTTCGCCGCATTCGAGCAGGCGGCGGACCGGGCATGAACCAGGCCGTCAATCTCACCAATTGCGACCGCGAGCCGATCCACATTCCCGGCAGTGTGCAGCCGTTTGGCTTCCTGCTGGCCGTGCTCTCGGATTTCACGATCTGCATGGCCTCGGATAACGTCGGGAGCTTTCTTGGAACGGATGTTGCCGACCTGCTGCAGCGGCCGCTGTCGGGCGTGATCTCCGAGGCGGCGGTCGAAACGATCCGCAGCCGGGTCGATCATCTCGGCGGTCCGGATGCGACCGAGCGCCTGTTCGGCGTCGAGCTGCAGCCCGGCAAGCCACCCTTTGATCTTTCGATCCATCTCTCCGGCGTCTATCTGATCGTCGAGGCGGAGCCGAGCGTCCACGAGCCCGGCGTCAATTCCGGCGAGCTCGTGCGCTTGATGCTCGAACGGATCCGCAAGACGCGCGGAATGGCCGATCTTGCGCGCGAGGCGGCGCGTCAGCTTAAGGTGCTGACCGGCTTCGACCGCGTCATGGTCTATCAGTTTCACCCGGACGGGTCTGGCGAGGTGATCGCCGAGACGGCGGAGTCTGGGCTCGAATCCTTTTTCGGTCTGCGTTACCCCGCCTCCGACATCCCAAGGCAGGCGCGCGCGCTCTATCAGCGCAACTGGCTGCGCATCATCGCCGACGTCGACGCGCGGCCTGCCGCGCTGATGTCCACGGCCACGCATAATGCGGGACTGCTCGACCTGTCGATGAGCGTGCTGCGCTCGGTGTCGCCGATCCACATCGAATATCTGCGCAACATGGGCGTTGCCGCCTCCATGTCGGTGTCGATCCTGCGCGACGGCAAGCTGTGGGGTCTGTTTGCCTGCCACCATTATTCGCCGCGTTACATTTCGTTCGACAAACGCACGGCCTCCGAGCTGTTCGGTCAGATGTTCTCGTGGATCGTGGAAGGCCGCGAGCGCGAGGGTGACGTCGCCTATGAGGCCCGCGCGCATCAGGTCCAGGAGCGATTGATCGAGATCGCGGCCTCGCACGACCACAGCCGGCGGGCGATCGTCGATTTCCTGGGCGACTACCGCAAGATGATCGAGTGCGACGGCGTCGCAGTCTGGTCCGATAATACCATCGCGCTCGAGGGCGAGACCCCGACCGAAGACGAGGTGAAGGATCTCGTCGCCTTCATCAACCGGACTTCGCCGGGCCGGATCTTCGCCAGCGCCGAGATCGCCCAGGTCTACGCCGCCGGCCAGGCCTTCCGTGACCGCGCGGCGGGCTTTCTCGCCATCCCGATCTCGCGGACCCCGCGCGATTGCCTGATCTTCTTCCGCCGCGAAGTCACGCGATCGGTGAAATGGGCCGCCGATCCCAACAAGGTCTACGACGAAGGGCCGCATGGGCCGCGTCTGACCCCGCGCAAGAGCTTCGAGTTGTGGCAGGAAACGGTGGCGGGGCAGTCGAAGCCGTGGTCGGCGGCCGATATCCGCATCGCCGAGAGCCTGCGCGTCACGCTGCTGGAGGTGATCCTGCAACTGTCCGACCTCGCCGCGCGCGAGCGCCGCGGGGCGCAGGAGCGGCAGGAGCTGATGATCGCTGAGCTCAATCATCGCGTCCGCAACATCCTGAGCCTCGTGCGCGCCCTGGTGGCGCAGAGCAAGGAGACCGCGACCGGCATCGAGGAGTTCGCCAGCGTGCTCGGCGGCCGCATCCAGGCCCTCGCGCGCGCCCACGACCAGATCACGAACCTGAACTGGGCACCCGTCGCGCTCCGCACCCTGGTCGAGTCCGAGGCCGGCGCCTATCTCGGTGCGCGCGCAGACCGGGTGAAGATGGTCGGTCCGGACGTCGCGCTCGATCCAAAGGCGTTCGCGACGCTGGCACTCGTCGTCCATGAGATGATGACCAATTCCGCCAAGTACGGCGCGCTTGCCGATTCCACCGGCAGTGTCGAGGTGGTCTGGCGCCTCGACCCGTCTTCCAGCCTCGTCATCGAGTGGAAGGAGAGCGGCGGTCCGCCCGTGCAGCCGCCGTCGCGGCGCGGCTTCGGCACCACCATCATCGAGCGGTCGGTGCCGTTCGATCTCAAGGGTGATGCCGAGATCCGTTTCGACCTCCTGGGCGTCCAGGCGAAGTTCGTCATTCCGCCCAACTTCGTCCAGCTCGTCCCATCCATCGCGGGAGCCGCCATGCGTATCGAGGAGCAGCAATCTGCCCGTCCACGGATTTCCGACACCGCCCTGATCGTGGAGGACAACCTGATCATCGCGATGGCCGCGGAGGTCATCCTGCTCGACCTCGGCGCCCGCCACGTCGACACCGCCGCAACCGTCGACCAGGCACTGCGCTCGATCGAGCGTTCGCGGCCGAGCTTTGCCCTGCTCGACCTCAATCTCGGCAGCGAGAGCAGCATCAAGGTCGCACAGAGGCTGAAGGAGATCGGGGTGCCCTTCATCTTCGCGACCGGCTATGGCGAGCGCGCGCCGATCCCCGAGCCATTGGCCGCCGCGCCGGTGGTCCAGAAGCCTTACACGCTGGAAGTGGTCGAGAATGCACTCGGCAAATTGCAGGAGGCCGGCGCCCTATAGGCACCCATGAGGAGCGGTATGCACCGGCGTGCATGGCACAGCGGATTCGCATGCGGCTTTGCATAGCTGCCGCCAAAATCGGCAGATTTGGTGCGGGTCGAGATCGGGCGCGCGAGGAATTTGAAGGTTCAATTAAGAAGTGTCCCCCATTGTGTCGCGGTGCAGCGTAGGCCGCCAGGGCGCGGCGTGCGGCTGTCGGAGTGGCCGTGACGATCGCCGGAGTCGTTCGGCCCCTCTAATTCACATGCATCTGGGTGGACAGTGGGAATGCCGAAATTTCGTTTGCGGATCAGGGGACGCCTGTACGCAGGCTTCATGGCCCTGGTGGCGGTGGGTGTCGTGATGGCGGTGGTTGCCGTCTGGAATTTGCGGGACGTGCAGGATCAGGTCGCAAGACAATCTGCCCTCTCGGACAGCACGGCGCGGGTGCTGGAAATATCGGCCCATCTGCAGGCTATTCAGCGGGCCAATTTGCGCTACGTCTACGACGGCAACGAGTCCGCAATGAAGGAAGCGCAAGAGCGCGAGACCGCGGCGAGCGAGCTGCTCCGGGTCGGCGCTCAGGGGGCGCTCTCCGAGGAGCGGCGCGCGCTCTACAACGGCCTGATCGACGAGATCGCGAAAATGCGACGCCTGCGTGACAATCTCGGCGACGCCGTCAACGAGACGAGAACGGGCAAGGCGACGCTGCTGCCGAGTGGCGAGGACCTTGCCACCAAGACGAACAAGCTCGTCGACGTGGCGCGCGCCGCCGTCGATGAAGATACCGCTTCCCTCGTCGCCGATCTCGAATCCCGAATCCTGCTCGTGAGGATCGTAAACTGGCGTTTTCTGGCCCTTCGCGATGCGCAGGGCCCTGCGACCTTCAGGGCGAGCATCGACAGGGCATTACAACGGCTCGGGGCACTCGAAAAGAGCCCGCAGGCGGCGGCGTTGCGCGCCACGCTGGCGCCGGTGAAGACCTCGCTTGAAACCTACAAGACGGCGTTCGAGACGACCTCCGCAGCGATGCTTAAAGCGGACGAGATCTACCACAAGAGCCTCGCGCCCCTCATCGTCGACAGCATCGGCAAGCTCAAGGTGGCGGAAACGACGCTGAAGGAGGACTACCAGGCATCGCGCACCACCGCCGAGGCCGTGATCGCGGGAACGACGACCGTGCAGGAGATCGCCGGCGGCCTTGCCATCCTGTTCGGAGGCATCGTCGCCTTCCTGATCGCCCGCAGCATCGTCGGTCCGCTGACCTCGATGACGCAGGCGATGGGGCGACTTGCCGGCGGCAATCTCGAGGTCGAGATTCCCGGCCGCGGCAGGGCCGACGAGATCGGCGACATGGCCAAGGCGATCCAGGTCTTCAAGGACAACATGATCGAGACCGAGAGCATGCGCGCCGAGCAGGCCGAACTCGAGGCGCGGCAGGCCGAGAACCGCAGGAAAGACATGGCCAGGCTCGCCGATCAGTTCGAGCAGGCCGTCGGCGAGATCGTCAACACGGTGTCGTCGGCATCGGGCGAGCTCGAAGCCTCCGCCGGCACGTTGACGACGACTGCCGCGCGCGCCCAGGACCTCTCGACGGAGGTCGCCAGCGCTTCGCAGGAGGCCTCGGCCAATGTGCAGGCGGTCGCCTCTGCGACCGAGGAGCTCTCCTCTTCGGTCTCCGAGATCGCCCGCCAGGTGCAGGAATCCGCCCGCATCGCCACCGAGGCTGTCGGTCAGGCGAGCCGGACCAACGAGCGCGTCGGTGCGCTCTCCAAGGCCGCCGCGCGGATCGGTGACGTGGTCGAGCTGATCAGCACCATTGCCGGCCAGACCAACCTCTTGGCGCTGAACGCCACGATCGAGGCGGCGCGTGCGGGCGAAGCCGGCCGCGGCTTTGCCGTGGTCGCTACCGAGGTCAAGGCGCTCGCCGAGCAGACGGCAAGGGCCACCGGCGAGATCGCCCAGCAGGTCTCCGGCATCCAGGCCGCGACCGAGGAGTCGGTCGGTTCGATCCGGGAGATCAGCGGCACCATCGAGCGGCTGTCGGAGATCGCCTCGACGGTCGCCGCGGCCGTGGAGCAGCAGGGCGCGGCGACGCAGGAGATCTCCCGCAACGTCCAGCAGGCGGCCCAGGGCACGCAGCTCGTCTCGTCCAACATCGGCGACGTGCAGCGCGGCGCCTCCGAGACCGGCTCGGCCTCCTCGCAGGTTTTGTCGGCGGCGCGCTCGCTGTCGGCCGACAGCAACCGGTTGAAGCAGGAAGTCGCCAAGTTCCTGAGCTCGGTCCACGCTGCCTGACGTCTTGAAAGCAAGAGGCCACGCGGATGCGCGTGGCCTCGAACAGCGGCGCGATCAAGCCACCTTGGTGGTCATGTGCTTGAACATGTTGGCTCGCGCTTCGTCGTCCATCTCGGCCTTGAAGGTGAACTTGTCCTTCAGGGCGATGGCACGCGCCGCCGCCGGGCGCGCCGAGATCTCGTCGACCAGCCGCTTCACGTTCGGGTATCGCGCAAAGGCGTCGTCGCCGAGCTTGAACGGCACCATCCGCGCCCAGCCCCACATCGCCATGTCGACGATCGAATAGCTGTCGCCGACCATGTAGCGGCGGTCCTTCAGGTGAGCGTCGAGGATCTTGTAGTGGCGGTCCGTCTCGTACTGATAGCGGTTGTTGGCGTAGTCGTGGTTCTGGTCCTTCGGCGCAAAATGCTTGAAGTGCACGGCCTGACCCGAAAACGGCCCGACGCCGCTCGCGACGAACATCAGCCAGGACAAGAGCTCGGCGCGGTTGGAGGGGAGGAATTTGCCGGTCTTCTCGGCGAGATAGAGCAGGATGGCGTTCGAATCGAACACGATGGTGCCCCCATCGTCGATCGCCGGCACCTTGCCGTTCGGATTGATCTTGAGGAATTCCGGCGTGAACTGCTCGCCCTTGCGGGTGTCGATCTTCACCGGCTCGAACGGCAGGCCGGATTCTTCGAGATAGAGCGCGACCTTGGTCGGGTTCGGTGATCCATTGAAATAGAACTTGAGCATCAAGCATCTCCCCGGTGTCTATATTGCCGCGCGCGGCCGCGGCGTCGTTGGGCGAGCCTGTCTTGCCTGAACCTCGCCCGAGAGAGCAACCGGCGAGTTTGCCGGGCGGTGTCTGCGCGGTACGCAGATCAGGCGGCGTAACAGAGGCCGATTGCCGCCGCAACGACCATGGCCGCGCCCACGGCTTCCAGCCGCAGGCCGAGCCGCGCGGCGAGATGCATGTCCGAGGCCCGCGCCGCGCGCTCCGACCCGCGCGCATAGCCGTGAACGATGACGTCGTGGTTGAAAGTATCGTGCGCCTCGTTGCTGCTGGCGAGCCCGACGCAGATCACGAGCACGCCGAACAGCGCCAGGCCGAAGAATCCGAGCAGCGCGATCAGGAACATCGGAAACATGCCGATCAGGAAGATCGGCAGCAGCGGCACCAGCAGCAATGTCTCGGACTGTCGTCGCATGGGAGCCCAACCGGTCAGGAGGGGGCTAGTCGGGCGAATCTAGTCCTGGTTGGCGCGGCTTTCAACTCACGCCGCTGTCATTCCGGGGCGCGCCTCTTGGCGCGAGCCCGGAATCCATTGGGCGGCATGGGACGTGGCTCGATGGATTCCGGGTTCTCGCTTCGCGAGCCCCGGAATGACGGTGGGAAAGCTACTCCGCCGCCATTCCCGCGCGGATCTCGGCGCGGAGCTCGTCGATCAGCTTGAGGCCCTTCTTGGTCTCGACGTGCCAGAAGGTCCAGCCGTTGCAGGCCTGCGCGCCTTGCGCCACCGCGCCGATGCGGTGGATCGAGCCGACCTTGTCGCCAAGCATGATGGCGCCGTCGGCGCGCACCAATGCGCCGAGCTTCTTCTTGGCGTCGAACAGCTTGGTGCCGGGCATGATCATGCCGCGCTCGATCAGCTCGGAGAACGCAACGCGCGGCGCCTCGCGCGCGGTCATGAACGGGGCAAGGCTCTCTTCCGGCAACGGTTCGACCTTGGCGATGCGCGCCTCGGCCGCCTTGGCGTAGGTCTTGTCGCGCTCGAAGCCGACATAGGAGCGGCCGAGGCGCTTGGCGACCGCGCCGGTGGTGCCGGTGCCGTTGAACGGGTCGATGACGAGATCGCCGGGCTTGGACGAGGACAGCAGCACGCGCGCCAGCAGGCCTTCCGGCTTCTGTGTCGGATGCACTTTCTTGCCGTCGGCGCCCTTGAGGCGCTCCTCGCCGGTGCAGAGCGGAATCAGCCAGTCGGACCGCGCCTGCACATCCTCGTTGGCGGCCTTCAATGCCTCGTAGTTGAACGTGTAGCCCTTGGCCTTCTCGTCACGCGCGGCCCAGATCATGGTTTCGTGCGCGTTGGTGAAGCGGCGGCCGCGGAAATTCGGCATCGGATTGGTCTTGCGCCAGACGATGTCGTTCAGCAGCCAGAAGCCGAGGTCCTGCATGATGGCGCCGACGCGGAAGATGTTGTGATAGGAGCCGATCACCCAGATCGTCGCCGACGGCTTCATGGCGCGGCGTGCGGCGAGCAGCCAGGCGCGGGTGAAATCGTCGTAGGCGGCAAACGAATCGAACTTGTCCCAGTCGTCGTTGACGGCATCGACATGGGATTCGTCGGGGCGCTTGAGGTCGCCCTTGAGCTGCAGATTGTAAGGCGGGTCGGCGAAAACCAGGTCGACGCTGCCTGCCTGGAGCTTCGACATCTCGGCGACGCAATCGCCGACGATGATGCGATGCGAAGGCGACTCAAAATTTGTGCGGGGCGCCCTTGCAGACGCCCCGCGACGCGACTCTACCATGACTCAAGAACTCTGACTCAGGCGACGCTGTCGGCGACGCGGGACCAAACAACCGACTGCCCGTTACATTGAAGGGGCAAAGTAAAAATCGACTTAACCCGCCGCTTTCGTGAGCACTCCCCGCATGATCGTTCGCGCACAAATTGTTGCGCGCATTCGCCTTGTTTTACAGTGTATTTCGCGATTGCGCGGTTCGCTGGAGCGATCGTGGCGGGAAAAAGGCTGTAAATTTCTCTCGGAAAAAACTGCTCGGCCCTCGGAAAAATTTGCTGGCATCGACAGGCTGTCGCACTAGGCAATTTTTGCCGGCCACGATATTGATAAAAGCAACGGAAATTTTACGTATGTGGCGCGTTGAGCTTTCGCGTTTCTGTGCGCCGTCGAAACTTAAATCAGGGACCCCAGAGGAAAGGCCGCCATGCGCTACGATGACTTCCGCCGCAGCGACGACATCGAGGATCGTCGCGACGAAGGTGGTGGCTTTGGCGGCGGCGGAGGCGGCGGGTTCGGCCTGCCGATGGGCGGTGGCGGGCTTGGCATCGGCACCATCATCATCCTCGGCCTGGTCGGCTACGCCTTCGGCATCGATCCCCGCATCCTGATCGGCGGCGCCGAGATCCTCTCCGGCGGCGGCCATGCGCCGACCTATCAGACCGATCGTCAGGCCTCCTCCGGCAAGCGCGGCGCGCCGACCGACGAGATGGGCAGCATGATCTCCGGCATCCTCGGCGAGCTCGACGATCGCTGGAGCGAGATCTTCCAGGCCAACGGCCAGTCGTACACCGGTCCGAAGATCGTGCTGTTCCGCAACGCCACCAATGGCGGCCGCTGCGGCATGGCGCAGTCGGCCATGGGGCCGTTCTATTGTCCGCCCGATCGGACCATCTTCCTCGACACCGCCTTCTTCCGCGAGGTCGAGACCCGCTTTCGCGGCTGCTCCGGCAAGTCGGCGTGCAATTTCACCACCGCCTACATCATCGCGCACGAGGTCGGCCATCACATCCAGAACCTGCTCGGCATCATTCCGCGCGTGACGCGGCTGCAGCAGCAGGTCGGCTCGAAGGCCGAGGCCAATGCGCTCCAGGTCAAGGTGGAGTTGCAGGCCGATTGTCTGTCCGGCGTCTGGGTCAACCGTGAGGCGAAGAAGCGTCCGAACTTCCTCGAGCCCGGCGACATCGAGGCGGCGCTGACCACGGCGAGCGCGATCGGCGACGACACGCTGCAACGCCAGGCCACCGGCCGCGTGGTACCCGACTCCTTCACCCACGGCTCGGCGGCGCAACGCAAGCAATGGTTCATGATCGGCTACCAGCAGGGCACGGTCCAGGCCTGCAACACGTTCGGTGCGGGGGCGTTGTAACGCGTCAGCCCCGGAACGACGAGCGAGGGTGAAGAATGGCCTCTATCGACGAATCCAAACAATTCATCCCGCTCAACATTGCGGTGCTCACGGTGTCCGACACGCGCGCGCTTGCGGACGACAAGTCCGGTCAGACCCTCGCCGATCGTCTCACCGCTGCGGGTCATCATCTCGCCGCGCGCGAGATCGTCACCGATGATGTCGAGGCGATCCGCGCCGTGATCCGCCGCTGGATCGCCGATAGCGGCATCGACGTCGTCATCACCACCGGCGGCACCGGCTTTACCGGGCGCGACGTCACGCCCGAGGCGATCGAGCCGCTGTTCGAGAAGCGCATGGACGGCTTCTCGATCGCCTTCCACATGCTGAGCCACGCCAAGATCGGGGCGTCGACGATCCAGAGTCGCGCCACCGCCGGCGTGGCGGGCGCGACCTACATCTTCTGCCTGCCGGGCTCGCCCGGCGCCTGCCGCGACGGCTGGGACGGCATCCTGGCGGCTCAGCTCGACTACCGCACGCGCCCCTGCAATTTCGTCGAGATCATGCCGCGGCTGGACGAGCATCTGCGCCGGCCAAAGGCGCAAGGCGCGACGGTGTGAGTTCTTGCTTTTCTTCCCTTCTCCCCTTGTGGGAGAAGGTGGCGCGAAGCGCCGGATGAGGGGTTCTCTCCGCGCGCACCAATGCTTGTGGAGACATACCCCTCACCCAAGCGAGCTTGCATTTGCCAGTTGACATGCTCTCTGCCGCAAGGGGAGAGGGCGCAGCAACGCGCATCTCGCTCGCTGCGAGATCAGAGATCCAGCTCCCACGTCTCGCCGACCAGGTCGGCACCGAAGCTGTGATGCGGCTCCGTCGCGACCAGCTTGAATCCCGCGCTTTGATAAATCCCGCGCGCAGCCACCAAAATGCTCTGCGTCCACAGCGTCATCTTGCCGTAGCCGCGCTCGCGCGCGCCCTGGATGCATTGCTCGACGAGGGCGCGGCCGACGCCGAGGCCCCGTGCTTTCTTCTCAACCTGCAACAGGCGGAGTTTGGCGATCTCGTCCGTGGCCTTGACCAGGAACACCGAGCCGACCGGCTCGCCACCGACCTCCGCGATCCAGCAGTGCTCGCGCGCGGCGTCGTAATTCCTGATGAACTGTGCGCAGATCTCGGCGACCAGCGCCTCGTAACTGATGTCCCAATTGTAGTCCGCAGCATAGGCGGCGCCCTGGCGGGAGATCACCCAGCCCATGTCGCCGACGCGATGGCTGCGCAGCATGAAAGAAGCGGGCGGGCTTCGGCGTTGCTCCAGCACGGCCTCGATCGTGGCCATCGCCTGCGTGAGCCGGGTCGCATCGCCAGGCGAAAGCTGAGCCAGCATCGCGGCGACCTCGTTTTGCGAGTTCAGGTTCAGCTTGGCGAAAGCCTGCCGGCCTTTGGCGGTCAGGCTGAGCTGGTACTGCCTGCGGTCCGCGGGCAGCGGCTTTCGCGTGATCAGCCCCTTCTCGTCGAAGCTCTGGACGATGCGGCTGAGATAGCCGGGATCGAGACCGAGCTCGTGTCCGATCTCTTTTGCGGCAAGGTCGTCGCGATGGGCGAGCTCGTAGAGCACCCGTGCCTCGCTGAGCGAGAACGGACTCTTGCCGAGGTGCTGGTCGAGCACACCGAGCTTGCGGGTGTAGAAGCGGTTGAAGGCGCGAACCGCTGCGACGTGGTCGTCGGCAGCCTGTTCGGCCACGGCGCTTGACGGCAAAGCTTTCGATAGCATGGGATCACCTCGATATTTGCCATTGTCAATTAATTGATTGACGTTGGCAAGTATCTCGGCGCTTCAGCCGACCATGACAATCCGGCTGCGCAGCATCGTCCGGGACGACCGGCCGAGCCGCCGGAGCAGCCGCGCCTCGGAATGCCGGGCGTGGGGCGGGTATCCGCCGATCCGGTCGTAATGATCGCGCGCGATCAGCAGCCCTTGATCGCCGAGCGGACCGACGAGCCTGCGCGCCACCGCCCAGAGGACGTCGCGCACTGCGGTATTTGCGTAAGGCGAGCGGGCATAGCGGAACACCGCGGCACGATCCCGGCCGCTGGTGGCGACGGCTTGGATGAACTGGGTCGTTTCCTCGATCCAGCCCGTTTCCAGCACCGCGCCGGCAGGCAGGAACATCAGCCAGGGCGATCGGGCCTGGCGCGCGCCGGCAGCGAGCGCAGCGCCTTGCGAATGCCCTTCGAAGCCGATGAAACGGCAGCCCGCGACGTCGGCAACGCGCTCGATGACGCCGTTGCGCGTGCCGTCGACCAGAAGCACTTCCCGGATTACGCCGGCTGTGGCGCCGGGCACCAGCGCGGCCAGGGTTGCGACCGCCGTCTGCTCGACACCTTCGGTCGGAATGATGACGCTCAGCATGATTGAGGCTTCAGTTTCCGCACTTCGGTAGAAGCGTAGCGTTGCATGATGTTGTCATAAACCCGTCGCGCTGCCGAGTGCAACTTTCGGAAGGGGCTTCGGCGTGCGATGGTAAACTGCCGCGAGTTCATCGCGGCCAGATGTGCCAGGCGCGGCTGGTAATATTGCCGAATGTTTCGGCACAAGCCGATCCTGACGGTATTAACCCCGAATGCTTCGTGGCGACGTTTCGCTGCCCGGGAGAGACTTTGCATGAACGCCGATCACCTCGCCGTTGGCACCGCGCCAACATCGCCGAAGCAGGAGGCCGCGCCGACCTTGCGGATCCGGGCGCTGATGCTGGGCGACCGCATCAACGCGTCTGGCCTCGAGATCGGCACGCTGGTGTCCTCGACGCCGGCCGCCTTCCGCGTTCATGCCGGCCTTGCCGTGATCTTTCGCTACGGCGTCGTCGTGCTGATCGGGCTGTTGCCGTCGGAGGAGAAGGTCCTCGTCGACAACCTGAGATCGCGCGTGACCGGAGAGTTCAGCCCCTACGAGGAGGAGATCGCGCAGGCGCAGCTCTGCAACGAGGAAGCCGGCGAGACGATCCAGCCGGGCGGGCCGATCTGCCTCGCCAAGTTCTCCGACGACCGGCTGCTGCTGGTTGCGGACGCACTCGCCAAGAGCACGTCGCTGGCGCGCGACGAGCGGCGCGTCGCCGCGGTCTTCGACGTCATCGAGCCGTTTGCACGGGAGCTCGCCGAGCGCGGTCGCACGCCGCAACGGCGCAAGGGTATCCTGCAATTGATCGGCAACGCGCTGCTGGTGCAGCAGCGGGTCGCCGGCCGCGTCGCCGTCGCCGAGAAGCCCGACGTGCTCTGGGAGAAGCCCGAGCTCGACCGGCTCTATTCGCGCCTGGAGGACGAATACGAACTGAAGGAGCGCCTCGACACGCTCGAGCGCAAGCTCGCCGCGGTGTCGGAGACCGCCAACGCGCTGACCGATATCATCGACACCCAGCGCTCGCTCCGCCTGGAGATCGCCGTCGTGGTGCTGATCCTGATCGAGGTCGCGATGGGGACTTTTCAGCTCCTGACCGGCCGCGGTCACTAAGCATGATGAGATCAGGTTTGATTGCTATAACGTAAGTGCACTCCCTCTCCCGCTTGCGGAGAGGGTGTTTTCGCAACGGGATAACGCCCTAGATCAGAGCCGCGCAATGGCGCGCGATCATCATCTCTTCGTTGGTGGGGATGACGAAGACCTCGACCATGCTGTCGTTGCCGTTGATGCGCTCGCGCGCGGCATCGTTGCTTGCGGCGTCGATGCGCACGCCCATCCAGGCGAGACGCTCGCCGATCGCGCCGCGGATCTCCTTGGCGTGCTCGCCGATGCCACCGGTGAAGATCAGGCAGTCCAGGCCGCCGAGCGTGGTCGCCATCATCGCGGCCTGCTGCGCCGCACGGAAGGTGAAGAGGTCGACGGCCTCACGCGCCGCAGCCTCGCGGCTCGCCAGCAGCGTGCGCATGTCGGCGGATATCCCTGAGACGCCGAACAGGCCTGACTCGTGATAGAGCAGGTGCTGGACATTCTCGACCGACATGTTCTCGTGCTGTTGCAGATAGAGCAGCACGCCCGGATCGATCGCACCGCAGCGCGTGCCCATCACGAGGCCGTCGAGCGGCGTCAGCCCCATCGTGGTGTCGATGCTGTGGCCATCGCGCAGGGCGCAGAGGCTGGCGCCATTGCCAAGATGCGCGATGACAGTGCGCTTGGCCACGAGCTCCGGCGCGATCTCGGCCAGGCGTCCCGCGACATATTCGAACGAGAGGCCGTGAAAGCCGTAGCGCCTGATCCCACGCGCCTCGAATCGCCGGGGAATGGCGAAGCGGCTCGCCGGCGGCGCGAGGCCGTGATGGAAGGCGGTGTCGAAACACGCGATCTGCGTCAGCCCGGGCCGGATCGCCGCCAGTGTGCGCACCGGCGCGAGGCAGCGCGGCTGGTGCAGCGGCGCCAGCGGCGTCAAGGCCTCCAGTTTCGCAATGATGTCGTCTGTCAGGACCTCCGGGCCTGAATAATCCGGCCCGCCGTGGACGATGCGATGGCCGATGGCCCGCAGGCTGCGTCCACCGAACCGGTCCTCGATGAAGGTGAGCACGTCCGCGAACAGATGGCCGCGGGCTCCGTCAGGCGCCTGATTGCTTGTCTCGAACAGGTCTTCGCCCGTGGGGCCCTTCACCACCAGCCGGGGTTTGGCCTCGTGCTCGTCGAGCAGGCCCTTGCAGAGCAGGGCAGGCTCGGCCGCCGCGGCATCGAACAGGCCGAACTTGATGCTCGACGATCCCGCGTTGAGGACGAGGACCGTGTCCGACATCGCTAATCGCCGGCCTCGGCCGGCGTGTTGCCGCCGGCGCTGTTTTGCCAGACCCAGTCACGAATCTCAGGCATGTCTTCACCGTGTTCGCGGACATAACGGGAGTGTTCGATCAGTCTGTCGCGGAATTGCTGCTTCACCTGAGCGGCCTTGGTCGCCAGTCCCGGCACCCGTTCGATCGCCTCGATCGCGAGGTGGTAGCGGTCGAGTTCGTTGAGCACGACCATGTCGAAGGGCGTCGTCGTGGTGCCCTCCTCGGCAAAGCCGCGCACATGCATGCCGGCATGGTTGGTGCGATTATAGGTCAGCCGGTGAATGAGATAGGGATAGCCGTGATAGGCAAAGATCACAGGCTTGTCGCGCGTGAACAGGCTGTCGAAGTCGCGGTCGGACAGGCCGTGCGGATGCTGCTCCCTCGGCTGCAGCGTCATGAGGTCGACGACGTTGACGACGCGGATCTTCAAGTCCGGCAGCGCCTTGCGTAGGAGGTCGACGGCAGCGAGCGTCTCCAGCGTCGGCACGTCGCCGGCGCAGGCCATGACGACGTCGGGCTCGCCCTTTCCGTCCTCCGTGCCCGCCCAGGTCCAGATGCCGATGCCGGCATCGCAATGCGTCGCCGCGTCCTGCATCGACAGCCATTGCGGCGCCGGCTGCTTGCCGGCGACGATTACGTTGATGCGGTTATAGGTGCGCAGGCAGTGGTCGGCGATCCAGAGCAGCGTGTTGGCATCCGGCGGGAAGTAGATGCGGACGATGTCGGCCTTTTTGTTGGCGACGAGATCGACGAAACCGGGGTCCTGATGGCTGAAGCCGTTATGGTCCTGGCGCCAGACATGCGAGGTCAGCAGATAATTGAGCGAGGCGATCGGACGCCGCCACGGCAGCTCCCGCGTCACCTTCAGCCATTTGGCGTGCTGGTTGAACATGGAATCCACGATGTGGATGAAGGCCTCGTAGCAGGAGAAGAAGCCGTGCCGTCCGGTGAGCAGATAGCCCTCCAGCCAGCCCTGGCAGAGATGCTCGCTCAGCACCTCCATGACGCGGCCGTCCTGGGCGAGGTGCACGTCGTAAGGCTCAGTGGGCTCCATCCAGACGCGTTCGGTGGCTTCGAACACGGCGTCGAGCCGGTTCGATGCCGTCTCGTCCGGGCCCATGATGCGGAAGTTGCGCTCCTTCGCGTTGAGGCGGATGACATCGCGCAGGAATTTGCCGAGCTCGCGCGTCGCTTCCGCAACGACTTCGCCGGGCTGCGTCACCTCGATCGCGAAGCTGCGGAAGTCGGGCAGCTTCAGCTCCTTCTTCAGCACGCCGCCATTGGCATGCGGATTGGCGCCCATGCGCCTGACGCCTTCGGGCGCAAGCGCCTGAAGCTCGGCAACGAGCGCGCCGTTGCCATCGAACAGTTTTTCCGGCTCGTAGCTGCGCATCCAGTCTTCGAGCACCTTGAGATGCTCCGGGTTCTCGCGGCAGCCTGCGACTGGCACCTGATGCGCGCGCCAGAAGCCCTCGACCTTCTTGCCGTCGACCTCCTTCGGGCCGGTCCAGCCCTTGGGGCTGCGCAGCACGATCATCGGCCAGCGCGGCCGCTCGACGGTTGTGCGGCCGTCGCGGGCATGTTGCTGGATCGAGCGGATGCTGGCGAATGCAACGTCGAGCGCATCGGCCATGGCCTGGTGCATCAATTTGGGATGGTCGCCGCTGACGAACAGCGGCTCGTGGCCGAACCCGCGGAAAAGGTCGCGGATCTCCGCGTCCTGCATCCGCCCAAGCACGGTCGGGTTGGCGATCTTGTAGCCGTTGAGATGCAGGATCGGCAGCACCGCCCCGTCATGGGCAGGGTTCAGGAACTTGTTGGAGTGCCAGGACGCAGCGAGCGGGCCGGTCTCGGCCTCGCCGTCGCCGACCACGCAGGCGACAATCAAATCCGGGTTGTCGAATGCGGCGCCATAGGCGTGCACCAGCGCATAGCCGAGCTCGCCGCCTTCGTGAATCGAGCCCGGCGTTTCCGGCGCGGCGTGGCTCGGGATGCCGCCGGGGAAGGAGAACTGCCGAAACAGCTTGCGCAATCCGTCCGCGTCGCGCGCAATATCGGGATAGATCTCGCTGTAGCTGCCTTCGAGATAAGTGTTGGCGACCATGCCCGGACCGCCATGGCCGGGACCGCAGACATAGATCACGCTGACATCGAGCGCCCGGATGACGCGGTTGAGATGGGCGTAGATGAAGTTCAGGCCCGGCGTCGTGCCCCAATGACCCAGCAGACGCGGCTTGATGTGCTCGGGCCGCAGCGGCTCGCGCAGCAGCGGATTGTCGAGCAGGTAGATTTGCCCGACCGAGAGGTAGTTGGCGGCGCGCCAATAGCGATCGAGCAGATCGAGGTCGCTGCTCGCTTCGGCCGTTTTTTGTTGGATTGTCATGTTCCTGCCGACCTTCACTTCGCGATCGTCACCAACCCGGTTCCGGGGCGATCGATCCGTCGGGCATGAAACGGGATGGTCGTGACGGCTGTGTTGCGTGAGGTCAAAGGCAGGCGCGCGAAGTTTGGGCAGCTCTACTGTGCATGGGGTTGTTTTCACGTTTTTGATTTGTGTTCTTGATTTGTTCCTATGTCGTGCTATCTTGGCTGCATGAGTCCAGCATCCTCTCATGCTCTCAAGCACCCGCCGGTCACGGCGCCCTCCGAGCCGGCGGGTGCGCCTTCAGATTTCCCCGAGCTTGGCGTCGCCATCGACCGCGCGCGACGGCGAGGGCGGGGCGCGCAGTCCAACGCCAGCGGCCGTTACGAGGCCGAGGCGCGGGTCGCTTTCGACGACGGCTGGCAGAGCCTCGACGAGCTGCCGCCGTTCAAGACGAGTGTCGCCGTCGACACCTCGCGCAAGGTGATCACACGCAACGATTCCCCCGACATCGGTTTCGACCGCTCGATCAATCCCTATCGCGGCTGCGAGCACGGCTGCGTCTATTGCTTCGCGCGGCCGACCCACGCCTATCTCGGCCTGTCGCCGGGGCTCGACTTCGAGTCAAAACTGTTCGTGAAGCCCGAGGCGCCTTCGCTGCTCGAGAAGGAGCTTGCGGCTCCCGGCTACGAGCCGCGGATGATCGCGATCGGCACCAACACCGATCCCTACCAGCCGATCGAGCGCGAGCGCAAAATCATGCGCGGCATTTTGGAAGTGCTGGAGCGCGCAGGGCATCCCGTCGGCATCGTCACCAAGTCGGCGCTGGTGCTGCGCGACATCGACATTCTCCAGCGGATGGCCAAGCGCAACCTCGCCAAGGTCGCGATCTCGGTCACCTCGCTCGATCCGAAGCTGGCGCGCACGATGGAGCCGCGGGCCTCGACGCCGCCGAAACGGCTGGAGGCGCTGAAGCAGCTCTCGGACGCCGGCATTCCCACCACGGTGATGGTCGCGCCCGTGATCCCTGCGCTGAACGATTCCGAGATCGAGCGCATCCTCGACGCCGCCGCCCATGCCGGGGTCAAGGAGGCTGCCTATGTGCTGCTGCGGCTGCCACTGGAGGTGCGCGATCTCTTCCGCGAATGGCTGATGGCGAACTATCCGGACCGCTATCGTCACGTCTTCACCCTGATCCGCGACATGCGGGGCGGGCGCGACTACGACGCCAAATGGGGCGAGCGGATGAAGGGCACCGGACCGATGGCTTGGACCATCGGCCGCCGCTTCGAGATCGCCTGCGAGAGGCTCGGCCTCAACAAGCGGCGCTCCAAGCTGACCATTGATCACTTTGCGCGGCCGAAGCGGAACGGTGATCAGCTCAGCCTGTTTTGAGCGGACACATGCAAGAGGTGTCGCATGCTCAAGGAACTCGCGGTGCCGGTGCCGCGGCTGACCGTCATCACGCTCGGTGTGAACGACATCCGCGCCAGCATCGCCTTCTACGACGCGCTCGGTTTCTCGCGCCGGCTGAAGGAGACCGGCGAGGCGGTTGCGTTCTACGACACCGGCGGTCCGGTGCTAGCGCTTTATCACTGGGATCGGCTCGCCGCAGACGCGTCCTCGGAGGACCAGCCGAGGCCCACGACCTTTCGCGGCATGACGCTTGCCTGGAATTGCGTGACCCGCGAGGAGGTCGACGAGGTGCTGGCATTCGCCGTCGAGAAGGGGGCCACCTTGCTGAAGGCGGCGCACGCGACCGATTACGGCGGCTATTGCGGCTATTTTGCCGATCCCGATGCACATGTCTGGGAAGTCGTGGTCGCACCCGGCATCGAGGTGGGCGAGGACCGGCGGGTGCATCTGGCGGAGTAGGGCGGGCGGCCTGAATAACGGGAATATCGTGGGTTCCCGGTTGCGCTGGCGAAGCCCCCTGGCGCACGATCCCGGCCATGATTCGGGACCCCTCCGCCAAGACCCCAGCCAAAGCCGCGCCGAAGAAAAAGGCCGCGCCGAAGGCTGTGCCCGCCAAGGCGGCAAAGATATCTGCGGCCGATGCTGCGAAGGTCCCTGCCGGTAGGAAAGGCATCATTGCCGTTGCTGCCCCCAGCTTCCGCCGCGAGCGCGTGCTGATCAAGCGCGGCGTCTGGCCGGTCGCGGGCTGCGACGAGGCTGGCCGCGGCCCGCTCGCAGGTCCCGTGGTGGCCGCCGCGGTGATTCTCGATCCCCACCGCATCCCGCGCGGCATCGACGATTCCAAGCGCCTGACCGCCGAGGAGCGCGAGAAGCTGTTCGACAAGATCTGCGCCACCGCGCAGGTCTCGGTCGCCGTCGCCTCGCCGGCGCGAATCGACCGCGACAACATCCTGCGCGCCTCGCTGTGGGCGCTGAAGCGCGCCGTGGTGGCCCTGCCCGAGGCGCCCAGGCACGTCTTCGTCGACGGCCGCGACCGGCTCGACACCGCATGCGACTGCGAGGCCGTGATCGGCGGCGACGGTATCGTGCTGTCGATCGCCGCGGCCTCCATCGTCGCCAAGGTCACCCGGGACCGGCTGATGTGCGCGCTGGCGCAGGACTGCCCGGGCTACGGCTTCGAGCAGCACAAGGGCTACGCCGTGCCAGAGCATCTCGACGCGCTTGATCGCCTCGGCCCTTCCATCCACCACCGCAGCTTCTTCGCTCCCGTCGCCGCCGCCCGCGCCAAGCACATGCCCTGGACCGTCGAGCCGGTGCACGACCTGTTCTCGGTGACCGAGGTCGAGGTGCAGGTGGAGGCGAGCGTCGAGATCGACGCTTCCGTAAATCTCTAGCGATCCTCCTACAGCTTTCCCATCCGTCATGGCCGGGCTTGACCCGGCCACCTACGTCTTACCAGCGGCACGAAGAACGTGGATGCCCGGGACAAGCCCGGGCATGACGAACTGCGGCGGTTGCCACAACCCGTGACGCCCTTTATCAAAACAGACGTGAGCGAATAGGGCCGGCTGGACGGGTTGGCTGCACCTTCGGACGTTGCATGCGGTTTACCTCCCTGGTCATCGAGCTCATTCGCGCCCGGCCGCGGCTGATCGTTTGGATTGCGGTGCTGCTGCAGGCCGCGATGTGGCTGTTCGTGGCGCTGGTGTTCTACCGCAGCCCGCCCGGCACTCTCGCGACCCTTCTGGCCTTCGGCAGGGAATACCAGGTCGGCACCGATCTCGGCCCGCCGCTTGCCATCTGGCTCGCCGACATCGCCTATCGCGCCGCCGGCGGCCACATGCTCGGCGTCTATGTGCTCGCCCAGCTCTGTGAGATCGCGACCTTCATCGCGCTCTATCATCTCTCCCGTGCCGTGGTCGGCTCGCAGCAGGCGGTGCTTGCCGTGCTCCTCACCATGACGGTGCTGGCCTTCTCCTCCTCGGCGCTGGACTTCGGCCCGCTGATCCTGGCGCGGCCGCTCTGGGCGCTCTTGCTGCTGCACTCCTGGCAGATCATCGGCCAGCGCCGCGGTAATGCCTGGTTCGCCTGGTCGATCGAAGCCGGCCTCCTGCTGCTGACGACGCCCGCCGCGATCTTCCTGCTGCTGCTGATCGTCGTCTTCGCGGTTACGACCGCCGGCGGCCGCCGGACGCTGCGCGGGCTCGATCCGCTGTTCGCGCTAATCGTCGTCGCCGTGCTGGCGCTGCCCTATGCGGTCTTTCTGATGCGGGCCGAGACGCTGGCGCTGCCGGCCTTGCCGCCAGTCGCCGAGCTCAACGACCGCGCGCTGCATGCGGTCTGGCTGCTCGGCGGCCTCGTGCTCGGGGCGGCGGCGATCCCGGCGCTGACCTTTCTCAACACCGGAATGTTCGCCGGCAAGGGCGAGGAGCCGCCGATCATCTACCGCCCGCCGGTCGAGCCGCTTGCGCGCAACTTCGTCTATTTCTTCGCGTTCGCTCTGCCGCTCGGCGCAGTGCTGATCTCCGGCCTGCTGGGGCTCGATTCCGTCGTCGGCGGCCCCGGCGTCGTGTTGATCATGTCGGGGCTTGCCGTGGTCGTCGCGGCCGGCGATCTCATCGCGATGCGCCGCGCGCGCATGCTCCGCATGGTCTGGGCCGCCGCCGTTGCCGCGCCCGCCGCCGGCGTGGTGCTTGCCGTCCTGTTCCTGCCCTGGACGGGCACTAGCGAAATTGCGACCTCGATGCCGGCGCGCGCGATCTCGGACTTCTTCGACGAGAGCTTCGCCCGCCGCACCAACCATCGCCTGCGCGCCGTCGCCGGCGAGACCCAGCTCGCTAGCCTGATCGCGCTGCATTCCGGCCGGCCGCATTTGTTCATCGACGCCGCCCCCGCGCGGACGCCGTGGATGAGCCAGACCAAGTTCAGCGAGACCGGCGGCGTCGTGGTCTGGCGCGCCTCCGATACCGCGGGCACGCCGCCGCCGGAGATCCTCAAGCGCTTTCCCGGCATCGTGCCGGAAGTCCCGCGCGCCTTCGAATGGCTGGTGACCGGCCGCCAGCAGCTGTTGCGCATCGGCTGGGCCATCGTGCGGCCGAAGGGGACGTAGGTCGGTGTCATTCCGGGGCGCGGCGAAGCCGCGAGCCCGGAATCCATTCATCCACCAACTCTGCCGCTCGATGGATTCCGGGCTCTCGCTTCGCGAGCCCCGGAATGACGGCGTGGGCGTCGTTACACGGCGCCCTGCGCCAGCACCTTCGCGATCGCCCGCAGATCCTGCCAGGCCAGCCGCTTGTAGGCCGGCGAGCGCAAGAGATAGGCCGGGTGAAACGTCGGCAGCGCGCGGATCACGCGCTGGCCGGTGTCGTAGTCGAACCAGCGCCCGCGCGTGCGCATGATGCCTTCGCGCGTCGACAGCAGCGTCTGTGTCGAGGGATTGCCGAGCGTCACCAGCACGTCGGGGTTCACCAGCTCGATCTGGCGCTGGATGAAAGGCAGGCAGATTTGCGTCTCCTGCGGCGTCGGCGTGCGGTTGCCGGGCGGCCGCCAAGGAATGACGTTGGCGATGTAGGCGGTGGTGCGGTTGAGGCCGATGGCCCCTAACATCAGATCGAGCAGCTTGCCGCTGCGCCCGACGAAGGGCAGTCCCTCGATGTCCTCGTCGCGGCCCGGCGCCTCGCCGACGAACATGATGCGCGCCTGCGGGTTGCCGTCGGCGAACACGAGTCGCGTCGCGGTGTGCTTCAACGCGCAGCCCTCGAAATTTTGCATCAGCTCGCGCAGCGCCTCCAGGGTCGGCGCGGTGCGTGCGGCTTCGCGTGCCGAGGCGATGGCGACGTCCGGTGCAGGCGCGGCTTCGCCGCGCATGACCGCGGGCGCGGCGACCGGCCGCGGCGCTTCGGCTGGCGGGGCCGCGCGCGGGCTGGGTGGCGGCGCATCGATTTCCGCGAGGCGGTCTATCGGTTCCTCCGCGAGCGTGCAGTCGACACCGGCCTCCAGATAGAAGGCGAGCAGCTCTCGGACGGTGGGTGCGGGTTCGGGGATCATGGGAAAGTCTGACTTTTATATCACCTTGGACGGCCTTGCATCCCGGCGGAACGCGATTCCGAGGTTGTCCTACCCGGAAAAATCGGAAACAAGAGGGCGCAAACGACCAAGGACCGTCTCAAGGGCTGAGATCAGATGAGCACCGAAGAACTTCCCCCGCGCGAATCCATGGAATTCGACGTCGTCATCGTCGGCGCCGGCCCGTCGGGTCTGTCGGCCGCGATCCGGCTCAAGCAGCTCAACGCCGAGCTCAACGTCGTCGTGGTGGAGAAGGGCTCCGAGGTTGGTGCGCACATCCTCTCGGGCGCCGTGATCGATCCCGCGGGCCTCGACAAGCTGATCCCGGACTGGCGCGAGGATGCCGACTGCCCGCTGAAGACGCAGGTCAAGGACGACCGCTTCTACTGGATGACCGGCGGCGGCGCGATCAAGCTGCCGAATTTCATGATGCCGCCGCTGATGAACAATCATCACTGCTACATCGGCTCGCTCGGCAATGTCTGCCGCTGGCTGGCGCGCAAGGCCGAGGCGCTTGGCGTCGAGATCTATCCGGGCTTTGCGGCGGCCGAGGTGCTCTATGACGAGGAGGGCAAGGTCAAGGGCATCGCCACCGGCGACATGGGCATCGGCCGCGACGGCAAGCCGAAGGATTCCTTCACCCGCGGCATGGAATTGCTCGGCAAGTACACGCTGTTCGCCGAAGGCGCCCGCGGCAGCCTGACCAAGCAGCTCATCAACAAGTTCGCGCTCGACGCCAAGAGCGAGCCGCCGAAGTTCGGCATCGGCCTCAAGGAGGTCTGGCAGATCGATCCCGCCAAGCACCAGAAGGGCTTGATCCAGCATTCATTCGGCTGGCCGCTTGACCTCAAGACCGGTGGCGGCTCGTTCCTTTATCACTACGACGACAATCTCGTCGCCGTCGGCTTCGTCGTGCATCTGAACTACGACGATCCCTATCTGTCCCCATTCGACGAATTCCAGCGCTTCAAGACCCATCCCTCGATCCGCGGCACCTTCGAAGGCGCCAAGCGGCTCGCCTACGGCGCGCGCGCGATCACCGAGGGCGGCTATCAGTCGGTGCCGAAGCTGAGCTTCCCCGGCGGCGCGCTGATCGGCTGCGCGGCCGGCTTCGTCAACGTGCCGCGCATCAAGGGCGTGCACAATGCGATGGGCACCGGCATGCTGGCTGCCGAACATGTTGCGGCCGCGCTCGCCGCCGACCGCGCCAATGACGAGCTCGTCGAATACGAGAACGCCTGGCGTTCCTCATCGGTCGGCAAGGACCTGTTCCTGGTCCGCAACGTCAAGCCATTGTGGTCGAAGTTCGGCACCGTGCTCGGCGTCGCGCTGGGCGGCTTCGACATGTGGTGCAATACGCTGTTCGGCGCCTCACTGTTTGGCACGCAGTCGCACGTCAAGCCCGACCGCGCCACGCTCGATTCGGCCAAGAGCCACGCGCCGAGGAACTACCCGAAGCCCGACGGCAAGATCACGTTCGACAAGCTTTCCTCGGTGTTTTTGTCCAACACCAATCACGAGGAGGACCAGCCGATCCATCTGAAGGTCACGGACATGAACCTCCAGAAGACGTCCGAGCACGACGTCTATGCCGGCCCCTCGAACCGCTATTGCCCGGCTGGCGTCTATGAATGGATCGAGGAGGGCTCCGGCCCGCGCTTCCAGATCAACGCCCAGAACTGCGTTCACTGCAAGACCTGTGACGTGAAGGATCCCAACGGCAACATCACCTGGGTTCCCCCGGAGGGCGGCGGCGGCCCGAACTACGAGGCGATGTGAGGACATCGCAGGTGACCAGGCGCACGTTCCCGTGAGGACGGGGCTGCGGCGACCCGCCGCGGCCACGATAAGGCCATAGTGGCGGCGTCTTGGGGCGCTGGCGCGGTTTCAATGGGCCGGTTTGGGCGTGCGGAGGGGATCTTCCCGGGTCCGAATCCTTGCGGCGAAGCGCCAAAAGCGGCATTGTCGGCCTGACGGTTCCGGGCCCGGATGTCACCGGCCGCGTTCGCTTGCGATACGGTCTTCTGCTGCAAACCCAGGCACCACCCAACTCAAGGCGAGCCCTGATGTTTTCAAATCGTTTCAACCGCTGGACTGCTGCCGCCATCGCCCTCATGGGCACCGCGATCGCGACGGTCCCCGGCGCGGTCCTGGCGCAGACGCCGGATCATCCGGAAAACACGGCGGCGCAATTTCCGACGCGAAACGATCTGAAGTCGCTCACCGGCGCCGGCAGCTATCTCGCCGCCCGCCATGCTAGCGTTGAGCGCGACGCGACCTCGGCCGCCGCATTCTACCGTTCGGCGCTCCGCACCGATCCCAAGAACAACGAGCTGCTCGACCGTGCCTTCATCTCGTCGGTCGCCGACGGCGACATCGAGGAGGCGGTCAAGCTCGCCGAGCGCATCCTCACCATCGACAAGACCAACCGCGTCGCCCGTCTCGTCGTCGGCGTGCACGATCTCAAGCTGAAGAAGTACGTCGCGGCGCAGACCAACATCAACCAGTCGATCCGTGGTCCGATCACCGATCTCGTCGCCACGCTGCTGTCGGGCTGGGCCGCCTATGGTGCGGGCGATGCCAAGGGTGGTGTCGCCACCATCGACAAGCTGACAGGTCCGGAATGGTATCCGCTGTTCAAGGATCTCCACACCGGCATGATCCTGGAGCTCTCCGGCAAGGAGAAGGACGCCGGCACGCGCTTCGAGCGCGCCTACAAGCTCGACGATTCCATGCTGCGCGTGACCGAGGCCTATGCGCGCTGGCTGTCGCGCAACAAGGATTCCGCCGCGGCTACCAACATCTATCAGGCCTTCGACAAGAAGCTCGCGCGCCATCCGCTGATCCAGGAAGGCCTGCGCGAGACCAAGGCCGGCAAGAAGATGCCGCCGCTGGTCGATTCCGCGCAGGCCGGCGCCGCCGAAGCGCTCTACGGCATCGGCGCGACGCTGACCCGCCGCGGTGGCGAGGATCTGGCGCTGGTCTATCTCCAGCTCTCGCTCTACCTGCAGCCGACGCATCCGCTGGCACTGCTGTCGCTCGCCGATCTCTACGAATCGGTCAAGCGGCCGAAGATGGCGATCAAGGTCTACGAGCGCGTGCCCGCCAACTCGCCGCTCAAGCGCAACGCGCAGATTCAGCTCGCCATCGATCTCGATTCCGCCGACCGCACCGACGAGGCGATCAAGATCCTCAAGGGCGTCACCTCGGAGGATCCCAAGGACCTCGAAGCCATCATGGCGCTCGGCAACATCGAGCGCGGCCGCAAGCGGTTCGGCGATTGCGGCGCGACCTATTCACGAGGCATCGAGGTGCTGCCGCCCGGCAACGACAAGGCCAACAGCGTCTGGTACTATTATCGCGGCATCTGCCAGGAGCGCTCCAAGCAATGGGCCAAGGCCGAGGCCGACATGAAGAAGGCGCTGGAGCTGCAGCCCGACCAGCCGCACGTCCTCAACTATCTCGGCTATTCCTGGATCGACCAGGGCGTGAATCTCGACGAAGGCATGAAGATGATCAAGCGGGCCGTCGAGCAGCGTCCCGACGACGGCTACATCGTCGATTCCCTCGGCTGGGCCTATTACCGCATCGGCAATTTCGAGGAGGCGGTGAAGAACCTCGAGCGTGCGATCGATCTCAAGCCCGAGGATCCCACCATCAACGACCACCTTGGCGACGCCTATTGGCGAGTCGGCCGCACGCTGGAGGCAAAATTCCAGTGGTCGCATGCGCGCGATCTCAAGCCCGAGCCGGAAGAGCTGCCGAAGATCGAGGCCAAGATCGCCAACGGCCTTCCCGACGACAATTCGAACTCTTCTGCGGCGCAGGCCGAAAAGAAGAAGGACGACGGCAAGGGCGGCTAAGCTAGGCGCATGATCCGGAAAAGTGTGGAGCGGTTTTCCGATCAGATCATGCGCAAACAAGTGAGTCTTGGGGGCTGATCGCCAATGTCGGCGTTGATTGAAGAGGGACGGGCGAAGGTCAATTTGAGCCTTCGCGTCGTCGGCCGTCGTGCCGATGGTTATCATGATCTCGAAAGCGTGGTCGCGTTTGCCGACTGCGCCGACCGGCTCACCTTGGAGCCGGGCGGGGAGCTGAAGCTCACCACGACTGGGCCGCTGGCTGCCGCCTGCGGCGACACAGCCGACAATCTCGTGCTCAAGGCCGCCAAGCTCCTTGCCGAGGCGATCCCTGGCCTGCAGCTTGGCGCCTTCGCGCTCGACAAGGTGCTCCCCGTTGCAGCCGGCATCGGCGGCGGCTCGGCGGATGCCGCGGCCGCGCTGCGGCTCCTGGCGCGTCTCAACGATCTGTCGCTCGATGATCCCCGCATTCAGAAGGTCGCGCTCGCAACCGGCGCCGACGTGCCGGTGTGCCTCCTCTCGCGCGCCTGCGACATGACCGGCGTCGGTGAGCAGCTGCTGCCGCTCGCGCTGCCGAGCATGCCTTGCGTCATGGTCAATCCGCGTGTGCCTGTCGCCACCAAGGACGTGTTCCAGGCGCTGGGCCTGCGCAACGGCGAGCTCCTGGTCGGCGTCACCGACGTCATCCGCGCACCGGCCTGGCCCGGCGAAGGCGGCTCGATTTCCGATTGGGTCGAGGTTCTCGACACGGTCGCCAACGATCTCGAAGCACCCGCGCTGCGGATCGAGCCTGTGATCGGCGAGGTGCTGGACGCCTTGCGCGATTCCGCCGGCGTCAAGCTCGCCCGCATGTCCGGCTCGGGCGCGACGTGCTTTGCGATCTACGGCGCATCTGAGGAGGCACATGCCGCGGCCGAAACGATCCGGCGCGATCACCCCGCCTGGTGGGTGCATGCGGGCACGTTGAGCTAGCCTTCGTCCTCGTTGAGCTCGAGAAACCGCCGGATCTCACCCAACACCTCCTGCGGCTTGTCGTGCTGCAGCCAGTGTCCCGCCCCGGCAATAGTCTTAACGCTCGCGTTCTGGAAGTATCGCTCCAGGCCGGCGGAGCGAGCGCCCGCTAGAAAGCTTTCGCCGGCATTGAGCAGCAGCGTCGGGCACGTGATCCGCGACCACAGCTCGATGTGATCGTCGGGCCAGAGCCGATGTGGCGCGGAGGCGCGCTGATAGGGATCGAATTTCCAGCTGTAGCTGCCGTCCTCGTTCTGCCGCGCGCCATGCCTGGCGAGATGCAGCGCGAGGTCCCGTGACAGGCGCTTGTTGTGAAGCACCATCTGTGCGGCCGCGTCCTCGAGGCTCGGATAGCGGCGCGGGGTGCGGTCGTGGAGCTTGTCGAGCTGGCCGACCCATCTGCCGATGCGCTCATGCGCCGGCGGCTTCGGTGTGTCCGGCAACATGGTCACGCCGTCGAGGACGACGAGCCTCGTGACCTGTTCGGGGAATGCGCCCGAAAAGATCAGGCTCACCATGCCGCCCATCGAATGGCCGATGAGAGTGACCTGAGGCGTGGCTAAGGTGCGAACCAGCTGCACGAGATCGTACACGTATTCTGTCAGCGCGTAGCTGCCGCCTTTCGTCCAGTCGGAATCGCCGTGACCACGGAGATCGGGCGCAACGACGCGAAAATGCGGTTGCAGCGAGCGCGCGATGTGATCCCAGCTGCGGCAATGATCGCGGCCGCCGTGCACCAGGATGGCGGTGGGTGCGCCCTCGTTGCCCCAGTCGGCGTAGTGCAGCCGCAGGCCGTGCGATTCATAGAAGCGGCTTTGCGGGGCGCTAGCCATTGGCCGGCCGCCGCGCCAGGGCGAGCGAGAGGCCGAGGCCCGCGATGAAGACGCCGGAGCCCTGCGTGAGGCGACGCATCAGAAGCGGCCGTCCGGTCAGCTGCGCGCGCGTCGCGGAGGCCATCAGCACCACCACGACATCGGCGAGCGTGTTCAGGGCCACGGAGATCGCACCGAGCAGGATGAATTGCAGCGTCGGGTTCGAGTCCGACGGATCGAGAAACTGTGGAATGAAGGCGAGGAAGAATGCCGCGGTCTTCGGATTGAGCGCTTCGACCAGCACGCCGTCGCGAAACGCGCGCTTGTCGCCGATCGGCTCGCTCCCGAGCGACAGGTTGTTGCCGGCGCTGCGAAACGTCTTGATGCCGAGCCAGACCAGATAGAGCGCGCCGACGAATTTCACGGCGGCAAACAGCTCCGCGCTGGCCAGGATGATGGCGGAGATGCCGAGGCTGCCCGCGACCACATGAACCAGTCCGCCCAGCGCCGTGCCCGCGGTCGAGGCGAAGCCGCTGCCACGCCCCTCCGACAAGGTTCGCGCCGCGACGTAAAAAATGCCAGGGCCGGGAACGGCGGCAACGAGGAGAGCTGCGGCCAGGAACAGCCAGAAATTCGTTTCGATCATGCCGTTTTCGTAGCGGAGCGGGCGGCGATTGCAAGGCCTCTCGCTTATCCCAGCCGGCGCAAGATCACGCTGGCATTGACCCCGCCGAAGCCGAACCCGTTGGAGATGGCATGCTGCATCGGCATCGGCCGCGCGCTGCCTGCGACGATATCGATGCCTTCGGCGCCCGCATCGGGGTTTTCGAGATTGAGCGTGGGCGGCGCGATCTGGTCGCGCAACGCGAGCACGGTGAAAACCGCTTCCAGCCCGCCGGCGGCGCCGAGCAGGTGACCCGTGGCCGATTTGGTCGCGCTCACGGCAATGCCGCGGTTGCGGCCGAACAGCGCGCCGATGGCGCCTAGCTCGCTTTCGTCCCCGGCCGGTGTCGAGGTCGCGTGCGCGTTCAGGTGCTGCACATCCGCGGGCGCAAGCTTGGCCTGCCGAAGCGCGATCTCCATGGCGCGGCGGGCACCATCGCCATCCGGCGGCCCCGAGGTCATGTGATAGGCGTCCGCGGTCGTGCCGTAGCCGACGATCTCGGCGATCGGCGTCGCGCCGCGCGCCTGCGCATGCTCCAGCGCCTCGATCACCAGGATGCCGGCGCCTTCGCCCATCACGAATCCGTCGCGGTTGCGATCGAACGGACGCGAGGCGCGCGCGGGCTCGTCGTTGAAGCCGCTCGACAGTGCGCGCGCCGCCGCAAAGCCGCCGACGCTGACGATGTCGATGCAGGCCTCCGCGCCGCCGCAGATCGCAACGTCAGCTTCGCCTGATCGGATCATGCGTGCGGCATCGCCGATCGCCTGCACGCCGGCGGCGCAGGCCGTGACGGGCGTGCCCAGCGCGCCCTTGTAGCCGTATTTGATCGAGATGTGGCCGGCGGCGAGATTGGCGAGGAACGAGGGGATCGTGAACGGCGACAGCCGGCGCGCGCCGCGCTGCGCGGTGATGCGCACCGCCTCCGCCATCGCAGGAAAGCCGCCGACGCCGGAGGCGATGATCGTCGCGGTGCGCTCGAGCGCGCCAGCATCCTGCGGTGTCCATTTGGCTTGCGCGACGGCTTCTGCCGTCGCGAGCAGCGCGAACAGGATGAAGCGGTCCATCTTGCGCTGATCCTTGGGCGCGGCAGCCTGCGCCGGGTCAAAGCCGCCTTCGGCATCATCGGCCTTGTCGGGCACGAGACCTGCAATGCGCGCCGGCAGCGCCTCTGCCCATTCCGGCAACGGGCGCAGCCCGCTTTGCCCGGCCAGCAGCCGCCGCCACGTCAATCCGACGCCGCAGCCAAGCGGCGACACCGCGCCCATTCCCGTCACGACGATACGACGCATGTCAGTCTCCAGCCGGCGCGACGGCCGGGTTCATGGCCTTGAGCGAAGCAAGCCGTGCGCGCATGCCGCGGCTGGCGCGGGGACCTGCGACGACGACCGCATTGGCGAGCGTGATCGGGCGCTTATCGGCGGCATCGACCAAGAGCGGCTCGAGCGGGCGGACATCGTCGCGGCTCGCCAGCAGGATGGATTCGCCTTTCGGCGCCAGATGCTTGTTGCCCCAGGCGAAAAGCGTAGCGATCACGGGGAAGAAATCCCGCGCCTTGTCCGTCAGCACATATTCGTAGCGCGGCGGGCGCTCCTGATAGCGGCGACGCACGAACATGCCGCTTTCGGTCAGATGCGCCAGCCGCCGCGACAGGATGTTCGGCGCAATGCCGAGGCCTTGCGAGAACTCGTCGAACTTCGTCGCACCCTGAAATGCATCGCGCAGAATCAGGATGCTCCACCATTCGCCGACCGTCTCCACCGCGCGGCCGACCGGGCATTCCAGGATCGAAGGGGATTTGGGCTGCATGGCGGGCAAGGTAGGTCAGTAACTTGCAAAATGCAAGTGACCGCGCGGGGAGCCATGTGGAGCGAGTGAGGCTGGATTCTGCTGGTGAGATGAAGCGCGCTCTCGTGCCCCGGACGCAGCGCAGCGCCCCCTAGCGGTGCGCTGCAGAGCCGGGGCCCATATTGATCATGATTGCGGATGTCGCATGGGTCCCGGCTCTGCGCAGCAGCGTTTCACGCTGCAGCGTGTCCGGGACACGAGGGCGAGCGGTGCCGTCGCGGCGTACTCCGTCATTGCGAGCGCAGCGAGGCAATCCAGACTGTTTCCGCGGCGGGATTTTGGATTGCTTCGCTACGCTCGCAATGACGGGTGCGGGGAGCGCGCAAAGCGTGAGCGTCAGTCGCCTAATGCGATCTTGCCAAGCAGAACGCCACGACCTGCTCCAGCGCGCTCTTCATCGGCGAGGGCGGGAACAGCGCCAGCGCATCCACGGCCATAGCGCCGTAGTGCTGGGCGCGGATCAGCGTGTCCTCGAGCGCGCGGTGCTTGTTCATCAGGCCGATGGCGTGATCGAGATCGGAATCGCCGATCTCGCCGCGCTCGAGCGCCCGGATCCAGAAGGCGCGCTCGGTGTCGTTGCCGCGGCGGAAGGCGAGCACGACGGGCAGCGTGATCTTGCCTTCGCGGAAATCGTCGCCGGTGTTCTTGCCGAGCTTGGCGCTCTTGCCGCCGTAGTCGAGCACGTCGTCGACGAGCTGGAAGGCGATGCCGAGATTCATGCCGACCGAGCGGCAGGCGGTCTGCTCCGCCTTCGGGCGGTTCGCGATCACGGGGCCGACCTCGCAGGCGGCGGCGAACAATTCGGCGGTCTTGCCGCGGATCACGGCGAGATATTCGTCCTCGGTGGTCGCGGTGTTCTTGGCGGCGGCGAGCTGCATCACCTCACCCTCGGCGATGGTGGCGGCCGCCGCGGAGAGGATGTCGAGCGCGCGCAGCGAGCCGACCTCGACCATCATGCGGAAGGCTTGGCCGAGCAGGAAGTCGCCGACCAGCACGCTTGCCTCGTTGCCCCAGAGCATGCGCGCCGACAGCTTGCCGCGGCGCATCTCGCTCTCGTCGACCACGTCGTCGTGGAGCAGGGTGGCGGTGTGCATGAACTCGACGCTGGCAGCTAACTTGATGTGGCCGTCACCGGTGTAGCCGGCGAGGTTGGCCATGGCGAGCGTCAGCATCGGGCGCAGGCGCTTGCCGCCCGAGGAGATCAAGTGGTTGGCCACTTCAGGGATCATGGTCACGTCGGAGCCGGTCCGCGACAGGATCGTGGCATTGACGCGCTCCATGTCGGGAGCGACAAGGGCAACCAGCTCTTCGATCGACGCGCCGGGGGTTTCGAAAGGTACGATGACGGCCACGCCGGTCTCCAATATTTGCCCCGGAAGGGCTATTCTGATGGAAATACAATAGAAACTGGCGGCGGATGCGGCAAGGGCCGCGGAACCATTGACATTTGCCGCGTTAGCCACTTTCAGGCAGGAGACCTCCGTTTTGCGTGAACTGGTTCGGACCAACGATATGGTGCTGGTGTCGGCGATTGGCGCGCTGCTCGACGGCGCCAACATCCATCATCTGGTGCTGGACCAGAACATGAGCATCATCGAGGGATCTCTCGGCATTCTGCCGCGGCGGATCCTGGTTCATGAGGACGACGCCGAGGAAGCCAGGGCGCTCCTCACCGAGGCAGGCCTCAGCCACGAACTGCGCGGCGATGATTGAGGCCGCGGATATTACCGAGGACGCGTTTCTCGGCGGGCAGTTGCGCTTGATGCAGAAGCGGTCAGGCCACCGCGCCGGGCACGACGCCATCCTGCTGGCAGCAGCGACCGACGCTAAGGCGGGTGACCGCGTGGTCGAGCTTGGCGCCGGCGTCGGCACGGCGGGCCTTGCGCTGGCGCGGCGCGTCGCGGGGATCAGGCTCAGCCTGGTCGAGATCGATCCGGAACTGGCGCTGCTCGCGCGGGCCAACGCCGCCGCGAACGCGATTCCTGCCGAGGTCATCGTGCTCGACGTCACCGCCGACGCGCAGGCGTTTGCAGCGAACGGACTTCTGCCCGACGGTTCCGACGCCGTATTGATGAACCCGCCCTTCAACGACCCCGCACGCCATCGCGGCTCGCCGGATCAGGCGCGCCACACCGCGCATGTGGCGAGGGAGGAGACGCTGCATGCGTGGGTGCATGCAGCCCGGCGCATTCTCCGATCGAGCGGCGTGCTGACCCTGATCTGGCGCGCGGACGGAATTGGCGACGTCGTGGCAGCGCTGTCACGCGGCTTCGGCAGCCTCGCGATCCTGCCGGTTCATGGCGAAGCGGGAAAGCCTGCCATCCGGGTGCTGGTGCGCGCAGTCAAAGGCGGCCGGGCACCGACGCAATTGCTGCCGGGCCTCATGCTCAACGAGGAGTCAAACGTGCCGAAGAAAGAGGTGAAGGATATTCTGGAGGGGAGGGCGGCGTTGCCGCTGGCGAGGCCGTGACGGCTTATTGCGGAAGCGATCCCGTCTGCTGCTCTTGCGGCGACGTAAAGTGAAGCGCCGTGAAAAGCGCACCGATCAGCAGCAACAGCAGATAGATCTTCATGGCGTTTCCTTCCGCTGCCTATTGCAGCTTCCCAACGCGGATTCTGCAAAACACGTTCCTGGCACTTTCAATGACACTCGCGTGATAAGAAATGGTTAATCAGAGGTAAGGCCATGGCCGAACAATTGAACGATCGTGAGAGTTCCGGCCTGGCCGACAAGCTCATGCAATATCTGCCGGCGCGCTTTCGTCCCGGCACGGCGGTCGTGCCGGTGGTGCGGCTGTCCGGTGTGATCGGTGCGGTGACGCCGCTGCGTCCGGGCCTGACGCTTGCCGGCGTCGCGCGGGTGCTCGAGCGCGCGTTTTCCTATCGGCACGCCAAGGCCGTGGCGCTGGTGATCAACTCGCCAGGCGGTTCGCCGGTGCAGTCGCGCCAGATCTACTTGCGCATCAAGCAGCTCGCCGCGGAAAAGAAGCTGCCGGTGCTCGTGTTCGTCGAGGACGTTGCGGCCTCCGGTGGTTACATGATCGCCTGCGCGGGTGACGAGATCATCTGCGATCCCTCCTCGATCCTCGGCTCGATCGGCGTGGTCGGCGGCAGTTTCGGCTTTCAGGAGGCGATCAGGCGGCTCGGCATCGAGCGGCGCCTCTACACCTCGGGCGAGCACAAGGCGATGCTCGACCCGTTTCTTCCGGAAAACCCTGACGACGTCATGAGGCTGAAGGCGATCCAGCGCGAGATCCACCAGATCTTCATCGCGCTAGTCAAGGAAAGCCGCGGCGCCCGGCTGAAGGGAGCGGACGACACGCTGTTCACGGGCGAATACTGGGCAGGGGACAGCGCGATCGCGCTGGGGCTCGCCGACAGCATCGGCGATCTCCGCTCAACTCTTCGTGCCCGCTATGGTGAGAAGGTTCTCACCCCCGTGATTGCGCAGCCGACCGGGCTGCTCTCCGGCCTTTTGGGCCGGAAATCGCCCGGCGCGGGGCACCTTTCGGCCCTGGAATCAATGGCCGGGCTGCCGGACGAGCTGATCTCGGCGGTCGAGACGCGGGCGATTTGGGCGAAATTCGGGTTTTAGGTCTCGCGCTCCCGCGCCATTTCGCCCGGGCGGCGCCAATTGCGGCGCAGGTCCATCTGCGCAACAATGCGTGTGGGGGCTGAGCATGAGACGAGGATCGACCGATGCCGCCGTTCGTCGCTTTCGCGGGCGTCCTGGGCGGGCTTGCCGTGGTCCGCTGGGCCTACAAGACCGCCATCCGAATCAACCAGGAGCTTGAGGAGATGCGCCTGTCGCGCGTCGCCGAGGCCGCCCGTATGGGGGATATCCAGACGCTGAAGCGTGACCCCGTGACCGGAGCTTACCGGCCGGGGTAGGGCACACCTCCACGCGTTCGTCATTCCGGGGCTCGCGAAGCGAGAGCCCGGAATCCATCCGAACCACGGAGTGAGCGGCGCAATGGACTCCGGGCTCGCCCTGCGGGCGCCCCGGAATGACGCCCGAATCCAACCCCTTCGCCTTGATTCCCATCCCCGCCGTCGATACGGTCCCGCGCGATTCAAAACCCCCCGCGAGAGCCCGATCTGACGATGGACGCCTCATTGCCCGCCCATATGCGCCCGGAACGCTCGTTCCAGGGCTTCATCCTCGCGCTCCAGCGGTTCTGGGCCGAGCAGGGCTGCGTGATCCTGCAGCCCTACGACATGGAAATGGGCGCGGGCACCTTCCATCCGGCGACCACGCTCCGCGCGCTTGGGCCAAAGCCGTGGAACGCGGCCTATGTGCAGCCCTCGCGCCGGCCCAAGGACGGCCGTTACGGCGAGAACCCGAACCGGATGCAGCACTATTACCAGTTCCAGGTGATCATGAAGCCGTCGCCGCCGAACCTTCAGGAGCTGTACCTGAAGTCGCTCGCCGCGATCGGCATCGATTCCGCCGTGCACGACATCCGCTTCGTCGAGGACGATTGGGAGAGTCCGACGCTGGGCGCCTGGGGCCTCGGTTGGGAGTGCTGGTGCGACGGCATGGAGGTCAGCCAGTTCACTTACTTTCAGCAGGTCGCCGGCTTCGAATGCGCCCCGGTCGCGGGCGAGCTCACCTACGGGCTCGAGCGCCTCGCGATGTATGTGCAGGGCGTCGACCGCGTCTACGACCTCAATTTCAATGGACGCGACGGTGACCAGAAGGTCACCTATGGCGACGTGTTCCTGCAGGCCGAGCAGGAATATTCGCGGCACAATTTCGAATATGCCGACACCGCGATGCTGTTCGAGCAGTTCAAGATGGCGGAAGCTGCCTGCAAAAAATATCTCGACGCCGGCTGGCGCGACGGCGGCAACCGGAAACAGCATCTGATGGCGCTGCCTGCCTACGACCAGTGCATCAAGGCGAGCCACGTCTTCAACCTGCTCGATGCCCGCGGCGTGATCTCCGTGACCGAACGGCAGAGCTACATTCTGCGCGTGCGCGAGCTCGCAAAAGCTTGTGGCGAGGCCTGGATCCACACTGAAGCGGGCGGAGCGGCCTGATGCCCGATCTTTTGCTTGAACTGTTTTCCGAAGAAATTCCCGCGCGCATGCAGGCGAAGGCGGCGGACGATCTGCGCCGCATGGTCACCGACAAGCTGGTTGCCGAAGGCCTAGTCTATGAGGGCGCAAAGGCGTTCGCGACACCGCGCCGCCTTGCGCTCACCGTGCACGGCATCCCAGCGCGCCAGCCTGATCTGAAGACCGAGCGTCGCGGCCCGAAGGTCGGCGCGCCCGATGCGGCCGTGCAGGGCTTCCTCAAGGCAACCGGTTTGAAGTCGTTGGACGAAGCCAAAATCCAGCGCGACCCCAAGGGTGATTTCTACATCGGCTTGATCGAGAAGCCCGGCCGCGACGCGATCGACGTGCTCGCCGAGATCCTGCCTGTCATCATCCGCACCTTCCCCTGGCCGAAATCGATGCGCTGGGGCGCGCGTTCCGGCAAGCCGGGGTCGCTGAACTGGGTGCGTCCGCTGCACGCGATCACCGCGACCTTCGGACCCGAGACCGAAGAGCCCGATGTCGTGACGTTCGAGGTCGACGGCATCGAGAGCGGCCAGACCACTTACGGTCATCGCTTCCTTGCGCCGGCGCCGATCTCCGTGCGCCGCTTCGAGGACTACGAGGCTAAGCTTCTTGCAGCAAAAGTCGTGCTCGACCCCGAGCGCCGCAAGGACGCCATCCTCACCGACGCCAAGCAGCTGGCCTTCGCGCAAGGTTTTGAGCTGGTCGAGGACCAGAACCTGCTCGACGAGGTCGCCGGCCTCGTCGAATGGCCGGTCGTGCTGATGGGCTCGTTCGAGCCGGAATTCTTGAAGACTCCCGACGAAGTCATCCGCGCCACCATCCGCAACAACCAGAAGTGTTTCGTGGTGCGCGACCCCAAGACGGGCAAGCTCGCGAGCAAGTTCATCCTGGTCGCCAATATCGAGGCGACCGATGGTGGTGCGACCATCATCGCCGGCAACGAGCGCGTCATTCGCGCCCGGCTGTCGGATGCGAAGTTCTTCTACGAGACGGACCTGAAGATGAAGCTCGAGGGCCGGCTGCCGAAGTTCGATCAGATCGTGTTTCACGAGAAGCTCGGGACGCAGGCGGAACGCATCATGCGCATCGAGCGCCTGGCCGCCGAGATCGCGCCGCTGGTCGGCGCCGATGTCGCCAAGGCGACGCGCGCGGCGCATCTGGCAAAGGCAGATCTGCTGACGGAAGTCGTCGGCGAATTCCCGGAAGTGCAGGGTCTGATGGGCAAATACTATGCGCTGGCTCAGGGCGAAGACGCCTCCGTCGCCGCGGCCTGCGAGGAGCACTACAAGCCGCAAGGGCCTGCTGATCGCGTTCCGACCGATCCGGTCAGCGTCGTGGTGGCGCTCGCGGACAAGATCGATACCCTGGTTGGGTTCTGGGCGATCGACGAGAAGCCGACGGGCAGCAAGGACCCCTATGCGCTGCGTCGTGCGGCGCTGGGCGTGATCAGGCTGATCGCCGAGAACGCGCTGCGTCTGTCGCTCATAAAGGTGGCGGGATCAGCGCTCGCCGGCTTGTCGGTGAAGCCGGCCGATGCCTCGAAGCTTCCGAGCGATCTGCTCGCCTTCTTCGCCGATCGCCTCAAGGTCCAACTCCGCGAGCAGGGCGCGCGCCACGATCTCGTCGATGCCGTGTTCGCGCTCGGCGGCCAGGACGATCTCCTGATGATCGTCCGCCGCGTCGAGGCGCTCGGAAAATTCCTCGACTCTGACGACGGCAAGAACCTGCTCGCCGGCACCAAGCGCGCCAGCAACATCCTCAGCATCGAGGAGAAGAAGGACAAGCGCAGCTTCGACGGCGCGCCGGATGCTGCGCTCTACAGCCTCGCTGAGGAGAAGGCGCTGGCCAAGGCGATCGGTGAGGTGAAGGCGGAAGCCAGCGCTGCGGTGGCCAAGGAAGACTTCGCCGCCGCGATGAGCGCGATGGCAAAGCTGCGTCCGCCGGTCGATGCCTTCTTCGACAAGGTGCGCGTCAATGACGACGATCCCAAGGTGCGCGAGAACCGCCTGAAGCTCCTCAACGAGATCCGCAGCGCCACGCGCGCGGTGGCGGACTTCTCGAAGATCCAGGATTGAGGCGCGGTTTGCGGCAAACACCGCTGTCATTCCGGGGCGCGCGTGGCGCGAGCCCGGAATCCATAACCACGATCGTGAGTATGGATTCTCAGGTGCGCAATTGCGCACCATAGCCCACGCCTCCGGCGTGTCCCGGAATGACGGCTGCTGATGTGGCTTGCCCAAAGAAGCCCCGCCCGGCGGGGGGAGGACCGGGCGGGGCCTGATGTCCGATTTAACACTGCTCGCGCCAGCCTGATGTGACGCGCCGGACATCGAATGGAGCGGCTGCGTCTTTAGTCCAGCACCTCGACGATGCGGCGCGAGCGCGGCTCGACCAGCACGGTTTCGCCGTTCACGACGGTGTAGCGATAGGTCGTGGCGCCGAAACGTTGCGGCACGTCATAATAGGTGACGCCTGCCTCGGGTAAGGTGGTGCCGACCACCACGCGATCCGGAATGCGGAAGGGCGGCACACGTTGTTCAACGACATATTCGCGGAAGGCGGGCCGTTGTTCGACGGCAATCGTCGGCGCGCCGTCGACCATGGCGGGCGCGCGTCCAATCGTGACATCGCTTTGCGCCTGCGCCGCAAGGGGCGCGCCGGTTGCGGCCGCGAGCGCTGCGAGAGCAAAAATCCTGTTCCGCATGGACAACTCCTTCGACGTGATTCTGCGGGCGCGCGAGCGGCGCGACCGGTTGCCAATGCGTGCCTCAAGCCAATGTTCCGGGAAAAGGCATGCCGCATTCGCGGCAATTTCGGGCAGTTTTCGTGAGGCCGGAACTCGCAGCAGCCCTTGCGCATCTCTACTCCCGGAACCCATCCGGTTATGATCCGCGCGCGATTCGCCTCACCTCACAGAAAGATAGTTCATGCACATCACCGTCGCCCACATTTCGCCGATCCTGTCGTTGATTGCGGGCGTGCTCATCCTGATCATGCCGCGGCTTCTCAACCTCATCGTCGCGATCTTCCTCATCGTCAACGGCGCGATCGGGCTCGGGCTCCTGAAGTGGCTCCGCTTCTAGGCGTTCACTTTTCGGAACTGTCCGTCTTGCGCGGGCCCGCCCAAAGTGGTGTAAGGCCCGCGATTTCCCATTCCTCTCGCAGGTTGTGTGCAAGCTATGGCCAAAGCCGCCTCGAAGCCTTCTAAAACTGCAGCGAAATCAAAGCCCTCCGCCAAGGCGAAGGCCGCGCCGGCGGCCCGCAAGGCGCTGGCCAAGAGCGCGCCGAAGCCGGTCGCCAAACCCACTGCAAAGCCGGTGGCAAAGGCAATGACCAAGGCGGCTTCGCCGAAGGTTGCCGCGAAGCCTGCGCCGAAGAAGGTTGTGCCTACCAAGGCGGCGCCGGCAGCGGCGAAGGCCGGCAAATGGGTCTACACGTTCGGTGACGGCAAGGCCGAGGGCCGGACGGAAATGCGCGACCTGCTCGGCGGCAAGGGCGCCAACCTCGCCGAGATGGCCAATCTCGGCCTGCCGGTGCCTCCGGGCTTCACCATCCCGACCTCGGTCTGCACCTATTTCTACGAGCACGACAAGACCTACCCGAAGGAACTGAAGCCGCAGGTTGAGAAGGCGCTCGACTATGTCGGCAAGTTGACCGGCAAGGTGTTCGGCGACACCAGGAACCCGCTGCTCGTCTCGGTGCGCTCCGGCGCGCGCGCCTCGATGCCGGGCATGATGGACACCGTGCTCAATCTCGGCCTCAACGACCAGACCGTGGAAGCGCTGGCCGAGCTGTCGGGCGACCGCCGTTTCGCCTATGACAGCTATCGCCGCTTCATCACGATGTATTCCGACGTGGTGCTCGGCTTCGAGCATCATCACTTCGAGGAGATCCTCGACACCTTCAAGGACAGCCAGGGCTACACGCTCGACACCGATCTGTCGGCTGAGGATTGGGTCGAACTGGTCGGCAAGTACAAGGACGCGGTCGCGCGCGAGACCGGCAAGGAATTCCCGCAGGATCCGCACGACCAGCTCTGGGGCGCGATCGGCGCGGTGTTCTCATCCTGGATGAACGCGCGCGCGGTGACCTACCGCAAGCTGCACGACATTCCGGAATCCTGGGGCACCGCGGTCAACGTGCAGGCCATGGTGTTCGGCAACATGGGCGAGACATCGGCCACGGGCGTTGCCTTCACCCGTAACCCCTCGACCGGCGAGAGCAAGCTCTACGGCGAGTTCCTGATCAACGCGCAAGGCGAGGACGTGGTCGCGGGCATCCGCACGCCGCAGGACATCACCGAGGAGGCGCGGAAGGAGTCGGGCTCCGACAAGGCGTCGATGGAAGCGGCGATGCCGGAAGCCTTCAAGGAGCTGACGCGGATCTACACGCTGCTCGAGAAGCACTACCGCGACATGCAGGACATGGAGTTCACCGTCGAGCAGGGTAAGCTCTGGATGCTCCAGACCCGCGGCGGCAAGCGCACTGCCAAGGCGGCGCTGCGCATCGCGGTCGAACTCGCCAATGAGGGCCTGATCTCGAAGAAGGAAGCGGTGACGCGGATCGATCCGGCCTCGCTCGACCAGCTCCTGCATCCGACCATAGATCCCAACGCCAAGCGCGACGTGATCGCAACCGGCCTCCCGGCTTCGCCTGGAGCGGCCTCCGGCGAGATCGTGTTCTCTTCGGACGAGGCGGCCAAGCTTCAGGGCGACGGACGCAAGGTGATCCTGGTCCGCATCGAGACCAGCCCGGAAGACATCCACGGCATGCACGCCGCCGAAGGCATCCTGACCACGCGCGGCGGCATGACCTCGCACGCGGCGGTGGTCGCGCGCGGCATGGGCAAGCCCTGCGTCTCCGGCTGCGGCACAATCCGCGTCGATTACGGCCGCGGCACCATGAGCATCGGCTCGCGCACCTTCAAGACCGGTGATGTCATCACCATCGACGGCTCGCTCGGCCAGGTGCTCGCCGGCCGCATGCCGATGATCGAGCCGGAGCTGTCCGGCGAGTTCGGCACGCTGATGAATTGGGCCGACCAGGTCCGCAAGATCGGCGTCCGGGTCAACGGCGACACGCCTGACGACGCGCGCACGGCGATCAAGTTCGGCGCGGAAGGGATCGGCCTCTGCCGCACCGAGCACATGTTCTTCGAGGAGACGCGCATCCGCACGGTGCGCGAGATGATCCTCTCCGAGGACGAGCAGTCGCGCCGCGCCGCGCTGGCAAAACTGCTGCCGATGCAGCGCGCCGACTTCGTCGAGCTGTTCGAGATCATGAAGGGCCTGCCCGTCACGATCCGGCTTCTGGATCCTCCCCTTCATGAATTCCTGCCGCACACCCATGCCGAGGTCGAGGAAGTGGCGCGCGCCATGAACACCGACCCGCGGCGCCTCGCCGACCGCGCCCGGGAGCTCTCGGAGTTCAACCCGATGCTCGGCTTCCGCGGCTGCCGCATCGCCATCGCCTATCCCGAGATCGCCGAGATGCAGGCCCGCGCGATCTTCGAGGCGGCGGTCGAGGCGCAGAAGCGCACCGGCAAGGCCGTCGGCCTCGAGGTGATGGTGCCGCTGATCGCGACCAAGGCCGAGCTCGACCTGGTCAAGGCACGGATCGATGCCACCGCACAGGCCGTGATGCGCGAGACCAACACCAAGCTGGCCTATCAGGTCGGCACCATGATCGAGCTGCCGCGCGCCTGCCTGCTCGCGGGCGAGATCGCGCAGTCGGCCGAGTTCTTCTCGTTCGGCACCAACGACCTGACGCAGACGACCTACGGCATCAGCCGCGACGACGCGGCGAGCTTCCTCGGTCCCTATGTGGCGAAGGGCATCCTCACGGTCGATCCCTTCATCTCGCTCGATCAGGAAGGCGTCGGCGAGCTGGTCAAGATCGGCGTCGCGCGCGGCCGCAAGACCCGCACTTCGCTCAAGGTCGGCATCTGCGGCGAGCACGGCGGCGATCCCGCCTCCGTCGCCTTCTGCCACCATATCGGTCTCGACTACGTCTCCTGCTCGCCCTACCGCGTGCCGATCGCGCGGCTTGCAGCGGCGCAGGCCGCGCTCGGCAAGGCGATCGCGAGCCAGGCGTAAGCCGAAACACAGACTTGAATTGAGAGAGGCGGGGGCCCAGCCCCGCCTCTCATTTTTGGCACTGCTCTCTCCGCGTCGTCATTGCGAGCCACCGGGCAAAGCGCGGCCCGATGACAGGCTTCACGAAGCAATCCAGAATCGTTCCGCAGAGGGACTCTGCTCGGCGCCCCTCACATCATCCCCGTCTCATCCTCCTCGGCCTGCCCGATCAGCGCCTCGCTCGCTACCGCCTCGCGGCGGGGCACGACGAACATCATCACGCAGGCGCAAAGGATCGAGATCGCGAGCACCGCGGAGGTCAGCGGCAGCGTCGTTGCGGAGTGGCCGCCGAGATAGGCGCCGAACTGCGACATCAGCGCGCCAATGCCTTGCTGCAGGAAGCCCATCGCGCCCGAGGCGGTGCCGGCCGCTTCGGGACGGATGCTGATGGCGCCGGCGGCGGAATTCGCCATCACGAAGGCATTGCCGGCCATCACGATCATATGGGTGCCGAACAGCCAGGCGGGCGCCTCGTTCCAGCCGACGAAGCTCCAGAGCAGGTTCGCAAGGCTGCCGCAGAGCTGCAGGGCGAGCCCGAACCAGATCAGCTTCTCCAGTGAGTGGCGCGGCGCAAAGCGCACGCAGAGCAGGTTGCCGACCAGAAACGCAAAGCCCGTCGTCGCGAACCAGGCGCCGTATTCGGCGCTGCTGCGGCCCATCTGCGTCACCACGATGTAGGGCCCGCCACCGGCGAAGGTGAAGATGATCTGGGACGCCAGCACCTGGCACATCACATAGCCGACGAAGGCGCGGTTGCGGATGAGCATGCCGATATCGCCGCGGAATCCGCCGCCGGCGGCGCGGCTGCGGCGGGTCTCAGGCAGCGCCAAGGCGATCCCGACGGCAACGACGATGGCGGCGATGGTGATGGCATAAAAGATCGCGCGCCATCCCAACGCGGTCTCGATCAGGCCGCCGGTGAGCGGCGAGACCATCTGCCCGATCATCAGCGCCGCGACCACGAGGCTGATCATCGAGGCGACGCGGTCGCGCTCGTAGATGTCGCGGATGATGGCCCGGCTGATCACCATGCCGGATGCGCCGCCGAGCGCCTGGAAGAAGCGTGCGGCGATCAATTGCGGCAGGGTCTCGGCGAAAATGCAGGCGACGCTGGCCGCCACCATCAGTGCAAGTCCTCCGAGCAGCACCGGACGCCGCCCGAACCGGTCCGACAGCGGGCCCATGATCAGCTGCGACAGCGCGATGCCGACCATGTAGAGCGACACCGTCATCTGCGCGATCGAGATGTCGCTGCCGAAATCCGTCGCCAGCACCGGCAGCGCCGGAACCAGGATGTAGAGCGAGATCGGTGCGACCCCGGTCATCACCACCAGCAGCAGCAACACCAGACGCGAGGTCGCGAGGTTGCCGGCCGCTTCGGGCGGCTTGCTGATGATGCCGTGCATCGCCGGACACTAGCCGCATCGCGTTGCGAGCGAATACGCTCATTTCGGCATACGGCTATGCGCGAGGCGTCAAGGCGCTGGGCCTGTAGGGTGGGCAAAGACGCGCTCTTTGCGCGGCGTGCCCACCATTGCTGCCGTCACCCGGAGATGGATGGTGGGCACGCATCCGCCTCCGCTCTTCGAGCGGCAGCGGATGCTTTGCCCACCCTACGCAGGCAGTCTTATGACGGAGTTAGAGCTTCAGCTCCGCCGTGGCCTGATCGAGCCAGGTCTTCGTCGCCTCGTCCAGCGCCGGCCGCACGTCGTCCCTGACGCGCGCATGGTACGCGTTCAGCCAATCGAGCTCGTCGCGGCTCAGCATCGCGACATCGATCAGACGGCGGTCGATCGGCGCCAGGGTCAGCGTCTCGAACGCGTTCATCGGCTTCTCGGCACCCTTGATGTCGGCGGCGACGACCAGCTCGAGATTCTCGATGCGGATGCCGAAGCCATCGGTCTTGTAATAGCCGGGCTCGTTGGACAGGATCATGCCGCGCTTCAGCGGCGTGGTGCCGAGCTTCGAAATTCGTGCCGGCCCTTCGTGCACCGAGAGATAGCTGCCGACGCCGTGGCCGGTGCCGTGCTCGAAATCGAGCCCGACGGCCCAGAGATATTGCCGCGCCAGCGTGTCGAGTTGCGCGCCCGTGGTGCCGTCCGGAAAGACGGCGCGCGCGATCGCGATGTGGCCGCGCAGCACGCGGGTGAAGCGGTCGCGCATCTCATCCGTCGGCTCGCCGACCGCCATGGTGCGCGTGACGTCGGTGGTGCCGTCTTCATATTGCGCGCCGGAATCGATCAGCAGGAGATCGCCGGGCGCGATCCGCCGGTTGCTCTTGCGGGTGACGCGGTAATGCACGATGGCGCCGTTCGGGCCGGTGCCGGAGATGGTCGGGAACGAGACGTCCCTGAGCGCGCCGGTGTCGCGGCGGAAGGTTTCCAGCGCCTCGACCGCGTCGATCTCGGTGAGCTTGCCGCTTGGCGCCTCGCGATCGATCCATGCGAGGAAGCGCGCCAGCGCCACGGCGTCGCGCAAATGAGCCGTCTTGGTGCCCTTGATCTCGGTCGCGTTCTTGACCGCCTTGAGCAGTGCAACCGGATCGCTGCCGCGCACCGGCTTGCCGCCGGCCCCGCTGATCAGGCGGCTGAGTGCGTCGGCCGCTGTGGCATTGTCGAGCGCAATGGCCGCACCGCTCTTGGCCAGCGCCATCAACGTCGGCGCCATGGCGTCCGGTTCGCGCACGTCAGCGGACTGCTCGAGATGGTCGCGTGTGAGGTTGGAGAGCTTCCGGTGGTCGATGAAGATGGTGGGACGGCCGTCCTTCGGCACCAGCGCGTAGGACAGTGGCAGCGGCGTATGGGCGACGTCGGCGCCGCGGATGTTGAAGGTCCAGGCCACCGCGTGACTGTCCGACAGCACCAAGGCATCGGTGCCGAGCTTGGCGATCTCGGCCCTGATCTGGGTCAGCTTCTCCGCTTCAGTGATACCGGCGTGCTGAAGGCTGTGCACCGCGACGGGGGCGATCGGCGGCTGCGGCCGGTCCTGCCAGATCGCGTCGATCGGATTGCTGTCGACCGCGACCAGCTCGGCCCCGGCCTTGGTGCAGGCGGCGGACAATCGCTCGGCTGCCGAAAAAGTGTGCAGCCACGGATCAAATCCGAGGCGGTCGCCGGCTTTCAGATGCGCCGCCACCCAGCTCTCCGGCGGCGGGTCGATCAGCGATTCCACTACCCATGCCTTGGCATCGACCTGCTTGGCCGCCTGCAGCGTGTAGCGGCCGTCGACGAACAGCGCAGCCTCCTGCGGCAGAACCACTGCTAGTCCCGCCGAGCCGGTAAAGCCGGTCAGCCAGGCGAGCCGCTCTTCCGATGGCGGCACATATTCGTTCTGCTGCTGATCGGCACGTGGCACGACGAAGCCGGTCAACTTGCGACGGGCAAGTTCTTCGCGAAGTGCGGCCAGTCGTGCCGCCAACGCGACGCCGGCCTCCGGCTCCTCGAATGTCTGGAAGTGCGCTTCGAACATGGTGGATCACTTTAGGATCATGGAGATCAGTCCGCAATGTAGACGCATTTGCGTCGCATCTGGCATGGACTGTGCTTGAAATAGTTCCATTCGAATTGAGTGGAGTAAAGGATGCGGCAGTTGCGCTTCGTCCGGATAACAGGGAAATTCGAGCGGGTGGTTCATCTCAACGGCGAGGGGACACACAATGCCAGCGTTCACCTTTGAGAAGATTTCGCCGCCGGCGCGCCGCGCTCCGACAGCGGCAGTAACAAAGAAGCCGCGCGGCCTCATCAGCCAGATGATCGACCGTTTCGCCGAGCGCCGCGCCAAACGCGCCTTGCGGGGCAAGCGCGCGTCACGCCGCGACGAGAAGCCGGCCGAGTAGCGCGGCGAGGGAGCGCACCGCCGTCGCGACGCGGTTAGTTCATCCCACCTTCCTCAGCAGCAGACTGCTCCACCCCTCGATGCGCAGATGCTTCACCGGCGCGAGGCCGCGGGCGCGGTAGGCGGCGATCACGGCGGGCGCCTGGTGCGTCAAGAGGCCGGAGAGGATGACGCGGGCGCCAGGCGCAAGGTGCCACGTCATCGGGCTCGCCAATTGCCGCAACGGATTGGCAAGGATATTGGCGAGCACCAGGTCGAACGGGCCTGCACGCGCAAAATCTGGCGCGGCAAAGCCGGTCGCGCGGATCACCCGCACATGGTTGCCAACTTCGTTCAGCGTGGCGTTCTCGGCGGCCACCCGGACCGATGGCGGATCGATGTCGGAAGCGAGCACCGCGCGATGCAGCGCCTTCGCCGCCGCGATCGCCAGCACGCCCGTGCCGGTGCCGAGATCGAGCAGGCTCCTTGGGCGGGAGCTCTTCAGGACATGGTCAAGCAGAAGTAAACAGCCGCGCGTCGTGCCATGGTGACCGGTGCCGAAGGCGAGCGCCGCCTCGATCTCGATGGCAAGCTTGTTCGGCGCCACACGGTCGCGATCGTGGCTGCCGTGCACGACGAAGCGGCCGGCCGGCACCGGGACGAGATCTTCAAGGCTGGCTTTGACCCAGTCCTTGGCTTCGACAGTGTCGAAGACGAGCGTCGCCGCGATCTCATTTCCTGCTGAAGTTGCAACGAGTTCGCGCAGCCATGCCTGATCGGGCGCTGCGGCGAAATGCAACGTGACGTCCCAGCGTCCGTCAGGCCGTTCGAACGCGGCGACCGCCGCATCGCCGTCGAAAAAGACCTCGGTGAGCACGTCGACGACGCGCTTGGCGTCGGCTTCGCTGCCGGTCGAAAAGCTGGCGCGATAGGTCGGGGAAGGCTGCATTCAGGGTTCCGTCGCGTTCAATTTTTGGAACTTTTGCTGCCCAGTTTTCGGACAAGTTGAGGTTCCCATATTAACGCGCCTGCAGTGTGTGGCCCGTATATTTTCGGATGTACAAGCAAGTCCACGCAGCTTTGAATTGAAACGGAGGCGAGTCTTGAAGCGCATGATTCAGAAGTTCTGGTCGGATGAGTCCGGTGCAACCGCGATCGAATACGGCCTGATCGCCGCGGGTATCGCCCTGGCGATCATTACCGTGGTGAACGGCCTGGGCACCACCATGAACGAGAAGTTCACTTCGATTAGCACCTCCTTGAAGTAATTTCCGCCGCCATTTCCCAGCGGGGGCTATTTTCTTCAAAGGCTGTTCCTGATCACCGCCCGCTAGGGGTTTCCCCTGGCGGGCGAGGTCGTTTTTGCAGCCCGACTTCACAGCTTATCCGCCTGCTTGTCCGGACTTTGTCCACCACTTTTCCCCTGATCGCCCCGCCGATTTCCCACCGGCTTTCCCCAGGATCGCTCCTGGCCGTATCGCCCAGGCCTCCTCTGGCCGCTCACAGGCCTTTCGACAGCCTGTCCACAACCAATCCACAGCCCTATCCACGGCTTCCGAACAGGGCGCGGTGATCCCGCAGGATGGCCTGCGCGGCGTTATGGCCGGGGGCGCCGGTGACGCCGCCGCCGGGATGGGCGCCGGATCCGCAATGGTAGAGGCCTCTCAGCGGCCCGCGATAATCGGCGTGGCCCAGCATCGGCCGCGCCGAGAACAACTGGTTCAATGTCAGCGCGCCGTGGAAGATGTCGCCGCCGAGCAGCCCGAATTGCCGCTCGAGGTCGAGCGGAGACAGGATCTGACGGCCGAGCACGCTCGCCGCGAAGCCCGGGGCGTATTTATCCACCGTCGCGATCATGAGATCGGCGACCTCGTCGCGATGGTCGTCCCACGACTTTCCATAGGGAAGCCCTGGTGCGACATGCTGACAGAACAGGCTCGCGACATGCTTGCCGGCCGGGGCCAGCGTGTCGTCGAGCGTCGAGGGGATCAGCATCTCCACCACGGGCTCGCGGCTCCAGCCCTGGGCGCGCGCGTCGAGCCAGGCACGGTCCATATAGCCGAGGCTCGGCGCCAGGATGATGCCGGAGGTGAGGTGATCGCCCTCGCCTGAGAGCGCCGTGAAGGAGGGCAGGCGGTCCAGCGCCACATTCATCCGGAAGGTGCCGGAGCCGTTCTTCCAATGCCGGATGCGGGCGAGGAAGTCCGCAGGCAGAGCATCGGCCGCGATCAGGCGCGTGTAGAGCAGCTTTGGATTGACATTGGCCGCGACATATTTCGCGCGGATCGCAGAGCCGTTCTCCAGCACGATTCCGACGGCGCGGTCGCGCTCGACGATGACCTCGCGCACACCGGCATCCGTGTCGATCACGACGCCACGGTCGCGTGCCGCGCGCGCCATCGCCTGCGTGATCGCGCCCATGCCGCCGATGGCGTGGCCCCACACGCCCTTCTTGCCGTTCACCTCCCCGAACGCGTGATGCAGCATCACATAGGCCGAGCCGGCGGCGTAGGGGCTGGCATAATTGCCGACGATGGCGTCGAAGCCGAACAGCGCCTTGACCAGATCGTGCTCGAAACGTTCGTCCAGCATCTCGCCGGCCGAGCGCGTGAACAGATCGAGCAGGCTGCGGCTTTGTTCCAGCGTCAGGCCGCGCAGAATGTTGGCGCTCTGCAAAGCGTTCACGGCCTCGCGGACCGCGTTGGTGCCAAAACCGTCGAGCAGGTTCGGCGGCGCGCGGAGCACGAACCGCCTGAGCACGTCGGCAATGTCTTCCAGCTCGCGCGCGAAGCCGTCGAGCGCTTCCGCATCATGCGCGCTGAGCCGCGCCACCGAGGCTTTCGTTCGCCCCTCGCCGGTGAGGAGATAGCTGCCGTCTGGCGCGGGCAGAAAATTCTGCGCACGCCGCTCGACGATGCGCAGGCCCTGCTCGGCAAGCTTGAGGTCACGGATCACCTGCGGATTGAGCAGGCTCACGGTGTAGGCGGCGACAGAATTGCGAAAGCCGGGGTGAAACTCCTCCGTCACCGCGGCACCGCCGACCACCTTGCGCCGCTCGACCACGCGCACGCGCAGGCCCGCCATCGCCAGATAGGTCGCGCAGGTGAGGCCGTTATGTCCCGCGCCGATGATGATGACGTCCGTATCGGTCATGACTTCCTTGGCATAATTCCGGGGCTACTCGGCAGAGCCGAACTATGATGCGGGCTCCGCACCGGAGAATCTCGAGGTTCCGGGTTCGATGCTTTGCATCGCCCGGAACGACCCTCTTATATCAAGCATTCCTTGCTGCAACATCACGCCACACTTTATTGCCCGTCCAGGCGCCTTGTGCTCCATTGCGCGCGATCCGGCGCTCGCCGGGGTTTGAGCCGGAGCATTCATGGATTCGATCGTGCAACCCGCCGCCACGGAGCAGCCGTCGTCGTCGCGCAACCGGCTGCTGCTGACGGTCTACACCGCTGCGATCTTCGTCAGCGCGCTGCTGCTGTTCTCGGTTCAGCCGCTGTTCACCAAGATGGTGCTGCCGCGGCTCGGCGGCTCGCCGGCGGTGTGGTCGGTGGCCATGGTGTTCTTCCAGTCGCTGCTGCTGGCCGGCTATGCCTATGCGCATCTGCTGATGCAGGCGCGGAACCGGATCGTCCCCGTCGCGGTACATCTGGTGCTGCTGTTCGCCGCCTTCGCCACGCTGCCGCTCGGCATCGCCTCCGCCTATGGCGAGCCGCCGGCTTCGGGCTACGCAGTCTGGCTGCTCGCCCTGTTCGCGGTCTCGATCGGGCTGCCGTTCTTTGCGCTCGCCGCGAACAATCCGCTGCTGCAGGCTTGGTTCGTCCGCACCGGCCATCCGGCCGGCCACGATCCCTATTTCCTCTACGCCTCCTCCAATGTCGGCAGCTTCCTCGCGCTGTTGTCCTATCCGTTCCTGCTGGAGCCGATGTTCACGCTGCAGATGCAGAACCGGTTCTGGACCGGTGGCTATGGCCTGCTGATCCTCCTCATCGGCGCCTGCGGCGTGCTGTTGTTGCGTTCGCCGAAGTTGGCGCTGACCGACACGCGGGCCGAGGACGTGAATGCACCCGCGCCCGGCCTCTTGACGCGGCTGCGCTGGATCTTCCTCGCCGCCGTGCCATCGGGCCTGCTCATCGCCGTCACCGCGCATATCTCGACCGACGTCGCGGCGGCGCCGCTTTTGTGGGTGCTGCCGCTGTCGCTTTACCTCTTGACCTGGGTCGTCGTGTTCCAGTCGCGGCCGCTGCTGCCGCACAAATGGATGCTGATGCTCCAGCCGGTCGCGATTGCGGGCGTCGTCGTCCTGCTGGCTTTCGGCGGCGAGCAGAACCTGCTGCTGACCCTCGGCGGACATCAACTCTGCTTCTTCGTCATCGCCATGGCCTGCCACGGCGAGCTGGCGCGGACGCGGCCTGCCGCCAAATATCTCACCGGCTTCTATGTCGCGTTGTCGTTCGGCGGCATGGTCGGCGGCTTGTTCGCGGGGCTGGTTGCGCCCTTCACCTTCTCGTGGATCGCCGAATATCCGATCCTGATCGCGCTTGCCGCGCTGTGCCGTCCGTCCGCGAATGAGCGGCTGGCCGCAATCGTCAAATGGTACTGGCTGGCGCTCGCCGCGCTCGCGGTGGCGCTCATCGCGCCGTCATATACGACCGGTGGCCTCTCGACCTGGTTCGAGGATCATCGTGTCTGGGTCGCCGGCGCCGTCGGCGTGCTCGCCGCGCTGCTCGCGCTGATCCTCAATGCCGGGCGCTGGAAGATCTTTGCCACCGTCGTGCTGGCGCTGGCGTTGATCCGCGTCTATCCCGCGGACGAGGGCCGCGTCACGACCGTGCGCAGCTTCTTCGGCGTGCACAAGATCGTGGTGACGCCGGGCGGTTATTTCCACGTGCTGATGCACGGCACCACCATTCATGGCGCCGAGCGTTTCCGCAACAATGACGGCACGCCTGTTGCCGGCCGGCCCGAGCCGATCACCTATTATCACAAGGACGGCGGCATCGGTCAGGCCGTCAGCGCGATCCGCGAGCGCAAGGGCGCGCCGCTGAAGGTCGCCGCGATCGGCGTCGGCTCCGGCACGCTCGCCTGCGCCGCCGAGCGGGGGGAGGACTGGACCTTTTTCGAGATCGATCAGTCCATGGTCGACGCGGCGCGCGACCCGAGGAATTTCCGCTACATCTCGAGCTGCATGCCCGACATGAAGCCCGTCATCGGCGATGCGCGCCTCACCTTCGCCAAGGAGCCCGACGGCGCCTATGATCTCGTCATCGTCGACGCCTATTCGTCCGACGCGATCCCGATCCATCTTGCGACCGAAGAGGCGATGAAGATCTACAAGGAGAAGCTCGCGCCGCACGGTGCCGTGGTGATGCACGTCTCGAACCGGCATCTGGATCTCGAAACCGTCGTCGTCGGTATCGCGGACGCCAATGATCTCAAGAGCTGGGTCTTCAACGAGGATTCCGGGCGCGATGGTGACTACATCTTCTCCACCGACGTCGTCATCTCCGCGCGCGAGGAGGCCGACATCGGCAGGCTCGCGTCCTCCAAGCAATGGGAACAGACCGAAGCCGACGACAGGGTGCGGGTCTGGACCGATGACTATTCGAACATCCTGGGCGCGCTGTATCGGCGTTGGAAGGACGGCGAGTAGGGCTCTCTTCGTAGCCCGGATGCAGCGAAGCGCAATCCGGGGGCGCTCCCGGCGTGGTACTGTCCCGGATTTCGCTGCGCTCCATCCGGGCTACGAGGCATCGCAACTACGGCGCCACGGGCGTCCCCACCGGCAGCGCAATTCCCTTAGCGCCGGCCACCTCTCGTAATAGATCCGGCCTGTCCGAGATGATGCCGTCGACGCCGAGCTCGATCATGCGCGTCATGTCCTCGCGCTTGTTCACCGTCCACACCACGACGCGCAGTCCGAGCGCGTGGGCCTCGGAGACCAGAGGCGCGGTCACGTCGCCGAAATAGGGCGACCAGATCGCGCCGCCCGCAGCCTTGATCGTGCGCGGCAGCGAGCCGGCGTGATCGGCCGGGTTGAACCCCGCCGTCCAGTTTGTCGCCTTGTCGAGCGCTACCGTCGGAGCCAGGCTGCGCTGGATCGTCAGGTACGCGGTCGGGATGTTCGGCGCCTGCTGCTGGACGCGACGCAAGGTTCGCCAGTCGAACGACTGGATCATGACGCGATCGGAGACTCCCTCGGTCTCGATCACCCCGAGCAGCTTCGCGACGAATTCTTGCGGATCAAGCGTTTCATCGGGACGGTTCGGATCGATCTTGGTCTCGATGTTGAAGCGCACTTGCCTGTTGCCGGACTTGCGCACCAGCGCGAACAGCTCGCGCAAGGTGGGAATGCGAGTCCCCGGGACGGCACGCTGGCCCGGAAATTGTTTCGCATAGGCACTGTCCGGCCGAATCTGGCCGACGTCATAGGTCCTGATCTCGTCGAGCCGCAATTTCACGAACGGCGTGCCGGGCGGAGCGATGTAGGCGCCATCGGGCCGCCGTGCCAGATCGGGATTGAGCCCGCGCTCATGCGCGACGATGACTTCGCCGTCGGCGGTGACGCCGACGTCGAGCTCCAGCGTGTCCACGCCCATCGTCAGCGAATGGGCGAAGGCGGGCAGGGTGTTTTCCGGCAGCAGCGCCCGCCCGCCGCGATGTGCCTCGAGGTCGAAGGCCAAATCAGATCCCGTGACTTGTCCGGCAGTGAGCAGCGAGAGCAGCACCGGGATTGTCGTGGCACGTGATGGCATGGTGCCTCGACGGTTAAGGCAGTTGATGGTCGCCGCGTCAGTTCTGATAGTAGTAGCCGCGCGGCTGATAAACCTGCCGCGGCTGCGGCTGATAGTAATAGCCCTGCTGGCCGTAGCCCTGGTCGTAATAGGGCCGCGGCTGCTGCTGATAGACCTGCGCGTCGTAGAGCGGGCGGGTGGCCGAGCGCGGCGCCGGATAGCGCGCGCCGGTGTCGCTGCCGTCGGCCGGGTAGATGTAATTGTCGTCCTGCGGCATGTAGCGCCGCGCGGGCTGCGCCGGCGGGGTCAGGTCCACGGGGGCGCCGGTGGTGGCGTATTGGTCTTCGCCCGGCTGCGGGGCGCGGGCGACCGCAGTGTTGTTGCGGCCGCGCGGATTGCGCGCCAGCGCCACCTGGGCCGAGCCGGTCAGCGTCACCGTGGTGTTGAGCACGCCCTGCTGCTGCACCAGCGCATAGAGCGTCGAGGCATTCTGGCGCGACAGGCGCACGCAGCCATGGGATGCCGGCGAGCCGAGCCGGCCGACCGAGTCCGTGCCGTGGATGGCGTGCCCGACCTTGGTGAAGAAGATCGCGTGCGGCATCGGCGCGTCGTCGAATTCCTTGGAGTAGTGATCCTCTTCCATGCGGAAGGCCCGGAAGGCGCCGTTCGGCGTCTCGCGCGAGGGGAGGCCGGTCGACACCGGCCAGCGGTAGCGCGCGACCCCGTCGACGGCGACGGTCATCTGCTGATTGTCCTTGTCGACGGTGATCTCGACCTTGGCCTGCGCGGTGCCCGCGCTCAAAAGCATCAGGGATGTGAGAGCAATAAAAAACGAACGCATCTGACTTCTGGCCTCCGGCCTGTTCATGCTTAGCGCCGCGGCTCTCCGTCCCCCGGCGTGCATTATGCCTGCAGCCCGGCGTTGGTTCCAGCGGCCAGCCTGTCCATCGTTATCGTGATGGCAGGCGTAAGCAAGGCCGCTTTGTGCCGCGCCGGCCGGCGGCGCTGACATTTTCGCGAGCGCCGCGTGGTCAGTTCTTGAGCCGGTATCCGGTTCGGAAAATCCACCAGATCACGACCAGGCAGATCACCAGGAAGGCCAACGTCATGCCGATGCTGACGGACACGCTGACGTCGGCGATCTCGTAAAAGCTCCAGCGGAAGCCGGAGATCAGATAGACGACCGGGTTGAGCAGCGCGACCGTGCGCCATGTCGGCGGCAGCATGTCGATGGAATAGAAGCTGCCGCCGAGGAAGGTGAGCGGCGTCACCACCAGCATCGGAATCATCTGCAGCTTCTCGAATCCGTCGGCCCAGATGCCGATGATGAAGCCGAACAGGCTGAACGTCACCGCCGTCAGCACCAGGAAGGCCAGCATCCAGACCGGATGCTGGATATGCAATGGAACGAAGAGCCCGGCGGTCGCCAGGATGATTAGACCGAGGATGATCGACTTGGTGGCGGCGGCGCCGACATAGCCGAGCACGATCTCGAAATAGGAGATCGGCGCCGACAGGATCTCGTAGATCGTGCCGGTGAATTTCGGGAAGTAGATGCCGAAGGAGGCGTTGGCGATGCTCTGCGTCAGCACCGAGAGCATGATCAGGCCCGGCACGATGAAGGTGCCGTAGCTGACGCCCTCGACCTCGCTGATGCGCGAGCCGATCGCAGCGCCGAACACCACGAAATAGAGCGAGGTCGAGACCACCGGCGAGACGATGCTTTGCAGCAGTGTCCGCCAGGTGCGCGCCATTTCGAACAGGTAGATGGCGCGAATGGCGCGGTGGTTCATGACGTCCTCACGAGGTCGACGAAGATGTCCTCGAGCGACGATTGCGTCGTGTCGAGGTCGTTGAAGCGGATGCCGGCGGCGCGCAAATCGCCGAGCAGGCTGGTGATGCCGGTGCGCTCGCCCTGGGTGTCGTAATCGTAGACCAGCGTCGCGCCGCCGTCGCAGAGCTCGAGCTCGTATTGGCTGAGGCTTTCCGGCAACGCCGTCACCTTGTTCTGCAGATGCAGCGTCAGCCGCTTCTTGCCCAGCTTCTGCATCAAGGTGGTCTTGTCTTCGACCAGCACGATCTCGCCCTTGTTGATGACGCCGATGCGGTCGGCCATCTCCTCGGCTTCCTCGATGTAATGCGTGGTGAGGATGATGGTGACGCCGGATTGCTGAAGCCCGCGTACCACCTCCCACATGCCCTTGCGCAGCTCGACGTCGACGCCGGCGGTCGGCTCGTCCAGGAACAGGATCTGCGGCTCGTGCGACAATGCCTTGGCGATCATCACGCGGCGCTTCATCCCGCCGGAGAGCGTGATGATCTTGTTGTCCTTCTTGTCCCACAGCGAGAGGGCCTTCAGCACCTTCTCGATGTGATCGGGGTTCTTCGGCTTGCCGAACAGGCCGCGGGAGAAGCTCACGGTCGCCCACACGCTCTCGAAGGCGTCGGTGTGCAATTCCTGCGGCACGAGGCCGATCAGCGAGCGCGCCTTGCGGTAGGAGGTCTGGATGTCCTCGCCGCCGACCAGGACGCGGCCTTCGCTCGGATTGGCGATGCCGCAAATGATCGAGATCAGCGTGGTCTTGCCGGCGCCGTTGGGGCCGAGCAGCGCAAAAATCTCGCCGCGCTTGATGTCGAGATTGACGTTCTTGAGCGCCTTGAAGCCGGACCCATAGGTCTTCGACAGATTGGCGACGGAAATGATGGAAGACATGATGGCCGCAAGGCTGAGGAGCAAAGGCTGGGGGAGGGGCCGGACCATCCAGGAGGACAGGTCGGCGGAGCCCTGAAATAGGAACGCCATTGTCCCTCCGCAATTCCCCGGAGAAAAATGGTCTCAAAACAGGCGCTTTAGTGGCAGGTTCCGGGCAAGTGTTGCGCGATGGTCACGGCTTGCTGCTAAGATTGGCGCTCACGCGCCTCTTTGTTGCGTCTGCGAGCGCGCCGTGGCTACGATTCCGGCCAATCGCGAAGCGTATTGTCTCCAGGGAAAAGATCGATGAGACCGAACGGCCGTCACACCGCCGGCGCCAGCCAATTGTCCGCCCTCCGTGTTTGGGCGATGGGCCTGCTCCTGCTGTCAGCTGTTGCCATCAGCCCGACCACTGCCAAGGCCGCGCCGAGCCAGGCCGCGGCGGCGACCACGCATGTCTATCTGCTCCGCGGCGTGCTCAACATCTTCTCGCTCGGCCTCGACACCATCGGCGCCCGGCTCCAGGCGCAGGGCGTTCCGGTGACCGTCGCCAATTTCGTGTCCTGGTCCTCGCTCGCCGATGAAGCGGCGGCTGCCTACAAGGCCGGTCGGCTCAAGACCATCATCCTGGTCGGCCATTCCTCGGGTGCGACCGCGCTGCCCGACATGATCGCCAAGCTCAACCAGCTCGGCGTGCCCGTGAAGCTCGCGATCGGCCTCGACTCCGTGTTCAAGACCAAGCTCTCGACCGGCGCGGAACGCTACATCAACATCTATATCGGCGATGGCCCCGGCGAGCCGGTGCGGGCCGCGGCCGGGTTCCGCGGCAAGCTCGACAATGTCGACATCCGCGGCAGTGGCGTCGGCCACATCTCGATCGACAAGAACGAGGCGATCCAGCGCCGCGTCATCGCCGAGATCGACGCCGCCATCATGCGCTCGCGCGCCCCGGCTGCGCGAGTCGCCGAACCCGCTGCGCCGCGGCCCGCACGCGCGGCGGCGGCAACGGATCCGGCGAGGAATTGAGCCGTCGCGCATCCTACCGCGTGATGCCCGCCTAAGCTGGCGTTACGCGAACCGGCATGCTCTCCAGCCCGCGCAGGGAATTGTTGAGCCTGCGCTTCGGCTCCGCCGCGAGCTCGATCGTCTTCACGCGCCTTGCGAGCTCGCCGAAGATCAATTCGCCCTCCAGACGCGCGATCATCTGGCCGACGCAGGCGTGTATGCCTGCGCCGAAGCCGACATGGCCGGTCGCAACCCGCTCCACGTCGAAACGGGCCGGCTTGTCCCAGCGCGCGGGATCGCGATTGGCGGAGGCCATGAACAGCAGCACCTTGCGGTGCGCCGGGATCATGCCGCCGCCGATCTCGGCATCGCGCGAGGTGGTACGAAAAAACGTCTGCACCGGTGAATCGTAGCGCAGACCTTCCTCGAAGGCGTTGCGTGCCAGCTCTGGTTTCTCGTGCAGCTTGCGATATTCGTCCGGATGGGTGGCGAGCGCGAGCAGGGTATTGCCGATGCCATTGACGGTGGTGTCGATCCCGGCCGTGAGGAACGGCCGCACCAGATGCGTCGCCTCGTGCTCGGTGATCTCGCCCTCATCGGCCGCCTGGTAGATCATCATGCCGAGGCTGTCGGGCCGTAGCGCATCGCGCGCACAACATTCCATGATCCAGCTCTGCGCCGCGAGGCCGTCCTTCCGCGACGCCGCGAGGATCTCGTTCTCCGGGCCGAAGCTGTTGAATACGAACGTGCTCCAGGCGAGCAGCTTCTCGCGCCCATCGGGGCGGATGCCGATCGCGTCCGGAAACACCTTCATCGGGTAGGCTTCCGCAAGATCGGTCACGGCATCGAACGTGCCTTTGTCGATCAGCTCCGAGACCTTCCTCTCTGCTTCGCGCTGGAACGTCTCGCGCAGCTTCCTTGCGACGCCCGGAGACAGCGTGCGGCCGAGCACGCGGCGGCCCTTGTCGTGGTCGGGCGGATCGATCTGCAGGGTCAGCGGCTTTGGCAGCGCCGGGTTCATCCCGTTCAGCCCGACGCCCTCGCCACTGATGAACGTTTTCCAGTCCTTCAGGGCCGCTTCGACCTCGGCATTGCGCGCCATGGCCCACACGCCGTAGCGCTCCACTTCGAACACCGGCCCGATTGCGCGCAGCGCCTCATAGGCGGGATAGGGATCCGTCAGAAAGCCGGGCGCGAACGGATCGACCGGACTGGATGCAATGCCGCTCATGGTCAGCTCCGAACCGCTATTGCTTTGCGAGCGGGCACTGACCGTCACTCTCGGACCGGAACGCGTCCTCGCCCTTGATCGTGGCAACGACCTTCAGCAGATCCCAGGACGAATTCGATTCCTCGGGAGCCTTGACCTGCAACAGGTAGAGCGGATGGATCTTGCGGCCGTCCTTGCGGATGTAGCCGTTGCCGAACAACTGATCGTCGGTCGGCATCTGCTTCATCGTCGCGACCACGGCCTTGCCGTCCTTGGCGCCGCCGGCCTTGTCGACCGCCTTGAGGTAGTGGATGACCGAGGCATAGACGCCGGCCTGCATGTCGTTCGGATAGGCCTTCGAGGGAATGCGTTCGGCGAAGCGCTTCGCGAAAGCACGCGTGCCGTCGGTCAGATCCCAGTAGAACGGATTCATGATCTGCGCGCCCTGCGCAAACTTGAGCCCAAGCGCGGGAAGGCCGTTCATGCCGAGGATCAATCCGACCAGCTTGTGATCCTTCGTCAGCCCGAACTCGGCGGCCTGCTTCATCGAGGCGATGGTATCGTCCCCCGCATTGGCGAATGCGATGACGCTCGCACCCGACGCCTGGGCCTGGAGCAGGAATGAGGCGTAATCAGCCGTGCCCAACGGATGCCGCACGCTGCCGAGCACCTCACCGCCGGACGCTTTCACGGCTTCCGCGGCCTGCTTTTCCAGATCATGGCCGAACGCGTAATCCGCGGTGATGAAGAACCATTTCTTGCCGCCCTGCTGCACGATGGCCTTGCCGAGGCCGCGCCCGTAGGAATAGGTGTCGTAGGTCCAGTGCACGGTGTTTGGCGTGCACTTCTCCCCGGTCAGCAGTACCGTGCCGGCGCCCGAGCCGACGAAGACCTTGTTCTTCTCGGCGCTCATGCCGGCCACGGCGAGCGCAATCGACGAGTTCGGAATGTCGAAGATCGCATCGACGCTCTCGTTCTCGTACCAGCGCCGGGCGATACCGATGCCGATGTCCGTCTTGTTCTGATGGTCCGCCGCAACGACTTCCACCGGCTTGCCGGCGGCCTTTCCGCCATAGTCCTCGACGGCCATCTTGGCGGCGACGACCGAGCCGATGCCCTGATAGCTCGCGAACGGCCCCGATTGATCGTTCAGGATGCCGATCTTCACGACGTCCTGGGCCAAGGCCGGTGCGGCGGTCAGCACCGCGGCCACCATGCACAGTTTATGCAGGAATTTGCTGTTCATTGTGTCCCTCCCATGGGCGTCACTGGACTTGCGCGCGCTGCAGCGCACGCCCGGCTTCATGCTGCGGCTCGCGCAGCTGAAGTTCTTCGAAGGCTTCTACGAGGAGTTCGCCGCACTGGGCCTGACGCCGGCGACCTACGCGATATTCGTCGTCATTCGCGACAATCCGGGCGTTCCCCCCAGCAGCCTTGCCAGCCTGCTCCGCCTGCGCCTGCCGAACCTGATCAAGATCCTGAACGAGCTGGAATCGTCCGGCTTCATCAAGCGTAACCGCTCGAAATCCGACCGCCGCGCGGTCGAGTTGATGCTTACGCCGAAGGGCGCCAAGCTCATTCAGGACGGGGCAAGCCTGACGGGGCCGTATAATCGGAAGATGCTGGCCCCGCTCACCGAGGCGGAGCAACGCACCCTGCTCGAATTGCTCAATCGGCTGCTGCCGCTTTAGCCCGGGAGAGGCCCGCCTGAGGCCGACGGTCGCAGCCACGTCCCGCGGCGCGGCAGCCGGAGAGGGCGCCGGACGAGAGATGGTCGGTTCCGTGCCCCAAAATCCACCCAATCGGTGGTCACTAAGCCCGGCAGGGGAGGCCGCTGCCTCCCGTGGTGGGACTGCTGGACTGATGATTCATTCGAGGCGACTTCTCGCGCTGGCAGCGATCTTGCTGCTCGCCTTGAGCAGTGGCATGGCCGCTGCCTCACCGCCGAAGTCCAAGACCAACGCGACCGCCCCCGCCGCGCCTCCGCCGTTCGAGCCGTTGCCGCCGCCAAAAATCTACCTGTTCCGCGGCGCTATGGGCCCGATCTTCTCGACCGGCATGGATCGGCTCGAAGAGAAGCTAACGAAGGCCGGCTTCTCGGCCAACGTCTACGAATTCACCATCTGCCGGTGGATCGGCGATCGCGCCATCTCCAGCTATAAGGAATCGCCGGCGCCGATCGTGCTGATGGGCCATTCCATGGGCGGGCTGTGCTCGATCGTCATCTCCGAGATGGCGGCCAAGGAGAACATCCCGATCAGCCTCGTCATCGCCATCGATCCCGCGCAAGCGACCGGCGATGTCCCCCTCAACGTCGAGCGCTTCATTAACATCTTCCTGTCCGACAGCGTGCTCGGCGGCGGCGACGTCGTGGCTGTTCCCGGCTTTCGCGGCCATTACGCCAGCTATGACCTCAAGCGGAACGCTCGCGTCACCCACATCAACATCGAGAAGTCCGACGATATCCATCGTCAGATCGTCGAGATGGTGACGCAGCTGCCGCGCATTCCGCCGCAAACGCAGGCCGATGCCGTGCCGCTGCGCTATCTCGTGCCGGCGGATACGCTGGTCGAACTGTGGGACAGCGGCGTGCGGGTGCCGGTGCGCCGCGGCGACACCATGGAGAGCATCGCCGCAGCCAACCGCGTGCCGCTGTGGACGCTGGCGCAGAGCAACTCGCTGCCCGAGAACGCGCAGCTGACGCCGGGCCAGACCATCATCGTCCCCCGCCATCTGACACCGCCCGAGCCGCCCGCCGCGATGGCGGTTCCTTCGCCAGCTCCGGCGACGGCTGGACGAAAATAAGAGGCCCTCTTGTCGCCGAGGAACGCAGTGCTTGTCGAGTGAGCAGTCGTTCCGCAAACTCGTCATGCCCGGGCTAGTCCCGGGCATCCACGTTCTTGTGCGGGACGAAAGATCGTGGATGGCCGGGACTAGCCCGGCCATGACGTAGAGCCGTCATCAAACATTCGATCCGTGGATCGCATCGATCACGGCGTCCGTGACCTCCTTCGTGGTCGCCTTGCCGCCCACATCCGGCGTCAGCACGCCCGCGGCGCAGACACGCTCGACGGCGGCCATCAGCCGTAAGGCGGCATCCTTCTCGCCGAGATGCTCGAGCATCTGCGCGCCGGTCCAGAACGTCGCGACCGGGTTGGCGATGCCCTTGCCGGTGATGTCGAACGCCGAGCCGTGGATCGGCTCGAACATCGAGGGGAAGCGGCGCTGCGGATCGATGTTTCCGGTCGGGGCGACGCCGAGGCTTCCAGCCAGCGCGCCGGCGAGATCGGAGAGGATGTCGGCGTGGAGATTGGTTGCGACGATGGTGTCGAGGCTCTTCGGATGCAGCGTCATGCGCACCGTCATGGCGTCGACCAGCATCTTGTCCCAGGTCACGTCAGGGAATTCGCCGGCGACCTCGGCCGCGATCTCGTCCCACATCACCATGCCGTGGCGCTGCGCGTTCGACTTGGTCACGACGGTCAGCAGCTTGCGCGGGCGCGACCGCGCGAGCTGGAACGCATAGCGCATGATCCGCGTGACGCCGACGCGGGTGAAGACGGCGACTTCGGTGCCGACCTCTTCCGGCAGGCCCTTGTGGGCGCGGCCGCCCATGCCGGCATATTCGCCTTCCGAGTTCTCGCGCACGATCACCCAGTCGAGATCGCCGACGCCGACATTGCGCAGCGGCGAGGCGACGCCCGGCAGGATCTTGGTCGGCCGCACATTGGCGTATTGGTCAAAACCCTGGCAGATCGGCAGGCGCAGGCCCCACAGCGTGATGTGGTCGGGCACGTCGGGGGCGCCGACCGCGCCGAAATAGATCGCGTCGAACTTCTTCAGCTCGCTGAGGCCGTCCGCCGGCATCATCACGCCGTGCTTCTTGTAATAATCCGAGCCCCAGTCGAACGTCTTGACGTTGAAGGCGAGATCGCCACTGCGTTTTGCGAGAGCCTCCAGCACGCGGACGCCGGCCGAGATCACCTCGGGGCCGATGCCGTCGGCGGGGATGGCTGCGATCGAATGGGTGCGCATGGGAAGGCTCCGTTTGAGAGACCGCGCCGGCATATCCGGCCGTCGGCGTCGCTGGCGAATCTAGACGGGAGTGCCGGGCAAACTCAATCGGCGCTGGTTTATACAAAAAAATGATATAATCATCGGGAGGTCGCCACGGCGTCATGGCCGGGCTTGACCCGGCCATCCACGCCTTTCCCCGCGGCCCAAGAACGTGGATGCCCAGGACAAGCCCGGGCATGACGACCTCGCGCAAGTCTCAAGCGCGGTCGGGCGAGGCGAGAGGACGGCGAATGGAATTGCATCAGCTCCGATGCTTCGTGGCGACGGCCGAGCAGCTGCATTTCGGCCGCGCGGCGCAGCAGCTTCAGATGCTGCCCTCCGCGCTCGGCCGGCAGATCCGGCTGCTGGAGGAAGACCTGGGCACTCGGCTGTTCGCGCGGACCACGCGCGCGGTGTCGCTCACCGAGGACGGCACGACGCTGCTGCGCGATGCCCGCACGATCCTCGCCAAGGTCGAGGCGGTCGAGAGCAACCTGCGCAATCGCTCGCGCGCGGGGACCGCGCGGCGGCTGCGGGTCGGTGCTATCGACAGCGCGGCGGCCGGACTGTTGCCGCCGCTCCTGCGCGATTTCCGCGTCAGGCATCCTGACATCGCGGTGCAGCTCCTCGAAGACAAGACTGTCCGGCTGCTGCCGAAGATTTTGACCGGCGCGCTCGATCTCGCCTTCGTCCGTCCGCCTGACCGGCCGGACAAGCGGCTCGAATTCCGCGGCCTGCTCCAGGAGAGCGCGATCGTTGCGTTCCCGCGGCGGCACGCGCTGGCCGGGCGCAAAGCGATCACGCTGGCGGATATCGCCGACGAGGCGATGCTGGTGCCGGACCGGCGCTCGCGGCCGCACAGCCACGACCTCACCATAAAGCTGTTCGAACAGGCCGGCCTGACGCCGCGCATCGTTCAGGTCGCCGACGAGAAGCAGACCATCATCAACCTCGTGGCAACGAAGCTCGGGGTCGCGATCGTGCCGCGCTGGACCGCACGGATGGCGGTGACCGGTGTGCGCTTCGTGCCGCTTCGACTGAGGCAGAGCGGGCCGGTGGGCCGGTTGCCGCTTGCCGCCGCCTGGCTGCGCGGCTCGCGCGATCCGGCCCGCGATGCCATGCTGGCGGTTCTGGAAGCCCGCCTGCGCAGCTATGCGCGGGAGGCGTGAGCGGCTATGACATCGGCCAAGACAGAGGCCAGGACAGAGGGATGGTGATGACGGATCAGACGGCTTCAGGCGAATTGCGGGTGGCCATTGCCGGGCTGGGCTCGATCGGCACCAAGATCGCGACCGCGCTCGATCAGGGCATCGAGGGCCTGTCGCTCGCGGCCGTGGCCGTGCGGGATCCCGCCAAGCATCAAGCCTTCATCGACGGCTTGCGTCGCCCACCGACAATCCTGCCGCTCGACCAGCTCGGCAAGGCCGCCGACATCGTCGTCGAATGCGCGCCGAGCAGCCAGCTGCGTGCGATCGTCGAGCCTGCGGTGAAGCGCGGCAAGGCCGCGGTCGTAGTCAGCGTCGGCGGCTTGCTCGACAATTTCGATCTGGTCGATCTCGCCCGCGCCAATGGCGGCCGTATCCTGGTGCCGACCGGCGCGCTGATCGGCCTCGATGCCGTCAACGCCGCCGCAATCGGCACCATCCATTCCGTGAAGATGGTGACCCGCAAGCCGATCGACGGCTTGAAGGGCGCGCCGTTCATCGTTCAGAACAACATCGACATCGACAATCTGCGCGAACCGCTGAAGCTGTTCGAGGGCAGCGCGCGCGAAGCGGCAAAGGGCTTTCCGGCCAACGTCAATGTCGCCGTTGCGTTGTCGCTCGCGGGCATCGGGCCCGATCGCACCGAGATCCAGGTTTGGGCCGACCCGACCGTGACGCGCAACGTTCACCGCATCGAGGTCGAGGCGGACTCAGCGCGCTTCTCGATGGGCATCGAGAACATCCCGTCCGAGAATCCCAAGACCGGCCTGATCACCGCGTTGTCGGTGATCGCGCTGCTCCGCAAGCAGCGCGCCACGCTGTGCGTGGGGACGTGAGCTCCTACGCCCCCGTCACGCGCCAGATCACGTTGCCGACGTCGTCGGCCATCAGTAGCGATTTCCTGTCGGGACCGATCGCGACGCCGACCGGGCGGCCGTAGGATTCCTTCTCGTCCGGCGACAGGAAGCCCGACAGGATGTCGCGACCGGGGCCGGACGGCTTGCCGTTCGCGAACGGGATGAACACCAGCTTGTAGCCGGACAGCTTGCTGCGATTCCACGAGCCGTGCTGGCCGATCACCATGCCGTCGCCGAAGCCGGGCAGGGTGCCTGCGGGCATCCAGCACAGGCCGAGCGAAGCGGTGTGGCCACCGAGCGCATAGTCCGGTTGAATTGCCTTGGCAACCATCGCCGGATCCTGCGGCACGCGGTCGTCCACCGTCTTGCCCCAGTAGCAATAGGGCCAGCCGTAGAAGCCGCCGTCGCGCACGGAGGTGAGATAGTCGGGCGGCGTCTCGTCGCCGAGGCCGTCGCGCTCGTTGACGACGGTCCAGAGCACGCCGGTCGTCGGCTCCCAGGCAAGGCCCACGGGATTGCGCAGGCCGGCCGCAAAGATGCGATGCGTGCCGGCAACGAGATCGAGCTCGTAGACCGCGGCGCGGCCTTGCTCGACCTCCATGCCCATCTCGGCGATGTTGCTGAGCGAACCGACGCCGGCATAGAGCTTCTTGCCGTCGGGACTGGCGAGCAGGCTGCGCGTCCAGTGGCCGGCGGGCTTGAACGTCGTCAGCCGCTTGCCCGGCGCGGTGATGCGGTCGGCGTTGGAGACGTAAGGGAAGGCCATCACACCGTCGGTGTTGCCGACATAGAAAGTGTCGCCGACCAGCGCCATGCCGAACGGCTGGTTGAGATTCTCCATGAACGCGTCGCGAACTTCGGCGACGCCATCGCCATCCTTGTCGCGCAACAGCGTGATGCGGTTGGCGGAGACGCCCAGCGCGGCGGCGCGGCGCATCGTCGCCTGCATCGCATAATGGAACACGCTGCGCGGGGCGCCCGCGATCTGGGTTGCTTCCGCGATCAGCACATCGCCATTGGGCAGCACCTCGATCCAGCGCGGATGGTCGAGACCGGTCGCGAACGCATCGACCTTGAGCCCGGGTGCGGCGATCGGCTTCTCGCCGTCGCGCCAGCCGCGTGCGGTCGGCATCTTCAAGGTCGGAATCGCGCCTTGCGGCTTGGCTTCGGGAATGGCGGGCTTCTCGCCCCAGGCCGGCGCGGGCTCGGTGCCCGTCATCTTGCGCCATTGCAGCGCGATGCCGCCGATGAACGCGACGAACTGCGCGAAGATGCTGGAAAACGTCATGACAAGCCCCGGGTTGCGCGCGCATCCAACTGGCTGACGAGGCCGACGTCAACCTATGCGGAGCTCAGCACGGGCCTATTCCCGTGGAATGGCAGCCGATCGAATTTGCATGGGACAGGTCGCGGCGTCGGCCCGGAGATCAACGGCCGATCTGCCGCTCCAGCCGTCGTGCCGCGCGAAAATCATCCAAGTGACGGATGTTCGGCGCCAGCGCCGCTTCCCTGGAGAGCAGATGATAGACCCGCGCCACCGTGCGCTGCTTCTGCTTCGTACGCCCGGGGGGCAGCGCCCGCGCCTTGCGGACGGCGGCGATCGCGTGTGCGCGAAAATAATCGTAGGCGTCCGACATGGCTCGATGCTCTGCGGCCGTTGACAGATGTCGGGGCTAACGGACGAGCGGAGGGGTGGTTCCTTGGGGGGCAGATCGTGCGCTCGTGCCTCGGACGCAACGCAGCGCGCCCGGGATACGAGCGTGACGCCCTTACCGCGGCGACGTGAACGGAATGATCATCGGAACGCGGCGGCAATAGGCGCCATAGGCGTCCTCGCCGAGCTCCTTCGAGAGGAACACCTCTTCCATCCGCCCCTTCTGCCACATGCCGAGCGAGATCAGGATCGCGCCGAGGATCGTCGTCACCAAGCCGATCGCGATGCCGGTCACCAGCATGCCGAAGATCAGGCCGGTGTAGATCGGGTGACGGACGATACCGTAGGGGCCGGTGTCGATGACGCGGTGGTCTTCCTTGTGGGTGATGGTGTTGGACCAGAATTTTCCGAGATGCAGCCGGCCCCACCATGCGAAAGCGATGCCGGCGACTGAGAGGACCGCAGCGATGATGATGCCGGTGTTGCCGAGCACCCAAAGCGGCTTCCAGCCCATGGCTTCCGCAATGAACGGCGTGTACAGAATGCCGCCGACCAGGATCGGCAGGCGATAGCGCTGCGACTCCAGCGTCATCACCTGCTTCTTGGTCTGCCCCTGCCAGAACGAGGCGCCGACCCAGCTGGCCAGAAAAGCGAGCCAGATCAGGGCGAGCAGTTGTGTCGGCCAGGTCGTGGTCCAGCCACCCCAGGCGACAGAGAGAAGCTTGCTGAAATCGAAAGACATGAAGGTTCTTTGCGTTTGAAGCGGCGTCAGCTCGCGCGCGAGGACAGCGCGTGATGCTTGAGGGCGCCGGAGGGCTGCTGGCCGTTGCGGGCGAGCAGATGGGTGATGGTTTCCCGCAAGACCGGCTCGATCGGACGCGGCGAATAGCCGAGCTCGGTTCGGGCCTTGCCGATCGAAAGATCGCTCGCGGCGAGCGCGATCCGCACGCCCTCGGCGGTGCCGTTGGGCGGCCGGCGCGTGATGTGGTCGGCGATGTATTCGAGCACGATCGCGGAGAGCTCGGCGATCTTGCCAGGTACGACGACCGGAAATTGCCGGCGGCCGCTCATCGCCGACATCATGCGCAGGATGTCGCCGAGCGGGACGCAGTCGCCGCCGAGGATGTAGCGCTGTCCGAGGCGGCCGCGTTCCATGGTCAGCACGAGACCCATGGCGACGTCGCGGACGTCGACGAGGTTGACCAGGAAGTTGAGATGCGGCTGCACTTTCTTCTGCAGGAAGTACCAGAGCATCGCGGTCGGCGGTGTCAGATGTTGGTCTGCGGCGCCGATCGGCATGGTCGGCGTGCCGATCACCAGCGGGAAGCCCGCATCTGCCGCCTTGGCGGCATGATGCTCGGCAAGCGATTTCGACCGCGTGTAGGCGCCGGGCATCGCCTCGGCCGGCTGCAGCGCCTCTTCGGCGGGAACGCCCTTGAGGTCGGAATAGGGGAACAGGATCGATTCGGTCGAGCAGTGCAGGAAGCGCGAGACGCCGCGCTTCATCGCCGCCGCCAGCACGATTTCGGTGCCGCGGCAATTGACCTCGTGAAAGTCCTGCTTGTTGGCGACCCACATGCCGGGCAGGCCGGCGAGGTGATAGACCTGATCGCAACCGGCGATCGCCGCATCGACCGCGGCACAGTCCAGCACCGAGCCGTGGACGTGCTCGACATCCGCGTTCGCCGCGCTCGGCACACGGACATCGAGAACGCGGACCCGCTGCCCACGGGCGCGGAGCGCTTCTACGAGGTGATGTCCGATGAAGCCACTGCCACCGGTAACCAGGACGAGAGCCATGCAGAAGTTGCTATTTCGCTTCGAGCGTTATCGGGTTGAAAGAGAATTGGCCGGAAGAGGCGCCAGAATCGCGGCAAGGTCGCGACGGAAGCCCAATGCAATGAATAATTTTGCCATGACGAACATCGGTCCAAGCAAAAGATGCGAGGGGAACGTGAACAACGAGGCCTCGCGCCCCTCAAAAACCTTGTGGCCGATGGCCTGCGCGGCGAGGCCGAGCACCACCAGCGTCGCAAAAATCGCCCACATCGTTGCGGTGCTGACTTGCGCCGCGATGGTCGTCGCAACCGAAAATAGCACGACGGAGACGGCCAGAATGCCGAGCCCGAGCGCCGCGTCGAGCAGCAGCCAGTAAATCAAGACCGGAACAGCCAGGACCACCGCCAGGCTGACGTTGAATCCGAACAGCGGAAGCTTGACCAGCGTCAGCGGCAGCACGGCGCCGGTGAACAGCAGCAGAATGCCGACCACATGCATCGCCGTGTTGCGGGGATCGCGATGGTACTCGACATAAACGGCAAGTTGGCGCTGGAAAAAGCCACCCATTTCGGTCTCATGCAGCACGGGGTCGGGAAGGGCGAACAGAGGCTATAGCACTGGTCCGGGCGGTGCACAAACCGGCACTTTTGTCGCGTGAAACCGTGCGCACGCGCCCGGGACAGGCTGCAAAATAGTCCGCACTTCAAGGGGTTCCGTCAGCGGCGGAGTCGCCTTCGCTCAGCGCTTCTTGGCGGGCTTTTTCGCCGCAGGCGCCGGCATCGCAGCCGGACGCGGCTCCTCCGGCAGCTTGGCATAAGTCAGGATCTGCAACTGGCCGTTGACGGCGGAGGTCGGCTTGGCCCGATCGAGAAACTGCTCCTCGCCGAGGCCGATCGGATGCAGCCGCTTGGTCGAGATCTTGAAGGTGTTCACCAGGACGTCACGGATCGCATCGGCCCGGCGCTGACTCAGGATCGCATTGGCCTCGCGCGTCTTCGAATTGGATTCGACGTGGCCGACGATCAGGAAAGTGTAGGGCAGCAGCGAGGAATGAACCAGCGCGTCCGCAATGCGGCCAACGGTCTGGTAGGACGCCGGCTGGATGATCGGCGTGTCGGCGTCGAACTGGATCTGCGCATTGAAGGCGGGCAGCTTGGCGAGCTCCGGCGCGATCAGCGGCCGGTTCACCGGCCCCGGATCGTTCTTGATCCTGGTCTTGGCGCGCTCCATCACCTGCTGCTTCAGCGCGGGCAGGTCAACCTCGGCGGCCTCTTCGAAATGGTTCAGCTTCGCGACAATGTCGTCGCGGGTCGGCGCCGCCGTCTGCGCGCCGGCGGGGCCCGCGAGCAAAGCGAGCCCCAGCGCCAAGCCCAGTCCTGCGGTGGCGAGCCCGTTCGCGCGCATCAGCGATACCCCGCGTCGTCAACGGCCTTCAGGCAGTTGTTGCTGATGCCCTTGGGCGTCGAGACCAGGCACGGGATCGACTTGCTGGTCTCCTTGGTCGAGCCGCCGCAGACCTTGACGATCTCGCGCTGGCAGGCGTTCGCTACCGTCACGCGCGCGGCGACGCGCTTCTGGATGGCGTCGAACACGCCGAGATAGTCGCTCGTGCATTGCGGCGAGAGCACGTCGCGATTGCGCGACAGGCATTCCTTCAGCCGGTTCGAATCCGGGTTGACGCCGCGGCAATTGGCGACGATTTCCGCCCCGCAGCTCGCCGCCAGCTTGCCGATCGAATCGCCAAAGCTCATGGTCTCCGCCGCCGCAAGCGACGGCATCCCCAATGCAAGCACGATCAATGTGACGGAGCCCCGGACCATGGGTTGCATCTGATACGGGGAAGTCCGCGGCGGTCAAGGGGCGTTCGGGCGAGAACTGTCGAGAGTTGCGCAGTGCGGCGAACAATCCTCACTCGGCGTCGATGCGGGGCGGCCATTCGATCAGGACGGCCGTGTGGTTCCTGACATCCTCGGCAAACGCCGGATCGGCCTTGAGCTCGTCCAGCGTCCGTGGCGGGGGCAGCTGGCGACCGTCCGCGGTCAGCTCCTGCGCATAGAATGCGAGCGCCTCGGGCGCATTCTCCAGGGCTTCGTCGACGTCGTCGCCGCCAGAGATGCAACCGGGCAGGTCCGGGAACCACAAGCTCACGGTTTCGTCCGGCTCGGCGTCCTCGATGATGGCAACGTACTGAGCCATATCGGGCCTCACGCCCGCTGCACGAAACTGTCCACGACCTTCTTCTCGCCGGCCTTGTCGAAGGCGATGGTGAGCTTGTTGCCGTCGATCTTGGTGACGCGGCCATAGCCGAATTTCTGGTGGAAGACGCGGTCTTCCAGCGAGAATTCGGACGTCGTGCCGGTCGATTTGGCGACCAGCTCGCCTTCGATCGTCAGGGGCCCGCGCCGGCGCGAGGCGAAGCTGCCGAAATCGGGACCGGATGACGAGGAGGTCGAGAACGTCGCGGCCTCTTCCTCGAAGCCGCCGCTTCGGCCGCGATTCCGGTTCGCCTGCGCGCGCTGCCAGCCTGGGGTCGAATAGCTGGAGCCGAACGCCTCCATGTCGTCGAAGCGCGAGGCGCCGTAGCCGCCGCTGCCGCCCCATCCGGAGCCGCCCTTGGACTCCGTGATCTCGACATTGGCCGCCGGCAATTCGTCGAGGAAGCGCGACGGGATCGTGGTCGACCAGGTACCATGGATCCGGCGATTGGTCGCGAAATAGATCTTTGCGCGGCGGCGGGCGCGGGTCAGGCCGACATGGCCGAGCCGGCGCTCTTCTTCCAGGCCGGCGCGGCCCTGTTCGTCCAAGGTGCGCTGGCTCGGGAACAGGCCTTCCTCCCAGCCGGGCAGGAACACGTTGTCGAATTCGAGCCCCTTGGCCGAATGCAGCGTCATCAGCGACACCGCGTCGTCCTCGGCGCCACCCTCGCGGTCCATCACCAGCGAGATGTGCTCCAGGAACCCTTGCAGGTTCTCGAACTCCTCCATCGAGCGCACCAGCTCTTTCAGGTTCTCCAGCCGGCCCGCGGCATCCGCCGAGCGGTCCTTCTGCCACATCTCGGTATAGCCGCTCTCGTCGAGCACGATCTGGGCGAGATCGGTGTGCGCGGTGACCTCGCGCTGGGCACGCCAGCGGTCGAACTGCACGATGAGATCGCGAAGCGAGCCGCGCGCCTTCGGCTTCAGCTCGTCGGTCTCGACCACGGCGCGCGCCGCCTCGAACAGGGGAATGCGGCGCTTGCGGGCGTGGTCGTGCAGCATCTGCACGGTGGCGTCGCCGAGCCCGCGCTTGGGCGTATTGACGATACGCTCGAAGGCGAGATCATCGGCCGGCGAATTGATGACGCGCAAATAGGCGAGCGCGTCGCGGATTTCGGCGCGCTCGTAGAAGCGCGGGCCGCCGATGACGCGATAGGGCAGGCCCAGCGTGACGAAGCGGTCTTCGAACTCGCGCATCTGGTAGGACGCGCGCACCAGGATGGCGATCTCGTTCAGCTTCTCGCCCTGGCGCTGCAGCTGCTCGATCTCCTCGCCGATGCCGCGGGCTTCCTCTTCCGAATCCCATGAGCCCGTGACGGTGACCTTCTCGCCGTCCTGGTCCTCGGTGCGCAGCGTCTTGCCGAGCCGGCCTTCATTGTGTGCGATCAGGTGCGAGGCGGCGGCGAGGATGTGACCCGTCGAGCGATAGTTGCGCTCCAGGCGAATGACCTTGGCGCCGGGGAAATCGTGCTCGAAACGCAGGATGTTGTCGACCTCGGCGCCGCGCCAGCCATAGATCGACTGGTCGTCGTCACCGACGCAGCAGATGTTTTTGGTCTTCTCCTTCTCCCCGCTTGCGGGGAGAAGGCCGGGATGAGGGGGAGTCTCCACGAGCTCGGTGCTTGGAGAGGCCCCCTCACCCGCATCGCTTCGCGATGCCACCTCTCCCCGCAAGCGGGGAGAGGTGGAAGAAGGCGCCTGCGACAGCAGCCGCAGCCACAGATATTGTGCGACGTTCGTATCCTGGTACTCGTCGACCAGGATGAACTTGAAGCGCTGCTGGTACTGCCTGAGGATATCCGGGTGCTCGCGGAAGATGCGGATGTTCTCCAGCAGGAGATCGCCGAAGTCGGCCGCATTCAAAATCTTCAGCCGCTCCTGGTAGCTCGCATAGAGCTTGCCGCCCTTGCCGTTGGCGAACATCGCGGCCTCGCCCGACGGTACCTGTGAAGGCATCAAGCCGCGGTTCTTCCAGCCGTCGATCAGGCCGGCCAGCATCCGCGCCGGCCAGCGCTTCTCGTCAATGTTCTCGGCCTGCAGCAGCTGCTTGAGCAGCCGGACCTGGTCGTCGACGTCGAGCACGGTGAAGTTCGACTTGAGCTGCGCCAGCTCGGCATGGATGCGCAGGATACGGCCGCCGATGGAGTGGAAGGTGCCGAGCCATGGCATGCCTTCGACGGCGTGGCCGAGCATTTGGCCGAGCCGGTGCTTCATCTCGCGCGCGGCCTTGTTGGTGAAGGTCACCGACAGGATCTCGGCGGGACGGGCGCGGCCCTGGCTCAGGATGTGGGCGATGCGCGTGGTCAGCACGCGCGTCTTGCCGGTGCCGGCGCCGGCCAGCACCAGGACCGGGCCGTCCAGCGTCTCCACTGCCTCGCGCTGCTCCGGATTGAGCCCAGCGAGGTATTTCGGGCCCACCGAGGCGCGCGCACGCGCGGCGATGCCGCCGGCTGCGGGCTGGTGGTCGGGTACGGCTGTGATCTTGCTCGGCTCGGTCATGCGAATCATCGGCCCCACGATGGCACCGCGGGGTGGTGGAAGGGAGCCTTCTTAACAGGGATTGGTGCCTATATGGGGCGCCGGGCCGGGTTTTCCACGTGCGCGGCAGGCCGATTTGTTCCAGCTGAGCCAGCGAATTTCGCTCCCGCCGGGACCGGAACTATCGTTCTCGCGTCGAGATTGTCAGGACAGGTGGCGCGGCCAGCCGCGTCGATCGCAGACAACATCAAGACGAGGGTTTGACCATGCTAGGCTGGGTTGTGACGTTTCTGGTTATCGCACTGATCGCCGGCATCCTGGGCTTCGGCGGCGTCGCCGGCGCTTCGATCGAGATCGCCAAGATCATCTTCTTCATCGCAGTCGTTCTGTTCCTGGTCTCGGCCGTCGTCGGCCTCGCCCGGGGCCGCAACAGAATATAGCTGCGATGTTCACCTCTCCCCGACGGGGAGAGGTGAACACAGGCGGCAGACGGCGCCTGAGCCACTAACGCTTCGAGGGCATCGCCACGCTCCGGCCGATGCCCTCGGGTCGCGTCAAGGCGCCGTGGGACTTGGCAACTCCAGCAATGCGCTGCTGGATGTCGGTCGGAAAAGGCGCGACGCGCCGCGCATTCATGTCCATGTGCAGTGACATGTTCTCGGACGTCGCCGACAGCCAGCCCTCGGTGCCGTGCCGCATCTCCTCGAATGTGTGCAGCCGCTTGTCGTCGGCGTTCAGCAGCCACACCAGGATTTGCACGGGATCGCCGAGATGGATCTCGCGCAAATAGCGTACATGGCACTCTGCGGTGAAGGTCGAGCCGTGGCGCTCTGTCTTGTAGACCGGGCCAATTCCGAGCTCGAGCCAGAACTCGTCGATCGCCCGATCGAACATCACGTTGTAATAGGCCATGTTGAGATGGCCGTTATAGTCGATCCATTGCGGCTCGACCTGCATGATCGAGGAGCGAAACGGCTCTGCGTTCGGCGCTGTGGCGGCAGTCTCCGGCATGTGTCCTTCCCAAGCTATGCGTCCGGTCCCTTGACTTGACCGGTTATATGTCCTTTGCCACGGTCTCTTCTCGTCGGGAGGAATTCCGTGGGTACGACCATCACCAATAATCCGCCGCGGCCGGAGCCGAAAGCCCTCGCAAGCGCGCTGGAGCAGCTTGCCGCGCGCTTCGGCAACCGCCTCATCACCTCGCAGGCCGTGCGCGAGCAGCACGGCCATACCACCACCTGGATACCCAACCAGCCGCCCGACGGCGTGGTGATGGCGCAGGAGACCGCCGACATCCAGGACGTGGTGCGGATCTGCGCCAGACATCGCGTGCCCGTCATTCCCTTCGGCACCGGCACCTCGCTGGAGGGGCAGGTCAACGCGCCCGCGGGCGGCATCTCGATCGACCTGCGCGACATGAACAAGGTGCTCGCGGTGCATGCCGAAGACCTCGACTGCGTGATCCAGCCCGGCGTCACCCGCAAGGCGCTCAACGAGCATCTGCGTGACCAGGGCCTGTTCTTCCCGATCGATCCCGGCGCGGATGCCTCGCTCGGCGGCATGGCCTCGACCCGCGCCTCCGGCACCAATGCGGTGCGCTACGGCACCATGCGCGACAGCGTGCTGGCGCTGAAAGTGGTGCGCGGCGACGGCGAGATCATCACCACGGGCACGCGCGCCAAGAAATCGTCCGCCGGCTACGACCTGACGCATCTGTTCGTCGGCGCCGAAGGCACGCTCGGCATCATCTCCGAGCTGACCATTCGCCTGCGCGGCATCCCCGAGACGATCGCGGCCGGTGCGGTGTCGTTCGAGACCGTCCACGGCGCCTGCCAGGCCGTGATCCTGGCGATCCAGACCGGCATTCCCGTCGCGCGCATCGAGCTGCTCAATGCCGCGCAGGTCAAGGCCTGCAACGCCTATTCCAAGCTGACGCTGCCGGAGACGCCGCTGCTGCTGATGGAATTCCACGGCAGCGAGATCGAGGTCGCCGAGCAATCCAAGGCGTTCGGCGAGATCGCGAGGGACTGCGGCGGGGGCGATTTCTCCTGGACCACCAAGCCGGAGGACCGCACCAAGCTGTGGCAGGCGCGGCACGATGCTTATTGGTCGGTGAAGGCGCTGCGGCCCGGCGACAGCATCGGCGTGGTCGCGACCGACGTCTGCGTGCCGATCTCGCGGCTCGCCGACTGCGTCAGCGAGACCGAGGAGGATCTCAAGCGCCTCAATTTGCTGTCGCCGATCGTCGGCCATGTCGGTGACGGCAATTTCCACTGCTCGCTGGTGTGCGACACCAACGACGCCGACGAGATGGCGCGCGGCGAGGAGTTCATGCATCGTCTGGTCGAGCGTGCGCAGGCCATGGACGGCACCTGCACCGGCGAACACGGCATCGGCCAAGGCAAGCAGAAATATCTCGAGGCCGAGCTCGGCCCCGAGGCGCTCGATGCGATGCGGGCGCTGAAGCAGGCACTCGATCCGCTCAACATCTTCAATCCCGGCAAGATCGTGCCGGAGGCATAAGGCGGCGCCCTCCGGAACCGGGAACTTTCGGCAATCCTGCCGGTTCCAATTCCCGCCAATTTCCGATGCTCAATGGCAGGGCTTTGCGCGGGAGGGTGCGATGGTGCGACCGGTCATGGGAATTGCCGCGGTGGCCTTTGCCTGCATGCTTGCGGGGGCCGCGTTCGCGAAGGGCGGACACGGCGGCGGCCATGGAGGTGGGCATGGCGGCGGGCGCGGCGGCGGTCACCACGGCGGCCATGTCCGCGGCCACGGCGGCGGGCATGCGCATGGCGGGCATCATCGCGCCATCCGGTTCACAACCGGTGCCCGACGTGGCGGCCCGAGCTTCGGCCAGATCCGCAATGCCGCGATACGGCCGGCGAACTTCCGCAACGCCTGGAACGCCAGCGCCTTCCGCAATGGCCGGCTGATCAGCAATCCGGCGGCCCGCGCGCAGATTGCCGCGGCGGCGGCACTCGCCGGCTGGAGCGGTGCAAGCAGCGGATGGTGGCAACATCCCGGCGGCGGCTACGGCTGGGTCGGGCCGCTGTTCTGGCCGTTCGCCTATAACGATCTCTACGATTACACGATCTGGGGCGACGGGCTCGGCTTCTGGGGCTACGGCTATCCGGACATCTATGCCGGCATTTTCGCCCCCTATGGCTATGATCGGCTGTCGGCTTATCTGCCGCAGCAGCCGCAGGGACGGCGGCGGGCGCGCAGCGCGCCGCTCGATCAGCTTTGCGGCAGCGATCGCCGCGCCATCGTCGGCCTGCCGATCGATCAGATCGCAGCCGCCGTGCAGCCGACGGCTGCGCAAGGCGCTGCTCTCGATGCGCTCGGCAATGCTTCGATCGACGCGGCGGAGCTGATCCGCACCTCCTGTCCGACGCAGGCCGCGGCGACGGCGCCCGGCCGGCTCGCCGCCATGCAGCAGCGGGTCGAGGCGATGCAGAAGGCCGTCGATCTGGTTCAGCCTGCGCTGGACCAGTTCTATGGTTCGCTCAACGACGAGCAGAAGGCGCGCTTCAATGCGCTTGCCGACGATCAACGTCGTGCCGCGGCATCGAACAATGCGGGCGGATCGTCGGTGCAGACTTGCAGCCCGTCCGCCGCGTTCGATTGGCCCGGCGCCACGATCGAAGAACGGCTTCGTCCGAACGACACTCAGCGCGCGGCACTCCAGGTGCTCCAGGACACCAGCGCCAAAGTTAGCACATCGCTCAAGGCGTCCTGCGAGCCCAATGAGGTGATGACGCCTCCGGCCCGCATGGCCGCGATCCGCAAGCGTCTCGATGTCATGCTGGACGGGATCAAGTCGGTGCGGGCGGCGCTCGATGATTTCTACGCCACGCTCAACGACGAGCAGAAGGCGCAGTTCGAGGCGATCGGCCCGCGCCGCATGTCCTGAACGCCGCGAGCAATTGAAGACCATTGGTGGGGCAATGAAGTGGTTCGCGAGGCGAGAGCCGGCAGACGTCTGGGACGAGCCGATCGGGGGGCCGCTCGGCGACATCGAAGCAGCCGACCGGATTCGCAATATCTGCCAGGCTGCGCGGGCGATCGCCGAAGCCGCCGGTGCTTCGGCGCCGACCAGCACGCGCGAGCGCTATGAGCGCGCAGCCCGCGCTGCCATGGAGATCGCGATGAAGATCTCCGACGATCTGATGCGCGACGACGCCGTGCGCCGCATCGTGGATCTCTGCATGAAGGCTGAGGACATCAAGACGGCGCAGATCTTGTCGCGTGCGATCCAGGCAGGCTGGATTCGAGAAGCCGTGCTCCGGGACCATCCGGCCCTGTCGCAATAAGCTCGGCTCGCGCGATTGGCGCGAGCCGAATGCTGCTGGTGCCGGACCGGCTCAGTATCTGCGGTAGCCACCGCTGTTATGGTCGCCGCCGCGGCCGCCCATTCCCATGCCGAGGCCGATCCCCACACCGATGCCGATGCCCTGCATCACGGCCTCGGGCGGCGGGCCGCGATCCGGCGGCGGTGCGCGCTCGTAGACCACTTGCTCGGACGGCGGCCGTCGCTTGGGCGGCGTCTCGACCACCTTGCGCTTCGGCGGGGTTTCCTCGACGCGCTTCTTGATCACGGGCGGGACCGACGGGTTGACCGGTGTTGCCGGTGTCGCGGGCGTCGAGCACGGGCAGGTCGGCGCCATCGCGACCGCGACGGGCGTCGCCGCGGCGGCCACGGGCACGGTGTAGTTGCGGTTCTGCACGCGCAGCAGCAGCCGGCGCGCGGTTGCCGCGAGATCGCTGTTGTCCCAGTTCGCGAGGTATGCCTCGAACGAGGCGCGGGTGTTGATCGCGGTGGCACGCTCCCACGCCAGCATCTGGCGACGCCGCTCCAGCACGGTGCGCAAGCGCGGCGTGCGGGTGTCCTGGGCGTACAGCTCGATATAGGCCTGATACGCCTCCACGGTGTCCTCGGTGATCACGAGCTCATAGGCGACCATGGCCGGCTTGCCCTGCAATGTCTTGCGCCAGTCTGCGACGCTGCGCGTGCCGCCGGCGAGCGCCATGGCGGATGCGCCGGGAAGAGCGGGCGTGCTGCCGCCGCTCTCGCCGAAGAACCTGAAATCGGTGGTCAGCGAGGAGCTTTCCCAGGGGATCTGCCGGCCGTCGGTCGACTGCGCCACCGCGACACGGATGCGCTTGAACATCTCCTCGATCGGCAGGTTCGGCTGCTTGGCGACGGTCAGCACGGCCGTCGTATAGGGGCTGTCGAGGCCGTTGCCGTCCTCGGCCTCGGCGCCGGGCGAGGTCGAATAGGAGATGAACGAGCCGGGCGCGCCGGCCTTGGTATCGACGATCGCAAGGCCGTGGCCGGCGCCGCTGAGCGCGGGGAACGGGTTGTTGCGGCAGGCATCGAGCATGAAGATGCGCGCCCGCGTCGGCAGCGCGCCGAGCGTGTTGAGCATGTCGTTCAGCCGCACGCCCTGCAGCGGGATGTCGGCCTCGCGCTTGGGATCGAGATCGACAGGCACCAGATAGTTCTCGCCGTCGATCTGAAGGCCGTGGCCGGCATAGAACACCAGCGCGACGGTGTCGGGGCCGCTGGCACTGACCTTGCCGGCGAAGTCCGAGATCGCCGCGCGCATCTCGGTCTGGGCCAGATTGGCCGCCGTGGTGACGGTGAAGCCGGCACTGCCGAGCAGCTCCGTCATGCCCTTGGCGTCGTTGGCGGCGTTCGGCAGCTCCGGCACGGTGCGATAGGCCGATTGGCCGATCACCAGCGCAAGGCGCGCTTCGGCGGCCGCGTCCGTGGGCGTCACCAACTGGGTGAGTGCGAGAAGACCGGACGCAAGAACCAAATTCGAAAAGACTGGACGGCGCATGATGTCACCTCCAACGGCAATGCGCACGATGATGTCACTATTTCTAAGTCCGCGCCATGAGGGCGTCTGTGCGCTGGATCACTCAAGGGCCGCGGCAAAATGGGGCAGGGTATCTGCCGGAGCCGTCCTTGTGCTAGACCTTTCGACCGCGCTGCCGCGGGCATTCTGCCAGTGAGGGAGGCTTGTCGTGAAGGTTCTGCTCGCGCACACCCCGGAGATGCGGCGCAATTATTACGGCGATCGCAGCCTGAACGGCCTGCGGGCGGCCGCCGAGGTGATCCTGCACGAGAAGGATGAGCCGCTGGACGCCGCCGGCCTGGTGCGCGCAGCCAAAGACGCCGACATCATCGTCGCCGACCGCATGACCGAAGGGCGCGGCGAGATCTTTGCGCAATTGCCGCGTCTGCGGGCCTTCGTCCGCTGCGCCGTCGACATCCGCAATGTCGCCGTGGATGCGGCCTCGCAAGCCGGCGTGCTCGTGACCCGCGCCGGGCCCGGCTTCGTGCAGGCCGTGGCCGAGCTCGCGCTCGGCTTCATGGTCGATCTCTCCCGCGGCGTGTCGCGGACCACCGCAGATTACCAGGCAGGCCGCAAGCCGGAAGCACGGATGGGCCGCCAACTCGCCGGCAGCCGGATCGGCATCATCGGCTACGGCAGCATCGGGCGCTACCTCGCCGAGATCGCAAAAGTGCTGCGCATGGAGGTATTGGTCTCCGATCCCTTCGTAACCGTCAGCGATGCCGCGATCCGGCAGGTCGATCTCGACGAGCTCCTCGCCGCATCGGACTATGTCGTCTGCCTCGCCATCGCCAACGAGCAGACCGAAAACCTGATCGGGGAGGCGGCGCTGGCGCGCATGCAGAAGCACGCCGTCTTCATCAATCTCTCGCGCGGCAATCTGGTCGACGAGGCCGCATTGGCAGGCGCGCTGCGTGAGGGCCGCATCGCCGGCGCCGCCATGGATGTCGGCCGCGCGCCGGACCAGATGCCGACGCCCGGTCTTGCCAAGCTGCCGAATGTCATCGCGACGCCCCATGTCGGCGGGCTGACGCCGCAGGCCATCGAATACCAGTCGCTGGAGACCGTGCGACAGGTCGAGGCCATCGCGAGGGGAGAAATCCCGCAAGGCGCCGTCAACGCCGATCGCTGGACGCGGCGGCCGTGAAGGGTCTTAGAGCCGGTCCACCGCCTTGAACGTCCCGTCCTTCTGGATCACGGTCAGGAACACCTTCGGCGGCGTGTCGAGCATGCGTGTGCCGACGGTGACGATGCTGCCGCTGATGTCGAAACGGCCGGTATCGTTGATGGCGCGCAGCAGGCTGGCGCGGGTCGGATTGGGGCCGGCCTTTTCCAGCGCCGCGGCCGCGAGGCGGCCGGACAGATAGCCTTCCAGCGACACGAAGTCCGGCGTCAGCGCCGGGTCGTACGCCTTTTGCGCCGCCTGATAGTCGGCGACGAGCTTGAGCGAGCGGTCCCAGGGAAACGGCACCACCTGCGAGACGATGACGCCTTCGCCCTCCGGGCCGAGCTCCGCGGCGAGCGCGACGGCGCCGACGAAGGAGATGTTGACGAAGGTTGGACGAGCGCCGCTGCGGCGGGCGAGCTTGATGAACTCCGCGCACGGACCATAGGTCCCGACCATGACGATGGCTTCGGGGTCGGCGCGCTTGATCATGCGCCAGGCCTGGCCGACCGCGCGGGTGTTGCGCTCGTAAGTGCCCTCGGCGGCGAGCTCGAGCCCGCGCTTGGCGAGCGCCCGCTTCACGCCGACAAGCCCGTCGCGGCCGAAGGAATCGTCCTGGTAGAAGATGCCGATGCGGGTGAACTTGCGATCCTCGGTGAGATGCTTGATCCAGGCTTCCGCCTCCGCGCCGTAGCTGGCGCGGATATTGACGACGTTCGGAAGCTCGAGATCGCGCAGGAACTCGGCGCCGGTGAACGGGCCGATGAAGGGCACGTTCCTGGAGCTGGTGATCGGTATCGTCGCCATCGCGGTCGGCGTGCCGACCGCACCGATCAGCGCGAACACCTTGTCGTCGTCGATCAGACGCAGCGTCTGCGCCACCGAACGGTCGGGATCGTAGCCGTCGTCGCGGCTGATGAGCTGGAGCTTGCGGCCATGAACGCCGCCCTTGGCATTGGCCTCGGTGAATGCGGCGACGATGCCTTGCCGCATGCGCTGTCCCAGCGCGGAGGACGGGCCTTCCAGCGCCGCGGCCTGGCCGAACAGGATTGCATCCTCGCTGATGCCGGCCTCGTTGCCCCTCGCAACCAGCGTGGTCGCGGCCAGAAGCGCGATGGTCACAACGACGGATCTCGCTGATCGAATTCGATGCATCGGGAGGCTTGCCGGATCCTTGAAAGAAACCTTGCGCAACATAGCCTTGCGAGGCTGAATAGCTCGCTAAGCGCCACGGCGCAGAGAGGCCGTATTACACCGGGGAAAACCGGCAACTTATGTCGAGAAAGCCGGGATCGCTCGTGCACTTCGTTAACTAATTTCCGCATTGCGGTACGACTGGTTTCCGAAATTGTGCACTTCTTAACCGCCGTCTTGTTCCGATAGCGGCACCGGCACCTCAACCAGAGGTTCGGTTCGTCGCGGACAGGGGACGGCGGCTTCAAGATGGGCGGTCGCGATCAGAACGATCAGGATCGGAGACGTAGAGGCGGATGGTGGCGTGCCGCGCCGCTGCTCGGGCTCTATCGTCCTGCGCTCGTCGCGGTTGGCGTTGGCCTGCTGTTCTCGATCGTGGGCGCTGCCGCCGTCGCGCGGTGGGAAGATCGCGTCAACAGGATCGAGTTCGAGAACGCAGCCGAGACCCAGGCGATCGTCCTGCAGAACGGCATGAACGAGTACATATCGAGACTTCTCGCGCTGCGCACGTTGTTCGAATCGACCAACGAAGAAGTCACCCGCAGCGAATTCGAGACCTTCAGCGCCCGCCTGTTCGAGCGTCACCCCGGCATGCTGCGCATCTCCTGGTTGCCGCGGATCAACCGCAAGGAGCGCGCGGATTACGAGGCCGCGGCGATCCGGGACGGTGTGTCGAGCTATCACATCAAGGCGCTGGAGGGCGAGAGCTTCGTCATCGCGCCGCAGAGTGACGAATATTTTCCGGTGTTCTACTCGACGCAGCCGAAGACCTCGTCGGTTTACGGCATGGACTACACGACCGTTCCGGAGCGACGGGCGGTGCTGGAGCGCGCGCGCGACAACGATCGCGTCGCAGCCATGCGCACGCGCCTGTTCGGGCCGAAGGACAGCGACCGGCCGTCCTATGTCCTCGTCGTCGTTCCCGTCTACGCTAAGGGAACCTCGCGCGAGGAGATCGCGGACCGGCGCCGCAATATCGCCGGCGTCGTGGTCGGCGTCTTCGACCTGCCGCTGCTGATCCAGTCTATCCGCGTGACCACCGGAGCCAGCCCCGCGGTCAGCATGACGGTCTTCCCGCCGTACACGGCGCAGATCGTCAGCCTCGAGCAGATGCTGCCGGATTATGCGTCGGCCGCCTCGGCGCTGCGGTCGATGCGGGACATCGCGCGGACCCTGCACTGGTCGGGCAGTCTCAAGATCGGCGACACCGATTGGCAGGTGCGGGCGGTTCCGACCGCCGGCGGTCCGCTGGCGACGACTTACGACCGCGCGGTTGCGGTCCTCGTCGTCGGCATGCTGCTGACGCTGTCGCTGTCGACCTATCTGATGCTCGCCAGCCGCAATTCGCGGCGGCTGTCGCTGGCGAACCGGCGCGTGCTCGAGCTTGCACAGACCGACATCCTCACGGGATTGCCGAACCGCGCCTTTTTCCTCACCCGGCTCGACGAGATGAACGGCAAGTTGAGCGTGAGGGGCGAGCCCTTCGCGATCCTGATGCTCGACCTCGATCGCTTCAAGAACGTCAACGATTCCCTCGGCCACGCGGCCGGCGATGCGCTGCTGCGCCAGGTGGCGCAGCGGCTGAAATCCGCGCTGCGCGCCAACGACGTGCTGGCGCGGCTCGGCGGCGACGAATTTGCCATCATCCAGCAAGCCGGCGAGGACCAGCGCGCCTGCTCGACCGATCTGGCGGCGCGGATCGCCAAGCTCGTGAGCGAGCCGTTCCTGCTGCCCGGACACCGCGTCGAGATCGGCACCAGCATCGGCATCGCAATTGCGCCGGATCATGGCAGCGATCAGGAGCAGCTCCTGAAGAAAGCGGATCTCGCGCTCTATCGCTCGAAATCGGCCGGCCGCAACTGCTTCACCGTTTATGATGAGGCGATGTCGGCCGAGCTGGAGGCCCGCAATACGCTGGAAGGAGATCTGCGCGACGCCATCGCGCGCTGCCAGCTGGAGGTGCACTATCAGCCGTTCGTCGACGCGCTCAGCGGCGAACGACGCGGCTTCGAGGCGCTGGTGCGCTGGCGGCATCCGACGCGCGGCCTGATCCCTCCGGACCAGTTCATTGCGCTTGCGGAGGAGACCGGGCTGATCGTGCCGCTCGGCGAATTCGTGCTGCGGCGCGCCTGCGCGGACGCAGCCGGCTGGCCTGCCGATCTCATGATCGCCGTCAATCTTTCGCCGATCCAGTTCAAGGAAGCCGAGCTGTTCGACATGATCTGCGCGGCGCTCGCCGATTCCGGCCTGCCGCCGCAGCGGCTCGAGATCGAGATCACGGAATCCGTGCTGCTGGAGCGCGGCAGCGAGAATCATGCCTTCATGGAGCGGCTGAAGCAGCTCGGGGTCGAGCTCGCGCTCGATGATTTCGGCACCGGCTATTCCTCGCTCAGCTACCTGACCGCGTTCCCGTTCGACAAGATCAAGATCGACAAGTCGTTCATTCGCAATCTGACGCAGCAGCCGCGCTCTTCCGCCATCATCTCCTCGATCGTGACGCTGGCGCGCGGACTGGACATGTCGGTCACGGCCGAAGGCGTCGAGACGCGCGAGGAGTTCGACCGGCTGAAGGCGCTCGGCGTCAATTTCGCGCAAGGCTATCTGTTCGGCCGGCCGCATCCGATCGAGCGGATCCTGTTCGACGCGCCGGTCAAATCATCACGGCTCGACGCCGCCTGAGCGCGCCCGAGGCATGCGCGAAAAGCGCTTGACCCGGACATCCCCAGATGGTCCGAAGAACCGTCTAGGGATGAAACAAGCACACAACATGCGGCTTCCGTTCTTCTACGGCTGGATCGTCGTCGCCGTGACCTTCGTCACCATGGCGATCGGCGTCAACGCGCGCACCGCCTTTTCGCTGTTCTTTCCACCCATCATCTCCGAGTTCGGCTGGGAGCGCGGCGTCACGGCGGGTGCCTTCTCCTTCGGCTTCGTTGTGTCGGGCGTGGTCAGCCCGCTGATCGGCCGCCTGATGGACCGCGCGGGTCCGCGCGCGGTGATGGAGCTCGGGGTCGTGCTGATGGGCGGCGGCCTTTTGCTGGCGCCGCTGACCAGCGCGCCGTGGCACCTCTATGTCACCATCGGCGTTATGGTCGGTGCCGGCAGCGTCTGTCTCGGCTATTCCGGCCAGTCGCTGTTCCTGCCGAACTGGTTCATCCGCAAGCGCGGCTTCGCCATCGGTATCGCTTTCGCCGGCGTCGGTATCGGCTCGGTGACGCTGCTGCCATGGGCGCAGCACATGATCGAGCAGACCGGCTGGCGCACCGCCTGCACCGCGATGGGCCTGCTCGTCCTGATCGCGCTGGCGCCGATCAATCTGCTGCTGCACAAACGTCCCGAGGACATCGGGCTCCAGCCGGACGGCGATGCCGCACCCGCCGCAGGCGCGGCAAGCCCGGTCTCCAACGTGGTCGATCCCGTCTGGGTCAACACCGACTGGACGCTGCAGCGCGCCGTCGCGACCGCTCGGTTCTGGTGGATCGCGCTCGGCTATTTCTGCGGCCTGTACATCTGGTACGCGGTGCAGGTGCACCAGACCAAATTCCTGCTCGATATCGGCTTCAGCCCCGGCGTTGCGGTGTGGGCGCTCGGCATGGTCAGCCTGCTCGGCATTCCCGGCCAGATCGTGCTGGGGCACGTCTCCGACCGCATCGGCAGGGAGTGGGTGTGGGCGATCAGTTGTGCGGGTTTCGTCATCTGCTTCGCCGCGCTGATCGCGCTGAAATATCAGGCTTCGCTCTGGCTGGTTTATCTGATGGTGTTCACGCAAGGCGCGCTCGGCTACGGTCTCACCTCGATCATGGGCGCGGTGGTGTTCGAGATATTCCAGGGCAGGCACCAGGGCAGCATCTTCGGCACGATCATGCTCGCGGCGCTGGCGGGCGGTGCGGCCGGACCGTGGCTGACCGGTGTCCTCTATGATCGCGCCGGCGACTACACGCTCGCTTTCGCCCTCGCCATGGTCGTGAGCGGGGTGTCGGCGCTTGCGATCTGGCGGGCGGCGCCGGGCAAGGTGAGGGCCGTGGCCGGCCGGCTGCACAAGCTCAAAACGGCATCCGAATAGGTCCAGTACGCTTCAAGATACCTTCGGCGTTTTCGCGAAGCGTTAATCATGCCGCCTCTTGGTGCAGCGCGCCGGAATTGCAAAAACGTCTTGGACACCATCGGAGCGCTAACCTCTCGCCGATTGCCGCATTTCCCGATGCCGCTGGTCCAGACGATGCCCGCCTCCGATCACCTTGCGACTGAAATTCCTGACGTGCTGCGCGCCGCGCTCGAACGCGCCGACGATGGCATCGTCATCGTCGATGAGGCGCATCGCATCACCCACTTCAACCCCGCCGCGGAACGGATCTGGAAGCTCGCCGCCGCCGAGGTGCTCGGTCGCGATGCCGCCGTCCTCACCCTCAAATGCCTAAGCGCCGGTGCGACCGCGGATTTCCGCGAGGAGATCAGCCTCGTGCGGCACGACGGCAGCCGTATCAAGGCGCAGATCGCGATGTCGTCGGCGACGGTCGACGGCGCGACCCATCACATCGTGTTGGCGCGCGACGTCACCCTCGATGCCGAACGCCGCGCCAGGATCGCACTTCTCCACGCGGTCTCCGACCAGACCAACCGCGTGGTGATCATCACCGACGTCGAGCAGAACATCGTCTACGTCAATTCCGCGTTCACGGCGCTGTTCGGCTATACCAGCGAGGAGGCCGAAGGCCGCCGCGCCGGTGAGCTCATTGCCGGCCGCCACACCGATCGCAAGGCGATTGCGAAGCTCGTCAAGCGGCTGATGCATGGCGGTCAGCGCGACGAGGCCGAGGTGCTCGTCTACGACAGGGATGGTGAGGAGATCTGGGTCTCTGCCCGGATCGACGCCTTCCGCGACAAGAAAGGCCGGGTCAAGCACATCTTCGCGCTACTCGAGGACATCACCGAATCCCGGCAGCTGCGCTCGCTGCAGCAACTGATCATGGCGGCGCTCGCCGACGAGGCGCCGATCACCGAGATTGCCGATCGGCTGTGCCGCCGCGTCGAGCAGATCGCGCCCGGCGTCGTCTGCTCGCTGCTGCACGTCGATGCCGCCGGCTTGCTCCATCCGCTGGGCGGCCCGAGCTTGCCCGAGGACTATTCCCGTTCGCTCGACGGCATCGCGATCGGTCCCGAGGTCGGCACGTGCGGAACCGGAGCCTTCTACGGCATTCCGGTTCTGGTCGCCGACATCGATGCCGATCCGCGCTGGCAGCCCTACAAGGCGCGGCCGCTCGAAGTGGGCTTGCGCGCCTGCTGGTCGACGCCGATCAAGGCCAAGGACGGCCGGGTCATCGGCACCTTCGGTTTCTATTATCGCGAACCGCGGGCGCCGAGCCGATGGCACCGCCAGATCGTCGATGCCTGCGTCAACCTCGGCGCGTTCGCGATCGAGCGCAAGGAGGCGCGCGCCGAAATCGCGCGGCTCGCCTATCACGACATGCTCACCGGCCTGCCGAACCGCGCGCAGCTGCGCCACCTGATCACGACCGCGATCAATGCCTGTCCGACCGGAGGCCATGTCGCGCTCGCCTTCCTCGACGTCGATCATTTCAAGGACGTCAACGACACGCTCGGCCACGCCGCCGGCGACGAGCTCTTGATCCTGCTCGCGCAGCGCCTGCGCGAGCAGATCGGTCCCGACGACATGCTGGGACGGCTCGGCGGCGACGAGTTCGTCATCCTGCTGCCGCAACGCAATGCCGAGGCCGCTGAGCGCATCGCGGCCGGGATCACCGAGGCCCTGTCCGCACCGTTGCGGCTCGGATCGAAGCTGATGCCGATGTCCGCCAGCATCGGAATCAGCCTCTATCCCGATCACGCCACCGACATCGACACATTGATGCAGCAGGCGGACGCCGCCATGTACATGGCCAAGCAGGCCGGACGCTCGACGCATCGCCTCTTCAGTGCCGAGATGAACGTGCTCGCGGAGCAGCGGCTGGCGCTGATCGCGGCGTTGCGCCGCGCCGTCGCGGAAGCTGTGCTGAGCCTCAGCTACCAGCCGCAGATCCGCAGCTGCGACGGCGCGATCCACGGCGTCGAGGCGCTCGCGCGCTGGCGCGATGCCGTGCTCGGCGACGTCTCGCCGGCAAAGTTCATCCCGCTCGCCGAGGAATGCGGGCTGATCGAGCAGATCGGCATGTGGTCCGTGCGCGAGGCCTGCCGTCAGATGGCGAGCTGGCGCCGCGCCGGGCTCAACATCCCCTGCGTCTCGGTCAATCTGTCGCCGATCAATTTCCGCAACGTCACGCTGGCCGCGCGGCTCAAGGACATCCTGGCCGAGCACGATCTGCCGCCGGATGCGCTGATGCTGGAGATCACCGAAGGCGCGTTCATGCAGGACGGAGCCGCAGCGCTGGAGACGATGAACGCGATCCGCGAGCTCGGCGTCGGCCTCTCGGTGGACGATTTCGGCACCGGCTATTCCAGCCTCAGCCGGCTAGCGCATCTGCCGATCCGCGAGCTCAAGATCGACCGCAGTTTCATGCGCGACATCGAGCAGGACGCGGGCGCGCTCGCGATCGCCACCGCCGTGGTCCGCGTCGGCCAGGGCCTCGGCATGAGCGTGGTCGCCGAGGGGGTCGAGACCGAGGGGCAGCGCAAGACGCTGGCCGAGCTCGGCTGCGACATCGTCCAGGGCTTCCTCTACGCGCCGCCCCTGCCGCCGGTCGCCTTCGAGCGCTGGCTGATCGAGCATTGCGCCGAGCAGGCGAGGGCGATGCTGGGGCGGCTGGACCTTGTGGCGGACAAGGTTGCCGTGAAGCAGTCGGCGTAGCCGCCGTTGAGCAATATTGCCGGACGCTAGGAACGCATCAGCGACCGGCGGCTTGGTCCTCCGCCGGGAGCACGCGCCGTGTCCTATTTGCAAACTGCACGGGCCCAATGAAAAGATCGGAAAGCAGCGCCACCGCACCAGCGGCAGGGTTTCGACCTTCGCAACCGCAGCTCAAGGCCATCGCGGCCTGGATGGCTTGTCAGAGCGACAGGCTCGGCCTGTCCGAGGCAATCGGCCGCTTGGTGGAACTGGGGCTTGCGGTGAGCGCGGATCCGGATCGCCAGAAGCAGCGCGCTCGCAGGATGGCCGGCGATACGATCGATCGGATGGGCGACACGACGACGACGGCGGAGGATAGGGCAATTCGAAAGCGCGATCTGCTCGATGGACCCAAGGAGTTCGATCGGGTACGAATAGATCGGTCCAGGCGCAGCAAGCCGATCCCGGAATAGGGCGGACAACAAAGCCGCCGGCACCGGCGGACTTCGAATCCACCAGCGATAGGAGGACGAGCAATGCGACGGCATTCCCAATCGCGTGCAGCGACCGAGGCGAACAAGCTCTTCAGGCGGACCGCGACGAAGCCCGCGACCGACTATGAGAAGGCAGAACGGGCCTTCCACACAAATCGGGAGCGGCTGAAGGCCGAACGGCTGGCGAGGGAGGCTGAACGGCGAAGCCGGTCCGAGAGGACGAGTTAGTGTCGCAGTTCTACTTTGATATCTGGGATGGTGAAGCGCTCGTCGTGGACGAAGAAGGTCTCGATTTGGCCAGCCGGCGGGCCGCGGAGATCGAGGCGGCGCTGTCTCTTGCCGACATTGCCAAGCAGCGCGAGCCGCTCGCCAGCAGCGACGGCCTCGCCATCAATGTTCGGGATGCGGATGGCCCTGTTCTGACAGCGACATTCGTCTACGGAAAAGTCAGATCAATCAACTGAGTTCGCAAGAGCGCTCGCGCACACGTGTATCGCTAGAGCATCGAAAGCACGACAATCCCTTCCTCGAGCTCTCCTGAAGCCAGGCGCGCCCGCGCCATGCGCTCGAACTCCGTGCGATGCTTCTGCAGATAGCTGAAGGCCTGCTTCTGCGTGTTGAATGTCGTTGCAAGCCGGCACATCTGCCGATTTGCGCCGGACGCGAGAAAGAATGTGATGGTTCCGTGATCTGGCTTTATGCGAGGCACGATCTGCACTCTCCGGCCTGGGATCGGCACTTCAGATTTCGCCGGCGGCGTTGAAGACGGCTATCGCGCCAACTTCCTTGTCCGCTTCTTGAGCTTAGGCACCGGCAAAGTCGATTGAAGAGCTTCATCGGCCGCTTCCCTCGCCTGGCGCGCCTCTCGGAGCCGCGCCATGTTCTTGCGAACCTCGATGGCTTGCCTTTCCACGTCCGCCAATGCCCGCGCGCCCTCTTCAGCGGCCAGGCGCTTGCGATCGGAACGCGCAATGCTTTCGGGTGACGGCTCTGCCGGCCTCTTGCTGCTCATCGTTCACCCGATCCGCAAAGACTAAACCCGCTCAATCCTGGGATTGAGCGGGCAATGCAACCGTTTCAGTACATCCGTGAAACGGCGCAACGATCTCAAGCCAGCGAGAGGTTCTCGGCGCTGGCTTTGCCTCGCATCTTGTCGGTCTTGATCTCGAAATTGACCTTTTGGCCTTCGCCAAGACCGGCAAGCCCAGCCCTTTCAACGGCGCTGATGTGAACGAACACATCGTTGCCACCGTCGTTTGGCTGGATGAAACCGAAGCCTTTTTGGCCGTTAAACCACTTGACTGTACCTGTCGTCACTTTTCTTCTCCAAAGCGCGCGAGCGCATCCCGCGCGACAATCGCGCGGTTACCTTCAACTTCGTCGATGTCTTTGGAAAAGGAGCCCGCGGGCGCATTCAACAAGGCACAGCGGCTAATCGAACAGCTTCAATATATACAACTTTCGCGCATTTGCAAGGAGCGAAGCCAGTTTGTTTGCTGCGATGCGCTTCTTCTGTTCCGCGGCGCTTGTCCATCGATCTGCGAGCAAGGCGTTATCGATTGACAGCGCAGCACGACAATGGTCACGTGACGCCACCAAGCTGCTCGCCGTGACAAGCAGATCGGCTCGTCCGAAGCCGCGACCAATGTCGCGGCTCACTATCCTCACACATCGCAATGAAGCTCCTGCGCAATTGGCTGCGCTGCAGGACGTGTCGCATTCGCAGCCCGAGCCAGGAGGATCAATTGCACGTACTCGTCAGAGAAAACAATGTTGAGCAGGCACTGCGCGTTCTCAAGAAGAAGATGCAGCGCGAGGGCGTCTTCCGGGAGATGAAGCAGCGACGGTCCTACGAAAAGCCGTCGGAGAGAAAGACCCGCGAGAAGTCCGAGGCCATTCGCCGCGCCCGCAAGCTCGCTCGCAAGCAGGCGATCAGGGAAGGATTGCTGCCCGCGCCGCCGAAAAAGAAACCTTTCGAGCGCAAGCCGCCCTTGCCGGAGATCAAGGCAAGGCCGGAATAGCAACGATCTGCTTTCCGGTCGCAGGCTGTCTTGCTTGGGCCGAGATCCTATCGACTGAAATCGATGCCTCGCAGCACGATGCCGGGCGGGGTACCTTCGAATTCTGTGGCGCGATACTTGTTCGCAGCGCATGCTTCGATGCGATCCCGCAGACGGGCGAATTGGGCTTCCCGCTGCTCGGGCCTGACTTGCGGGCCCCGCTCGAGATCGTCCATCGCGGAGGTCGAAATCGCGCAAGGAATCTCCCTGGCGCCGTCATGCATCGAGAACCGTACGATCATCCGCTCGTATTCGTGGCCGATAAAGCGGCCGCTCGTCAGCGTCATGGCCTCCTCCATTGCACGTCGGCTTCCTGGCCGCCCGCGCCGGCATGCGCATAGAACGCAGGCGGCCGTCGCTCGGCTCAGCCGTCCCCGGACAGCCGTGCGAAATCATCGAACAGCGCCGACACCAGCGCGCGGTGGCGCGTGTCCTCTGCCGGAAGACTCGCAGCATAGAGGTTGAGCAGATGGCGCGCCTTCACCGCGGCTTCCTGCCAGGACGCAGCAGGCACCGTCATCATGCGGTGCTCGAGATCGGCCTCGCGCTCGCGCAACTCCCTGACATGGGCCTCGACCTCGGCCAGCGCGCGGCGCAGGTCGGTGGCCTTCTGCGCAGCCATGCCACGATGCTTGTCGAGATCGACCGGCCGGTCATTCATTGGCGATGCTCGCATCCGCTGCTTGCGCATTCGCAAGATCGACAGAGCCGATCGACAATACCTCCATGGTACCGCGCGCGCCCTCGGCGGGCACAGTGATCATGGTGGCAATCCGGCGATAGGCGGCGAAAGTCAAGCTGTCGATCATCTCCTCATCCGTGACGACCTCGTAGGTGCCCGCCGGCAAGATGCGCGCGATGCCGCGGATTTGGAACGGATGCTTGAAGATGACGGTCTCTCGCCGCGAGCGGATGGTCATGCACGCTGCCTTTCGCAAGTGAAGCCCCAACCGGTGCCGGCTGCTGCGACCATGCGCCTTTGGCGCGCGAATAGCCAGCACTATCGTCTGCGCACCCGACGAACGCTGGTTACCACGGAGCGAGGTTAGCCCGTGACGCATTTACTGCTCGCTATTGGTTCGGCGTGAGCGTAGGCTCGATGTCATCACCGCGCTTCTCAACGGCATCGACCGGTGACTGAGGGTCACGTGTGCTCCCGCCGAAAGGTTCGCAGGAGCGTTCGATGTCGCGTGTCCGCATCTCGGAATGGATCGTGCCGCCGGTGATCGTTCCGCTGTTTCTTCTGCTTCTCGTGTGCGCCGCTGCGGTGCTCAATGGCTAGGACAACACGCGTGCCGTATCTGGTCAGTGGCACCAACGAATACGGCAGTTCCAATCTCGGCCGTGGAACTGCGACGGTCGCGCTACGTCTCGCGGAAAAGCTGCTGCGCGAGGGCTACATGGACGTCAGGGTCTGCACCCCGCGCGGCCGTGTCCTGCAGCCGAATGAATTCGACGAACTCAAACCAGCAAGGGAGAGCGACATGGCCAAGGGCCAGCAACGCGGCAACCGCGAAGCCAAGAAGCCGAAAAAGGAAAAGGCCAAGGTGATCGCCGCGGCTCCGTCCCGCAAGGAAGCCGCCTGGCAACCGGATTTCGGACCTGCAAAGAAGAAGTAGTGCAGCCCGCTAGTTCGATGCCAGTCCCGTCCTCCGCCGCAAATCCGTGATCGCGCGCAGAAAGCTGTCGGCGGGTGTCGTCTCGGGGTCGATCAGCCGGTGCAGGCGAAAGCCGTCTTCCAGCGCGAGCACGACGGAGGCGATCCAGGGCGGGTTCAGATTGACGTTGCGCCCGTTGCTCTTCGATGTCGCCTCGATGATGTCGGCGACCAGCTTGCGCCGCGCGCGCAGGCGTTTGGCGAGCTCCGGGCGGCGCTTTTCGGCCCGCGCCACGAACAGGATCATCTCCATGTGCAGCAGGGGCGAGCGGCCGAGCGGATCCTGGCGGCTGCGATCCATCGTCTTCAGCGCCGCGATGAAATCGTCGAGATTGTCGTGCTGCGCCAGGATGTCCATGTTGCGCCGGATCGACTGTGCGACATGGTCCTCGAGCATGGCGATGATCAATTCGTCCTTGCTCTTGAAGTTCGAATAGAACGCGCCCCGGGTGAAGCCCGCCGCCGCCGCGATCGCCTCGATGCTGGCGCCGCCGATGCCGTCCGCCTCGAACACGCGCGCGGCCGCCTCGAACAGCGCCTCGCGTGTGTCGTCCCTGGTCGGCCTGGTTCTCACCCTTGACATCGGCGCAGCTTAGGGCAGAATGCAACTCGATACAACAATGTATCGAGTTGATAATTTACAGGGATGGTTACGCCGGGCGGTGGGCAGCCTTGCGTATGCGTGTCGTGCGGCAATCGATCCGAGGTCACCATGAACGAGCAAGTGCAACCCGCTGGCGGACCGCTGTTCAACCCGCTCTCGCCGGATTTCATCCGCGATCCCTATCCGCACTATGAACGGCTGCGCACGGTCGATCCGATCCACGTGACGCCGTTCGGCCAGTACGTCGCCAGCCGGCACGCCGAGGTCAGTCTCGTGCTGCGTGACAAGCGCTTCGGCAAGGATTTCGTCGAACGGACCACGCGCCGCTACGGCCCGGAGATCATGAAGGAGCCGGTGTTTCGCAGCATGAGCTACTGGATGCTGCAAGCCGATCCGCCGGACCACACCCGCCTGCGCGGCCTGGTCGTGAAGGCCTTCACCGCCCGCCGCGTCGAGGACATGCGACCGCGGATCCAGGAGATCGTCGACCAGGCGATCGATGCCGTGATCGAGCGCGGCCACATGGACCTGATCGAGGATTTCGCCTTCCGCCTGCCCGTCACCATCATCTGCGACATGCTCGGCATCCCCGAGGAGCATCGCGAAGTGTTCTACAAGAGCTCGCGCGACGGCGGACGGCTGCTCGACCCCGTGCCGCTCTCGCCGGAGGAGATCCGCCAGGGCAACGCCGCCAACCTGATGGCGCAGATGTATTTCCAGCAGCTGTTCGAGCTGCGCCGCAACAATCCCGGCGACGACCTCATCACCCAGCTGCTGCAGGCCGAGGAGGACGGCAACAAGCTCACCAACGAGGAGCTGACCGCCAACATCATCCTGCTGTTCGGCGCAGGCCACGAGACCACGGTCAACCTGATCGGCAACGGGCTACTCGCGCTCCACCGCAACCCGGATCAGCTTGCGCTCCTGAAAGCGAAACCGGAGCTGATGACGAACGCGATCGAGGAGTTCCTGCGCTATGATTCCTCGGTGCAGATGACCGGGCGCGTCACGCTGGAGGAGATCGAGGACCTCGGCGGCGTGACGATCCCCAAGGGCGAGACCGTGCTGTGCCTGCTCGGCTCGGCCAACCGCGATGGCGCGGTCTACCCCGACAGGCCCGACCGGCTGGACGTCACCCGGGCGAACGTCAAGCCGCTGTCGTTCGGCGGCGGCATCCATTTCTGCCTGGGGGCCCAATTGGCGCGGATCGAGGCCGAGATCGCCATCGCCACGCTGCTGCGGCGGCTGCCGGATTTGCGCATCGACGACATCGAGACCCCGGAATGGCGGCCGACCTTCGTGCTGCGCGGGCTGAGGCGGCTGCCGGCGAGCTGGTGAGGGGGCGCTCAGCGTTAACCTCCGCGCGCAACAGTCGCTGTGACTTCGCCATACTTCCCCCTATATAAGGGGCTGTTCCGGCGCGCCTGAGGCTCTCAGCTTCGGCCCAGGCCGGTTTGGCCGAGGGGAGACCCGTGCAGACGACGCTGCTCGGATTGGCGATTGCCTTCATCATTGCGCTGCTGGCCGCGCTGATCGGGCCTTACTACATCGACTGGAACCAGTTCAGGCCCCAGTTCGAGGCGGAGGCCGGCAAGATCATCGGCGTGCCGGTGCGGGTGGCGGGCGAGCTCGATGCGCGGCTGTTGCCGGCGCCGACGCTGCGGCTGCGCGGCGTCACCTTCGGCGGCAACAACGATCTCGGCCGCCTGCGCGCCGACAAGCTCGATGTCGAGTTCAGCCTCGGCTCCCTGATGCGCGGCGAATGGCGCGCCACCGAGCTTTCGGTCGGCGGCATGGCGGTCGATCTTGGTCTGGACGCGCGCGGACGGGTCGATTTGCCCTCCACCGCGAGCGGCACCTTCAACCTGGCCTCCCTCGCCATCGAGCGGCTGAACCTCACCGGCCGCATCGCCTTGCACGATGCCGCCAGCCGCTCGACGCTGGAATTGAACGATATCGCCTTCTCCGGCGATGTGCGCTCGCTCGCAGGCTCGGTGCGGGGCGACGGCAGCTTCACCGCGCGCGGCGTGCGCTACCCGTTCCGCGTCTCCTCCGGCCCCAGCGCCGACGGCAGCGCCACCCGTCTCCACCTCAACATCGATCCCGGCGAGCGCGCCATCCTCGCCGATCTCGAGGGCGTGCTCGCCTTCGACAATCGCCAGCCGAAATTCGAGGGCGCGCTGACCCTCGCCGTGCCCGCGGCCAGGAAGGCGGGCGAGGCGGGGCCGACGCCCTGGAAGCTGGCGACCAGGCTCAAGGCCGATCCGGCCGGCGCGAAATTCGAGCAGATCGACGCGAGCTTCGGCCCGGAGGACACCGCGCTGAAGCTCGGCGGCGTCGGCGATCTCAGGTTTGGCGCATCGCCCTTGCTGCGCGCGGTGCTGTCGGCGCGGCAGGTCGATGCCGACAGGCTGACCGCCAAGGATGATGCCGATCCGCAGCGCGTCCTGCCGGCGCTGCGCGCAGGGCTGGCGGCGATCCCGCAGGTGCCGATCCCTGCCCAGATCGAGTTCAATGCCGATCAGATCATGCTCGGCGGCCGTCCGCTCCAGAACATCGCGACCGAGCTTGCGACCGACGGCCGGTCCTGGACCTTCCGGCGGCTGGAGCTGCGCGCGCCGGGCATGACGCAGGTCTCGCTCAATGGCGCGGCTCCCGGCGCCGACAGTTTCAGCGGCCGGCTCAGCGTTGAATCCCCGGATCCCGACACGCTGGTGGCCTGGCTGCAGGGCCGCAGCGAGATCACCCGCCGCAGCACGCGGCCGCTGCGTCTCGCGGGCGACGTCACCATCGCAGCCAATCATCTCGCCATCGACAGGCTGAAGGCCGACATCGATGGCGGCGCGATCGAAGGCCGCATCGTCTTCGTGCAGACAGGCGCGAGCAACGGCTCGCGGATCGATGCGGACCTCAGGGCCGACCGGCTCGACCTCGATGCCGCCACGAGCTTCGTGCGCGCGCTGGCGGGGCCGCAAGGCGAATGGCCGGAAGAGGCAAAGCTCTCGCTCGATATTGGCCGCGCGATCTCCGCCGGCCAGGAGCTGCGGCCGTTCGCAGCCAGGCTCGCCTACAGCCCGGCGTCGCTGTCGCTGGAGCAGCTGCGCTTCGGCCAGGGCGGCGGCGTGACCTCGGAGGCGAGCGGCAGCTTCGACCGCACCAAGACGACCGGTAAGCTCGCGCTGAAATCCTCGGCCAATTCGCTGCGCGAGCTCACCGCGCTGGTCGAGCCGTTCGCGCCCGCGCTGCGCGCGCGCCTCGATGCGCTCCCGTCCTTGCCCGGCGCGACCCGTCTCAAGCTCGATCTCAGCCTCGACAAGAACGCCGAGCATGCCGATCGCAGCAATGCCCGCTTCGTGCTCGACCTCGACGCACCGCAGCTCAAGACCACGGCGACCCTGGCCGCGCAGACGCCGGCGGCCGCCATCGGCGGTATCGACCTCGAACGCCTGCGCAACAGCGACTTCACGCTGGACGCGAAAGTGGCGGCGCCGCAAGCCGGCGCCTTGTTGGCACTGCTGGGGCTCGACCGCATCGTGGCCGCGGGCGAGGGCGCCTCGCAATTCGAAGGACGGTTGAGCGGAGCCTGGCGCCGTCCCTCGCAATTGAACGCAAAGCTCAGCGGCGGCGGGCTCGATGCCGACGCGCAAGGCAGCGTCGAATGGTCGGAGTCCAAACCGTCCGAACCCAAATCGTTCGAGCCCAAATCGTTCGAACCGAAGGCGAGCGTGAACCTGCGCGTGCGCAACGCCAATCTGGCGCCGCTGCTCGGGACCAGCCCGGCCGGCAAGTCGGCGCAGAACGTCAGCCTGTCCTCCCGCCTCACGCTCTCCGGCAATCGCCTGACCTTCGGCGATCTCGACGGCAATGCCGCGGGCTCGCATCTGCGCGGCCATGTTTCGGTGACGCTCGATCAGGACAAGAGCATCGACGGCGAGGTAGGTCTCGACTCGCTCGATCTGGCGCCGGCGCTCGCAATCGCCGTCGGCGCAGCCGGTCGTGAGTCCGGCGAGCCGCTCAGCGCAGGATTGGTCAGCGGCTGGCGCGGCCGCATCGCCTTCCAGGCCTTACGCGGAACGTTGCCCGGCGGCATCGAGCTCCGCCCCTTCGGCGGCACGATCCGGAGCGACGGCCAGTCGCTCGCATTCGATGCGCTCAAGGGCGGCGTCGGCGGCGGCGACATGTCCGCAAGCCTGGACGCGCGCAATGGCGCGGGTGGGCTTGCGCTGAACGCGCGCATCGAGCTCAGCAACGTCGATGCGGCGGCGCTGCGCTATCGCGACCTCGCCCTGCCCAAGGGGCGCGCCTCGGTGCAGATGGCGCTGACCAGCCAGGGCCGCAGCGTCGCGGCCTTGACCGGTGCGCTCGCCGGGAACGGCACGGTGACGCTCGAATCCGCCGAGATCGCCGGCCTCAATCCGCGTGCGTTCGAGATCGCCATCCGCGCCAGCGACGGCGGCCAGGTCAATGACGACAACCGGCTGCGGCAGCTCGTCGAGCCCGCGCTGTCGGCGGGGCGCATCGCGGTGCCCTCGGCGCAGATTCCGTTCACGATCCGCGACGGCCGCCTGCGCATCGGCGCAACGCCGCTGGAAGCGAAGAACGCCCGCGCCATCGTCTCCGGCGGCTACGACATTCCGGCGGACCAGGCCGACATCCGCGCCAGCCTGACGCCGATCATGACCGGGCTTTCCGGCGCCCCGCCCGAGATCCAGCTGTTTGCGGCAGGCCCGCCCGACAGGCTGAGCCGTACCGTCGACCTCGCACCGCTGTCGTCATGGCTTGCGGTGCGCACGATTGATCGCGAGACGCGGCGGCTCGACGCCATCGAGCGCGGCGAGCCGCCGCCGGCCACCGCTGCGCTGCCGACGCTGGTGTCCCCGGAGATAGCGACCGAGCAGGCGCCACCCAACGTGCCGCTGCCGGGCCAGGACCCGCGCCGCGCGCCGGCAAAGCCCAGGGTGGCGCCGACCCCGAAAGCTCCGCAGGCCGCGCCCGCCGCGCCAAGCCCCTCACTGACAAGCCCTTCACTGACGAGCCCGCCGCTCGCGAGCCAGCAGCTCGCGCCGCTCCCTCCGGCCATCGACGTGAAGCCCGCCCCGGGCCCGCCGCCCGCCAAGCCCAAGCCGAAGCCGCCGCTTGTGCTGACGCCGCAGAATCCGTAGACGGCGCTGTCTAAAGCGCTCCGTTGCCGATGCTCGTCATGCCCGGGCTTGTCCCGGGCATCCACGTTCTTTGTGCCATGCGGCAAGGCGTGGATGGCCGGGACAAGCCCGGCCATGACGCGGAGAGGTTTCAGTGCCCAAAGCTTCTCGGCTCTTGCACAACAGTAAATCCATTCCCTCGCATTTGACGGAATTTTCGTCGGCAAAACTGATTTGCCGACTTTACTGAATTCTCGCGTTTCATCTCTAGCGTGGGTTCCCAGAGGAATTCGGCGTCGCGCCGCGAGCGGCGGGACGGCTCGCCAAGGGCTGCCAAGAACTGGGGTGATCGAGATGAACGGGGCGAAATCGCTTCTGCAGGATCTGGACGACGCGATCGCGCGCGGCACCGACGAAAGCCGGGCGCGTGCATTGTGGCATGCGACCGACATCCTGATCACCGGCCGCTACAGCGACGACGAGATCAGCATGTTCGGCGAGGTGATCGGCCGGCTCGCCGACGAGATCGAGGTGGCAGCGCGCGCGCAGCTCTCCGAAGTGATGTCGGCCTGCGATCACGCCCCGCTCAACGTCATCGAAAGGCTCGCCCTCGACGACGAGATCGCGGTTGCCGGTCCCGTGCTACGCGATTCCAACCGCATCGACGAGAAGATGCTCGTCCAGAGCGCCATGACCAAGGGCCAGGCGCATCTGCTGGCGATCTCGCAGCGCCAGTCGATCGGCGAAGCCGTGACCGACGTGCTGGTCAAGCGCGGCAACCAGGAGGTCGTGACCTCGGTCGCCAGGAACGAGGGCGCGCGGTTCTCCGGCTCGGGCCTCTTGCACATGGTCCGCCGCGCCGAGGGCGATTCGATCCTTGCCGAGCAGCTCGGCCTGCGCAAAGACGTGCCGCGCCACATCTTCCAGCAGCTGATCGCGAAAGCCTCCGAAGACGTCCGCCGCCGGCTCGAGACCGAGCGGCCCGAGATGATGTCGCAGATCCAGAGCTCGGTCACCGAGGTCACCGGCGATCTCCAGTCCAAGTTCGGCCCGTCCTCGCGCAGCTATTTCGTCGCCAAGCGCGTGGTCACGACGCAGTATCGCCAGGGCAATCTCAACCAGGATTCGATCTCGAACTACGCCCGCCAGCACCGCTTCGACGAGGTGCAGATCGGCCTGTCGCTGCTGTCGGCGCTGCCGGTCGACGTGATCGAGCGCGCGTTGATGGACCGCAACCGCGAGATGATCCTGGTGCTGTGCAAGGCGCTCGACTTCTCCTGGGACACGACGATGTCGCTGTTGTTCCTCGGCGCCAAGGATCATCTGATCACGGCGCGCGAGCTCCAGGACAACGAGCGCGAGTACGGCCGGCTCAAGATCGAGACGTCGCGCAGCATTCTGAAGTTCTACCAGTCGCGCAAGACCGGCGCGGGTGCCGATGCGGGCCGTCAGCCCGAACTTCAAGTCCACTGACAGGTCCACTGAGGAGAGGGGAGTACCTGCAATGTTGCCTCAATTCGGCACCGCCGTTCGCAAGAAGAATCCCGCCAATGCCGGCGCCACCGATCTCGGCGGCGCAGCTCCGGACAAGGCCTCGGTAGACGCCGCCTGGCTCGTGCTGGAAGCTGCCAACGACCTCGGCGACCACGCCGCGGTGGACGCCTGCCGCCGCGTTATCGACGCTGAGCTGAACGGCACGGCGGCCCGCAGCGCCGACGTCGATCTCGTGCTGGGATATTTCCGGTAAGGCTCCGGAGATCGCGCTCGGAGTTGAGCGCAGCGAAGTCCGGAGGGACTCTCAGCACGAGTTGGAGCGTTTGGCGCCTGCATCGCGCCGAAGACTTGACTTCGCCGCGGCCAAGGCTGCAGCCAGCTCATCGATGTGATAGGGCTTGGGCAGGATCTCGATACCAGCGCTTTCCGCTTCATGGACCGAGGCTTCGGCGTAACCGCTGGTCAGCAATATCGGTATGTCGCTTCGTCTTGTCCTGATCTCGCGCGCAAGCTCGACCCCGTTCATGCCGCCCGGCATCATGATGTCGGAGAAGATCAGATCGATGGGACGGCCATCCGCCAGGGCACCAAGCGCTGCCGCGGCGCTGGAGGCGCGCGTGACGTCGTAGCCGAGCTGGCCCAGCATCTCGCTGACCAGCGCGGCAACCTCGTCATCGTCTTCCACCAGTAGGATCCGGCCCTGATTGCTCTTCTTGGGCCTCGCCCTGGTGAGATCGACGAGATGTCGCGGGCTCGACGGAGCATCGAACGATCGCGGCAGGTACAGCTCGATGCTCGTGCCGCGGCCGACCTCCGATTGAATGCGCACCGTGCCTTGCGACTGCGTCGCAAATCCATGGACCTGCGCGAGCCCAAGCCCGGACCCTTTGCCGACGTCCTTGGTCGTGAAGAACGGCTCGAAGACGCGCGAGAGAATCTCCGGAGGCATACCGATGCCGGTATCGATCACGGATAGCCGGACGTAGTCGCCGGAGATCTGATCGTCCTTGAGATCGGGCAGGTTTTCTCCGCGCACGATGATCGTGCCGCCGTGGGGCATGGCATCGCGGGCGTTGACGGCCAGGTTGAGAATGACCAGCTCGAGCTCGCCGGGGTCGACCTCGACCGGCCAAAGCTGCTCCGGAAAGTCGAACTCGACGTGGACGTCGCCTCTCAGGCTGCGATCGAGCAGTTCGCGCATTCCGCCGATCTGCGCGGCGACGTCGACGGGCTGCGGCCGCAGCTTCTGCCGCCGAGAAAATGCCAGAAGCTGCTTGGTCAAGCTGGCACCGCGCTGCGCGGCCTGGATCATCCCATCCATCAGGCGGCGACGGCGGTTCGGATCCGTCTGGCGGTCGAGCATGTCGAGCCCGCCGGAAATCACCATCAGCAGATTGTTGAAGTCGTGGGCGACACCACCGGTGAGCTGGCCGATGGCCTCGATCTTCTGGGCCTGCCGAAGCGTTTCCTCGACCCGGGCGCGCTCCTTCATCTCGAGCCGAAGCTGCTCGTTGGCTTCTTCCAGCGCCCGGGTCCGCTCGATCACGAGCTTCTCGAGCTCCTGCGCCGTCTGTTCGCGCGCTTCCAGCAAGGCCCGGATTTCATATTGGCGCCGGCGTGCCCGCATCGCCGATTGGATGGCGCTGGTCAGCGTGATCGGCTGAACCGGCCGCTCGAGCAGCGACACGTTGCGGAGAAGCTCGACGATACTGCGTCGCCACGCGACGACCGCGGGCCGCTCCCGGTGACTGGTGAGAACGACGAAGGGCAGATCGGACCACGGCGGCTGGCCGGCGATCCACTGCGCCAGCGCCGCGGTGTCCTTGCCGAACAATCCTTCCTCGGCAAGAAACACCGTGCCGACGCCTGCCGTCATTTCGGTGACGAGTTCGGCCAAGTCCCGGCAATTGACCGCCTCGAGGTTCGCGTTGCGCAAAAGTTCGGCCGATGCCGGCCCGTCGCGGCCCACCGGGGCGAAGACGAGAACGCGGTGATCGCGCTGCGCGCTCATTCGAGCGGCCCTTCCGGGAGGGCCGTGCCGGTATAGCGCGGATTGCCGGAAAAGATGCCGCTGAACTCATGAAGCGGCGGGCCCAGCTTGATCCCGCTGCTGCCGAGCCGGAATTCGCGGATGCCGTGCTCGTGGCCGCCGCTGCGCTTCTTGACGACCGACAAGGCGCGCCGAACCGTTCCGGCGAACTCGAAATAGCGCAGCATCACGACTGCATCGCTCAAATAGCTGAGGTCGAGCGGCGTATCCATGGGACCGACAAGCCCATGCTGGGCGAGGATGAGGATGGTGAGCACGCCCTGCTGGGCCAGGTAGCTGAGCAGTTCGTGCATCTGCAGGACGAGGAAACGTTCATCCGGCATCGCGTTCAGATAACCGTTCAAGCTGTCGATGACGATGATGCGGGCATTGTCGACCTCGACGCTCCGGCGGAGCGTTGCCGCGAACTCACCCGGCGACAATTCGGCCGGATCGATCTGCTGAAACCGGATCTTTCCGGAGGCGAGATGTTTGTCCAGCGGCAGCCCGAGCGCTCTGGCGCGGGCCTCCACCGTTCCGCGCCCTTCATCGAAGGCGAAGAATACGGCGTGCTCGCCGCGTTCCGCCGCCGCGATGGCGTAGGTTAGCGCAACTGACGACTTGCCGACGCCGGCCGCGCCGAGGAGAAGAGCGTTGGTGCCGCGCTCGAGCCCCCCTCCCAGGAGCTGGTCGAGCTCGGGGTTGCCGCTGGTCACCATCTCACCGTCGAATGATCTGTGATGCTCGGCTGCGACGAGCCGGGGAAATATCCGCAGCCCCCCTTGCGCGATCGTAAAATCGTGAAAGCCGCCGCGAAAACGGATGCCGCGCATCTTGATCACGCGAAGCCGCCGCCGCTCGGCACCGTAGTCGATGGCCAACTGCTCGAGCATCACTACGCCGTGCGCGATCGAATGCAGCTGCAGATCGTCCTGGGACGATGAAAGATCGTCGAGTAGCACGACGGTGCAGTTGCGATTGGTGAAGAAGTGCTTCAGGGCCAGAACCTGGCGCCTGTATCTGAGCGGGTTCTGCGCCAGCAGCCGCAATTCGGACAGGCTGTCGAGCACCACGCGGGTGGGATTGATCCGTTCGACCTCCTTGAAGATCAGACCCGTGGTCTCACTCAGCTCCATCTCGGCGGGATGAAAAACCGTGAGCTCGCGCTCGGGATCGAGCGTCGTTTCCGGCGGCACCAGCTCGAAGATGTCGACGCCGTCCAGTGACCAGCCGTGCCGCCGCGCCACCACAGTGAGCTCGCGTTTGGTCTCGGAGAGAGAAATGTAGAGAACACGTTCGCCGTCGCGCACGCCGCGGAGAAGGAATTGGAGCGCAATCGTGGTCTTGCCCGTGCCCGGCCGGCCTTCGTAAAGATACATCCGGTTGGCATCGAAACCGCCGCCGAGGATGTCGTCCAGACCGTCGCTGCCGGTCGAAATTCTCGGCAAATCCTTGAGGTCGCTGCCTGGAGCAGGCGCGGATTGACCGGTCATGACCCCCCCTTACGCGTATCTTCCCAAAGCTCTCCATGCGCTCCAAGCGCATGCCGGGAGCCGGATTTGACTGAAAAGGTCCGTCTAAGGAACTCCTAGGCCGGGCATGAGTTCCCGCCCGACTGGCGGTCCGGCGACCGGTTCGTTGCCGCTCAGACTGAGCCGACCCGTGGATGGTGTCGGTTCAAAAATGAACACAAACGGTCCGCTCGCGGTCCATCCCGTTGCTGCCCTCACTGCCGGATGCGGTAGATCACGACGTCCTCGCCGTGACGGTTCGTGCTTCGCTCGAGCTGGTAGTTCGACTTCTCCAGCACGCGCCGCGATGCACCGTTCCCGACATACACAATGCCGATGAGAGACGGCAGTGCGAGCTGTGACAGCCCGATGTCCGTCAGCGCGGTCGCGATCTCGCTGGCAAATCCTTGGCCCCAGAATTCGCGCTTGAACGCGTAGGCGATTTCGACCTCGTCGACATCGTCCACGAGAATGTGCCGAATGCCCGCCCGTCCGGCGAAGGCCCCGTCCTTCGTTCGCAGCGTCCAGAGTCCAAAGCCGTGCTGGTCCCAATGGGCCATGTTGGTTGCGAGATAAGCCCTCGTGACCTCGGGCGTCCGCACCCCGCCGAGATAGCGGGAGACCTCGGCGTCGCGATGCAGCACGACGAGGTCGGCGAGGTGATCCTCGCGCAACCGTTCGGCGGTCAGGCGGTCGGTGGTGAAATGGTCCACGGCGACAGATCGCCGCTTCCGAGGCGTGTCGTCGTTCATGCTGCTATCGCTGCGGGCTGATCGTGACATCATGCCCCTGTTTTGCCCGACGGGTCAACGGGCGACGGCCGGATCGTTGCCTTGCGCGTAACTCATTGATTTCACGACCCCCGGTCTACTGTGCATGGGGTTGTTTTCGCAGTTTCGTTTTGGAAGGGCTACCCCGCCCCCAGCGCGACGGCGACGTTGTACGTCACGAGGCTCGCCGCATAGGCCAGCACCAGCATGTAGGCGAAGGTGGCGCCCATCCAGGCCCAGCTGCCGGTCTCGCGCCGGATCACGGCGAGCGTGGAGGCGCATTGCGGGGCGAAGATGTACCAGGCCAGCATCGACAGCGCGGTGGCGAGCGACCATTTTGTCGCCAGCACCTGGCCGATCTGCTCGACCGCTTCGTTGCCGCCCTCGATCGCATAGACGGTGCCGAGCGCCGCGACCGCGACCTCGCGCGCCGCCATGCCCGGGATCAACGCCACCGCGATCTGCCAGTTGAAGCCGACGGGGGCGAGCAGGGGCTCGAGCGCCTTGCCGATCATCGCCGCCAGGCTGAACTCGATGGCCGGCCCGGTCGCGCCCGCGGGCGGCTGCGGGAAGGAGGCCAGGAACCAGATCAGCACCATCATCGAGAAGATCGTGGTGCCGGCGCGCTGCAAGAACATCTTGGCGCGGGTGTAGATGCCGATCACGATGGATTTCAGCCGCGGCATCTTGTAGTCCGGCAGCTCCAACATGAACGGCGCCGGCACAAAGTCGCGCAGCATGAAGAACTTGATCACGAACGAGACCAACAGCGCGCTGATGATGCCGGCGGCATAGAGGCCGAACATCACGAGGCCCTGCAGGTTGATGAAGCCCCAGACGTCTCTGGCCGGGATGAAGGCGGAGATGATCAGCGTATAGACCGGAATGCGCGCCGAGCAGGTCATCAGCGGCGCGATCAGGATCGTGGTCAGCCGGTCGCGCTTGTTGTCGATGACGCGCGTCGCCATGATGCCGGGAATGGCGCAGGCAAAGCTCGACAACAGCGGAATGAAGGCGCGGCCGTGCAGGCCGGCGCCGCCCATGATGCGGTCCATCAGGAACGCCGCGCGCGCCATGTAGCCGAAATCTTCCAGGAGCAGGATGAACAGGAAGATGAGGATGATCTGCGGCAGGAACACGATGACGCTGCCGACGCCGGAGATCACGCCGTTCTGCAGGAAGCTTTGCAGCAAGCCGTCGGGCAGTGTGGCCTGCACCAGCTCGCCAAGCGAGTCGAAGCCGGACTTTAGCAGCTCCATCGCCGGCTGCGCCCAGGCGAACACCGCCTGGAACATCACGAACAGGATCAGCGCCAGCACGATCAGCCCGCCGACCGGATGCAGCACGATCGCGTCGATCCGTGCGGTCCAGGTGTCGGGACGAGCAGGCAGGCTGACGCAGTCGGCGATGATGCGGTCGGCCTCGCGTTGGGTGGCGCGCAGCTCGGAGACGCCGAGCGCGCGCCAGCTGTTCTCAACCGGTTCGGCGGCGAGCGCTGCGGAAATCTCGTCGGTCAGCTTGAGCAGGTCGGCCGTGCCGCCCTTGCGCACCGCGATCGAGGTGACCACGGGCACGCCGAGCTCCTTGGCGAGCCGCGCGACGTCGACAGTGATGCCGCGGCGGCTTGCAATGTCGAACATGTTGAGCACGAGGATCATCGGCCGCCCGGTGCGCTTCAGCTCCAGCAGCAGGCGGATGGTCAGGCGCAGATTGGTGGAATCGGCGACGCACAGCACGAGATCGGGCAGGGTCTCGCCGGAGGCCTTGCCGAGCACGAAGTCGCGGGTGATCTCTTCGTCCGGGCTGCGGCCGCGCAGCGAATAGGTGCCGGGCAGGTCGACCACGGAGACCTGGCGGCCGAGCGGGGTGACGAAGAAGCCTTCCTTGCGCTCGACCGTGACGCCGGGATAGTTCGCGACCTTCTGCCGGCTGCCGGTCAGCGCGTTGAACAGCGAGGTCTTGCCGCTGTTGGGCGTGCCGACCAGGGCGAGATGCAGCAGCGGTGCTTCCATGGGATCAAGGGCCTGCGGGGCAGATTGCGGTCGCGCGTCAGGCGACGATGATGGCCATGGCTTCGCGACGGCGGACCGCGATCGTGGTGCTATCGACCCGCACCGCGATCGGATCGCGCCCGACCAACCCCTCATGCAGGATCTCGACCCGGGCGCCCTCGACGAAGCCGAGTTCGATCAGGCGGCTCTCGAGCTCGACGTCCGAAAGCGCCGAGCCAGCCTCTTTGGCGGCAAGGTGTTGGATGACGCCGGTATAGCCGCGCTGGGCCAGACCCAGCGGCATGTGCGAACGCGTATCAGTGGTGTCGGTCATGCCCTGTATTTTCAACGCCGGGCATTGAGGTCAAGCGTGCCCGCGCGCCGAAGCTGCACCTTAGAGCGATTTTAAAGTGCAGAGGCCGGGGCGCCGTCGCGGGCGCCCCCGACGGCTACTGGGCCGGGACCTTGTCCGGCTGGGCGGCCATGGCGCGGCTCTTGAAGTAGTCCAGGACGAACAGACGGATCGCCGACGACAGATTGCCCTGCTGGCGGTTGTTGTCGATCTCGCCGACCAGCTCGGACAACGTCATGTTGCGCAGGCCCGAGATCTCTTTCATGCCGTTCCAGAACGCCTCTTCCAGGCTGACGCTGGTCTTGTGGCCGGCGACGACGATCGATCGTTTCACGACCGGCGACTTCATGGCTGCTCCTCGCGATCGATCCGGTGCTGGTCCAGATTCTCCTTGGCCTGGTCCGCCCGCTTCGCTTCGGACGACCGTTCCGCCTTCGTGCGCCCGAACTTCGCCCGGTTGGCGTCCGCCTGCTTCGCCGAGGCTTCCCGCTCGACGCGCTTCCTGAAACGATTCAGGTTGATGACGTTCCCCATGCCGCGTCTCCATCATCCGCTCCTCTTCAGGCAGGATGAAACATTCAGAAACAGGGCGCCACATTGCGCCGCAGAAGACTTGATCGCCATTCGCTCGTCCTCGTCAATCGGCCCTTGGGCCATCAAACGATGAATTTCGCCCCGTCGAGGGCAGTGGAGCTGCGTAACACGCCGCCCCGCCGCAACATTGACGGTAATCAAATCCCGCCCCCAAAACCGCATATTTTTGGGCGCCGAGCGTCCGTATCATTACGGATGGCTATCGGAATTCGGAATCATCCCGGGCTGATCATCTTCTCAGCGCGCACCAGGCGGTCGAACTCGTCGGCCGAGACGAAGCCGAGCCGCAGCGCCTCCTCCTTCAGCGTGGTGCCGTTGGCGTGCGCCGTCTTGGCCACCTTGGCGGCGTTGTCGTAGCCGATCTTCGGCGCCAGCGCCGTCACCAGCATCAGCGAGCGCTGCATTAGCTCCTTGATGCGCTTCTCGTCGGCGCGGATGCCGCTGACGCAATGTTCGGTGAAGGAGCGCGCGGCATCCGCCATCAGGCGGATCGAATGCAGCATGTTGTAGGCCAGCACCGGCTTGTAGACGTTGAGCTCGAAATGGCCTTGGCTGCCGGCGACGGTGATCGCGGTGTGATTGCCGAACACTTGGCAGCACACCATAGTCATCGCCTCGCACTGGGTCGGGTTGACCTTGCCCGGCATGATCGAGGAGCCGGGCTCGTTCTCCGGCAGGATCAATTCGCCGAGGCCCGAGCGCGGGCCGGAGCCGAGCAGGCGGATGTCATTGGCGATCTTGAACAGGCCGGTCGCGACCGAATTGATGGCGCCGTGCGCCAGCACATAGGCATCGTTCGAGGCCAGCGCCTCGAATTTGTTGGCGGCGCTGGTGAAGGGGAGCTTCGTAATCCCGGCAACGTGCTTTGCGAACAGCTTGGCAAAGCGCGGCTTCGAGTTGAGACCGGTGCCGACGGCTGTGCCGCCCTGCGCCAGCGGATAGAGGTCCTTCACCGCGATCTTGAGCCGGGCGATGCCGCTTTCGACCTGCGCGGCATAGCCGGAGAATTCCTGACCGAGCGTCAGCGGCGTCGCATCCTGGGTATGGGTGCGGCCGATCTTCACGATCTTCGAAAACTCCCTCTCCTTCTTGCGCAGAGCGCGCAGCAGCTCGCCGAGGGCAGGGATGAGATCGGCATTGATGCGGCTTGCCGCGGCGATGTGCATCGCGGTCGGGAAGGAGTCGTTCGACGACTGGCTCATGTTGACGTGATCGTTGGGATGCACCGGCTTCTTGGCGCCGAGCTCGCCGCCGAGCAGCTCGTTGGCGCGGTTGGCAATCACCTCGTTGAGGTTCATGTTGCTCTGGGTGCCCGAGCCGGTCTGCCACACGACAAGCGGAAAATGGTCGTCAAGTCTGCCTTCGATCACCTCGCGCGCAGCGCGGATGATGGCGTTGGCACGGCGCCGATCGAGCAGGCCGAGCTCGAGATTGGACTGCGCGGCGGCGAGCTTGACCATGCCGAGTGCATGCACGAGTGAGATCGGCATGCGGTCGGTGCCGATGCGGAAATTCTGGCGCGAGCGCTCGGTCTGCGCCCCCCAATAGCGGTCGGCGGCGACCTCGATGGGACCGAAGCTGTCGGTCTCGGTGCGGGTTGCGGGGCGGGCAGTCTTCGAGCGGGACGCTTTGGCCATGAGCACATCCATTCTGCCGCGCGAAACGCCGCGCGGCCTGTTCATGTGCTCTTCTATATAGACAGTTGGCCGGGCGCGATGGCTCTGCGCCCAACCTAGATCATTTCTTGCGGAAACGATCGAGCCGCACGACCTCGGCGCCGCCCTGGCTCGGCGGCGGCGACTCGTCGGCAGCTTCCGGCTTCTCCGCGGCAGGTGCCGGGACCGATACGGCCGATGGCGCGGGTGCTGCCGGCAGATTGTCCGGCGCGACCTCGGCGACGTCGGAGGTGTCGAACTGGAGGCCGAACTTCACGGACGGATCGAGGAAGCTCTTGATGGCACTGAATGGCACCACCAGCCGCTCCGGAATGCCGCCAAAGGACAGGCCGACCTCGAAACGATCCTCGAGCACGGTCAGGTCCCAGAACTGGTGCTGGAGGATGATCGTCATCTCCTCCGGATATTGTGCGAGCAGCCGCGGCGAGAGCTTCACGCCTTCGGCCTTGGACACGAAGGTGATGAAGAAATGATGCTCGCCCGGCAGGCCATGGGCTGCGGCATCGGTCAGCACCTTCCGCAGCACGCCGCGCAGCGCATCGCGGGCCAGCACATCGTATCGGATATGATCGGTCGCCATGGTGGTCCTGTTGCATCCAAGCAGCCGGACCCTGCCGATCCGACTCGCCAAGCCGCAATAGTACCGCGCCTGACGGGCGAGCAGGAGTCCCCGCCGGGGAAGAATCAAAGAGTAAAGTGGAGGCTTCTGTTGCCAGGTGCCTCCGAACCCCGCCTAGCGGAGCTTAACCCGCTAGGACTTTAGAGTGGTCTTTCAAACTGCGTTACGCAGCCTGAGCAACCGGAGCAAAGTTGTCGTTGGCAACTATTGCAGTAGCCCGATAACGGCGGAACAATACCGGGAAAAAGTACGCCCTTTACGCCCTCGTCGATCCTATTTCGCCCCCGCCAAAGCCCAGCTTCGGGGCACGCCCGATGGTGGGCTTTGGTGGAGGCGCCGGGTACCGCCCCCGGGTCCGAATGGTTTATTGCGACGACCGTTTATTTCCATAGCCGGCGAACCGGCACCCCCAATATAGGGGGCAAAGCTTTCGAAAAACAGAGGGTTGGAGGCGCGATCCCGCGGTTCCCTTTGGATAGGCTTCGGAGTGCCGGGCCTATCGCGGCTCTGGCCTTTGCCAGAGGTCGCCAGCCCGATGTGCCGAATCCTTGCGCATCTCCTGCCCGGCAGTCCCGATCGTTGCGGCCATGCGCATGATGACGCTGCTGCTCCAGCGAACGGACAATGTCAGTCTCAGCGACGTTCAATTTCCTGCGGCGGAAAGTAGCAGCGTGACGAGCCGCAAGCCGACTAGGCGCTGATCTCCACTTCGGCCCGATCTCGCTCTTCGCCGTCGCCGCTGCGCCGGCAGTGCGCGAGACCCACTGCACCGCGGTTGAGGCGAAGCACCAGAGGCCGACCAGGACACCGGTCCGACCTCGCAGGACTTGCCAGGTCCGAACGCTTATCGTGACGTTAATCGGGCCGATCCAGCAATTGCTGCACTGCGTCTGACCGCGATGGTTGCAGTGGTCGCGTCCATCTCGCGCATCAATCCCCTCTGGCTTTTGCTTGCCGCGGCGTGTTGGGTTTTGCTGGCATTGTCTGATGAAAATCGCTAGGCAGTGATCCGGGCGGGTATCCAGTTCCAGCCGATTTAGAACAACAGTGCTCGTGACTTACAGGTCGCGGAGGAGACAGGCATGGCCGACACGATGGGCCACTCAGCGACGGCCACCCGAAACACCCGGGTGGCGCTCGGCTTTTGTCTGCTGGCGATTGCGCCGCAGATTTTCGAATTGATCTGGTCGATCGGGACGATTTTCGGCTGGGGGACCGGCCGCGGTCCGGCGGCGGTCGTCACCGGTCATGCGACGGCGCTGCTGGCCGGCGCGCCGAGCGCCCTCTTCGGATCATTCGGCGGCGGCGCAAAGAAGATGTCGTCCGAGGTGCTGCTGGCGCTGATCTATTCCTATCCGCTGTTTGCGGTGGCGATCCTCACGCTGTTTATGACCATCCGCTCGGCGCAAGATTATGTCGGCGGCGTCGTGCTGATGGCCGTTGCCCTGTTTGCGCTGTGGGCATCGAGCGATTTGCAGGGCATGCGTGGCTTCTCCTTCGGTGCGGGCACTGCGCCACGTATGTTCGGCGGGCTGCTGGTTGCCCTGTCTGCCGGCATCGCCTTGACCGGCCTGATCACGGCGGGACCGGCGCTTGCGCATTATTCCTGGCGCGGGCCGCTGTTCGTGGTGGCGGCGATCCTGTTCTTCGCCCTGTCGATCCGGTCCCTCGGTCTCGTTGTCACGGCCTTCTCGAGCTTCATGATCGCGGCGACGGGCTCGCACGAGACGCGCTGGCTGGAAGCGGTGATCGTCGGCGCCTGCCTGACGGTCGGCTGCGCAATCCTGTTTCCCTATGTGCTCGGGCTGCCGATGCCGATGTATCCGCGTTTCCTGATCCAGTGAGGGCGTGATGGATATCTTTGCCAATCTTGCTCACGGCTTCGCCGTCGCGTTCACCCCGATCAACCTGTTGATGTGCCTGATCGGCGCCCTGGTCGGAACGCTGGTCGGCGTTCTCCCTGGCATCGGCACCATCGCCACCGTCGCGATGCTGCTGCCGATCACTTTCGGGCTGCCGCCGGTCGGCGCGCTGATCATGCTCGCCGGCATCTATTACGGCGCGCAATATGGCGGCTCGACCACGTCGATCCTGGTCAACATACCCGGTGAGGCGACATCGGTCGTGACCGCCATCGACGGTCACCAGATGGCCAAGCAGGGCCGCGCCGGTCCGGCGCTCGCGATCGCCGCGATCGGCTCGTTCTTCGCCGGCTGCGTTGCGACCATCCTGATCGCACTGCTCGGCGCACCGCTGACGAAACTCGCGCTGGCGTTCGGCCCGGCCGAATATTTCTCGCTGATGGTGCTCGGCCTGATCTTCGCGGTGGTGCTGGCCAAGGGCTCGGTGCTGAAGGCGATTGCGATGATCGTGTTCGGACTGCTGCTCTCAATGGTCGGTTCGGACATCGAGACCGGCGCCTCGCGCATGGCCTTTAACATTCCCGAGCTCGCCGACGGTCTCGGCTTTGCGACCGTGGCGATGGGCGTATTCGGCTTTGCCGAGATCATCCGCAACCTTGACCACGGCGCCGAGATGAACCGCGATCTGGTGCAGCAGAAGATCACCGGACTGATGCCCACCAGGAAGGACCTCGGCGATGCGACGCCGCCGATCCTGCGCGGCACCGTGCTCGGCTCGATCCTCGGCATCCTGCCCGGCGGCGGCGCGGTGATCGCGTCCTTCGCGGCCTACACGCTCGAGAAGAAGCTCTCAAAGACCCCGTCCCGGTTCGGCCGCGGCGCGATCGAGGGCGTGGCGGGGCCGGAGAGTGCCAACAATGCCGCGGCACAGACCTCGTTCATTCCGCTGCTCACCCTCGGCATCCCGCCGAACGCTGTGATGGCGCTGATGGTGGGCGCGATGACCATCCACGGCATCGTGCCCGGTCCGCAGGTGATGCAGAAGCAGCCGGATCTGGTCTGGGGCATGATCGCTTCGATGTGGATCGGCAATCTGATGCTGATCATCATCAACCTGCCGCTGGTCGGAATCTGGGTGCGGCTGTTGCGCGTGCCCTATCGGCTGATGTTCCCCTCGATCGTGATCTTCTGCGCGATCGGCATCTATTCGGTGAACAACGCGCCGGTCGACGTCATCCTCGCGGGCGTCTTCGGTCTCGTCGGCTATTGGCTGATCAAGCACGATTTCGAGCCGGCGCCGTTGCTGCTCGGCATGGTGCTAGGACCGCTGATGGAGGAGAACCTGCGCCGGGCGCTGCTGATCTCGCGTGGCGACTGGAGCGTGTTCCTGACGCGCCCGTTGTCGGCGGTGCTGCTTGCGGTCGCGGCAAGCCTGCTCGTCCTTACGGTGCTACCTGTATTGCGCGCCAAGCGCGACGAGGTGTTCACCGAGTCCGAGAACTGAGGTCGTGCGCGCCGAGTCGGCTCGGTCCTGCGTCGGCGCGCCGCATTCGGAAGTCGAATCGACTTGTGTTACGGCTTTGTGAAATGGAAATGCCGGCCTTTGGGCCGGCATTTTATTGTGTCCAAAGGGAGGATCGCCATGACGTTCATTCGCGCGCTTACAGGCGCATGTGCAGCAGCGATAGCATCGCTGGGCGCCTTCATCGCAGCGGCTGAGGCGCAGACCTATCCGACGCGCAACATTACCGTGATCGTCCCGTTCGCAGCCGGCGGGCCGACTGACGTGATCTCACGCATCGTCACCGGGCACATGGCGCAAACGCTGGGGCAGAGCATCATCATCGAGAACGTGGTCGGTGCCGGCGGCACCACCGCCACGACGCGTGCCGCGCGTGCGGCCAACGATGGCTATACGCTGATCACCGGGCATATGGGCACGCATGCCGCCTCCGTGCCGCTCTATCCGAAGCTGGCCTATCACCCCGAGAAGGACTTCGAGCCGATCGCATTGCTGGCCGGCACGCCGATTCTGATCCTGGCGCGCAAGGACTTTCCGCCGAAGGATCTCAAGGAGTTCGTCACCTATGTGAAGGCGAATGCCGAGAAGGTGAATGCCGCGCATGCAGGCGTCGGTTCGGTTTCGCACGTCTCGTGCGAACTCCTCCACTCCATCCTCGACATCAAGCCCGTCGGCGTGCCGTTCAACGGCACGGGACCTGCGATGAACGCGCTGGTGGCGGGTCAGGTCGACTACATGTGCGACCAGATCGTCAACGCCGTCCCGCAGATCAATGCCGGCACCATCAAGGCCTATGCGATCGCCACGGCCGAACGAAACCCGTCGCTGCCGAACGTGCCGACCACGGCGGAAGCCGGCCTGCCGGCATTCCAGGCTCAGGCTTGGAACGCGATGTTCGCGCCCAAGGGAACCTCGCCCGCGATCGTGGCAAGCGTGAACGCCGCCGCCGTCAAGGCGCTCGACGACGAGACGGTGAAGAAGCGCCTGCTCGAGCTCGGCAGCGTCATCCCCGCGCCGAAGGACCGAACCCAGGAGGCGCTGGCGACCCTCGTCAAGAGCGAGATCGCGAAGTGGAGCCCGGTGCTCAAGCCGGCGAATTAAGCGAAGGCGATCAAGGCGCTAGGCGAGGGGCGGAACGCTGAGTTCCGCCCCTTGCTGTTTGTGCCGGGAACACTCACTTTTCCGGGTATAATCGACGGCGACAGCGAATCGCCGCTGTCGTAGCGCGGGGGGTGTCGTTAAGTTCGCCGCCTCCCCAAAGGCTCAGTCGCAACATGCACCAGTATCAGGACCTGCTCGAGCGGATTCTTTCCGACGGCGCCGAGAAGACCGACCGGACCGGCACCGGCACGCTCTCGGTGTTCGGCCACCAGATGCGCTTCAATTTGTCGGCCGGCTTCCCGATGCTGACGACCAAGCGGCTGCCGCTGAAGGCGATCGTGCATGAACTGCTCTGGTTCCTGAAGGGCGACACCAACATCAAATATCTGCGCGACAACGGCGTCACCATTTGGGACGAGTGGGCGGACGCCAATGGCGATCTCGGCCCGGTCTACGGCCATCAATGGCGCTCCTGGCCCACGGCCGACGGGCGCAGCATCGACCAGATCGCCAATGTCATCGACATGATCAAGCGCACGCCTGATTCCCGCCGCCTGATCGTCACCGCCTGGAATCCGGCCGACGTCGAGAAGATGGCGCTGCCGCCCTGCCACCTGCTGTTCCAGTTCTATGTCGCGAACGGCAAGCTGTCCTGCCAGCTCTATCAGCGGTCGGCCGACGTGTTTCTCGGCGTGCCCTTCAACATCGCCTCTTACGCGCTGCTCACCATGATGGTCGCGCAGGTCACAGGCCTGAAGCCCGGCGACTTCGTGCACTCGCTCGGCGACACTCATCTCTATTCCAACCATCTGGTGCAGGCGAGGCTGCAGCTCAGCCGCGCGCCGCGCGCGCTGCCGGTGATGCGGATCAATCCTGAGGTAAAGGACATCTTCTCTTTCCGCTACGAAGACTTCGAGCTCGTCGGCTACGATCCGCATCCGCACATCAAGGCGGAAGTGGCGGTCTAGCGCCCTATGTCGCTCACCATCCGCCGTGCACGGCCCGAGGAAGCCGGGCTCGTTCTCTCCTTCATCCGCGAGCTCGCCGAGTACGAAAAGCTGTCGCACGAGGTCGAAGCGACCGAGGCTGACATCGCCGACGCGCTGTTCGGCGAGAGGCCGCAGCTCTATTGCGCGATCGCGGAGTGGAACCGTGAGCCGGTCGGCTTCGCGGTGTGGTTTCTCAATTTCTCCACCTTCAGCGGCCGTCACGGCATCTATCTCGAAGATCTCTATGTGCGGCCGTCGCATCGGGGCAAGGGCCTCGGCAAGGCGCTGCTGGCCTATCTCGCCAGGGAATGCGTCGACAGCGGCTGGTCGCGCCTGCAATGGGCGGTCCTCGACTGGAACGCACCCTCGATCGCGTTCTACAAATCGATCGGCGCGGTCATGATGGACGACTGGACGCTGTGCCGGGTCACCGGGCCTGCGCTGACCCAGCTTGCCGGGAGCTCTGCCTGATGGAGATCGTCTTCGTCGTCGCCATCGCGGAGAATGGCGTCATCGGCGCGGGCAATGCGATGCCGTGGCGATTGAAGTCCGATATGGCGCGCTTCAAGGCGCTGACGATCGGCAAGCCTGTGATCATGGGCCGCAAGACCTTCGAGACCCTGCGCCGGCCGCTGCCGGGCCGCACCAACATCGTGGTCACGCGCGATCCGGCCTATCGCGCCAATGGCGCCATCGTCACGACATCGCCAGCGGATGCGGAGGCAGTCGCGCGCGGCGACGCTCTGCGGCGTTCGATCACTGAGATCGCGGTGATCGGCGGCGCCGAGATCTACCGGCAATGGCTCGGTCGTGCCGATCGTCTCGAGATCACCGAAGTGCACGCGCGCCCCGAAGGGGACACGCGTTTCGACATCGACAAGGCGGAATGGAACGAGGTCGAACGCATCCGCCATCCGGCCGGCCCCGACGACAGCGCCGACCTGTCCTATGTGACATATCGTCGGCGGCGCGGCCATTAACCGCTTTTGCCAATGTTTACATTGACTTTTTCGTGCCCGAGCATAGCTCGGAAGACGGTCAGGGCTGCGTTGTAAGGGACTTGCCTGTCCCCTATAAAGCCGGACCGGACAAAGCGGGCGGTGGCAATTCCACCCTGCCGAGGAGAACGTCGAATGCCGTGGAAGAATCAGGGCGGTGGCCCGTGGGGCTCGGGTCCAAAGGGACCGTGGGGCTCAGGCCCGCAACCGGTCGGGCCGAGGCCGCCGGATCTGGAAGACCTTCTGCGGCGCGGCCAGGACCGCCTCCAACAGATCATGCCGGGCGGTTATTTCTCCGGCATCGGCATCACGCTGATCATCCTGCTGATCGTCGCATTCTGGCTGCTGTCGGGCTTCTTCCGCGTGCAGTCCGAAGAGCTCGGCGTGGTGATGCGTTTCGGCAAGCACGTCCGCACCGTGCAGCCGGGTCTGAACTATCATCTGCCTTATCCGATCGAGACCGTGCTGCTGCCGAAGGCGCTGCGCGTCAACACCACCTCGATCGGCATGACGGTGATCGAGGATCCGGCGCGGCGCGGCCGCTCCATTCGGGACGTGCCGGAAGAGAGCCTGATGCTGACCGGCGACGAGAACATCGTCGACGTTGATTTCACCGTGCTCTGGCGCATCAAGCCGGACGGTGTCGGTGATTTCCTCTTCAACATCCAGAACCCCGAGGGTACCGTGAAGGCGGTCGCCGAGAGTGCGATGCGCGAGGTGATCGGCCGGTCTCAGATCCAGCCGATCCTAACCGGAGCGCGCAACGTCACAGAGCAGAACGTGCACGAGCTGATCCAGAGGACTTTGGACAGCTATGGTGCAGGCATTCAGATCACCCAGGTGCAGATGCAGAAGGTCGATCCGCCCGCGCAGGTGATCGACGCCTTCCGCGACGTCCAGGCGGCCCGCGCCAATCAGGAGCAGCTGCAGAACGAAGCGCAGACCTATGCCAACCAGGTTGTCCCCCAGGCGCGTGGACGCGCGGCCAAGATCCAGCAGGATGCCGAAGGTTACAGGGAACAGGCTGTCGCCGAGGCCAAGGGCCAGAGCGCGCGGTTCCTGAAGGTTTACGAGGAATACAAGAAGGCGCCCGACGTGACGCGTGAACGGATTTACCTGGAGACGATGGAGCGCGTGCTCGGCGGGGCTGACAAGCTCGTCTATGATGGTGGCCCCTCGGGCCAGGGCGTCGTGCCCTATCTGCCGCTTCCCGAACTGGCGCCAAAGCGGACACCTACGACTGGTCCGCAGTCGAGCGGAGGCACCCGATGAAGTCTCCAGTCACAGGTTTTGTCACGCTGCTCGCCCTCCTGTTCGTCGTGATCGTCGGCTATATGTCGTTGTTTACCGTGCAGCAGACCGAGCAGACGATCGTGCTCCAGTTCGGCAGGCCGGTCGACGTCGTCACCGCGCCCGGCCTGCACTTCAAGGCGCCCTGGAACTCGGTGATCAACATCGACAAGCGGATTCTCGATCTGGAGAACCCGTCGCAGGAGGCGATCGCCTCCGACCAGAAGCGGCTCGTGGTCGACGCCTTCGCGCGCTACCGCATCAAGGACGCACTGCGCTTCTATCAGAGCGTCGGCTCGATCCAGGCCGCCAACATCCAGCTCACCACGCTCCTGAACGCGGCGCTGCGCCGCGTGCTCGGCGAGGTGACCTTCATCAACGTGGTGCGCGACGACCGCGAGAAGCTGATGCTGCGCATTCGCGACCAGCTCGACCGCGAGGCCGATGGCTACGGCATTCAGGTCGTCGACGTCCGGATCCGCCGCGCCGACCTGCCGGAGCAGAACAGCCAGGCGGTCTACCTGCGCATGAAGACCGAGCGTGAGCGCGAGGCCGCCGAGTTCCGGGCACAGGGTGGGCAGAAGGCCCAGGAGATCAGGTCCAGGGCCGACCGCGAGGCGACCGTCATCATCGCTGAGGCCAATTCGCAGGCTGAGCAGACCCGTGGTGCGGGCGATGCCGAACGCAACCGCCTGTTTGCAGAAGCCTACGGCAAGGACGCCGACTTCTTCGCCTTCTACCGGTCGATGACGGCCTATGAGAACGGGTTGCGTGCGAACGATACCCGCTTCCTGCTCCGGCCGGAGTCGGATTTCTTCCGGTACTTCGGTAGCCCCTCCGGCAGGACGCCTACCGAGACGCAGGCGAAGCCGTAAGCCAGACGAAGGGCGGCGGATTTCGCCGCCCTTCGTCCAGACAAGAACAGCATAGCGGGAGGTTCCATTCCGATGAGGTCCATTGCGTTCGCCGACTTCCTCATCGGCCTAGGCATCCTGTTCGTCCTCGAAGGCTTGATGTTCGCGGCCAGTCCAAACTGGATGCGCAAAGCCATGAAAAGCGCCATCGCCACGCCGGACAACATCCTGCGGGCGGTCGGGATCGGCTCGGCTGTGGCCGGCCTGGTCCTGATCTGGGTTATGCGGCGCCCGATTTAGGCCTTCGGCCCAACGCCAAAGTGAAGGCGCCAGACTGGTTTTCGCCGTATTATCGGGCTCTTGAGGCCCGTTAAGCTCCGCGCTTGCGCCGCGCCCCCGTTCGAGCGCAGTCTGGCGCCGAATCCCTTTCGCCTGGAGATCACAATGACCGCTGCCACCAATGCCCCGTCCTGCTCGCGCCGCCGCGCGCGATTTGGTGTTCGACTTGGGCTGGTTGCGCTCGCCATCGGTGCTTGCAGCGCGTTCGGCGCGCCGGCCCATGCGCGTGGACCGGATGGCATCGCCGACGTCGCCGAGAAGGTGATCGACGCGGTCGTCAACATCTCGACCTCGCAGAACGTCGAAGCCAAGGGCGGGGGCAGCAACTCGATGCCGCAGCTGCCGCCCGGTTCACCCTTCGAAGAGTTCTTCGACGATTTCTTCAAGAACCGCCGAGGGCCCGGCGGCGGCAGCAAGGGCGGCGAGAACAGCGCGCCGCGCAAGACCAATTCGCTCGGAAGCGGTTTCATCATCGACACCGCGGGCGTCGTCGTCACCAACAACCACGTCATTGCGGACGCCGACGAGATCCACGTCATCCTCAACGACGGCACCAAGATCAAGGCCGAGCTGGTCGGCGTCGACAAGAAGACCGATCTCGCTGTGCTCAGGATCAAGCCGACGAAGCCGCTGGTCGCGGTCAAGTTCGGCGACAGCGACAAGCTGCGCCTCGGCGACTGGGTGGTCGCAATCGGCAATCCCTTCAGCCTGGGAGGCACGGTGACTGCCGGCATCGTCTCGGCCAAGAACCGTGACATCTCCTCCGGGCCGTACGACAGCTACATCCAGACCGACGCATCCATCAACCGCGGCAATTCCGGCGGCCCGCTGTTCAATCTCGACGGCGACGTCATCGGCGTCAACACGCTGATCATCTCGCCGTCCGGCGGCTCCATTGGCATCGGCTTTGCCGTGCCGTCGAAGACGGTGGTGGGCGTCGTCGACCAGCTCCGCCAGTTCGGCGAGCTGCGCCGCGGCTGGCTCGGCGTGCGCATCCAGAGCGTCACCGACGAGATCGCCGAAAGCCTCAACATCAAGCCCGCGCGGGGCGCGCTGGTCGCCGGTGTCGACGACAAGGGCCCGGCCAAGCCCGCCGGCATCGAGCCCGGCGACGTCGTCGTCAAGTTCGACGGCAAGGACGTCAAGGACCCGAAGGATCTGTCCCGCGTCGTCGCCGACACCGCGGTCGGCAAGGAGGTCGACGTCGTCATCATCCGCAAGGGCAAGGAAGAGATCAAGAAGGTCACGCTCGGCCGCCTCCAGGATCCCGACAAGGTGCAGGCCGCGGTGAAGACCGACGAGCCGGCGCCGGAGAAGCCGGTGACGCAGAAAGCGCTGGGCCTCGATCTTGCTACACTGAGCAAGGATCTGCGCACGCGCTACAAGATCAAGGACAGCGTCAAGGGCGTGGTCGTCACCAATGTCGACACCAATTCGGACGCCGCCGATAAGCGTCTGTCCGCCGGCGACGTCATCGTCGAGGTGGCGCAGGAGGCGGTGTCGAGCGGCGCCGACATCCAGAAGCGGGTCGATCAGCTCAAGAAGGACGGCAAGAAATCGGTGCTGCTGCTGGTCTCGAACGGCGAGGGCGAGCTGCGGTTCGTCGCGCTGAGCGTGCAGTAGTGGGCGCTGTTCGCGCCACATTCAACTGTCATGCCCCGCGAAGGCGGGGCATCCAGTACGCCGCGGCTTCTCGGTTCTAGCTTCGCTGTCTCTGGAATACTGGATCGCCCGCCTTCGCGGGCGATGACAGAGAGAGGGGAGGCTTTACCCCTCCACGAACTCGTCCCGCCGATACCCCTGCGCATACAGCAGCGCAGTGAGATCGCCGTGATCGATCCGCGCGGCCGCGGCGGCCGCCACCGCCGGCTTGGCGTGATAGGCGACACCCAGACCCGCGGCCTGGATCATCGCAAGGTCGTTGGCGCCGTCGCCGACCACGACCGAGTCGATGTCGTCGAGATCGAACGATTCCATCAGGTCCACCAAGGTGGCGAGCTTCGCCGCGCGGCCCAGGATCGGCTCCTTCACTTCGCCGGTGAACTTGCCGTCGCGCACGACGAGCTCGTTGGCGCGGTTCTCCTGGAAACCGATCTTGGCGGCGACCGCGCGCGTGAACAATGTAAAGCCGCCGGAGACGAGGCAGGTATAGGCGCCGTTCGCGCGCATGGTGGCGACCAGCTCGCGGCCGCCCGGCGTCAGCGTGATGCGCTTGGCCAGGACCTCGTCGACCGCGCTGGCGGGCAGGTCCTTGAGCAGCGCGACGCGCTCGCGCAGCGCCGGCTCGAACTCGATCTCGCCGCGCATCGCACGCTCGGTGATGGCAGCGACATGCGCCTTGACCCCGACAAAATCGGCGAGCTCGTCGATGCATTCCTGGCCGATCATGGTGGAGTCCATGTCGGCGAGAAAAAGCTTCTTGCGCCGGAAGCCGACAGGCTGCACGACGATGTCGATGGGCAAATCGCCGCGGAGCTCGCGGAGCCGCTGCTCGATGGCGTTGCGGTCGCCTTCGAGGTTACTGTCCGCGCCGAAGGGGATGTCGACCGCAACCCTGTCGAACAGCCAGTGCGCGGGCGCCGCCTGCGGCAGCACGGCGCGGGCGCCATCGACGATGGTCGAGTCGAGCGCGGGATTGTCAGGGTTGCAGATCAGCGTGGCGACGAGGGACATTTGAGGTTTTCGTGAGCGAGGGGTATTCCAGCAAGGCCGTGCTTATCGCAGGCCCGACCGCCAGCGGCAAGTCGGCGCTGGCGCTGGAGCTTGCGCGTGCCGCCGGCGGCGTCGTCATCAATGCCGATTCCATGCAGGTCTATCGTGACCTCCGCATCATCACGGCGCGGCCGACCGCGGCGGACGAGGCGCTCGCGCCGCATCGTCTCTATGGCCACGTCGATGCCGCCGTGAATTTCTCGGCCGGTGCCTGGGTAAGCGATGCGGCGAAGGCGCTCGACGAGGCGAGGGCGCAGCGACAGCTGCCGATCATCATTGGCGGCACCGGGCTCTATTTCAAGGCGCTGACCACAGGTCTCTCCGCGGTGCCGCCGATCCCCGCCGAGCTGCGCGAGGATGTGCGCGCGCGGCTGGAACGGAACGGCGTCGAAGCGCTGCACGCGGAACTCGCAGTCCGCGATCCGCGCGCGGCCGAGCGATTGAACCTGCGCGACCGCACCCGCATTGCCCGCGCGCTCGAGGTGATCGAGGCAACCGGCCGTTCGCTGCTCGATTGGCAGCGGGAGGGACAGCCACCGCTGCTGCCCAAGGACAGATTTCGCGCGGTCTTCCTCGCACCCGAGCGTGACGAGCTCTATGCCCGCATCGATGCCCGTTTCGATGCCATGCTGGGCGCCGGCGCGCTCGAGGAGGTCGAGCGGCTCGCCGCCAGGCATCTCGATCCGCTGCTGCCGGCCATGAAGGCCCATGGCGTGCCATCCTTGATCCGGCACCTGCGCGGCGAGCTCAGCCTGGAGGAGGCCGCCAGCATTGGCCGCGCCGATACGCGCCATTACGCCAAGCGGCAATTCACCTGGTTCCGGCACCAGCTGCCGGACTTCGAATGGGTGAGGCCGGAGCAAGCGAGCGGATGGCTCGCCGCGGCCGTGCCGACGGAACGGCGCACCGACTGACGCGCTTTTGTGCCGGGTTCCCGAATTTACCTCTCGCCGAACCCGGGGAACACCGCTACACTGCCGAAATCGCGCGGGAACGGCCGCATTGCCTTGACATCCAAGGTTTGGCCGCTATGTTTCGCGCAACCTTTGGGAAGCCGAGCGCCGCCATGCGTAACATTATTACCAAACTCCTTATCGCCGTCGTACCCAGGCACACCGCCGGGGGTGGCTAGCTGCCATCCACATGACAGGCGGTGTGCATGGGCCCTCTTCGGGGCCTTTTTTATTTCCCGAACCCGACACGAACGAAGCCGCTGACAACAGCGCATCCGGAGCAAGCCAATGAGCGACAAGAGCCACGATCCGAACCAGATGACGGGCGCCGCGATGATCGTCCGCGCACTCATCGATCACGGCGTGACCGACATTTTCGGCTATCCCGGCGGCGCGGTGCTTCCGATCTATGACGAGATCTTCCAGCAGAGCGAGGTCCAGCACATCCTGGTCCGCCACGAACAGGGCGCGGGCCATGCCGCCGAGGGCTATGCGCGTTCCACCGGCAAGCCGGGCGTTGCGCTCGTGACCTCCGGCCCCGGCGCCACCAACATGGTGACGCCGCTGACGGATGCGCTGATGGACTCCATTCCGCTGGTCTGTATCTCCGGCCAGGTGCCGACGCATCTGATCGGCAACGACGCGTTCCAGGAATGCGACACCGTCGGTATCACGCGTCCCTGCACCAAGCACAATTGGCTGGTGCGCGACGTCAACGATCTCGCCAAGGTGCTGCATGAGGCCTTCTACGTCGCCACCTCGGGCCGTCCGGGCCCGGTGCTGGTCGACGTTCCCAAGGACGTGCAGTTCGCCACCGGCACCTACCATCCCCCGCGCAAGTCCGACGTGCACCGCTCTTACGCGCCGCGCGTGAAGGGCGATGCGACGCAGATCCGCAAGGCGGTATCGCTGCTCGCGAACGCCAAGCGTCCCGTGATCTACAGCGGCGGCGGCGTCATCAATTCCGGCTCCGAGGCGACCCACCTGTTGCGCGAGCTGGTTGAGGTCACCGGCTTCCCGATCACCTCGACGCTGATGGGCCTCGGCGCCTATCCGGCGTCGGGCAAGAACTGGCTCGGCATGCTCGGCATGCACGGCACCTATGAGGCCAACATGACCATGCATGATTGCGACGTCATGCTGTGCGTCGGCGCGCGCTTCGACGACCGCATCACCGGCCGCGTCGATGCGTTTTCACCCGGCTCGAAGAAGATCCACATCGACATCGATCCGTCCTCGATCAACAAGAACATCCGCGTCGACGTGCCGATCATCGGCGATTGCGGCAACGTCCTCGGCGACATCCTCCAGGTGTTCAAGGCGGAGGCGAAGAAGCCCGACATCAAGTCGTGGTGGCAGCAGATTGCGCAATGGCGCGCCCGCAACTCGCTCTATTACAAGAAGAGCAGCGACGTCATCCTGCCGCAACACGCGATCCAGGCCTTGTTCGAGCAGACGCGCGGCAAGGATACCTACATCACGACCGAGGTCGGCCAGCATCAGATGTGGGCGGCGCAGTTCTACGGCTTCGAGGAGCCGCATCGCTGGATGACCTCGGGCGGTCTCGGCACCATGGGCTACGGCCTGCCGGCCGCGGTCGGCGTTCAGGTGGCCCATCCCGACAGCCTCGTCATCGACATTGCCGGCGATGCCTCGGTGCAGATGACGATGCAGGAGATGTCGACGGCGGTTCAGTACGAGCTGCCGATCAAGATCTTCATCCTGAACAACCAGTACATGGGCATGGTGCGCCAGTGGCAGCAGCTGTTGCACGGCAACCGGTTGTCGCATTCCTATTCCGAAGCGCTGCCGGATTTCGTCAAGCTCGCGGAGGCCTACGGCGCCGTCGGGCTTCAGGTGCACAAGCCGGCCGATCTCGATGGCGCCATCAAGGAGATGATCTCGGTCAAGCGCCCGGTGCTGTTCGACTGCCGCGTCGCGGCGCTCGAAAACTGCTTCCCGATGATCCCCTCCGGCAAGGCCCACAACGAGATGCTGCTGCCGGAGCAGGCCAACGACGAGGCGACTGCGAAGGCATTCGCCGGCGGCAAGGCGTTGGTGTGACGCCATGTTCGACCTGAACGAACTCGAGCGCGCACATGCGATCGTGGGGCAGGCGGTGCCGGCGACGCCAGCGCATGCTTGGCCGTTGCTCAGCCGCCGGCTCGGCACCGCGGTAGTGGTCAAGCACGAGAACCACACGCCGACCGGCGCCTTCAAGGTGCGTGGCGGCCTGGTCTATCTCGATCGGCTGAAGCGAGAGCGGCCGAACGTGCCGGGCATCATCTCGGCCACCCGCGGCAATCATGGCCAAAGTCTTGCTTTCGCGGCGCGGCGTCACGGCGTGCCCGCCGTGATCTACGTGCCAAAAGGCAATTCGGTTGAGAAGAACCATGCCATGCGCGCGTTCGGCGCCGATCTGGTCGAGCACGGCGACGATTTCCAGCTGGCGCGCGAAGAAGCCGGGCGCCGCGCGCAGTTCGAAGGCCTGCACATGGTGCCGTCGTTCCACCCTGACCTCGTGCTGGGGGTGGCGACCTACGCACTGGAACTGTTCCGCGCGGTGCCCGATCTCGACGTGCTCTACGTTCCGATCGGGCAGGGCTCCGGTATCAGCGCCTGCATCCTGGTGCGCGACTTGCTGGGCCTGAAGACGGAGATCATCGGTGTGCAATCGACCGAGGCGCCGTCATATGCACTTTCGTTCGCGGCCGGCAAGGTCGTAACGACCGAGACCAGTGACACGCTGGCCGATGGCGTGGCGACACGCTTTCCGGACGCGGAAGCTGTTGCGCTTGTTTGCAAGGGCGCCTCGCGCATCGTCCAGGTTACGGACGGTGAGATCGCGCTCGCGATCCGCGCCTATTGGACCGACACGCACAATCTCGCCGAAGGCGCCGGTGCTGCCGCGCTGGCGGCGGCGCTGCAGGAAAAGAGCAAGCTGAAGGGCAAGCGCGTCGGTCTCGTGCTGTCCGGCGGCAATATCGATTTCGATCTGTTCCGCCGTTGGGTCGGGACGGACGCGCCGGCGACGGCGTGACGGAGAGACAAGAGGGGACGACAATGAACCAGCCCGCATCCGCCTACTTCATCGAGGACCGTCACGATCCCAACGAGACGCATACGCTTGCGGTGCTCGTGCAGAACGAGCCGGGCGTGCTCGCGCGCGTCATCGGCCTGTTCTCGGGGCGCGGCTACAACATCGAGAGCCTCACGGTCTCGGAGACCGAGGCCCAGAAGCATCTGTCGCGGATCACCATCGTCACCACGGGCACGCCGATGGTGATCGCGCAGATCAAGAACCAGCTCGACCGCATGATCCCGGTGTACCAGGTCGTCGACATGACCCAGACCAAGCGCTCGATCGAGCGCGAGTTGGCGATGGTCAAGGTGCGCGGGCAGGGCGAGCATCGGGTCGAGGCGCTCAGGCTGGCGGATGCGTTCCGCGCCCGTGTGATCGACGCCACCACCGAGAGCTTTGTGTTCGAGATCACAGGCAATACGGACAAGATCAATCAATATATCGATCTGATGCGCCCGCTCGGCCTCGTCGAGGTGTCGCGCACGGGTGTTGCCGCGATAGGTCGCGGGCCTGAAGGGATGTGAGCCATGTTGGCGCGCGACTGGTACTACAACGAGCGGAACCGGATGGGGATCGAGCCCGCTGTGGCCTCGATCTACGACAACCATGACGATGCTGATCTGCGCGCGCGCGCCGCGCTGAAGATGCTCGGGGTCCAGCGCGGCTGGCGCATCGCCGATATCGGCTGCGGCAACGGCGTGCTCGCCACCGAAGCGGCGTTGATGGGGGCCGACGTCGACGCCATCGACATTTCCCCGGCCATGCTGGCGCTCGCCGAGATCTACGCCCGCGACCGCAAGGCGCCTGTGCGCACCCAATCCGCCGGCCTGCTGAGCTTCGCCTACCGGCCGGAATCCTACGATCTCATCGTCAGCGAGTTCACGCTGCACCACCTGCCGGATTTCTGGAAGGCGGTGGCGATGTCGCGGATTTTTCGCGCGCTCAAGCCCGGGGCGACATTTTTTCTCCGCGACATCGTTTACTCATCGATGCCCGACGCGATCGAGCGTGACGTCGAGCAATGGGCCGACTTCCAGATCAAGAACCACGATTTCTCCCGCGAGGGCGTGGTGACTCACATGCGCGATGAATATTCCACCTTCGGCTGGGTGATGGAGCGGATGCTGACCGACGTCGGCTTCACCCTGGTCGCGGCCGACTACCACGCGCCGATGCACGGCACGTATCTGCTGCGGAAACCGAAAGCCGGCGAGCAAGGCTAGACCAGAACAACAAACAGGGCTGCGAGACAAAGCAGAACCGGAAACAACAATGAAGCCGGCCGACATCCTCATCGCCGTCATGGTGGCGATCATCTGGGGGCTTGCCTTCGTGGCGAGCCGGATCGCGCTCGACGAGCTGTCGCCGGAGTTGATGACGGCGTTACGCTTCACCATCGCCGCGGTGCCGTGCCTGTTCATTTCCAAGCCGAAGGTCGCCTGGTCACTGCTGATCGCGATCAGCTTCACGCTGTTCCTCGGCCAGTTCCTGTCTCAGGCCTATGGTATCGCCCACGGCGTGCCGGTGGGTTTGACCTCCGTCGTGGTGCAGAGCCAGGCGCTGTTCACGATCGGCTTTGCCGCGCTCGCGTTCGGTGAGCGGCCGACGCCGGTGCAGACTCTGGGGATCGTCGTTGCCGCGGCGGGCCTTTTGATGATCTGCGGCACCGTCGGCTATGATTTCAGCGTCGGCGCCTTCGCGGTTCTGATGGTCTCGCCGCTCAGCTTCGCCATCGGCAATCTGTTGCTGCGCGGCGCCCGCGGCGTGCCGATGTTCGATCTCTTCGCCTGGCTCTGCCTCGCCTCGGCCGTGCCGCTGTTCGTGCTGGCGCTGATCGCCAACGGTCCGGCGCCGACCTGGACGTCGCTGACGCACATGTCGCTCACATCGGCGCTCTGCATGCTGATGCTCGGCGGCATTTCCACCAGCATCGCCTATTGGCTATGGGGCCGCCTCTTGCGCGACTATCCGGCTGCACAAGTGGTGCCGTTCGCACTGCTGGTGCCGTTCGTGGGCTCGGCGGCCTCCAGCATCGTGTTCGGCGAACGGTTCGGGCCGCTGCGCCTCGCCGGCATGCTGACCGTGATCTTTGGGATCGCCGTGATGGTGCTGGCGAAGCGCCCGCAAGTTCTACCGAAGACTGCGTGAGGGTGATGATGACGTACTCGCTGCTCTACGCCTTCCTCGTCTTCATGGTCGTGATGTATTTCACGCCCGGGCCGAACAACATCATGCTGCTGTCCTCCGGCCTGACCTACGGCTTCCGGCGCACCATCCCGCACATCGTCGGCATCGTGCTCGGTTTCGCCTTCATGGTCGCCGCGGTCGGCCTCGGGCTCGGCTCCGTGTTCCTGGCCTATCCGATCCTCCAGACCATCCTGAAATATGCCGGTGCCGCCTATCTGATCTATCTCGCCGCTGTGATCGCCATGGCCGGTCCGGCCAAGCCGGGCGAGGAGAATGGCCGCGGCCCCATGACCTTCTGGGGCGCGGCCATGTTCCAGTGGATCAATGCCAAGGGTTGGGTGATCGTGATCGGCACCATCACTGCCTATGCGGCGATCGCCCAATTCCCGCTCAACATCGCCATTCAGACCGTGATCAGCCTCGTCGTCGGCACGGTCTCGACGGTAGTCTGGGCGCTATTCGGTACCGCATTGCGGCCGGTTCTGACTTCCGAGCGGCTGGTCCGCGCCTTCAACATCCTGATGGCGATCCTGCTGCTGGCCTCCCTCTACCCCGTTTTCATGGATGCATGATGTCGCGGATTTCCATGCAGAAACGGGTTTCCCTCAGGGCTGAAAATGCTCTAGACAGCCCCCGAAATCCGCAAATTTCACCCTTCGGACACTGACCATTGGCCGATTTCGGCCCTGAACGAGGAAACGACCTATGCGTGTTTATTACGATCGCGACGCCGACCTGAACCTGATCAAGGGCAAGAAGGTCGCCATCGTCGGCTACGGCAGCCAGGGTCACGCCCATGCGCTCAACCTGAAGGATTCCGGCGTAAAGGAAGTCGCCATTGCGCTGCGCAAGGGTTCGGCTTCGGCGAAGAAGGCGGAAGCCGCCGGCTTCAAGGTGCTGGAAGTTGCGGAAGCTGCCAAATGGGCCGACCTCGTCATGATGCTGACCCCGGACGAGCTCCAGGGCGACATCTACCGCGAGCACCTGCACGACAACATGAAGAAGGGCGCTGCCCTGGTGTTCGCGCACGGCCTCAACGTTCACTTCAACCTGCTCGATCCGCGTGCCGACCTCGACGTGCTGATGATCGCGCCGAAGGGCCCCGGCCACACCGTGCGCTCGGAATATCAGCGCGGCGGCGGCGTGCCCTGCCTGATCGCAATTGCGAAGGACGTCTCGGGCAACGCCCACGACCTCGGCCTGTCCTACGCCTCCGCCATCGGCGGCGGCCGCGCCGGCATCATCGAGACCACGTTCAAGGAAGAGTGCGAGACCGACCTGTTCGGCGAGCAGGTGGTGCTCTGCGGTGGCCTGGTCGAGCTGATCAAGGGCGGCTACGAGACCCTGGTCGAAGCCGGCTATGCGCCGGAGATGGCCTATTTCGAGTGCCTGCACGAAGTGAAGCTGATCGTCGACCTGATCTATGAAGGCGGCATCGCCAACATGAACTACTCGATCTCCAACACCGCCGAGTACGGCGAGTACGTCACCGGCCCGCGCATCATCACCGACGAGACCAAGAAGGAGATGCGCAAGGTTCTGGCCGACATCCAGGGCGGCAAGTTCGCCCGCGACTGGATGCTCGAGAACAAGGTCAACCAGACCTCGTTCAAGGCGACCCGCGCCAAGCTCGCCGAGCACCCGATCGAGGAAGTCGGCGCGAAGCTGCGCGACATGATGCCCTGGATCAAGAAGGGCGCGCTGGTCGACAAGAGCAAGAACTGACGTCTGCGCCGTCATTCCGGGTTCGCGCTCAGCGCGCGCCCCGGAATGACGAGCGAAATTCAAGCTTCGCTCGCCAAGCCAAATCTTGGACCTTGGCGGCTATGGTCGAGCGAGATCGCAAACAGCGGTCTCGCTCTTTTCGTCTCGGCGAGACATCGCTCTCTCATTCTTTCCCCGGCCTGAAGCGCAGTTGAGCGGCTCGGCTCCTGCCAAATACGGCGTCGCATCAGCCCGCCGGGACGGTCTGCCCACGCGGATCGCGGGCCATCGCGATCATGCGCAGCGCCAGCACGATGAGCAGCGGAAGCAGGAAGGCGGCATAGAGCGGCATCGTCGGCACGCGCTTGCCGAACGAGACCATGAACTGGAGCCAGAGGTAATAGCCGCCCACAAGGTGCAGGGCCCGCCAGGCGCGCGGGCCGATCAGTGCGGCGGTGCGGTCGAACGATGTCGCGCCCATTGCGATGATGAAGCCGTAGCCGATGCCGCCGAAGACGTAGGAGGCTGCCGAGGTGGCCTCGGCAAATCCGGCCGGATCCATCCCGGCAAACGTCATGATCGCCGCCGCGTGGATGGCGTGGGAGGCCGCGAAGCTGAGGCCCAGATAGCGACGGTTGCGCTTCTGCCAGCGCGTCCAGGCATTGGGCCACAGCCGCGCCAGCGCCGCGGCGCTGAACGCGAGGCAGAACAACAGGAGCGAGCTTCGCGCCGTGAAGCGGATCACCGTGCGAACGCCCTCGACCTCGAACTGCCGCATCGAGGCGATCCATAGGCTGAGTGCGACGAGGCTCACGCAGAGAACGGCCAGCAGCCGCCACCCTTCGAGCCAGCTTCGACGTTCGGACATGGCGACCTCCCTCTCTATGTAATCATCGATTACATTCGGCGTGAATGCGCCGTCAACGGTGTAATCATTGCTTACATTCACGTTCGGGTGAGGCTAGAAGGATCCATGCCTGTTCGTCAGCCGTCCAAGCCGCGTGTCCGCCGCCCTGCCACGGAAGCCCGGCCGTACCATCACGGCGACCTCCGCCGCGTGTTGATCGATGCTGCGCTGCAACTCGCAGCGGAAGGCGCCGAAGTCTCGGTGCGGGAGGCCGCGCGCCGGGCCGCGGTGTCGCCGGGGGCGCCGTTCCGACACTTTCCCAACCGCGATGCGCTCATGGCGGCCGCGGCCGAGGAGGCGCAGCGGCGCTTTCGCGCCGAGATCGATGCGGCGCTGCGCGAGGCTCCGGCCGCCGACCCGCTCGCCCGCTTCCGCGCCTTCGGTCTCGCCTATTTGCGTTGGGCCATGCGCAATCCCGCGCATTTCGAGATCATCTCGACCGGGCGCTATTTTGCCCATGGCAGCTCGCCGGACCTGACACGAGACAACGCCGAGCTGATCGCGCTAACGGAGCAGATGCTGGTCGACGCGGCAGAGCAAGGCCTGCTGCGGTCGGCCGACCTCAAGCGTATCCAGGTCGCCGGGCGCGCCCTCGTCTACGGTTTCGCTCGGATGAATCTCGACGGCCATTTCCCGCGCTGGGGCGTCGGGGAGGGCGAGATCGAGCGGATGGCGGAGGGGGTGATCGACCTGTTCATCGCAGGTATCGCAAAGCCCTAGCGGGCCAGCGCTCTGGTCGATGCCGTACGGCGCAGCCCGCTAACATTAAGCGAAGGTCGGACCGCGCCGCGCGTTGCCTCTCCTTGACCATTCCGTTACAGTTTTATGACACGGTGCAGGCTTCCGGCTGCTCCGGACGCCCTGGCTGTTTTTGGGTCGGCCAGCCAGGCTTGGCATCACCGCGCCGGACCAGAAGTTGCGTGTCGTCGATGGCGTCCGCGCCCAATCCAGGTCCTTCTGCCACGACGACCGTGCTGGCGAGCGTCGCCGCGCTCGGCATCTGGCGGCTGCTCGCGGTTGCAGCGCCGCATCTGGCGGCACTCGCCCTGATGTACGAGACCGAGACCGATTTCGGCTCGCGCCTGTCCTTCGCGCTTGCCTGGGGCATCCTCAACTTCTTCTGGATCACGCTGCTGCGTCGCCCCGCGCTGTCGGGTGCGCTGTCGCTGACCATGGTGGTCGTGCTGGTGCTGCTGTCGCGGCTCAAGCACGACGTCGTGCAGATGACGGTCAACTTCATCGACCTGATGATGATCGACCGCGACTCCGTCGCGTTCCTGTTCACGATCTTCCCGAACTTACGCTGGTCGGTGATCCTGGCCGGTCTGGTCACGCTGCCGCTGATGTATGCGCTGTGGTGGCTCGATCCGTTCCGCATCCGCCGCCTGCCGGCGCTCGCCTGCAAGCTCGCCTGCCTTGCCGCCCTGGTCTGCTATTCGCTCTATCACCCGGACGAGGCCTGGCGCGGCTATTACGACGACGGCTATCTCTCGAAATTCTTCCGCTCGGGCGTCACGGCCGTCTCCGATTTTGCGCAATACGGCTTCATGGAGGCGTCTGCTTCGACCGGCGAGCGGCTCAACATGCCGCTGGTCGATGCCTGCCACCCGGCTGGCCGCCGGCCCAACATCATCATGATCCATGATGAATCGAGCTTCGACATCCGCGCCGCCCAGGGCATCAAGGTGCCGCCGCGCTATGGCGACTATTTCAAATCGTGGGACGGCAAGCAGCGCACGTTCCTCGCCGAGAGCAATGGCGGGCCGAGCTGGTTCACCGAGTATAACGTGCTCGCAGGGCTTTCCTCGCGTTCATTCGGCCGCTTCGCCTATTTCGTCACGCGCATCGCCTCGAACCGGGTCGAGCGCGGCCTGCCGCTGGCGCTGCGCCGCTGCGGCTATGACACGCTGTCGCTCTATCCCGCCCATGGCGGCTTCATGGGCGCGCGCAGCTTCCAGATGACGACGGGAATCGAACGCTTCCTCGATTCCAAGGATCTGGGCGCCAAGGGTGTCGAGCCCGACAGCTTCTTCTACGACAAGGCGCTTCAGCTGATCGGCCAGCAGCCGCCGAACAAGCCGCTGTTCGCCTTCATCTATCTCGGTGCCAACCACTTCCCTTGGGAGACCCGCTTCCGTCCCGATCTGCTGCCGAATTGGCGCGCGCCGGGCAATGTGCCGTCCATCGATGAATATCTGCGCCGCCAGACTATGAGCGCCGAACAGTACAAGGCGTTCGTTGCCGGTTTGAAGAAGACCTTTCCCGGCGAGCCATTCCTGATCGTGCGCTACGGCGATCATCAGCCGGAGTTTGCGGCTGCCATCCTCGAGCCCGGGCTCGACGAGGGCGCCATCGGCAAGAAGCTCGACGCCTACGATCCGCGCCTCTACGCGACCTATTATGCCATCGACGCCATCAATTTCGAACCGGTCGGAAGCCAGGCCGTGATGGACACGATTGACGGTCCCTATCTGCCGCTGGTGGTTCAGGAAGCCGCCGGCATCCCGCTCGACCCGTCCTTTGCCGAGCAGAAGGAGATCATGCTCCGCTGCAAAGGCATCTTTTACGGCTGCAAGGATGGCGCCGAGGCGCGGCGGCTGAACCGGCTGCTGATCGACGCGGGGATGATCCGGGGGCTGTAGCCTCTCGCTTGGATCGCGGACGCAACTCTTCGACCGTCACCCCTGAGGTGCTCATCAAGCGGCGGCGGACCTACTGTTTGATCTTCTCCCACAGCCACCTCGCCACCGCATCCGGTGATGAATTCGCATCATTGCCGCTGGCGCGCAGGTTCGCCTCGCGCATGGTGGCGATGTCGATCTTGCCGAGCAATGGCTTGAGCGCCGCCTGCAGTCGCGCGTCACCGGCGCGGTTCGGCGCAAGCAGCAGGATGGCGTCGTAGGGCGGGATCGCGCGTTTGGGATCGTCGAGCGCTGTGAGCTCGTATTTGGCGATCAAGCCGTCGCTGGTGTAGCCAGCGATGACGTCGACCTCGCCGCTGGCGACGGCCGCATACATGAAGTCCGGCTGCATCTGGCGCTGGGCGCGGAACTGCAGCCCATAGGCCTTTTGCAGGGCAGCCCATTCGGGCCGCGAGAAGAACTCGTAGTCGCCGGCAATCGACAGCGTGGCCGAATGTGCGGCGAGATCGGCGACGGTTCGGATGCCGAGCGCATCGGCGCGTCGTCTTGGCATCACCAGCGCATAGGCGTTCTCGAAGCCGAGCTCGCCGAGCAGGGTGATGTCGTCCTTGGCGAGCGCCGTCTTCAATTCCGCCACCAGTTCTGCGCGCGGCTTGATGTCGGTGCGATGCAGCTGGTTGGCCCAGAGCGTGCCGGAATAGTCGACATAGAGATCGATGTCGCCGGCCTTCAGCGCCCCGAAGATCACACTGGAGCCGAGGCCGGAGCGTGCGGCCGCCGAGAGGCCCGCCGCCTCGAGGCGGTCCCTCATCAATGCCGACAGGACATATTGCTCGGCGAAGGTCTTGGCGCCAACCACATAGCCTGACGACGAGCGCCCCATGGTCGGCACCAGCGTTGCTGCAACCAGCGCCGCGATTCCGAGCGCCCCGAGACCGCTGCGCACACGGCTGCGGCGGCGCAGGCCGCTCTCGATCAGCCCAAGCAACTGGTCGACTGCGAGCGCGAGGAGAGCGGAAGCCACGCAGCCGAACAGCACGAAGACCCAGTTCTGGGTCTGGAGGCCGGCAAAGATGTAATTGCCGAGACTGGTCTGCCCGATCGGCGTCGACAGCGTCGCGGTGCCGATCACCCACACCGCCGCGGTGCGGATGCCGGCCATCATCACCGGTAGCGCGAGCGGCAGCTCGACGATCAGCAGCGATTGCCGCGCGGTCATGCCGACGCCCTCGGCAGCCTCGATCAGCGCGGGATCGATGCCGTTGAGGCCGGTGATGCCGTTGCGCAGCACCGGCAGCATCGAATAGAGCGCCAGTGCCAGCATCGCCGGCAGGAAGCCGAACGCGGAGAAAGATACGCCGAACCAGGCCAGCGTGACGGAAGCAGCCAGCAGCAGCAGCGGATAGAACAGCGCGAGCAGCGCCAGCCCGGGTACGGTCTGCACGATGCTGGCCAACGCGAGCAGGATGCCGCGTGGCGCCGGACGGTTGCGCGTCAGGATCGCCAGCGGCAGGCTCACGGCGAGGCCAAGCGCGAGGGCGGCGAGGCTCACCCGCACATGGTTGCCGAGGTAGTCCGGCAGATGCGACAGCGCCTCGCCCCAGCGCGGATCGGTGAAGAGGCTCATGCCGCACCGCCCATCGGCAGCAACGCATTCAGCCGCTCGACCTGGCGCCGCGGGGTACGCAACAGCTCGAGCACGTAATCGTCGCTGCTGCTCGAGAGCTCCGCAGCCGTACCCTGTGCGAGCAATCGTCCCCCGCGCATCACTGCGATGCGGTCGGCGAGCAGGATCGCCTCGGTCATGTCATGGGTGATCATCACGGTGGTCAGGCCGAGCTTGCGGTGCAGCGCGCGATAATCGTCACCGAGCGCATCGCGGGTGAGGGGATCGAGCGCGCCGAACGGCTCGTCCATCAGCACGATGCGGGGCCTTGCCGCGAGCGCCCGCGCCACGCCGACGCGCTGGCGCTCGCCGCCGGAGAGCGCCTCGGGCAGCCGGTCGCGATGCGTTGCGCGGTCGAGCTGCACGAGCTCCAGCAGCTCGTCGACGCGGCCTGCAACGGCCGCAGCCGGCTCGCCGAGCAGCTTCGGCGTGATGCCGATATTGTCGGCGACGCTCAGATGCGGAAACAGCCCGCCGCTCTGGAAGACGTAGCCGACCCGGCGCCGAAGCGCGACCGGATCGACATTCCGCACGTCCTCGCCTTCGACGGTGATGGTGCCGCTATCGGCCTCGATCAGCCGGTTGGCGAGCCGCAGCAGCGTGGTCTTGCCCGAGCCCGAGCCGCCGACGACGGCCACAAACTCACCCTCGGCGATGTCGAGCGACACGTTATCGACGGCTGCAAGGGAGCCGAAGCGCTTGGTGACGTGCTGGTAGCTGATCGCCAGCTTGGAAGACATCGCAGGAGAGCTCTCTTTTCTCTTACCCTCCACTGGAGGGGAAGGGTCGATCGCGCGCAGCGCGAGCGGGGTGGGTGATCTGTCCACGCGGGCACTGCCTCTGTGGAGAGACTGTCACCCCACCCCGTCTCACATTTCGCTGCGCTCATGTGAGCCGACCCTCCCCCTCCAGGGGAGGGTGAGAGCACGGCAAGTACCCATGCGTAGCACGCTTGGCGGCTTGATTGAACTTGGCCGCACGAGCGGCTAAGGCATCGGCCTGAGTTGGAGGAAGCACATGACGACGCCCACGGCAGTGGCGCTGGAAGATGCCAAGGTTGCGTTCCGGCTGGGGGACGGCCGGGTCTATACGGCGGTGGAGAAGGTCCATCTCGCGGTGGCACAGGGCGAGTTTGTCGCCATTGTCGGGCCCACAGGGTGCGGAAAATCGACGCTGCTCAACGTCGCGGCGGGCCTGCTCAAGCCCGCCGCGGGCAGCGTCAGGATTTTCGACCAGCCATTGGCGGGGCTGAATCGGGATGCCGGCTATTTGTTCCAGGCTGATGCGCTGTTCCCCTGGAAGACTGCGCTCGACAATGTCGCGATCGGACTCGAGGTCAAGGGCACGCCGCGCACGGAGGCCTTGTCGCAGGCGCAGAAATGGCTGACCGCCGTCGGCCTCGGCGCCTTCGCGAACCGCTATCCGCACATGCTTTCGGGCGGCCAGCGCAAGCGCGTGGCGCTGGCGCAGGTGCTGATCCGCGATCCGAAGATCCTGTTGATGGATGAGCCGTTCGGGCCGCTCGATGCGCAGACGCGCCAGGTCATGGGCAATCTGCTGCTCGATCTGTGGAGTGCCGACCGCAAGGCCGTGCTGTTCGTCACCCACGATCTCGAAGAGGCCATCGCGCTCGCCGACCGCGTCGTGATCATGTCGGCGGGGCCGTCCTCGCGCATCATCGGCGACTGGCGCGTCGGCCTGGCCCGCCCGCGCGACATTTTCGAGGTGCGCCTCGACAAGGAATTCCATGCTCTCCATCGCGAGATCTGGAGCGTGCTGAAGGACGAGGTGATGAAGGGGTACGCACAGTCCACTCAGGCGGCGGAGGTGGTCTGATGTCGCGCACGACGCTGTTTGCGCTGCAGATCCTGGTCGCTGTCGTCGGCCTGGTGCTGTGGCAGGTGCTGTCGACCGTTCCCGTGTTCGGCAAGATCCTGCTGCCGCCGTTCTTCTTTTCCAACCCGTTGGACGTGTTCAGCCAGATCGTGAAATGGTTCGCCTCCGGCGTGATCTGGAAGCACCTCGGCATCACGCTCGCGGAATCGATCCTCGCCTTCGTGATCGGATCGCTTGGCGGCGTCCTGGTCGGCTTCTGGTTCGCGCGCCAGCCGCTGGTCGCCGCGGTGTTCGACCCCTATGTGAAGATGGTCAACGCCCTGCCGCGTGTCGTGCTGGCGCCGATCTTCGCGCTGTGGCTCGGGCTCGGCATCTGGTCCAAGGTCGCGCTCGGCGTCACCCTGGTGTTCTTCATTGTCTTCTTCAACGTCTATCAGGGCGTCAAGGAGGTCAGCCGGACCGTGCTCGACAACGGCCGCATGCTCGGCATGAGCGAGCGGCAGCTGATGCAGCATGTCTATTGGCCGTCGGCGCTGTCGTGGATGTTCTCGTCGCTTCATACCTCCGTCGGCTTCGCCGTGGTCGGCGCGGTGGTCGGCGAATATCTGGGATCGGCGGCCGGGCTCGGCTATCTGATCCAGCAGGCCGAGGGCATCTTCGATGTCGCCGGCGTGTTCGCCGGCATGTTCGTGCTGTCGGCCTTCGTCATCCTGATCGATTTCGGCGTCACCTTGGTGGAGCGGCGCCTCCTGGTGTGGCGGCCGGCCGCGTCGGACGGGCGGGGGTAGGAAGCAGGTCTATTTGATCGCGTCGATGCGATCGCGGACGTGTGTTGGGCACCGCTATTGCGCCGAGGGGCTGATGGCCAGCCCGCTCAGGCGGAGCTTCTCAAGCTAGCCCCGCTGCTCTATGGTGCCGGCGGCCGAATGGAGGAAACCAATGAAGAACACGATTGCCAGGCTCGCCGGCGCACTGCTCGCGCTGACGCTCACCACCTCGCTTGCCGCGGCGCAAAGCAAGGTCACCATCGCGGTCGGCGGCGGCTCCTGCCTGTGCTATCTGCCGACGGTATTGGCCAAGCAGCTCGGCGAATACGAGAAGGCCGGCGTCAGTGTCGAGCTCGTCGACCTCAAGGGCGGCTCGGATGCGCTCAAAGCCGTGCTCGGCGGCAGCGCCGACGTGGTCTCCGGCTATTTCGACCATTGCGTCAATCTCGCCGCCAAGAAGCAGGAGCTGCAATCCTTCGTGGTCTATGACCGCTATCCCGGCCTCGTCCTGGTGGTCGCGCCCTCGCGCACCAACGACATCAAGTCGGTCAAGGATCTCGCCGGCAAGAAGGTCGGCGTCAGTGCGCCCGGCTCCTCCACCGACTTCTTCCTGAAATACATGCTCAAGAAGAACGGGCTCGATCCCACCAGCGTCGCCGTGATCGGGGTGGGCCTCGGCGCCACTGCGGTGGCCGCAATGGAGCAGGGCCAGATCGACGCGGCAGTGATGCTCGATCCGTCCGTGACCGTGCTGCAGGGCAGCCACAAGGATCTGCGTATCCTCTCGGACACCCGTACCCAGAAGGATACGCTGGAGACGTTCGGCGGCGAATATCCGGGCGGCGCGCTGTATTCGACCGTGGCCTGGATCAACGGCCATGAGAAGGAGGCGCAGGCGCTCACCAATGCGATCCTCGCCACGCTCGCCTGGATCCATTCGCATACGCCGGAGGAGATCATGGCGAAGATGCCCGAGCAAACCGTCGGCAAGAACAAGGACCTCTATCTTGCCGCACTGAAGAATACGATCCCGATGTATTCCGAGACCGGCAAGATGGACCCGAAGGGCGCCGACGCCGTGCTTGCAGTGTTCAGCGTCGGCTCGCCCGAGGTGGCGAACGCCAAGATCGACGTCAGCAAGACCTTCACCAACAAATTCGTCGAGCAGGCCAAGAAGACAACGGGGAGCGCCAAATAGCCGACGCCATGGCGTGGTATCAGGCGTCATGACGTCACCGGTCATACATCGCGTCGCGACGCTCGATCTTGCGGTGCGGCCGATCGTGTGGCCGTTCGCCGAGGAACGGCGCGCCGAGATCGCGGCGCATTTCGCCGAGAAGCAGCGCGAGCGGCCGAAAATCTGGAACGGCCGCGTCCTGCTCGGGCGTGACGCCGTGTTCAACGACGGTCACCTGACCGCGACCTATTTCGAGACGGATTTCGCAAGCTTCCTCGCCTGGCGCGACTGGGGCTTTCCCGACAAGGCCGTGTTCAACGGCTTCGGCATGGGCGCGCTGCGCGCCTCCGACGGCGCCTTCATCATGGGCGAGATGGCGCCCCACACCGCCAATGCGGGCCGCATTTATTTCCCCTCGGGAACGCCGGATCTCGACGATGTCAGGGACGGCGCGCTCGACATTCCCGGCAGCGTCGTCCGCGAGGTCGGCGAGGAGACCGGCCTGACCGCGGCCGACTATCGGATCGAGCCGGGCTGGCATTGCGTGGTCACGGGCCCCACGATCGCGATGTTGCAGGTCATCAACCTGGACATTCCGGGCGATGTGGCTCGCGCCCGGATCGAAACCAACCTTGCGCGCGAGACCGAGCCGGAGCTGTCCGCTATTCACCTCGTGCGCGGGACCAGCGATCTCAGGCCGTCCATGCCGCGATTTGTCACGGCCTTCGTCGAGCAGCAGTTCGCAGCGCGCTGATGCGCGAGGCTTGACATCGCCGCGCGCAGCCCATGTGATGGGCCGAAGAATTGCACCAAGAATGCAATGCACAAATCGTCCAGGGAGGTTTTGATGCGCCTGCGCATGGCTGCCCGCGTGGTACGTGGGCTGTTGGTCGCGATATCAGCGACGGGCTTGGCGGTGTCTGCCGCGGCCCAAGACAAGGCTCAAGAGAAAAAGCTCAAGATCGGCGTCATCTACGACCTGACCGGCCCTCTCGCCGGCGGCGGTTCGGAGCTGCAATATACCGGCGCAAGGATCATGCTGGATCAGTACAGCGCGAAAGACGTCGAAGGCTACAAGATCGAGGCGATCTATGCCGATGCTCAGAGCAAGCCGGATATCGCCATCAATGAAGCGATCCGTTTGATCGAGCAGGAAAAGGTCGACATGCTGCTCGGCTTCTTCTCCTCGGCGCAATGCGTGCCAGTGGCAGCGCGGGTCGAGCAGCTGAAGAAGTTCATGTGGATCACGACCTGCATTTCGTCGGCGGTGCTGGAGAACAAGAACTACAAATACGTGTTTCGCCCGCAGGCCTCCGGCGACCAGTTCGGCATGATGACGATGGACTTCATCGCGCAGAACGCGAAGGAAAAGCTGGGCAAGGACCCGAAGGACCTGCGGGTCGCTATCATCCACGAGGACGGCGCCTACGGCGTCGACGTTGCCAAAGGCAACGAGGCCGGTGCCAAGAAGGCCGGCTTCAACATCGTGCTCAGAGAGGGCTATTCGGCGACGGCCCCGGATCTGTCTGCGCTGGTCACCAAGCTGAAACGGGCCAAGCCGGATGTGGTGTTCCATACCGGCTATAATCCCGACATCACCCTGTTGCTCCGGCAAGCCCGCGAACAAGGGCTGAAGTTCGGCGCATTGGTAGGACATGGCGCCGGCTACGGGGTCTATGAGAAGCTGAAGGAAGGCCTGGGCGCCGACGTAAACTATGTCTTCAACACCGATCCGATCTCGATCTGGCTCGCCAACCAGAAGAGCATGGATCCGAAGCTGCCGCCGATCATCAAGGCGGTCGGCGAGGAGTTCGACAAGCGCAAGCCGGGTGTCGCCATCCGTTCGGCCCATGTCGGCATGGCTGCGTCCAACACCTATTTGTTCCTGAACGACGTGCTGCCGCGAGCGATCAAGAAATATGGCGGCGTAGATCCCGATTCCCTGCGCAAGGCAGCACTGGACACCGACATACCCGAAGGCGGCACCATGCTCGGCTTCGGCGTCAAATTCCACGGCGAGGGCTCGCCAATGGCCGGCCAGAACGAGCGCTCGTTCCCGGTCGTGATCCAATACGTCGACGACAAGTCCTATGTGGTGTGGCCCAAGAGCCAGGCGCAGCGCGAGGCCGTGCTGCCGCTGCCCAAGGGCACCACCTACAGCAACCAATAGCGGGGTTCTGCGGTGTTGGAAGTCAGCGGATTGGTGAAGCGGTTTGGCGGCTTCACCGCCGTGAACAACGTCTCGTTCCGGGTCGATCAGGGCGAGATCCTCGGCCTGATCGGTCCCAACGGCTCGGGCAAGAGCACGATCTTCAACATGCTGTCCGGCACGCTGGCGCCGACCTCCGGATCGATCGTGTTCGCCGGGCACGAGATTGCGGGCCTTGCGCCGCACCGGATCATCAACAGCGGCATCGGGCGAACCTTTCAGATCCCGCGGCCGTTCCGCCGCCTCAGCATTTTCGAGAACGTCGCGCTTGCCGGCTTCTACGGCCAGGGCCGCCACAGCCGCGCCAAGGCGGAGGAGGCGGCCGAGCGGTCGCTGGCGATGGTCGGCCTGCCGACCGATCGCCATGCTAGCGTCGATGGGCTTGGCGCAGCGGGGCTGAAGAAGCTGGAGCTGGCGAAGGCGCTCGCCACCGCGCCAAAGCTATTGCTCGCCGACGAGAGCCTCGGCGGTCTCGACGAGGCCGAGATGGACCAGGCTGCGGACATGCTGCGCAACATCCGCGACGAGCTCGGCATCACCATCATCTGGGTCGAGCACATCATGGGCGTCCTGATGCGCGTGGTCGACCGCGTCATGGTGCTCGATCACGGCGAGAAGATCTCGGAAGGCCTGCCGAGCGCGGTCGCGGGCGATCCGCGCGTCATCGAGGTCTATCTCGGCACCGACGCCGAGACCACGCAGGCCGCGGCCGCCGAAGCGCGCCGCCGCGCAGGGGGCTAGGTGATGCTGGAGCTTCGCGGCCTCAATGCCGGCTATGGCACCTTCCAGGCGCTGTTCGACGTCAACCTCGACGTGAAGGCCGGCGAAGCCGTCGGCGTCATCGGCCCCAACGGCGCCGGCAAGACCACCCTGATGCGCGTCATCTCCGGCCTGATCCGTCCCTCGCGCGGATCGATCAGGATGGAGGGCGTCGACCTCGTCGCGACGCCGTCGCACAAGATCGTCAGCCTCGGCATTGCGCATGTGCCGGAGAACCGGCGGCTGTTTCCGCAGCTCACGGTCGACGACAATCTCAAGATGGGCGCCTTCATGAAGGAGGCGCGGGACCACTACGCCGAGCGGCTGGAGGTGGTGTTCGACCTGTTCCCCCGCCTGAAGGAACGCCGTCACCAGATGGCCGGAACCATGTCCGGCGGCGAGCAGCAGATGTGCGCCATCGGCCGCGCGATGATGTCCAATCCGAAACTGTTGCTGCTCGACGAACCCTCGGCGGGGCTCGCGCCGGTGGTGGTGCAGCAGGTGTTCGAGTTGGTGAAGCGGATCCGTGCCAGCGGGCTGACGGTGCTGATCGTCGAGCAGAACGTGCAGCAGGTGCTGAAGGTGGTCGACCGCGCCTATCTTATCGAGGCGGGCACGATCCGCGCCTCCGGCACCTCGGCCGAGATGCTGGCGAGCGACACGGTCAAGGAAGCTTATCTCGGGGTGTGATGGGCATGCAGGCGTTCCTGGACGTATTCGACATCTACCTGCTGGAGGCCGTCATCAACGGCATCCTGCTCGGCGGCGTGCTGGCGCTGCTTGCGCTGGGGCTCAACCTGATCTTCGGCGTCATCGACGTGACCTGGATCTGCTACGCCGAGCTCGTCATGATCGGCATGTACGGCATGTATTTCATGGTGCAGTATTACGGCGTCAGCTATTTCGTCGCTGCCCCGCTCACTATCCTGCTGGTCGCCGTGCTTGGTGCGGCGCTGCACTACCTCGTCATTGCGCCGCTGCTGACCGCGCCACCGATCAACCAACTGCTCGCGACCGGCGGGGTGCTGTTCGTGCTGCAGAGCTTTGCCACCGTGGCCTTCGGCATCGACTTCCGCAATCTCGGCATCCGCCTGCCGGTGCTCGCCTTCGGCGACATGAATTTCAGCTACGCACGACTGCTTTCGTTCGCCGCCGCGCTGGTCGGCATGGTCGCGGTCTATCTGTTCATGACGCGCACCTTCACCGGCACTGCGATCCGCGCCATCTCACAGGACCGGCAGATCATGGCGCTGATGGGCGTCGACACCAAGCGGATCTACTTGATCACGTCGGCGCTCGGCGGCGCGCTCGCCGGCCTCGCCGCCTGCCTCCTGGTGCTGCAATACGACGTGCATCCCTTCGTCGGTCTGTCCTTCGGGCCGATCACCTTCCTGATCTGCGTGCTCGGCGGCCTCGGCAATTTCATCGGCGGGTTCATCGCCGCCTTCGTGTTCGCCGAGATCATCTCGCTCGGGGGCCTGTTCTCCGACCTCGAATGGGGCTATGTGCTGGCCTTCGCGTTCTTCATCGTCATGATGTTCATCCGGCCCGCGGGCCTGCTTGCGAGGCGCCGATGATGGGGCAGGGGCGGCTTGCTGCATGGGGCGTGGGGCTGGCGGCGCTGGTCGCGCTGCCCTTCGTCTATCGCGATCCCTATCATCTGCACATCCTGGTGCTGATCCTGATCTGGTCGTTCGCCTATACGTCCTGGTCGATGATGGGGAGGTTCGGCCTCGTCTCGCTCGGCCATGGCGGCTTCATGGGGATCGGCGCTTACGTTACGGCGCTGTTGTGGAATCACGCAGGATTGTCGCCCTGGATCGGCATTCCCATCAGCATGGCGGCGGCCGGCGCGCTGGCGATGATCGTCGGCTATCCCTGCTTCCGCTTTCGTATCACAGGGCATTATTTCGTGCTGGTGACGCTGGCGCTGTCAGGCATCGTGCTCCAGGTCATCACCGCGACGCGCGACTATACCGGCGGCTCGCTCGGCTACACCCCGAACCGCGCGTCCGGCAACAGGCTGCTGGCGCTGCAATTCGACGACAAGACCACCTGGTACTTGATCGCGCTTGCGGTCTGGCTGTTCGGCATCGTGGTCTGGCACTGGGTCGACCGCAGCATGGCGCGTTATGCGCTGGAGGCGATCTCCGAGGACGAGGATGCCGCCGCCGCGGCCGGCGTCGACGTCACCGCCGAGAAGCTGAAGATCACGCTGCTCAGCGCGCTGATGACGGCGCTGGCGGGCGCGATCTACTGCCAGTACCAGATGTTCATCACGCCCGACACGGTCAGCGGCATCGCGGTCTCGCTGCAGATGGTGTTCGCCGCGATCGTCGGCGGGCTGTTCGTCTCGCTCGGTCCGACCGTCGGCGCCATCATCACCATCCTGCTGGCGGAAACGCTGCGCATCGGTTTCGGCACCAAGGCGGTCGGCTGGGACAATCTCGTCTACGGCGTGCTGCTCGTGCTTTTCATCATATTCCTTCCCAAGGGCATCCTTGGTAGCTTGCTCGACCGATTGAAGTTGCAACGCAAGGTGCCCCGCGCTCATGAGCAAAAAGTCGTCCCAGTCGCTCGCCCAGGAGCTTGACCGCTACATCACGCCGTTTCGCTACGATGGCTCGGGCAAGTTTCACCTCAAGGACCACAAGACCGACGAGAAGGGCGATCTCGACAAGGAGAAGGCGCAGGCGATCCTCGATGCCAACAAGAAGCGGCTGATCGCGTTTCAGGAGAAGCTCTACGCGCAGGACCGCTGGTCGCTCCTGATCGTATTCCAGGCGATGGACGCCGGCGGCAAGGATTCTGCGATCAAGGCGATCTTCGAGGGCATCAATCCGCAGGGCTGCGAGGTCACGGCCTTCAAGGCGCCGAGCAGCAAGGAGCTCGACCACGACTTCCTCTGGCGTCATGCGGTCGCGCTGCCCGAGCGCGGCCATATCGGCATCTTCAACCGCTCGCATTACGAGGAATGCCTGGTGACGCGCGTGCATCCCGAGATTCTCGCCAAGCAGAAGCTGCCGCCGAAGCTCGTCACCAAGAACATCTGGAAGGAGCGGTTCGAGGACATCTCCGCCTTCGAGCGCTATCTCTGCCGCAACGGCACCGTGGTGCTGAAGTTCTTTCTCAACCTGTCCAAGGAAGAGCAGCGCGAGCGTTTCCTCGCGCGGCTGGACGATCCGGCCAAGCAGTGGAAGTTCTCCATGGACGACATCAGGGAGCGCGCGCTGTGGCCGCGCTACCAGGCGGTCTACCAGGACATCGTCCGGCACACGGCGACGTCCCATGCGCCCTGGTATGTCGTGCCCGCCGACCACAAATGGTTCGCCCGCGTCGTGATCGGCTCGGTGATCAATGCCGAGCTGGAAAAGCTCGACCTGCGCTTCCCCCGCGCCGACAGGGCCTCGCTGGAGGAGTTCAAGCAGGTGCGCAAGGCGCTGGAGAAAGAAGGCACGGGAGGCAAGAGGCAAGCAAAGTGACAGCCGGCGGGACCACGAACTGCAAGAACGTCAACTTCGCGCTCCAGGGCGGCGGTGCGCACGGCGCCTTCGTGTGGGGCGTGCTCGACCAGGTGCTCGAGGACGGCAGGCTCGCGATCGAGGCGATCAGCGCGACCAGTGCCGGCGCGATGAATGCGGTGGCGATGGCCTCCGGCATGGCGCATGGAGGCGCGGAGGCCGCGCGGGAGAGCCTGCACGCGTTCTGGTACGAAGTGTCGCGCATGGACATGGCGTACGATCTGATGTCGCCGCTGAACCAGTGGATCCAGGCCCTGAAGCTGCCGCCGGAATATCATCCGGTCCATGCCTTCATCCATACGCTGACGCATACGCTGCCGCCGAACCTGCTCAATCCCTTTCATTTCAATCCGCTCCGCGCGCTGCTGCAGCGCGTGATCGATTTCGACCGGCTCAATTCCTCGCCGGAGGCGCCGCAGCTGTTTCTGAACGCCACCAACGTCCGCACCGGCAAGATCAAGGTATTCCAGAGCCCGCTGCTGACGGCGGAAACCGTGCTCGCCTCGGCATGCCTGCCGCCCTATTTTCAGGCTGTCGAGATCGATGGCGAGCATTACTGGGACGGCGGCTATCTCGGCAATCCCGCGATCTATCCGTTGATCTACCGCAAGGGCAGCCACGACGTCGTCATCGTGCAGGTGACGGCGATCCGGCGTGACGAGCTGCCGGCCAGTGCCGCCGATGTCCTGCACCGCATCAACGAGATCAGCTTCAATTCGTCCTTGATGCGCGAGATGCGCGCGATCGCCTTCGCCACCCGGCTGATCGACGACGGCGAGCTCGACAGCAACAGGCACAGCCGCATGTACATGCATTGGATCGGCAACGACGCGCTGATGTCGCAGCTCGGCACGGCCACGCAGTTCCACCCCGAATGGAGCCTGTTGTGCCGCCTGCGCGATGAGGGCCGCGCGGCGGCGCGCAACTGGCTGGCGCGAAACTTCGACCAGATCGGAAAGGCCTCGACGGTCGACCTCGCGGAGATGTTTCTCTAGATGGCCGGGCGGCCATCGACCAAAAGTGCGAAAACAACCCCATGCACAGTAGCCGGGCATAGCGGAATCAATGGCTTATCGGCCTTCATCATCCGCGATGCGGATTTTACGAAATTCGTTTGCATCGTCGGGCAAAACAGGGGCATGATGTCACCATACCGGCTGCCTTCGGAAATCCCTCACTTCGCGCGGAAGCGATTTGCACGGCGGAACTCGGATCGTCAAATGTGATCGTCAGATCATTGATCCCGCTTGACAGTTTTGCGACGCAGGAGGAGCATCATAGCGGTCGCAAACAAGCGACGCGCAACGTCCACCTCATGAGCAAGGGGAGGTCTATGACACCACCTCCGCAAATCCAGCCGCGGTAATTGCGATGGAGCTCGTTCGGACTATCGCATAGCGGCGGAAACCGCGAACGGCACGCCGGGACAAGGTTTAGCGGGCTGCATCAGTGAGGCAAAGCCCCTACCTTCCCGGCGCTGTATTTTAGTCGTGTCGGATGGCCGTGAAGGCCGCCGCACCAATTTTTTTGACACCCCGCTCGTCTCAATCCTGCTGGTTGATCCGCAAACGGTCTTTGCGCGCGCTGACGGGACGTCAGCTCCCGATCCTGCGCTGCGGCAAATGCCAAGAGAATGTCGTCCCAAAGGCCAACTTCCGACACAGGCGGGGGGCGAATAGCGCCGATCCGACATGACGGATGTGCTTCGGCGGGGGCGGTCACGCTACCTGCGAGCACATTCACTTTTCCAGGGAATCTGCGTGTCGCAAAAGCTTGTCCCGGCGCTTCTCGCCGCTCTTTTCCTTGCAATCTCTTCTCTCTCCTGCGCCCGCGCCGATGCGCCGTCCGCGAACGGTGCCGCGGCGCTATCGCCTGACGAGGCGAAGCGTGCGTTGGACACGCTTCAGGACGACAAGAAGCGCGCGCAGATGATCGATACGCTCCGTGCAATCGCCAACGCGTCTGGTCCGCAACAGGCCGCGCCGCAGCCGAATTCGCCGATCCCGCTTTCGGCCGACGGCCTCGGTGCGCAGCTCATGCTGACGGTCTCGGAGGAGATCGGCGAAATCTCGCGTGAGATCGCCGGCATCGCGCGGACGCTCACGCACTTTCCGGCGTTCTACTACTGGATCGTGCGCACCGCGAACGATCCCGCGGCTTACAATCTTCTGATCGAGATCGCCTGGAAGCTGGCGCTGGTGCTCGGCTGCGCCCTCTTGGCCGAATGGGTGATCTTCCGCCTGATCCGCCGGCCGGTCGCGTTCCTGGAGGGACGCGTGCCGCAAACCGCGCGCCTGCCGGCACCCGCGTGCCCGCTTGCCGATCCGCCATCGTCAGTCGCCGACGTTACGCCTGCACCTGAAATGCAGGAGCGACGCCACAGCCTTGCGCGGGTCTGGCAGATCATGCTGCGCCTGCCCTTCGTGCTCGGGCGTTTCGTGCTCGAGCTGCTTCCCGTGCTCGTCTTCGTCGGCGTCGCCACCGCGCTGCTCGGGACGGAGATTGGAGAACCGACAACCGTCCGCCTCGTGATCCTCGCCGTCGTCAACGCCTATGCGTTCTCGCGCGGGCTCATCTGCCTGGTCCGGGCGCTGGCGGGGCCGTTCGGCTTGTTTCCGGTGCGCGCGGAGACCGCCGCCTATGTCGAGATCTGGGCACGCCGCATCGTCGGCGTCGGCGTCTCCGGCATCGCCTTTGCCAATGTGGCGCTGCTGCTCGGCCTGCACCGCGCCGGCTACGCCGCGCTGCTGCGCATGGTGATGCTGGTCGTGCACCTCTTCATCGCCGTCATCGTCCTGCAATGCCGCCGCCAGGTCGCCGATGCCATCCGCGCCCCGGCCGAGCGGCAGGGGATCGCGGCTCGTTTGCGCAACCGCGTCGCCGGCGGCTGGCACTATCTTGCCATCGCGCTCGACCTCGCGCTCTGGGCGGTGTGGGCGCTCAACATCCGCAACGGCTATTCGCTGCTGCTGCAATATTTCGTCGGCACCATCGCAGTGGCGCTGGTCGCACGTGTCGTCATCATGCTGACGCTGAGCCTGATCGATCGCGGTTTCCGCATCAAGCCGGAGATCCTCCAGCGCTTTCCCGGCCTCGAGATCCGTGCCAACCGCTATCTGCCGCTGCTCCGCAGGATCGTATCCGGCGTGATCGCCTTCATCGGTTTCGTGGCGGTGCTCGAGGTCTGGGGCGTGGACGCGATCGTCTGGTTCTATGGCGGCCAGATCGGCAGCCGGCTGATCTCGGCCGTGGTGACCATTGGCCTTGCCGTGCTCATCGCCGCGGCGATCTGGGAAGCCAGCAATGCGCTCCTAGACCGCCAGATCAATACGCTGTCGCGGGACGGGCACTATGCCCGCGCCGCGCGGTTGCGCACCTTCCAGCCGATGCTGCGCACAGCGCTGCTCTGCCTGATCGCGACAATCGTCGGCCTCACCGCGCTCAGCGAGATCGGCGTCAACGTCGCGCCGCTGCTGGCGGGCGCCGGCATCGTCGGCATTGCGATCGGCTTCGGCTCGCAGAAGCTGGTGCAGGATCTCATCACCGGCCTGTTCCTGCTGCTGGAGAATACGGTGCAGGTCGGCGACAGCGTCAGCGTGTCGGGGTTGTCGGGCGTCGTCGAGAACGTCTCGATCCGCACCATCCGTCTGCGCGCGGGCGACGGCGCCGTGCACATCGTGCCGTTCAGCGCAGTCACGACCATCACCAATGCCAGCCGCGGCGCCGGCAACGCTTCGGTCAGCGTCAACGTCGCCTACAAGGAAGACACCGACCGCGCCGGCCAGATCCTCAAGGATATCGTCGATGAGATGCGCCGTGAAGCGGACTTCCGCGCGCTCATCCGCGGCGACCTCGAGCTGTGGGGCGTCGACAAGGTCGATGGCGCGATGGTGTCGATCGTCGGGCAGATCCGCTGCACCGAGGCCGGCCGCTGGCCGGTCCAGCGCGAATTCAACCGCCGCATGAAGCTGCGCTTCCAGCAGAACGGGATCGAGGTCGCATCGCCGGTGCAGACCATCCTGATGCACATCGCGCCGCCGGCGGACAGCGCTGCCAATCTGACGCCCCGGCGGGCGGCGGGATAAGCAGTCCCAAATTCCGGCCTGCCTTTATTTGCGGGTCCGCCAACGCGCGCCCCGGTTGGCGCGTTAAACCTTTTCGCGCGCAAGTGCCAGGCGTTTGCAAAATCTGCTGCGGTGCGAGATCACGATCGCGGCCGGAGTCTCCTTGATCTCGACTGAACGCTGGCCGACAATGGCTGTGGTTCAATAAGAAACTCCTTGGGGGAATCGTGAATAGACCTGCTCGGGTCAGCGCCCATTCGACATCATCCGACACCGCGCACGGCATGACGCTGCTGCGCGACCCCCTGCTCAACAAGGGCACGGCCTTCACGGAAGCAGAGCGCGCCGCACTCGGCTTGCGCGGCCTGTTGCCGCCCTGCGTGCTGACGATGGAGACCCAGGCTCAGCGCGTGCTCACCAATCTGCGCACGCTGCCGACGGACCTGGAAAAATATGTTGCCCTGAACGCGCTGCATGACCGCAACGAGGCGCTGTTCTTCCGCGTCGTCGTCGACAATATCGACGAGATCCAGCCGATCATCTACACCCCGACGGTCGGGCTTGCCTGCCAGAAATACGGCCTGATCTTCCAGCGGCCGCGTGGCATGTTCATCTCCTCGCGCGACCGCGGCCAGATCGCGGAGATCCTGAAGAACTGGCCCTACCAGGCCAGGCTGATCGTCGTCACCGACGGCGAGCGCATTTTGGGACTTGGCGATCTCGGTGCCAACGGGATGGGCATCCCGGTCGGCAAGCTATCGCTCTATTCGGCCTGCGCCGGCGTGCATCCGGAAGCGTGCTTGCCGATCGTGCTCGATGTCGGCACCAACAACGAAGAGCTGTTGAACGATCCCTATTATCTCGGCCTGCGCGAGCGGCGGTTGACGGGCGAGGCCTATGACAGCTTCGTCGACGAGTTCATGCAAGCCGCGCGCAAGACGTTCCCGGGCGTGCTGATCCAGTTCGAGGACTTCGCCAATCATTCGGCGTTCAAGCTGCTGCACAAATATCGCGACGAGGCTTGCGTCTTCAACGACGACATCCAGGGCACCGCGGCGGTGGCGCTCGCCGGCCTGTTCTCGGCTCTGCGCATCTCCGGCGGCAAGCTGAAGGATCAGAAGATCCTGTTCCTCGGCGCGGGCGAGGCGGCGACCGGCATCGCCGACCTCGTGGTCTCCGCCATGATGGCGGAAGGCGCGTCCGAGGCGGACGCGCTTCGCCGCAACTGGCTGGTGGATTCCCGCGGTCTCGTCGTCAGCGGCCGTGAAGGCCTTTCTGGCCATAAGCTCCGCTATGCCCATGCCAGTCAGGCGCCGATCGCCGACTTCCTCACCGCCATCAAGACGCTGAAGCCGACGGCGATCATCGGCGTCGCCGCGGTCGGCGGCGCCTTCACGCCCGACGTGCTCAAGGCGATGGCCGAGCTCAACGAGCAGCCGATCGTGTTCGCGCTCTCCAACCCCACCTCGAAAGCCGAGTGCTCGGCGGAGGATGCCTATCGCTACACGGAGGGACGCGCGCTGTTCGCCTGCGGCAGTCCGTATGATCCGGTCAAGCTCAACGGCCGCAGCTTCGTGCCGCGCCAGGGCAACAATTCCTACATCTTCCCGGGCGTCGGCCTCGGCGTCATCGCCAGCCGCTCGCGCCTCGTGACCGACGAGATGTTCATGGCGGCGGCCCACGCGCTCGCCGATTGCGTCGGCAAGGAGGACCTCGCTCAGGGCAGCCTCTATCCGGCACTGCCGCGCATCCGCGAGGTCTCCGTGCGCATCGCGGCGGCGGTTGCGGATGTGGCCTATCAACGCGCGCTCGCCGACGGACCCGCGCCCAACGACGTGAAGGCTCTGGTCCAGTCGCAGATGTACGAGCCGAAGTACTAGGGATGGGGCCGCGCCGAAACGCGCGGCTCGCGGGCCGTATCGGGCTGCATCCTTCACCGATCTGTCCCGATTCTGAACAGGTCACTGTGGTGGAATCGCCACAGCTGGCGCGAAACGAAGGCGGCCCCAGAGCCGCTTTTGTTCCGACAAGGTTCTGCCCTCATTGCCCACCGAAACTTGGGGTTGTTCGGAGGGCGCATCATGTCTCGCATTGCAAGTGCCGAAACTGCCCGGATGTCGCTGGCGAGCTCGAGCCGGTTATTGCTCGCGGTCTTGGGCGCCGCATCGCTCGCTGCCTGCTCGCAATCGCCGGTCGGCCGTCAGAAAGCCGATCTCGCCGGAACGACCCGGCAAGCCGCGGTCGAGCGCCCGCACCGGGTGGCGGCGCTGCATCCACGCCCGATCAGCCGGGCGCGCGTCCCCGCCCGCGACGCAAAGCAAACCGCTTCGCACGGCATCGCCAGCTTCTATTCGGATACGCAGACCGCGAGCGGCGAGAAGTTCGACAGGAACGAATTGACCGCGGCGCATCCCACCCTGCCGTTCGGCACCAAGCTGCGCGTTACCGAGACCTCCTCCGGCCGTTTCGTTACGGTCAGGGTCAACGATCGCGGGCCCTTCGTGCGCGGACGCGTGGTCGACATCTCGCCGTCGGCCGCCGAGGCGCTCGGCATGGTCGACAAGGGCATTACCAATGTCAGGCTTGAAGTCGTGCAATAGGGCGCCACGCGTCGCGACCGTGCGGGCGCGCTTAACCGGCTGTTAGCGGCTTCTCAAGCACCATGGCTGTCCGCACAATTCGGGGCTTTGGGGGAGGCGACGCTTGAACACGATCCAGCATCTCGAAGATCAGGCTGCGCGTGCCGAGCGGCTCGCCAAACGGATCACGGATACGCTGACGATCGAAAAGCTGCTGACCTTCGCGGGCGAACGCCGCCGCGAGATCGAGGTCATCGCCGGCAAACGCCGCCGCAACTAAAGCACGATGCGATCAGGTTCGATTGCTACAAGGGAGGTGCACTCCCTCTCCCGCAAGCGCAGGGCTATCGGATATGACTTGTGGCGGCGGCCTGCGCGCACGCCTCGTCCTTCGAGACGGCGCTGACGCGCCTCCTCAGGATGAGGCTAATCAGCATCAGTGCTCGTTGGAACTGCTGCCGCGCACTCCGCCCTCATCCTGAGGAGCCCGCCCAAAGCGGGCGTCTCGAAGGATGGCCGCAGAGAAAAACTCCCAAATGCGATAGTCATTCCCGCAAGCAGGGAGGGAGCGCACCTCCGTCCTTTTCGGCAAGTGAGCTTCATTTCATCGCGCTTTGGGAATGGCTTTCGATGAAGTCGCTGAGATAATCGGGGAGCTCTATTCCATAGATGTCGCAGCGTGCGCGGATCTCGCCGGCGACGTCGCACGAGATATCCTTCATCCAGTGCTCGAGCGTGTTGAACGAGATCACCTTGATCGGGTCATTGAAGCAGCCGGCGACGAGCTCGCCGATCGTGGTGTCGAGATCGCTGCGCTCGATGCGGATTTCGGTCGCCTCGTCACGGCGATCAACCACCACGAACAGGGTCTGGTCCGCTCCGTAAGGCACGATCGGTGATGATACGCCGGCGTCAAACATCTCGAGGCGCTCACGTCATTGCTTTGATCCCTGACAACGGGAAGAACCGGAAGAAGGTTCCTGCTCGCACGCTTGTGAAGGGCGTCAGAGAAATTCTCTCAAGCGCGACAGCTCGAGGACGTGTTCGGGGGAGAGGATCTCGGTGACGAGCGGCGGCTGCGCTACGGTGCGGATCTCGTAGAGGTGCCGGGTCGTCGCCGGTTTCTGCATGAAAGCCGAGATGCAATCGTCGAGCGTGCCTTCGATGAGCTGGTAGGGCTCCCGGTCAGGCTGGCGCTGATTGGCAAGTGATGGCCATTTATGCAGCACCGCAAGCGCGCCGAAATTGACCTTTGAATCCCCGACCACGTCCCCCATCGCCCTGCCTCACGCAAAACACGACCCCAGCACACGTGCTCGCGTGCCGGGGCCCATACATCTGTCGCTGCATCTCAATGCCACAGGTCAGCCAACGCGGCAGCCGGGAAAAGGTTCCCGGCCGCCTCGTGGCTGAGTCAGCTCGCCGCCGCCGCGATCTCGTGCCGCGGGCTGGGGTGACCATCTCCTTGACCGTCACTGCTGCCGACCTTGGGCGGCAGTCCGGCGAAGCGCCGCAAGGCCTCCGCCATCTGCACCCGTCCCGACACGCCTGTGATCACCACGTCCACCATCGCAAAGGACGAGTGGAAGTGGCCGCGCGCCTTCAATTGCTCGACCGGCACGCCCGCTGCGGCCATTGCCTCGGCATAGGCGATGCCCTCGTCGCGCAGCGGATCGAACTCGCAGGTGACCACGAGGGCCGGCGGCAGGCCGGCAACCTTGCCGCGCAGCGGGGCGACCCGCGGGTCGGTGCGGTCCGCCGGCGAGCAATAGAGGTCCCAGAACCAGTACATCAGAGAGCGCGTCAGGAAGTAGGCGGTCCCGTTTTCGTTGTAGGAGGGCCGATCGAAGCTGCAGTCGGTGACCGGGCAGACCAGAAGCTGGCCGGCGATCGAGGGCCCGCCGCGGTCGCGCGCGAGCTGGCAGGTGACGGCCGCAATGTTGCCGCCGGCGCTCCAGCCGGCGACCAGCACCGGGCCCGGCCTGCCGCCGAGCTCGGCGGCGTGCTCGGCGATCCAGCGCGTGGCCGCATAGCCGTCTTCGGCGGCGGTCGGGAAGCGATGCTCCGGTGCGTGACGATAGCCGACGCTGACGAACATCATGCCGGTCCGCCGCACCATGTCGCGGCAGAACGGCTCGTCCGATTGCTCGTCGCCGAGCACCCAGCCGCCGCCATGGAAATAGACCACGACCGGGTGCGGTCCCGGCGTCGCCGGCTTGTAGACGCGGTAGGGCAGCGCGCCGTCGGCGACGGGCAGGGTGCCGTCGACGATCTCGCCGATCGGCCGACCCGCGGGGCGGCCCTTGTTGAACTCGTTGACGAAGGCGCGGGCGCCGAGCGCGCCCATCGACTCGATCGGCGGCAGGTTGAGCGAGGCGAGCAGGTTCAGCACCAGCCGCACGTCCGGCTGCAGGCGCACCACCTCGCCGTCGTTGCATTGGACGGCGCCATCGGGGCCGGTGAGCTTGAAGCCGAGCATGCCGCGGCTGACCACCTCGTCGCAGATGCTGCGATAAGGGCCGACGCCGCCGGTATAGGGCATCAGCCCCTGCACCTTGCCGGGCACGTTGGCGCCGGTGTACCAGGTGTTGGCGAGCCGGTGCAGCGTCAGCATCGAGCAGTCGGCCATGTGCCTGTTCCAGCCGGCCTGCGCCGTCTCGGTCGGCTCGATCGTGGTGAAGCCGGCATCGCGCAGCGACGCAAGGCGATCGACCACCCAGTCGACATGCTGCTCGATCGACACCGCCATGTTCGACAGCACCGACGGGCTTCCGGGTCCGGTGATCATGAAGAAGTTCGGGAAGCCCTCGACCGTGAGGCCGAGATAGGTCTGCGGCCCCTGCGCCCAGACATCGGACAGCGACTTGCCACCGCGCCCGGTGATCGGATGCACGGCACGGATCGCGCCGGTCATGGCGTCGAAGCCGGTTGCGAAGACGATGACGTCGACGTCGAAGCTGCGGCCGTTCGTGGAAATGCCGCTCGCGGTGATCGCCTTGATCGGCTCCTTGCGCAGATTGACCAGCGTGACGTTCGGCCGGTTGTAGGTTGCGTAATAATTGGTCTCGAGGCAGGGGCGCTTTGCGCCGAACGGATGGTCGTCCGGCATCAGCGCCGCGGCGGTCTCAGGATCGTTGACGGCGGCGCGGATCTTCTCGCGGATCAGATCCTGGACGATCTTGTTGCCGTCGACGTCGACGGCCTGGTCGGCCCAGAGCTGCGTCAGGATGTGGACGAGGTCGCCGGCGGCCCAGGCGCGCTCGAACCGCTCGCGGCGCTCGGCATCGCTGAGCTGCCAGCTCACGACCGTCTGCTGCGGATAGGGCACGCCGGCCATCGACTGCCGCGCCTGCTCGCGATAGGCCGCGCGGTCGCTCTGCAACAGGCTCATGCGGTCCGCGGGCGCAGGGCCGTTGTGCGCCGGCAACGCGAAATTCGGTGTGCGCTGGAACACCGTCAGATGCGCAGCCTGCTCGGCGATCACAGGGATCGACTGGATCGCCGAGGAGCCCGTGCCGATCACGGCGACGCGTTTTCCGGTGAGATCGACGCCGTCATGCGGCCAGCGCCCGGTGAAATAGACCTCGCCCTTGAAGTCCTTGACGCCGTCGATCTCCGGCGGCTTTGGCGCGGAGAGGCAACCGGTCGCCATGATGTAATGGCGGCAGGAGACGGGTGGCCCATTGTCCGTGGTGATGAGCCAGCGCCCGGACGCTTCGTCCCATCTGGCTTCGGTGACCTTGGTCTTGAAACGGATATCGCGGCGCAGATCGTAGCGATCGGCGACGAAGCCGAGGTAACGCAGGATCTCGGGCTGGGTCGCGTATTTCTCCGACCAGGTCCAGGCGGTCTCGAGCTCCGGATCGAACGTGTAGCTGTAGTCGATGGTCTGGATGTCGCAGCGCGCGCCAGGATAGCGGTTCCAATACCAGGTGCCGCCGACATCGCCGGCCTCGTCGAGCCCGACTGCCGAGAACCCCGTCTTGCGCAGGCGATGGAGAAGGTAGAGGCCGGCAAATCCGGCGCCGACCACGGCAACATCGACCTGCTGAGCGGTTCCGCGCCCATCGGAGGCACGTGTGGCAACCATTGCGTCAGGCATGGTATTCCTCCCGGATGTCTTGTTTTGGCGGCAGGCTATCGCCGCAGGCTCAGCTTGTCATTAGAGCAAGTGCAATCTTAGGGTGGTCGTTTGCGGCGGCTTCGTGACCGCGCGAATCTTGCGGCACCACACGCACCGCGATGCACAATGGCCGTGATCGCCCGGGGTAATCAGCCATCGTCCTTCTGTGTATGCTTGCGCTTACAAGCCACGCGTACCGCCCGGGCGTCATGACAGAGTTGAGTGAACGCACCAAAGCGAACATGGACGTCGTCCTCGAGCAGACGTGCCGGCAACTGCCGCATGGCGGCGATCACGACAGCCGCAGGTTCATCGCCGAGCGCCTGATCGAGGCGGCGCGGGCGGGACACTCCACGCTCGGCGAGCTCGGCATCGTCGCGCGCCACGCGCTCGCGGAGCTGATTGGCAAAGGCGGTTAGGCTCAAGGCGCGCGAGGGTTGCCTCGCCGACGGCTTCGGACATAACCTGCCAAAACCCTTCATCGAGATCGTTGCGAAGATGCGGGCCCTGCTTGCATTCGTTGCGGCTATTGCAGTCTTGTGTGGCGCCGGCTCGGCCGTCGCCCAGCCGGTCGGGCAGTTTCCATTCGCGCTGACCCGTGAAGGGCAGATGCTCGGTGCCGTGGAAGGCGAGGTGGCCTCGTTCAAGGGGCTGGCTTACGCGGCGCCGCCGCTCGGCGCGTTGCGCTGGCAACCGCCGCAGCCGACGACCGAAAGCTCGGAGATGCGCACCGCCTACGATTACGGCGCGCCGTGCCTTCAGCCGGCGCTGCCGGCGGCGAGCGAGGATTGCCTGACGCTGAACGTGTTTCGTCCTTTCGGGGTCGACGGCCCGTTGCCGGTGATGGTGTTCATCCATGGCGGCGCGTTCGTCACGGGCACCGCGAACGATGCGCTGTTCGTTGGCGCCAAGCTGGCGCAGGCGGGCCTCATCGTGGTCACCGTGAATTATCGCCTCGGCGTGCTCGGCTGGCTCTCGCATCCCGCGCTGTCGGACGCCGGCTCCGGCAATTTCGGCCTGATGGACCAGATCGCCGCGCTGCACTGGGTGCACGACAACATCGCGGCCTTCGGCGGCGATCCTGATAACGTCACGCTGTTCGGCAGCGATGCAGGCGCGACATCGATTGCACTGCTGATGCTGTCCGCGCAAGCGCGCAATCTGTTCCACAAGGCCATTCTGCAATCGGTGCCCGGCCGCGCGCGCCTGCGTTCGGCGGAAGAGGCGGAGGCCATCGGCCGGCTCTTCGTGGCCGCGCTTTCGCCGAAGACGGATCTGCGCGCGGTCGAGCCGCGGCGCCTGCTGGCCGCCGAGAAACAATTGCTGGAGACATCGCCGCACAGCTTTGCACCGATGATGGATGGACGTCTCGCGACCGAGGACCTCGCCGCGGGCTTTGCGGCCGGACGCCAGAGCCGCATTCCCCTAATCATCGGCTCGAACGAGGACGAGACCGGCCTGGAGAACGAGACCGCGATCAAGGGGGAGCTTGCGCCGCCGGGCGCGGGCGACGGCGAATTGCGCAAGCTCTATCCCGATCTCGCCAGTCCTTCGGATCTCGCGGCAAGAATTTACACCGACAAGGTCTTTTCCGAGCCGGTGCGGCTGCTGGCACGTCTGCACGCGGCAGGCGGCGCGCCGACCTTTCGCTACCGCTTCGCCTATGTGCCGGAGGCCAGGCGCGCCAATCCGGACGTCGGCCACGGGCGCGAGCTGCAGTTCATCTTCGGTGCGGAAGGCGTGCCCGGTGCGGGCATCCTGTCGCGGCGCGACCGCGAGGTCGCAGGCCGCATGCGCGCCTATTGGACAAACTTCGCCCGAAGTGGCGATCCCAATGGTCCCGACCTACATGGTCCCGACCTGCCACGCTGGGACGCAGCCAGCGGCGATCGCCTGCTGCTGATCACGAACGACGGCATCGCGAGCGGCGACGATCCGATCGCGGATCGTCTCGACCGGCTCGCAAATGAGGGCAGGAGATGAAGCGGATTTAAGCCGCGAGCTCGACGCGCGGCGCCGGGCTGAGCCGGTCTTCCTCCAGATAATCCATCGCGCCGTCCTTCTCGACGGCATAGAACTGCTGGCCATCCCGCGACTTGAAGGCGGCGCGGACGACACCGCGGCGGCCCTTGTCACTGTTGACGACGTCCCCCAGCGCAAACTTCCTCATCGTACGTCTCACTTGTCTTCAGGCCGACTGCTTCGGCCCAGCGGGGATTCTGGGCGGCAAATCGTTAACGACTTGCTAACCATGCCGCTTTGCCTATGCTCATCGCCGATCGTGCGGACCGCTCGCACGTGCCTGTTGTCAACGAGACGAGCCGATGACGCGACTTCCGACCCTGTTCCTGTCGCATGGCGGCGGCCCCTGGCCCTTCATGGAGGACAGGCGGGTGCAATATGCCAAGACCGCCGAGGCGTTCGCGAACTTGCCGCAGCTTCTGCCCGAGAGGCCGAAGGCCGTGCTGGTCATCACCGGGCATTGGGAAGCCGACGCCTTCACGGTGTCGACCTCGCCGCATCCACCGATGGTCTACGATTATTACGGTTTCCCCGAGCATACCTACCACATCAAATATCCGGCGCCGGGCAAGCCCGAGCTTGCCGCGCAAGTGAAGGCGCTGCTCACGCATGCCGGCCTCGATTGCCGCGAAGATCCCGACCAGGGTTTCGATCACGGCACGTTCGTTCCGCTCGGGCTGATGTATCCGAATGCCGACATGCCGATCGTGCTGCTGTCGCTGAAGTCCAGCTATGACGCGGCCGAGCACGTCAAGGTGGGGCAGGCGATCGCATCCTTGCGCGACGAAGGCATCCTGATCGTCGGCAGCGGCCTGACCTATCACAACATGCGCGGCTTCAACCGTCCGGAGTCCAAGCCCGTCTCGTATGATTTCGAGGCCTATCTGAACGAGGCGATCAGCAACCCCGATGCGGCGCGCCGCAATGCCATGCTGGTCGATTGGGAGAACGCGCCGAGCGCACGCCTTGCGCATCCGCGCGAGGATCATCTGCTGCCGCTGATGGTGGCGGCCGGTGCTGCGGGAAGCGACGTCGGACGGCGCGTCTTCGTCGACGAGGTCGCGCATGTGGCGATGGCCTCGTATGTGTTTGGGTAATGATCTCTTCTCCGTCGTCCCGCAAGCGGGGAGAGGCGAAGAAAGCCTCACCCATATCTCAGCTTCATCACCAGAATGCCGCCGGCGAGAACCATGGTGACGGCGTTCGCCGCGACCAGGGGGGCATCGCCTGAAAGCAGGCCGTAGATGAGCCAGAGCGCGAGGCCCAGCATCATGACCAGAAACATGCCGAGAGAAATGTCGCGCGCCGAGCGGGTCTTCCAGACCTTGATGAACTGCGGCGCGTAGGCGACGGTGGTGCAGGTGGCGGCGGCAAAGCCGAGCAGCTTGATCGCGAAGGGGTCCATGTCGGCTCTATAGCATGGATTCGGCTCTGCCTCACGCGCGCGCCGCCATGAGGCTGCGGTACAGCGCGGCATAGTCGCCGGCGCGGTTGCGCCAGGAGACGTCGGTCGCAAGGCCGCTGCGTTGCAGGCGGCGCCAGGTCAGCTTGTCGTGGAAGGCGGTGTTGGCCTTGCGCAGCGTGCCGGCGAGGGCATCCGCCGTCACGGGGGCGAATTTGAAGCCGGTGGCATCGTGGCCGGACGCGTCGGCCTCGCCGATATCGACGATGGTGTCTTCGAGGCCGCCGACGCGCGAGACGATCGGCACGGCGCCATAGCGCAGCGCGCAGAGCTGGGTTAGGCCGCACGGCTCGAAGCGGGACGGCACAATCAGCGCGTCCGAGCCGGCCTGGATCAAATGCGCGAGAATCTCGTCATAGCCGATCACGACGCCGATCCGGCCCGGATTGGCGCGGGCCGCGGCCTGGTAGCCATCCTGCAGATCGCGGTCGCCGCTGCCGAGCAGCGCGAGCTGCATGCCTTCGCGCAGGATGGTCGGGATGGCCTCCATCAGGAGATCGAGCCCCTTCTGCCACGACAGCCGGCTGATGACGCCGAGCAGTGGCGCTTCGTCCGAGGAATCGAGATTGAACTGCTGCTGCAGCACCGCCTTGTTCGCGGCCCGGAAGGTCAGGTCTTCCGCGCCGAAGCGGTAGGCGATGTGCGGATCGGTTTGCGGATTCCAGACCTCGGTGTCGATGCCGTTGAGGATGCCGCTCAGCACGTTGGATCGTTCACGAAGCAGGCCGCCGAGGCCCATGCCGCCTTCGTCGCTCTGGATTTCCTTCGCGTAGGTCGGCGATACCGTGGTGATACGATCGGCAAGGCTCAAGCCGGCCTTCAAGAAGCTGATGCCGCCGAAATATTCCAGTTCGTTGACGTTGAAGGCATGCCAGGGCAGGCCGATCGATCCGATCAGCTCAGGGGCGAACTTGCCCTGGTAGGCCATGTTGTGGATGGTCATCACGGTGCCGGGCCGTGGACGATTGTCGTAGTGCAGATAGGCCGGCGCGAGCCCCGCCTGCCAATCGTGGGCGTGCACGACATCGGGCACGAAGGCCGGCACGAGGCCGTGGCCGATATCGGCCGCCACGCGCGACAGCGCGGCGAAGCGCACGCCGTTGTCTGCCCAGTCGACGCCGTCAGTGGTGACATAGGGGTTGCCTGGCCGCGCATAGAGATGCGGCACGTCCAGCACGAACAGATCGAGCCCGGCATGCGAACCCGCCAGCAGCCGGCCGGGACCGCCGAAATAATCGGGCCAGCGCCGCAGTTCCTCTGTGCCGGACAAAAGGCGCATCACGTCGGGATAGCCCGGCAGCAAGGTGCGCATCTCGACGCCATGCGCCTTCAGCGCAACCGGCAGCGCGCCCGCAACATCTGCGAGGCCGCCGGTCTTGACGAGGGGATAGACTTCAGAGGCGACCGCGAGGACGCGAACAGGCGTCATGTATTGAGCCTGTCGATCATCGGCTGGGTGATCAGCGAGATGCCCTGCTCGGTGGTGCGGAAGCGCTTTCCGTCGAACTCGGGATCCTCGCCGACGACGAGCCCTTCCGGGATCTCGACGCCGCGGTCGATCACGACGTTCCTCAAGCGGGCGCCGCGGCCGACACTCACGTAAGGCATGATCACGGCATTCTCGACATTGGCGTAGGAGTTGATGCGCACGCCGGTGAACAGCAGCGAGCGGCGCAGCGAGGCGCCGGAGATGATGCAGCCGCCGGAGACCAGCGAACTCACCGCCTGGCCGCGCCGGCTCTCCTCGTCATGGACGAATTTCGCCGGCGGCGTGATCTCAGCATAGGACCAGATCGGCCAGGCGCGGTCGAACAGGTCGAGCTCGGGCACCACGTCGGTAAGGTCGATATTGGCGGCCCAATAGGCGTCGACCGTGCCGACGTCGCGCCAATAGGCGCGAGTGTCGCTGCCCGAGCGGACGCAGGAGGTCGAGTACTGGTGCGCCATCGCGCGGCCGTTCTTGACCAGGTAGGGAATGATGTCCTTGCCGAAATCGTGGTTCGAGTTCGGGTCCTCGGCATCGCGCTTGAGCTGGTCGAACAGGAATTTCGCGTCGAACACGTAGATGCCCATGCTGGCGAGCGAGACGTCCGGCTTGCCCGGCATCGGCGGCGGATCCTTCGGCTTCTCCAGGAACTCCTGGATCCAGCCGTTCTCGTCGATATGCATGATGCCGAAACCGGAAGATTCGGTCCGCGGCATTTCCAGGCAGCCGACGGTGACGTCGGCGCCGCTCTCGACGTGCTGGCGCAGCATCACCTCGTAGTCCATTTTGTAGATGTGGTCTCCGGCCAGCACGACGATGAAGCGGCAGGCGTGGGATTCGATGATGTCGATGTTCTGGTACACCGCGTCCGCCGTGCCGACATACCACATGCTCTCGGAGACGCGCTGGCTGGCGGGCAGGATGTCAAAACTCTCGTTGCGTTCGGGGCGGAAGAAGTTCCAGCCCATCTGAAGGTGCCGGATCAGGCTGTGCGCCTTGTATTGGGTCGCCACCGCGATACGGCGGATGCCGGAGTTCACCGCGTTCGACAGCGCGAAATCGATGATGCGGGACTTTCCGCCGAAATAGACCGCCGGCTTGGCGCGGCGGTCGGTCAGCTCCAGCAGGCGGCTGCCGCGTCCTCCGGCCAGGACAAACGCCAGCGCCTGACGGGCAAGCGGCTCGGGTCTCGCGGCACTCATGTGATCCTCCCACAACTCTGGCGCTCGCGAGAAGCCTCCCGGCCGCGCACATTGGAACCGATAGTAATGGCACGAATAGTAAATCGTGAAGGTGGTTGTTGGTTGCGAATGCACGGGAAGCTTAATGCCTTGCCGGGGTGATCGGGCCTCAGCCACCGTCGCGCGGCTGTCACAGGCGATGACGTCGCCGGGCACCGGTTGATCAGAACGGAGGCAAGCGTCTTGTGCGGTGCACGCAAACTCCAGGCTTTGAAATTCAATGCTTTGACTTGGCGCAAGGATGTCCGATCATGACGCTGCGATCCTTTTTCCAAGCGAAAGGTCAGACAGGGAGTAGGACGATGAGGATCTGGAAGACGGCGATTGCCTGTTCATTGGCCGGGGTGGTCATGGTGGCCCAGATCGGGCAGGCCACGGCGGCCCCGATGACGACCAACGTTGCGACGATGAAGGCTGCGGCCGGTGACAATGTCACACCGGTCCATTGGCGCGGCAGCGGCTGGGGCTTTGCCCTCGGCGGTCTCGCAGCCGGCGCGCTCATCGGCGGCGCCATCGCCGCGGGGTCTCCTTACGGCTACGGCTATTATGGCCGGCCCTATTATGGCGGCTACGGCTATGGATATCCGGGCTACGGCTATGGTTACGCCCCCGCCTATTACGGCGGCTACGGCTACGCACCGGTCTATCCGCGATATTATCGGCCGTACCGTCCGTATTACAGCTATGGCTATTACCGGCCGTACCGGGTTTATCACCGCCCGTTTGGTGTCTACCGTCCCTACTACCGCGGCTACTGGTGAGACCGCGCGGCTAGAATGACAGCCACACGATCAGGCTCATGCATGCAACATGCATGAGCAGGTTCGCGGCGAGATGCAATGGGCCTGGCCTGAGGCGAAGCCTGCGCCTCCCGCCGTCGCCTAATTCGATCCCACGGCCGCAGCCGTGAAGCTGCGCTCGACGGCTTTGCTGACGTCGAGCTTCTTCGGCAGGATGCCGTAGCGCGTCGCGCGGTCGGAGGCTTCCTGCACCTCCTTGACCACGTTCTCGTCGATCACGATCGGGCCGGTGCGCTGCGCGGTGTAGGCCGACAGCAGCACGTCCTCGGGCAGCTTGGTCAATTCGGCCGTGTTCTTGGCGTATTCGGCGACATGGTCCAGCGACCACAGTCGCGCCTTGTTCAAGCGCTGCACCAGATCCTGCACCGCCGCGCGCTTGGTGGCGATGGCGTTGTCGGAGGCGACGATGAAGGTGATGGTCGGCGTCAGCCCTTCGCCGTTGGCGATGACGCGAGCCTTGTCCTTCAACGTCGCGAACGAGACGTAGGGCTCCCACACCGCCCAGGCATCGATCGAGCCGGCGAGCAGCGCGATCTTGGCGTCGACCGGGCCGAGCGGCGCGAAGGTCGCATCCTCCAGCTTGATCGCTGCATTCTCCAGTGTCGCATCGATCAGGAACTGGCCCCAGCCGCCGCGTGTGCCGGCGAGCCGCTTGCCCTTGAGGTCGGCCGCCGATTTGATCGGCGAATCCTGACGCACCAGGATAGCCTGCGTCTTCGCATCCGAGCGCGTGCCGCCGATCGCCTTGATCGGCGCGCCCGCGGCATAGACCGAGAGGAACGAGAGATCGCCGGTGTAGCCGACGTCGAGCGCGCCGGCATTGAGCGCTTCGAGGATCGGCGCGGCCGCGGGGAATTCCGACCATTCGATTCTGTAAGGCAGGTCCTTCGCATAGCCGGAGATTTCGAGCAGCGAGCGATTGCCGCCCTTCTGGTCGCCGACGCGCAGCACGACAATGTCGGCGGCGAGCGATGCGGCAGCGGTCGATAGCGTGATGGCGGCGGCGAGCAGCGAGGTGGCGAGCCGGCGTGTGATGGAATGGTCGTGAGAGTTGATGCTCATTGGATCCGTCTTGTTGCGTTGCTCACGATGCGTGAGCGAACGGTGCAGCGAGACGATCAAGTCTATGAGCGCGCGGTGCGCCGTCAATGAAATGGCCAACCGTATTGTGCGTGCTTCAGGCAATGACGTTTCAGCGGGCCGGCGCTTTCGAGAATGCGCAGCGTGCGCGGCAGACGCTGCACAGGGATGCAGCAGGCGATGGAGTCGCGGTTGACCCTGCGTGCCTATGCATCTGCGAAAATCCTTTCATCGCTTGCCCATGCGCGGATGGAGAGAATGTCTTCCCTTCGCGCAACATTCGAAAATCCATTTCATTGACGATGCCGCGAACGCGCCGCATGATTTGCGCATCGCATCAACACGGCGCGCCAAGCGCCGACGGAACAATTTTCTCTTAGACGCAGCTCCGCACGGAACATGCGCAACGCGACCCGTTGCGTACACGGCGGAGCCGTGCCAGCGCAGGAGCCAGGCCGATGAACAACGATAACCAGCGCAGCGGGTCGAAACTCGACCGGCGCCACCTGCTTCAGGCAGGGCTTGCGGCGGCCTTCGCAGCGCCGCTCGGCGCGCTGGGTGCGCAGGCCTTCGCACCGCGCGCCATCGCGCCGGGTGTCGACTTCCCCGAGTTTCCGCTGTGCCGCACGGCCTCTGACGCACCCGCGCTCACTGGCGCGCCGCGCAAGCTGAAGCTGTCGTGGAATGCCGGCGCCGTCTGCCTCGCGCCGGTGCCGGTCGCGATCGAGCACGGCTTCTTCAAGAAGCATAATCTCGACGTCGAGCTCGTCAACTATTCCGGCTCGACCGACCAGCTGCTCGAGGCCATCGCGACAGGCAAAAGCGATGCCGGTCTCGGCATGGCACTGCGCTGGCTGAAGCCGCTGGAGCAGGGTTTTGACGTCAAGATCGCCGCGGGCACCCATGGCGGCTGCATGCGGGTGCTGTCGCGCACCGATTCCGGCGTCTCGAAGCTGACCGACCTCAAGGGCAAGATCGTCGCGGTCGGCGATCTCGCCGGTCCCGACAAGAACTTCTTCTCGATCCAATTGGCCAAACTCGGCATCGATCCGGTGAAGGACGTCGACTGGCGCGCCTATCCCGGCAATCTGCTCAACGTTGCCGTGGAGAAGGGCGAGGTGCAGGCGTTCCTGTCGTCCGATCCGCTCGCCTATCTCTGGCTCAAGGACACACAGTACAAGGAGGTCGCCTCAAATCTCGATGGGGAGTACCGCGAGAAGAGCTGCTGCATCCTCGGCCTGCGCGGCTCGCTCGTGCGCGAAGAGCCTCAAGTCGCGCGCGCCATCACCCAGGCGCTGCTCGATGCTGCGATGTTCACCGCGCAGAATGCGACGCTCGCGGCGAAATCGTTCCAGCCCTATGCGCCGAAGGCGGCGACGCTCGCCGATATCGAGGGCATGGTGCGCTACCACACCCACCATCATCATCCCGTCGGCGAGATCTTGAAGCGCGAGCTCAAGGCCTACGCCGACGACCTCAAGAGCGTGCAGGTCTTCAAGCAGAGCACCGACACCGCCAAATTCGCGGAGCGCATCTATGTCGACGTATTCGCTGTCTGACGGCCTTGCCTCGGGCGCGCCGCGCACCTCGCGCGTGCCGCTGCTGGCGAGCTGGGTCCGAGAATCCGGCGCCGGCGTTCTCGCCAGCATCGCCTGGATCGCCTTCGGCCTGTCCTGCCTGTGGTGGCAGGATGTCGGCGATTGGTCGCGCACGCATTCACTTGGCATTGCGGCTTTCATCATCGCGGCGATCGCGCTGTTCGGCACTGTCGGTGCCGACTATCTGGGAGCGGCGGGACAGGCGCTGCACAAGCGGGCGCCGTGGCTGGTCGCGCTCGGGGTGTTCCTGACGGTGTGGGAGGTTGCAACGGCAAAATTCGCCTGGCTGCCGCTGCCGTTCTTCCCGCCGCCGCAGGCGATCATCGAGGTCTATACCGACGATCTGCCGAAGCTGCTCGACAGCGTCCTTGCCTCGATCAAGCTCCAGCTCGGCGGCTATCTGATCGGCGCCACGATTGGCTTTCTAACCGGCGTCTCGATCGGCTGGTCGCGCGCGGTCGGTTATTGGGTGCATCCGGTGCTGCGCTTCATCGGCCCACTGCCGGCGACCGCCTGGCTGCCGATCGCCTTCTTCACCTTTCCGTCGAGCTGGAGCGCCTCGACCTTCCTGATCGCGCTGGCAACGGGCTTCCCGGTTACCGTGCTGACCTGGTCGGGCGTCGCGAGCGTCAGCAACGCCTATTACGACGTCGCGCGCACGCTGGGGGCAAAGCCTTCGTTCCTGGTGCTGAAGGTCGCGATCCCGGCCGCGTTGCCGCACGTCTTCGTCGGCCTGTTCATGGGGCTCGGCTCGTCCTTTGCCGTGCTCGTCGTCGCCGAGATGATCGGCGTTAAGGCCGGGCTCGGCTGGTACCTGCAATGGGCGCAGGGCTGGGCCGCCTACGCCAACATGTATGCAGCGCTGATCGTGATGTCGCTGCTCTGCTCCGGCGCAATCACGCTGCTGTTTGCGATCCGCGATCGCCTCCTGGTCTGGCAGAAGGGGACCGTCAAATGGTAGCCACAGCTCTCGCCGAAGCGGTCACGCATCCGGCCACCGGCGCCGCGCTCGATATCGAGCAGGTCAGCCACGCCTTCGACATCGACGGGACCGAGCTGCCGGTGCTGAGCGACGTCAGCATCTCGGTCGAGCCCGGCGAGTTCGTCGCGCTGCTCGGCCCGTCCGGCTGCGGCAAGTCGACCTTGCTGCGGCTGATCGCCGGCCTCGACAAGCCGAAGGCGGGAAGGCTGCGGGAGGACGAGGAGCGCATCAGGAACCCGCATCCCTCGCGCGTCGTCGTGTTCCAGGATCCGACCCTGTTTCCCTGGCGGTCGGTCTGGGACAACGTCGCCCTGGGCCTTGAGGCCCAGGGCATTTTGAGGAGCCAGCGCCAGCGCGTCGATGACGCGCTTGACCTCGTCGGGCTTTCGCCGTTCCGCAACGCCTATCCGCACCAGCTCTCCGGCGGCATGGCGCAGCGCGTCGCGCTGGCGCGGGCGCTGGTCAACGATCCCAAGATCCTGATCCTGGATGAGCCCCTGGGGAAACTGGACTCGCTGACCCGCATCACCATGCAGGCCGAGCTCGTCGCGCTCTGGCAGCGCAAGGGGTTCACCACGCTGCTGGTGACGCATGATGCGGAGGAGGCGCTGGTGCTCGCCAACCGCGTCATCGTGTTCAGCGATCGTCCCGCGCGGGTGAAGGCCGATATCCGCGTCGACCGTCCGTATCCGCGCCATCGCGGCGATCCGTATCTGGCCGACCTGCGTCGTCAGATCCTCGGGCTGTTGGGGTTAGATGCCACATGGTGACCTCCATAGCCAAGGGCCGCACGGCTCACAGCGAGCCCGACTACATCGCCCGCGCAGCGACGCTTGCCACAAGCTTTGCGGCGCGCGCGGCCGAGCACGACCGGCTCGGCAGCTTTCCTTTCGAGAATTTTCGCGAGCTCTCGGAGGCAGGCTTGCTGTCTCTGACGGTGCCGGCGGTTCATGGCGGCGCCGGTGCCGGCGCGCGCTATGCCGCGCGCGTGCTCGGCATTCTCGGCAAGGCCGATCCGTCGACCGCGCTGGTGCTGTCGATGCACTACATCAATCATCTCGTGATGGCGCGCAGTCCGAACTGGCCGGCGCGACTGTCGCGCAAGCTCGCGCGCGAAAGTGTTGAGGGCATCGCGCTCATCAACGCCCTGCGCGTGGAGCCGGAGCTCGGCTCGCCTGCGCGCGGAGGGTTGCCGGCGACGATCGCGCGGCGCACCGAAACCGGCTGGCGCCTCTCCGGCCACAAGATCTACTCGACGGGATCGCCGATCCTGAAATGGTACCTGCTCTGGGCGCGCACCGACGAGGCGGAGCCGCGCGTCGGCCAGTTCCTGGTGCCGGCGGGCCTGCCGGGCACGCGCATCGTCCAGACCTGGGACCATCACGGCCTGCGCGCCAGCGGCAGCCACGACGTCATCTTCGACGACGTCGTGGTCCCGCTCGACGCCGAGGTCGATTTGCGCAAGCCGGCGGACTGGCGCACGCTCGACGTTACGCAGCAGACTGTGCACACCGTTTTCATCGCCGCGATCTACGACGGCGTTGCCCGCGCCGCGCGCGACTGGCTGATCAATTTCCTGAAGCAGCGCGTGCCTGCCAGCCTCGGCGCGCCGCTGGCGACCTTAGCCCGCGCGCAGGAGATCGTCGGGGCCATCGAGGCGCGGCTTGCGGTCAACGCACGTTTGATCGACACGGCTGCCCGCGACTTCGACGATGGCGTCGATCTCTCTGCCGGTGAATCCAACGTCATCAAGCTGACCGTGACCAACAACGCCGTTGCCGTCGTCGAGGACGCGCTGTCGTTGACCGGTAACCACGGGCTCAGCCGCGCCAATCCGCTGGAGCGGCATTATCGCGACGTGCTGTGCGGCCGCGTGCACACGCCGCAGGATGATTCCACGCGCATCGGCCTCGGCCGCCTCGCACTCGGCCTCTAGGGATCAACAGGGAGACGATCATGTCGATCGAGTTCATCGGCTTCATCAGCAACAACAATTCGTCCGAGACCGTCGTCCGGGAAGGACCGGTGCTCAATCCGACCCATATCGAGACGGTGGCGAAGGCGCATGAGAATGCCGGCTTCGACCGCGCGCTGCTGGCGTTTCATTCGACCTCGCCCGATGCGCTCCAGGTCGCCCAGCACGTGCTCAATCACACCGAGAGGCTCAACGTGCTCATCGCGCAGCGGCCCGGCTTTACTGCCCCGACATTGCTGGCGCGGCAGTTCGCCGTGCTCGACCAGTTTTCCCGCGGCCGCGTCGCGCTCCATGTCATCACCGGCGGCAACGCCACCGAACTGCGGCAAGACGGCAACACGCTCGACGACAAGGACGAGCGCTATGCCCGCACCTCTGAATTCCTCGACGTGCTCAAGCTGCAATGGAGCAGCGACAAGCCGTTCAGCTACAAGGGCAGGTACTACCAGGTCGAGAACGCCTTCTCGCAGGTGAAGCCGTATCGCCCCGAAGGCATCCGCGTCTATTTCGGCGGCGCCTCGGATGCGGCGATCGACGTCGCTGGCAAGCATGCCGACACCTTTGCGCTGTGGGGCGAATCCTACGCGCAGGTGCGCGATATCACCTCGCGCGTGCACAACGCCGCGGTGCGGCAGGGGCGGCCGACGCCGCGCTTCAGCCTGTCGGTGCGGCCGATCATTGCACCGACCGAGAAGCAGGCCTGGGAGAAGGCGGAGGAAATTCTCGCGCGCGCCACCGCGCTCCAGGACAAGACCGGCTATCGCAAGCCCGCTGACGGGCATGCCACCGCCGGCGCACGGCGCCTGCTCGCGCTCGCCGATCAGGGCAGCCGCATCGACAAGCGGCTCTGGACCGAGATCGCAAAGCTGACCGGCGCCAATAGCAACACCACCGCACTTGTCGGCACGCCCGAGCAGGTCGCGGAGGTCTTCGGCGATTATTACGATCTCGGCATCAGCCATTTCCTGATCCGCGGCTTCGATCCGCTGATCGATAGCATCGAATACGGCCGGGAGCTGATCCCGCTGACACGCGAGCTGGTCGCCAAGCGCCAGGCCGTTCGCGGCGAGGCCGCAGAATGATCCGCCTCATGTTGGCCGGCGCGCTGCTGTTCGCTTCGTTCGAAGTCGCAGCTGCGCAAACCACCTTGCGCGTCGGGGACCAGAAGGGCAATGCGCAGGCCGTAATGGAAGCGGCTGGCGTGCTCAAGGACGTCCCCTACAAGATCGAGTGGAGGGAGTTTCCGGCGGCGGCACCGCTTCTGGAGGCGCTCAGCGCCGGTGCGATCGAGACCGGCCTCGTTGGCGACGCGCCCTTCACCTTCGCGGCCGCCTCCGGTGCGCCGGTCAAGGCGATAGCCGCCATCAGGCAGACACGCGAGGGCCTCGCGATCCTCGTGCCAGAGAACTCCGCGATCAAGAGCTTTGCCGATCTCCGCGGCAAGAAAATCGCAACCGGCCGCGGCTCGATCGGCCATCAGCTGATCCTCGCCGCGCTGGAGAAGAACGGCTGGAGCGCGAGTGACGTGCAGATCGCGTTCCTGGCGCCCTCCGACGCCAAGATCGCCTACACGCAAGGCTCGGTCGATGCATGGTCGACCTGGGAGCCGTATGTCAGCCAGGAGGAGGTGCTGTTCAAATCGCGCCGTATCATCACCTCGGAAGGCCTGACGCCGGGGCTGAGCTTCCAGGTGGCGCGGCCCGACGCGATCAGGGACAAGCGCGCCGAGCTGACCGACTTCATCCGCCGCCTCACCGCGGCGCGGGCGTGGTCGCTGAACAATATCGACAGCTACGCCGCGACCTGGGGCAGGCTGATGAACATCCCCACCGCCGTCCCGCAGAACTGGCTGTCGCGCGCAAAAATCCGGATCGCGCCGATCGATGACGGCGTTGTCGCCGACGAGCAGGCGACGATCGACCTCTACTTCCGCTGGGGCTTGATCAAACAGAGGCTCGACGCCGCCGAGATCGTCGATCGCTCGTTCACGGATGCGATTGCCAAGGCGGGGTTGTAGGCACAGGGGCATAGCCGCGTGTTCCGGGCGCGGTGCGGCTCCGTCGTCATTCCGGGGCGCGACGAAGTCGCGAGCCCGGAATCCATTCATCGACAGACATTGCGGCTCGATGGATTCCGGGCTCGCCCTCCGGGCGCCTCGGAATGACGACTGTGGGTGTAAGAGCTCACGAGTAATTCAAGCATCCGTGAGGCGGGACGAGCACGTTCCAGCGCAATCGCCTTCTGCGCAATATTCCTTCTGCATTCTCTCCGCCCGACAGCACTCCCGTTGCTATTTGCACCGCAGCTCTTGCGCCACGCCGCACGCCCGCAAAAATCAATCCGACGACCACATCGGGAGACCGGCCATGGGCCTGCAAGAAACAAAAATCGAATCGCTTCCCTTCGTCACTGCCGAACTCAACTATCTCGCGCCAGTCGACGGCAAGCCGCGCACCTACGCGTTCGATCCGCCGCCGGGTGAGCCGAAAAGCACTTCGCTGCCGGAGCCGCATCAGGTGCCGATCTTCGATGCGCGGCTGATCGCGCAGAACTTCTCGCTGGATCGCGAGGGCTTTGCGCTGGTGCGTCATCCGACCCAGGTGAAGGATTTCTACAACGAGGACGAGGTGAGGGCGGTCTATTATCCCGCGGTGGAGGCCTTTCTGCGCGCGACGCTGAAGGCCGACCGCGTCTTCATCTTCGACCACACCGTGCGCAAGCGTGTCGAAGGCGCGCCTGACATCCGCGACGGCGGCCCGCGCCAGCCGGCCACGCGCGTCCATGTCGACCAGACGGCAATCTCCGGCGCCAACCGTGTCCGCGAGCATCTGCCTGATGAAGCCGAAGAGCTGCTCAAGGGGCGCGTGCAGGTGATCAATCTGTGGCGGCCGATCCGCGGGCCCTTGCGGGATTCACCGCTCGCCATGGCCGACGGCACGACGGTGGCGCCCGACGATCTCGTCGCTTCCGATCTGATCTATCCCAACCGCCGCGGCGAGACCTATTCGGTGAAATACAATCCGAACCACCGCTGGTTCTATTTCCCGGAGATGACGCCGGACGAGGCGTTGCTGCTGAAGTGCTACGATTCCGCAACCGACGGCCGCACCCGCTTCGGGCCGCACACCGCCTTCGTCGATCCGACCACGCCGGCCGATGCCGCGCCCCGCGAAAGCATCGAGGTCCGCACGCTGGTGTTCCACCGGCAGTAACGAAGTGTGATGGCCCTGCCGGGCATTTCCCGGCAGGGTTCCAGCCGCCCGCGCGCTCGGCATGATGAGCGCCGGCGTGGTGCGGGTCTCGGTGGATTAGGCGCACGAGCGCGCTATAGTGCCGCCCAACGCAAAGGGGGCGCCATGGCCAGGATCAGGGTGGGACTCGTCGGCTGCGGCTTCGTGTCGGAGCTGCACATGTATGCGTTCCGGCGCGTCTATGGCGTTGACGTCGAGGTCGCGGCGGTCGCCGCGCGCGGCGACAAGGTCGTCGCATTTGCCGGGCATCACAATATCCCGCGAGTTTACCGGAGCTTCGCCGAGCTGATCGCTGACCGCGATCTCGACGTCGTCGATATCTGCACCCCGCCCAATCTTCATGCCGAGATGATCGTCGGCGCCATGCAGGCCGGCAAACATGTCATCTGCGAAAAGCCGTTCGCCGGCTATTTCGGCCGCGAGGGCGATCAGCAGCCGATCGGCAAGCACGTGCCGAAGGCGCTGATGTATGAGCGCGTGATCGAAGAGATGGACAGGACGCGGGCCGCGATCGAGCGCACCGGAAAACTCTTCATGTATGCAGAGGACTGGATCTACGCGCCGGCGGTGACCAAGACCGCCGAGATCATCAGGGCGACCAAGGACAAGATCCTGTTCATGAAGGGCGAGGAGAGCCATTCCGGCTCGCACGCTGCGCATGCCGCGCAATGGGCGATGACCGGCGGCGGCTCGCTGATCCGCATGGGCTGCCATCCGCTTTCGGCCGTTCTGTATCTGAAGCAGGTCGAGGCCAGGGCGCGCGGCGAGCGCATCCGCGTCGCCAGCGTCACCGGCGATGTCGGCAACGTCACCGCCGGGCTCAAGCCGGAGGAGCGCAGCTACATCAAGGCCAATCCCGTCGACGTCGAGGACTGGGGTACACTCACCGCCACCTTCTCCGACGGCACCAAGGCGACGGTTTTCTCCGGCGACATGATCATGGGCGGGGTGCGCAATCTGATCGAGACCTATACCAGCGGCGGCTCCCTGTTCGCCAACATCACGCCGAACAATCATCTGATGAGCTATCAGACCAGCGAGGAGAAGCTCGCGGGCGTCTACATCACCGAGAAGGTCGATCGCAAGACCGGCTGGCAATATGTCTGCCTCGAGGAGGAATGGACGCGCGGCTATCTGCAGGAGATCCAGGACTTCATGGAATGCGTCGCGACCGGACGCCAGCCTCTGTCGGACCTCGCGCTTGCCTATGAGACGATCAAGGTGAACTACGCAGGGTATTGGGC